>NZ_JCASIN010000006.1:0-295976 GCF_059685915.1 Telluria sp. LT2P34
CGCTATCGGTGCAGCGATGCGCAAGCTGGCGCACCTGTGCTTTGGTGTCCTCCACACGGGCAAGCCCTACGATCCAAAATTTGCGATGTAGGGCTTGACGATGAAGACGGTATCTACGATTGAGCGATTGAAGTCAGGCGGTGGTTGCTAGTACCTCGTCGCCGCCGGCGGCGTCGGTTTCGGCCTTCAGTTTGGCGGCGGCGGCGCCTTTGGTGCGCGAGCGCGAGGGTGGCAGGCGGCGCAGGGTCTTGAGCGCTTCGGCGTCCTTGATGCCGATGGTGCGCTGGTCGACCGTGATCAGCCCGATTTCGTTAAAGGCCGACAGCGTGCGGCTGACGGTTTCGAGCGTCAGGCCCAGGTAGCTGCCGATCTCGTGGCGCGTCATGCGCAGGTTGAACAGCTTGCTCGAGTAGCCCATCGCGGCAAAACGGTCGGCCAGCGACACCAGGAAGCGTGCGACCCTGGCCTCGGCCGAGAGGGCGCCGAGCATGCCGATCATGGCCTGTTCGCGCACCAGCTCACGGCTCATGACGCCGTACATCAGGTTTTCCAGTTCGAGGTGCACGCGGCCCAGGGCCGTCAGCTTCTTGAACGGCAGCAGGATCAGGTCGCAGTCGGACAGGGCAACGGCTTCCGAGGCGTAGTGGCGGGTGTGGATTCCGTCGACGCCGAGCATGTCGCCCTTCATCGGGAAGCTCAGCACCTGCTCGTTGCCGAACTCGTCGATCAACACCGTTTTCAGGAAACCCGAATTGACGATGTACAGGGTGTCGAAGGCCTGGCCGATGGTGTGGACGCGCTGGCCGGTCTTGAACTGGACATGTTGGAAAAGCAACTCTTCCGAATTCACCGAGACGGCGGCCGGGATGTGAAGCAGGTCGCAGACTTCTTTCAGGTTGGACCACAGGCGGCCCTGGCGTTGGCGGCCTGCTTCCATCGGGGTGGAATGCATGGTCGAGCTTGCGTTACGTTGTTCTGGCTGGGACTGCATGCTTATTCTCCAGTGAAGAAATCTGTCTGGTACGGCTTCGGTGGGTGGAGCCGCTACCGGGTGCTTCAATAGGATTCATCAAGCGGCAGGCTTAGCTTACGGAGAGAAATTAGATCGCAAGCAAGTCGATACGCTGGAATTCAGTATGCCAACACGAGTCCGGCATTAATATCAGGAATGGCTGAATGTGTAGGTAGGACTGCTGCTAACGATGTAGGAATAATCTTACTGCAACGGGGCGTCACCGAATGGGACGGGAAAGAACACATTGCCAACAGGAGAGACCAGGGCAGAGGATGACGCGTGGCGGGCATGGCACAAACTATGCAATCGCAATGTCAAACATTTTTTCGGCCTTGGTGAAAAACCGAACTACGCTTCTTCCCGATACGCCGGGCTGAAGCGCAGGAACTCCATGGCGCGGTCCTTCGCTCAGGCCTTCAGCGGCGCCAGCAGGCGGTGCGCCACGGCGTACTGGACCATTTCCGACAATGAGGTCATGCCCATCTTTTGCATGATCCGGGTCTTGTGGGTACTGACCGTTTTCACGGACAGGTGCAGGTTGTTGGCGATTTCCGTAATCGACTTGCCGCCTACCAGCAGCGAAAACACTTCGAATTCGCGGTCCGACAACTGCTTGTGGAGCAACTGTTCGTTGGGCGCCATGATATTGAGCGCCAGCTGTTCGGCCACCTCGGTGCTGATGTAGGGACGGCCCGAGGCCACCTTGCGGATCGCGCCCACCAGTTGCGTACCCGCGCTTTCCTTGGTCAGATAGCCCTGGGCGCCGGCGCGGATCGCACGTACGGCGTACTGCTCCTCTTCGTGCATCGTGAGAATCAGCACTGCCAGCTTGGGCGCCTCGCTGCGCACCTGGCGGATCAGGTCGACCCCGCTGCGCCCGGGCATCGACAAGTCGAGCAGCAACAGGTCGAAACCGCCCTGGCGCACCAGGGACAGCACTTCGAAGCCGTTGGTCGCTTCGCCGACGATTTCGACATCGACGGCGCCGTCCAGGATGCGCTTGAGGCCCTCGCGCATGATCGTGTGGTCATCTGCAATGACGATTCTTATCATAGATGCGTTACTCCCCAGCGCCGCGGCCCGCCGCAGCGTCTTCTATATAGTGCACGCCGCAAGCGGCGTGCCGGTGCCGGAACTAGGACTCGACCGGCTCATTGATCAGGCGGTGCACCAGCACCGGCCTGCTCGTATGCGACAACACTTTATTCGTGACGCTGCCCAGCAGGATCTGGCCCCAGCCGCTGCGCCCGTGCGAGCCCATGAAGATCAGGTCGCAATGTTGCTGTTCGGCGACATCAACGATTTTCAGGGCGGTGGCGTCGGAAAACGCGGTCATGCAGTCGTGCGGGAGGCCGGCTTGTTCGCAGGAGCGCATGATGCGGCTCATGTGGTCTTCGCCGGTGCGCTTCATCTGCTCGATGTATTCCTCTTCGCTCGGATACGAGGGCGGAATGATTTCGACATACACCGGGTACTGGTACTCGGGCGCGACAAACAGGGCCAGCACCTCGGCTCCCATTTGCTGGGCAAACTTGACGCCGGCGCAGGCCGTGTGCTGGGACACGGTCGAGCCGTCGGTGGTGATCAGGATTTTCCGGTACATGATGATTTCTCCGAAACGCCACGCTATTGTGGGTCCTGTCAGGCGGCCGGGGCTTGTCGTAGCGCAAGCTGTTGACTTTTCTCAAACATGAGCTCGCTTCCAAGCGATCAGGACACCCGAACTGTCCCCTTAGGGGTAAAAACGCTACACGATCGGTACGACTGTAAAACAACACCTCGCTTGTGTAAACGATCAGGAACCGCACCGTTTTATTGTCGCGGAATTAAGATTCCTTGTCCATTTCAACCTGGCCTCTTTTCCGACATTTACCTAGGGCAACTACGCTGCTACACTCGCTGAATGATTTTTGGGCTGGCGACGACGTGCGACAACGTGCGCAAGCCTGCATCCACCGCACCGAAACGCGCAACAGCCGCGATATTTTTAATATGGAGAAGCAGGGATTATGACCGACGCCGCCGACGATTTCGACGCCTTATTCGACGAAGTGGCAGCCCAGCGCGCCAGTGCGTCGGCCCCGGCCAGCCCGGCTGCCCCGGCCGCAGTTGTAGAGGAAGATGACCTGGAAGCCCTGTTCGACCAGGTGGCGTCGAGCCAGCCGGCCGCCGGCGCCGGCAGCACCTTGTCGATCACTCCCGTGCCGGATGCGGAAGGCGCTGAAGGCGCTGAAGGCGTGGAAGGCGACAAGAACATGTACGAACGCCTCGGCGGCATCGTGCGCCTGCTGCACGACTCGCTGCGCGAACTCGGCTACGACCGCGCACTGTCGGAAGCCTCGTCCCAGATCACCGATGCCCAGGACCGCCTCGAGTACGTCGCCACCCTGACCGAACAGGCCGCCAACAAGGTGCTCAACACGCTCGACGAAGGCATGCCGGCGCAGGACAGGCTGTCGAAGCAGGCGCAGGACATGTCGGGCCGCTGGGATGCGCTGTTCTCCGGCAAGCTCAGCCTGGACGAATTCAAGGCCCTGGCCGGCGACTCGCGCCAGTTCGCGCAGGCTGTCTCGGACGCAACCGAAGCGGAAAAAGCGCGCCTGCTGGAAATCATGATGGCCCAGGACTTCCAGGACATTACCGGCCAGCTGATCAAGAAAGTGGTCGCGATCACCAAGACCGTGGAAAACGAGCTGGCCCAGCTGCTGCGCGACAACGCGCCGCCCGAGACGCGCGCCAAGCTGGCCGAAAAAGAAGCTGCGCCCGTGCAGCTGATGTCGGGCCCGTCCATGCCGTCCGCGGCCCTGGACCAGGACAATGTCGACGACCTTCTTGCCGATCTGGGATTCTAATGGACGATATGCTCAAGGACTTCGTCGTCGAGGCGTTGGATCTGGCAGTCAATGTTGAAGAGCACCTGCTGCGCCTCGAACGCGATCCGCAGAACAAGGAAACGCTGAACGCGGTGTTTCGCTCGTTCCACACGATCAAGGGCGGCGCCGGCTTCATGGGCCTGCCGGCGCTGGTGGCGGCCTGCCACCTGACCGAAAACCTGTTCGACGCACTGCGCACGGGTGCCGCGCCCGTCACCCCGCTGTCGATCGAAGCGGCGCTGCAGGCGTCGGGCTTCGTGGCCGACCAGCTCAACGATCTGAACAACGGCACCACGCCGGAACAGCTGGCGCCGATGCCGCAGGACCTCGAACGCATCCTGATGGACGCGATCGAAGGCAAGGCCGAGGCTGCGCCCGCACCTGTGCCGGCGGCCCCGCCGGCGCCGGCCGCCGTAGCGCCTGTCGCCGCCGCAGTCGTGGCCCCGGTCGCAGCAGCAATGGGCGACGATGGCCTCGACTGGACGGCAATGTACAACGCCGTCGTTCCCGCCAGCGCCGCAATCGCCGGGGACATGACCGCTTCGGCTGCGCCGGCCGCGGCCGTCGCGGAAGCCGGCGCCGCGCCAAGCGGCCCGCCGGCAGCCAAAGCAGGCTGGGACGGCGTCGACCGCCGTAACGAGAACAAGCCGGTCGCCGCCGCGCCGGCCAAGGACGAAAGCATCCGTATCGACGCCGTCAAGCTCGACGCGCTGCTGGAAGTGGCGGGCGAATCGGTGCAGGCTGCCAACCAGGCTGCCGTGCTGCTGGAACGCCTGGCGCAGTTCAAGTTCGAAGGCCAGGCCGCCACCCTGATGGCAACCCTCACCGAAACGCTCGAGCGCGCCTCGCGCTATTCGGCCGAACTGCAGCGCGCCACGCTGGCCACGCGCATGCAGCCGGTGGGACGCCTGTTCCAGAAATTCCCGCGCCTGGTGCGCGAACTGGCGAAAGACCTCGGCAAGGACGTCGAGCTGACCATCGAAGGCGCCGAGACCGAAGTCGACCGCGTCGTCGTCGACAGCCTCTACGATCCGCTGGTGCACATGCTGCGCAACGCGCTCGACCATGGTGTCGAGTCGCCGCAGGACCGCGTCGCCAACGGCAAGCCGGCCAAGGCCTTCATCCTGCTCAAAGCCTGGCAGGAAGCCAACAGCGTCATGATCGTGCTGCAGGACGACGGCAAGGGCATGGACCCGGGCAAGCTGCGCAAGAAAGCCATCGAGAAGGGCCTGATCGGCGAGAACGGCGCCCAGAGCGACGAGGATGCCTATCAGCTGGTGTTCCTGCCGGGCTTCTCGACCAAGGAAGTGGCGTCTTCGGTCTCGGGGCGCGGCGTCGGCATGGACGTGGTGAAAACGGCGGTGGAAAAGAACCGCGGCGCGATCCGCATCGATTCCTCGCTCGGCCACGGCACCAAGTTCGCGATCCGCCTGCCGATCGAACTGTCGATCGTGCCGACGATGCTCGTGTCCACCTCGGGCGCGTCGCTGGCGCTGCCGATGGCGGTCGTCGAGCGCGTGGTCGAGCTGCCGGAAACCTTCTCGCAGGTCGGCGGCGCTCCGGTGCTGAAAGACCAGGGCCGTCCGCTGCCGGTGCGCTCCCTGGCCGGCGCCCTCGGTTACGAGGAAGCGCCGGAACGCGTCGGCATCGTCATCAACGCGCCGCAGCCGTATATCCTGGCGGTGGAAGCGGTCGACGGCACGGCCGACCTGGTGATCAAGCCGATGACGGCGCTGACCGTCGAAGGCGTGACCGGCACCGCGCGCTCGGCCGAGGGCGAACTGGTGCTGGTGGTAGGCCTGTCCTTCCTCATGGATGGCTGCCGCAGCACGGCGCGTGTCGCCGCCGCCTGAACGTCTTTTACCGAAGAAAAAGGGCTGGACAGGCCCTGACAATAAAAGCCTGCGCATCGGATGCGCAGGCTTTTTTTATTCGAGTATGGCGTATCACAGGCAAATTTAATTTGCAGACGAGTGCTGTCATTGGCAGGACTGTGCAAAATGCACCTCCCTCTGCCGCAGTGCACAATTATGGCATAATCGAAAATGTCCCCTTGGGGCACCTTCTTGAAGCGCCCCTTTCAAGCAGACGTTTACCTGGATTAGCCAATGTTCAAGACGCTGTACGACAAACTCTGGGATGCGCACGTCGTGCGCGCCGATGCCGATGGCACCACGGTGCTCTACATCGACCGCCACCTGGTCCATGAAGTGACCAGCCCGCAGGCTTTCGAGGGCTTGCGCGAGGCCGGCCGTCCGCTCTGGCGCACCTCCGCCAACCTGGCCGTGGCGGACCATAACGTGCCCACCACCGACCGCAGCGAAGGCATCCTCGACCCGACGTCGCGCCTGCAGGTCGAGACCCTCGACGCGAACGCGAAGAGTTTCGGGCTCACCTATTTCAACATGAACGACCGGCGCCAGGGCATCGTCCACGTGATCGGGCCAGAGCAGGGCGCGACCCTGCCGGGCATGACGGTCGTCTGCGGCGACTCGCACACGTCCACCCACGGCGCATTCGGCTGCCTGGCGCATGGCATCGGCACCTCGGAAGTCGAGCACGTACTGGCTACCCAGACGCTGCTGGCCAAGAAATCGAAAGCGATGCTGGTGCAGGTCGACGGCGATTTGCCGCCAGGAGTCACCGCCAAGGACATCGTGCTGGCCGTGATCGGGCGCATCGGCACCGCCGGCGGCAACGGCCATGCCATCGAATTCGGCGGCAGTACCATCCGCGCGCTGTCGATGGAAGGGCGCATGACGGTCTGTAACATGGCGATCGAAGCGGGCGCGCGCGCTGGCATGGTCGCGGTGGACCAGACCACGATCGACTACGTGCAGGGCCGCCCGTATTCGCCGCGGGACGCGCTGTGGGAGCAGGCCGTGGCCTACTGGCGCATGTTGCGCAGCGACCCGGGCGCGCACTACGATCTGGTGGTAACCCTGGATGCGGCGCAGATCCGCCCCCAGGTCACCTGGGGCACCTCGCCCGAAATGGTGACCTCGATCGACGGCCGCGTGCCCGATCCCGGGCAGGAAAGCGACGCCGTACGCCGCGACGCCATCGAAAAGGCGCTGGCCTACATGGCGCTGGCGCCGAACACCCCGATCGGGGACATCCGCATCGACAAGGTGTTTATCGGCTCGTGCACGAATTCGCGCATCGAAGACTTGCGCGCCGCCGCCGAGGTGGTGCGCGGACGCCAGCGCGCCGCCAGCGTCAAGCTGGCCCTGGTCGTCCCGGGCTCGGGCCTGGTGAAAGAACAGGCCGAGCGCGAAGGGCTCGACAAGATTTTCACTGCCGCCGGCTTCGAATGGCGCGAGCCGGGCTGCTCGATGTGCCTGGCGATGAATGCCGACCGCCTGGAACCGGGCGAGCGCTGCGCCTCGACCTCGAACCGCAATTTCGAAGGCCGCCAGGGACCGGGCGGGCGCACCCATCTGGTGTCGCCGGCCATGGCCGCCGCCGCGGGGATCGCCGGCCATTTTGTCGACGTCCGCGGATTTTGAACAAACACCGATTTTTTTTTAACCACCGAAGCATAGGAACATCATGAAAAAAGTATTCGCCCTCGCCCTCGTCGCCATCGTCCTCACTGGCTGCAACACCATTTCCGGCGTCGGCCGCGACGTGCAGAAGGTCGGCCAGGTCGTGACCGGCGCCGGCGGCAAGTAATCATCAACGGGCGCGGTGAGCAGAAAATCCATGGACAAATTCACGATACACGAAGGCCTGGTTGCGCCGCTCGACCGCGCCAATGTCGATACCGATGCAATCATCCCGAAGCAGTTCCTGAAATCGATCCGGCGCACCGGCTTCGGCCAGAACCTGTTCGACGAGTGGCGCTACCTCGACCACGGCGAGCCGGGCCAGGATTGCAGCGTCCGGCCGCTCAATCCGGACTTCGTACTGAACCAGCCGCGCTATGCCGGTGCTTCGATCCTGCTGACCCGGAAGAACTTCGGCTGCGGCTCTTCGCGCGAACATGCGCCGTGGGCGCTGCAGCAGTACGGCTTCCGGGCCATCGTCGCGCCGAGCTTTGCCGACATCTTCTTCAATAACTGCTACAAGACCGGCTTGCTGCCGATCGTGCTGGAAGAGGCGCAGGTCGACCAGCTGTTCGACGAGGTCAAGGCGAATCCCGGCTTCCAACTGGTGGTCGACCTCGAGAACGGGCTGCTGCGTACGCCTGACGGGCGGCTCGCCTTTGCCTTCGCCATCGACGACTTCCGCAAGTACTGCCTGTTGAACGGCCTGGACGACATCGGCCTGACCCTGCGTCACGCCGACGAGATCCGCGCCTTCGAGCAAAGCCACCTCGCACGCCAGCCCTGGCTGGCCACGGTTATCTGAATAATATAAAAGGACGCGCATGAAGATTGCCATCCTGCCGGGCGACGGCATCGGCCCCGAAATCATGACCCAGGCCGTGCGCGTGCTGGGCGCCCTCGGCGAGCGCTTCGAGATGGAAAGCGCCCATGTGGGCGGCGCCGGCTATGCGGCCCACGGCCACCCGCTGCCGCCGGGCACGCTGGCCCTGGCTAGGAGTGCGGACGCCGTGCTGTTCGGCGCGGTCGGCGACTACCGCTACGATACGCTCGAGCGCGCGCTACGCCCGGAGCAGGCGATCCTGGGACTGCGCCGCGAACTCGGCCTGTTCGCCAACCTGCGCCCGGCGATCCTGTATCCGGAGCTGGCTGGCGCCTCGAGCCTGAAGCCCGAGATCGTGGCGGGCCTGGACATCCTGATCATCCGCGAACTGACCGGCGATATCTATTTCGGCAAGCCGCGCGGCGTGCGCGAATGCCCCGACGGCCCATTCAAGGGCCAGCGCGAAGGCTTCGACACGATGCGCTATGCCGAAGGCGAGATCCGGCGCATCGCCCACGTGGCCTTCCAGGCGGCGCAAAAGCGTGGCCGGCGCGTGACCAGCGTCGACAAGGCCAACGTGCTGGAAACCTTCCAGTTCTGGCGCGACATCGTCACCGAGGTCCACAAGGACTATCCGGACGTCGCGCTCGAACACATGTATGTCGATAACGCGGCGATGCAACTGGTGCGCGGGCCCAAAAAATTCGACGTCATCGTCACCGGCAACATGTTCGGCGACATCCTGTCGGATGCGGCTGCGATGCTGACCGGTTCGATCGGCATGCTGCCCTCGGCCTCGCTCGACGCCAACAACAAGGGCCTGTACGAACCCTCGCACGGCTCGGCGCCCGACATCGCCGGGCAGGGCATCGCCAATCCGCTGGCGACCATCCTGTCCGCCGCCATGATGCTGCGCTACTCGCTCGGACTGCCGGCCCACGCCGACCGCATCGAAGCGGCCGTCAAGCAGGTCCTCCAGCAAGGATTGCGCACAGCGGATATATTCGAGGACGGCACGCAGCGCGTGAGTACCGAGCAGATGGGCGACGCGGTGGTGAAGGCGCTCGCGTAGGGTGGGCACCCGTGCCCACGCGGAACAATAATGATTGTTATAGGGAAGAGAAAATGAAGTTAGTTGGCCTGGTAGGTTGGCGCGGCATGGTGGGTTCGGTCCTGATGCAGCGCATGCAGGACGAGGGCGATTTCGACCACATCGAGCCGGTGTTCTTCACCACCTCGAACCCGGGCGGCGCCGCGCCGAAGATGGCGAAGAACGAAACCACCCTGAAGAGCGCGCACGACATCGGCGAACTGGCCAAGTGCGAGATCGTCATCTCCTGCCAGGGCGGCGACTATACCGCCGAGGTCTTCCCGCAGCTGAGGGCGAGCGGCTGGAAGGGCTACTGGATCGATGCCGCCTCGACCCTGCGCATGAACGACGACGCCGTCATCGTGCTCGACCCGGTCAACCTCGAGGTCATCAAGAACGCCATGTCGCGCGGCGTGCGCAACTACGTCGGCGGCAACTGCACCGTGTCGTGCATGCTGATGGGCCTGGGCGGCCTGTTCGAGCAGGGTCTGGTCGAGTGGATGAGCTCGATGACCTACCAGGCCGCGTCCGGCGGCGGCGCCCAGCACATGCGCGAGCTGCTCACGCAGTTCGGCACCATCAATGGCGCAGTCAGGCCGCTGCTGGACGATCCGGCCTCGGCCATCCTCGAGATCGACCGCGCAGTGCTGGCGACCCAGCATGGCCTCTCGCCTGAGGAAACGAAGCAGTTCGGCGTGCCGCTGGCCGGCAACCTGATTCCGTGGATCGACAAGGACCTGGGCAACGGCCAGTCGAAAGAAGAGTGGAAGGCCGGCGCCGAGACCAACAAGATCCTCGGCCGCGGCCAAGGTTTCAGTGCCGCCGCGATCCCGGTCGACGGCTTGTGCGTGCGCATCGGCGCCATGCGCTGCCACTCGCAGGCGCTGACGATCAAGCTCACCAAAGACGTGCCGCTCGACGAGATCAACGACATCATCGCCTCGCACAACGCATGGGTGAAGCTGGTGCCGAACACGCGCGAAGCCTCGATGCGCGAACTGTCGCCGGCCGCAGTCACCGGCAGCCTGACGATCCCCGTCGGCCGCCTGCGCAAGATGTCGATGGGACCGGACTACCTGTCTGCCTTCACCGTCGGCGACCAGCTGCTGTGGGGCGCCGCCGAGCCGCTGCGCCGCATGCTGCGCATCGTGCTGGAACAGTAAGGAAGCCGCACCGCGGCCAGGCCGCGGCGTGCTCCCGAAAAACCCGGCATGCATGGGCTTCTTGGCGTTTCAACCATACCTGTTAACACCGCATTAATTCCTCTTGTACAAGGTTGATATCGAAACGTTATCGATCGCTCATCCAGCCCACAGTTTGACCTGGCTACGCCCCGCAAGGCTTGCATGCTCCAGAGCATGATGATATGTTGAGACCTCCGGGAAACCGTCCTTTCCCCCAGCTAACCTTCTCCTTCCCAACTATGCCACTGACCCGCCGCCCTCAGATCATGTCGTCCGCGTTGAAAACGCTTACCGCAGCGGTCGCTAGTGCAGTGCTGCTGGCTTCGGCGGCTACAGCGGCGGGACTGGGCAAGCTGACCGTGCTGTCCTCCCTCGGCCAGCCGCTGCGCGCCGAAATCGAACTCACTTCGGTGTCCGCCGACGAAGCCGCCGGCCTGGTCGCGAAACTCGCCAGCCCGGACGCCTACCGCGCCGCCAACATCGAATTCAATCCGGCCCTGCAGTCGTTGCGCTTCGCGGTCGAGCAGCGGGGAGGGCGCCAGTTCGTGCGCATTACCTCGCCGCAGCCGCTGAACGAGCCCTTCGTCGACCTGCTGCTCGAACTGTCCTGGAACAACGGGCGCCTGGTACGCGAATACACCTTCCTGCTCGATCCGGCCGAACTGCGTTCGACCCAGTCGGCGCAGGTGGCTGCCAACGCCGCCGGCGCCCGTAGCGCGCGCGGCGCCGCGGCCGGTTCGGCCTCGACCGCTTCGCCCGCGCCTGCGCAGGCGCCGGCAAACGAAGCGCCGGCCCAGACCCAGCGCGGCGCCCGCGCCGAACAGGCGGCGGGCGCAGGCGCGCCTGGCGCCGGCGCCAAGTACCGCGTGCGCAGCGGCGACACGCTCAGCCGCATCGCCGGGCGCATCAAGCCGGTCGACGTCTCGCTCGACATGATGCTCGTCGCCCTGTACCGCGCCAACCCGGACGCCTTCATCGGCAACAACATGAACCGCCTGAAGTCGGGCCAGATCCTGTCGGTGCCGAACGCCGAATCGCTGCGCGGCCTCGAGGCCGGCGAGGCGCATGGCACGGTCGTCGCGCATGCCGCCGACTTCAATGCCTACCGCGCCAAGCTGGCAGGGCAGGTGGCCACCAGCACCCCGGCCCGCGAACAGCAGGCAGGGCAGAGCGCGACCGGCCGCATCACGGCCAAGGTCGAGGAGCGCCCGACCGCCGCCAACGAATCGGCCGACCAGCTGCGCCTGTCCAAGGCCCTGCCGGCCAAGGCCGCAGGCGCCGGCGCCGCCGAAGACCTGGTCGCCAGGGAAAAGGAACTGGCCGACGCCCAGCAGCGCGTCAAGGAACTCGAAAAGAACGTCAGCGAGCTCGAAGGCCTGATCACGGTCAAGAGCCAGACCGGCGCCGCCGCCACCCAGGCCCCCGCAGCGGCGGCTCCCGCGGCGCCGGCAGCGGCGACTGTCGTCGCCAAGGACCCTGCAAAAGCGGCCCCGAAGATCACGACCGCACCGAAGCCGGCCGCCGCAGCGGCTGAGGAAACCAGCTTTGCCGATACGGTGATGGACAACATCACCCTCCTCGGCGCCGGCGCCGCCGTGCTGCTGCTCGCCGCGCTCGGCCTGTCGCGCCGCCGCAAGAAACCGGTGGCGCCGAAGTCGGCCCCGGCCGCGCCGACCATCCTCGGCAGCGCCGCCCAGCCGGCGCAGTCGCTGTTCGCCGAAACCGGCGGGCAGAACGTCGATACCCACGACAGCGTCTTCAATTCCAGCTTCGCGCCATCGGCCAGCCAGCTCGATACGAACGAAGTCGACCCGCTGGCCGAGGCCGAGCTCTACCTGGCCTATAACTTCGACACCCAGGCCGAAGACATCCTGAAGGAAGCACTGCGCAACGATCCGCTGCGCCATCCGGTGCGCCTGAAACTGCTCGAAATCTATGCCGCCCGCAAGGACGTGCGCGCCTTCGAAACCCAGGCGACGGAACTCTACAGCTTGACCGCCGGCAAGGGCGACGAGTGGGCGCAAGCCGCCGCGCTCGGCCACACGCTCGACCCGGCCAATCCGATGTATGCCCAGGCAGCCGGCGCCGGTGCCAGCTTCAGCGGCGGCGCGGTCCTTGCCGCCGGCGCCGCCGGAATCGCAGCCGGCAGCGCCGCGACGGCGCTGACGCACGAGGGCGGCCCGCAGACCATGCTCTCGCAGCAGCTCGAGCAGGCCTTCCGCAGCCGCGAGACGACCGACATCATCGAGCCGGCCGCGACCGTGGATGCCGAGACCGGCATCCCGCTCGACACCAGTTTCGACCTCGACAGCCTCGGGCTGGGCAACGACGCCACCGCCTTGCCTCAGCTGCACGACAACAATCTGCAGGCCTTCGACATGCCCGCCGCCCTGGACGCCAAGGCCGACGCCAAGGCGGACGACAACCTGCTCGATTTCGACCTCGGCGGCTTGAGCTTCGAGCCGGTGTCCGCCATCGAGCCGACCTTCGGCGCCGGATCGGATGCAACGGCCGTGCCCGACCTGCAGTTCGACATGGCGCCGTTCGCGCCGCTCGACCCGGCGTCCGGCACGCCGCTGGCGAGCGAGCCGGCCACGAGCGACAGCCTGGACGACCTCGCCTTCGACATGAATTTTGGTGCGGCAGATTCCGCGCACGATGCGGCGCCCGCGGCCACCTCGGACGACCCGTTTGCGGAAGACGACGCTTTCGTCCTCGACCTGTCGAAGAACAATCCGAACAGCGATATCGACATGGCCCAGCTGGCCCGTGAATTCGAACTGCCGCCGCTGCCGGAGGTGTCCTCGGCCCAGGCGGGCGGCGACCTGCGCGACCCGCTGTTCGACCTCGATGCGATGGACTTCGGCATGACGGACCCGACACCGCCGGCCCCTGCAGCCGCGCCCGCAGAGCCGGTCTTCGATTTCGGCTCGACCGACCTCGACCTGTCCGCGCCGATGGCGGCCGCGGAGCAGTCTTCCGGCGACATGGCGCAAGCCAGCGCCGACAAGGACCCGCTGTTCGACCTCGACATGATGGACTTCGGCCAGTCGGTGCGCCCGGCAACGCCAACGCCAAACACCCCGGCGCCGCAGTTCGACATGTCCGGCCTCGACCTCGACCTGCCAGCGCACGAGTTCGACATGACGGCCCAGCCGCTGTCCGAATCCACCGCCGCTTCGTCGAACGTGGCCGACGCTGCGGGCGGCGAGCCGGAGAGCGCCGCCGGCGCCGAGCTGAGCCCTGCGCAGATGGAGATGGAAACCAAGCTCGACCTGGCGCTGGCTTATCAGGAAATCGGCGACAAGGAAGGTGCGCGCGAGCTGCTCGACGAAGTCATCAAGGGCGGCAATATCGAACAGTCGAGCCGGGCCAGCGCCATGCGCGCGCAGTTGGCGTGACACGGATCGCGCTCGGGCTCCAGTACATCGGCACCGGCTGGAGCGGTTACCAGAAACAGCCTTCGCGCGACACCGTCCAGGACACGCTCGAAAGCGCGCTCGAAACCTTTGCCTGCACCCCGCTTGCCACGACCTGCGCCGGCCGCACCGACGCCGGCGTGCATGCGGTCGAGCAGGTGGTGCATTTCGATACCGACTTGAGCCGCCCGGTGCAAAGCTGGGTGCGCGGCACCAACGCCTTCCTGCCCGATTCGATCACCGTGCGCTGGGCCCATGAAGTCGCCGCAGGGCTCGACGGCCAGGATTTCCACGCCCGCTTCTCGGCCAGGGCGCGCACCTATCACTACGTCCTGTACAACAATGCCCAGCCGTCGGCGCTGCTGGCCGGACGCGCCGGCTGGGTGTTCCGCCCGCTCGACGTCGAGCGCATGCGCGCCGCCGCCAATCACCTGATCGGGCTGCACGACTTTTCCTCGTTCCGGGCGGCCAGCTGCCAGGCAAAAACCCCGATCAAGGACTTGCAGGAGCTGAGCATCGAGCGGCGCGGCGACATCATCGTGTTTACCGTACGCGCCAGCGCTTTTTTGCACCACATGGTGCGCAACCTGGTCGGCGCGCTGGTATATGTCGGCATGGGCCGCCACGAGCCGCAGTGGATGGCCGAGGTGCTGCTGGCGCGCGACCGCGACGCCGCGGCGCCCACCTTCATGCCGGACGGCCTGTACCTGGCCAAAATCGATTACGATCCACGCTGGGGACTGCCGCAGGAGGCGGTCTCGCCCCTGTCCTGGTTCTAAGGTTCTCCCATGCACCGTACCCGTATCAAAATCTGCGGCATCACCCGCGAGCAAGACTTGCGCGATGCCTGCGCGCTCGGCGCCGACGCGCTCGGCTTCGTGTTCTACCCGAAGAGCCCGCGTTACCTCACGCCGCGCGCGTTTGCCGCGCTCGGCACGCTGGTGCCGCCGTTCGTGAGTTCTGTGGCCCTGTTCGTGAATGCGACGCTTGAAGAAGTGCTCGAGGTCGTGAACGCCGCGCCGGTCGCGCTGCTGCAGTTCCACGGCGACGAGACGCCAGATACCTGCGCCGAGATCGCGGCGGCGGTGAAACGGCCCTTCGCGCGCGCCTTCCGGGTCAAGCCGGACACGAGCTCTTTCGAACTGCTAGAATGCGAGCTCGCATACCGCGCCGCCAGCCCCTGGTTCTCGAGCCTCCTGCTCGACACGCATGTGGATGCCTACGGCGGCGCCGGAAAGGTCTTCGATTGGTCAATTATTCCAAAAGAGCTCGCGCCTCGGGTCGTTTTGAGTGGTGGCTTGGACGCGCAAAACGCCATTGAGGCGGTAGCACGCGTACGCCCCTGGGCCGTCGACATCAGTAGTGGTGTCGAGGCCGCCAGGGGGATCAAGGACGCCCGCAAGATCGCCGCTTTCATTGCGGCGGTGCGGGTGGCCGATACCACCGCCGATGCCACCATTGAGAGCCCATACCATGAAACCGATTCAGGAAGTCAACGCTGAGCGCGACCCCTCCGCCTTGTTCCAGGCCGTCGATTACCAGTTCCCCGATGCCAAGGGCCACTTCGGCCCCTACGGCGGCGCCTTCGTCGCCGAGACGCTGACCCACGCGCTGGCCGAACTGAACGAGGCCTACGCCCGTTATTCCGCCGATCCCGAATTCCTCGAAGAATTTCGCTACGAGCTGGCCCACTTCGTCGGCCGCCCCTCGCCGGTCTACCATGCCAAGCGCTGGTCCGAGCTGGCCGGCGGCGCCCAGATCTTCTTCAAGCGCGAAGACCTGAACCATACCGGCGCCCACAAGATTAACAACGTCATCGGCCAGGCGCTGCTGGCGCGGCGCATGGGCAAGCCGCGCATCATCGCCGAAACCGGGGCCG
The DNA here is from genome assembly GCF_059685915.1 of Telluria sp. LT2P34. Lineage (NCBI taxonomy): Bacteria > Pseudomonadati > Pseudomonadota > Betaproteobacteria > Burkholderiales > Oxalobacteraceae > Telluria > Telluria sp. LT2P34. The sequence continues at coordinate 15,832 of NZ_JCASIN010000006.1, forward strand.
GCCAGCACGGCGTGGCCACCGCCACCATCTGCGCCCGCTTCGGCCTCGAGTGCGTGGTTTACATGGGCAGCGAAGACGTCAAGCGCCAGGCCCAGAACGTGTACCGCATGAAGCTGCTGGGCGCCACCGTGGTACCGGTCGAATCGGGCAGCAAGACCCTGAAGGACGCGCTCAACGAAGCGATGCGCGACTGGGTCACCAACATCGAAAACACCTTCTACATCATCGGCACCGTCGCCGGCCCGCACCCGTATCCGATGATGGTGCGCGACTTCCAGTCGGTGATCGGCGAGGAGTGCCTGGTGCAGATGCCGCAGATGACCGGGCGCCAGCCCGATTACGTGCTGGCCTGCATCGGCGGCGGCTCGAATGCGATGGGTATTTTCTACCCCTACATCGACGAGCAGGGCGTGAAACTGATTGGCGTCGAGGCGGCGGGCGAGGGCATCGAGTCGGGCAAGCATGCGGCCGCGCTGTCGGCCGGCTTCCCTGGCGTCCTGCACGGTAACCGGACTTATCTGCTGCAGGATGCGAACGGGCAAATCATCGAGACCCATTCGGTATCTGCCGGCCTGGATTACCCCGGTGTCGGCCCCGAGCATTCCTGGCTGAAAGATTCGGCGCGCGCCGAATACGTCTCGATCACCGACGACGAAGCGCTGCAGACTTTCCACGACTGCTGCCGCATCGAAGGCATCATCCCGGCGCTCGAATCCTCGCACGCGATCGCCTACGCGGTGAAACTGGCGGCGACCTTGCCCAAGGACAAGCTGATCCTGGTCAACCTGTCGGGACGCGGCGACAAGGACATGCATACGGTGGCGCAGAGGATGGGGCTGGATTTCAGCTGACGCGTGAGCGGCATTCCCTTCTTTTAGCCCAACATTATTCTAATTAAAATATGTCCCGAATCGCAGAAACCTTTGCCGCCCTGCGCGCGCAAAACAAGACCGGCCTGGTCACCTTCATCACGGCCGGCGACCCGAATCCCGAACTGACAGTGCCGCTGATGCACGCCCTGGTTGCCGGCGGCGCCGACGTGCTGGAACTGGGCGTGCCGTTTTCCGATCCGATGGCCGAAGGCCCGGTCATCCAGCGCGCCTGCGAGCGCGCGCTGAAATTCGGTATCGGCATGGGCGACGTCTTCAACCACGTGCGCGAGTTCCGCAAGACAAACGCCGCGACGCCGGTGGTCCTGATGGGCTATGCCAATCCGATCGAACGCATGGGGCCGGACAGCTTCATCGCGCGCGCGAAAGAGGCCGGCGCCGACGGCGCCATCGTCGTCGACTATCCGCCGGAAGAGTGCGAAGCCTTTGCCGACGCCATGCGCGAGAACGGCCTCGACCTGATCTTCCTGCTGGCGCCGACCTCCACGACCGAACGCATCCGCCAGGTGGCGCGCCATGGCAGCGGTTTCAGCTATTACGTGTCCTTGAAAGGCGTGACCGGCGCCGGCAGCATCGACACGGAAGAGGTGGCGCTTCGCGTCGCCGCCATCCGCGAACACGTCAGCCTGCCGATCGGCGTCGGCTTCGGCATCCGCGACGGCGCAACGGCGAAAGCCGTGGCAGCGGTGGCGGACGCGGTCGTGATCGGCAGCCGCATCATCCAGGAAATCGAAAACGTGGGACCCGACGGCGCACTGGCGGCGGTCGAGTCCTTCGTGGCCGGCATCCGGACCGCGCTCGACAGCTGAGCAGTCGTTGGCCTTCGGATACGTGCTCACCCTGTTTGACGCCAGGGTGTATAACAGGATCGCAGCACGCATCCGTTGCCAGACATACAAGCGGTGACAAGCCGGGCGCCAGCGGCTACACTACGCCCCATTCAAGAATGCCGCAAAGGAGAGAACATGAGTTGGTTGGAAAAATTGCTGCCCCCCCGAATCCAGCGCTCCGATGTTGCCAACCGCAAGACCATGCCCGAGGGCCTGTGGGTCAAGTGCCCGTCCTGCGAAGCCGTGCTGTATCGCGCCGACCTCGAGTCGAACCTGCATGTCTGCCCGAAATGCGACCATCACATGCGCATCCGCGCACGTTCACGCCTCGACGGCCTGCTCGACGAAGGCGGCCGCTATGAAATCGGCCAGGAAGCGCTGCCGGTCGATACCCTGAAGTTCAAGGACAGCAAGAAATATCCGGACCGTCTGAAGGCGGCGATGGAAGCCACCGGCGAGACCGACGCGCTGATCGTCCAGGGTGGCTCGATCATGAGCCTGCCGGTCGTGGTGGCCTGCTTCGAATTCGAATTCATGGGCGGGTCGATGGGCTCGGTCGTTGGCGAACGCTTCGTGCGCGGCGCCCAGATCGCGCTGGAACAGAAAGTGCCGTTCATCTGCATCACCGCCACCGGCGGCGCCCGCATGCAGGAAGGTTTGCTGTCGCTGCTGCAGATGGCCAAGACCACCGCCATGCTGACCAAGCTGTCGGAAAAGCGCTTGCCCTTCATCAGCGTCCTGACCGACCCGACCATGGGCGGCGTGTCCGCGTCCTTCGCCTTCATGGGCGACGTCGTGATCGCCGAACCAAAGGCGCTGATCGGCTTTGCCGGCCCGCGCGTGATCGAGAACACCGTGCGCGAAAAGCTGCCGGAAGGCTTCCAGCGCGCCGAGTTCCTGGTGCAAAAAGGCGCCGTGGACATGATCGTCGACCGCCGCAAGATGCGTGAAGAAATTGCCCGCCTGCTGGCGCTGCTGCAGAATCAGCCCGCCGAAGTCATCGCCTGATTCGCGGTCGCTCCATGTGACGGCCGGCCGTCCGCACTGCGGGTTGCCGGCCTTTATTTTTCCCGAGCCTGAAAACACATGTCCAATCTCCCCACTACCTTGCCCGACTGGCTGGCGCTGATCGAGTCGCGCCATGCCGAAACCCATATCGACATGGGCCTGGACCGCGTACGCGAAGTCAAGCAACGCATGGGTCTGAATTTCGAGTGCCCCGTCATCATGGTGGCCGGCACCAACGGCAAGGGTTCGACCTGCGCCATGCTCGAGTCGATCCTGCTGCATGCCGGCTACCGTGTCGGCCTCTACATCAAGCCGCATTTCCTCGACTTCAACGAGCGCGCCCGCATCAACGGCGACATGGCCAGCGACGCCATGCTGGTCGAGGCCTTCGACTTCGTGGAAGCGCGGCGGGGAGAGGTGGCGCTGACCTATTTCGAGTTCACGACCCTGGCCATCATGCACCTGATCTCGAAGGCCGGCGTCGACGTCGCGATCCTCGAGGTGGGCCTGGGCGGGCGGCTCGACGCGGTGAACGTGGTCGACGCCGACGTGTCCATCGTCACCAGCATCGACATCGATCACAGCGACTATCTGGGCGACACGCGCGAAGCGATCGGTTTCGAAAAGGCCGGTATCTTCCGGCCAGGCAAGACGGCAATCTGCAGCGACCCGCTGGCGCCACAGTCGCTCATCGAACACGCCGCCACGATCGGCGCAGACCTGTGGCTGATCGGGCGCGACTTCAATTTCCAGGGCGACCAGCAGCAGTGGAGCTATGGCGGCCGCACCCAGCGCCGCAATTCGCTCGCCTATCCGGCCCTGCGCGGCGCGAACCAGTTATTGAATGCCTCGGCCGCGCTGGCAGCGCTGGAAGCCTTGCGCATGCAGTTGCCGGCCGGCGCCCAGGAAGTACGCACCGGGTTGGCCCTGGTCGAATTGCCGGGCCGTTTCCAGGTACTGGCAGGGCGCCCGACGACGGTCTTCGATGTCGCCCACAACCCGCATGCCTCGGCCACGCTGGCGCAAAACCTCGGCAACATGGGCTTTCACCGCTACACCTATGCCGTCTTCGGCATCATGGCCGACAAGGACATCGAGGGCGTACTCAAACCCATGGCTGGCCTGGTCGACCACTGGTGCCTGGCCGACCTCGATTCGTCGCGCTCGGCCAAGAGTGCGGACCTGGCCGCTCAGGTGGCGGCATTGCGGCCCGCCGGGGCGAAAGAGGCCGATTTTTCGGTCGCCGCTTTTCCCGATCCGGCCGCCGCGTTCGCAAATGCGGTCAGCCGTGCCGAGGAGAATGATAGAATTGTGGTCTTTGGTTCGTTCTACACCGTCGCCGGCGTGATGGCCGCCCGAAAAAACTCACTTCACTGACATTAGACGCATGGGCTTGTTCTCGATTTTCAGTAAAAACAAGCAGGACAGCACCCAGGACAGTGGCCGATTTTCCCGCGACGACGACTATGGGCAACAGGCGCGCGCCAAGCGCGCCAGCCACGCGAACGAAAGCGGGCAGGGCGCGTCGCGCCGCAGCCGCAGCGGCGGCGATCCGATGCTGCCCGAGAAGAAACGTGCGCGCCGCCGGCTGGTAGGCGCCATCGCGCTGGCGCTCGCCGCCGCCGTCGGTCTGCCGATGCTGCTCGACTCCGAGCCGCGTCCGCTGGCCGGCGACATCGCCATCCAGATCCCGTCGAAAGAAAAAGCCGCGGCGCTGCCGATGCCGTCCAACCCGGTGCCGGCGGCCGACAGCGTCGACGAGGACGAGGAAGTCATCGCCGCACCGCCGCTGGAGGCTCCTGCCGCCATTCCCGTACCGGCCACCGTGATCACCGACGACGTCGCGCCGCGCGCCGTCACGGAGCCGGAACCGGCGCCGCAGCCGAAAGCGGTCGAGCGCAAACCCGAACCGAAGGCCGAACCGAAGCCTGAACGCAAGCTCGCCGAGAAACCGGTAGATAAGCCGGTCGAGAAGCCGGTGGTGAAGAAACCGGAAGCCAAGCCCGACACAACGCATCCGAAGGCATCCGACGTAGCCCGCGCCCAGGCACTGCTCGAAGGCAAGGCCGCCGCCAAGCCGGTCGAGAAGGCCGAGCCGGCCGACAAGAAGCCTGAAGCCGGCCAGCGTTACGTGGTGCAGGTGGCCGCGCTCGCGACCCAGGAAAAGGTTGCCGAACTGCAGTCGCGCCTGCGCGCCGCGGGGGTGAGCTCGTACACGCAGAAATCGGGCGCCCTGATCCGCGTGCGCGTCGGTCCTTTCGCCAGCCGCGAGGAAGCGGAAAAGACGCGCGCCAGGTTCGGCGGCAACCTGGTGGCGGAGTGAAGGGCGTGCTCGCAGCGCTTTTTGAACCAACGTGACGATTTTCGATTATCTGGTATTGTTCGTGCTGGCTTCTTCGGTGGTAATCAGCACCCTGCGCGGCCTGGTCAAGGAAATCCTGTCGCTGCTGGGCTGGATCGTCGCCTTCGTGGTGGCGAACATGTACGGCGCGCGGCTCGGGCCAATGTTGCCTGAAGTGATACCTGGCGAGACAGTACGCTTGATCGTCGCTTTCATTGCCCTGTTCCTTGGCGTGCGTATCCTGATGGGCCTGCTTTCGCTGGCGATCGGCGCACTGGTCGAGGCAAGCGGCCTGTCGCTGGCCGACCGCGGCCTGGGCGGCCTGTTTGGCCTGGCGCGCGGCGCGGTCATCGTCCTCGCCGCGGTCCTGTTGTGTTCAATGACTTCCATCCCCCAACAACCGTTCTGGAAAGACGCGCTGTTGTCCCCCCTGGCCGAGGCCGGAGCGCGCACCGTCAAGCCTTTTCTTCCCGCTGCGTTCGCGCAGCACGTAAAGTTGTAGGTTTTCTGTAACTGCATCTGTTTTAGGAGCGCACCATGTGTGGCATCGTCGGCGTCGTCTCGCAAACCCCCGTCAACCAGCTTCTGTATGACGCCTTGCTGCTCCTGCAGCATCGCGGCCAGGACGCGGCGGGCATTGCAACCAATCACAGCAGCATGTTTTCGATGTACAAGGCCAACGGCCTCGTGCGCGATGTCTTCCGCACCCGTAATATGCGTTCGCTCCAGGGCAATACAGGTATCGGCCACTGCCGCTATCCGACCGCCGGCTCGTCGAGCGAGGAAGAAGCGCAGCCCTTCTACGTGAATGCGCCTTTCGGCATTACCCTCGCGCACAACGGCAACCTGACCAACCAGGCCGAGTTGAAAGAGGCGCTGTTCCGCAACGACCGCCGCCACATCAATACCAATTCCGATTCGGAAGTGCTGCTCAACGTGCTGGCACACGAGATCCAGGAAGCGGCCGACGGCTTCTCGCTCGACCCGGAGGCCGTCTTCAAGGCAGTCGGCATCGTCCACAAGCGGGTGCGCGGCGCCTACGCCGTGGTGGCGCAGATTGCCGGCCACGGCATGCTGGCCTTCCGCGATCCCTACGGCATCCGTCCGCTCTGCCTGGGCATGAACGACACCGAAGCCGGCCCGGAATACGTCGTCGCCAGCGAATCGGTGGCGCTCGAGGGCATGGGTTTTCGCTTCGTGCGTGACATTGCGCCGGGCGAAGCCATCTTCATCGATACCGAAAGCCGTCTGCACGAGCGCCAGTGCGCCGAGAATCCGTCGCTCAACCCTTGCGCCTTCGAATTCGTCTACCTGGCGCGCCCCGACTCGGTGCTCGACGGCGCCTCGGTCTACGCGACGCGCCTGAAGATGGGCGAATACCTCGCCGACAAGATCCGCAAGGAAATCCCGATCGAGGACATCGATGTCGTCATGCCGATTCCCGATTCCTCGCGTCCGGCAGCGATCCAGCTGGCCCTGAAGCTTGGCGTCGAGTACCGCGAAGGCTTCATCAAGAACCGCTACATCGGCCGCACCTTCATCATGCCGGGCAAGGCCATGCGCAAGAAATCGGTGCGCCAGAAACTGAACGCCATCGGTTCCGAGTTCAAGGGCAAGAACGTGCTGCTGGTCGACGATTCGATCGTGCGCGGCACCACCAGCCGCGAAATCGTGCAGATGGCGCGCGAGGCCGGGGCCCGTAAAGTGTTCTTCGCCTCGGCCGCGCCGCCGGTGCTGTTCCCGAACGTGTACGGCATCGACATGCCGACCCGCGAGGAACTGATCGCCTATGGCCGCACCGTGGAAGAAGTCTGCGCGGAAATCACGGCCGACCGCCTGGTCTACCAGGACATCGACGCGCTCAAGCGCTCGATTTCGGACGTGAACCCGGCCCTGACCAATTTCGAGGCCTCCTGCTTCGACGGCATCTACGTGACCGGCGACGTGACCCCGGCCTACCTCGACGGGCTGGAGACGGCGCGCCACAACGGCGGCAAGGCTGCCCCGCACGAGGACGACGTGCGCACCCAGCTGAACCTGAACCCGGCGCTTGCCGCCGAATAAGCGTCGAGCGGCGACCATGAACGACAAGCGCTACGGTTTCACCACCACCATCCTGCACAAGGACAGGAAGAAGTCCATCGAGCACGGTTCGCTGCACAAGCCGATCCACACCTCGGTGGCCTTCGGCTACGGCGACGCGCGCCAGCTTGCCTCGGTCTTCCAGGGCAAGGAGCCGGGTTTTCGCTACGGCCGCCAGGGCAACCCGACGGTCGCGGCGCTGGAAGACAAGATCACGCAGATGGAAGAGGGCGTGGCCAGCCTGTGCTTCGGCACCGGGATGGCGGCCATCGGCGCGCTGTTCCAGGCGCTGCTGCGGGCGGGCGACCATGTCGTCTCGTCGCGCTTCCTGTTCGGCAATACCAACAGCCTGTGGCAGACGGTGGCGGGGCAGGGCGTTGCTGTCGATTTCGTCGACGCCACCGACTTCGATGAGGTCGCGGCAAGCCTGCGCCCTGACACCCGCATCGTTTTCGTGGAGACGATCGCCAATCCGCGCACCCAGGTCGCCGACCTGGCGCGCATCGGCGCGCTGTGCCGCGAGCGCGGCATCCTGTACGTGGTCGACAACACGATGACCACGCCTTACCTGTTCCGCCCAAAAGCGGTCGGGGCCGGCCTGGTGGTCAATTCGCTGACCAAATCGATCGGCGGACATGGCATCGCACTGGGCGGCGCACTGACGGATACGGGCGTGTTCGACTGGAGCGCCTTCCCCAACATCGCCGACAACTTCCGCAAGCAGCCGCCGCAGGCCCAGGGCATGGCGCAGCTGCGCGCCAAGGCCCTGCGCGACTTCGGTGCGGCGCTCGGCCCGGAAGCGGCGCACCACATTGCCGTTGGCGCCGAAACGCTGGCGCTGCGCATGGAGCGCACCTGCGCCAACGCGCTGGCGCTGGCGCGCATGCTGGAAGGTGATGAGCGGGTGACGGCGGTGTATTACCCTGGCCTGGAATCGCATCCGCAGCATGCCATCGTGCGCGCGCTGTTCAAGTCGGGCGGCTCGCTGCTCAGCTTCGAGCTGCGGGACGACATCGACCCCTTCGACTACCTGAACCGCCTGCAGCTGGCCATCCCTGCCAGCAACCTGGGCGACACCCGGACGCTCGTCATTCCGGTCGCGCACACGATCTTCTTCGAGATGGGGGCCGAGCGCCGCGCCGGCATGGGCATCGCCGAGTCGCTGATCCGGGTGTCGGTGGGGATCGAGGATACCGAAGACCTGATCGACGACTTCCGCGTCGCCCTCGGCGCTTGAGTCGGGCCGGGGTGCAGGCTATGATAGGTCTTTACCCGGATCCAACGCCCCCATGAAAAAACTGTTGCTATGCCTCGCACTGAGCCTGTGCATCCCCGCCTATGCCGACGAGCTGGCCGACGCGAACGCCTTGTTTGCCAAAAAATCCTATCCGGAGGCGCTGCGGCTCTACACCAAGCTGGCCAACGCCGGCAATGTCGAAGCGCAGCAGCGCCTGGGCCAGATGTACTGGTACGGCGAAGCTGGCGCCACCGACGATGCCAAAGCGGAAAGCTGGTTCCGCAAGGCGGCGGCAAAAGGCAATCCAGTTGCGATCAGTTCGCTTGAAGTCATGAAGCAGCGCACGCTGCGCCGTGCCGAGATCACGCGCTGGGTCGAGCAATACCAGGGTGAAGACCTGAAGTCCGGCGCCTTCAACTGCCCGGTTCCGCGCATCCCCGCGATCTCGAAGCAGAGCGTGGACATCGAGCGCGTGTCGGCCAGCGTGACCAAGTGGCAGACCTGCTACAACGATTACGTCAAGAACCTGAACGCCGCCTCGCCTCTGGTGAAACTGATTCCGCCCGATATCGCCAAGCTGATGAACGAAGCCGAAACCAGGCGTGCGGGCGAGCGCCTGGCGCTGGTGCAGGAAAACCTGGCCGAGGAAGCGCGCGTCAGCTCGAAGATGGTCCTGGCCGACCTGGCCGCATGGCGCAGCGCGACCGAAGCCTATGTCAAGGAGCACAATGACATCGTGGCGAAGAGCCCGTCGGTGAAACTGTACGACTTCGACAAGCCGATGGGCGCCGCGCCGCGACAGACTCCCTAGTCAGCCAAATAAAAAAGCCGCGTCGAGCGGCTTTTTGCATTCAGGAAGCGCTCAAGCGATGCTCAATGCCAGCTGCGCATCAGTCCGACTGCCAGGCCCTCGAGCGCAAACTCGTCGCCCGGTTCGACGCGAATGACCTTGAAGTCCGGATTTTCCGGCAGCAGCTCGATCAGTTCGCCCGTCTTGCGGTAGCGCTTGACGGTCACGTCGTCGCCGATGCGGGCGACCACGATCTGGCCATTCTTGGCGTTGTCGATCTTTTTGACGGCGAGGAAGTCGCCGTCCATGATGCCGGCGTCGCGCATCGACCAGCCGCGCACCTTGAGCAGGAAATCGGGACGGGCGCCGAACATGGCCGGGTCGACGTTGTAGGTGGCTTCGACGTGTTCCTGGGCCAGGATGGGCGAACCGGCGGCCACGCGGCCTACCAGCGGCAGCGACATCAGGAGCGCCGCCGGAATGTGCGGGACCGATGCCGGCGCATGCACCGAGGAGCCGATCAGGCGGATGCCGCGCGAGGTGCCCGACACGATTTCGATCGCGCCTTTGCGGGCCAGCGCCTGCAGGTGTTCTTCGGCGGCGTTGGCCGACTTGAAGCCCAGTTCCTTCGCGATCTCGGCGCGCGTGGGCGGGAAGCCGGTGTTGTCGATCGCTTCCTTGATCAGGTCAAGGATCTGTTGTTGCCTTGCGGTGAGCTTGAGCATGGATCTGCCATGGTTGATGATTCAGACTGTATTTTTGTACAGTATTTCGGCGAATGCAAGGGAAATCGCTGAAATTGTCACATTTCCCGTCCCATTGTGTTGTCGCGCCATCCGCGCTATAATTGCCGGCTTTCCCTTCCCACACTCGTCTTGACGCCGAGGTGGGCATTTGTTTAAACGTCCTCAAGGAGTACTGCATGCGTCATTATGAAATCGTTTTTATCGTCCACCCGGACCAGAGCGAGCAAGTCCCGGCGATGATCGAACGTTACAAGGCCAGCGTCAGCGCACGCGGCGGTAACATTCATCGCGTCGAAGACTGGGGCCGTCGCCAGATGGCTTACTCGATCCAGAAGCTGCCTAAAGCGCACTATATCTGCATGAACATCGAGTGCGACAACGAGACCCTGGTCGAGCTGGAAACCGCATTCAAGTTCAATGATGCCGTGCTGCGTCACCTGACCGTGAAGATGAAGAAAGCTGAAACGACCCCATCGCCAATGATGAAGTCGGTCCAGCGCGAAGACGCAGCCAAGAGCCACCGCTCGGAAGCGCCAGCCCAGGCTCCGGCCCCTGCTGCTGCTGCCCCGGCCCCTGCTGCTGCTTAAACATTCTTTCGCCAGGAACCCTGAACACTTGAAGTGAACCAGTTACACGTCGTCGCAACCATCGCTGAACGCGACGTACTGCGCTACACCCCCGCCGGCGTGCCGGTCGTTTCGGCAATCCTGATGCACAGTTCGCAGCAGGTCGAGGCAGGTGTGGCAAGACTGGTGGAGTTCGAAATTGCCGCGTTCGCCGCGGGAGAAATTTCGGGCCGCTTCGCCAGCGCCGAGTTGGGCGCCGCGCACCAGTTCACGGGATTTTTGGCCAGGAAGAACCGCAGCAGCAAAGCCCTGGTGTTTCACATCATTGATTTTAGTGCCGCCGCTTAAAACAATAGCGGCCCACCTTTTAGATACAGGAGCCTCAAATGGCATTCGGTAAAAAGTTCGACAAAAACAAGGCCAAAGAAAAACTCAAGCGCAAACAGCAAAATCCGCTGTTCAAGCGCAAGAAGTTCTGCCGCTTCACCGCCGCAAACGTCGAGCAGGTCGACTACAAAGACGTCGACACCCTGAAGGACTTCGTCCAGGAAAACGGCAAGATCATGCCTGCACGCCTGACCGGCACCAAGGCGCACTACCAGCGCCAGGTTGACACCGCGATCAAGCGCGCACGCTACCTCGCGCTGCTGCCGTACACCGACCTGCACAACGCTTAATTCAAGCGCCGTACAGTCAGAATTTTCTGGAGAAAAATATGCAAGTGATCCTTTTGGAAAAAGTTGTTAACGTCGGCAACCTGGGCGACGTGGTCAAGGTCAAGGACGGTTACGCACGTAACTTCCTGATCCCGCAAAAGATGGCCCGCCGTGCAACTTCGTCGGCAGTCGCCGAGTTCGAAGTCAAGCGCGCCGAGCTGGAAAAAGCAGCTGGCGAAAAGCTGGCGGCTTCGCAAGCCCAGGGCGACAAGCTGAGCGGCATGACCATCACCATCGGCCAGAAGGCCGGCGTCGACGGTCGCCTGTTCGGTTCGGTCACCAACTTCGACATCGCTGAAGCGCTGACGAAGCAGGGTTTTGCAGTCGAAAAGGCGCAAGTGCGCCTGCCGACCGGTCCCCTGAAGACGACCGGCGAGCACGCTGTCGCCGTCGCGCTGCACACCGACGTCGTGGTGGAAATCACCGTCGCTGTCGTGGGCGAAGCTGCCTGAGTAACAACGGCGCGCATCGATTCTGATGCACTGTTGTTAATAAGAAAAAGCCGGGTTCGCCCGGCTTTTTTGCGCCTGGAAACTTCCCAATTATTTCAGCCGCATGACGGGAGGCGTTATAATGCCCGTCATGAATACCCCTGCAGATCCGCAGCTCGAATCGCTGCGCATTCCCCCGCATTCCATCGAGGCCGAGCAGTCCGTCATCGGCGGCCTGCTGCGCGATAACGCGGCCTGGGACCGCATTGCCGACTTCATGCATGCGGACGATTTCTACCGCTACGACCACCGCATCATCTTCGAACAGATGGTCCGGCTGATCAACAGCGGCAAGCCGGCCGACGTGATTACCGTCTACGAAGCCATGGTTTCGCTGGGCAAGGCCGAGGACGTGGGCGGCCTGCAATACCTCAACGCGATGGCGCAGAACACGCCGTCCGCCGCCAACATCCGCCGTTACGCCGAAATCGTGCGCGACCGCGGCATCCTGCGCAAGCTGATCACCGTCGCCGATGAAATCTCGGGCAACGCGTTCAATCCGCAAGGCAAGGAAGTCAAGCAGATGCTTGACGAAGCCGAATCCAAGATCTTCGCCATCGCCGAATCCGGCTCGCGCGGCGCCCAGGGCTGGAATGCGATCCAGCCGCTGCTCACGCAAGTGGTCGAGCGCATCGACGAACTGTATTCGCGCGAAAACCAGGGCGAAATCACCGGCGTGCCGACCGGCTTCATCGACCTCGACCGCATGACCTCGGGCCTGCAGCCGGGCGACCTGGTGATCGTCGCCGGCCGTCCGTCGATGGGCAAGACGGCGTTTTCGGTGAACATCGGCGAGAACGTCGCCATCGAAGCGGGCCTGCCCGTGGCTATTTTCTCGATGGAGATGGGCGGCACCCAGCTGGCCATGCGTATGCTCGGCTCGGTCGGCCAGCTCGACCAGCACCGCCTGCGTACCGGCCGCCTGAACGACGAGGACTGGCCGCGCCTGACGCACGCGATCCAGAAAATGAACGATGCCCAGCTGTACATCGACGAGACGCCGGCGCTGAACCCGATCGAGATGCGCGCACGCGCGCGCCGCCTGGCCCGCCAGTGCGGCAAGCTCGGCCTGATCATCGTCGACTACCTGCAGCTGATGCAGGGTAGCCAGCAGGGCGACAACCGTACCGCCGAAATTTCCGAGATTTCACGTTCGCTGAAAGGCCTGGCGAAGGAATTGCATTGCCCCGTCATTGCCCTGTCGCAGCTGAACCGCGCGCTCGAGCAGCGCCCCAACAAGCGTCCCGTCATGTCCGACTTGCGCGAATCAGGTGCAATCGAGCAGGATGCCGACGTCATCATCTTCCTGTATCGCGACGAGGTCTACAACCCCGACTCGCCCGATAAAGGCACCGCCGAAATCATCATCGGCAAGCAGCGTAATGGTCCGATCGGCGCGATCCGCCTGACCTGGATCGGCCAATACACCAAGTTCGGCAACTACAGCGGTAACCTCGCCGTCTATCAGGGCGATTAAGCCGCGCACTTACGCTGAGATACCGTCGCCGGCCTATCCGCCGGCCGCGCAGCTTCGCAATCCCAAGAGTTTTACAACGGAGAATCATTCATGTTTGGACGCCTCATGCCCACCGAGGGCAAATTTTTTGACCTGTTCAACCAGCACGCGGCGCTGTGCGTGAAAGGTGCGCACGAACTGGTCGGCCTGATGACCAACTTCGACGACCTGGAAATGCGCACGCATGCCGTGGAAAGCATCGAAAAGCAGGCCGACAAGGTGACCTACGCTTGCGTGGAAATGCTGCACAAGACCTTCATTACTCCGATCGACCGCGACGACATCCACAAGCTGATCACGCGCATGGATGACATCCTCGACATGATGGAAGACGCGGCCCAGACCATCCTCCTGTACGACCTGCATTCCGTGACGCCCGAAGCGAGCCGCCTGGCCGAATTGTGCCTGGCCTGCTGCGAACGCGTGCAGGCGGCCGTCGGCCTGCTGCACGACATGGGCAACGCCCAGGAGATCGTCGCCATTTGCGAAGAGATCGACCGCCTCGAATCGGATGCCGACCACGTGATGCGCGCCGCCATGAGCAAACTGTTCCGCGACGAGCCGGACGTGCGCAACCTGATCAAGATGAAGGCGATCTACGAGATCCTCGAGACCGTCACCGACCGCTGCGAAGATGTCGCCAACATCATCGAAGGCATCATCGTCGAGAACGCGTAACGCGCGCGCAGAACAAGAATAAACATGGAAACTTTAAACATCAGCATCTGGGTGCTGGGCGGACTCGTGCTGCTCGCACTGATTTTCGACTTCATGAACGGCTTCCACGACTCGGCGAACTCGATCGCCACTGTCGTGTCGACCGGCGTGCTCAAGCCGCAGACCGCCGTGGCAATGGCCGCCTTCTTCAACTTCATCGCCATCTTCGTGGTCAGCATGAAGGTCGCGCAGACGATCGGCAAGGGCACGATCGACCCCGGAGTGGTCGACCATTACGTGATCTTCGGCGCCCTCGTCGGGGCCATCACCTGGAACATCATCACCTGGTACTACGGCATTCCGTCCTCGTCCTCGCACGCCCTGATCGGCGGCCTGGTCGGCGCCGCGGTGGCCAAGTCGGGCACTGGCGCGCTCATTTCCGCGGGCCTGCTGAAAACCGTGATGTTCATCGTGATTGCGCCATTGATGGGCTTTGTGCTGGGCTCGACGATCATGCTGCTGGTTGCGTGGATCTTCGTGAAATCGACGCCGCGCAAGGTCGATGTCTGGTTCCGCCGCCTGCAGCTGGTCTCGGCCGCCGGCTACTCGCTGGGCCACGGCGGTAACGACGCCCAAAAGACCATGGGCATTATCTGGATGCTGCTGATCGCCGCCGGCGTGACCAGCCCGACCGACGAATTTCCGCCGGCCTGGGTGATCATTTCCTGCTATGCGGCGATCGCCTTCGGCACGCTGTTCGGTGGCTGGCGCATCGTCAAGACCATGGGCCAGAAAATCACCAAGCTCAAACCGGTCGGCGGTTTCTGCGCCGAAACTGGTGGCGCGATGACCCTGCTGATGGCCAGCTTCTTCGGCATTCCTGTTTCGACCACCCACACCATCACCGGCGCCATCGTCGGTGTCGGCGCCTCCCAGAAAGCCTCGGCCGTGCGCTGGGGCGTGGCGGGCAGCATCGTGTGGGCCTGGGTGTTCACCATCCCGGCCTCCGCCTTCATGGCGGCGGTGGCCTGGTGGATCGGCACCAAGATCATGTAATTGTCGTCATCCATGAGGAGCCCGGCCTGTGCCGGGCTTTTTTATGCACGGCGAATAAGGCGGGGCGCGACCGGGTGCCGGAGTCTGCTACCCTGTCACCCTGTGTGCGGCCATCCACGCCGCGGGGACCCCGATGCAAGCACATCTCGACAAGGCCTTGCCCAAAACCGCGCTCGGCCTTGCCGCGCTGCACAGGCTGCGTCCCTTTCTATCCTTCCTGCGCCTGCATCGCTCGCTCTTGCTGGTGTGGCCGGCAATCGCGGTGCTGGCAGGCGCCGGGCTCTGGGCGGGCGTGCTGGGCAGGCTCCAGGACGAGCGGCGCGACCGCCAGGCCGAACTGGTGCAGCAGGTCGACGCCTATACGCGCAGTTTCGCGATCCGCACCCGCCGCTCGATCAGCGACGCCGACCGGCTGTTGCTGCTGCTGCGCCACAACTGGACCGTATCGGGCGGGCGCCTGGACCTGGCCGGCACCATCGAGGCCGGGATCTTTTCGCCGCAGTATATCGGCGCCGTGGGCCTGCTCGACAGCAAGGGGATCGCGCTGACCAGCACCCACCCGGCCGCGGTCGGCAGCTATTTCGGCGACCAGGCGTATTTCACCGAACAGCAGCGCACTGCGGGCGACCGCCTGTACCTGAGCGGGCCGCTGGACGGCCCCCTGTCGCACCGCGAAGTGATCGCTTTCTCGCGCAAGCTGCACGCCCCGGAAGGCCGGTTCGGCGGGGTCGCCCTGATTTCCGTATTGCCGTCCTTCTTTACCCAGCACTATGCCGAGCCGATCCTGCGCGAGCACGGCTTTGTCGGCCTGATCGGGGACGATGGCGTGGTGCGCGCCAGCCGCCAGGGCAACAATGTGCATACGCTGCGCACGCCTTTCCTGCTCCGGACATTGCCCGCCGACAAACCGGACGGCGTGGTCCGCCTCGACGGCCGGCGCTGGTTCGCGGACGGGCGCACGCGCGTGCTCGGCTGGCGGCGGCTGCCGGACCTGGGGCTGGTGGGCGTGGTCGGGGTCGACGAGATTTCCGCGATGGAAAGCTACCATCGCGACCGGCTGGCGGCCCTGAACGACGCCTGGTGGAACAGCGCCTGGCTCGCGCTGGCCGCCTTGCTCGCCACCAGTTTCTATGTGCATGCAAAGTGGCGCCAGCACCAGGTCGAAGCGATCCGTTCGACCTACCGGCTGGCGACCGAGGACGCGGGCGAAGGCTTTTTCATCAACCGGCCGCTGCGCGACCTGCACGGCACGGTAATCGATTTCGAGATCGTCGACGCCAACCAGCACGGCGCCGACATGTTCGGCAAGCAACCACGCCAGCTGATCGGGCATCGCCTGTCCGAGTTCTATCATGGCAAATTGTTCCAGGCGGCCTGCGCCCGCCTGTGCGAGGCGCTCGACACCGGCCTGCACGACAGCGAAATCGAAGTCAGGCCCAGGTCCGACCAGTGGCTCAAGGCAAAGTGGATCCGCTACAAGGCAGTGCGCGCCGGCGACGACCTCGCCGTGACCATCCGCGACATCAGCGAAGCCAAGGCGCATTTGTCCGAGCTCGAGCGCAGGGGCAACTCCGACGAGCTGACCGGCCTGCCGAACCGCCACTGGATCCAGCACTACCTGCCGCAGGCCATCGACGCGGCGCGCGCCGCCGGCCGCGGCCTGGCCGTGCTGTTCATCGACCTCGACGGCTTCAAGACCGTCAACGACGCGCTCGGGCATGCGGCGGGCGACGAGCTGCTGCGCACGGTCGGCAAGCGCCTGGCGCTGGCGGTGCGCCCGCGCGACCACGTGGTGCGCCTCGGCGGCGACGAGTTCGTCGTCGTGCTGGAAGACGTCGGTGGCGCGGAAGACGTCGAACACGTCGCCGGCCGCGTGCTGGGCGCCTTCCGCGACGGCTTCCATCTGCAGCATTCGACCCACGTGCTGGGCGCTTCGATCGGGATCAGCCTGTTCCCTGAGCATGGCGACGATGCCCAGACCCTGCTGAAAAACGCGGACATCGCGATGTATTCGGTCAAGACCGAAGGCAAGGGCAGTTACCGCTTCTTCCAGTCGAGCTTTTTCGAGGCGATCCGCACCCGGCTGGAAACGGAAATCGAACTGCGGCGCGCCCTCGACCAGCAGCAGTTCGTGGTGCACTACCAGCCGCGTGTGGATCTGGCCACCGGCAAGACCTCGAGCCTGGAGGCGCTGGTGCGCTGGGAGCGCTCGGGCGTGGGCCTGGTCGGGCCCGACCGTTTCATCCCGCTGCTCGAGGAAACCGGCCTGATCGTGCGGCTGGGCGAGCAGGTGCTCGACAGCGTCTGCCGCCAGCTCGTGCACTGGGGACGCGACGGCGCTCCCCTGGCGCCGGTGTCGATCAATGTGTCGCCACGCCAGTTCAGCCAGTCCGACATCCTGGGGCTGTTTCGCAGCATGACCGGGCGCTATGGGATCGATCCCGCCTTGCTGGAAATCGAAGTGACCGAATCGTCGATGATGCAGGAAGGAATCGGGGAATCGGCCGTGTTCCGCCAGCTGCGCCAGCTCGGGATCAAATTGTGCATCGACGACTTCGGCACCGGCTACTCGTCGCTGTCCCAGTTGCAAAAACTCCATTTCGATGTGCTCAAGATCGACCGTGCCTTCGTGCTGCGGATCGAACAGCCCGATGGCGACACGCTGATCGCCTCGATGATCGCGATGGCGCACGCACTGGGCATGACGGTGGTGGCCGAAGGCGTGGAAAGCCGCAAGCAGATGATGCTCTTGAAGTCGCTGGGCTGCGACGAAGGGCAGGGCTATTTCTTTTCCCGCCCGGTCATGCCGGGAGAGCAGCAGCCACAGGGCGCCCGCATTGCCCAGCCGGCCATCGCACCAAAAGCGTGTACGTAAAAAAACCTGCGGGCCTTGCGGCGCGCAGGTTTCGGTGAAGCGCTGATGTCTTACAACACGTCGCTCGCGTGATCGGCCAGGCGCGAACGCTCGCCGCGCGCCAGCGTCACGTGGCCGCTGTGCGACCAGCCCTTGAAACGGTCGACCACATAGGTCAGGCCGCTCGAACCTTCGGTGAGGTAAGGCGTGTCGATCTGGGCGATATTACCCAGGCACAGGATCTTGGTGCCGGGGCCGGCGCGCGTGACCAGGGTCTTGACCTGCTTCGGCGTCAGGTTCTGCGCCTCGTCGATGATCAGGAACTTGTTCACGAAGGTGCGGCCGCGCATGAAGTTGAGCGACTTGATCTTGATGCGCGAGCGGATCAGGTCTTGCGTCGCTGCGCGGCCCCAGTCGCCGGCGTCGGTGTCGGACTTGTTGAGCACTTCCAGGTTGTCATCGAAGGCGCCCATCCATGGCGACATCTTTTCTTCCTCGGTACCCGGCAGGAAGCCGATGTCCTCGCCCACCGGCACCGTCACGCGGGTGACGATGATCTCGTTGTAGAGCTTGGTCTCGAGCACTTGCGCCAGGCCTGCGGCCAGGGCCAGCAGGGTCTTGCCGGTGCCGGCCTGGCCGAGCAGGGTGACGAAATCGCATTCCGGGTTCATCAACAGGTTCAGCGCGAAGTTCTGCTCGCGGTTGCGGGCAGTGATGCCCCAGACGCTGTTCTTGTTGTGGCTGTAGTCGCGCAGCACTTGCAGCACGGCGGTTTTGCCGTTCAGTTCGCGCACCTGGGCGTAGAACGGGCTTTCGCCGGGACCGGACGGCTCGAAATACACGAACTGGTTCACCAGCAGCGTCGGGATCACGGGGCCGTTGACGCGGTAGAAGGTGGTCGAGTTGCCGTTCTTGTTCTCTTGCCAGGATTCCACGTTCTTGCTGTGGGTATCCCAGAAATTGCTCGGTAACTGGACGATGCCCGAATACAGCAGGTCGGTGTCTTCCAGCACGTGGTCGTTGAAATAATCCTCGGCCGGTAGGCCCAGTGCGCGCGCCTTGATGCGCATGTTGATGTCTTTCGACACCAGCACGATCGCGCGGTCTTCCTGCTCGGCGGCCAGCGCCTTGACGACGCCGAGGATCTGGTTGTCGGCCTTGCCGACCGGCAGGCCTTCGGGCAGCAGGGGACCGCTGTGGAGCCGGGTCTGGAAGAACAGGCGGCCCTTGGCATCCTTGTTGCCCAGTTTGGACAGCGGGATGCCCGCTTCGATGCCGTCGTCGTCGATGTCGGCGATCAGGGCGTCGAGCGTGCGCGAGACCTGGCGTGCGTTGCGCGCCACCTCCGACATGCCTTTCTTGTGGTCGTCGAGTTCTTCGAGCGTCATCATCGGCAGGTAGACGTCGTGTTCCTCGAAACGGAACAGGCTGCTTGGATCGTGCATCAGCACGTTCGTATCGAGCACGAACACCTTGGTCTTGCCCGAGCGGTCGGCCTTGCGGCTGGTCGAGGACTTGACGTTGACTTCGACCGGCTTGTGCTTGGCCGGATGGGGGGCGTCCTGGTCCGTTTCCTTGAGCTTGGCGATGGTGCCGGTCTCGGCACGCAGCGGCCAGCTGGCAGAGTCGCCCTGGCTGGACGGCACGGCCGCCAGTGGCGTGCTTTTTTCCTTGCGGGCGCGGTTCGACTTAGCGGCAGGCACGGCTTTACCGCTGATGAGGTCTTCGACGGGATCGGCTGCCACCGGCGCAGCGGCAAGCGCGCGCACAGGTGACTTGCCGGCTTCGGCTTTCGGGTATTCATTCACCGGCAGCAATGTCGCCGGCTTGGTGGGCATTTTTGGTAGTGGCATCAGGTTCTCAATCTAAAAAAGGGGAGGACGCCTGCAGGGACGCGCAAGGCGCCGGCAGGCAGAGTTCGATGCAACTGGATACGGTCTTGAAGGCGCGGGCCAGGTCCGAGGGACGAGGCCGAGGCGGGACTGGCAGGGCGCCAGCTTGAAAAGAAGTTGGTGTAAAAACGGGTTGACTCAAAATATGGGGGTTTACCCAAAAAATTTTAATGGCTCAAACCACCTTCAGGGCTGGCTCTTCACAAATTCGAGTACTTCATCGACGTGGTCAGGAACCTTCACGCTACGCCATTCTTTCACCAATCGGCCGTGAGCGTCAACGACAAACGTACTGCGCTCGACCCCGCGCACCTGCTTGCCGTACATCATTTTATTCTTCATGACCCCGAATTGGTTGCACACCAGTTCTTCCGGGTCGGAAATCAGTTCGAAGGGCAGGCCGAGCTTGGATTTGAAGCCTTCGTGCGAACGCATCGAATCGCGGCTGATGCCGTAGATTTCGGTGCCGGCAGCCAGGAAGTCCTCGTGACGGTCGCGGAAGGCCAGGCTTTCGGTGGTGCAGCCCGGTGTATTGTCCTTCGGGTAGAAATACAGCACCGTGTATTTTGCCGGGCGCCCGCCGAGCTGGAAGGTCTGGCCGCCGGTCATGGCGGCGGAAAAATCGTTGACGGTTGCTGCGCTGGGGCTGTCGGCCACGGGGTTCTCCTGAACGGGGTGGTGAGGCAAGGACGAACGTCCTCACATCATAATCGGCCATTGAGATCGCTGCCAGTCTAGCATGTCAACTCGTCAATAGCCGTCTCGATATGCGGACGCGACGCCATATTTCAAGGAGGAAAGAACGTCCTGTCCCGGGAATGTAGCGGTCAAGCCTGGCCCGTCGTTTCCAGGATCAGCGCCAGCGTGACCTTGCGGCCTTCGCCCATCAGCACATTGTAGGTACGGCAGGCGGCCTGGCTGTCCATCGACTCGACGCCGACGTGGCGCCCCGACAGGCTGGCGACCAGGCGCGGATGCACGAAACGCTGGCGCTCGCCGGTGCCGAGGATGACCACGTCAGGTGCATCCGCAGCAATTTGCTCGAAATGGCGGGCTTCGAGTTCCTCGAAACGGCGCACTTCCCAGGCGCGGGGCGGGGTTTCGGGCATCACGATCAGGCTGTAGTCGAAGCGCTGGGCATTGATTTCCACGCCACTGGCGTCGTAGCCGGTGACGGTCTGGTATTGTTGGTTGTTGTCGGAGTGGAGCTTCATTGGAGTCATCGCCGTTGGCACAATAGGCTGCCATTGTAAGCGTTTTGCCGGCATGACAGTAGCGCCGCAGCCTGGCGGACCCGAGGTTGCTTAATTGGAGCGCTTTCGGCAGAATGGTATTTTTCGCACTGCAACAATGCAGGCAACCTGGGGTGACACTGTGCGACCGATCCTGAAATCGACCAAGCTCGACGACGTGTGCTACGAGATCCGTGGCCCGGCCCTGGAGCAGGCGCGCCAGATGGAAGACGACGGCCACAAGATCATCAAGCTCAACATCGGCAACCTGGCCGTGTTCGGCTTCGATCCGCCCCACGAGATCGTGCAGGACATGATCCACAACATGCATGGCGCGGCCGGCTATACCGACTCGAAGGGCTTGTTTGCCCCGCGCAAGGCGGTCATGCATTACACCCAGCAAAAGAAGATCGCGGGTGTCGGCATCGACGATATCTATCTGGGCAATGGCGCCTCGGAACTGATCGTGATGGCGATGCAGGGCCTGCTGAACAATGGCGACGAAGTCCTGGTGCCGGCCCCGGATTATCCGCTGTGGACGGCGGCCGTCAGCCTGGCCGGCGGCGCGCCGGTGCACTACGTGTGCGACGAGCAGGCCGACTGGATGCCCGACATTGCCGACATGCGGCGCAAGATCACGCCCAACACCCGCGCCATCGTCGTCATCAACCCGAACAACCCGACCGGCGCCCTGTATCCGCGTGCGCTGCTGCTCGAGATCGTCGAGCTGGCGCGCCAGCATGGCCTGATCATCTACGCCGACGAAATCTACGACAAGGTGCTGTACGACGGCCACAAGCACGACTCGATCGCCTCCCTGGCCGACGACGTCCTGTTCGTGACCCTGAACGGTCTGTCGAAGAATTACCGTTCCTGCGGCTACCGTGCCGGCTGGATGGTGGTCTCCGGCGAAAAACGCCACGCCAGGGACTATATCGATGGCCTGAATATGCTGGCCTCGATGCGCCTGTGCGCGAATGCGCCGGGCCAGTTCGCGATCCAGACCGCGCTCGGCGGCTACCAGAGCATTGACGACCTGGTCGGCCCAGGCGGGCGCCTGCTCAAGCAGCGCGACCTGGCGCACAAGCTGCTGACCGATATTCCGGGCGTCACCTGCGTCAAGCCAAAAGCGGCGCTGTACATGTTTCCGCGCCTGGACCCGGTGATGTACCCGATTGCCGACGACCAGCAATTCATTTGCGAGCTGCTGGGCGAGGAAAAAGTCCTGCTGGTGCAGGGCACCGGTTTCAACTGGATCGCGCCCGATCATTTCCGCCTCGTCTTCCTGCCCAATTCCGACGACCTGACCGATGCCTGCGGACGCATCGCACGCTTCCTCGACGGCTACCGGCGCCGCAAGGCTGTTTAACATCTGCGCCGACCAAGGACGCTGACAACCTCTATGAAACCGACCATGAAACCCATCAAAGTTGGCCTCCTCGGCATCGGCACCGTCGGTACGGGCACCTTCAATGTCCTGCGGCGCAACCAGGAAGACATCCGCCGCCGCGCCGGCCGCGGGATCGACATCACCATGGTCGCGGCCCGCAATACCGAGCGCGCCGCACGCATCACCGAGAAGGCCGGCGGCGCCGCCTGCCAGATCGTCGACGATCCCTTCCTGGTGGTCGACAGTCCCGACATCCAGATCGTCGTCGAGCTGATCGGCGGCTGCACGCTGGCGCGCGAACTGGTGCTGCGGGCGATCAGCAACGGCAAGCACGTGGTGACGGCGAACAAGGCGCTACTGGCCCTGCACGGCAACGAGATTTTTGCCGCGGCCCAGGAAAAGGGCGTCATGGTCGCCTTCGAGGCGGCCGTGGCCGGCGGGGTGCCGATCATCAAGGCGCTGCGCGAAGGCTTGACCGCGAACCGGATCGAATCGGTGGCCGGCATCATCAACGGCACCACCAATTTCATCCTGTCGGAAATGCGCACCAAGGGCCTCGACTTCGATGTCGTGCTGAAACAGGCCCAGGAACTCGGCTATGCCGAAGCGGACCCGACCTTCGACATCGAAGGCGTGGACGCGGCGCACAAGCTCACCATCATGTCGGCGATTGCCTTCGGCATCCCGGTGCAGTTCGAGCACGCCCACGTGGAAGGCATCAGCGCGCTGCAGGCGGACGACATCCGCTACGCCGAGCAGCTTGGCTACCGGATCAAGCTGCTCGGCATCACGCGCAGGTCGATCGTCGACGGCGTCGAGGGCATCGAACTGCGCGTCCACCCGACCCTGATTCCCACCCAGCGCCTGATCGCCAACGTCGAGGGCGCAATGAACGCGGTGCTGGTCGAGGCCGACGCCGTTGGTTCCACCCTGTATTACGGCAAGGGCGCCGGTTCCGAGCCGACCGCCTCGAGCGTGATCGCCGACCTGGTGGACGTGACGCGCCTGGCCACGGTCGATCCGTATTGCCGGGTGCCGCACCTGGCCTTCCAGCCGAACGAGATGACCGATGTGGCGATCCTGCCGATGTCGGAAATCACGACCAGCTATTACCTGCGCGTGTATGTCAACAACCGGCTTGGCGTGATGGCCGACCTGACCCGCATCCTGGCCGACGCCGGCATCTCGATCGATGCCGTGCTGCAAAAGGAAACCCGGGGCGACGCCTGCACCGACATCATCATGATCACGCACCAGACCCAGGAAAAGAAAGTCGACGCGGCCATTGCCGCCATCGAAGCCCTGGATTCGGTCGTCGGCAAGGTCATCCGGATCAGGCTCGAGACCCTGAGCTGACCCGGCCAGGGTGCGCCAGGCGGCGCTCAAGCCGATGAGGGCCGGCCCCAACACGGCGGACGGCTCAGTTCGACCAGGAAGTCGGTCGCGAACTCGTCGACGGGCGGGGCGGGGAGCGCGCCGTCATCGTTGTCGAGCGAAGCCGTGGTAAGGGCGAGCAACTCGTGCTCGATGTCGTCAAACAACGCGTCGTGCGCGCTGCGCTGGATGGGTTGGAGCTTGGGCGAATTCATGCGTGCATTCTACTCACGCTGCGTTGCACAACAAGTCGTGCCTGCCGGTTTCTTGTGGACGATCAAACAACTTTCCTGGGGCCATGGTAGCTACCGCTCTGAAGAAAGATACAATTGTCAATGGCGACGCTGAAGGTATCGGCAAGCGCGCCTCCCGGTAGCAAATCGCGCTACGCCGGCATCTCGAAAATGATCTAGAGCAAGAAAAGATTGTTTCCCGCTTGATATCCTTGTAGATTGTGTATCTCTCCCCGCACCTTTCCTTTTTCGCTATCCCGCATGAGCCAGACGAGCCAGTTTTCCCTGCTGTCGCAGCGCCGCTTCGCGCCTTTCTTCTGGACCCAGTTCCTCGGCGCCTTCAACGACAACCTGTTCAAGACGGCGCTGCTCGTTGCGCTGACCTATGACGCGCTGTCCTGGACCACGCTCGACCCCAAGCTGCTCAACAACCTGATTCCGGGCCTGTTCATCCTGCCCTATGTCGTCTTCTCGGCTACGGCCGGCCAGATCGCCGACAAGGTCGAGAAGGGCAGGCTGGCGCGTTTCGTGAAGCTGCTGGAAGTGGCGATCATGCTGATGGCCGCGGTCGGCTGGATGACCCATACGCTGTGGCTGCTGATCGCGGCGGTGGTCGGCATGGGCATTCACTCGACCCTGTTCGGCCCGATGAAATATGCCTACCTGCCGCAGCACCTGAAACCGGAAGAACTGGTCGGCGGCAACGGCGTCGTCGAGATGGGCACCTTCGTCGGCATCCTGCTGGGCGAAGTCGCGGGCGCCTTGCTGGTCGCCCACAAACCCTTCGGCATCGAACTGGTGGCCGGCGCCAGCATCCTCATGGCGCTGATCGGCCTGGCGGCGAGCTGGCGCATCCCGCCCTCGCCGGCGCCGGCGCCCGAACTGCGCATCAAGCGCAATTTTCTGGCCGAGTCGGTGCGCAACCTGCGCTTCTCGGCCCAAAACCGCACGGTGTTTCTGTCGATGCTGGGCAACTCGTGGTTCTGGTTCTACGGCGCACTGGTGCTGTCCCAATTCCCGGTCTATGCCAAGGATTACCTGCACGGCGACCACAGTGTCTTCGTGCTCTTGCTGACCGTATTTTCGCTGGGCATCGGACTCGGCTCGCTGCTGTGCGAAAAACTCTCGGGCCGCAAGGTCGAGATCGGCCTGGTGCCTTTCGGCGCGATCGGCCTGTCGGTCTTCGGCATCGACCTGTATTTCGCCAGCCTGGCCTACACCAGCACCCTGGCGGTCGACGCCTTTGGCCTGCTGGCGCAGCCCGGCAGCCTGCGCATCCTGGCCGACCTGGTCCTGATCGGGGTGTTCGGCGGCCTGTTCATCGTGCCGCTGTTCGCACTGATCCAGACCCGCTGCGACCCCAAGCACGTCTCGCGCACGATCGCCGGCATGAACATCTTGAACGCCCTGTTCATGGTAGCGGCGGCGGGCCTGGCGATCGTGCTGCTAGGGCAGGGCTTCTCGATCCCGGAAATGTTCCTGGTGACGGCCCTGCTGAACGCGGCCGTGGCGGTCTACATTTTCTCGCTGGTGCCCGAGTTCCTGATGCGCTTCCTGGCCTGGCTGCTGATCCATACGATCCACCGCGTGCACACGGTGGATGTCGAGCGCATTCCGGACGAAGGGCCGGCGGTACTGGTCTGCAATCACGTCAGCTATGTCGACGCCATCGTGATCGGCGCCGCCAGCCCGCGCCCGATCCGCTTCGTGATGGATCACCGCATCTTCAAGACGCCTTTCCTGGGCTGGATTTTCCGTACCGCCAAGGCAATCCCGATCGCACCGGCCAAGGAAGACCCGTTCATGATGGAGCGCGCCTTCATCGACATCGCCGAGGCCCTGCACCAGGGTGACCTGGTTTGCATCTTCCCGGAGGGGAAACTCACCTCGACCGGCGAGATCAACGAGTTCCGCGGCGGCATCGCCAAGATCGTCGAGCGCAGCAGCGTGCCGGTGATCCCGATGGCCCTGCGCGGCCTGTGGGGCAGCGTCTTCACGCGCGACCCCGGCAACCTGTTCGAGCGCTCGTTCGCACGCGGCTGGCGCTCGAAGCTGGCGCTGGCGGTGGGCGTGCCGGTGGCGCCGCAGCAGGCGACACCGGAGTACCTGCAGGAGCAGGTGAAGGGCTTGAGGGGTGATTGGAAGTGATGAGCTGGCGGGCTTGCCGGGTATGACAAAAACCCAAGAAAAAATTTCTGGCTCGGGTATAATTGTTGGCTAGTCGGGGCGTAGCGCAGCCTGGTAGCGTACGTGCATGGGGTGCACGGGGTCGGAGGTTCGAATCCTCTCGCCCCGACCAATGAATTCAAAGGGTTAGCGAAAGCTAACCCTTTTTCATTTTTGGCTGCTGACTCCAATGGGTACACCAATGGGTACACCGGCTGCTGAGTGGCCGGATGCGCCGCGCACCTGTGGGCCGACGTCCTCGTTGAAAGGCCTTATCTACTGCGTCCTTTTGACTTGATGACACCTTGGACGCTCACGTCTACCCGCGTGCCCGGCGACAGGAGCCTCGGGTGCCACTTGGCCGCCCCATTTGCTGTTCCGGCAGTGTAAGCACTGCTCGGTTCCTGAAGGACTTTGCGGCCTGTGCGTTTGCGGGCGCGCATCGCGTTCGTCTCGGTCTCTGCCTTCGATGCACGAGCCAACTGCAGGCGGCGCACCTCTAATTTGGGATTGGCGAAAGTGACATGCAGGTTCCCGGCGACTGCCGCCATGAGAACCTGTTCCCTGAATGCGTCCGATCCGTTGACGTCGATCCGCTCTCCATACCGCGCGACTGCCATCCGCAACGCGCACTGCAGCGCGGCCTGGTCCGCGCCAAGTGAGACCTTGAGCCTGACGCCGTCATCCCGGATCGTGCCGTTGCCGGCGCGGTAGATGATCGTGCCCTTCCTGGTGATGCTGTCGTGCCCAATAGGCCGGGCCGAACATTGTGGAGGGGCGTTTGCAGTGACGGTATTGCCCGTCAGGCCGCCTCGGCGACTGTGTCCGCGCAGTGCAGCCATGGCCTGGAGGTCGCCCATCGCCGCCTCGCGCCGCAGCCAGTCCGTCCACTGAGATCGCCGGTGCTGGCGATCGATGGCCAAGCGTTCGCCAAGATACAGGCCCTTGATCGCCGCGATCTCTTCGCCCAGCGCATGGGTGAGGGCGTTGTACATCAGTTTCTTCGCCGGTCGCGGCATCCAGGCAAGCTTGAGGGCCGCGCGTTTCCGCTGCACGCTGCGCTTGGCCGCCTCGATACGCCGCTCCTTGCGCGCGCGTGCCTGCTCGCGTTCTCGTGCGCGGCCGTCAAGCGCTTCGGCCTGCGTCGCTTGAAACCTTGCATACAGCTTCGTGGTGTCCACACCTGATGCGAGCGGCTGCTTCTGGTATCGGCGCGCCGGCTTGCGTGGAACCTGCTGCTCGGGCGCGGCCAGGAAGGACCCGAAGCGCAGCTCCAGTTTAGGTTTGGAAAATTCGCGTCCCACCGAGCTCGCCTTGACCGTGGTCCCGTCGCCGGCGGTGATCACTAACCCGTTTGCGCGCGGGTGCATGCGCAGTCCGTTTTCCGCCAGCACCGCATGCAGCTGTTCCCACGACTGCGCGCCCAGCATCAGTTCCTTGCACTCGCGCTTGACCCAGCCAAGCAGGCTTTCCATACCCGCGTGGTGTTCCATGTCCGAAGCCCGGTTCTCGGCACCCACTTGCTGTGGCACGTGGTTGTCCTTCTGCAGGCTGTACTCGTCCTCGAGCTGGTCGCACAGCTTCGCCAGGTTTCGGTAAGCGTGGAATGGCTCGTGGATCGTGTAGCGCGTCGGGTGGATCTTGTTGATGGCGATGTGCAGGTGCAGATTGTCGGTGTCGTCGTGCACCACGCTGAGCCGCTGGTGTCCGATGAACCCGAGCCCGTCGCACAGGCGGTTCTCGATTGTCGTCAGGGTCCTAGTGTCCGGGTGTTCGTCACTGCGAAAACTGATGATCAGATGATACGTCTTGTCAGCCGTGGCCCTCGTGTTCATCAACTGAGTGTTGAGGACTTCCAGCGCCACGACTTCTGCTGAATCGCTGATGCAGTTGGTGATCCGGACTGCGCCGGTTCGCACGTCCTTACCTTGTGTATCCGTCAGGTAGCGAACCAGCCTGGGGAAGCTGCTTCTCCCCGCGGCGTTCATCGCGATGTGCTTTGCGATCATGTCATACGCTCCCGCTTTCGCAGCTAAAATCGCTCGCTCCCGAACAGCACAGCTCGACCGGCAACCTGTTCTGGCGTGTGCACTTCCGGCTAGTCGTCCATCCTGGCAGTTGCCCGCGGCAGCCGACTGGCCTCGCAGAGCAGGATCCCGTTGAGCACGAAGTGCGAATAAGGGGAGGTGATGAAGGAACACACGCTGCGCGGGTGGGCCTACTTCACCTATCCTGCCCGACTCTGCGAGTCGATTACGCCAAGGTAGGATACCCATCGGGTATTCGACTAATTCGCGACTGGATCAAGGAGACGCATCGTTTATACCGAAACGACATGTCGGATTTTCATGCCGACAGCGCGTGTGCTCGACGGTGTGTCTACGTTGGTCGTAACCTGCTGACTAGCTGCAATTAAATGGGCAATGTCTTCCGGAATGGCGGCGGAAACCAGGACGTATCGGTTGTACTATCGGGGTGTTCATTTGTTTTTCTACCGTGTGTCACGCTGCCGATCGGGCACTCATCGCGCCTGAGGATTTGCACGCCGATTTGCGTGCCGCGCGGGCATTCATCGAACGTACGCATCCCGCCCTCGACATTACGTTGGACGCGGCAATTGGGCCAGTTACCAACGCGCTTTCCAGATCCCTCACGCGCGACCAGGCGTGGTCGGTCATGGCGCGCCTCAATCCGGCTTTCGCCGACGGCCATGTCATGATCGGTTATGAGGACTGGCGTGGCGATGCACGTGCACATCTGCGATCCGGCGGTGGTTTCTTTCCATTTGAAGTGGCGATCCACACCGATGGTGCCGTGCGCATCCTTGCCTGGCTAGGCGGGCAGAAATCATTGCTTGCGGGCTCGCGTATCGCGCGCATCAACGGCCGCGATGCGAAAGCCGTGGTGGCCGACATGATGGAACGGGTGCATGGCGACACACCGCAATTTCGCGCGAGGCTGCTCAGACAGCGGTTCTGGTTTCTGCTGTGGAAAATGTACGGCGCGCCGCCCAGTTATACAGTAGAACTCGAGTCCCAGTCTGGTCTGCGCCTGGCTCAAGCCCGCAGCGAAGCCGTGGTTCTGCAAGACGACGCCAGCTTCGAACGCCAGTTCCACTTCCGCCTGCTACCACCCAAGGCTGCGGTGCTAGTGCTCGGGTCGTTCGCCTGGCCTGACAAGGAACGCTTCATGGCGTTCACCCGCGAGGCGTTCGCCCGAATCAAGGATGAAAGCGTGAGCACCCTCATCATCGATGTGCGGCTCAACGGATGTGGCAATGACGACTACTGGATCGACGGAGTGCTGCGCTACGTGGCGACCAAGCGCTTTCGCTGGGGATCGACCTATCTCAAGCGGGTGTTGGAAGGGCGTGTAGACCCGGGGCAGCGCACGGGGGACAGCGTCGCTGGAGAGGTCAATCGATGGGTTGAACCGGCACTCTCCGAGCCGCTTCATTTCGGCGGGCGCGTGTACGTTCTGACCGGTGATGCCACTTATTCGTCCGCGATACTCTTCGCCAATACCGTACAAGATTTCGGTTTTGGCACCGTGGCTGGGCCCGGCAGTGCGGCGCGGGCACGTCAATCCGGCGGAACCCTACGGCTTGTGTTGCCGCGGACAGGGCTGGTGGTCAGCAGTCCCCGCTTCCTACTCGATCGCCCTTCGGGGCTGCGCTGGCCGTTGCTGTTTACCCCTGACTTAGTGATCGCAGACGACTTGTTCAAACCTGAGGCAATGGTCGACGCAGTGCTCGCGCATAGCCGCAGCGCACCGTTACCGTAGCCTTGCCGGCACGTCTGCAAGCTGCCAAAGCAGTCATGCCGCTCTTTTGGGCCGCTTATCACCGCCCGCAACCGTTCGGCACTATTTTTACCAGAGGGGTAGGTAAGCCGCGACAATTGATACATTAGTCACATCTCTGTCAAGGACCCGATGAAACATCTGCAATCAGCCCTTTTCCTGTCACTTCAATTCAGCTGGAGCCTTGCCATTGCAGGGGAAGGCACGCATCTGGTCGGTCCACAAACCGACCTGTACCACGCCACCAACGGTGCTTGGCTTGCCGCGACGGATATACCCCCTGAGCGTTCGGAGGTGTATGCCGCCGACCTGCCGGCAGCTATGAGCGCGCGCTTGCATTCCTTGGTCAAATCGGTAGTCGCGGTACGCCAACCGGCAAGTAGCGTCGCGAGGAAGATAGCTGACTACTACGCCAGTTACATGGACACGGCCGCTATCGAGCGCGCCGGCATGACGCCCGTGAGCGCGATGCTGGCCAGCATTGATGCTATTGTTACGCCGACGCAACTGGCGCAATGGCAGGGCAGTGTCCAAGGCATATGGAAGACACCCGTATGGATGTGGGGCGGTTTTGCCGACTTCAAGGATCCTGCAACCTACCGTCCACTTGCCATGCAAGGTGGCCTTGGCATGCCCGGCCGCGACTACTATCTCAAGCTTCACGACCCGCTTTTGGAAAAAACAAGGCTTGCTTATCTCGCCTATTTAACGCGCCTCGCGGCTCTTGCCGGCTTGCGGGAACCGGATACTGTAGCGGCGCATGTCATGGCTCTTGAAACACGGCTCGCACGAGCGCATTTACCTGCCGATCAGGCCATGGACCCGGCCAGGGTCGTGGCACTCACTGCGTCTGAACTGGCAAGTCGCGCTCCAGGCTTCGATTGGCCTGCATTCGTCGCTGCCGCCAAGCTTCCCTCGATCGAAGCAGTCAATGTGATGCAGATCGATGCGGCCGTTGCCATTGCGCGCATTCATGCGGAGACACCGATTGAGCACTGGAAGCATTACCTTAAGCTGCGTAGCCTGGATAGTGCTGCTACGGTACTACCATCAGCTTTTCGCGAAGCGCATTTCGCGTTTCATGGCAAGGTACTTGCCGGACAGCTTGATGCATCGCCGCGTGGCGACCGAGCAATTGATGTGGTGACGCAGGCTCTTGGTGACGGGTTGGCACAGCTGTACATGACGCGCTACTTCACGGCCGCGCACAAAGTTCGGGCTGAGAATCTCGTCAATGCCATCCTGGCAGAGGCGAAAAAGTCTGTCGCTTCCATTGCCTGGATGGGAGACGCGACGCGTGCCGAGGCAGTTGCCAAGATGGCCAACTGCAAGGCCCGAGTAGGATATCCAGCTGTCTGGCGCGACTACGGTAAGCTTCTTGTCAAGCGAGGTGACGCTGCCGGCAACTGGATGCGGGCACGCCGCTTTGAGTGGGAACGCTTGGCAGCGCAGTCAGGAACGCGGGTAGATCGTGCCATGTGGCTCATGAGTCCACTGGAGCCGAACGCCTACTATGACCCCGTTCAAAACGAAATCAATATTCCTGCAGGCATCTTGCAAGCGCCATTTTTCGACTACACCGCCAGCGATGCCGACAATTACGGTGGCATTGGGGCCTTGGTTGCGCATGAAATCAGCCATGCTTTCGACACTACCGGTTCGCAGTTCGACAGCCGTGGCATTCAGCGCAATTGGTGGACGGATGAGGATCGGCAAGCATTTACGCGCTTCAGTGAAAGCATTGTGCAACAGTTCAATGAATACGAAGTGCTGCCTGGCCAGCGTGTTAACGGCAAGCTGACGCTTTCGGAAAACATTGCCGATATCATGGGGCTACAACTGGCCTACCGCGCCTATCGCGCCAATGCGTCGGATATCGGCCTGAAGGCAGGCGGCGACCAGCGCTTCTTCCGCGCTTATGCACGCCAGTTCGCCGTCAAACGACGTGAGGAGCGCCAGCGGCAGCTGCTCTCCAGTGCCCCTCATGCGCCGGCACAGTTTCGAACCAATGGTCCGGCGCGTCACGTGGACGGCTTTCATGCTGCGTTTCTGACCAAGCCGGGCGACGGTATGTATGTCGCCCCGGCGGACCGGATCAAGGGGTGGTGAACCGCTATACTGCCGCGTTGGATTCACTTAGTTACCTCGACACTACCTCATGATGGGCTTCCATTTCTTGCCGCGCGATCGCCAGTTCTGGCTGCTGCATCTGGGCGCCACCGCATTCACAACAAGCGTCACGCTGCTGACCGTGATCTTGTGGAGTCCCTTGCGCGGCCAAGACAGTGCAGCGGCTTTGGCGTGGGGGCTACCATTCACCTTGGCCATGCTGTGCTTTCGCCGGATGTACAGGCGTTACGCATGGCAGCGCTGGAGCACGGGCCGCCTGATCGTCGGCGCGGTCAGCTATGCGAGTGTCGCTGCCGTCTTCGTGACAATGTGTGTGACTGCAATGACGCTGCCGATTTTTTGGAATGACTTACAGGTGTTCTACGCTGCGCGCAATATGCCGCTGGTGGCGACGGACTATCTGCTGCGATCCGTTGCGAGCGCCAGTTTACAAGCCCAGGTATTTTTATGCGCGTGGATCTTCATCTACATTAGCATCACAGGGCAGCGCGACGCGCGTGACCGCGAGGTGGCCAATGCCCGCCTACAGGCATCTCTCAAGGACGCTCAACTACGCAGTCTTGCGAACCAGCTCAATCCGCATTTCCTCTTTAATTCCCTCAACGATATACGGTTCATGATGTACGAGAACGCAGTGCAGGCTGACTCCATGTTGGTCGGTCTTTCCGATATCCTTCGGTATTCGCTCCAGAGCGGAATGCGCGAAAAAGTCACGCTGTCCGAAGAGCTGGCCGTGATTGAGCGCTACATTGACATCGTTAGTGTGCAGCTGGAGTCGCGCCTGCGCTTTTCCATGGACGCACCACTCCACCTGCGATCCTGCCTCGTGCCCCCTCTCATGTTGCAGATGCTGATTGAGAACGCGATCAAGCACGGTGCAGCATCAATGCGGCAAGGCGGTGCTGTTCATGTATCGATCAGCGAGAGAGGCTCGAATTTGCGTCTGACGGTCGTCAACGACAAGCCTCCTGCACTTGGCGCATCTGGCGCCAGCGGCGCGGGACTGGGGCTGGCTATTCCCAATATCGAGCAGCGTCTGGACCTGTTGTACGGTGGCGCCGCTCGGCACGCCAGTTCTTCGACAGGACGACAGCATGAGGTAACGCTCGACATACCGAAAGAGACAGCATGAGGGCCGTGATCGTTGACGATTCCCGGCTGGCGCGCGCCGGCCTCGTCAGCATGCTGGCGCGCTTCCCGGCTATCGACGTAGTAGGCGAGGCCGACCATCCCGATACAGCGCTGCCCTTGATCGAGACCCTCCGCCCTGACGTTCTCTTCCTAGACATTCAAATGGCGGGAGCGGATGCGTTTGACTTGCTGTCCCGGCTGGACGACTGTCCTCGGATTGTGTTTACCACTGCTTACGCCGAGTATGCCGTTCGCTCCTTTGACTACGAACCGGTCGACTATCTGCTCAAGCCCATCAGCAAAGAGCGGCTCGCGCAGGCGGTCGGGCGTCTGGTCCGGCGCTCTGCGGGCAGTAAAGAGTCGGACGAAGCGATGCTTGGCAAGCCTCCCCTGGACGAGCGCAGCAAGATTTTCATCAAGGATGGCGCACGCTGTCACTTGGTGAGCCTGGCCTCGATCCGCTGTATTGAAAGCTGCAAGAACTACGTCCAAGTGTACTTTCATGACACGCATGCTTACATCAAAAAGCCGCTGGCGGAAGTGGCCGCACGCCTGCCAGACCACCTGTTTTTCCGCGCCAGCCGCCAGCACATCGTGAATTTCAATTTCATCGCATCCCTCGAGGAGGCCGCGAGCGGCGGTTACCTCGTCGTGCTCGACAATGGCAAAACGTTGGAGATATCGCGCCGAAGCGGGGCGGAACTCAAAGAAACCATGAGCTTATAGCTTAATAGCGCGGCAAAGCATTCAAATACATCCCTTAATTTATGTACATACTATCGATGGATACGAAGATAAAACAAGTCTGTTGCTGGTGGTCAGCTGCAGCCCTATGGATAATTGGGCTATACGCTGCAATGGGCATACCTCAGGAAAACAGTGTTTATCTTGGCGAACGTGCCCTCCAGAACCTATATTTCTGGGTATCGATCACGATATTCAGCCTTATCGGGAGTGTTCTTCTTGGCATCTACGCGATCCGATTGAAAAAGGCCTAGCAGCGACAATATGGTGAGAAAACGTGTGGTACAGGCTTCGAATTCGTTGGCATAAAAAATCTCGACGCGTAATGGTTTCTCGCAATTTAGGCCTTGATAACAGGTTCCAGCTAGTCCATGCTTCGATTCACGACGTCAATAGCGCAGTCACACACAATTGTAACAATCCAAGGAATGCTTAGATGCGTGTCGTTATTCTGAAATTGGCAGTGTTGACACTACTGAATGCTTGCGGCGGTGGCGACGCCCAAGAATCGAGTAGCAGATTCTTTAAATCGATGGGCTCGCTGCAATGCAGCGGCGGTGGCGTGTCGCTAGCGGCATTGGAAGCAGAGTTGACAGCGGCCAATGTCCAAGTCCGCTCTGCAGCGTGCGGCACTAATGGCATGGCGGCCCCGACAGTGTGCGGTAGTCCTGACGGAAGAATCGGTATATTCGAGATTTCGCCTAGCCAGGCCCAAGCAGCAGCAGCTGCAGGCTTCACGCCCTTGATTACCTTGCCAACGGCGAAACAAATTCCATGCACCTAAACAGTGACCCGTATTATCGAATGATGAACGCGCAGCTCAGGCCATCCGAGTTTTAAATCTGCCTGCGCAGGCCAGACCTTAATTTGCGCATGGCAACTATTTTGAGGGTTTCCGAAGATATAAGCTGGCCCAACCGAATAATACAAAGCGCCTAGACTTATCGCTGATTTCCTTATGCTTCAGGTTATAGGAGACGTACACAACGAGATGGGAGACAGTCTGAGGTAGTGTGCAAATTGCTCGGACCTCTGCCTTCGCTATCGGATCGATTCACCGGCGAATTACGAATAGCCATCAAGATTCTCTATGAGAATGTTCAGTATGGGACCTTGCTAAAAGCGGTTGCATGCGAACACGGCTTTGTGCCGACGTCTAGTCAGCTTGCTCAATGGGCGGAACGATGCTGTCTGTGAACCGAAAGTATTGCGTAAGGTACGCTAGCAGCAGTATGACAATAAGCAGGCCTTTTCCAATTAATATGCTTCTACAAGGACATTATGAGGTTTCATACTATTATTCTCTGTTTGATTTTCAGTGTTCATTGCGCAACTAGGGCGCAAAACTTCTCCGCTTCCGATGCTGACGAGGTACCGCAACAAGTTGTGGTTACTGGTGTCAAGGACCCTGCAATTAAACCCTACCGCTACATGCTTCGGGGACTGGAAGCGTTTGAGAAACATCGAGCGCTCGCGCCGCAGGCACCTTTGCGTTTCAAGCTTGTTCCGTCTTCTTCTTCCGTATCGCTTGCCGACGCACAGATGTCGATTACTGGCAGCACCGTGAACGTGCCGCTTTCGGTCGATTCAGACGGATCGTTCGCGCTTCCTCGCAATGACACAGCGGCCGCCGAAAATGCCGAGCTCAAGCTAAACAAGAAAAAGACGGATATACGTTGGCGAACTAATATTCAAACCCCTGGAACTGATGACAAGCAGCCACGCCTTGGCGACCTGCGTCTGGCCTGCGAGGTGAACTGGGCTATTCTAAAAGACGAAGTCGCGCTGGTTAAACGTATGGCCGTCAGCGCTCTCGGTGGCCCCTGTAGATCGTCGCAAGTCAGCGTGTACACTCAGACCACCCGATTGCTCCGCTCCGCGACATTAAAAGAAGGCGATCGCCAGTTGGCACTTCGTCTCGGCAGGAATGGCGTCAGCTATAATGCGCCGATTGCGGACGATAGCTGGAGCAATGAGGCCAGGATTCAACTGGAATACCGCGACTCTGAGTGACGAAAAATATCGGAAGGTTTTGAACTGAGCTCGTAAAGTTGGACGGTGAGATCTAATGAACGGCCAACGGCTGAGTCCTGTATTGGGCCTGACCCAGCCCATTTAGATTTATCTTGATGCGGTCGTGTGCCTTGCATGAATGTAGGGCACGATTAACCTACTGGTAACGGGAGGAGATATACCCCAAGAGTATTTTTTCGATCTCATCTACCAACCAACATTCGACACAGCGGGTAATGTGGACGGAATCGTCCATATAATTTAGATGTTACTTCACGTCCACGAGAGCAACGTATGCTCAAGCAATTTGCCGCCAAGCGCGACCGACATTGCGTCAACTCACTGAAGGCGTCATCGTGGCACATGGGGCAGGACGCATTAGTTTTTTCAACGATGCTGTCTTACACCTGCATGGTGTAGCCGTGCTAGGCGTAGAGGTCGACGATTATGCGAAGAGGTATTCGTTGTTGGCGGAGCACGGTTGCCCATATCCAGCTCACCGACTGCCATTGGCCTGGGCCGTTCTTTTGAACGAGCATGTTCAAGGCGCACGATGGAGAATCAGGCGCAACGGCGGCGCGGAAGTGCTGGTCGAAGGAAGTGCGCTACCTGTCTACGACGATGCAGGGCGAAAAATGGCGCACGTCGTAACGACGCGGCAGGTGTGATTTTGATGAAATAAGGCTGTTGTAACAATAAGTGCAATCAGACTCAGGTCTGCTGTCGGCCTATTGTGGTGAAAAACTCGGGAAAGTTTAACTTTGGATAAAAGCCCTGCCAGGCTCGACTTGTCAGAACGGCCCGTATTGAACGATGTCGGTGAGATTGGACCTTTGGGACGTACCGAAACTGTTGCCGTCCGACTTTTTCACCGCAATAGGCCAAAAGCGGACGCTCCCGGCGTAGGCAACGTTCGCCCTTCACAATAGACGATCACATGAAAATAAATCCACTCGCGGCCATGCTTCTGTTCGTCAGCTCGTTGGCCTGTGCCGACGAGTCCCTTCCGCGAACAAAGGCTTACGATCAGTGCATCGTAAAGGCAGGAGTTGTCGAGCCAATGGTTCTAGAATGTTTAGTAGATGAGTACACGCGTCAAGATAAACGACTAAACGCAGCCTATCGAAAACTCATGAGTTCCCTAAAGGGCGAGCGGAAGAAGCAGTTGCTAGAAGCCCAGCGCCTATGGGGAAAGTACACAGAAGCAAATTGCGACTTCTATCATGACCCTAACGGTGGGACGTCGGCCGTTATGCTTTCTGTCGGGTGTGGGGTTAAAGCGCGTATCGAGCGAACAGTTGAACTTGAGCAGTGGACTCCGGACGATCCGTGAAGGTAGCTTTTGATCGTAAGCCGAGTTCCCGGCAGTGCCGCTACCGGCCAGAAATGGCCATTTTTCCCACAGGATCGATATGAAGGATTTGATGTGGTTTTCCGTAAGTCTTTTTGTTCTCTGCCTAGCCGGAACAGCCCGTGCCGACACGCAATGCGCTTTGAGTTCAAGTGCTAGCATCGAGTCTTGCGTTGCTGAAAATTTCAAAAAGGCAGATCGCGAATTGAATGTCGTATATCGCCAAACCTTTAGCCGCGTCATAAGCTCGTATAAGGCAGCACCTGGGATACGTGCTGAACTGCTTTCGAAGTTGAAGTCGGCTCAGACTGCATGGATTAAGTTCCGTGATGCAAACTGCGCAGTTTTCGCGTTCGAGATAGAAGAGAGTAAACCCGCATACACGATGGCGCTTAACGAATGCAAAACGAGAATGACAAAGGATCGCTCCGGGCAGCATCTCAATGGTTTCCCGAACGTCTGAGCTGACTTAACCGAACCATACAAGGCATGTAGATCCTCCTGTTGCAGAGGCTAGCCACGTCTTAGAGAACAGATCGGCATTATGCGCTTCGGGTCGGTCGCCAGCGGACGTCAGCTAGCCTCGGCCAAGCAAACGAAAATTTCCCGGCAACAGACTCGGTAGACTATACTGATTAATCACAGGTGCGCGAGATCGGTTTGGCGGAGATCGATATTGGTAAGCAAGTGAGTGGAGCAACGGGCGTTGCGGAAACTGAGCTTCCGGCTCGGGATTTTAATCAATAGTTTGAGACAAAGAGCTTTCAAAA
Source organism: Telluria sp. LT2P34 (assembly GCF_059685915.1). Lineage (NCBI taxonomy): Bacteria > Pseudomonadati > Pseudomonadota > Betaproteobacteria > Burkholderiales > Oxalobacteraceae > Telluria > Telluria sp. LT2P34. Next base: position 53,839 of record NZ_JCASIN010000006.1, read on the forward strand.
GCAGGCATTGCTCGAATATGGGGCAGCACTTAGAGTGAAAGCCATTGCACCGGTTTGAGTTGCCATTCTGGGAGCCTGTCAAAAAAATCTTTTATATTTAGTTGTGACTTATTATGCCCATCTTCATATTGTTCTTGATCCTGCAGTTTCCTTTCATGAGCTGGGCCTCAACGAAGACCAGTGACGAACAAGAGATTGTCTTATTTTTTATCCCTGTAGAGCGACTTCGTCTGGAAATGGAATCAAACCTTCCTGCCTTGACTGCCCAGCGGCTAGATCTTGTAGTTGAATTATCGCGAATCCCGTCACATTTTGATGGAAATGAGGCGGCTAGGCGTACGGCGGCGGTACTAGCGGGTCGGTTGTCCGAAAATGAAATATTATCGGTCCTCGGGTTCGTTCGGTCGCCTGCAGGGCGTGCCATGTATAAGCTGCTCCGCGAATCAGATCACAAAGAGCGAAAAATTATCGAACGCCAGGTTAATCCTGATCTATTCCAGAAAATTCTCGCCTTTACCGCGTCGGCGCTCGGTCAAAAGGTTTTGGCATTAGTGAATTCAGATGCGGCTACTAGCATACAGAGTGGTTATGGTCGAGAAATCATGTGCGACCTTATCAAGGAATCCAAACCGGCGGTAATTGAGCAATTTCGTGCTCAAGGGGCATGTGTCCAACGATGAGCGACTCATCGCAGTTTGAAACGTTAAGCATAGACGAATGGGCCGCAGCTGCTAAAAACAGGCCTTAGATTCTCGTCTTCAGGACCGATATGACGAGAATGTTAAAGCGCTTCGTATTTTTATGCGTTTTCTACTTTAGCGAAACGGCTTACGAGCTAAACATCTAACGGCTGATATCTGCTATAAGTCTCAAGCCGACGTCGCTTAAGCTCTACAATCGGCCAATTGTGGCCGTCTATGTCGCCTACGCCGAAGAAGACCGCGATTACCAATGAATTTCTAAATCGGAGCATCTATGTTCAAGCGCGGACTTCTAATTTTGCTTTTCATCAGCAGCCAGCTACTTCTTCACCCCGCAGCCGCCGTAAACGGGGACAATCGTCCAGCTGAGCTCGCAAGTGCAAATGAAAGCCTGAATAAGGTCTACAAAAGCTTGATCAATCAGCTTGACTCAAAAGACCGGGAGAAGTTGAGGAACGCGCAACGCATCTGGATTTCTCTGCGAGACGCTGATTGTAAATGGGCAAGTCCTCTGTCGCCGTTGGATTGCGTGATCGACCGCACCGACCGGCGAACAGATGAACTTCGAACGAGCATGTTCAACGCCAGTAATGGGAGGTACACAAGTTTGGAACTGCAGTAAGGTTCCTCTCTGGCATCTGAAATACGCCGCGTAGCTACGTCTGCTCTGCTTCGGTTGCGGACCTTACAATAGGTCTGCAATCGGCCAGGAGCAGCCGTTCCATTTCAATGTTTTAGCGCTAACAGAATGACTCGACTACTCCCATTTTTCGTCCTGTTTCTCTTCGCCGCTCAAGTATTTGCGAGCACGCTTACGACACCTTCGTTCCTCATCCAGATCAAGGTAAATTGTGCAGAAGGCAACGTCACCTGTGAAAACGTGATTTACATTGGCACTAACAAAAAAACAGGGAAAAGTATGATGTTGCGGGGCAAGACCAAACACAGCATGTGTGCGGATGGTTTAACTCCCTGCAGGTTTCAAGGCTATGAATTCAAGAACGGCACAGCTTATTATCGGGTGCTGGAAGATGGGATCTTGTTGGTGATGCAAGGGGAAAAGGTTCTGCTGGAAGAAAAAGGGACTTGGAAATGGTGAGATCACTTGCCGACCGACCGCTTCGGGTCGGGAGCGGACGCTACAATAGGTTCGCAAACGGCCAAGAGCAGACCTCAATTTTCCCTATGGACCGAGCAGCTGTTAGCAACCAAATTTTATCTTAACGATGATTAAACATACGCTTCTGAGTTTCCTTTTGCTGGCGAGTGCCGCTACAAACGCCCAATACGCTAACGTCGAAGGGCGATTCCGTTCGCAAGCAACCTCTCTTGATCTAATTGCGCTTGACTCAGAGTCAGGGGTAATCGCAGCAACAACGACCGTAGTACAAGGGAGTTGCTCAGGCTCGGTGGCCGGCGTGGGTAAGGTCGTAAAGAACGTCCTGACGTTCTCGCCTTATACAAAGGTTGATAAGGACGATCCTTGTGTCATTACCGTGACTTTCGATAAGCAGAAGAACACCGCCAAGGTAGAGAGCGCCTTTTGCTCGATGCATAGCGGTGCCGCTTGTGGTTGGGAGGGCGACATTGTGCGCCGCCCAAAAGAAGGTCAATTCCGTAAGTAATGTAGTCGTGCCGAACGTCCGGATTGGGTCGGTTGCGGACGTTCAGGGTAGGTCTGAGACCGGCCAAAAGCAGACATGCAATGGTCTTCGAAGTGGTCGACCGCCGAGCAGCCGCACAGATACAAAGGGGACATACACGTTGAAAAAAATTCTGGGTTGGCTTATCGCGTTAGTTGCCTTGCCCTGTATCGCGGCGCCGATGGCATCAGGAGACTACGACGGCTTCCTAGTTGGAGTTGACCAAAGCGGCATCTTGACCGGCTACTTCGAGAGTTCTACGGGGGCCGGGAAGTTCAGTTGCATCTTCTTCGTTAGCGGCAAAGTCACGGGCCCCTCCTCTAATCGTGTTCAGACATGGTTCCCAGGCGATCGCGCCCCCAAGGAAGTCATTCACGGTGTTCTCGAACACGTGTCTTCAAATAGAAAGCCGGCCGTCCGCCTAACGCTCGACGAGGAACATGGCGGATGCTGGAACGTCCAGACGTTTGCATCGGGTCCGTCTGCATTTGTGCTTACAGAGCAAGGTCGTTGGGAGTCGATCAGAATTATCTCGTCCAAGAAGGCATATTTTTATGACGATCCTTCAAGTCCGAAGGCACGCAGAGCTTATGCCGTGACCGGAAACGCACTGAGAGTGTTTGAGGTACGCGACGGCTGGGTCAAGGGGGAATATGTGAGCCCGGAAAATCGGCGTACGCGTGGATGGATTTCGGAGCTAGACCTGTTCTCTGCCAAGCCCCCTGCGATCATTGAAAAGGCAGCAACGCAGCGTTAACGCGCAGGTCCGCAATGGGGCGATAGCGGACGCGTGCACAAAGTTTGATCCCGCATCCTTACTATTGACAAACTATTGCTGACGCTGCTGCTATCGAACTAGGATTAGGACCCGACAGAATTTAGTGCTGTCCTGTGGAGGGTGCTGAAAAACGGTTGAGGGCGATAACGTTTGCATTATCAAGCAGTGCGTCAATTCGCTCGCCCAGCCGCTTCCATGCCTCCCGCTTTTCGTGCGCATAATCGTAATGCAGATACGCCCGGCGTATGCGGCTCCCGGCCAGCATGTGGTTCTGGCAGCGGTCAATCACATCAGGCGAAACGCCAAGCTGTTGCATCATTGTCGCCCCCGTCCGCCGGAGATCATGCGGCGTCCATTCGCCATTTTTCCCATCTGCCAGCACCAGCGAATCGTCGTGCCTGCGGTTCTTGAGTGGCTCACGCTTCTTAAAGCGTACCTGCCGGTCGCCAATCTGCTTTGACACGCTCTTGACGCACACGTGCCGTGCTGGCTCTTCGCCGGTCGTTGCATTGGAAGGAAAGCAAAACTGCGTCTCTCCCGTGAGAGCGTACAAGGCCTTGAACTGGCGGAGCGCGAACGGCGACAGGTACACTTTCCATGCGACCTTGGTCTTCGTGTCCTCGCGCGGTACAAACCATTCGCCTGTTGCCAGGTCAACGTGCTCCCAGCGAGCTTTCAGCAGTTCCCCGATCCTGCACATCGTGCCGAGGCAAATCCAGAGCGCCAGCTGGGTTTCCTTTTTAAGCGGCCGGTCAACACTGTATTTTGTGCCGGATGACGCCGCCGCGTAGACGTTTTCCATGTCGTCAAGCTTGAGACGTAGCTCGCGCAATTCTTCGCCCGACAGCACGCGTTCTCGTTCGGCATCGGGCTCTACTCCTGGCGGTAACAACTTCTTGAATTCGACGAGGTCCGCAGGATTGCCGTCCGCCATAAGGGCGCGCCACGGCTTACGCTTTTCCGCCCATTTGAACATCTGGATGAGGCTACTATGGACAATGGACGCCATTCGACAGGCGTCCCGTTTAATGATGGCCCGCAGCAAGGCCCGCAAGTCTCCTTCGGTCGTAAGGCGGACGGCCTTTTCTCCAATCAACGGCAGCACATCCTTCTCGAAGTAGCGGCGCAGTACCGCATTGCCATCCGCGCGCGACACGCCGTCCTGAATCCAGGCTTCGTACATCGCGCGGATGGGCAGGTTCTCAGATTCGATGCGGGCGGCCTCAGCAATCTTAGCTTGCACTTCCGCCTGCGCGTCGATTCTGGCCGCACGCTTGGCATCGGTCGGATTGATCCCTTTCTTGATCATGGCCCGTGCCCGTTCGCGCTCGGCCCGGATAGTTTCGAGGCTCACAGACGGCCACGCTCCACAGTAATGCCATGCCTTCTTGCCTTCCCATTTGAAACCATAACGGAAAGGTAAAAAGACAATGCCATCCGCCGTTAGCCGTACCTCGCCAACGAGCCCGTCCCCATCGCTCAGCATGTCACCCTTCCATTCTGGACGGACGGCCTCGAGCTCCTTGACCGTCCAACGGCGGCCTCGGCCTTGACGGGGATAGCGCGTCATGATGAGCTCCAATGGGTACACCAATGGGTACACCATAACATGGCTGCTGCCAGACGTCCACGGACTTAACTGGACAATTGAATTGATATAAGTCTATGATTTTAAAAGAAGTGTTTGTCCGACGCTGTCCAGTGCCGTCCAGGAAAATCTTGCTTTTAACGTCATGGGGTGCACGGGGTCGGAGGTTCGAATCCTCTCGCCCCGACCAAAGAATTACTGCAAGAAATGAAAAGGGCCGGGAAGATCATCTTCCCGGCCCTTTTCATTTTCAGCGACCGCTGGATTATCTGGCCAGCCTTACTGGTTGAACAATCCCGTCTTGTGCTTGACGTCCGCTTCGCTCATCGAGAATCGTTTGACCACGTCGCCGGTGTCGTACATGACGACGAGTTCCTTTTTCTTGCCGCTGGCAGTGGCGCCAAACATGCTCACCACAGGGATATAGCTGACGGCATCGGCCGACACGTTCGAAAAGTCGTAGCTCCAGATTTCCAGTCCGCCGTCGGTAAACATCGTTTTGGTCGGCGAACCGAACAAGGAACGAACCTGGGATTTGGTTGTCTTGCCCTGCACAATTTTCTCTGCGACCGATCCTTCGGTTTCGCGACGCAAGGACTCGCTGCCGACGCTGGCGCAACCGGTCAGCGCAAGAGCGACCATCGCCGCGACGCACATACGAATGTGTTTTTTCATGTGGGTTCCTGGTTGAATGATTTGGTCAAGGTGCGCCTGCTAAGACCTGCCGGCACTGTCTTCCAAGCTAAAGTATGGATTGCTAAGAGGCAATGACATTCTCTGCAGGAACATCAACCTGTATTTTGGTCGCAACCATTTGGTCGAATAGGCTGAAGTACGACGACGGCGCCATCGAACATGCTGCGCTTTTTCTCATTGCACGGACTGAGCGGCAGACCTCTGGCATTTCGGCCGATCAATATTGAATTGTTTATTGCGGTAGCTAAATAAAGTTCCTTGTACTCATCGGTTGTCTGCTTTTAGTTCGACACACCGCAAGAGTTCGCACTGAACCCGGCTTGTTTGATAATGTCCTGCTCGCTTAGATTGAAGCGTGTCGTCGATGGCCGCGTCCGCGGCACTGGCGGCATCTTTCATTTCGAGGAGCACGACGATGAAGACGACCTTGCTGTCCTTGTCCGATCTGGTTCGCACCCGGTTGACCGATCATGCGACGCCGCGCCGGTCGCGCCGCGCCTGGCTGGCGGCTGCCGCGCTGGCCCTGTCCAGCCTGAGCCTGCCGTTCGGCGCGGTGCACGCGCAACCCGACCCGCGCGATCCGCGTCATCAGTGGGTGGGCACCTGGGGCACCGCGCCCGCCGGCCCGCCGCTGGCAGCGCAGACGCAAACCTTCAATGACCAGACCCTGCGCCTGATCGTGCACACCAGCATCGGCGGCAGCCAGGTGCGCATCCGTGTTTCGAACGAACACGGCGCCACGCCCCTGCGCATCGGCGCGGCGCACGTCGCCCGGCGCGGTGCGGGCGCCGAGATCATGAGCGGCACCGACCGCGTGCTGACCTTCAGCGGTTCGCCGTCGATCACGATTCCGGCCGGCGCCCCGGTACTGTCGGATCCGGTCGACCTCGATGTGCCGGCGGTGTCGGACCTCGCGGTCAGCCTCTACCTGCCGGGTCAGGTCCAGGCCACCACCATCCACGGTTCGGCCTTCCAGACCAACTACGTGTCGCTGCCCGGTAACTTCACGGGCGCCGCCACCTTGCCGACCGAGCGCACCATCACGTCGTGGCCCTTCCTGACCGAGGTCGACGTCAGCGCGCCGGGCGCAGGAGCGATCGTTGCACTCGGCAATTCGATCACCGACGGCGCCGTGACGACCCGCGACGCCAACCGCCGCTGGCCCGACCTGCTGGCGCTGCGCCTGCAGACGACCCGCGACCGCACGGTCAACAGCGGTCTCGGCATCGTCAACCGCGGCATCGGCGGCAACCGCCTGCTGCGCGACCCGGGCGAGCAGCCGCTGTTCGGCATTTCGGCGCTGGCCCGCTTCGACCGCGACGTCCTGGCCACGGCGGGCGTGCGCCACCTGATTGTCCTGATCGGCATCAATGACATCGGGCATCCGGGCACCGGCACGATCCCCGCATCGCAAGCGGTGACGGTGCAAGACATGATCGCGGGCTACCGCCAGCTGATCGCGCGTGCGCACGCCAAGGGCATCCCGGTGTATGGCGGCACGCTCACCCCTTTCGAAGGCACGATCTTCCCCGGCTATTTCACGCCCGAGAAAGAAGCCGTGCGCCAGGCGGTGAATAACTGGATCCGCACCAGCGACGAATTCGACGCTGTCATCGATTTCGACCGCGCCGTGCGCGATCCGGCACGTCCGACCCGCATGCTGCCCGCCTACGACAGTGGCGATCACCTGCATCCGAACGACCTCGGCATGCAGGCGATGGCGAATGCCGTACCGCTCGAGCTGTTCCGCGGCAGCGGCGCGGCGGCCTTGAAGGCGGTCAAGCGGCAGGCCAGGTAGGCGGGTGCGCGTTGTACCGGATCAGCCCGCAGTTTCTCTGGTCCGGTACGCCTCGGTTTGCTTCAACAGGCTGCCTACCGCCTGGACGACCTGGTCTGGCATCCGTTTTTCCATGCAAGCGTGGTGACCCTCCGGGCAGACGTTGCGGTGGCAGTAGCGGCAGCCGGCATCCTGGCCCAGGGCACGGCTCGGCACCCGCCATGGCATGTTCCAGGAATTGGTCAAGGCGCTCAGGTCGACGACCGGCGTGCCGACCGCGGCTGCCAGCTGGGCCGGGCCGGTGTTGTTGCTGACGACGAGCGAGGCCTGCGCCAGCAGCGCGCCGAGTTCGCCGAGCGACAATTGTCCCGCCAGCGAAAGGACGCGTACCTCGTCCGGGATCTCGATGCCGTCGATCAGCGCCATGTCGTGGGCGCCGCCGGACAGCACCAGTGGGCAGGCCAGGCGTTCGTGGAGCGCGCGGATCAGGTTCGTCCAGTGGCGCTGCGCATAGCGCCGCGCCGGCGCCCCGGCGCCGGGATGCAGCACCAGCCAGCGTCGCGCCGGGTCGATGCCTGCCTGGAGCAAGCGCCTGCGCACCGCCGCCAGGTCGGCGGGCAGCGGCAGGAAGGACAGGCGCTCGTCCATCACTTCCGCGCCAAGGTGGCGCACCAGGTCGAGCTGGCGCTGCACTTCGTGGCGGATCATGGCGCCCGGCTCGGGGTCGGCAATCCAGTCGGTCAGCAGCTGGCAGGGCTTTTCGCGGCAGTAGGCGGCGCGCAGCGGGATGCCGGCGAGCTGGCACAGCAAGGCCGCGGGCAGGGCGCTCTCGCTGTAGCAGCTAAAGATGACGGCGCCATCGAAGCCTTGCCGGCCGAGCGCCGCGATCTGCTCGATGTGGCGCGCGGGCGGGTCGGCGGCGCTGCTCTTCATCCAGGGCGCATCATAGGCCAGCACCGCGTCGATATCGGGCAGGTGGGGCGCCAGGGCGGCCCCCGCGGGCGAGGTCAGGAGAGTCAGCCGGCGCTGCGGATGCTGGGCGCGCAGGGCCCGCATGGCAGGCGTACACATCAGCACGTCGCCGGGCGAACCGAGCCGCACGCACAGCAGGTGGCCGGCATTGTTCCAGTCGTGGCTCATGGGGTTGGGATCATTTCCGGTGGATGACTGGACATGGCTCATTGTTCAGGATGGCCGGCAATCAGGACGGCCGCGGCGTACAGGTCCGGCGCCATGCGGGTGGGAACGCGGCGCGGTCCGAGCCGCCACTCGGTTTCGTTGCCGTTGTCGAGCAGCACCGTGCGGCAGCCGGCCCGGTTGCCGGCCTCGACGTCGTGGAGGATGTCGCCGATCATCCAGGAGGCGCGCAGATCGATGCCATGCTCGGCGGCGGCCCGCAAGAGCAGCCCGGGCATCGGTTTGCGGCATTCGCATTCGATCGCGTAGGGCGCCACCGTGCCGCCGGGATGGTGCGGACAGTAATAGAAACCGTCGAGCGTGAGGTTTTCGCGAAACAGCAGGTCGGCCAGGCGGTCGCTGACGACATGCAGCGCTTCTTCGGCGAAGCGCCCTTCGGCCACCCCGGACTGGTTGCTGACCACAAAAAAACGGTAGTCGAGCCGGGCCAGCAGGCGCAGGGCAGGGCCTGCGCCGCTGGCCAGGCGCATGCGGCGCGGCTCCACGTTGTACGGCAGGTCTTCGACGAGCGTACCGTCCTTGTCGAGAAAGATGGCTTTCATGCGCATGCGTCCCTCTTGGCCAGCCTGCGCCCCAGGTTGCCGCCGTGACCGGTGACATGGCGCAGCGCGGCGTCCCAGTCGGCGGTGAAGCGCTCGATCGAAAAGCGCTCCTGGGCCTGGCGCCGCGCCGCCTGGCCCAGGTCGCGCGCCAGCGAGGGGCTGCGCAGCAGCTCGCGCATGCAGTCGTGCAGGCGTTCGATGCGGGTGTCGATGTAGCCGTTGGCGCCGTCGTCGATCACGGTCGCCATTTCGGCGGTGGCCAGGGCGACGACGGGCAAACCGACCATCATCGCTGCGATGACGGCCAGGCCGAGGCTGGCATAGCGGATCGGGCTGAACAGGAAACGGTAGCGCGCGGTGAAAGCGGGCAGCTGCGCATGCTGCACGGCGCCGATGCCGCCCAATTCTTCGGCGCCCACGCCAACCAGGTCGAGCGGCAGTTCTTCGCGCGCGCACTGGAAAAGGTCGGAACCCATGCGCCGTCCGCGCCGGCCCAGCTTGTTGCTGATCACCAGCCCGCGGTCGAGCGTGCCGAGATAGCGCACGCCGTCGGGGATCAGCACGCCGTGCTCGATGACGCGCGTCGGCGTACGCCGGTTGTCCCACATCAGGTCGTTGAAAGGAGTGACGTGCACCAGCAGCACGTTCAGATCGTCGACGGGATGGGGCGTGTCGGTGGGGTGCTCGTGCGGCGGGTCGTGTTCGAGGTAGATGCGCGGAAGCGTCCGCTGCGCCGGCGTCAGGAAGGCGTACTGGTCGTGTTCCCATTGGTGCTGGTTCTGGAACAGGATGCAGTCGAACTGCTGCTCGCACGCGCGTTCGGCGGGCAGCTCGTGCACATTGTCGCCCCAGGGAAAATGGCCGCAGCGTCCGCCATAGCCGGGCGGGCGCCCGGGTGTCGACAGGACGAAGAATTCGTGCGGCGCCTGCGACAGGTAATACAGATAGCTGCCGTGGGTATGCCAGGTCAGGACCTTGAGTCGGCGCATGGAAGCCTCAGCGATGACGAGATTGGTTCGAGTGCGCGACATACTGTCGAGTTCCTGCTTGATCGCGTGCCCTGAATTTGCATCAAGGGCTGACGTCGCCAGGTCGAAAAAGAGGATTGGTATCCGACCGGGGTGGCCACATTGACGTGCTGCTCAGGTATTTCCGGGGAAAAGGGAAAAGGGGGCGATGCTTGCCTGTCTGCCGGTGGAAGGCACCGGCGCCCCTTTGTAAAGGCAAAAATATTGCCCAGCTATCGTGGGACCAGTCCTACGCAGAACATGTCGCGAGAAGGCCGAAAACGACAAAAAGGCTGGACGTGGCGAAACCCCGACTGCGCGCTAACGCGGTCGGGGTCTCGGGAAATCCCGCGGCGAAATCAGCCGCGGGCGCTTATTGGCGCGAGAAACCCGTGTCGTCGTCCATCTTGCGGTCGCCGGCAAGCTTGTTCGCGCCTGCCGGGCTGGCCGGATAACCGCCGGCAGCATCGTTCGACTCGTGCACGCCGGGCAAGTCCTGCTGGCCGCCGGCGCCCGGCAGAATGCCGGGATTCTCGGTGCGCGGCTCGGCATTGCCCGGGCTGCGCGGCAGGCCGCCGGCCAGGTCGTTCGACTGGTGCACGCCGGCGTCGGTCAGGTTGCCGATTTCGCGGCCGCCCTGGCCGGTTTGCGAGCCTGCGCGGTCGGTGCTTTGCTGCGCGTCACCCTGGCCGGTCCCTTGCTTGCCGCCCTGCTGGCCCGACTGCATCGACTGGCCGGCGCCGTGGTGGTGGCCGAGCGAGCCGCCCTGGAGCTCCGGCTGGCGCGGGTCTTGCGGATTCATCCGTTGGGCCGCCTGGGTATTCCCCGCATGCATGCCTTCGTGCCGCAGCAGGTCGGTACCGCTGTCGCGCGCACGGTCGCCGACCGGCTGCTCGAGCTGGCCGTAGGCGCTCGAACGCTGCTCCATCTGGCGCTGGTGGCTGTCGGTAATGCCTTGCGTGGGGCCGCTGCCGCCATTCTGCTGGGACTGCATCGAACCGCCCGGCACTTGCCAGACCTCGCCCTCGTTCAGCCACGGCCCCGGTCCCATGCCGCTTTGCTGGGTGCCCATCTGGTCGATGCCCTGGTTGCCCTGCTGCTGCGAGGCGCCCTGCGGATAAGTATGGTCGAGCGGTGCGTCGGGCGCGGTCTTGCCCTTGGCGTTCTCGTTCCACTTTTCGTTGGCGCCGTTATTGGTCTGATTGTTCATTTCGCTGCGTTGATTCGCGTCCATGTTCTTTCCTTTCCAAAATTCGATGGTGCGGAGAGCGTGGTCCGAAAGACGCCGCCATTGCCGCCTGATCCCACCATCATGCGCGGCTTTCCATGGCTTCAGTATAGGAAGACGCAGCGGTAGTGTGTAGGACAACAACTGATGGGATTTCTGCCAAAACGCTGGATATTTCCTATCTACATTTTCTGTCGCCTGTAGTCCTACAAAGTCATCTGAAAACGTCCTATACCCTCATCGGGTGTGCATGCCTAAGATGAATTCAACCGGCCGCTCATCTGCGTTTGCTGATGGGTGGGGTTACAGCCTGCCGCACGACGCGGCGGTTTATAAGTGAACAGGGAGAACACCATCATGGCTTCGAGCAATCAAGGTAACAAGCAGGGCGGTAACCAATCCAACAGCCAGAGTGCCGGCGGCGGTACCCGCAACCGCGGCTTCGCATCGATGGATCCGCAGCGCCAGCGCGAAATCGCCAGCCAGGGCGGCAAGGCAGCCCATCAGAAAGGGACTGCGCACGAATTCACTTCCGAGGAGGCACGCCGCGCCGGCTCGATGAGCCACGGCAACCGCCAGTCGGCCAGCGCCGGCTCGGGCAGCAGCTCGCGCAGCTCGTCGAAAGGCGGCAGCCGCGGCGGCTCGAAAGAGTAGGCATTGAAACGCTGCCGTCAAACACTGGACCAACGGGGAGCACTGCTCCCCGTTTTCTTTCCGAAGGCACACAAATGATGGATGGGATGGGGTAGAATCGCTGCGCCTTTTTAACTAACTCCTGAGGAACCTCGTCGTGAAAGAAGCGGTCATTCGTCAAGTCAAGAGCATGTCCATGTCGTGCGATCGCGTCGGCAATTCACTGCTCGCAAAATTTTCCACCCAGGGCGCGACCGACGTCGGCCTGCATATCCCGGCCACCATCGTCTTCTGGCTGCTCAAGCACCTGCCGGTGAACCAGGATCCGACGCTGCAGGCGCCGCCGACCCCGCCCGAGGTCACCCAGCAGGACTGGAACAATCCGAACATTCCCCGCGCGCTGACCCTGAACTGCCGCGAACTGCCCGGCAAACTGCGCATGGCCTTCAATCTCGACCGCGAGCCGAACCTGGTCCTCGTCCTCGACCGCGCGAACGTTGAACTGATGCGCCAGATCCTGGCGCTGTACAGCCGCGAACTGATCGATCTCGACGCTTGAATTGGTGCTGCGGGCGCGTAGTATCATTGCTGTGCTTCATGCCGACTGCCCGCCCATCTTCCTGAACAGGCCAATAGAGGACCAGCCATGCCAATCAAAATCAGCCAGCATTTCGATTCGGGCGCCATCGAGGTGGTGCAAGCCTCCAACCCGAAAGCCATCGATCTGAACCTGCGCCGCGACAACAACGCGGAGATCCATCAGTGGTTCCACTTCCGGCTGCAGGGCGCGCGCGGCCAGGCCTGCACCATCCGTTTCCTGAATGCCGGCCAGGCAACCTATCCGAAGGGTTTCGAGGACTACCAGGTGGCGGCGAGCTACGACACCGAAAACTGGTTTCGCGTGCCGACCAGCTTCGACGGCCAGACCATGACGGTCAACCACACTCCCGAGCTCGACAGCATCTATTACGCCTATTTCGAGCCGTATACCTGGGAGCGCCACCTGCGCCTGCTCGGTGAAGTGGCCGAGAACCCGATCGCGCGTGTGCATGACATCGGCACCACGGTCGACGGGCGCGACATGAACCTGGTCGTGATCGGCAACCCGGCAGCCGAGAAAAAGATCTGGGTCATCGCACGCCAGCACCCGGGCGAAACGATGGCCGAATGGTTCGTCGAAGGCATGATGGATGCACTGCTGGACGACGCCAACCCGATCGCCTGCAAGCTGCTCCAGCGCGCCGTGTTCTACATCGTGCCGAACATGAATCCGGACGGCTCGGTGCGCGGCAACCTGCGCACCAACGCGGCCGGCGCCAACCTGAACCGCGAGTGGATGACGCCATCGCTCGAGCGCAGCCCGGAAGTGCTGTGCGTGAAGGACAAGATCCATGAAACCGGCGTCGACATGTTTTTCGACATCCATGGCGACGAAGCATTGCCATACAACTTCGTGGCCGGTAACGAAATGCTGGCCGATTTCACGCCCAAGCGCGAAGCCAGGCAGAAGGCCTTTGTCGAGCATTACATGGCAGCCAGCCCGGACTTCCAGAACGTCTATGGCTATGCCGCCAGCAAGTACAACGAAGAGCTCTTGACGCTGGCCTCGAAATACGTGGGCCACACTTTCAAATGCCTGTCGCTGACGCTGGAAATGCCGTTCAAGGACAACGCCGACCTGCCGAACAGCCATACCGGCTGGAACGGCGCGCGCAGCGCGGCCCTCGGCGCGGCCATCCTGCAGCCGATCCTGCGCTCGCTCGACTGACCGGGGCGCCGCGCATGGGCCTGGAGATCGAGCGCAAGTTCCTGGTGCTGGGCGAGGCCTGGCGCGCGCTGGGCACGCCGACGCTGTTGCGCCAGGGCTACCTCAGCGTCGAACCCGAGCGCACCGTGCGCGTGCGCATCGAAGGCGACAGCGCGACGCTGACCATCAAGGGCAAGAGCCGCGGGGCCACGCGCGGCGAGTGGGAATACCCGATTCCCGTGGCGGAGGCCGCCGAACTGCTCGACCATCTGTGTCAGCAGCCCCTGATCGAAAAAATCCGCCATCGCGTCCAGGCCGGTGCCCACACCTGGGAGGTTGACGAGTTCCTCGGCGCAAACGCCGGGCTGGTCGTGGCCGAAATCGAACTCGTCTCGGAAGAGGAGGGCTTCGCCAAGCCCGAGTGGATCGGCCGCGAAGTGACCGACGACAAGCGCTATTTCAATTCGAACCTGATTCGCCACCCGTATTCCGCATGGAAGGACCCTGCATGAGTTCGCTCACCTCGCTCACCTCGCTCACCTCGCTCAGCCGGCGCGCTGCGCTTGCTTTGAGTATCGCTACTCTGTTCCCGCTGGCGAACGCCATGGCGGCCCCCGCCGCTGCCACGGCGCCATATTTCCCGCCGGCCGGCGAGTGGGCGCGCAAGCAGCCCGCCGCGCTGGGCATGGATCCGAAGGCGCTGGCCGCCGCCGTGCAGTATGCGCAAGGCCACGAGACCGAACGCGCGCTCGATTTCTCCGACCAGGAAGCGACCTTTGGCACGCGTTTGGGATCGATGCCGACGGGCCGCGCCCGGACCAACGGCGTCGTCATCTACAAGGGCTACGTGGTGGCCGAGTTCGGCGACACGGCTTTTGTGGATCCGACCTATTCGGTTGCGAAAAGCATGCTGGCCACCGTCGCCGGCATTGCCGTGCGCGACGGGCGCGTCAAGCAGGTCGACGAGCCTGTGGGGCAACGCGTCAAAGACGGCGGTTATGCTTCGCCGCGCAATGCCCAGGTCACCTGGAAGCAGCATCTGCAGCAGGAAAGCGAGTGGGAAGGCAGCATGTGGGGCAAGAACGCCGACTTCATCGGCAAGGCCGAATTCGGCGCCGGCGAGCGCAAACCGCGCGCGCTCGCCGCGCCCGGGGGCTACTACGAATACAACGACGTGCGCATCAACCGCTTTGCACTGTCGCTGCTGCGCGTCTTCGACAAGCCGGTGCCCGACGTGTTCCAGGAGCAGGTGATGGACGTCATCGGCGCTTCGAACAGCTGGAAATGGGTGCCCTACACCAACAGTTATGTCGAACTGAACGGCAAGCAGGCGCCGTCCGTCAGCGGCGGCACGCGCTGGGGCGGCGGCATGTGGATCAATTCCTGGGACATGGCGCGCTTCGGCTACCTGTGGCTGCGCGGCGGCGCCTGGAATGGCAAGCAGGTGGTGCCGCCCGGGTTCGTGAAGGAAGCGCTGACCCCGAGCGCGCACGGCCCGGATTACGGCTACCTGTGGTGGCTCAATACCAAGGGCAAGACCTTGCCCGGCCTGCCCGCCAATGCCTATGCGGCGCTGGGAGCCGGCAGCAACACGATCGTGGTGTCGCCCGACCACGACCTGGTGATCGTCTGGCGCTGGCATGGCGGCAATTCGGCCGAGTTCGCGAAGCGGGTGATTGCGGCGATCCGCTGACAAGACAATCCTGGAAACAAACATGGCGTCCCTGAGGACGCCATTTTTTTACGGCTCGGAACGATCAGTGAAAGTGCTCGGTCCCCGCAGGCGCGTCTTCCGGCATTTCGGCATGGACCAGGTCGCCGGTCGGGTCGGCGAACAGGGGCGCGCCGCAGTCGTCGCAATATTCGGCGACATAACGCTCGTTGATGCGTTTGATGTGGGTGACGCCGGCTTCGTTCAGGTGCGCGATGATTTCGTTGATTGGCGTCAGTGGCGCGGGCAGCAGGCTCTCTCCGCCGCTGCCTTCGATCGGCGTGCCTTCCTCGTCTTCCTGGCCGTACAGCGGCCAGACGATGCCGTAGACCACTTCGGGGCTCTGGCGCAGCGTGAAGCCGACGCGGTATTCGTCGATCTGGCCGTCGGTCGCTTCCTCGCCGAAGCCGGCGATCACGGCGCGCAGGTCGGACGATTCGAGGTCGAGCGTGTTGGTCAGGTAATGCACGGCGGCGCGGATCGATACCGGACGGATCAGCTTGTCGGCTTCGCGGCAGGCGACGTAATACGCTTCCGGCAGCAGCAACTCGACGCCGCAGCCAGGCAGCAGGCGCGCGACGTTGGCCGTGGCCTGCTCGCGCCAGGCCTCGAGGGCGCTCGTGCGCACGGTCGAGAAATGCAGCTGGTGCGCCGGCTCCTGCCAGCGAAACAGGGGCGCGCCCACCGGGGCCACCAGCGCCACCAGCAGGTAGCGGGTGTCGGCCAGGAAGGGGGCCGTTTCCGGGATGCGCGTCGACGGCTTGATCGCAGCGCCCTTGTGCGCGGCCTGCGCCAGCTTGTGGGTCAGCGCATAGGTGTCGGCATGGGTGCGCGGCAACTGGTCGATCGCGTACAGCGTCGGCGCCATCGACATCTGCACGCCTTCGGCGAGCAAATGTGCCGAGAAATGCGCGGACAGCGTGGTCAGCAGTTCCGCCGGAATCGGGCCGGAGCCGATCGAAAAACGGGTCCAGGCCAGGATCGGCGCGGCAACCAGCAGGGCCTGCCAGGTAACTTCGCCGCCATCCTTGCCTGGCTCGACCATCGTCGACGATTCGCTGACCGCTTCGACGCCATCCATCAGCACGTCGTAAGCGCCCAGGTCATCCTTGAACAGGGCATTCAGGGCCAGGTCGATGCTGTCCTGGTGGTTGGTCTTGAGCAGTTTCTGCAGCTGCGCATCCAGTTGGCGTTCCCAGGTTCGCTCTTCAACGCGGCTGGCAGACTGCACAATGGCCTGGGCGATGCTGGAGAGGCGCTGGCTTTCTGCGGATAGTTTGTTGGATGAATCTTTGGAGGGACGACGCATGGCGCTGAAAAAGTCTCGTGTAAATGAATAAAGATCGGGGTGGGGGATCGTAAGCCAGGGCTCGAGATGCAAGGGGTCATGATAAACCCTTATCCCCGGTATTGTAGTTGATTCGGCCACATGCCATGAAGTCGAGGGCAGTTGCCGGACGCTGAACAATACTTGCCAAACCCGGTAATACAAATCATAATGCGAATCGTTCTCATTTATATATAGCGATGACCATGACCAAGACAGCAAGCCCGGCAGTCCAAAGCGCCACTTCCTTCATCCGCAGCCGCAAGCATGCGCGCGTCGGTGCGCCCGGGCTGAGCGGTTCGGCGCTGGCGGGTTCCGCGCTGACGATGCTTGCCACGCTGGCTTCGCCGCTGGCGCTGGCCGACGGCGGCAACAAGGACATCGACCCGACCCTGCCGGTCGTCGAAGTGCAGGGCAGCGCGCGGCGCGACGTCCAGGCGCCGGTCAAGTCGGGCTCGGACAAGTTCACGGCGCCACTGCTGGACACGCCGAAATCGGTCACGGTCATTGGCCAGGAAGTGATTTCCCAAACCGCAGCCGTGTCCCTGGCCGACGCACTGCGCTCGGTCCCGGGCATCACCATCGGCGCCGCCGAGGGCGGTAACCCGGTCGGCGACAACGTCTTCATTCGCGGCTACAACGCCCAGACCGATACCTATGTCGACGGCATCCGCGACGCCGGCTCGCAGTCGCGCGAAGTCTTCAACCTCGAGCAGGTCGAAGTCGTGAAAGGCCCGAACTCGGCTTACGGCGGGCGTTCCTCGGCCGGCGGCGGCATCAACCTGATCAGCAAGTCGGCCCAGCTGGAGAACTTCAGCAACGCCAGCGTCGGTCTCGGCACCGACAAGTACCGCCGCGTGACCGGCGACCTGAACCGCGCGTTGGGCAACAACAGCGCCTTCCGCCTGAACGTGATGGCGCATGAGGCGAACGTGGCCGGCCGCGACATCGTGGGAGGCGACCGCTGGGGCATCGCGCCGACGCTCACTTTCGGCCTCACCGGCCCGACCAGGGCGACCCTGAGCTATTACCACCTGAGCTCGAGCGAGATCCCGGACACCGGCATCCCGTTCAACAATCCCTTCGCCAGCGGCCCGAACGTCAGCCGCAACGGCAACGGCACGCCGCTCAATGTCGACCGCAATACTTTCTATGGCCTGGTGAACCGCGACTTCCGCGACACCGCATCCGACATCGGCACGGTCGACCTGCGCCATGATTTCGGCAACAACCTGGTGCTGCGCAACGTGACGCGCTACGGCAAGAGCAAGAACGACTTCGTCTGGACCCAGCCCGACGATTCGAAGGGCAACGTGGCCCTGTACGGCACCGTCTGGCGCCGCGCCAACACCCGCGTCACCGAGACCGACACCCTCGCCAACGTCACCAGCCTGAGCGGCAAGCTGACGACGGCCGGCATCAAGCACAGCTACTACGCCGGCGTCGAATTTTCGCGCGAGACCACCGATCGCAGCTCCTATCTGTTTGCACCGGGCACCAACAACCCGCTGACGGGCACCTTCACCTGCCCGACCTCGGGCGGGGCCACGCTGTACAACTGCGCACCCGTGAACAACCCGAATCCCTATGATCCGTGGCTGACCACCCGCAGCGTGTCGCCGGCCGCCACCAACGTCAAGACCAATACCCGCGCCATCTACGCCTTCGACACCATCGAATTCAATCCGCAGTGGCTGCTGAACATCGGCGCGCGCTGGGACGAATTCAGGACCGCGCTCGACACCAAGGCAGGCCCCACCACGGCCGCCACCCGTGCCCGCGTCGACACCGGCTTCGACACCTACCAGGCTGGCCTGGTGTACAAGCCGTCCGCCAACGGCAGCATCTATGTCTCCTACGCCACCTCGGCCACGCCACCCGGCAACGACGGCGGCGACGGCCTCGACGCCCTGACGGTTGCGGTACAGAACCTGCAGCCGCAAGAGAGCAAGAATTTCGAGCTCGGCACCAAATGGGAAGTACTGCGCGGGCGCCTGTCGCTGAATGCGGCCCTGTTCCAGAGCAAGATGGAGAATGCCCGTGTCATCGCCCCGGACGGGACCAGCCAGAACGTCGGCAAGAAAGACCTGAAAGGCATCGAACTGGGCTTCTCGGGCAAACTGACGAACGCCTGGCAGGTATTCGGCGGCTACACCTGGCTTGACGCGGTGCTGGAAGACAATGGTTACCTGAACGTCGGCACCACGGCCGCGCCCGTGTACGCGGTCTCGCCCTACAACGGCAATGTCTTCCCGACCACGCCCGAGCACAGCGCCTCGCTCTGGACGTCTTACGCGTTCAACAAGAACTTCAGCGCCGGCATCGGCATGAACTATGTCGACCGCGTCTACGCCAACGTCAACAACAACAAGTATGCCCCGAGCTATACCCGCTTCGACGCCATGGCCAGCTACACGCTCAACAAGAACGTGTCCTTCCAGCTGAACATCCAGAACATCGGCGACAAGCTCTACTTCGACCGCCTCTCGTCGCCGCACTATGCCGGCGTCGGCCCGGGCCGTTCGGCAACCCTGACTGCCAACCTGAAGTTCTGAACTTCCATATGAGCGCCTGAGAAATCCCTCAGGGCAAGGCGCATCGTCGAAGACAGTACGTTAGTACGGCGAGACGAATGCAACGCAGCCATGGGGGATTTGTCAGGTGCGAATCTTTTGGGCGGCCCTCCTTGCTTGATGCGGGGAGGGCCGTCCTTTTTTGTAAACGGAGCAAGAACATGATGCTGCATATCCCCGCTGTGCTGAGCCAGGAGCAGGTACAACACATGCGCACGCGCCTGCGCGACACCGACTGGATCGACGGCCGCGCCAGCGTCGGCACGCAAGGCGCCCAGGTCAAACGCAACCGCCAGTTGGCGGAAAGCTCGCCGCTTGCCGCGGAACTCGGCCAGCAGGTCAGCGCGGCCCTGATGGCGCACCCCCTGTTCTTTTCCAGCGTGCTGCCGCTGCGCATCCTGGCCCCGTATTTCAACAGCTATGGCGGCGGCGAGCACTACGGCCTGCACGTGGACGGCGCGATTCGCACCCAAAGGGGCGGCCTGCCGCCGCTGCGGGCCGACGTGTCGGTCACGCTCTTCCTGAGCGAGCCCGACGAGTACGAAGGCGGCGAGCTGGTCGTGGCCGACGCCTATGGCACGCATGAAGTCAAACTGCCGGCCGGCGACGCCATCGTGTACCCGGCCGGGAGCGTGCACGAGGTGCTGCCGGTGATCAGCGGCGAGCGCATCGCTTCCTTCCTGTGGGCCCAGAGCATGATCCGCGACGACGCGAAGCGTGCGCTGCTGTTCGAGCTGGACACCAACATCCAGAAGCTGCGCGCCGCGCACGGCGAGTCGGAAGCGACGGTCGGGCTGACCGGGCATTATCACAACCTGTTGCGGATGTGGGCCGAGGTATGAAAAAAGGGCGGGAACCCGTGAAGGTTCCCGCCCTTTGTCTTGCGTCCTTCTTGCTTACGCAGCCAGCAGTTGGCGGAGCACGAACGGCAGGATGCCGCCATGCTTGTAGTAGTCGACTTCGATCGGGGTGTCGATACGCAGCAGGACCATGACTTCCTGGGTGTCGCCGTTTTCGCGGTGGATCACGAGGGTCGCCAGCTGTTGCGGCTTGATCTCGCCTTCCAGGCCCTTCAAGTCGAAGGTTTCGCGGCCGGTGATGCCCAGGGTGTCGACGCTGTCGGTGCCGATGAACTGCAGCGGCAGCACGCCCATGCCGACCAGGTTCGAGCGGTGGATGCGCTCATACGAACGCACGACCACGGCCTTCACACCCAGCAGCTGGGTGCCCTTGGCCGCCCAGTCGCGCGACGAGCCGGTGCCGTATTCTTCGCCGCCGAACACCATGGTCGGGGTGCCTTCGGCCACATACTTCATGGCCGCGTCGTAGATCGACATCTGTTCGCCGGTCGGCTGGTGGATCGTGATGCCGCCCTCGACCGCGGAACCGTCGGCTTTCGCCGGGATCATGCGGTTCTTGATGCGCACATTGGCAAAGGTGCCGCGCATCATGATTTCGTGGTTGCCGCGACGCGAGCCGTAGGAATTGAAGTCGGCCTTCAGCACGCCGTGATCCTTCAGCCACTTGCCCGCCGGACCGTCTTCCTTGATGGAACCGGCTGGCGAGATGTGGTCGGTGGTGATCGAGTCACCGAACACGCCGAGCGCGCGCGCATTCGAGATGCCGGTCGCGGCCGCTTTCGGGGTCATTTCGAAGTCGGCAAAGAACGGCGGCTCGGCGATGTAGGTCGACTCGGGCCAGTTGTAGACTTGTCCTTCGGTGGTGGAGACGCGCTCCCACAGTTCGCCCGGGTTGCCCTTGACGTCCGCGTAGTTCTTCTTGAACACTTCCGAGTTCATCGCGAACTTCATCAGCGCGCCGATTTCCTGCGAGGTCGGCCAGACATCGCCCAGGTAGACGTCGACGCCGTTGGTGTCCTTGCCGAGCGGTTCGGTCATCAGGTCGCGCGTCATGTTGCCGGCGATCGCGTAGGCGACGACCAGCGGCGGCGAAGCCAGAAAGTTCGAACGGATGTTCGGGTGGATGCGTGCTTCGAAGTTGCGGTTGCCCGACAGGACAGCCGAGGCGACGATGTCGTTCTGGACGATGGCCGCGTTCAGTTCCGGGGTCAGGTCGCCGGCGTTGCCGATGCAGGTGGTGCAGCCGTAGGCGGTGACGCCGAAGCCGAGCTTGTCCAGGTAAGGCAGCAGGCCGGCGGCGGTCAGGTATTCGGTGACGACGCGCGAGCCGGGCGCCAGCGAGGACTTGATGTGCGGGGCGACGGTCAGGCCGCGCTCGACGGCTTTCTTGGCCAGCAGGCCGGCGGCCAGCAGCACGCTCGGGTTCGAGGTGTTGGTGCACGAGGTGATGGCGGCGATCAGGATGTCGCCGTTCTTCACGCGCACGCCGTCGGTCGTCTCGTAGACCTTGCTCAGGTCTTCAGGCGCCTTGTTGAAGCCGTTTTCGGTGGTCGGCTTGCTGAACAGTTCGGTGAAGTTGTTCTTCACGTTGCCCAGTTCGATACGGTCCTGCGGACGCTTCGGGCCGGCCAGCGATGGCGTCACCGTCGACAGGTTCAGTTCCACCACGCGGGTGTAGTCGATGTCGCCGGCCTTTGGAATGCCGTACAGGCCCTGGGCCTGGAAGTAGTTCTGGAAGGCGGTGATTTCTTCTTCGGTGCGGCCGGTGCCGCGGAAGTAGTCGACGGTGGCATCGTCGACCGGGAAGAAGCCCATGGTGGCGCCGTATTCCGGGGCCATGTTGGCGATGGTGGCGCGGTCGGTGGTCGACAGCGAGGCCGTGCCTTCGCCGAAGAACTCGACGAACTTGCCGACGACTTTTTCTTTGCGCAGCAGTTCGGTGATGGTCAGCACCAGGTCGGTCGCGGTGCAGCCTTCGCGCAGCGAACCGGTGAGGTTCACGCCGATGACGTCCGGGGTCAGGAAATAGACCGGCTGGCCGAGCATGCCGGCTTCGGCTTCGATGCCGCCCACGCCCCAGCCGACGACGCCGACGCCGTTGATCATGGTGGTGTGCGAGTCGGTGCCGACCAGGGTATCCGGGTAGAAGGTGTCGCCCTGGCGCATCACGCCGCGCGCCAGGTACTCGAGGTTGACCTGGTGGACGATGCCGAAGCCCGGAGGCACGACGCCGAAGGTGTCGAAGGCCTGCATGCCCCATTTCATGAACTGGTAACGCTCGTTATTGCGCTGGAATTCCAGTTTCATGTTCAGGTCGAGCGCGCCCGGCACGCGGAAGTGGTCGATCGTGACCGAGTGGTCGACGACCAGGTCGACCGGCACCAGCGGCTCGATCTTCTTGGCATCGATACCCATCTTGTTGGCGACGTTGCGCATGGCGGCCAGGTCGGCCAGCAGCGGCACGCCGGTGAAGTCTTGCAGCACCACGCGGGCGACGACGAAAGGAATCTCGTCGGTGCGCTCGGCGGTCGCGTTCCAGCTCGCCAGTTGGCGCACGTGCTCTTCGGTGACCTTCTTGCCGTCGCAGTTACGCAGAACGGACTCGAGGACGATACGGATCGACACCGGCAGGCGCGACAGGTTCACGCCCAGGCTTTCGCCCAGTGCCGGCAGCGAGTACAACTGGCCGGACTGACCCGCGGCAAGCGGGAAATCCTTCAGCGTGTTCAGGGTGTTGCGAGACATATGCTCTCCTTCAGTGGGGTTTCTTGTTAAATCTTGTTTTCTTCGGTACCGGCAGCGACCACGGGGGTGGCCTCGACGGGCTTGACCTCGACGGGCTTGACCTCGACGGGCTTGACCTCGACAGGCATGTCTTGCTCGGCGCTCTTGCATTCGTTCGCCAGCTGGCGGTTCAGGCGCGAGTCGAGCAGGATGCCCTTCGCCGGGATGCCGATCCAGATCAGGCGGAAATTCGTGTTCTCGAAACGCTGGGCGCCGGTGGTGGTGCCGACCCGCTCGAGGCGGTGAACGCGCTTTTTCCAGCGCAGGGCGATATGGGTATCGTCGCCCTCGTTGGAGTAGATCGTGACCTTGTTGTTGAGCTCGCACTTGTACTCGGTCACCTTGGTGTCGGTGATGTCCGGTTCCGCTTCCTCCGCGGGAGCCCAGTCGTCTTCGGCGGGGGCGGCCACGGCTTTCTTCGCTTTCGACGCTTTCGGCGCTTTCGCTTTCTTCGCCTTCAGGACGTCGGCGGCTTTCGGGTGATTGGTTTCAGGGGCCGCAAACGCTGGAGCGTTGCACAGGCCGAGGGCCGCGAGCGCGAAAGCGCCGGCGGCGAACAGGTGTTTGGGGGAGGTGGCCATTAATTCGATTCCGGTGAGTTGACGATTGCCGCCGCGGACTCGGGCAGCGCCAGGCCGGCCAGCTTCGCGCGCTGCAATACTGTCCAATAATATCGGTAGCTGGCGCGGTCATGCAAGCGCCCATGCTGGGCAATCGGTCCCCAGTTTGCCGCCATCGCTTCCTGCAGGATGTTGGTGGCGTCGTTCACTTCCGACAGACGGGGCGTAAACGCCTTGACGATCGGTTTGACCTGGTCGGGGTGGATGCTCCACATGCGCGTAAAACCGAATTCGGCGCCGGCGCGTTGTGCATCGTTTGCCACAACCGCACTGTCCTTGATCTCGGTCGTGACATTATGCGAAGCCACCTTGCCGTGCGCATGACATGCCGCAACCATCTCCAGCTTGGCGCGGACAACCAGTGGATGGGAAAACTGTCCCGGCGTGCGCATCGCGCTGGCCGGCACCGCGCCGTAGTGCGCCGACACGAAATCCATGATGCCGAAGGACAGGCACTCGACTTGCGGCAGGGCGGCGATCTCCCAGGCATCGCGCAGGGCGCCGTGGGTTTCCACCAGCACGTGCAGCGGCAGGGCAGGGCGGCCGTTCGGCACCGCCACGCGGTTGATGATGTCCAGCGCGCGCCGCACGTCCTCGATGCCGTTCGGCTTGGGCAGCACCACATAGGCCAGGCGGCTCGCCGCGGCGCCGACGATGGCGACGACGTCCTGGACGAAATGCGGGCTGTCGATGTCGTGCAGGCGCACGCCGATGCGCCCGAAGCGGTTGTCGTCGCTATTGAGGAGCATGGCGACCAGTTGCGCATGCGCCGCTTCGTTGCCGGCGGCGGCGCCGTCTTCGCAGTCGAAGGTAATGTCGAACAGGGGACCAAGCTCTTGTTGCAGGGCCATCGACTTGCGCATCAGCTTCTCCGAGCCGGCGTAGTGATCGCAGGCGGGAAGCAGGAGCGGCTGGCGTTTGCCCTGGAATAAAACCTCGGATGGATGCATGGTCGATTCAGTTGTCACACTAATGTATTCAGAAGCGAAAAAGCCGTGCCGCAATTGCGGCACGGCCTGTCTACTTCAGTTCAATCAGGCCAGCAGGTGCGCCACGCCTTCGCGCTCTTCAGTCAGTTCCTTGAGCGTCAGGTTGATGCGCTCTCGCGAGAACTCGTCGATCTCCAGGCCCTGGACGATCGTGTATTCGCCGTTGGCGGTCGTGACCGGGAAGCCGAACATCACGCCTTCCGGAATGCCGTACGAACCGTCCGACGGGATACCCATCGTGGTCCACTTGCCATTCGTGCCCAGCACCCAGTCGCGCACGTGGTCGATCGCCGCGTTGGCAGCCGATGCCGCCGACGAGGCGCCGCGTGCTTCGATGATGGCGGCGCCGCGCTTGCCGACGGTCGGCAGGAAGGTGTCGCGGTTCCAGACGTCGTCGTTGATGGCCTGCTTGACCGACTGGCCGTCGACGGTGGCGAAACGGTAGTCCGCGTACATGGTCGGCGAGTGGTTGCCCCAGACGGCCATCTTTTCGATCGAGCCGACCGGCTTGCCCAGCTTGCTCGCGACCTGCGACAGGGCGCGGTTGTGGTCCAGGCGCAGCATGGCGGTGAAGTTTTTGCTTGGGAGGTTAGGCGCCGACTTCATGGCGATGTAGGCATTGGTGTTGGCCGGGTTGCCGACCACCAGCACCTTGACGTCGCGCGAAGCGACGGCGTCGAGCGCCTTGCCCTGCACGGTGAAGATCTGGGCATTCGCTTCCAGCAGGTCCTTGCGTTCCATGCCGGGGCCGCGCGGACGGGCGCCGACCAGCAGGGCGACGTCGACATCCTTGAAGGCGGTCATCGGGTCCGAGTGGGCGGTCATGCCGGCCAGCAGCGGGAACGCGCAGTCATCGATTTCCATCATGACGCCCTTCAGGGCCTTCTGTGCTTTTTCGTTGTCGATTTCGAGCAGCTGCAGGATGACCGGCTGGTCTTTGCCCAGCATGTCGCCGTTGGCGATGCGGAACAGCAGCGAGTAGCCGATCTGGCCGGCGGCGCCGGTAACGGCAACACGCATTGGGGTTTTAGCCATGATGAATCTCCAAAAGTGGGAATGAAAACGGTCGAAGCCGAGGATACGCTTGTTTAGGAAAATCGCAATGATACCAAAACGAGCACGCGTTCCTTTAAGAGGGAAGCACCCGTGACGCTACTGATCGACCGCGAGTGTAGACCTCGGCCGTCCGCCCTGTCAATCCATATCATATGTCTTATATAAGACAGATCTCTGGCCAGGTGATCACTGGACGGGGGGTGGCTTTTGTGGTGAAATCGGGGTCTATGAATTCCGTCCCGACCACCCCGCCAGGCGAGGGCGCAGGCAGCAACGCCGCGCCATCCTTCCGGCCCCTGTACCAGCAGATCAAGGCGCTCATCACCCGGAGCCTGCAGTCGGGCGAGTGGAAGCCGGGCGAGCTGATGCCGAGCGAAGTCGAACTGGCCGCGCGCTTCAAGGTCAGCCAGGGCACGGTGCGCAAGGCCATCGACGAGCTCGCGGCCGAGAACCTCGTGGTGCGCCGCCAGGGCAAGGGCACTTTCGTGGCCACCCACCACGAAGAGCGCGCCCACTTCCGTTTCCTGCGCCTGATGCCCGACGAGGGCGTGCCCCACCACCCCGACAACCGCATCATCGAAGTCAAGCGCATGCGCGCGCCGGCCGAAGTAGTGCGTCTCCTCGAGTTGAAAGCCGGCGATCCGGTCGTATATATCAAACGGATCCAGTCCTTCGATGGCGCGCCGACCATCCTCGAAGAGCTCTGGCTGCCCGGCCAGATCTTCAAGGGGCTGACGGCCGAACGACTGGTCGAGTACAAGGGTCCAATGTACGGCCTGTTCGAGTCCGAGTTCGGCACGCGGATGATCCGCGCGCTGGAAAAGATCCGCGCGGTCGGCGCCGATGCCGTCACGGCGCAATACCTGGGCGTACCGGAAGGGACGCCCTTGTTGTGTGCGGACCGGGTCTCGTTCACCTACGGCGACCGTCCGGTCGAACTGCGGCGCGGCCTGTACTCGACCGCACAGCACCATTACCAGAACGAGCTGTCCTGATGAGCTTGTCCTGATGCGCATGCGCATCAACAACAGCTTGTTCAAGCGCGATCGATGCTATGCATATAAAATATGTTGATTTAGAGAAAGCGCCGAACAAAACCCTGTTCAGCGTTTGTCCCACCAATATTCCGCTCAGGGGTCTTGGTGCAGCGCAAAAAATCAGCGAAAATTAAGGGTTAATCACATTTTGTCAGTTAAGGGAGGTGTTGTATGTCCGAAGCCGTGAGAGAGGCCACAAAAAAAGGACGGCCGGAGTTCCGTAATATCCACATTACGGATATCACTACGAAGTACAAGATGCCGCCGTCGGCAATCGTCTCGATCCTGCACCGCGTCAGCGGTTTCGCATTGTTCCTGATGCTGCCTTTCCTGCTGTATCTGCTGCAGCAAAGCCTGCTGTCGGAATACTCGTACCTGCACTTTGCCGGCATCGTCGACAACGTCTTCACCAAGATCATCCTGCTGGGCCTGGCGTGGGCCTATGCGCACCACTTCATCGCCGGCGTGCGCCACCTGTTCATGGACAACCACATGGCCCTGGACAAGGACGCCGCCCAGTCGACCGCGCGCTGGGTGCTGGTCGCCGCGCTGCTGCTGACCGCCGTCATCGGACTGAAACTGTTTGGAGTATTCTAAAAATGGCAAGCAAGAATAATATCGGCCAGCGCCGCCTCGTCGTCGGCGCGCACTACGGCGTCAAGGACTGGCTGGCGCAGCGCGTCACCGCGATCGTGATGGTGGTCTACACCCTGGTCCTGCTGGCGACCTTCCTGACTGCACAGAATTTCACCTATGAAGGCTGGGCCTCGCTGTTTGCGAAACAGTGGTTCAAGCTGTTTTCCCTCGTGACCTTCCTCGGCCTGTACTACCACGTCTGGGTCGGCATCCGTGACATCTGGATGGACTACGTCAAAAACGCCGGCATCAAGCTGGCCTTGCAGTTCGCTACCGTGCTCTGGCTGCTCGCCTGCGCCGCCTGGACTGTGCAAATTCTCTGGAGTGTGTAATCGTGGCAGCCATTAAAACTGCAATTCCTAGCCGCCGCTTCGACGCGGTCATCATCGGCGCCGGCGGTTCCGGCATGCGCGCCTCCTTGCAGCTGGCTGAAGCCGGCCTGAACGTGGCCGTGCTGTCGAAAGTCTTCCCGACGCGCTCGCACACGGTGGCGGCGCAGGGCGGTATCGGTGCTTCGCTGGGCAACATGAGCGAAGACGACTGGTACTGGCACATGTTCGACACCGTCAAGGGCGGCGACTACCTGGGCGACCAGGATGCGATCGAATTCATGTGCCGCGAAGCACCGAAAGTGGTCTACGAACTCGAACACTTCGGCATGCCTTTCGACCGTAACCCGGACGGCACGATTTACCAGCGCCCGTTCGGCGGCCACACCGCCAACTTCGGCGAAAAGCCGGTGCAGCGCGCCTGCGCCGCGGCCGACCGTACCGGCCACGCACTGCTGCACACGCTGTACCAGCGCAATGTCCGCGCCCGTACCCACTTCTTCGTCGAGTGGATGGCGCTCGACCTGGTGCGCGATGCCGACGGCGACGTCGTCGGCGTGGTGGCCCTGGAAATGGAAACCGGCGACACCATGGTCCTGGAAGCGAAGACCACCATCTTCGCCACCGGCGGCGCCGGCCGTATTTTCGCCGCCTCGACCAATGCCTTCATCAACACCGGCGACGGCATGGGCATGGCCGCGCGCGCCGGCCTGCCGCTGCAGGACATGGAGTTCTGGCAGTTCCACCCGACCGGCGTGTCCGGCGCGGGCGTCCTGATCACCGAAGGCGTGCGTGGCGAGGGCGGCATCCTGATCAACTCGAACGGCGAACGCTTCATGGAGCGCTATGCGCCGACCCTGAAAGACCTGGCGCCGCGCGACTTCGTGTCGCGTTCGATGGACCAGGAAATCAAGGAAGGCCGCGGCTGCGGTCCGAACAAGGACCACGTGCTGCTCGACCTGCGCCACATCGGCGCCGACACGATCAAGAAGCGCCTGCCGTCGATCCTGGAAATCGGCCACAAGTTCGCCAACGTCGACGCCACCAAGGAACCGATTCCTGTCGTGCCGACCATCCACTACCAGATGGGCGGCATTCCGACCAACATCCATGGCCAGGTCGTCACGCCTGACCTCGCCGGCGGCGGCCAGAAAGTCGTCAACGGCCTGTACGCGATCGGCGAATGCGCCTGCGTCTCGGTGCACGGCGCCAACCGCCTCGGCACCAATTCGCTGCTCGACCTGCTGGTCTTCGGCCGCGCCGCCGGCAACCACGTGGTGGCCTCGAACCTGAAGCAGAAGGAAAACAAGCCGCTGCCGAAGGATGCGTCGGACTTCGCGATGGACCGCCTGAACCGCCTCGAAACCTCGACCGGCTCGGAAAAAGTGCAGGGCGTCGCCAACGACATCCGCGCCACGATGCAGAAATACTGCGGCGTGTTCCGTACCGATGCGCTGCTGACCCAGGGCGTCAAGGAAATCATGGTGCTCGACGAGCGCCGCAAGCACGTGTCGTTCAAGGACAAGTCGAAGGTGTTCAATACCGCGCGCGTCGAAGCGCTCGAACTGGACAACCTGATCGAGACCGCGAAAGCGACCATCGTCTCGGCCCAGGCACGCAAGGAATCGCGCGGCGCCCACGCCCACAGCGACTTCGAAGCGCGCGACGACGCGAACTGGATGAAGCACACCCTGTTCTACTCGGAGAACAACCGCCTCGAGTACAAGGCCGTGAACCAGAAGCCGCTGACCGTCGAGACCTTCAAGCCGAAGGCCCGTACTTTCTAAGAATGTTGTTTGTGGCCAGGGCAGCTGCACTGGCCGTCATGAGATAGGTAAAAAATGGCACGCACAGTCCACCTGAAGATCTACCGCTACGATCCGGACAAGGATACGAAGCCTTACATGCAAGACGTCACCGTCGAACTCGAAGACACCGACAAGATGCTGCTCGACGCGCTGCAGCGCATCAAGTCGGACGTCGACGATACGCTGAGCCTGCGCCGCTCGTGCCGCGAAGGCGTCTGCGGTTCGGACGCGATGAACATCAACGGCAAGAACGGCCTGGCCTGCACGACCAACCTGAACGAAGTGACCCAGCCGATCGTGCTGCGTCCTCTGCCGGGCCTGCCGGTCGTGCGCGACCTGATCGTCGACATGACCCAGTTCTTCAAGCAGTACAACTCGGTCAAGCCTTACCTGATCAACGAGTCGATCCGCCCCGAGAAAGAGCGCCTGCAGAGTCCTGAAGAGCGCGAAGAACTCGACGGCCTGTACGAGTGCATCCTGTGCGCCTGCTGCTCGACTTCCTGCCCGTCGTTCTGGTGGAACCCGGACAAGTTCGTCGGCCCGGCCGGCCTGCTGCAAGCCTACCGCTTCATCGCCGACTCGCGCGACGAAGCCACCGCCGAGCGCCTGGACAACCTGGAAGACCCGTACCGCCTGTTCCGCTGCCACTCGATCATGAATTGCACGGACGTCTGCCCGAAGGGCCTGAATCCGAACAAGGCGATCGGCAAGATCAAGGAATTGCTGGTTCGCCGGGCGATTTAAGCCAGTTGATGTTTCAGCTGTAAATTGCGTGGGCTCGAGGGCCCACGCCGTCCGACGCAAGCCCATCAATACAGTAGAAGTACCGTACTGCCAATTCCCGGCAGCCGGAGTATAGTGTTGACCTGACAACGGACTCTCCTGTGACGCATCAATCCGATCCCGCCAACCGCGCCCGCCTGCGTTGGCGTGCCCGCAGGGGCCTGCTTGAAAATGACCTGATCCTCACGCGCTTCCTCGATGCGCATGAAGCAGAGCTGACTGACGACGAAGTCGATGCGCTGACGCGCCTGCTGGACCTGGCGGACAATCCGCTGCTGGACCTGATTCTCGGCCGGGCCGAGCCCGATGGCGACATCGACTTGCCGCATGTGCGCAGCCTGCTGGAACGCCTGCGCCAGGCTTGAGCCTGCACGGTTTCGTTTTATATTTTGTAGATCCACTCCCAAGAAGGAAGTGCCATGAACATCTCTGATACCAAAGCAACGCTGTCGTTCTCGGACGGCAGCCCATCGGTCGACATGCCAATTTACAAGGGCACGATCGGCCCGGACGTCGTCGACATCCGCAAGCTGTATGCCCAGACCGGCAAGTTCACCTACGACCCGGGCTTCATGTCGACCGCGGCATGTAACTCGAGCATCACCTATATCGACGGCGACAAGGGCGAGCTGCTGTACCGCGGTTACCCGATCGAGCAGCTGGCCGAGAACTGCGACTTCCTCGAAACCTGCTTCCTGCTGCTGAACGGCGAACTGCCGAACGCCGAGCAGAAAGCCGTCTTCAGCGACACCGTGACCAAGCACACGATGGTCCACGAACAGATGCAATTCTTCTTCCGCGGCTTCCGCCGCGACGCGCACCCGATGTCGGTACTGGTCGGCACCGTCGGCGCCCTGGCCTCGTTCTACCACGACTCGCTCGACATCAACGATCCGAAGCAGCGCGAAATCTCCGCGATCCGCCTGATCGCCAAGCTGCCGACCCTGGTCGCGATGGCGTACAAGTACACCGTCGGCCAGCCCTTCATGTACCCGCGCAACGACCTGTCGTACAGCGCCAACTTCATGCACATGATGTTCGCCAACCCGTGCGAAGAGTACAAGGTCAACGACGTGCTGGTGCGCGCTCTCGACCGCATCCTGATCCTGCACGCGGACCACGAGCAGAACGCCTCGACCTCGACCGTCCGCCTGGCCGGCTCGTCGGGCGCGAACCCGTTCGCCTGCATCGCCGCCGGCATCGCCTGCCTGTGGGGCCCTGCCCACGGCGGCGCCAACGAAGCCGCGCTGAACATGCTCAAGGAAATCGGCACCGTCGACAACATCCCGGCCTTCATCGAGAAGGTCAAGGACAAGAACTCCGGCGTCAAGCTGATGGGCTTCGGTCACCGCGTCTACAAGAACTTCGACCCGCGCGCCAAGCTGATGCGCGAAACCTGCCACGAAGTGCTGGAAGAGCTGGGCCTGCAGGAAGACCCGCTGTTCAAGCTGGCGATGGAACTGGAGCGCATTGCGCTGGAAGACGAATACTTCGTATCGCGCAAGCTCTACCCGAACGTCGACTTCTACTCGGGCATCGTGCAATCGGCCCTGGGCATTCCAGTGTCGCTGTTCACCGGTATCTTCGCCATGGCCCGCACCATCGGCTGGATCGCCCAGTGGAACGAAATGATCGCCGATCCGGAGCAGAAGATCGGCCGTCCACGCCAGCTGTTCGTCGGTTCGCCGGTGCGTGACGTCAAGCCGCTCGAGCAGCGTTAATTTGGTTTCGTCGTGACAACAAAGCGGGCTGTGGCCCGCTTTTTTTACGCCTGCTTCAGCGGCAGACGCCGCGCAGCTTCGCCACCGCCACGAAGGGCAGGGCGATCCAGCCGCTGAGGAAGAAGGTCGGCTGGTTGCGCAGGCCTTCGGAGTGCAGGCAGACCGGCAGCCGCGCCTTGGCGAAGTCCCTGGAAAACTCTTGCAGGGGTGTGGCGCTGAGCGTGTCCGCCTCGTGCCGCCATGGCTTTGAGGCCTGCTCCTCGGGCAGGGCCAGGATGGCGGCGCGGATTGCGTCCCGGTCGAGCCGTGCGCGCAGCGGCAGCTCGCTGCGTGGTGGCGCTTTTTCAGGCGCTGGCGCTTCCTTCGGCGCCGCTGGCGCCGCCAGGGCGGGCGGCGGTTCGGCCCGGGCCGAAGCTGTAAGGCAGAGCATGGAGGCAAGAAGTAGGCGCATAATCGGCAATGAAATCCGGCAATAAAATCAAGCAACAGAGAGTTGTTGCCGAATGTACACTAAAAGAGGCAATGTTTGTCGTCATCTACATTTAGTTACATATGCTGTGTACAATTTGCTCTTTCAGCCGACACCATGCCATGAAACAATTGCTCCTCGCCTGTTGCCTGCTGCTGTGTTCACTGGCCGCCCAGGCTGACCCTGCGCTCAAGCGCCAGGTGAACGCCTTTGTCGATCGTTGGCACTCGGATGCGGCGCACTCGCGCCTGGCTTTTTTCGACAAGATCGCGTTGGACGGGGTGTACATCGGCACCGACAAGACCGAGCGCTGGCGCCGCGACGAGTTCAAGGCCTGGGCGCGGCCCCATTTCAAGCGCAAGTCGGCCTGGGCCTTCAAGTCCAAGCGCCGCCACATCAATTTTTCGAAAGACAAGTCGATCATCTGGTTCGATGAGCTGCTCGACACGCAAATGGGCGTTTGCCAGGCCAGCGGCGTCATGCGGCGCAAGGGCAACAGTTTCGAGATCGTGCACTACCAGCTGTCGATGGCGATTCCGAACGAGGTTGGCAGCCAGGTGACGGGCCTGATTCGTGGCTTCGAGGCGAAGGCTGGCTGGAAGGGCGGGCCGCGGTAACTGGTGCTCAATCCGTGTGGTATCGTGTTGCCGTCCAACGCCATCCGCATCGAACTTGAGCCACACTTCCTATATTGGCCGCTTTGCACCGTCGCCCACCGGACCGCTGCACGCCGGTTCGCTGGTCGCGGCCGTCGCCAGTTATCTTGACGCACGCGCGCACCGGGGCGAATGGCTGGTCCGCATCGAGGATATCGACGAGGGCCGCAGCGTTGCCGGCGCCGACCATGCGATCCTGGCGCTGCTGCACTCGCTGGGCATGGATTCCGACCGCGAAGTGGTCTGGCAAAGCCGGCGCAAGCACCTGTACGCGGCCGCCGCCGAGCGTCTTGGCGGATACACCTATCCCTGCGGCTGCAACCGGCGCGAGATTGCCGACTCGACCCTGGGTTTTGCGCCCGATGGCTCGGCGATCTATCCCGGCACCTGCCGCGCCGGCCTCGCGCCGGGGCGTTCGACGCGCAGCCTGCGCCTGCGCGTGCCCGACAGCGGGCTCGACACCATCACCTTCACCGACCGCTTCGCCGGTACCCTGACGCAGCGGCTCGCGCTGGACTCGGGCGACTTTGTCCTGAAGCGCGCCGATGGGTTCTGGGCCTACCAGCTTGCCGTCGTCGTCGACGATGCCGAGCAGGGCGTGACCGACATCGTGCGCGGCGCCGACCTCATCGATTCGACGGCCCGCCAGATCTACCTGCAAACGCTGCTCGGCGCGCCGACGCCGCGCTACCTGCACGTGCCGGTGGTGCGCAATGCGAATGGCGAGAAGCTCTCGAAGCAGACCGGTGCGCCGGCCGTGCTGCCGGGGATTGAGGCGGCGGCCATCGACACCTTGATGGCAAGCATGCGCTTTCTCGGCCTGCCGCTCGCACAGCCCGATTCGCTCGCCGGATTTTGGGGAGCAGCGGTTCCGGCCTGGGCGGCCATGCTGGCCAGGCGGGAACCGCTCGCGCAGGGCTAGGCGGCAACTCCGCTCGACCCTGAACCGGCCACGCGCACCGGCCCCATCCGTGCACGCCGGCGTGCGGCCATGCCCAGGCCGGCCAAACCAAAGCCCAGCATCCCCCAGGTTGCCGGTTCCGGAATCGGCGCCGCCACCAGGAAGCCGCGGATTTCGCCGGCCGGGAATTGCGTGCTGTGGATGTTCAGGTAGGCGGTGTTGTCATCGATTGCATCGAACATTGCCGCGGTGGCCGAGGCCGGTGTTCCGCCGAATGCGGCCAGGAAGGCGGGCTCCCACACGGACGCATCGGAGAGGTCGAAGGCGCGGCTGTAGGTGCCGCCACGCACGCCGAGGGGAAAGTCGACCAGGGTGATCGCCGGCGGCGCCACGCCCGCGAACGCGGCGCTCGTGCAGCAATGGATGTGTGCGACGGTGGTGCCGGCAAGCAGGTCGCGGAAGGGCACTTCGGCGCGCATGATGTTGCCGTCGAACTCGAAGGTCGCAATGCTCGAGCCGGGAGACGCATTCGGCGGAACTTCAAGCTGGCCGCTGGCCACGGCCCGCACGAAACTTTGATCGCCTCCGGCCTGGGCCTGGGCGGCGGCGGGGGCAAGCGCCAGGCTTGCTGCGAGCGCCAGGATGGACAAGCTGTGTTTCATGGCATACCTCCTGATTAGGAAAGAATCCAGCGCGCCACGGTGTGACGCTGCTGAAAAACTTAGCACATCAGGGGACAGCTCTACACACGATACGGATGGGCAGGAGCCGCTGAGAATCAGCCTGCGAGATCGATACGCCAGGTAATTACTTCTTTTGCTGGATCGTGATTTCGCCGTCCGCTTCCAGAAAAGCGCATTGCATGTCTTCGCGCTTGCAGTCGGCGGCGCGCAGGGCTTGCTCCAGGTCGGACTCGGTGATGCGGCAGCGTTTGACGACCTTGTCGAAAAATTCGCCGTTGCGCCCGATCAGCACCGCCGTGCCGTCGAGGAGGACCGACATGCGCTTGCTATGGGTGGACAGCAAGGCGACGACGGTGTTCAGGGCGATCAGGGTGACTGCAATGATCAGGCCGCCGGTCAGCGAATTGTCGCCGCCGGTCAGCGAATTCGACACCGCCTCGGACAGCAGCAGGACGACCAGCAGGTCGAAGGGCGTGAACTGGCCGACGGTGCGCCGGCCCGACAGGCGCACCATCACCAGCAGGGTCAGATAGACCACCGCGCCGCGCACCACGAACTCCCACCACGCCATATCCATGTCGAACATCGCCACCCCGCTTGCAAGCTGATGAGCTGATTCTAATCATGTTGGCAACTTGGTGACGCCCGCTTCAGTCGTTCAGCCGGTAGCTGCGCAAATGGAAGACCATCTTGCCGCCGACGCGCTCGCAGATGCCACCCATGGTCTCGCTGGGGCCGAGCCTGAGGGTGAGCTTGCTGCCCGGCGATTTGGAAGCGCAAGCGGCGTGGGCCCCGCTCGGCACGCCGGGCAGCGCCGGCGGCGGGGGAGGCGGTGCGGGTGGTGCGGGTGCAGCCGCGATTGCCGGCACGGGAGGCACTGGCGGCAGCGGCGGGGCCGGTGGCGCCGGTGGGGGCGGGCAAATTCCATTGCTGCCCGGTTTGCAGTCGATGCGGACCGTTTCGCCGGCCCCGGCGCTGGCGGCCACGACAAGGGCAAGGAGGATGAGGAATCGTGGGTGCATGTTTGTTCTCCGTCTGGTTCGGCGCTCGGGATGGCGCCAGTAAAGCCATCGTGCACGCCAACTGTGGAGGAAAGATGGAGATCAGAGCTCGAAGCGATAGCCGACGCCATAGACCGACCCGATCGGGTCCAACCCCGGCGCGGCGGCCCCGATCTTGCGGCGCAGGTTCTTGATGTGGCTGTCGATGGCGCGGTCGGTCGCGTCCAGCTTGTCGTGAAGTGCCAGTTCCAGCAGCTGGGCGCGCGAAAACACCTGGCCCGGCCGCCGCGCCAGCACGGCGAACAGGTCGAACTCGGTGGCCGTCAGGTCGAGCGGGTGCCCGTGGACGGTGATGCGACGCGCGGCGGCGTCGATGGCGACCGGCGATGCGGTCGCGCCCGTGCGGCGCAGGATGGCGCGGATGCGGGCCATCAGTTCGCGCGGGCTGAAGGGCTTGCACAGGTAATCGTCGGCGCCCGTGTCCAGGCCCAGCAGACGGTCGATTTCCTCGACGCGGGCCGTCACCATCACAATCGGCACCTCGGAAAAAGCGCGCACGGCGCGGCACAGCGCCAGGCCGTCGAGCCCCGGCAGCATCAGGTCGAGTACGACCAGCGCCGGTACGGCGGCGCGAATCGCGGCCAGCGCCTGCGCGCCGTCGCCGAAGACGGTCGGCTCGAAACCCGCGGCGCGGACGTAGTCGGCCACCAGCGCCGCCAGTTCCGGCTCGTCTTCGACGATGAAGATGGCGCCGCTCATGGCTGTTCCAGCGCAAACGAGACCGTGGCGCGCAGGCCGCCCAGCTGTGAGGCGCTGAAGCGCAACTGCCCGCCCTGGGCCTCGACCAGCCGCAGGCACAGGGCCAGCCCCAGCCCGGCGCCGCCACCGGCCCGGCTGCGCGAGGCCTCGACCCGGTAGAAGCGCTCGCCCAGGCGCGCCAGGGCGTCTTGCGGCACGCCGGGCGCGCTGTCGTCGATGCTCAAGTGCAGCCAGCCTGCTTCCGTGCGGGCCGACAGCTGGACCCGGCCCCCGGCAGCGGTGTAGCGCAGGCTGTTTTCCATCAGGTTGCGCAGCACCTGGCGCAGGCGGTCGGGGTCGGCGCTGACGGTGGCGCTGGCCGGCCCCGGCGCAAGTTCCAGCGCCAGCCCGCTCGCCGCCATGCGCTCGGCGAAGCCTTGCGCTTCCTGGGTGGCGAGCAGCCAGGCATCGACCGGTTCGGGGTGCAGGTCGAGGGCGCCGATGTCGGCGCGCGCCAGCGCATACAGTTCATCGATCAGTTTGTTCAGCGCCAGCACCTGGCGCAGCATTGCTTCGACATGGGCGGTGTCAGGCTTGCGCACGCCATCCTGCACCGCTTCCAGCTGGGCGCGCAGCACCGCCAGCGGCGTGCGCAGCTCGTGCGAGGTATCAGCCACCCACTGGCGCCGCGCCGATTCGAGACTGGCGAGGCGCTCGGCCAGCAGGTTGAAGTGGCCCGCCAGTTCGCCCAGCTCGTCGCTGCGGTTCTCAGGCAGGCGCGTGTCGAAACGGCCTTCCGCCAGCGCGCGGGCGCCCTCGGCCAGGCGCCCGATCGGACGCCGGAAGTGCACCGCGAGCAGGGTCGCGGCAAGAGCGCTGAGCAGGACGCCGGCGGCGGCGATCGGCCACAGGCTTGCCTTCAGTTGCTCGAGGAAGGCGTACGCCAGCGCATCGGTCGGGCGCGCGGTGCGTGCCACCGCCAGGTAGCCGACGGTGCGGCCGTTCGCCACAATGGCGCGGCGGGCCAGCGGCAGGGTACCCGGCTGGGGGCCGGCAAGCCAGGCGCCGGCTGCATCGAACAGGGTGACACGTTGCTGCAGGAGGCCGGCTGCCGCCATCGCAGGCGGCGGCAAGGGCGGCAGGGGTGGCGCCGGCGGTGCCGGCGGAGCTGCCACGGCTGGTGGCGCAGGCGGGGCCGGGGCGGCAATTGGCGGGGCAGGCACCACCACCGGCGCTGGCGCAAGGACCTGCTCCGGCACGGCGGACGGTGGTGGTGGCGCCAATGCACGCGCTTCGCGTTCGCCCTGCAGCCTGTCGAGTTGCGCCGCAAGCCATGCGCGGCGATCCGTGCCGGGAATGAAACCCCAGCCACCGTGAAAGGCATGACGCCGGGCCAGGTCGGCCTTGAGTTCTTCCAGCCGGTCGAGTTCGATTTCCACCGCGTAGTCGCCGAAACTTTCCAGCACATTCTGGCGCAGCAGGAATACCGCGCCCGCCGTCACTGCCAGGATGGCGAGCAGGACGGAGGCGAAGAGGCGAAGGCCGATCGATATTTTCAAGGCTTGCCTGGAAGGAGTGGAAGCACATCATTCTAGGCGAATGGGACACGCAGGTCATCAAGAAGCTCTGGCGTAGCATGCAGGCCGGTCCACCGGATGACCCTGGATCGCATTAATTTCGAACAGCGCCGCCAGTGCCGCTAGTCTTATCCGTGACCAGATTTACCAATTCATAGATTGTCATCCACGACTTTCCGTAACCCTTCGAGAGCAGAATTGAATGTGCCTTGTCCATCTCCGCTAATTGCATGGCAACTTGTTCAATGGTGTCAGAATTAAATTTAAAATCATTGCTACTTGAACTGAACGATGAGGCTTTATTGCCATCTTTTCTTCGCCGGTTTATGGCCATAATATTTTCTGGTTGATCCGTAAGTTGCAACGTAGTTGCGGATATGGACTTGAATAAACTGGAATTGTATCGAAGGAAGTGGAGGAGTCGGCCAATAGCCGAAAAGAACCTCCCTACCAGAGGCTCTTCCATGGCATATTATTTTTTACTTAAGAAACTATGAACGTATGAGGCGCTCAGTTCCGGGTACTGTTGCTGGGGTCCGTGACCAGCTTGAGGCAGCACAATTATCTGGGTTGTAGGAAGATTTCCACTTTCATTGAACCAAGTGATTGGAGGCGAGCCTGGATCTTTATCTCCCGCAATGAATAATATCGGTGTTTTTGTTGTGGTCAGCATTTTGACTGATCCAATCTTATCCTCCATATAATCGCCAACTGCCAGGCGATGATTGTCAAACAACTCAGAAGAGGCAACTGGACTCCTGTCAATTTTTCTCGAGTTCATTCTTGAATAAGACTCTTTAGCGGCTTGGATGCTGATTGGCGACGATGGATCAAACAGTAGAACAGTTTCATCCCTTAAGTTCATCACTGGCTTTGCACTAGCCTCAAGAAATGCTTTAGGAGGATTGAGGAACTCCTTTTTTGCAGGTGCTGTACCGATGAGCAGGGCGTGAGTAATTCTGCCGGGAGCCCGCACCAGCGCTTGTTGAGTGGCGAAGCCCCCCATAGACCACCCTCCCAGTACAAATTCGTCTAGCTTGAGTCCATCCGCCAGGTCAAGGATATCATCGACCATTTGTGGCATGGTTGTGGCTCGCTTGCCAGTTGAGTTTCCAATTCCGCTGTAGTCGAATGTGATGACCCGGTAATTCTTTGACAGCGCATCGAGAAATGCCGGGTCCCAGGAATCAAGCACTCCTCTGAATCTGAGCGCAAGAATGATAGGTGTCCCTTGTCCGATCGAACGATACGCAATTTTTCTACCTTTTGACTCGAGGTATTGGGTTCGACTTTGGGTTGATTTATAATTTGCTTGAGCCGAAGTCCCTTTTGATTCAAGCAATTGTGTCCCGTTTTCGGTTGATTTATCGGCCGCATGTACGGAGCTGGTGAACAATAGGGCTGTAAAAATTATAGAAAGCTTTTTCATATTATTTCCTTTGCTTAATTTATTAAATACTGGCGGAGTCGTGAGTGGCAAGCTATTCGCTCGTGTGGCATGGTTGCCCGGTGCAACGCCTTGTAAACTGTATTATCCAGCTCTTCAATTGTCAGGTGGACTAATGACGAGGTTGAAGGTATTAAAACAGTTAATAGCCAACGCCACGTACGCCACCGGCTGCGCGTAGCGATTCGCCAGTAACCCAATGCGCGTCTTCCGAAGCCAGGAAGACGGCGACTGGTGCGATATCTTCGGGTTCACCGAAGCGTCCCAATGGAGTGCCGGCCAAGAGCTTTTGACCTAGTTCGCCGGTAAAGTTGCCATCGGTAGCAGGTGTATTCGTGTGGCCCGGCAGAATTGAATTGACGCGGATCTTTCGTGCTCCCAGTTCACGCGCCAAAGCGAAGGTCATCGTGTCGACGGCGCCTTTAGTGGCTGCATAGACGCTCGACGCCAAGTAGGGATCGGTACTGAGGATGGAGCTGATGTTGATGATGCTTCCGCCTGCTTCCGGAAAGTGTTTCACGGCCTCGCGAATGGCAAGAAAGTAGCCCAGCACGTTGACATTAAATTGCTTGTGGAACGCATCTTCAGTTAGGGCATCAATCATTTCGAAGACGGCGACTCCCGCATTGTTGACCAACACGTCCACCTTGCCGTGGTCAGCTTTGACCTGGTCGAACATGCGCGCAACGTCGGCAGCTTTGCTCATGTCGGCCTGGATCGCAACGGCGCGCCCACCTGCCGCAGCAATTGATGCGACGACCGCATCGGCACCGCTTTGGCTGCTTGCATAGTTGACGATCACGGTCGCGCCCTCTGCGCCCATTGCTTTGGCAATTCCTGCGCCGATGCCGCTCGACGCGCCTGTGACAATGGCAATTTTTCCTTGCAGTTTCAATTGGATGGTCATGGTATTTCCCCTCGCTTGGCGATGTATGTCCGAGGCCGCATGGGCTCGTTGACAGGGCCTCAGCGTACGCGCATGAGCCCCAACTTAGGTGCCGGTTAGTCGCACATGTTTGCCTATTCTTCTCTACGGCGATTCCGGCGCAAGACTAGGTGCTATATTGACCGTATGGAAAATTCAATGAACGAGCTTCGCACTATTGCGATGCGTGCGGGCGATAAATGGACCGCCACTACCTTGCCGCGCGTGGCGATGGTGCGGTCTGAAGCGTGTTCGGACCAAGTCTACGAACCGATGTTGCACCTGGTACTGCAAGGGACCAAAAGTCTGTCGATCGGCGACCAGATCCTGCGGTTCGTCCCGGCCACGTATTTCGTCGTGCCGGTTGACCTGCCTGCGCTCGGTCAGGTATCCGGTGAAACGCCAGGCGAAAGCTACCTTGCGCTCAGCCTGACATTGGACCCCGCAGTTATCGCGGCAATGCTGGCCGACCTGTGCGAAGCAGATGGTAAAGCCGAGGGCGAAGCGTTCGCGGTGAGTGCGGCTAGTCCTGAACTGATCGACGCCTGGCTGCGCATGATGCGGCTGCTCGACCGGCCGCAAGAAGCGGCATTGCTGGCGCCGATGATCGAGCGGGAGATCTTATTCCGTGTCCTGCAGGGACCGCAGGGCGACATACTTCGCCAGATTGCGCGGCCCGACAGCAGGCTGTCGCAGGTGCGCCGCGCGATTGACTGGATCCGCCTGCATTTCGTGGAACCATTCCGTGTTGAACCGCTGGCGGCGATGGCGGGGATGAGTGTTGCGGCGTTCTACCGGCACTTCCGCGCGGTGACGGCGATGACGCCGATCCAGTATCAAAAGCGGCTTCGCCTCCTGAAGGCACGCCGGCAATTGCTGTTCGAGCCGCACGATGCCGCCTCGGTCGCCTTCTCCGTCGGGTATGAAAGCGCGTCACAGTTCAGCCGGGAATATGCGCGCATGTTCGGCATGCCGCCGGTCCGCGATGTGGCTCGTTTCAAAACGCCGGACATTCCTCGTACCGTCTCCCGATCACGAGGGTTGGAAGCGAAGCCGATGCTGGGCAGGCCGTCCCGAGCGTGATTCAAGTCCGCGCGCAGTACCACTACGCGCCATCCATTGCTAACAAATGCCACGCGCTTGCTCGAGACTCGCGTCGATGCGGACGACTAGACCTGCTGCATCGTTGAACATTTCCAACAAACCGGTTTCGTGTCCAAAATCGCCCGTGAAGTCGACCCTCAGCCGCGCCAGGTCAACGCTCAGCCTCTCAGGCATTGCGCGTGTGCGCCAGCAGCCGCGCTGAGTCGCGTAGCGGCGCCATGCCGAACAGGCGTGAATATTCACGGCTGAACTGGGTCGCGCTCTCATAGCCGACATCGTACGCGGCCGCCGCGACGCTGCTGCCCTTGGCCACCATCAGCGTGCGCGCGTGCATCAGGCGGATGCGCTTCTGGTACTGCACCGGACTCAATGACGTCGCAGCCTTGAAGTGGCGGTGAAACGCCGAGACGCTCATCGCCGCCTTGCCCGCCAGCATCTCGACGCGCAGGGGCAAATTGAAATCGCGCCGAATCCATGAGATTGCAGCTGCCAGGCGCACCATGGCGCTGTCCGGCGCCGCGATTGCACGCAGCATGGCGCCATGCGGCCCTTGCAGCACGCGGTACAGGATTTCGCGCTCGTAGGCGGGTGCCAGCGCGGCGATATCGTCCGGACGGGCTATCAAGCCCAGCATGCGCGTCCAGGCATCGAGCAGTTCTGGCGTTACGGCTGCGACCGAAAAGGCCTTGCCTCCGTTTTCGGCACAGCCGGGCGGCAGGTCCGCGATCAATTCGGCCAGGATGGACGGCGCAAGTGTCAGGGCAACTGCCATGTAGGGTTTGCCGACTGCATCAGACCTGATGACGCCCACCGCCGGCAGTTCGACCGACATGACGAAATAGGTCGCCGGATCGTAGTCGAAGGTCTGATCTCCAACCGTCATCGATTTGCTGCCCTGCAGGATCAGGTTAATCATGGGCTCGTATACGGTTGCCAGCTCATGCTCGGGAATGGCACCCTGCACCATCGCCACACGGGGAATGCCTGTCTCCAGACGCCCACTCTTGTCTTGCGCAGCGAGTATGCGCAAACGGTCCATCTGTTCATTGATTCGATTGTCCATGACGCATTGGACCCTAAGCTTGCACATCGCACAAGGTCAAAGCAGGATCAGGCAGGTTTCAGGCAGGATCGGATGTGTCCACAAACCATGACGCCGTTACAGTGAACTCCTTACTTTTCAATCACTGGGTTTCATATGAATGTCATCGTCATCACCGGCGGCAGCCGTGGCATCGGCGCAGCGGCCGCCATCGAAATTGCCAAACGCGGCATGGGCGTCATCCTCACTTACAACACAAATGGCGCTGCAGCAGACAGGGTTGTCGCGACCATCGACGCAACTGGCGGCAAAGCCGTGGCGCTGCCACTTGATGTGGGCAACGTTGACAGCTTTGGCTCCTTCAAGGAAGCCGTCATCCGCACGCTGGAAACCACTTGGGACAAAACAACCCTGCACGGCCTCGTCAACAACGCTGGCTATGGCCTGTTCAACCCGATCGAAACCGTGACCGCAGCGCAGTTCGACGGCCTGATGAACGTGCATTTAAAGGGACCTTTCTTTCTGACCCAAGCACTGCTGCCGCTGCTTGCACCTGGCGCGGCCATCGTCAACCTGACCAGTGCGACGACCCGCGTGGCCACTGCCGGTGTGGCGCCATATGCTGCCTTCAAGGGCGGACTGGAAGTACTCTCGCGCTACATGGCAAAGGAGTTCGGTGCACGTGGCATCCGCGTCAACGCGGTCTCGCCAGGCGCAATCCGCACGGAACTTGGAGGCGGCTTGAACGATGAATTCGAAACCATGCTGGCCGGGCAAACAGCGCTCGGACGCGTCGGCGAACCGGAAGACGTTGGACGTGTCATCGCCACCTTGCTCTCTCCGGACACTGGTTGGGTAAACGCCCAAACCGTCGAAGTCGGCGGCGGCTACATCATTTAACCAAACAAAGTACACACATGCCTTTGTTTGGGTTGACTTAAACGCACTGGCAAAGCCCGGCCATTTTTACCAGAAGATGCGACTCAGGACTATCCACCATCTGCCAAGGAGCCACCATGCTGGACCATTTGTTTCTCTCCGTTGCCGATGTCCCGGTCGCGATTGCCTTCTACGAACGCGCCCTGGCACCCATCGGTATCGTTCACGTTCATGACTACAACGGCGCCGATGGGCCACCCGGCCACCCCGACCTGAAAGGCTTTGGTAGCAAAAATCGCATCTACTTCTGGCTGCGTGCAGGCGCCGCCGACGCGCGCGCTGTCCACATCGGCTTCGTCGCAGACAGCGCCGCCGCCGTCGATGCCTTTTATGCCGCCGCCCTGCAGGCCGGCGCGGCCGACAACGGCGCGCCCGGTGCCCGTCTTCACTATGACCCGCGCTACTACGCGGCCAATATCTTTGACCTGGATGGCTACAGCATCGAAGTCGTCTACAAAAGCTGGCAGCACGCGCAGCCAGCATCCGTTTAGAAAGTTACTCCATGACCCCGACCATCCTAATTTATGGCGCCACCGGTTACACCGGCAAACTCGTCGCCATGCGAGCACGCGACACCCAACTTGCCTTCGAAATCGGCGGGCGCAGCGCAGCGCAAGTGGCCGCTCTGGCCGACCAACTCGGCGTGCCGTTCCGCGTCTTTGCGCTCGACGATCAAGCCGTCATCCGGGCCAGCCTGGCTGGCGTCACGGCCGTCCTGAACTGCGCCGGTCCGTTTGCCAGCACCGCGCGCCCGCTGATGGAGGCCTGTATCGCGTGCGGCGTCCACTACCTCGACATTACCGCTGAATACAAGGTGTATGCACTGGCTGAATTATGGTCAGGGCGCGCAGCCGCCGCCGGGATCATGCTGCTGCCGGGCGTCGGCTGGGACGTGGTACCGAGCGATTGCCTGGCGATGTACGTCGCCGCAAAAGTCGACCGCCCCCAGAGCCTGCGCATCGCGCTGCAGGTCGCTAATTCAATGTCGCGCGGATCGACCTCCAGCGTGGGCGAGATCCTGGGCGTTGGATTGCTGGTGCGGGCCGATGGCGCCATCGTGGCCAAGCCCGATGCGGCACCAGCGTGCTTCGACTTCGGCGACGGCGCGGTCGACAGTGTGC
The DNA here is from genome assembly GCF_059685915.1 of Telluria sp. LT2P34. Classification (NCBI taxonomy): domain Bacteria; kingdom Pseudomonadati; phylum Pseudomonadota; class Betaproteobacteria; order Burkholderiales; family Oxalobacteraceae; genus Telluria; species Telluria sp. LT2P34. The sequence goes on from NZ_JCASIN010000006.1 coordinate 98,213, forward strand.
CCCTGTCATTCGGCGACCTGATCACTGCATGGAAGTCGACCGGAATTCCGAATATCGCCATGTTCGTCAACATCAAGGAGAACGTCTTGCCGGATGGTGTCGCGGCCGTGCCTGAAGGTCCATCACTCGAAGAGCGCATTGCCAATCGCGCCAGCGCCGTGGCTGAAGTAACCGGCATCGATGGCACCATCGTGCGTGCGCGCATTGATACCGTCAACGGATATTCATACACGCCTCTCGCTGCGGCCGAAGCGCTTCGTCTGCTGGTGGCTGGGCAATTCAAGCCTGGATTCCAGACACCAGCAGCCGTGTTTGGCGCCGGGTTTGCTGTTTCGATTGCAGATACCCGGATCGTCGACATGGTGTAAAGGTTGCCTCAGCATCGCATCATGAAGCAACGGGAGCCATCCCGAGCCCGAAGAGACGGAGGTTGGACCGATAACCGTTTCTCGATGAGCACGGCGATAAACAGCATATCGACGTTCAAGTCACAAGCTGGTCGCTCGCGCATGTCGGCCGGCGCAGGTAACGACAGACCGGCGTGGTACAACGCCTTGCCGCGCTTTCTGCAGGGCTCTCTCAATAATGCTTTGCATACCTTCCACGAATGCCGAAGGACTTGTCGTCGATGACCAGCTTGCCTTTTTGCTGGATCAAGGTGAGCGATTTGAACGGCGGCGGCTGGATGTCGCGCTGGTTGGTGACCGCGAAGCCCGCGATGCGCGCCCTGGCGCGCTCGTTCGGGACCTCGATCCAGACCCACTTGTCGCGGGTTCCCGCGCGGCGCAGTCCGCTGCGCACCCATTCTTCGCCGGCGGGCATGGAAACGACCGCATCGCCATTGGCCTTGCTGACCGCGGTGGCCGTCTTGCCGGCACGGCTCTCGAAGCGTACCTCGACGTCGGCGGCCGGTCCTTCCATCGGATTGCCGACCACGGCGACCCAGGTGCCGGGGACGGGAGCTTTGCGCAGGCCCAGTTCAGGGCCGTCGAACAGCCGGAACTTGCCCGGCTGGCGCGGCGCGGGTTTCAACACGACGCGCTTGCCTTTCTGCTGCCAGGTGCCCTGGGCGGCCAGGTCGACGTCGCCATAGGACAGCATCCAGTGAAAATTGCCGGACTTGTTGAGCATCATTTTCGAGCCCAGCTCCCGTTCGCCCTGCAGGTAATAATGTCCGGCGAGCCCGGACGCGGGCGGCGCCTGGGTTTTGGCAGCAAGAGCGGCTTGGCTGATCAGGCCGAGCAGGATGACAAGGGTTTTTGCGACAAGCTGCATGGCATGTCCTTTCTTAAAAAGGACATCTTATTTTTACGACAGCGGGCAGGTGGTGTGGCGCCGCAAGGAAGCTGTTGCAGGCATCACCTGAGACGCGGGATGTTGAGGCCAGAGGCTTGACAGGAAGTAAGCCACAGACGAGCTGAGCGGGATCAATACACGTCGCGCCGGTAGCGTCCTTGCGCGCTGAGCTCGTCGAGGCCCGCGGCGCCGAGCGCCGACGCCAGCGCCCCGTGCACGCCCGTGGCCATGCCTTGCAGGCTGCCGCAGACATAAATCGCCGCGCCGCGCGCGACCCAGGCGCGCAACCCGGCGGCCTGCTGGGCCAGCACATGCTGCACATAGCGGACCTCACCGCCATCGCGCGAAAAGGCGAGGTCCAGGCGCGCCAGCTTGCCGGCATCAACCCAGGCCTGAAGCTCGTCGCGGCACAGGAAATCGCAGCTGGCATTGCGTTCGCCGAACACCAGCCAGTTGTCCGGCACGCCGGCGTCGATGCGTGCCTTCAGGTGGGCGCGCAGGCCGGCCAGGCCGCTGCCGTTGCCGATCAGGATCAGGGGGCGGCGGGCGTTCTCTCCCAGGCGGAAGCGGGCATGGGGGCGCACGCGCAGGGCAACCGGATCCTTGTCACCCGCACCCTCGCACAGCCAGCCGGACGCCGCCCCGAGGCTGCCGTCGGCATGCCGCTGCAGGCGCACAAAGAGCACGATGCCGCCCTCGGCCGGCACCGAGGCGATCGAATACTCGCGCGGCAGGGCGGGATCCAGCGGCGCGCTCACCTGCACCAGGTCGCCCGCCTCCCAGTCGGGCAGGGCGGCGTCGACGGGTTGCAGGACGACCCGGAACAGCGGGCCGCCGGCGCTGCCGGGATTGAGCTGGGTGCGCTCGACGATGCGCCAGTCGTCGTAGGCCGGCGCTTCCCAGTCGGGCGCGTCGCTGGTGCCGGCCAGGTGGCTCAGCTGGTGCTGCCAGGCGGAGATGGCCCCTGGATCGCCACGGTCGACGTCGATGCGTTCGAAGAGCGGCGTGGCGCCACGCGCGCGCAGCCAGGCGTCGAGCGATCGGCCGAAGCCGCAGTAATTCCTGTAGCTGCTGTCGCCGAGGGCCAGCACGCCATAGTGCAGCGACGACAGGTCAGCGTTTGCAGGCATGGTGACGCCGGCAAAGCGCGCCGCGGTGTCGGGCGAATCGCCCTCGCCATAGGTGCTGGCGATGAAGAGGACGCGCGTCGCCCCGGCCAGCGCGGCGGCGTCGAAGGCGGAGATGCACAGCGCGCGCGCGGCCAGGCCGCCGGTGCCGAGCGTGGCGGCGGTTTGCTGCGCCAGGTATTCGGCATTGCCGGTCTGGCTGGCGTAGACCACCAGCCAGTCGGCCTCGGCGGAGATGGTCGCCGCTTTGGGTTTGCGCAGGAACGCCGCGCACAGGCCGATCCAGGCGAGGACGAGGACGAAGGCGCCGGCCCAGCGCGCGGGGTCGATGCTCATCATTGCAGCAGGGCGCGGTAAGCGCCCGTAGTGACTTCCTGGAGCCCGCCTGCGCGGCGCAGCAGCAGGCGCGCGGCCAGCTGCTTTTCTTCGGCAAAGGCGAGGCCCGCCTCGCCGCCCAGCACGGTAATGGCGGTGGAGAAGGCGTCGGCCGCCATGGCGCTCGGGTGCAGGACGGTGACCGAGGCGACATCGTTGGCGATCGGGGCGCCGCTGCGCGGATCGATCGTGTGCGAGAGCTGCTGTTCGCCGAGCGCATAGCGACGCAGGTAGTCGCCGGAAGTGGCAATCGCCAGGCCGTGCAGCGCGGCCACGGTCTCGGCGGAATCGAGGCCGGGCACGCTTTCGAGCTCGACCCACCAGGGCTGGCCGTCCGGTTTCATGCCGGCGCCGCGCAGCTCGCCGCCGACTTCGACCAGGTAATGGCGCAGGCCGTGCTGCTCCAGGCACCAGGCCAGGCGGTCGACCGCATAGCCTTTCGCCACCGACGACAGGTCGAGCTGGACGCCGCCCGGCTGCAGCAGCCGCCCGCCGGCAGGGTCGAGCCGGGGCTGCGCGGCGGCACGCTGCGCCAGCGTCGCCGCGACCGCATCGGAAGTCGGTGCAGAAAAGCCGGCCTGATCGTGGCGCCCGCTCGGGCCGAAGCCCCACAGGTTCACCAGCGCGCCGGCAAAGGGATCGTAGGCGCCGCCGCTGAGTTCATGAACCTCGAGCGCATACGCCAGCACTTCCAGGAAGCGCGGCGGCAGCGCATGCCAGCTTCCGGCCGGCGCCCGGTTGTAGCGTCCGAGGTTGGACTCGGGATCCCAGTGGCTCATTTCGGCATTGATGCCGTCGAGCTCGCGCTGCAGCTGGTCATCGAGCTTGCTGCGCACCCCGGGCGGCACCATCATGCGCGCCGACCAGGTCGTGCCCATGGTCGGCCCGGCCGCGTCAAGCAGCACGCTACCCGGAGGCGGCAGCGTGGGATCGATGGCGGCGGGGACCAGGACCTGGCGCAATGAGGACCCTTATTCCGGCAGCGCTTCGAGCGTGGCGGTGTAGGCGTAGCGGCGCACTTCGGCAGGACCGTCGTCCGGCGCCGGGCCCTTGCCCGGGTTCGGCGGATAGGCCGCGTTCATCCAGTACATGTTGGCAGCCGGCAGCTTGAAGCTGGCCTCGCCCTTGGCATCGGTCGTCAAACGGATTTCGTTGGCCACGCCGCGGTAGCGCACGCCGCCTGGCACCAGGCTGAAAGGCAGCTTGGCCAGCGGTTTGCCGTCGAGCAGGAAGCGCACGCGCACGGTTTCGTTGGCGCGCAGGTCGTTCGGGTGCGTCAGCGGCACCATTTCCAGGCCGGTGCCGCTCGGCTGCAAGGCGCCTTCGCTCGTCTTGTGGGCGGTGACGAAGGTTTCGATGCGCTGGTGGGTGATGGTCCTGCGCACGTCCTGGGCGTTTGCCGGGAGCTGCCTGGCGAAATCGGCTTCGCTGCCGCGGAAGCGTTTGACCTCATTGCCGGCCTTGTAGCTGCCCATCACGTTATTGCTGATCAGGGCGATGCGGTAAGTGCCTTCTTTCGGCAGTGGCAGGTCGACGCTGGCGCGGCGCTTGGCCATGGTGGTGGCGGGTCCCGCCGACACCACGCCGTCCGGGCCGGTGACGGTCAAGCCATCCATCCGCAAGGGCATGTGGTCGAAGTCGAACAGGCCTTCCGAGACGGCGCCGTCGATCGTGACCCAGGCGTCCTGGTGCTCGATAATGGTGGCCGTCGGCAGGATCCACGGACGGTGGGCGCTGGCGGCGCCGGCTGCGCTGGCGATGAGCAGGGCGAGGACGCCATGCTTGAATAAGTCACGCTTGATACAGGACGTATGCATTGATGTCACCTTCGCTTATTGAATTTGGAGGGAAACGGCGCCCAGTTCTTCCTTGCCGGTCGCTTTCGCCGCGACTTTTCCCTTGGCCGGCAGCGTGAACGGCACCCGCACCAGTTCGCGTCCACCCGCTTCGCGCGCCGCCTCGACGACCAGCTTGTAGTCGCCGGCCGGCAGCTTGTCGATGCCGTTGCGCTCGGGGCCGAAGGAGAGCGTATGGGTGCCGGCGGCGCGGGTGGCGCCGGAAACGCCGTCGATCGGCAGCTTGGCTTCGCGGCCGGCCTTTCTCCACCAGGTGCGCATGTCCTTCACCCACTTTTCGCCGGCATTGTCCTTCTTCTTGACGTCGTACAGCACGGACAAGGTGGAGGCGACGGCGCCGTCGGCTTTTTCGATCCACATCGCCACGTAAGGCTTGTGGTATTCGGCCACGTTCAGCTGCGGCAGTTCAAACTTCACCGACAGCTCGGCGGCCACGGCGCCGGTGGACAGCAGGGCCAGGGGCAGGGTCACTGCGAGCGAGGAAGACAATTTCATGCAATGCCTATCTATATATGGTTTAGTGAACAAACAAGAGCGCGAGGACGGCCGGCAGCACGATGCCGAAGCCGATGACGGGCCAGGTCGATGGCCGGTTGGCCGCGTGGATCTTCATGATGAGGAAACCGGTGATGCAGAACACCAGCGAGGCGAGCGCGAAGATGTCGATGAACCAGCTCCAGACCGGACCGGTATTGCGGCCCTTGTGCAGATCGTTGAGCCAGGAAATGGCGCCGCGCGAGGTGACTTCGTATTCGGCTTTGCCGTCGACGCCGACCCGCAGCCAGGCGTCGCCGCCGGGACGGGGCAGGGCGATATAGGCGTCTTCCTCGCTCCACTCGGCGCTGCGCCCGCGCAGGTCGACCGGGAAGGCTGCGCCGGCCCAGGCGCTGAGTGCCGGCGGGACCGGTGCTTCGCCATCGACATGCTGTTCGGCATAGGTTTTCAAGGCCGGCAACAGGTTTGCCGGTACTTGCGCCTTGAGCCGCGTGACCTGCGGCGTCGATTCGATCTGCGCCGCATGATTCAGCGTGAAGCCGGTGATGCTAAAAAGCAACATCGCCATCAGGCAGATTGCCGAGCTGATCCAATGCCACTGGTGCAGGGTCTTGAGCCATAGCGAACGCCGCGCGCCGGGGAGGGCTGTGGCGCTGGTGTTCGCGGAGGCAATTGACGGACCCGGCGGGTTCTGGACAGACATGCAAGCTTCCTGTTGAGTATTCGACCCAAATGATAACGATTATCATTTAGCCGGTCAACAAAATTCAGGGCACGGCTTATGCCTGCCGTATGTTGCGTTACAATACCAGCCGCTATTGCGGAGAATCAGGACAGTCTTGACTCGTAATAACAGTCCTTCCCCACAACTTGAAAAGTAGTGCGATCCGCTAACCGGTCAGGCCGTGTCGCGGAAGGTTAACCAACCCGCCAAACTCGCGAAGCGCGAAGAAAGGTGAGCAAGATGATGCAGCAACAGAACGCGAACTCGTACCTGTTCGGCGGTAATGCGCCGTACGTGGAAGAGTTGTACGAAGCCTACCTGAACAATCCTGGCTCGGTGCCGGACAACTGGCGCGCCTATTTCGACAACATGCAGCATGTGCCTGCGGTCGACGGCAGCTCCCGTCCTGACGTGATCCACTCGTCGGTCATCGCCTCGTTTGCCGAGCGCGCCAAGCAGGGCCCGATCCGTACCGTCAGCGCCGCCCAGGAAGCCGACCCGGAAATGGGCCGCAAGCGCGTCGCCGTGACCCAGCTGGTCGCCGCTTACCGTTACCTCGGCTCGCGCTGGGCCAACCTCGATCCGCTGCAGCGCCAGGAGCGCCCGTCGATCCCGGAACTGGACCCGGCTTTCTACGGCTTCACCGACGCCGATCTCGACACCAAATTCAACATCTCGAACACGTATTTCGGCGGCGAGAGCACCTCGCTGCGCGACCTGCTGCAGATGCTGCGCGACACCTACTGCCGCTCGCTGGGCGCTGAATTCATGTACGTCAGCGATCCGACCGAAAAGCGCTGGATCCAGGAGCGCCTGGAGTCGATCCGTTCGACCCCGACCTTCTCGGCCGAGAAGAAGCGCCACATCCTCGAGCGCCTGACGGCGGCTGAAGGCCTGGAGCGCTACCTGCACACCAAGTATGTCGGCGCCAAGCGCTTCTCGCTCGAAGGCGGCGAGTCCTTCATCGCCTCGATGGACGAAACCATCCAGCGCGCCGGCGAGCACGGCGTGCAGGAAATCGTCATCGGCATGGCCCACCGCGGCCGCCTGAACGTGCTGGTCAACACCCTCGGCAAGGCGCCTTCGGAACTGTTCGAAGAGTTCGAAGGCAAGCATGCCGACGACCTGCCGTCGGGCGACGTCAAATACCACCAGGGCTTCTCGAGCGATATCTCGACCCCGGGCGGCGCGGTCCACCTGTCGCTGGCCTTCAACCCGTCGCACCTCGAGATCGTCAATCCGGTGGTCGAGGGTTCGGTCAAGGCGCGCATGGAGCGCCGCGGCGACCGCAAGGGCCGCGAAGTGCTGCCGATCCTGGTCCACGGCGACGCCGCCTTCGCCGGCCAGGGCGTGGTCATGGAAACCCTGAACCTGGCCCAGACCCGCGGCTACGGCACCGGCGGCACGGTCCACATCGTCATCAACAACCAGATCGGCTTCACCACCTCCGACCCGCGCGACGCCCGTTCGACGCTGTACTGCTCGGACGTCGTGAAAATGATCGAAGCACCGGTCTTCCACGTCAACGCCGACGACCCGGAAGCGGTCGTGCTTGCGACGCAGATCGCGATGGACTACCGCACCGAGTTCCACAAGGACGTGGTGGTCGACATCATCTGCTACCGCAAACTGGGCCACAACGAGCAGGACACGCCGGCGCTGACCCAGCCGCTGATGTACAAGAAGATCGCCAAGCATCCGGGCACGCGCAAGCTGTACGCGGAAAAGCTGGCCACCCAGGGCACCATTTCGGCCGACGAAGGCGACAAGCTGGTCGCCGCCTATCGCGATGCGATGGACGCCGGCAAGCACACGGTCGACCCGGTGCTGACCGACTTCAAGAACAAGTACGCCGTCGACTGGGCGCCCTTCCTGAACAAGAAGTGGACCGACGCCTGCGATACCGCCGTGCCGCTGACGGAACTCAAGCGCCTGGCCGAGCGCATCACCTCGGTGCCGGAAAACTTCAAGCCGCACTCGCTGGTCGACAAGGTGCTGAACGACCGCGCTTCCATGGGCCGCGGCGAGATGAACCTCGACTGGGGCATGGGCGAGCACCTGGCCTACGCGTCGCTGCTGGCCTCGGGCTATGCGATCCGCCTGTCGGGCCAGGACGCCGGCCGCGGCACGTTTGTCCACCGCCACGCCGTGCTGCACGACCAGAACCGCGAGCGCTGGGACCAGGGCATCTACCTGCCGCTGGCCAACGTGTCGGAAACCCAGGCGCAGTTCACGGTGATCGACTCGGTGCTGTCGGAAGAAGCGGTGCTCGGTTTCGAGTACGGCTATTCGACCGCGGAGCCGAATACCCTGACCATCTGGGAAGCCCAGTTCGGCGACTTCGTCAACGGCGCGCAGGTCGTGATCGACCAGTTCATCGCATCGGGCGAAGTGAAATGGGGCCGCGCCTCGGGCCTGGTCATGATGCTGCCGCACGGTTACGAAGGCCAGGGTCCGGAGCACTCGTCGGGCCGCATCGAGCGCTTCCTGCAGCTGTGCGCGGACAACAACATGCAAGTGGTGCAGCCGACCACGGCCGCCCAGATCTTCCACCTGCTGCGCCGCCAGATGGTGCGCCAGTTCAGGAAGCCGCTGGTGATCTTCACGCCGAAGTCGCTGCTGCGTAACAAGGACGCCGGTTCGCCGCTGACCGACCTGGCCAAGGGCGCCTTCCAGACCGTCATCGGCGAATGCGACGACAAAATCGAAGCCTCGAAGGTCAAGCGCATCATCGCCTGCTCGGGCAAGGTCTATTTCGACCTGGTCGGCGCCCGCAAGACGCGCGGCGTGTCGGACGTGGCGATCATCCGCGTCGAGCAGATGTACCCGTTCCCGCACAAGTCCTTCTCGGCCGAGCTGAAGAAATTCAGCAACGCCACCGAGATCGTGTGGGCGCAGGACGAGCCGCAAAACCAGGGTCCGTGGTTCCAGATCCAGCACAACATTTTTGAGAACATGGACGAAGGTCAGCGCCTGGCTTACGCCGGACGCCCGGCATCGGCCGCGCCGGCTGTCGGTTACTCCGACAAGCACGTGGCGCAGCAGAAGGAACTGCTCGATACGGCGTTCTCGAAGCTCAAGGGCTTCATCCTGACTAAATAAGAACTATCGTCCGCGCCCGACCAGCCTCCCAGGCCGGCCGGGCGTTTTTCAAGAATACAAAAATTTTTACGGAGTTTTACATGGCACAAATCGAAGTCAAGGTCCCCCAATTGTCGGAATCGGTTGCTGAAGCAACCCTGCTGTCCTGGCACAAGAAAGTCGGCGAGCCGGTCTCGCGCGACGAAAACATGATCGACATCGAAACCGACAAGGTGGTCCTTGAACTGCCGGCGCCAAGCGCCGGCGTGATCGTGCAACTGCTGAAGGCCGACGGCGCCACCGTCGTCGCCGGTGAAGTCATTGCCGTCATCGATACCGAAGCGTCGGCCCAAACCAGCCCGCTGGCAGTCAAGGCGATTCCTTCGGCCGCCCCGAACGCACCGATCCAGGCTGCTGCCGCACCAGCGGCCGGCGGCGCGATGTCCGGCGTGGCGATGCCTGCGGCGGCCAAGATCCTGGCCGACAATGACATGAGCGCCGCCGGCATGGACGGCTCGGGCCGCGACGGCCGCGTGACCAAGGGCGACGCCCTGGCCGCTGTCGCCAACAAGCCTGCCGCTGCGCCAGCCGCCGCCGCGCCTGCGCCGGCTGCCAAGCCTGCACTCCAGCAGGTGTCCGCGCCAAGCATCAACCTGGGCGACCGTCCGGAAGAGCGCGTGCCGATGAGCCGCCTGCGCGCCCGTATCGCCGAGCGCCTGCTGCAGTCGCAACAGACCAACGCCATCCTGACCACCTTCAACGAAGTCAACATGGCCCCGGTCATGGAGCTGCGTAACAAGTTCAAGGACCGCTTCGAGAAGGAACACGGCGTCAAGCTGGGCTTCATGTCCTTCTTCGTCAAGGCCGCCGTCGCCGCCCTGAAAAAGTACCCGGTCCTGAACGCCTCGGTCGACGGCAACGACATCGTCTACCACGGCTATTTCGACATCGGTATCGCGGTCGGTTCGCCGCGCGGCCTGGTGGTGCCGATCCTGCGCAATGCCGACCAGCTGTCGATTGCCGAGATCGAGAAGAAGATCGGCGAATTCGGCCAGAAAGCCAAGGACGGCAAGCTGACCCTGGAAGACTTGTCGGGCGGTACCTTCTCGATCTCGAACGGCGGCGTGTTCGGTTCGATGCTGTCGACCCCGATCATCAACCCGCCGCAGTCGGCGATCCTGGGCATCCACGCCACCAAGGAACGCGCTGTCGTCGAAGACGGCCAGATCGTCATCCGTCCGATGAACTACCTGGCCATGTCCTATGACCACCGCATCATCGACGGCCGCGAAGCCGTGCTGGGCCTGGTGGCCATGAAGGAAACGCTGGAAGATCCGTCGCGCCTGCTGTTGGACTTGTAATCGGGGAAAACGGTAGTAAATACGGTGCTGGAAGCCTTGTTCGTGAACTTTTTGGAGGAATACCATGATCTCCGATGAAATCCGTCGCCTGCACGAATTGCACCAGGCGGGCGCCTTGAGCGACGTCGAGTTCGAACAGGCCAAGGCGAAAATCCTGGCCGGCGCGAGCGCTTCCGAGCGTATCAACCTGGACAAGAATGGCAACGCAACCAGCCACGCCTACCGGACCACGGCCGGCGAGGACCTGAACAGCCACATGAAACGCTTGCGCCGTTCGCGCGCCGACCGCTGGCTGGGCGGGGTGTGCGGCGGGCTCGCCGGCACCTACGGCATCGAGTCCTGGGTCTGGCGCCTGATCTTCACCGTATTTACCATCTTGACCTCCGGTTTCGGAGCGCTGGCCTATCTGCTGATGTGGATTTTTGTCCCAGAAGAATAAATAAGGATTAATTCATGAGTAACGAGAAACAATTCGACGTCGTCGTCATCGGCGGTGGCCCTGGCGGCTATATCGCGGCCATCCGCGCGGCCCAGCTGGGCTTCAAGGTCGCCTGCATCGACGAGTGGAGCACTGCCGCCGGCAAGCCTGCGCCTGGCGGCACCTGCACCAACGTCGGCTGCATCCCGTCGAAAGCACTGCTGCAGTCGTCGGAACACTTCGAGCACGCCGGCCATGCATTCGCCGAGCACGGCATCAATGTGTCGGGCCTGGAGCTGAACCTGCCGCAAATGCTCAAGCGCAAGGACGTGATCGTCAAGCAGAACAACGACGGCATCCTGTTCCTGTTCAAGAAAAACAAGGTGTCCTTCTTCCACGGCCGCGGCTCCTTCGCCGGCGCCGCCGAAGGTGGCTACACCATCAACGTCTCCGGCCCGACGACGGACACCCTTAGCGCGAAAAACGTGGTCGTGGCCACCGGCTCGAATGCACGCCAGCTGCCTGGCGCGGAATTCGACGAGCGCCTGATCCTGTCGAACGCCGGCGCGCTGGCCATCGATGCGGTGCCGGGCAAGCTCGGCGTGATCGGCGCCGGCGTCATCGGCCTGGAGATGGGCAGCGTCTGGCGCCGTGTCGGCGCCGACGTGACCGTACTCGAAGGCCTGCCGACTTTCCTCGGCGCGGTCGACGAGCAGATCGCCAAGGAAGCCTACAAGCTGTTCACCAAGCAGGGCCTGAAAATCAACCTGGGCTGCAAGATCGGCGCCATCACCAAGGGCGAGAACAATGTCAGCGTCGCCTATGTCGACGGCAATGGCGGCGAGCAGCTCGCCACCTTCGACCGCCTGATCATCTCGATCGGCCGCGTGCCGAACACGATCGGCCTGGGCGGCGAGACGGTCGGCCTGCAGCTCGACGAGCGCGGCTTCGTGGTCGTCGACGACGAATGCCGTACCAGCCTGCCGGGCGTGTGGGCGGTCGGCGACGTGGTCCGTGGCCCGATGCTGGCGCACAAGGCCGAGGAAGAGGGCGTTGCCGTGGCCGAGCGTATCGCCGGCCAGCACGGTCACGTCAATTTCAACACGATTCCATGGGTGATCTACACCTCGCCGGAAATCGCCTGGGTCGGCAAGACCGAGCAGCAGCTGAAAGCCGATGGCGTCGCCTACAAGGCCGGCACCTTCCCGTTCATGGCCAACGGCCGTGCGCGCGCACTGGGCGACACCTCGGGCATGGTGAAATTCCTGGCCGATGCCACGACCGATGAAATCCTCGGCGTGCACATCGTCGGCCCGGTTGCTTCCGAGCTGATTTCGGAAGCCGTCGTCGCGATGGAGTTCAAGGCCTCGTCGGAAGACATCGCCCGCATCTGCCACGCGCACCCGTCGCTGTCGGAAGCGATGAAGGAAGCCGCGCTGGCGGTCGACAAGCGTTCGCTGAATTTCTAAACCAGCGTTCTCCGTACGGTAGGGTGGGCAGGTTTCCTGCTCACGCGTTCAAACCACTTTAGCAGGCCTGCTCCATGGCTTGCATCGGCTGGTTGAACGCGTGAGCGGGGGACCCGCCCACCCTACGTTTATCTGCGGTTCGAATCAAGCACATATGAACGTCCAAGAGTTCTACCAGCACGCCCTCACCGAGCGCGGCTTCACTTCCGACCCTGCGCAGCAAGCGGCGGTCGACCGCCTCCAGCAGGCGTACGACGACTGGGTCCAGTACAAGGCCCAGCGGTCGTCCGCTTTCAAGCGCCTCATCAACCGTCCCGACGTGCCGCGCGGCGTCTACATGTGGGGCGGGGTAGGGCGCGGCAAGTCCTTCCTGATGGACAGTTTTTACTCGGTCGTCCCGGTGGTGCGCAAGACGCGCCTGCACTTCCACGAATTCATGCGCGCCGTGCACGGCCAGCTCGACGAACTGAAAGGCGTCGCCGACCCGCTCGACGAGGTGGCCAAGCGCATCGCCAGGAAATACCGTCTGATCTGCTTCGACGAATTCCACGTCTCGGACATCGCCGACGCCATGATCCTGTACAACCTGCTGACCGCCCTGTTCAACAACGGCGTCAGTTTCGTCATGACCTCGAACTACGAGCCGTCGACCCTGTATCCGGACGGCCTGCACCGCGACCGCATGCTGCCGACGATCGCCCTGTTGCAGGACAAGCTCGATATCCTGAACGTCGACGCCGGCAACGACTACCGCAAGCGCGCCATGGAGCAGGTGCAGGCGTATTACACGCCACTGAACGCGGCCTCGGACCACGCCCTGCGCGAATCCTATGCCAAGGTGGCCGACACCGCGGACGAAAACCCGATCGTGCACATCGAAAACCGCGAAATCCGGGCGCTGCGCCGGGCCGGCGGCGTGATCTGGTTCGATTTCGCCACCCTCTGCGGCGGCCCACGTTCGCAGAACGATTACCTGGAACTGGCGACGCGCTTCCACACGGTGGTCCTGTCGGGCATCCCGGCGATGTCGGCGGGACAATCGTCGGAAGCGCGCCGCTTCACCTGGCTGATCGACGTCTTCTATGACCACAAGGTCAAGCTCCTGATGTCGGCAGCGGTCGAACCGGAAGCGCTGTATACCAAGGGCGTGCTGTCGAACGAATTCCACCGTACCGTCTCGCGTATCATTGAGATGCAATCGCGCGAGTACATGCTGGCCGAACGCCGCGGCGCCGCCGCCGCGATTGCCTGACCAGTAACGAGACAAAGGAAGAAGATGTCAACAAGAGCACAGTGCATGTTGCGCAAGGCTTTCACGCTCGTCGCTTGCGGCCTGCTGGCCGCGTGCGCCTCGAATCGGGCGGCGCCCCCGAATGACGCGGTCGCGCCGACCACCTCCAAGGCCCAGGCCGCCGAACGGCTGGCCAACGTGGCCGCCGAGCGCGCCGCGATCGAGACCCGTTATGCCGCGCGCGAAGCGCTGTGCTACGAGAAGTTTTTCGTAAATAACTGCCTGGATGAAGCCAGGGAGCGCCGCCGCAGCAGCCTGGCCGTGCAGCGCGCAGTCGAGGTCGAGGCGGAATACTTCCAGCGCAAGACCAAGGTCGAGGAACGCGACCGCGCCATGGCGCAGGCCGAAGCCAAATTCAAGGCCGAAGAGCTGGCCGCAGGCGCCGCTCCGGCCGCGCCGCCCAAGACGGTCGCGCCGGTGCCGCCGCCGCGTCCGGGCGCGGCCGCCAAGCGCCTGGCCGAGCGCAATGCGCGCCTGCAGAAAGAGGCGGCCGCGGCGCCAGCCGATGCCGCCAAGCGCGCCGAAAGCGCCGCCGCTTTCGAAGAGCGGCGCCTCAAATCGGAACAGCGGCAGCGCGAAGTGGCCGTAAGAAAGGCCGAGCGCGAAGCCAAGCGCGCCGCGGCAGCGGCCAAGACCGAACGGGAAAAACAGGAGCGCGCCGCCGCGCAAAAGGCTGCCGCCGCAAAGGCGGCCGCGGACGCCCGTTAAGCCTGCCTAGTCGGCAGCCGCCGGGTGGGTGGCGGACGCGAAGCTGGCGCCGGCCTGCAAGGATGCGGACAGTTTCACGATCGCCATCGAACAATTGCCGCCTTTGCCCTGCGAGCGTTCGGCGGCTTTCTCGATCAGCATTTCGGCGGCCTGGCGCGGGGTCGAACGGCCCAGCGCCGAGGCCAGTTCGGCATCGGTGAAGAAATGCCAGAGCCCGTCCGAGCAGAGCAGGAAGCTGTCGCCCGGCGTCAATCCCGTCTGGCAGCCGACCGTGACGAAGGGTTCCTTGCGGCTGTTTCCCAATACGTTGATCAGAAGCTTCGAGCGCCGGTGATTGCGCGCGGCGTCGAGCGGCAGCTTGTCGAGCGATACCAGGTGCTCGATATACGCTTCGTCGCCGGTGCGCATGACGGGCTGGCCATCGACGAAACGGTACAGGCGCGAGTCGCCCACGTGCGCCCACGCGGCTTCGCCATGCGGCGACAGCACCAGGCCGACGAAGCTGGCATGCGATTCTTCGCCGGTGGTGACGGCGTTCATCTTGATCACGGTATGCGTTTCGGCGACGATGTCGCGCAGCAGCTGGGCCAGGCGCTCCGGGTTGGCCGTGTCGGCAGGCTTGAACTCGTCGAACACCAGGCGCGCCGTGTGCAGCACCTGGTCGCTCGCGGCGGCGCCATTGATGCCGTCCGACAGCACCGCCAGCACATAGCCCGGCGCACGTGCGCCGGTCAGCAGGGCGACCCGATCGTTCTGGCGCGGACGGTTACCGATGTGTTGCCCGGTACCGGCTTCAATCTTGAAGAGATTCATAAACTTTGATGCTTTCCGTGGCTCAGGGGCCGATCTTTGTTGGCGGCAACGTCGCTCTAGATTAAACTATGCACCGAGAAGCCCCAGAGTTGCAAGCCGCAAGAGGACTATCTGCATCCTGATACCGGCACAGTCGCCGCCCCGCCTTGTTGAAAATTCGTTTGGAACCCCCATCATGACCGATGTCCAAGACATCCAGCGCCGTATTATCGAACTCGACGTGGAGCACCGCGACCTGGACGCGGTCATTGCGATGCTGACCGCCGATGGACATGCCGACCAGCTTCAGCTGCGCCGCCTGAAAAAGCGCAAGCTGCAGCTGAAAGACCATATCACCCTCTTGAAAATGCAACTGGTGCCGGACGTGCCGGCCTGACTGTCTTCTCCCTTCGCATTCAAGCTGCTCATCCAAGTTACGCATTTAAAGCACCCATTTTGACCGATCACCTTCCTGTGCCCGGCGCCGCCCCGGCGTCTGCCGATTCAACGAACGAGGCCCCCGCTGGCAAGTACGATGCCGAGCTCGACCGCCTATTCGGCGCCGGCGGCCCGCTTGCGCCCGCGGTCGGGACCTACAAGCCGCGCGAAGCGCAAACCGAGATGGCGAAAGCCATCGCCACCGCGATCGACGGCCAGAAGGTGCTCATGGCCGAAGCCGGCACCGGCACCGGCAAGACCTTCGCCTACCTGGTCCCGGCACTGCTGTGGGGCGGCAAGACCATCGTCTCGACCGGCACCAAGAACCTCCAGGACCAGCTGTTCCTGCGCGATATCCCGACGATCCGCAAAGCCCTCAAGGCGCCGGTCTCGGTGGCGCTGCTCAAGGGCCGCTCGAACTACGTCTGCCACTACCACCTGGAACGCACGCTCCAGAACGGGCGCCTGACCTCGCGCGACGACGTCGGCCACCTGCGCGAAATCTCGCGCTTCATCAAGATGACCAGTTCGGGCGACAAGGCCGAGCTGGCGAAGGTGCCCGAGACCGCGTCGGTCTGGAACCTCGTCACGTCGACGCGCGACAGCTGCATGGGCGCCGAGTGCCAGTATTACCAGGACTGCTTCGTGATGAAGGCACGCCGGGAGGCGCAGCAAGCAGACGTGGTGGTGGTCAACCACCATCTGTTCTTTGCCGACGTGGCGCTGAAGGACACCGGCGTGGCCGAACTGCTGCCGTCGGCCAACACCATCATCTTCGACGAGGCGCACCAGCTGCCCGACACGGCCACGCTGTTCTTCGGCCAGTCGGTGTCGACCGCGCAGGTGCTGGAACTGTGCCGCGACGTGCTGGCCGAAGGCCTGGCGCATGCGCGCGGGCCCGACTGGGCGAAAGTCGTCACCGTCGTCGAAAAGGCGGCGCGTGACCTGCGCCTGACTTTCCCCGAGGGCGGCACGCGCCTGTCGCTGCTGCAGGTGCCGCCGGCGTCAAGCTTTTTCCCCGCGCTCGACAAGCTCAAGGAAGAACTCGACGGCCTGGTCGACGTGCTGGAAGAGCAGGCGCAGCGCGCCGAAACGCTGGAAGCCTGCCGCGTGCGCGCCGTAGAACTGAAAGCGGCCTACGAGGGCTGGAAGCCGGACGCCAAGGGCAAAGTGGTGGAGGGCGACGAGGCCGTGCTGTGGGTCGAGGCCTTTGCTTCCTCGCTGCAACTGCACCGCACGCCGCTGTCGATCGCACCGATTTTCCAGAACCAGCGCGAGGGCACCCCGCGCACCTGGATCTTCACCTCGGCCACGCTGGCGGTAAAAAACGACTTCAAGCATTTCTCGGAACAGATGGGCCTGACCGGCGAGCCGGCCATGACCTGGCCGAGCCCGTTCAATTACGCGGAACAGGGCGTGCTCTACGTGCCGCTCGGGCTGCCGGAACCGAATTCGATGGGCTATACCGATGCCGTGGTCGACCATGCCTTGCCGATCATCGAGGCCGCGGGCGGGCGTACCTTCTTCCTGTGCACCACGATTCGCGCGGTGAACCGGGTCGCCGAACGCCTGCGCACCGAGTTCGCCGAGCGTGGACTGGCGTTTCCGCTGTTCGTGCAGGGCGAACGCGGCCGCACCGAGCTGCTCGACTCGTTCCGGAACGCCGGCAACGCGGTGCTGGTGGGCAGCCAGAGTTTCTGGGAAGGCGTCGACGTGCGCGGCGAGGCGCTCTCGCTCGTCATCATCGACAAGCTGCCCTTCGCCCCGCCGGACGACCCGGTGCTGGCCGCGCGCATTGAAGTGATGGAAAAGCAGGGCATGAACGGCTTCATGCACCACCAGCTGCCGGAAGCGATCATTACTCTCAAGCAGGGCGCCGGCCGCCTGATCCGCGACGTCGACGACCGCGGCGTGCTGATGATCTGCGACCCGCGCCTGATCAGCAAGCCCTACGGCCGCCGCATCTGGCAGAGCCTGCCCCCGTTCAAGCGGACGCGGGTGCAGCAGGAAGTGCTGGATTTTTTCAAGCCGGCGGATTGATCACGGATTGATCACGACCTTGCCCGTGACCTTGCGCTCGGCCATGTCATTCAAGGCCTGCGCCGTATCGGCCAGCGCGTAGCGCTTCGACACCAGCGGCTTGAGCTTGCCCTCGGCCATCCACCCCAGCATGTCGCGCATCGCGGCCAGGTTCTTCGCTGGCTCGCGCCGCACGAACTCGCCCCAGAACACGCCGACCACCGATGCGCCTTTCAGCAGCATCAGGTTCCACGGCAGCTTCGGAATCTCGCCGGCCGCGAAACCCACCACCAGCAGCCGCCCGCGCCAGGCAATCGAGCGCAGCGCCGGTTCGCTGTAGGGGCCGCCCACGGGATCATAGATCACGTCTGGCCCTTTGCCGCCGGTGGCCGCCTTCAGCGCCTCGCGCAGGTCCTCGCTCGTGTAGTTGATCAGGACGTCGGCGCCGTGGGCGCGGCACACGGCCAGCTTGTCGTCGCTGGAGGCGGCCGCGATCACGCGCGCCCCCAGGGCCTTGCCGATCTCGATGGCGGCCAGCCCGACGCCGCCCGCCGCGCCCAGCACCAGCATCGTTTCGCCGGGCTGCAGGGCGCCGCGGTCGACCACGGCGTGGTGCGAGGTGCCGTAGGTGAGGGTGATGGAAGCGGCGGTGTCGAAGTCCATTTCGGGCGGCATCGGCATCAGGGCGTCCGCGGGCGCCAGCGCCTGCTCGGCAAAGGCACCGGTGCGGGTGAAGCCGATCACCCGGTCGCCCGGCGCGAAGCCTTGCACGCCGTCGCCGACGGCGCGCACCACGCCGGCGAATTCGTTACCGGGCGTGAATGGCAGGGGCGGGCGCACTTGGTATTTGCCCTGCACCGTCAGCACGTCGGGAAAATTCACGCCGGCCGCGCGCACGTCGACGACGACTTCGCCGCTGCCTGGCACCAGGTCCTGCAAGTCCTGCAGCACCAGCATGTCGGGCGGACCCCAGTCCGTGCAACTAATAGCTTTCATGACATCTCCTATGAGCAATGTTTAAAAACGGCCGAATTATGCCTGACGGAACGCAAACGCCGCATGGCGCGTGATGAGGCCGGCGCGTTTGTGCGCCCGCAAAATGGCGGGGTTTTGGAACGCTAGAGTCATGCATGCACATCGCATTAGTGGGCCTTGAATGGGGGAAATGGCAATGGCGATAAGGTACGGCTGTTTCTTCAGTTATGCCCACGGGCGACACGACTTGATGAACCGGTTCAAGAGCGCGCTGGCCGATGCGTTGCGCTGCTATCTGGAACCCTATTTCGACAACGAAGACGAACTCTTCATCGACACCGAACAGCTTGGCGGCGGCGACGACCTCGACCGCAAGATAGCGCGCGCGATGTGCGAGAGCGTCTGCATGATTCTCATCTACACACCCAAATACGAAGCGCACCCCTACACCCGGCGCGAATACGCCGGGATGCGCCAGCTCGAAGCCGAGCGCAGCCAGTGGTACACCTTGCCGAGCCACCTGATCATTCCGGTCATCATGACCCAGCATCCGGATCGCCTGCCGCCGCAGATTGCGAATTCCACTTTCTACGTCGATTTTTCGCACTTCACGATGGCCACCGCCGACCTGAAATCGAACGGCGATTTCCTGCCCGATATCGACCGGATCGTGAAACGCATCGCGACCCATTACCAGTACCAGAAAATGTACATGCCGGCTGATCATGATTGCAACCAATTCGTGCTCCCTGATGTCCCACCGGAGTGGCGTGCCGTCCCGGACCTGACCTTTCCAAAAAAATGAGGAGCCCATGGAAATCAACCGCATCACGCTTCCCCCCATCAGCGGCCCCGGTGAAGTGACCACCTTTTATTCCTTCGAAAACGGCGCCGCGCGCAGCCTCGCGCTGGCCGACGCCGCGGTGCTGCTGGCGAGCCGCCAGAATGCCACCGTGCCGGTGCTGATGATCGACTGGGATACCGAGGCCCCCGGCCTGCATCACCTGTTTCCCACCCGCGACGAGCGCTACGAGAGCGAGGGTCCGGACCAGGACATGCCGCGGCCGGACAGCGCCCGGCCCGAGCCCGGCCGTGCAGGCCTGCTCGAATACTTCGAAGCCTGCCGCGAGCAGCTCGAGTCGCTCGGCCGCAGCTGTCCCGACCTCGATCACGAGGAACGTGCGCGGCTGGTGCTCGAGGCGATCGATTGGGAAGCCTATGTCGAACGGGTCGACCAGAGCCGCACCCTGTACCTGATGCGCGCCGGCTGCTTCGACGACAGCTATGGCGAGCGCGCCGACCGCATGGACTGGGACGGGCTGTTCGCGGCCTGCCCGGCGCTGTTCCGGGCCTTCGCCGGGCACCTGACGCGCCACTTCCGGCATGTGC
Organism: Telluria sp. LT2P34; assembly: GCF_059685915.1. Lineage (NCBI taxonomy): Bacteria > Pseudomonadati > Pseudomonadota > Betaproteobacteria > Burkholderiales > Oxalobacteraceae > Telluria > Telluria sp. LT2P34. The sequence goes on from NZ_JCASIN010000006.1 coordinate 118,027, forward strand.
TGATCGACTGCCGCGGCGGGCGCTCGGCCGGCGTGAGTGTCTGCACGACGCTGCTGCCCGACCGCCTGGTCGGCCTGTTCACGCCGAACGCGCGCAGCCTCGATGGCCTGGCCGGGGTCGTGACGCGCGCCATCGACTACCGCTGCAGCCACGAGGAAGCGCAGCATCCGCTGCTGGTGTATCCGCTGCCTTGCGGCGTCGACAGCCTCGACGCCGAGCGGCGCATGCTGTGGCGCCGCGGCGACCCGCACAAGGGCAGCGTCGGCTACCAGGCCGTGCTCGAGCAATTGCTGCGCAGCTGCTACGGCCTGTCCCAGCCCTCGCTCGACAGTTACCTGAACGAAGTGCAGCTGCATGGCGCCGTCGCGGCCGGGGCCGCCGAGCACCTGGGCGCCGCGCCGGAACGCGACGCCGACCGCCTGTCGCAAACGCGCGCCATCGAGGCGCTGCTCGGCTGGGCCGCGGCCGGGCGCTTCCCGTGGCAGTCGCGCGCCGAACTCGACCTGGCGGACGCGGTGGACGCGGCGCGCGCCGCCCTGGCCGCCGGCGAGCGCCACGGCGTCCGGCCGCACGGAGCGCTGCATGCCAGGGAAGGGCTCGATGCAAATAAAGCGCTCGATGCAAAGAAAGCGCTTGATCCCAAAGAAGCGCTCGATGCGAACGCCGCGCTGCTGGCGCGCGAGCTGATGCGCCTGGGCGAGCTGCACCACCATGGCTCCCGCCTGGCCCAGGCCCACGGATGCGTGTCCGAAGCACTGCAACTGCGCGTGCGCCTGCTGGGCGACGAACATCCCGACACCCGCGCCGCCCGTGCCGCACTGGCTGGCATCCTGCGCGACGGCGGCCGGCTGACCGAGGCGCAGCAGCAGTTCGAGGCTCTGCTGGAACACTGCATGCACGCGGCCGGGGCCGACCATCCCGAAACGCTGGCCGCAAAATCCGGCCTGGCATCGACGCTGGCCCAGCTGGAGCAGTTTTCCCGCGCCCTGGCGCTGCGTGAAGAGGTCACCGAGGCCTGCGAGCGGCTGTATGGCCCGGGCCATTTCGCCACCCTCGACGCCCTGGCGGGCCAGGCGCGCACGCTGGCCGCCCACGGCGAGTACTCGCGGGCACGCATGCTGTACGAGCGCGTGCTCGAGGGCCGCCAGCGCGTGCTCGGCACCGAGCACGAAGACACCTTGCGTTGCACCGGCTCGCTGGCGGCCCTGCTGCGCGACATGGGCGACCTCGGCAACGCGCGCAAGCTGCAGGAGCTGGTGCTGAAGGTGCGCGAGCGCCGTCTCGGGCCGGATGCGCCGGTGACCCTGCAGGCGCGCGAGGCGCTGGCCGAAATTTTCGCCGCCCAGGGTGATCTCGGCGCGGTGCGCGACATGCAGCAGTCGCTTGCCGCGGCCCGGGCGCGCCGGCTCGGAGACGACCATCCCGACACCCTCGGCGTGATGCTGCGGCTGGCCTCGACACTGAGCCAGCAGGGCGAGCTCGAGGAGGCAAGGCAATTGCAGCAGCACGTCGTCAACCGGCAGGAGCGCTTGCGCGGCATGGACGACCACGAAACGCTGCGCAGCAAGCGCATGCTCGCCGAGACCCTGTCGAGCCAGGGCCACAGCGGGGCGGCGCGCCGGCTCGAACAAAGCGTGGAGGAGGGCGGCAACCGCTTGCAGCAATTGCGCGCCATGTCGGCCGGGCTGTTCGACACCGACGGCCTGCCGCATGCGCCTGGCATCGCCGCCGCCGCTGCCGGCGCGGCTTCCGGCGCCGGCCCCGTGCCCGCGCCGGCCGGCGCAAGGCCGGCTTCCATTGCTGGCCCTGGCGCGCGCGCGCCGCGCGTGACCCTCGGCCCGCCGGCCCCGATCGAGGCGATCGAAGCGATCGAGCACAGGCTTGGCCAGCTGCGCAAACTGGTCGACGCCGGGCGGACGCACGAAGCGCGCCAACTCGCCGACAGCCTGCGCGAGGCCATCCTGCGTCCCACCGTCGCGCAGCCCTTGCGGCGGCGTGGCGTGGCGCTGATCAAGCAGGTCTACCTCGATGATGGCGACAAGGATGCCTTGCTCGCCTTTGCCGAGGACGAAGTCGCCTCGCTCGAGGGCGCGCTGCTGGAGGCGGCGGGCGGGCGCCCGCTGGCCTTGCGTTAGCGGGGCAAGCTGGTGCGGCGTCGTGCCGCGACAACGGCGCCGTGCCCCGCAGGCCAAAAATTGTCTATGCCGGACACGCGATGAAAGCGTTGCTTCAGGTAAAATCGCGTGATGCGAATTCTTATCAGTAACGACGACGGCTACCTGGCCCCAGGTATCAACGCCCTGGCCGAGGCCCTGGCGAACGTCGCCGAAATTATTGTGGTCGCGCCCGACAGCAACCGCTCGGGCGCGTCGAACTCGCTGACACTCGACCGTCCGCTGTCGGTCAACCGCGCCGCCAACGGTTTTTATTATGTAAACGGCACGCCGACCGATTGCGTCCACATCGCGCTTACCGGCATGCTCGACGCGCTGCCCGACCTGGTGGTTTCCGGCATCAACAACGGCCAGAACATGGGCGACGATACTTTGTATTCCGGTACCGTCGCGGCGGCGACCGAAGCCTTCCTGTTCGGTATTCCGGCAATTGCCTTTTCACAAGTCAATCATGGCTGGGAGCATCTCGATGCCGCCGCCAGGGTGGCGCGCGATGTCGTGCTGCGCGGCTTCGACGTGCTCGCGTCGCCTTACCTGCTGAACGTAAACATTCCCAACCTGCCCTATGAGGCGATGGGCGCGCTGACGCCGACCCGTCTCGGGCGCCGCCACCAGGCCGAGCCGGTGATCCGCACGCAAGACCCGCGCGGGCGCGAAATCTTCTGGATCGGCGCACCCGGCGCCTGCCGCGACGCGGGCGAGGGCACCGATTTTCACGCCGCCGCCAACGGGCTGGTATCGATCACGCCGCTGCAGGTAGACCTGACGCACAAGCCCCAGCTCGAGCTGCTGACGCGGGGCCTGGCATGAACGATACTCCGGAGCGCAAGACCTTCCCGCTGCCGCTGTCGTCGGTCACGGGCGGGGCGCGCAAACCCGGCACCCCCGCGCTGGTTGCCACGCCCCAGACGGCGACCCGCAACGCCGCACGCGCGGTCGGCGGCGCGCCGCTGCCGCAACACCCGCAACCCGGGCCAAAGCTGCCCGGTTATGCGATGCCTGCCGCGCCCAGCGCTCCGGCGGCCCAACGCTCCGACCTGATGGCGACCGAGGCAATCCGCCGCGCCATGGTCGCGCGTGTCGCGGCGCAGGGCGTGCGCGACCCGGCCGTGCTGGCCGCCCTCGAAGCCGTGCCGCGCCACCTGTTCATCGAGCCGGCGCTGTCCGGCCAGGCGTATATCGATGCCTCGTTGCCGATCGGCCACCACCAGACGATTTCCCAGCCTTACATCGTCGCCCGTATGATCGAGGCGATGCGTGAAGGCAGGGGCAGCATGGAGCGCGTGCTCGAGATCGGTACCGGTTGCGGCTACCAGGCGGCCGTGCTGGCGCGCCTGGCGGGCGACGTCTATTCGATCGAACGCATCAAGCCCCTGCATGAGCTGGCCAAGGCCAATCTGCGGCCCCTGCGCCTGCCCAATCTGCGCTTGCACTACGGAGATGGTATGCTCGGGCTCGCGCAGGCTGCCCCTTTCGATGGCATCATCCTTGCCGCGGCCGGAATGGAAGTGCCGCGCGCCCTGCTCGAACAGCTGGCCATCGGCGCGCGCCTGGTGGCCCCCGTCGGTGGCCAGGTGCAGCACCTGCAGCGCATCACCCGCACCGGCAAGTCCGAGTGGGCCAGCGAAACGCTGGAAGCCTGCCATTTTGTCCCCTTGCGTCCGGGCATCGTTTAATGAATTTGGTGAGCAGCAGTTCAGTACCGAATGGGTACTGATGCACCACCGCAGCGCCGCCCCTGACCGAATACTTCGTAGATGAGAATGAAACAAACACCCCGCTTAGTCGTTTTGACCCTCACCTTTGGCCTGATTGCCGGCCTTACTACCGGCTGTACCACCTCCACCCGCCAGGTCCCGATCGTCGAGCGCCCGGTCGGATCGGGCGCGCAGTCGCGCGCGCCGGCCCGCGCCGAACAGCCGCGTCCTGATGCCAAAGGCACCTACACCGTGCGCCGTGGCGACACCCTGCTGCGCATCGCACTCGACCATGGCCAGGACTATCGCGAGCTCGTTACCTGGAACAGCCTGCGCGACCCGGACGACATCAAGGTCGGCCAGGTGCTGCGCGTGGCGCCGAACGAGCGTGCCGAGCGCAGTATTGAGCGCAACTCCGCGGTCGTGACCCAGCCGGTGCCGATGCCGCCGGAAAATCGCCAGGCCGCGCCGCGCAAACCCGCGCCACGCCTCGACAAGCGCGACAGCGATGTGGCCGAGGCCCCACGCGACAGCAAGTCCGGCGACAAGGCCGAGACCGTGGTTGCCGCGACCAACGCCGCCGCCACGGCGCCGGCGCCGGCCGTTGCCGCCGCCTCGGGTGCCGCCGCGCCCCGGATCGGCGCCACCGTGACCGCCCTCGACGACGAAAAATTGAGCTGGATGTGGCCATCCGACGGGCGTATCGTGGCAACTTTCGACGAAGGCAAGAACAAGGGTATCGATATCGCCGGGCGCGCGGGACAGCAAGTCATGGCGGCAGGCGCCGGCAAAGTAATGTACGCTGGCAGCGGCATCCGAGGTTATGGTAACCTCGTCATCGTTAAGCACAGCAACAGCTTGCTGTCGGCCTATGCCCATAACCGCGCCATTGTCGTGAAAGAAGGCGACAACGTGGCCAAGGGCCAGGTAATCGCCGAAATGGGCGATTCCGATGCCGACTCGGTGAAGCTGCATTTCGAGATTCGCCAGCAGGGCAAACCGGTCGATCCGTCGAGGTTCCTGCCCAGCCGTTAAAGCGCGTGAAAAAACGCGTTCGTAGAGAGGGCCATGACGTTGCCGCCAGAATCCCAGGACCACGACGTTTCCGACGAACCGCCCGATGAACTCGATGGCGTTGGCGCGTCGGCCGAGGACGACGAATACGGCGCCGTCGCAGCATGCGATGGCGCCGATGTCGGCGCCGGGGGCGGCGCAATCATGCCGGGCGCCAGTGTCGAGGTCGACAGCGTCGACGAACTCAAGAAGGTGCTGGCCGCCGAACTCTCGACCGATACCACCCAGCATTACCTGAATCAGATCGGCACCCGGCCGCTGCTGTCGGCCGCCCAGGAAGTGCATTACGCCACCCTGGCCAAGGCGGGCGACTTCCAGGCGCGGCAAAAAATGATCGAGCACAACCTGCGGCTCGTCGTCTCGATTGCCAAACACTACATCAACCGCGGCGTGGTCCTGCTCGACCTGATCGAGGAAGGCAACATCGGCCTGATGCGCGCGATCGACAAGTTCGAACCCGAACGCGGTTTCCGGTTTTCCACGTACGCCACCTGGTGGATTCGCCAGAGCATCGAGCGCGCCATCATGAACCAGGCCCGCACCGTGCGCCTGCCGGTGCACATGGTGCGCGAACTGAACAGCGTGCTGCGCGCCAAATACCACCTGGAGGCGCGCGACCACGACGGCAAGGATGCGCGCGTCGAGGACATCGCCAGCCTGGTCGGACGCCCGGTCGAAGAGGTGCAGGACATCCTGGCCCTGTCCGAACATGCCGCTTCGCTCGACGCGCCGCTCGACAACGACCCCGGCTCGAGCCTGATGGACATGCTGCCGGGCGAAGCCGACGATGCGCCGGACATGCGCGCCGAACAGCACGAAATGACGGTGCTGGTGCGCGACTGGCTCACGCGGCTGCCGGAAAAGCAGCGCCTGGTGGTGATGCGCCGCTTCGGCCTGGACAATGACGATCCGGCAACGCTGGAGACCCTGGCCGAGCAAATGGGCGTGACGCGCGAGCGGGTACGCCAGATTCAGCAGGAAGCGCTGGTCAAGCTGAAGCGGGCGATGGCGGCCCGTGGCGTGGTGCGTGATTCCTTGTTATGATGCCGCCGGTCTCGTGAGTCGGTAGCAGGCCGACGTCACGTCAATTTACCCCCTGATCCGCTTTCCGCTGCTCATGCTGTCGCGTGGGCGCGGGTGCCCACCCTACATGTACGATTCTGCATGGGCCATGTGCCCGCCCATATTCAATGCAAGAAACCTTTATCGAAATTAAGTCTCTCGACGCGGACGCGCGCGGCGTCGGCCACCTCGAGAACGACGATGGCTCGCAGGGCAAGGTGGTCTTCGTCGAAGGCGCGCTGCCGGGCGAACGCGTCAGTTATGAAGTCACCCGCAAGAAAAAGAATTGGGAAGCGGGGCGCATGCTCACGCTCAAGCGCGCCTCGTCGATGCGCATCGAGCCGCGTTGCCAGCACTTCGGCTATTGCGGCGGCTGCTCGATGCAGCACCTCGAGCCGACCGCGCAGGTGGCCATGAAGCAGCGCACGCTGGAAGACAACCTGTGGCACCTCTCGAAGGTCAAGGCCGAGAACATCATGCGCCCGCTGCACGGCCCGACCTGGGGCTACCGCTTCCGGGCGCGCCTGTCGGTACGCTGGGTGGCGAAGAAGGAGACGGTGCTGGTGGGCTTCCACGAGCGCGCCTCCGCCTTCGTTGCCGACATCACCTTTTGCCACATCCTGCCGCCGCACCTGGGCGGCATGCTGGTGCCGCTGCGCGAACTGATCGGCGCGCTGTCGATCTATTCCCATGTGCCGCAGATCGAAGTGGCGGTCGGCGAGGAAAGCACCGCGCTGGTGCTGCGCATCATGGCGCCCTTGAACAAGAAGGACGAAGAGCTGCTGAAGGCCTTTGCCGACACCTGGGGCATCCAGTGGTGGTTGCAGGCGAAGGGGCCCGATTCGGTGGTCCCGTTCTATCCCCTCGCGCCGGAGCTGTACTACACCTTGCCCGAATTCGGCGTGCGCATGCCCTTCAAGCCGACCGATTTCACCCAGGTGAACCACCAGATCAACCGCGCCCTGGTGCACAAGGCCCTCGGCCTGCTCGACGCGAAGCCGGGCGAGCGCGTGGCCGACCTGTTCTGCGGCCTCGGCAATTTCACCTTGCCGCTGGCCACCCAGGCGCGCGAAGTCGTCGGCATCGAGGGCAGCACGACCCTCACCACGCGCGCGCTGGAGAACGCCAGGGCAAACGGCTTGTCCGCCAAGACCAGCTTTTTCACGCGCAACCTGTTCGAAGTGAGCGCCGGCCATCTGGTCGCGCTGGGCCGTTTCGATCGCATGCTGATCGACCCGCCACGCGACGGCGCGATCGCGCTGGCCGAGGCCCTGGCCGAGCTGCGCGAAACCGGCAGGGCTGAATTCCTGCCGCGGCGCATCGTCTACGTTTCCTGCAGCCCCTCGACCATGGCGCGCGACGCTGGCGTGCTGGTGCATCGCGCAGGCTACGTGATGAAAAAGGCCGGCGTGGTCAACATGTTCCCGCACACCTCGCACGTGGAATCGATCGGGGTGTTCGACTTGCCGGATGCATGAACGCGGGTGCATGAACGAAAAAAGCCGACCCGCAGGTCGGCTTTTTTATTCCGGCAACGACAATCAGTCGTCGCCACCCATGATGCCGAGCAGGCGCAGCAGGGCGGTGAAGACGTTGAACACGTCCAGGTAGATCGCCAGCGTGGCGGTGATGTAGTTGGTCTCGCCACCGGTCACGACGCGGTTCACGTCGTACAGGATGAAGGCCGAGAACACGCCGATCATCAGCACCGAGATCACGATCGTCAGGACCGGCAGTTGCAGGAAGATGTTGGCCACGATCGCCAGCAGGATGACGACGGCGCCGGCCGTCAGCCAGCTGCTCATGCCCGACAGGTTCTTCTTGGTCGTGGTGGCGATGCTCGCCATCACGGCAAACACGACCGCGGTGCCGCCGAAGGCGGTCATGATCAGGCTGCCGCCGTTCGAGTAACCGAGCGTATGGCGCAGCAGCGGCGTCAACATCAGGCCCATGAAGAAGGTAAAGCCGAGCAGCACGAACACGCCGATCGCCGATTCCTTGGTTTTCTCGATCGCGTACATGAAGCCGAAGGCAATCGCCATGAAGATGATGAAGCCCATGAAGCCGCTGAACATTGGCAGCTGCATCGACACGCCGACAAAGGCGCCGAGCACGGTCGGGATCATCGACAGCGCAAGCAGCCAGAAGGTGTTGCGCAGGACTTTGTTGCGCGCGACCTGGCCTACGGCCACGTCGTAAGCGGGTTGCTTTTGCAGACTAGGGTTCATGTTGCCTCCGGTTGGATATAAATAATGCCACACAAAGCATAGCACGGCGCGGGCGCATGGGAAACCGGCCTTAAGTGATCCATAAGGCTGATCCACCAGCGACCGGCAGCTGCCAGGCAAGCGCGGCGGTGACACGTCGTCAGCCACGTTGACAGGGCCGTTTTTCGCCGCCACTCTAGCACTTTGCCTGCCCTCGCCGCAATATCGGCTATATGGGGAGAGGTATGGTAAAATCAAAGGTTGATTGAGTTCCCTTCTTCTCGATTTAAACCTTTCTTTTTATTGGAGTTTTTACATGGCAATCGAACGCACCCTGTCGATCATCAAACCAGACGCAGTTGCAAAAAACGTGATCGGCCAAATCTACAGCCGCTTCGAAGGCGCTGGCCTGAAGATCGTCGCCGCCCGCATGACCCAACTGTCGCGCGAGCAGGCTGAAGGCTTCTACGCTGCCCACAAAGAGCGCGGCTTCTTCAAGGACCTGGTCGACTTCATGGTGTCCGGCCCTGTCATGATCCAGGCCCTGGAAGGCGAAAACGCCGTCCTGAAGCACCGCGACCTGATGGGCGCGACCGATCCGAAGAAGGCTGAAAAAGGCACGATCCGCGCCGACTTCGCCGATTCGATCGACGCCAACGCCGTCCACGGTTCGGACGCTGTCGAGGCTGCACAAGTGGAAATCGCTTATTTCTTCCCAGAAATGAAGTAATCAGTAATACGCATCAAGAACCGCTCGCCCGATGCCCCGGGCCTGGCGAGCGGGGTTATTTTGAAACACACAGGACAATCATGACGACTCTCACCAACCTGCTGGACTTCGATCCCGCGCAACTCGTCGCTTACTGCGCCGAATTGGGTGAGAAGCCGTTCCGCGCCAAGCAATTGCAGCGCTGGATCCACCAGTTCGGAGCGAGCAGCTTCGACGACATGACGGATCTGGCCAAGTCGCTGCGCGAAAAACTGAAAACCCGCGCCACCGTCACGGCGCCCGCCACCATCAGCGACCACACGTCGACCGATGGCACGCGCAAGTGGCTGGTCGACGTGGGCGACGGCAATGCCGTCGAAACCGTGTTCATCCCGGAAGAAAACCGCGGCACGCTGTGCATCTCGACCCAGGCCGGCTGCGCCGTCAACTGCCGTTTCTGCTCGACCGGCAAGCAGGGCTTCAACCGCAACCTGACGGTGGCCGAGATCATCGGCCAGCTCTGGATGGCCGAGTTCGAACTGCGCGCTACCCGCGGCATCGAACCGGGTCCGAAGGGCGAACGCCAGATCACCAACGTGGTCATGATGGGCATGGGCGAGCCGCTGCTGAACTACGAGCCGACTGTCACTGCCCTGAAGCTCATGCTCGACGATAACGCCTACGGCCTGTCGCGCCGCCGCGTGACCCTGTCGACCTCGGGCGTGGTGCCGAATATCGACAAGCTGTCCCAGGACGCGCCGGTGGCGCTGGCGGTCTCGCTGCATGCCTCGAACGACGCCCTGCGCGATGTTCTGGTGCCGCTGAACAAGAAATACCCGCTGCGCGAGCTGATGGCCGCGTGCAAGCGCTACCTCGAGTTTGCGCCGCGCGACTTCGTCACTTTCGAGTACTGCATGCTCGACGGCTTCAACGACAGCGACGAGCACGCGCGCGAACTGATCGCGCTCGTCACCGACCCGAAGGTCGGCGTGAACTGCAAGTTCAACCTGATTCCCTTCAATCCTTTCCCGGAATCGGGCCTGTTCCGTTCGAAAAACCCGCGCATCAAGGCCTTTGCCCAGGTGCTGATGGACGCCGGCATCGTCACCACCACGCGCAAGACCCGCGGCGACGACATCGACGCCGCCTGCGGCCAGCTCGCGGGCGAAGTGCAGGACCGCACCCGGGTGGTCCAGCGCATGGAAAAAATGGCCGAGTACCAGAAGAAGTTCGGCGCCGATTTCGGGCGCATCGTGGAGATCCCTTCTTGAAGGGGGCTGCGGCAGGCGGGAAGATCATCCGGGTCGTGCGCGTTGGCCTCGCGGCCGCGTTCGTCGCGGGCCTGCTTGGCGCCTGCGCCGCAACCAGCGACCGGCCGGCCGAACTGAAGACCTCATCGGACCAGACCGCGCTGGAAAAGCGCGCTTCGATCCGCCTGCAGCTGGCGGTCGGCTATTACCAGCAGGGCAAGTACGAGATTGCCCTCGACGAAATCAAGCAGGCGATCGCCGCCGACCCGACCTACGCCGATGCCTACGGCATGCGCGCGCTGATCTATACGGCGATGGGGCAGGTGGCGCTGGCCGACGAGAATTACCAGCAGGCGCTGCGCCTGGCGCCGCGCAACCCCGAGCTGGCGAATAACTACGGCTCCTTCCTGTGCCTGTCGGCGCAGCGGCCGGCGGAGGCCATGCGCCAGTTCGACGCCGCCTTGAAGAACCCGTCCTACCAGACGCCGGTCAGCGCGCAGGTAAACGCCGGCATGTGCAGCATCCGCACCAGGAATTACGACGCGGCCGAGCGCTATCTGCTCGATGCGCTGCGTTACAACCCCGAACTGCCCGCCACCTTGGCCGGGCTGGGACGGGTTTACTACGAGCGGCGCAATTTTCAGCGCGCCGGTTTTTTCATTAACCGCCTGACAGAAGTGTCGAAGCTCGATACCCTGTCCGCCGATACGCTGTGGCTCGCCTTGCGGGTACAGCGCAAACTGGGCGAACGCTCGATGGAGGCCAGCCTCGTCGCGCAGCTGCGGCGGCGCTTCCCCGGCTCGCCCGAATACCTGGCGTACGAGCGCGGGGCATTTGATGAGTGAGACGATATGACTTCAGAGCGCGCAGAGCAGGGCGCCAAGCCGGACAACCAACGCGAACCTGGCGCCACCCTGGCGGCCCAGCGTGAAGCGATGGGCTGGACCGTCGAGCAGGCGGCCGAACAGCTCAAGCTGGCCGTGCGCCAGGTGGTAGCCATGGAAAAGGGCGATTACGCGGCCCTGCCGAGTCCGGCGGTGACGCGCGGTTTCGTGCGCGCCTATGCCAAGATCCTGCGCCTCGACCCGGCGCCGCTGGTGGCGATGATCCCGATGGACGATCCGCTGCCGCAGGGCACCGGCAGCGCGGTGCGCCGCGACCGCCAGACCTCGTTCTCGCACTCGCGCTACCCGACCCACGGCAAACGCTCGAGCCTGCCGCTGGCCTGGATTGCCGGCGTGGCGGTGGTTGCAGCCGCAGGCTTCGCGGTCTGGCACTTCGGCCTGGTGTCGCTGCCGGGGAGCGATGCCCCGGCAGCCAGCTCCGCGAACGGCGAGGCGGTGCTGAGCGCACCGGCCGAGGCTCCCGGCGCCGGCGCGCCGCTGCCCGATACCGTACTCAATCCCTCGGTGCCGCTGATCTCGGTGCCGGGCCCGGCCGACACGACGGGTGCCGCCGCCGTACCGCCGGCCGCATCAGGCACGCCGCCGGCGACCACGCCGGCCGTCGCCGCGCCGGCAGCCACGCCGGCAGCAGCGCCGGCAGCAACCCCGGCAGCAGCGGCGGCCGCCGGCGCCAACACCCTGGTGCTGGACGTGCGCGAAGATTCCTGGATCGAGGTCCGTCCGCAAGGCGGCAAGGCCCTGCTGTCGCGCCTGGTCAAGGCTGGCAGCACCGAAACGGTCGAGATTCCGAACGGCGCCACCCTGACCGTCGGCAATCCGACCGGCGTGTCGGCAACGCTGCGCGGCGCCGCCGTCGCCCTGCCGCCAGTGCCGGGCAAGACCGTGTCGCGCGTCGTGTTGAAATAAGCTGAAATAACGTACAACGAGTAAATGCAATGAATTCTATGAACCTGCCCATTCCTTCCGGATCGATGGCGCGCCGCGCAAGCCGCCGCGTGCTGGTCCAGCATGGCGAGCGCAAGGTCTGGATCGGCGGCGATGCGCCGGTGGTGGTGCAGTCGATGACCAATACCGACACCGCCGACGCCATCGGCACGGCGATCCAGATCAGGGACCTGGCACGCGCCGGCTCCGAAATGGTGCGCATCACCGTCGACAAGCCGGAAGCCGCCGCCGCCGTGCCGGCGATCCGCGCCCAGCTCGACCGCATGGAAGTGGACGTGCCGCTGGTCGGCGATTTTCACTATAACGGCCACATCCTGCTGCGCGACTTCCCGGAATGCGCCGCGGCGCTGTCGAAATACCGCATCAATCCGGGCAACGTGGGGCAGGGCGCCAAGCGCGACCTTCAATTTGCCCAGATGATCGAAGTGGCGATCCAGCACGACAAGCCGGTACGCATCGGCGTCAACTGGGGCAGCCTCGACCAGAACCTGCTGGCGCGCATCATGGATGAAAACGCCGCGCGCGCCAATCCGCACACCGCCCAGGCCGTGATGTACGAAGCCCTGATCACCTCGGCCATCGAAAATGCCATGCGCGCCGAAGAAATCGGCATGGCGCGCGACAAGATCATCCTGTCGTGCAAGGTGTCCGGTGTGCAGGATTTGATTGCGGTCTACCGCGAACTGGCGCGCCGCTGCGATTACCCGCTGCACCTGGGTCTGACCGAGGCCGGCATGGGCAGCAAGGGCATCGTCGCCTCGACCGCCGCGCTGTCGGTGCTGCTGCAGGAAGGCATCGGCGACACCATCCGCGTCTCGCTCACGCCCGAGCCGGGCGGCGACCGCACCAAGGAAGTGGTTGTTTCGCAGGAAATCCTGCAGACCATGGGCCTGCGCAAGTTCACGCCGATGGTGATCGCCTGCCCGGGCTGCGGCCGCACGACGTCCACGGTGTTCCAGGAACTGGCCGACAACATCCAGACCTTCCTGCGCGATTCGATGCCGGAATGGAAAAAGTCCTACCCGGGCGTTGAGGGAATGAACGTCGCCGTCATGGGCTGCATCGTCAACGGACCGGGCGAATCGAAGCATGCCAACATCGGCATCAGTTTGCCGGGCACCGGCGAATCGCCGGCGGCGCCGGTGTTTGTCGACGGCCAGAAAGTGGCGACCCTGCGCGGCGAGCGCATCGTGGATGAGTTCCAGGCGATCGTGCTCGAGTATGTGAAGAAGAACTACGGCAAGACCACCGAAATCGCGATGTAATCGTATGGGGCGCCATGCCCCATGAAAAATTCAAAGAACGACATGTCCAAACCAGAAAAAATCGTCGCCGTCAAAGGCATGAACGACATCCTCCCCGCCGATGCACCGCTGTGGGAGTTGTTCGAAAATACCGCCGAGACCATCCTGAAAAGCTATGGCTACCAGAAGATCGTCACCCCGATCCTCGAGGAAACCGGCCTGTTCGCGCGCGCCATCGGCGCCGTCACTGACATCGTCGAGAAGGAAATGTATTCCTTTACCGATTCGATGAACGGCGACCTGCTGACGCTGCGCCCGGAAGGCACGGCCGGCGTGGTGCGCGCGGTGATCGAGCACAACATGGTCTACGACGGCCCGAAACGCCTCTGGTACAAGGGCCCGATGTTCCGCCACGAGCGTCCGCAGCGCGGCCGTTATCGCCAGTTCTTCCAGTTCGGCGCGGAAGCGGTCGGCTTTGCCGGCCCCGACATCGATGCCGAGCTGATCATGCTGTGCCGCCGTCTGTGGGACGACCTCGGCCTGTCGAAAGTGCGCCTCGAACTGAACTCGATCGGCAACGCCGAAGAGCGCCTGCGCCACCGCGCCGACCTGATCGCCTATTTCGAAGCGCACGCCGAGCTCCTCGACGCCGAAGCGAAGCGCCGCCTGCACAGCAATCCGCTGCGCATCCTCGACACCAAGAACCCTGCCATGCAGGACATGGTGAACGGCGCGCCGCAGCTGCTGTCCTACCTGGGCGAGGAATCGCTGGCGCACTTCGAAGGCGTCAAGCGCCTGCTCGACCGTAACAACGTCCAGTTCACCGTCAACCCGCGCCTGGTGCGCGGCCTGGATTACTACAACCGCACCGTGTTCGAATGGGTCACCGACGAGCTCGGCTCGCAGGGCACCATCTGCGCCGGCGGCCGTTACGATCCGCTGATCGAAACCTTCGGCGGCAAGGCCACGCCCGGCGTCGGTTTTGCCATGGGCATCGAGCGCATCATCGAACTGATGAAGGGCCTGGGCGAACCTCCGGCGCCCGGCGGCTGCGACGTCTACATGGTGCACCAGGGCGAGGAAGCGCAAGTGCAGGCCTTCATCCTGGCCGAGCGCCTGCGCGATGCCGGCCTGGATGTTGTGCTACATTGCGCCACGCCGCTTGGGGCCGGCAGCTTTAAGAGCCAGATGAAGAAGGCCGACGGCAGCGGCGCCGCCTTTGCCGTGATCCTGGGCGAAGACGAAGTGGCGAAAAATGTCGCAGCCGTCAAGTCCTTACGTGGCGAAACGGGCGAACAGCAGCAGGCGACGGTCGACTTCGACAAGGTGGTCGACCATGTGGTCGACGCCATCATCGGCGCGCACGACCACGACCACGAGCACGTGCATTACCATCCGTAATAGCGGCACTACCGACTCAACCAATATAACTACTAGACGAACGACATGGCATACGACCTCGAAGAACAAGAACAGATCGCCTCATTCAAGGCTTTCTGGGCAAAGTACGGCAACCTGATCACCTGGGTGCTGATCCTGGCGCTCGGCGCTTTCGCCGCCTACAACTTCTGGAACAAGCACCAGCGCGACCAGTCGGTGGGCGCCTCGGCCCTGTACGACGAAATGACCGACGCGGTCACCGCCAAGGACAACGCCAGGGCCCAGCGCATTGCCGCCGACCTGCAGTCGAAGTTCAAGCGCACCAGCTATGCCCAGATGAGCGCCCTCGGCGCGGCCAAGACCGCTTTCGACGCGAACGACCTGAAAACGGCGAAGGTCCAGCTGCAATGGGTGGTCGACAACGGCAACGACGAGTACAAGTCGGTGGCCCAGCTGCGCCTGGCCGGCGTGCTGCTCGACGAAAAGAATTACGACGGCGCGATGAAACTGCTCGACGCAAAATATCTGCCGCAGTTCTCCGCCGAAGTCGCCGACCGCAAGGGCGACGTCCTCGTTGCGCAGAACAAGATTGCCGACGCACGCAAGGCCTATGTCGCCGCGCTGGCCGCGATGAATCCGAAGCATCCGGGTGTCCAGCTGGTCCGGATCAAGCTCGAAGCCATCGGCGGCACTGCGCCTGCCGCGCCGGCTGCGCCCAAGGCTGCTGCTTAAGCCAGTCGCGCCGCTTCAGCCCGCGCCGCCTTTTGGCGAGCGCGGGCTTCTCGTCCTCTACAGACTTAGAACAAGGTAAAAGAAAAATGCGTATTACCCGTAAGCTGGTTGGTGTCGGTGTCCTGGCCCTGATGACGGGCTGCTCGACCTTGAGCTCGCTCAATCCCTTCGCGTCGAAGTCCAAGACCAACATCCCGGCCCCGCTCGTCGAACTGAAGGGCACGATGGCCGTGCGCACCGCGTGGAAGCTCGACATCGGCAAGGCGCAGGGTTACCACTTTTCGCCTGCCTTGGTCGGCAATACCGTGATCGTGGCCGGCGCCAACG
Source organism: Telluria sp. LT2P34 (assembly GCF_059685915.1). NCBI lineage: Bacteria > Pseudomonadati > Pseudomonadota > Betaproteobacteria > Burkholderiales > Oxalobacteraceae > Telluria > Telluria sp. LT2P34. Next base: position 133,733 of record NZ_JCASIN010000006.1, read on the forward strand.
GCGACATTGCCCGCGTCGAAGCGGCTGACGGCCGCCAGGTGTGGCGCATCAAGGCCGGCAGCGGCCTGACCGCCGGCGTCGGCACCGACGGCAACGTGATCGTCGTCGGCGCCGCCGATGGCATCCTGATGGCCTTCGACATGGACGGCAAGGCGCTCTGGAAGAGCCAGCTGTCGAGCGAGATCCTGTCGAGCCCCGCCGTATCCCAGGGCATCGTCGTCGCGCGCAGCATCGACAACCGCATCGTCGGCATCGACGCCGCTACCGGCCAGAAGAAATGGACCGTGCAGCGGGTCGCGCCGGCCCTGACCCTGCGCACGGCGCCGGGCATGATCGTCTACAACAGCGACGTGATCGTCGCCCAGCCGGCCGGCAAGCTCGGTTCCTTCCTGCTCGCCACCGGCGCGCCGCGCTGGGAAGTGGAAGTCGGCTCGGCGCGCGGCGCCACCGAACTCGAGCGCGTGACCGACATCGGCGGCGCGCCCGTGGTGTTCGAAACCGACGTCTGCGCCGTGGCCTACCAGGGCCGCGTCGCCTGCTACGAACTGGCCACGGGCACGCCGCGCTGGACGCGCGACCTGTCCTCGCTGGTGGGCGTGGCCGTCGACCAGCGCTTCGTGTTTGCCGCCGACGACAAGGGCGCGCTGCACGCCTTTGACCGCGAAGGCGGCGTCAGCGCCTGGAAGAACGACAAACTGTCCTTCCGCGGCCTGTCGACCCCGCTGTCCTACGGCCGTACGGTCGCGGTCGGCGACTACCAGGGTTACATCCACTTCCTGTCGCGCGAGGACGGTACTTTCCTCGCGCGCGCCGCGACCGATGGCAGCGCCATCAGCGGTACGCCTCTGGTTGCCGGCTCGAACCTGATTTTTCAAACACAAAATGGAACTGTGACCGCCATCGCGGTCGAATAGAATAAAACATGAAGCCGGTAATTGCACTCGTTGGTCGCCCGAACGTCGGGAAGTCGACCCTATTCAACCGCCTGACCCGTTCGCGCGACGCGTTGGTGGCCGACATGCCTGGCCTGACGCGCGACCGCCACTACGGCGAAGGGCGGGTCGGCGATCGGCCTTTCCTGGTGATTGACACGGGCGGTTTCGAGCCGGTGGCCAAGGAAGGCATCATGCACGAGATGGCCCTCCAGACGAAGCAGGCGGTGGCGGAAGCCGACGTCGTCATCTTCATCGTCGACGGCCGCCAGGGCCTGACCCCGCACGACAAGACCATCACCGACTTCCTGCGCAAATCGGGCCGCCAGGTCATGCTGGTGGTGAACAAGTCGGAAGGCATGAAATACACGGCCGTCACCGCCGAGTTCTACGAGCTCGGCATGGGCGACCCGTATGTCATTTCCGCCGCCCACGGCGACGGCGTCACCGACCTCGTCATCGAGGCGCTGGACCAGGCTTTCGCGTCGCGTCCCGACGACGAAGCCGAGCTGGAAAACCAGGACCACGGCGTCAAGATCGCCATCGTCGGCCGTCCGAACGTCGGCAAGTCGACGCTGATCAATACCCTGGTCGGCGAGCAGCGCGTGATCGCCTTCGACATGCCGGGCACCACGCGCGACTCGATCGAAGTGCCGTTCGAGCGCGACGGCAAGCAATATACGCTGATCGACACGGCCGGCATCCGCCGCCGCGGCAAGGTGTTCGAAGCGATCGAGAAATTCTCGGTCGTGAAAACCCTGCAGTCGGTGACCGAGGCCAACGTGGTCGTGCTCATGCTCGACGCCCAGCAGAATATTTCCGAGCAGGACGCGCACATCGCCGGCTTCATCCTCGAGTCGGGGCGCGCCCTGGTCGTCGCCGTCAACAAGTGGGACGGCCTGACGTCAGACCAGCGCGACGAAATCAAGAACGACATGGACCGCAAGCTGGACTTCCTCGGCTTCGCCGAGACGCGCTTCATCTCCGCGCTGAAGGGCACCGGCATCAAGCAGCTGATGGCCTCGGTCGACACGGCCTACGCCGCCGCCACCGCCAACCTGTCGACGCCGCGCCTGACGCGTGCGTTGCAGGAGGCGGTCGAGAAGCAGGAGCCGAAGCGCAAGGGCACCTCGCGTCCGAAAATGCGCTACGCCCACCAGGGTGGCCAGAACCCGCCGATCATCGTCATCCACGGCAATGCCCTCGACGGCATCACCGAGCCCTACAAGCGTTACCTGGAAAAGCATTTCCGCGAAACCTTCAACCTGATCGGCACGCCGCTGCGGATCGAGTTGCGTAGCGGGAAGAACCCATTCGCCAGGGAACAGAACTAGGGCGATCAGCTCTGCCGCCGTGCAGCTGGCTAGCCGCAAACTTATCAGTGGCTTAAGCGCGGCGGGTTTCTCCCGAATTGAAGCGTAGCGGTACGACAAAAATCGGGGAAACAGGTTAGAGTACCTTCAGGCCATCGTTCGCATCTGCTGAATCTTGCCCCGTGCACTTGAAAAGGGGGCGCTCGCCTCCATTTTTTAAACTACAACAACATTACGGAGCTGTCATGAGCAACAAAGGGCAACTGTTACAAGACCCATTCCTCAATGCATTGCGCAAAGAGCACGTCCCTGTCTCGATCTACCTGGTCAACGGGATCAAGCTGCAGGGTCATATCGAATCGTTCGACCAGTACGTCGTCCTGCTGCGCAACACCGTGACCCAGATGGTATACAAGCACGCCATTTCCACCGTCGTCCCAGCCCGCGCCGTCAACCTCAACCTCGAATCCGAAGCTGAGTAATGCCGATGGCTGACGCCCCCGGCACTCCAACCATGCGCGCCGTCCTCGTCGGCGTCGATTTCGGCGCGGTCGATTTCACGGCAAGCCTTGAAGAGCTGGGCCTGTTGGCCAGTTCGGCCGGCGCCGAGCCAGTCGATACGATCACGGCAAAGCGCAGCGCGCCGGATTCGGCCTATTTCGTCGGCAGCGGCAAGGCCGATGAAATCGGGGTTGCGGCGAAAGCCGCCGGCGCCGAACTCGTCATCTTCAACCATGCATTGTCGCCGGCGCAGCAGCGCAACCTCGAGCGCCGCCTCGAGATGCGCATCATCGACCGTACCAGCCTGATCCTCGACATCTTCGCGCAGCGTGCGCAAAGCCACGAGGGCAAGCTGCAGGTGGAGCTTGCTCAGCTGCAGCACCTGGCCACGCGCCTGATCCGCGGCTGGACCCACCTCGAACGCCAGAAGGGTGGTATCGGCCTGCGCGGTCCCGGCGAAACCCAGCTCGAGACCGACCGCCGCCTGATCGGCGAGCGCGTCAAGGCCCTGCGTGCGCGCCTGACCAAGCTGCGCAAGCAACACGAAACCCAGCGCCGCCAGCGCGGGCGCAACAATACTTTCTCGGTCTCGCTGGTCGGCTATACCAACGCCGGCAAGTCGACCCTGTTCAACACGCTGACGAAAGCCGGCGTGTACGTCGCAAACCAGCTGTTCGCCACCCTGGACACGACCAGCCGCCGCCTCTATCTGGGCGACCAGACCGGCAGCGTCGTCATCTCCGACACCGTCGGTTTTGTCCGGGAACTGCCGCACCAGCTGGTGGCCGCTTTCCGCGCCACGCTCGAGGAAACCATCCACGCCGACGTGCTGTTGCACGTGGTCGACGGCTCCTCGCCGACCCGCATGGAACAGATCGAACAGGTCAACGAAGTATTGCGCGAAATCGGTGCCGACCATATTCCGCAGATCCTGGTCTGGAACAAGATTGATATGGCCGACCTCCAGCCCGGGGTCGAGCGTGATGAATATGATAAAATCAGCCGCGTTTTTATCAGCGCCAGGAGCGGCGCAGGCCTGGACCTGCTGCGCGAAGCGATTGTCGAGGCAGCCACGGTGCAAGCCCGTGCGGCCCCCGGCTTGAGCCCCAAGAATCAAGAGCAGGACGATGCAGCGCCGGACGACTTCTTTGAGGAAGACGGCGAAAGTAATCCAACCTCCACCCATGTCGGGCCAGAATAGAAGCCTATGCTTGTATCTTTATTGAAACGTTTCGGCGTTAAACTCTCGCTGAACGATCCCCGCTGGGGCAAGAACCCAGAGGGTGACCACAAGGCCCAGGAGGGCCGCCGTCCGGGTGAGGGTCCACCCGACCTCGATCAGATGTGGCGCGATTTTAATGCGCGCCTGAACCGCCTGTTCGGCAACCGCGGCAACAATGGCGGCGACGCTGGTGGTCCGTACCGCGGCGAAGGCCGTGGCGCGGGCATTACCGCGTCCGTCATCGGCTTCATCGTCCTGCTGATCTGGTTGGCTTCCGGCGCCTTCATCGTGCAGGAAGGGCAGGTCGGCGTGGTGACCACCTTCGGCCGCCTGTCGCACACGACCGGCGCCGGCTTCAACTGGCGCTGGCCGGCCCCGATCCAGTCCCACGAAACGGTCAACGTCTCGCAGGTGCGTACCGCCGAAGTCGGCTACCGCGACAACGTGCGCAACAAGCAGGCCGCCGAGGCCCTGATGCTGACCGACGACGAAAACATCATCGACATCCAGTTCGCCGTGCAATACACGCTGAAGGATCCGGTGGCCTGGGTCTTCAACAACCGCGACCAGGAAGTGACCGTGCGCCAGGTTGCCGAGACCGCGATCCGCGAAGTCGTCGGCCGCAACAAGATGGACTTCGTGCTGTACGAAGGCCGCGAGAAAGTCGCGCTCGACGTGCAGAACATGATCCAGCAGATCGTCGACCGCTACAAGCTCGGCGCCCTGGTCACCAACGTGACCATGCAGGCCGTGCAGCCGCCGGAGCAGGTGCAGAGCGCTTTTGATGACGCCGTCAAGGCCGGCCAGGACCGCGCCCGTGCCCGTAACGAAGGCGAGGCCTATGCCAACGACGTGATCCCGCGTGCCCGCGGCGCCGCCTTCCGCCTGCTGCAGGACGCCGAAGCCTACCGCTCGATGGTGGTCGAAAACGCCACCGGTAACGCTGCGCGCTTCAGCCAGGTCGTGACCGAGTACTCGAAGGCGCCGGGCGTGACCCGCGACCGCATGTACATCGACGCCATGCAGGACATCTTCAGCACCACCAACAAGGTGATGGTCGACGCCAAGTCCGGCTCCAACATGCTCTACCTGCCGCTCGATAAACTGATCGCCCAGGTGGCGGCAAACGACGCCGCCAGCGGCGCCCGTTCGGGCGCGATCCAGCTGCCGCAGGAACCGGGCGCCGGAGCTGCCGCGACGCCGTCGCAGGAAGTCATGCAAACCATCGAGCAGGTGCGCCAGCGCGACAGCCGCAACCGCGAAACCTCACGTGACAGGGAGAGCCGTTAATGAACCGCCTCGTAACCATCTTCGTGGCGGGCTTCATTGCCCTGATGCTGCTGTCGTCGACCGTCTTCGTCGTCGACCAGCGCCGCTTCGCCATCGTCTTCGCCCTCGGCGAAGTGCGTGAAGTCATCGCCGAACCGGGCCTGCACTTCAAGCTGCCGCCGCCGTTCCAGAATGTGATCTATCTCGAAAAGCGCATCCTGACCCTGGATACGCCCGACGCCGACCGCTTCATCACGGCCGAGAAGAAGAACATCCTGGTCGACGCCTTCGTGAAGTGGCGCATCGTCGAGCCGCGCCTGTATTACGTCAGCTTCAGCGGCGACGAGCGCGCCGCCACCAACCGCATGTCGCAGATCATCAAGGCAGCCCTGAACGACGAAATCACCAAGCGCACCGTGCGCGAAGTGATTTCCGGCGAGCGCGGCGCCGTGATGCAGGCGGTGCAGAACAAGGTCGTGGCCGAGGCCAAGCAGATCGGCGTCGGCATCGTCGACGTGCGCCTGAAACGTGTCGACTACATCGAGCAGATCAACGCGTCGGTCTACGACCGCATGCGCGCCGAGCGTGTCCGCGTGGCGAACGAGCTGCGTTCGACCGGTTCGGCCGAAAGCGAAAAGATCCGCGCCGACGCCGACCGCCAGCGCACCGTGATCCTGGCCGAAGCCTTCCGCGAAGCCGAGAAGATCAAGGGCGAGGGCGACGCCAAGGCCTCCGCCATCTACGCCGGCGCCTTCGGCAAGAATCCCGAGTTCTACAAGTTCTACCGGTCCCTGGAAGCCTACCGCGCCAGCTTCAAGTCCAAGGGCGACGTGATGGTGATCGATGCGAATTCGGAGTTCTTCAAGTATTTCAAGAGTCCGGGCAGCAAATAACACCGAAGCACATCGAAAGCGCCGCGCTCATCCGCGGCGTTTTTTTTTGATCGCCACCCATCCACCATCATCGCCCCCAGTCCCGCCCCATTTTCGGGTAAAATTGCCGATTCGGCGCGCGCTTCGTCATGCAGGCGTGCGCCATGTTGCTTCATTTCTAACAAATTAGCTGTTGCCCATGCCGAACTGGCTTTTGCCTGAGAATATCGCCGACGTACTGCCGTCGGAAGCGCGCAAGATCGAAGACCTGCGCCGCAAGATGCTCGACACCTTCCGCCTGTACGGCTACGAGCTGGTGATGCCGCCGATGCTCGAATACGTCGAGTCGCTGCTGGCCGGCGCCGGGCAGGACACCGACCTGCGCACCTTCAAGCTGGTCGACCAGCTATCCGGACGCCTGCTCGGCCTGCGCGCTGACATGACGACCCAGGTCGCGCGCATCGACGCCCACCTGCTCAATCGCGAGTCGGTCACCCGCCTGTGCTACGCCGGCAGCGTGCTGCATACCCGTCCGTCGGGCCTGCACGCCACGCGCGAGCCGCTCCAGATCGGCGCCGAGATCTACGGCCATGCCGGACTCGAGGCCGATGCGGAAATCCAGGAACTGGCCCTGGCCTCGGTTGCGCTGGCCGGCTTTCTCGACGTGCGCCTCGACATGGCCCACGTCGGCGTGCTGCGCGCGCTCCTGAACGAAGACCCGGCGGCCGCGCGCGACGAAACCCAGATCACGGCGCTCCTGCGTTGCAAGGACACGCCAGGCCTGGACGAGCTGACCCGCGACTACCTGCCGTCCACGCGCGCCGCGCTGCTGGCCCTGCCGAACCTGTACGGCGACATCGACGTACTGGCGCGCGCGAGGGAAGTGCTGCCGCCGCTGCCGGGCATCACGCGTGCATTGGCCGAACTGGCCGCGCTGGCCGCGGGCGCCATCGGCCGTGCGGACGTCGCCATCGACCTGGCCGACCTGCGCGGCTACCAGTACGAAAGCGGCGTCATGTTCGCGCTGTATGTGCCGGGCCTGCCGAACGCGGTGGCCAGGGGCGGGCGCTACGACCACGTGGGCGAAGCCTTCGGGCGCGCGCGTCCGGCCACCGGCTTCTCGCTCGACCTGCGCGAACTGGCCAGGCTGCTGCCGACGGCCGAACGCAAGCACTCTGTGCGCGCTCCCTGGGGCAATGCCCCGGAGCTGCGCGAAAAAATCGCTGACCTGCGCAAGGCAGGCGAAGTCGTGATCCAGTCCATGCCGGGTCACGACAATGTTCAGGACGAGTTCGAGTGCGACCGCGTGCTCGTCCTCGAAGACGCAAATTGGATTCTCAAAAACTTAGGTTAAGTGATGTCAAATACAAACGTGGCAAAGAACGTCGTTGTCATCGGCACCCAGTGGGGCGATGAAGGCAAGGGCAAGATCGTCGACTGGTTGACCGATCACGCAGCGGGCGTGGTCCGTTTCCAGGGCGGCCATAACGCCGGCCATACGCTGGTCATCAAGGGCCAGAAAACGGCCTTGCAGCTGATCCCTTCGGGCATCATGCGCGAAGGCGTGGCCTGCTACATCGGCAACGGCGTGGTCGTCTCGGTACCGGACGTGATGCGCGAGATCGACAAGCTGCAGGCGGCCGGCATCGAAGTCGTGTCGCGCCTGAAGATCTCGGAAGCCTGCCCGGCGATCCTGCCTTACCACGTCGCCATCGACGTGGCGCGCGAAGCCAAGCGTGGCGTCAACAAGATCGGCACCACCGGCAAGGGCATCGGCCCGGCCTATGAAGACAAGGTCGCACGCCGCGCGATCCGTATCGCCGACATGCTCAACGAGACCCGTTTCGCCGAGAAGCTGCGCGAAAACCTCGAGTACCACAACTTCGTGCTGACCAATTACCTGGGCGGCACCGCGATCGACTTCCAGAAGACCTTCGACGACGCCATGGCCCTGGTGCCGCGCCTGCGCCCGATGGTCGGTGACGTTTCGTCCGCCCTGTACGCCGCCCACAAAGCCGGCGGCAAGCTGCTGTTCGAAGGCGCGCAAGGTTCGCTGCTCGACGTCGACCACGGCACCTATCCGTTCGTGACCTCGTCGAACTGCGTGGCCGGCAATGCCGCCGCCGGCGCCGGCGTCGGCCCGAACATGCTGCACTACATCCTGGGCATTACCAAGGCCTACACGACGCGTGTCGGCTCGGGCCCGTTCCCGGCCGAACTGCCGACCGACGCCGGCGTCGGCGAGCACCTGTCGCGCGTTGGCCATGAATTCGGCACCGTGACCGGCCGCGCGCGCCGCTGCGGCTGGTTCGACGCCGCGCTGCTGCGCCGCTCGGTACAGATCAATGGCGTCTCGGGCATGTGCCTGACCAAGCTCGACGTGCTGGACGGCCTCGAGACCCTGAAGCTGTGCACCGGCTACAAGATCGACGGCCGCAATGTCGACATCTTCCCGGTCGGCGCCGAAGAAGCCGCCCTGTGCGAGCCGGTCTACGAAGAGATGCCGGGCTGGACCGAGACCACCGTCGGCGCCAAGTCGATGGACGAGCTGCCGGCCGCCGCCCGCGCTTACATCCAGCGCATCGAAGAACTGGTCGGCATCCCGATCGACATGGTATCGACCGGTCCGGACCGCGAAGAGACGATCGTCCTGCGCCACCCGTTCGCAGCATAAGAGAATAATAGGAGTTACTTTAAAATGACCACCCCTCCAAGAACCGACAAAGACCTCTGGGTATCCTGGGACGAGTACAACCGCCTGGTCGAGCGTCTGGCCCTGCAAGTCTACGATTCGAACTGGAAGTTCGACATGGTGCTGTGCCTGGCCCGCGGCGGCGTGCGTCCGGGCGATGTGATCTCGCGCATTTTCGACGTACCGCTGGCGATCCTGTCGACCAGCTCCTACCGCGAAGAATCCGGCACCAAGCAGGGCAACCTCGACATCGCCAAGTACATGACGATGACCAAGGGCCCGCTGGCCGGCCGGATCCTGCTGGTCGACGACCTGGCCGACTCCGGCGTGACCCTGCAGAAGGTGCGCGAGCACCTGACCGAGAACTACGCCGATGTCACCGAAGTCCGTTCGGCTGTCATCTGGGTCAAGGGTACCTCGGCCTTCAAGCCGGACTACCACATCGACGACCTGCCGCACAACCCGTGGATCCACCAGCCCTTCGAGGACTACGACGGTTTGCGTCCGCATCAACTGTCGGCGTGGATGAAGAAGTTCGAGAAGTAATCCACACCCGAGCAGTCGGGAAGTACACGGAAGGCCAGACGCAGCGCGTTCTGGTCTTTTTTCTTGAGCGGCGCGAATCGGCAGCTTGCAAGCGAATCAGTTAAGATCGCTGGAGCAGCCGTTAGCCAGGAAACCAGCAACAATAACCATGACCCAAAGTTTTTTCCAGACCTTCATCCTGCTCATCCTCGTCACTGACCCCTTCGGCAACGTGCCCCTGTTCGCCACCGCGCTGAAGGACACCCCGGTCCAGCGCCGTCCGCGCATCGTCGTGCGCGAGTGCGCGATCGCCTTTTTGCTGCTCCTGGTCTTCATGTTCTTCGGCCAGCACTTCCTGGCCGCGCTGCACCTGTCCCCGGTCGCCCTGCGCATCGGCGGCGCCGTCATCCTGCTGATCATCGCGATCCGCATGATCTTCCCGCACCCGGATGGGGTGCTCGGCAAGAGCGAGCATGGCGAACCCTTCATCGTGCCGCTGGCGATTCCCGCGCTGGCCGGGCCGTCGGCGCTGGCGACCGTGCTGCTGTTCAGCGCGAACACCCTGTCCGAGACCATGGTGCACGTGGCCGCCCTGGCGGCAGTCGCCGTGGTGTGGCTGGCCGTTTTCCTGAGCGCCGAGCGCCTGCAGAAAAAGCTGGGGCCGCAGGTGATGACGGCCTTCGAGCGCCTGATGGGCCTGATCCTGACGGCGATGTCGATCGAGATGCTGCTCGGCGGTATCCGCGAATTCGTGAAGACCCTCTGAGATGAGCACTCCCGGCGCGGCGGCGACACTACAGCAGGAACTGCGCTTCCTCAGCGGCGGCGGCGGGGTCGGCGCGTTGATGCGCTCGCACGACTGGTCGCGCTCGCCCCTGGGCGACCCCGCCGGCTGGCCGCCGGCGCTGCGCACCATCGTGTCGCTGATGCTGGGTTCAAAGTTCCCGATGTTCTGCGCCTGGGGCAAGGACCTGGCCTTTCTGTACAACGAAGCCTATCGCGACATCCTGGGCGACAAGCACCCGGCATCGCTGGGCGCGCCCTTCCAGGAGGTCTGGTCCGAGATCTGGACCGACATCTATCCGCTGATCGAACACGCGCTCGGCGGCGAAGCGACCTATATGGAAAAGCTGCCGCTGCTGATGCATCGCCACGGCTACGACGAACAGACCTGGTTCACCTTTTCCTACTCCCCCGCGCGCGACGACAACGGCGACGTGGCGGGCGTGCACTGCGCCTGCGTCGAAGTCACCGGCCAGGTGCTGGCCGAACGCTATCGCGACGAGGAAAACAAGCGGCTCGTGACCCTGTTCGAGCAGGCGCCGGGGATCATCGCGGTCTTGCGAGGTCCCGAGCACGTGTTCGAGATCACGAACAAGAGTTACATGCAAATGATTGGGCGCAGCGACCTGATTGGCAAAGCCGCGCGTGTCGCTTTGCCTGAAGTCGAAGGGCAGGGCTTCTTCGAGCTGCTCGACCAGGTCTACACCAGCGGCGCACCCTTCGTCGGCCACTCGCTGCCGCTGGACGTGGCGCGCGAACCGGGCGCGCCGCTCGAGCGGCGCTATCTCGACTTCGTCTACCAGCCGATCCGCGACGCACAGGGCGACGTGGCCGGGATTTTCGTCGAGGGCAGCGACGTCACGGTGCGCAAGCAGGTCGAGGACGAACTGCGCGCGGCGAATCGCCAGAAAGACCAGTTCCTGGCGATGCTGGCGCACGAGCTGCGCAATCCGCTGGCGCCGATCACGACCGCCGCCCATCTGCTGAAACTCGGCCACCTCGACGCCAAGGCGGTGCGCACCGCCAGCGACATCATCGCGCGCCAGGCCGAGCACATGACCGACCTGGTGAATGATTTACTGGACGTGTCGCGCGTGACGCGCGGCCTGGTGTCTATCGAGAAGGAGGAGCTCGACCTGAACGTGGTCGTGGCCGGCGCGCTGGAACAGGTGCGACCGCTGATCGAATCGAAACGCCATTCGCTGACGATGGAGCTCTCGGGCGAACCGGTGCACGTGCTGGGCGACCGCACGCGCCTGGTGCAGGTGCTGTCGAACATCCTCAACAACGCCGCCAAGTACACGCCGGCCGGCGGCCAGATCGTCTTGCGCGTCTGCGCGCCTGTTGATGAGGTGGTGGTCACCATCACCGACAATGGAATCGGAATCGAGCCGGATGTGCTGCCGTATATCTTCGAACTGTTCACCCAGGCCGAGCGCACGCCGGACCGCTCCCAGGGCGGCCTCGGGATTGGTCTCGCGCTGGTAAAAAGCCTGGTCGCGCTGCATGGCGGCACGGTCGACGCGCGCAGCAGGGCGCCCGCCTCGGGCAGCGAATTCGAGATCCGGCTGCCGCGGGTCGATGACGTTGCCGCTGCCGCCGATGCCGCCGCCGGCGAGGACGATTCGGCAGAAACGACGGCCCTGCGCGTGATGGTGGTCGACGACAACGAGGACGCCGCCCAGATGCTGGCGACGCTGCTGGAAGTGCAGGGGCATACGGTGTCGGTCGAATACGACGGCCGCGGCGCGCTGCAGCGGGCGCGCCTGGAACGGCCGCAGATCATGCTGCTCGATATCGGCCTGCCCGACACCGACGGCTACGCCCTGGCGCGCCAGTTGCGCGCCATCCCCGAACTGCGCGGCGCCACCCTGATCGCGCTGACCGGTTATGGCCAGATCGAGGACCGCAGGCTGGCCGAGGAGGCCGGTTTCGATCATCACCTCGTGAAACCGGCCCACCTCGACCAGGTCATGCAGATTTTTGCCGACACCCGGCACACGCTGCGCTAATATACGGCGCACAGCCGACTCAATCTTTCCAAGGTAAAACAATGAAATCATCATTCACCGCACTCGGCCTGGCCGTGTTCCTGGCTGCCGGCACCGCCGCCGCCGCTCCAGCCGCCCCGGCCGCAACGGTCGCACGCGCGCCGCAGCTCCAGAAAATCGACACCGTCGTCGGCAAAGGCAAGGAAGCCATCGCCGGCGCCAACGTCACCGTCAACTACACCGGCTGGCTGCATGCGCCGAAGTCGCCCAAGGGCCGCGGCAAGCAATTCGATTCCTCGGTCGGCGGCGAGCCGTTCAGCTTCCCGCTCGGTGGCGGCGCCGTCATCAAGGGCTGGGACCAGGGCGTGGCCGGCATGAAGGTCGGCGGCAAGCGCACCATCATCATTCCCGCGGAACTCGGCTACGGCGCCCGCGGCGTCGGCCCGATCCCGCCGAACTCGAACCTGATTTTCGACGTCGAGCTGCTCGACGTGAAGTAATCGGAAACGCGAAAACACGAAACGGCCCGCGGGCCGTTTTTTTTCGTGGACACTCAAGCCTCAGCGGTGGAGCATCCGTGCCGGTTTGCTGGCGGTGAGACCGCGTGGGCGGAGCCCACCCTACGAACACCCCCGTCACCGCCCGAACACCCGTGCCCCTCTTATTTCCCCAACATCGACACCACATTGTCCGCCCCCGGCGCCCCGAAGGCCTGCTGCTTGAGCACATGCAGCTGGTCGCGCACTTGCGCCGCCTTTTCGAACTCGAGGTTCTTCGCGTGATCGACCATGAGCTTCTCGAGGCGCTTGATCTCCTTGCCGATCTGCTTCTCGCTCATCGACTCGACCTTGGCGATCGCCGCTGCATTCTCCAGGCCCTGCGCGCCTTCCAGCATCGCCTTTTGCGCGGCATTGCTGTAGACGCCGTCGATCAGTTCCTTGATCTTCTTCTGCACGCCCACCGGGGTGATGCCGTTGGCGAGGTTGAAGGCGATCTGCTTGGTGCGGCGGCGTTCGGTTTCGTCGATGGCGCGGCGCATCGAGTCGGTGATGCGGTCGGCGTACAGGATCGCCACGCCGTTCAGGTTACGCGCGGCGCGGCCGATGGTCTGGATCAGCGAGCGCTCGGAGCGCAGGAAACCTTCCTTGTCGGCGTCCAGCACCGCCACCAGCGACACTTCCGGCAAGTCCAGGCCCTCGCGCAGCAGGTTAATGCCGATCAGGACGTCAAAAGTGCCCAGGCGCAGGTCGCGCAGGATTTCCACGCGCTCCACGGTTTCGATATCGCTGTGCAGGTAGCGCACCTTGATGCCGTGGTCGGACAGGTATTCCGTCAGCTGCTCGGCCATGCGCTTGGTCAGCGTGGTGATCAGGACGCGCTCGTTTTTCGCGACGCGGTCGTTAATCTCGCTCATCACATCGTCCACCTGCGACAGGGCAGGGCGCACGATGATGACCGGGTCGACCAGGCCGGTCGGGCGCACCACCTGCTCGACGACATTGTCGGCATGCGAATTTTCGTACTCGGCCGGGGTGGCCGAGACAAAAATCGTCTGGCGCATCTTGCCTTCGAATTCCTCGAATTTCAGCGGCCGGTTGTCCAGCGCCGAGGGCAGGCGGAAGCCGTAATCGACCAGGTTGGTTTTCCGCGAACGGTCGCCGTTGTACATTGCGGACAGCTGCCCGACCAGCACGTGCGACTCGTCCATGAACATCAGCGCGTCCTTCGGCAGGTAATCGACCAGGGTCGGCGGCGGCTCGCCCGGCATGGCGCCCGACAGGTGGCGCGAATAGTTCTCGATGCCTTTAGTAAAACCGATTTCGGCCATCATTTCCAGGTCGAAGCGGGTGCGCTGTTCCAGGCGCTGCTCTTCGATCAGCTTGTTTTGCTGGCGGAATTCCTCGAGGCGGTCTTTCAGTTCGGCCTTGATCGATTCGACCGCGCGCAGCACGGTCGAGCGCGGCGTGACGTAGTGCGAACCCGGATAGACGGTAAAGCGCGGGATTTTCTGGCGCACGCGGCCGGTCAGCGGGTCGAACAGTTGCAGCGACTCGATTTCGTCGTCGAACATCTCGACGCGGATCGCCAGTTCGGCGTGCTCGGCCGGGAAGATGTCGATGGTATCGCCGCGCACGCGGAAGGTGCCGCGGCCGAAGTCCATCTCGTTGCGCGAGTATTGCATCTGGATCAGGCGCGCGATGATGTCGCGCTGGGCCACTTTATCCTTGTGGCGCAGCGTCAGGATCATCTTGTGGTATTCGTTCGGGTTACCGATACCGTAGATGGCCGAGACGGTAGCGACAATCACCACGTCGCGCCGTTCCATCAGCGATTTGGTGCACGACAGGCGCATCTGCTCGATGTGCTCGTTGATCGACGAGTCCTTTTCGATGAACAGGTCGCGCTGCGGCACATAGGCTTCCGGCTGGTAGTAATCGTAGTAGGACACGAAATACTCGACCGCGTTATGCGGAAAGAATTCGCGGAATTCCGAATACAGCTGGGCGGCCAGGGTTTTGTTCGGCGCGAAGATGATCGCCGGCCGGCCGGCACGGGCAATCACGTTGGCCATCGTGTAGGTTTTACCGGAACCCGTCACGCCGAGCAGGGTCTGGTACATCAGGCCGTCGTCGATGCCCTCGACCAGGCCGGCGATCGCCGTCGGCTGGTCGCCGGCGGGCGCGAAGGGCTGGTGCAGCTTGAATGGGGAGTTCGGGAAAGTGATGACCGTCGGTTCCGGACCGGTTGCGATTGATACATCAGCCATGTTTCGAGACCTTTGCTAAAATGGGTATTCGTTTGTGCACTGCTGCAAACCCACCGACAAATCCAGTTTATCACGATGACTTCCACAGCCTCAGCCAGCCTCTTCGGCGCCATCGACATGGCGCCACGCGACCCGATCCTGGGCATCACTGAAGCATTCAACGCCGACACCAACCCGGCGAAGATCAACCTGGGTGTCGGTGTTTACTACGACGATGCCGGCAAGGTGCCTTTGCTGCAGTGCGTCCAGAAGGCCGAAGCGAAATTGATTGAGCAGTTGTCGCCACGCACTTATTTGCCCATCGAAGGGCTGGCGGCGTACGACAAAGCGGTGCAGGAGCTTGTATTTGGGGCCGGCAGCGCGGTTATTCAAGAGAAGCGTGCGGTCACCGTCCAGGCCATCGGCGGCACCGGCGCGCTTAAAATCGGCGCCGATTTCCTCAAGCGGTTTTCGCCGCAATCGCAAGTATTCATCAGCGACCCGAGCTGGGAAAACCACCGCGCCCTGTTCGAGAGCGCCGGTTTCATCGTCAACCATTACACCTATTACGATCCCATTACCCACGGCGTCAACTTCGAGGGCATGCTGGCCTCGCTGCGCAGCATGGCGCCCGGCTCGATCGTCGTGCTGCACGCCTGCTGCCATAACCCGACCGGCGCCGACCTGACGCAGGAGCAGTGGGGGCAGGTGATTGCCGCGGTCAGGGAAGGCGGCCTGATTCCCTTCCTCGACATGGCCTACCAGGGCTTTGGCGCCGGCATCCAGGAAGATGGCGCGGTGGTCGCTCGTTTCGTGGAAGCGGGCGGTCCAATGCTGGTATCGAATTCGTTCTCGAAATCGTTTTCCCTGTACGGCGAGCGCGTCGGTGCGCTGTCGGTCGTGGCCGACAGTGCCGACGAGGCGGCGCGCCTGCTGTCGCAACTCAAGCGCGTGATCCGCACCAATTACTCGAGCCCGCCGCTGCACGCAGGCAAGGTCGTCGCCACCGTATTGAGCACGCCGGAGCTGCGCCAGGAATGGGAAACCGAGCTGGCCGGCATGCGTGTGCGCATCAAGGAGATGCGCGAGGCGCTGGTGCAGAAACTGGCCGAGCGCGCGCCTGGCCGCGACTTCGCGTTTGTCCGCCGACAGGTCGGCATGTTTTCGTATTCGGGCCTGACCAAGGATCAGGTGGGCAAGCTGCGCGAAGAATCGATTTATGCGGTCGATACCGGCCGCATCTGCGTCGCCGCGCTGAACTCGAAGAATATCGATCTCGTCGTTGACGCCATCGCCAAAGTCCTCTAAAATCTTGGCTCTTTGCAGCACAATTCCCTGATAGCTCAGTTGGTAGAGCGACGGACTGTTAATCCGCAGGTCCCTGGTTCGAGTCCAGGTCGGGGAGCCAGAATACGAAAAGGAGTGCCGGGTGACCGGTACTCCTTTCTTCGTTGGGCGAGCACAACTGCCGTCCACCCCTTGCGCATTATTGCTGAGCAGTTATAATGCCAGGCTCAATTCCCTGATAGCTCAGTTGGTAGAGCGACGGACTGTTAATCCGCAGGTCCCTGGTTCGAGTCCAGGTCGGGGAGCCAGAACAAGCAGTATCGAAAGGCCGCGTTCAAACGCGGCCTTTTTCATTTTATTCCCGTCCCGCTACCGGCCGCACCTTGGCCGCCGCCTCGCGTGCACGTTGCCGTGCCGTATCGATATCGGCCGCGCTGGCCAGCGCCACGCCCATGCGCCTGCGTGCAAACGATTCCGGCTTGCCGAACAGGCGAATGTCGGTGCCGGGGATCGACAATGCCTCGGCCACCCCCTCGAAGGCAATTCCCTTTGCATCGAGCTGGCCATAAATCACGGCCGAGGCGCCGGGGGTGCGCAGGGACGTATCGACCGGCAGGCCCAGCACGGCTTTGGCATGCAGCTCGAATTCGCTTTGTACTTGCGTGACCATCGTGACCATCCCCGTATCGTGGGGCCGCGGGCTCACTTCCGAGAACCACACCATGTCGTCCTTGACGAACAATTCGACCCCGAATACGCCCAGGCCGCCGAGGCTGGCCGTCACCGTCGCCGCAATGGCGCGCGAGCGCTCCAGGGCCAGCGGCGTCATGGGATGGGGCTGCCAGGATTCGACGTAATCGCCTTGTACCTGCTTGTGGCCGATCGGTTCGCAAAAGCCGGTGACGGTCGCGCCATCGGCGCCGCGCGAGCGTAACGTCAGCAGCGTGATTTCGTAGTCGAAGTCGATGAAGCCTTCGGCGATGACGCGGCCGGCGTCGACCCGCCCGCCGGCGGCCGCGTACTCCCAGGCGGCGCGCACGTCGGCGGCGCTGTCGAGCTTTGACTGGCCCTTGCCCGAGGACGACATCACCGGTTTGACCACGCAGGGAAAGCCCACCGCGGCGCAGGCCTGTTCGAGTTCGGCCAGGCTGCTGGCGAAACGATAGGGCGAGGTCGCCAGGCCGAGTTCTTCCGCGGCGAGGCAGCGGATGCCTTCGCGGTTCATGGTCAGCTGCACCGCGCGCGCGGTCGGAATGCAGGTGATCAGGCCGGCCGCTTCCAGCTCGGCCAGCTTGTCGGTGGCGATCGCCTCGATTTCTGGAATGACCAGGTGCGGCCGTTCGCGCTCGATCAATGCCGCCAATGCGGCCGCGTCGGTCATGTCGATCACGTGGGAGCGGTGGGCGACCTGGTGGCCGGGCGCGTCGGGATAGCGGTCCACCGCGACGGTTTCGACACCGAGGCGCTGCAGGGAAATGATGACTTCCTTGCCGAGTTCGCCCGAGCCGAGCAGCATGACGCGCGTGGCCGAAGGGGAGAGCGGGGTGCCGAGAGCGTGGGTAGGGGGCATGACGAAGTCCAGGATGGCCGGCGCGCGGCGGGACTTCGCACTATAGCGCGGCGCGTCACGGCGTGCAGGACACGCCTTTTTTTCGCGGGGCTCGCCAAATCCGGATCCGCCCGCTATAATGTTGCCTCAATTCCCTGATAGCTCAGTTGGTAGAGCGACGGACTGTTAATCCGCAGGTCCCTGGTTCGAGTCCAGGTCGGGGAGCCAGAACAAGCAGTATCGAAAGGCCGCGGTCAAACGCGGCCTTTTTTGCGTTCTGCACGGTCAATCAAAGCCTGCTACGATCGGTTTTCGTTTGCCACAGGTGCTCCATGACACGCGTATTCAAGATCGCAGCCATCGCCGGCGACGGTATCGGCAAGGAAGTCCTCCCTGAAGGATTGAAAGTGCTGGAAGCGGCCGCGCGCCGTTTCGACATCACATTCGAATTCACCCATGTCGAATGGGCCAGCTGCGACTACTACCTGAAAACCGGCGCCATGATGCCGCCCGACTGGAAAGAGCAGCTCTCCGGCATGGACGCGATCTATTTCGGCGCGGTCGGCTGGCCGGCGACGGTGCCGGACCACATTTCGCTGTGGGGCTCGCTGCTGAAATTCCGGCGCGAGTTCGACCAGTACATCAACCTGCGCCCGGTGCGCCTGTTCGAGGGCGTGCCCTGCCCGCTGGCCAACCGCAAACCGGGCGACATCGATTTTTACGTGGTGCGTGAAAATACCGAAGGCGAATACACGAACCTCGGCGGCATCATGTTCCCGGGTACCGAGCGCGAGATCGTGATCCAGGAATCGGTGTTTTCCCGCATCGGTACCGACCGCGTGCTGAAGTATGCGTTCGAGCTTGCGCGCTCGCGTGCGCGCAAGCACCTGACCGTGGCGACCAAGTCGAACGGCGTCGCCATCAGCATGCCCTGGTGGGACGGGCGCGCCGATGCCATGGCCGAGGGCTATCCGGAAGTGGCGGTCGACAAGCAGCACATCGATATCCTGTGCGCGCGCTTCGTGCTGCAGCCGCAGCGCTTCGACGTGGTGGTGGCCTCGAACCTGTTCGGCGACATCCTGTCCGATCTCGGGCCGGCCTGCACCGGCACGATCGGGCTGGCGCCATCGGCCAACCTGAACCCGGAACGCAATTTCCCCTCGCTGTTCGAGCCGGTGCACGGTTCGGCGCCGGATATCGCCGGCAAGGGGATTGCCAACCCGGTGGCGATGATCTGGTCGGGGGCGATGATGCTGGGCTTCCTGGCCGATGCGCCGGACGCGCCGCCAGGCTGCCGCGCGGCGCATGATGCAATCCTCGCGGCCATCGAGCAGGTGCTGCGCGAAGGCCCGCGCACGGGGGACCTGGGCGGGGCGGCGACGACGGTGCAGATGGGCGATGCGATCGCGGCTTTGCTGGCCTGATGCGGTTTTACTTCCGCCGTTTCTTGTCGTTCGACGTATACGTACGCGTATAGAAATCGGCCGGTTTGCGCGCCACCCACTCGATGAAGGCGCGGATCTCCTCGTGCCCGCGCAGGGCGTCCCAGGTATGGTAGCTGCGCAGCAGTTCGCGCTCGGTGAATGCCGAGTGGATCTTGCGGTGGCAGATCTTGTGGATCGGAAACTGCTCCTTGCCCTTGAAGGTCTTCGGCACAAGGTGGTGGCGGTCGATGTTGACCGTGCCCAGTTCGCGCCCGCATAGCGGGCAAATTGTGTCCTGCATCGCCTTCGTCCGAAAAAAACCGTGATGCATTGGAGGTGGTGGCGCGGGCTGTCAGTACAAGGCCCACGGGGCGCGCACGATTGCGAATTGATGGATTTCCAAAGGACATCGTGTAGAATTAGTGCTTCACAAATGCAACATGGCCTCGTTGATACTGTTAAATGGGGTCTCGATACGATGATCGACGACGATTCCAGCACCTGTTCGATCCTCCTGATCGACGACGAGCCTTTTGCACAGCAAATCATCGAGCACGCGCTCAAGACCTGTGTCAAGCATGCCCTGGTCTACGAGTCCGATGCTGCGCGCGCCGTTGCCCTGGCTGGCGAGATGCAGGTTACCGTGGTGCTGGTCGACCTGCGCATGCCCGAGCTCGACGGCTTCGAGTTCACGCGCCGCATGCGCGCCAGCCCGGACACCGAACACATCCCCATCATCATGCTTTCTTCGGAAGACGATCCCGAGGTCAAGGCGATGGCCTTCGCCGCCGGCGCCAACGACTACATGGTCAAGTGGCCCGATCCGCGCGAGCTGGTGGCGCGCGTCCAGTACCACAGCGACGCCTGCGTCGCCCGCCGCGAGCGCGATGCCGCCTTTGCTTCGCTGCGCGTGAGCCAGCAGCAACTGGCGGCGAGCGAATCGGCGCTGCACCAGGCCCAGAAAATGGACGCGATCGGGCAGCTGACCGGCGGCGTCGCCCATGACTTCAACAACGTGCTGCAGATCATCGGTGGCAACCTGCAGCTGCTGAAACTGGTCGGCGGCCTGAACGAGTCCGCACGCAGCCGCGTCGACATGGCGCTGACCGGCGTCGAGCGCGGCGCCAGGCTGTCGGCCCACCTGCTGGCCTTCGCGCGGCGCCAGCCGCTGCAAGCGGTGGTGCTCAATCCGGGCCACCTGCTGCGCGACATGGATGACATGATGCGCCGCGTGCTGGGCCCGAACGCGCGCATCGTCACCGACATCGATCCCGCGCTGTGGAGCACGGTCGCGGATCCCCACCAGCTCAACAACGTGCTGCTGAACCTGGCCATCAACGCGCGCGACGCGATGGGCGGGAGTGGCACCCTGCTTATCCGGGCAAGCAATGCCGGCACGCCTGGCGCCCCTCTGCCGCCAGGCATTGCGCCGGGCGAATACGTGATGATCGAAGTGGCCGACACCGGCAAGGGCATGGCGCCCGAGGTGCTGCAGCGCGCTTTCGAACCCTTCTTCACCACCAAGCCGGTCGGGCAGGGAACGGGACTCGGACTGTCGATGGCCTACGGTTTCGTGAAGCAGTCCGGCGGCGACATCGTGCTCGAGAGCGAAGTGGGCCGCGGCACCAGCGTGCGTATTTTCCTGCCCAGGAGCAGCATGGAGGCGCCAGCGCCGGAAAAAGCGACGGACGCGCCGCTCTACGGCGGCCTGGAAACGATCCTGGTGGTGGAAGACGAGGAAGACGTGCGCAATGCCACCTGCGGGATCCTGTCCGCGCTCGGCTACGAGGTGCTGGAAGCCTGCGACGCGGCCGGTGCGATCGCACTCGTCGAAAGCGGGCGCCATATCGACCTGGTGTTCTCCGACGTAGTGATGCCGGGCCCGGTCAGCAGCCTGCAACTGGGTGAAACGGTGCGCGAGCACCTGCCGCAGGCGCAGCTGCTGTATACCTCGGGCTATGCCGAAGGCGTGCTGGCGCACGAGGGCAAAGTCAGCGCCTCGGTGCACCTGCTGCAGAAACCTTATCATCCCGATGCGCTCAGCGCCCGCATCCGCCACCTGCTGCGCCGCGCGCGTGGCGCGGGAGTGGCCGGCAAGCCGGAGCCGGTGGTGCCGGCCTAGGGTGGAGCGGGCGGCGAACCGCTCCCGACTCCATGCGTAATGACTGCTGTTCAGGCCGGCGGCACGTAGCGGTGCGAGCCCGGAGGCGGCTCGTTCAGCACCGCCCAGAAGATCCCGAGATCGGCGATCGCGCGCACGAATTCCTTGAAATCCACCGGCTTCACGACATACGCGTTCACGCCCAGCTCGTAGCTGCGCACCAGGTCCTGTTCCTCTTTCGACGAGGTCAGCATCACCACCGGCATCGATTTCAGGCTTGGCGTGGCGCGGATTTTTTCCAGCACTTCCAGCCCGTCGACCTTTGGCAGCTTCAGGTCGAGCAGGGTGACGGCAGGGTTGCCTTCCTGGCGCTCCGCAAATTCGCCGCGCCGCAGCAGGTAGTCGAGCGCGTCGGCGCCGTCGCGCACGACGATGACTTCGTTGGCGAGCTGGCTTTTGGCCAGCGCCACCAGCGTCAGTTCAAGGTCATGCGGGTTGTCTTCGACCAGCAGAATGGGTTTTAGCATAGTGACTGTTCCTGGCCCGTTAAAAGGCGAGTTTTCGGGGAATACTGAAAGAGAAGGTGGCGCCCTGGCCCTGGACTGACTCGGCCCAGGTGCGTCCGCCATGGCGCTCGACGATGCGGCGCACGTTGGCAAGACCAATGCCGGTGCCCTGGAAGTCTTCCATCCGGTGCAGGCGCTGGAACACGCCGAAGAGCTTGTGGACGTAATCCATGTTGAAGCCGGCGCCGTTGTCGGCGATATGGAAGATGGTGTCCTGCCCGCCCTGCTCGGACCACACGCGAATCCTTGCGGGGTCGACCTGGCCGGTGAACTTGACGGCATTCGAGAGCAGGTTCTGCACGGCCAGGTGCAGGAAAGTCGGGTCGGCCTTGATGCGTGGCAGCGGCGCGATGTCCCACTCGATGTTGCGCCCGGCGGTGTCGAGCGAGAGCTTGTCGATGCACGAGGCCACCAGCCGCGACATGTCCACCTCGACCGGGCGCAGGGCGGCGCGGCCCATCTGCGAAAAGCTCAGCAGGTCGTCGACCAGCTTGCCGGCCAGGTGCGCGGACTCCTTGATGTTGGTGAGGAAGCGCTGGCGCATGGTGGTGTCTTCGCTGCCGGCCGATTCAAGCAGCAGGTCGGAAAAGCCGACGATGTGGCGCAGCGGCGCGCGCAGGTCGTGCGAGACCGAATACGAAAACGCTTCGAGCTCCTTGTTGGCCCGCCCCAGCTCTTCGGCCAGGCCGGCCATCTGTTCCGCGCGCTCCAGCGCAATGCCGAGCAGGGCAGAGCGGAACTCGGCGGTCAGTTCGATCTCGGCCGCGTGCCATGGCAGGCTCACGCCGTGGATGGTCTCGCGCCAGGTGGCGAACGAGGTGCGCGGGCTCAGCTGCGTGGGCAGGCCAGCGGGCGTCATCGCTTCCTTTTCGTGGGGGTTGCCGGCCCACTCGATGGTATGCACCACCTCGGGGCGGAACCACAGCAGGTAATGCCTGTGGACGCGCGAGATCGACATCGCCAGCACGCCGCTGGCGTTGCGCGTGATGGCCTCGCCGGCCGGATACAGGTTTGACAACCCGTCGGTATGGAACACCTCGCCGCCATGGCCCTGCAGCTCGAGCCAGGACACGAGCGCCTCGATGGCCGGCACCTCGGGCGTGTCGCCGTAGGCCAGCACGCGCTCGTCGGCGACGATGGCGACCCCGCCGGCGCGGGCGAAGCGCAGCAACTCGGGGAAGACCGAGCCCATGTTGTCGATGATGTCGGCGCCCTTGGTCAGGTTGCCCAGCATCGCGACCATCATGCGCCGCACCTCGAGCCGGAATTGCAGGTCGCCGGCATCTTCGCGCGACTCGATGCACAGCGCCAGCACCTGGCCCAGCTGCTCGCAGGCACTGCGCTTCTCGAAAGGCAGCGGGCAGGGCGCCTCGTTGTGGCAGGAGACCAGGCCCCAGAGCCGGCCCTTGACCATCAGCGACACCGACATCGAGGCCATGGTCCCCATATTGCGCATGTATTCCAGGTGCACCGGCGAGACGCTGCGCAGGGCGGCAAACGACAGGTCGTTGCGCTGCCCGGTGACCGGATTTGCGGGCGGCACCAGCGGCGCCGGCACATAGTTCGCGTCCTGGATCAGGCGGATGCGCGACAGCGCATACAGCTCGCGCGCCTGCACCGGGATGTCCGAGGCCGGGAAGCGCTGGTTCATATAGGAGTGGTAGGCGTCTTCCTTCGACTCGGCCAGCACGTGGCCGTGGCCGTCGCGGTCGAACTGGTAGACCATCACGCGGCCGAAACCGGTCACCATGCGCACATGGTGCGCCGCCAGCGCGGCGATCGATTCGACCGTCTGGGTCTGGTCGATCTTCAGGAGGAAGTCGCCGAGTTGCGCGTACAGGTGGCGGAAGTCGGGCGGGCCGGCGCGCTCCACGGGCTCGAACTCGAGGATGAGGAGGCCATCCCACAGGTGGCCGAGCACGTCGAAGCGGCGGCCGTCGGCGCTGGCGACGGTGTCGATGTACTGCGGACGCTCGCCCAGCGGATGGGCCGCCATTTCCGCCTCGAGTTGCGCTGCCCCGGTGCTACCAAGTACGTCCGCCAGCGACAGGCCGATCGCGGCCCCCGCCCTGATGCCGGCAATGTCGCCCAGGTTGGCACTGGCCTGCAGGACGGGCGCCGCGCCGCCCGCTGCTTGCGACAGGGTCAGCAGGAACCCGTGCGGCTGGATGCTGCCAGGCGTGCGGATCGGTTCGCTGTCGCAACTGGACAGGTCGAGCGGTGCGGATGGAACAGGAATCATGGTGCGCAGGCGTCGAAACGGCTGGGTTTCAAAGGCGACATTTTAGCCCGAAAGCAGGCCGCCGGCGCAGTGCAAAACCGGGCCGCGCCGTCGAGAACGGATTGTCAGGTATTTGGGCCGATCGGTGCTTGACGCCTCGGGAAAGGCTTGGTGCGCATGAGAAACAGACGCGTGGTCTGCCTGGCGACTTTGGAGTTATGATGAAGTGTTATCCGCCACACGACCGCTTATTGCCATGAACTACCGCGTAGAAGCCAGACCAGAGCTGACCGAAGAACAGCGCTTCCACTACCTGATCTCGGGCATCAGCGACTATGCGATCTACATGCTCGATACCGACGGCCATGTCAGCAGCTGGAACGCCGGCGCCCAGCGCTTCAAGGGCTACAAGGCGCCGGAAATCCTGGGGCGGCATTTCTCGCAATTCTATACGCCCGAAGACCGCGAAACGAACCTGCCGGCACGCGCCCTGGCCACCGCGCTGGCCGAGGGCAAGTACGAAGCCGAAGGCTGGCGCATGCGCAAGGACGGCACCCGCTTCTGGGCCCATGTCGTGATCGACCCGATCTACGACGAACATCATTCCCTGCTCGGCTACGGCAAGATCACGCGCGACATCACGGCCAGGCACGAGGCGGAGCGGGCCTTGCGCGCCAGCGAAGAGCGCTTCCGCCTGCTGGTGCAGGGCGTCACCGACTATGCCATCTACATGCTTTCGCCCCAGGGCGAGGTCAGCAACTGGAACGTCGGCGCCGAACGCATCAAGGGCTATATGGCCGACGAAATCGTGGGCCAGCATTTCTCGCGCTTCTATACCGAGGAAGACCGGGTCGACGGCCTGCCGCGGCGTGCGCTCGCTACCGCCGAGAGCGAGGGCCGCTACGAGGCCGAAGGCTGGCGCCTGCGCAAGGACGGCACGCGCTTCTGGGCCCACGTCGTGATCGACGCCATCCGCGACGACCATGGCAACCTGATCGGCTTTGCGAAAATCACGCGCGACCTGACCGAGAAGAAGGCCGCCGCCGATGCGCTGGCCGAAGCGAATGCGGCGCTGTTCCAGTCGCAGAAGATGGAATCGATCGGCCAGCTCACCGGCGGCATCGCGCACGACTTCAACAACCTGCTGTCGGTGCTGGCCAGCGGCCTGGAGGTGATTGCCTTGAAACGCGGGGTCGGCACCGACGGCAAGACGCTCGACAGCATGCGGCGCGCCATCGACCGCGGCGCCACGCTCACCCAGCAACTGCTGGCGTTTGCGCGCCAGCAGCCGCTACAGGCCGAGACGCGCAGCGTGAACCGACTCATTTCCGGCTTTGAATCGGTGCTGCGGCGCGGCGTCAACGCTTCCATCGACTTCGCGCTGCGGCTCGACCCGCACATCCGCAACACCGTCATCGACAGTGCGCGTTTCGAGTCGGCCCTGCTGAACCTGGTGGTGAATGCGCGCGACGCCATGCCCGAAGGCGGCAGCGTGCAGATCGAAACGGCCAACGTCGACCTGGTCACCCACGAAGTGCGCGGGCTGGCGCCGGGGGCCTACGTGCGCGTGACCGTCACCGACACCGGCACCGGCATGTCGCCCGAAACCGCCATGCGCGCCTTCGAGCCGTTCTATACGACCAAGGAAGTCGGCAAGGGCACCGGCCTGGGCCTGTCGCAGGTGTACGGTTTCATCAAGCAGTCGGGCGGCGAGGTCGTGATCGGCACGGCGCCCGGCGAAGGCACGGCGATCAGCATCTTCCTGCCGGCCGCGCCGGGACAGGAGCAGGCCGACCCGCACGAGGCCAGCGA
Source organism: Telluria sp. LT2P34 (assembly GCF_059685915.1). NCBI lineage: Bacteria > Pseudomonadati > Pseudomonadota > Betaproteobacteria > Burkholderiales > Oxalobacteraceae > Telluria > Telluria sp. LT2P34. The sequence goes on from NZ_JCASIN010000006.1 coordinate 159,539, forward strand.
GCTGGTGCTGATCGTCGAGGACGAACCCGACCTGATGGACGTGGCCTCGGCGCTGTACATCAGCATGGGCTATGAAGTCGTGACCGCCGCCAATGCCAAGGAAGCGCTGAACCTGCTGGCCAGCCACGACATCGACATCCTGTTCACCGACATCATCATGCCCGACGGCATGAACGGCGTCGAGCTGGCTACCTTTACTCGGGAAAATTATCCGGAGGTGAAGATCATCCTCGCGTCGGGCTATCCACTGCCGGCCCTGAAGCTCGATCCCGCCAACCTGCACGACTTCGCCTTCGTGAACAAGCCCTACCGCCTGTCGGACCTGGCGCGCGCGCTGCGCACGGCGGCCTGACGGGGACGCACGAATGCAGCCCGGTACCCCCCTCTTCATCGAGACCCCCCTGATCGAGTCGCTCGCCTTTGCCTGCCGCCCGGGCCAGCGCGTCTGGCTGAAAATGGAGGCCCTGCAGCCGAGCGGCTCGTTCAAGCTGCGCGGGATCGGCCACGCCTGCGCGACGCGCGTGGCGGCCGGCGCGCGCCGCATCGTGTCCTCAAGCGGCGGCAATGCCGGGCTGGCAGCCTCCTATGCCGGCCGCCGCCTCGGTGTGCCGGTACTGGTGGTGGTGCCCGAAACGACGAGCGAACGTGCGCGCGAACTGCTCGCGCGCGAAGGCGCCGGCGTACTGGTGCACGGGCTGTCGTTCCAGGAAGCGAACGCCCACGCGCAGTCCCTGCTGGAACCCACCGACGCCTTCATCCATCCCTTCGACGATCCGCTGCTGTGGGAAGGCCATGCCGGCATGATCGACGAAGTCGCGGCCAGCGGCCTGCGGCCCGATTGCGTGGTGCTGGCGGTCGGTGGCGGCGGCTTGCTCAGCGGCGTGGTCGCCGGCCTGCGGCGCCAGGGCTGGAACGAGGTGCCGGTGATCGCCGTCGAGACGCTGGGGGCGGATTCATACGCGCAGTCGCTGGCGGCCGGCGAACGCATCGAACTGCCCGGCATCGCCAGCATCGCCACCTCGCTCGGCGCGCGCAAGGTATCGGACCACGCGTTTGCACTGGCCGGCGAACATCCGATCACCTCGAGCGTCGTCAGCGATGCCGAGGCGGTCGCGGCTTGCCTGCGCTTCATGGACGACCACCGCATCGTGGTCGAGCCTGCCTGCGGCGCGGCGCTGGCGCTGGGGTATGAGGCCGGCGAGCGCCTCGGCGGCTTCGACAATGTGCTGGCGATCGTCTGCGGCGGCGCGACCGCGACTGTGGCGCAGTTGCAGGCCTGGGATGCCCAGCTGCGGCAACTGCCATTGCATAAAGGCCCCGGCTCTTGAGCGCCGCCGCGTATTTTCAGCGTGCGCCTTCGCGCCTGCACACCGCGCTACTGGTTTCCTTGCTGGCGCACGGCCTGCTGTTGAGCGTGAGCCTGGGCGGACATTCGTTCGGCTTGCCGGGGCTGAACCTGCCCTGGAAAGAAAGGCGTCTTGGCGCTGACGACCTGAACATCGTGCTGGCGCCGGCGCCAATGCCAGTGCCAGCGCCAGCCCTGACGGCTCCGCCTGCGACCCGCGCCACGCCGGTCGTCGCCGCCCGCCGCCAGCAAGACACCGGACCGTCGAGCGGCTTCCGGACGGCGCCGCCACCTGAGCCCGCGCCCGCGCCTGCCCCGGTCGCCGCGCCTCCACCCGTCGCCGCGCCAGTACCGGCGCCCGCGCCAGTGGCTGCGCCGGCTCCTCCCCCAGCGCCGGCGCCCGCATCCCCACCGGCGCCGGCCGTGACGGCGCCTGCGCCGCCTGTGCTGGCCCCTGATGCATTGGTGCCGGGCGCGCCCGGGGATACCGTGGCGAAGCAGCGGGCGCAGATCGAGCAGGAACAGGCGGCGAGGGCGCTCGAGAAAATCATGCTCGAACGCGAGGCGCAGAGCGCGGAACGCCTGCGTCAGGCGGAATTGATGGCACAAGCGCAGGAAGCGACGCGGCAGGAGCAAGTGCGCCAGGAAGCCGCGCGCGCCGAGCTGGCGCAGCGAGAAGCCGCAGAGCGGCAGGCCGCCCAGCGCGACGCTGCACAGAAGGAGGCTGCACGCCTGGAACAGGCGCGGCAGGCGCAGGACGACGCCGCCCGCCAGGAACTCGCACGCGCCGAAACGGTACGCCAGGATCAGGCACGTCAGGATCAGGCACGTCAGGCCCAGCTCGAGGCGAGCCGCCAGGAGGCGCAGCGTGCCGAGGCCGCGCGGCTGGACGCAGCCCGCAGGGAAGCAAGCCAACGTGAAGCGGCGCAGCGGGATGCCGCCCAGCGCGAAGTGGCGCAACGAGAAGCCGCGCAGCGGGAAGCTGCGCAACGCGAATCGGCTCAGCGCGAAGCGGCCCAGCGCGATGCCGCCCAGCGCGAATCGGCGCGCCAGGCGCAGCAGGAAGCAGCCCGCCAGGAAGCAGCCCGCCAGGAAGCAGCGCGCAGGGATGCAGCCAACCAGGAAGCAGAGCGGCAGGCGGCGGCAAAACAGGAAACGGCCCGACAGGAAGCCGCCCAGCGTGAGGAGCGGCTGCGCGCCATCGGCAGGCAACTCGACAAGGAAGCGGCGCAGCAACCCACGGCCAGCACCCTGCGCCGCGGCTGGCTGTTCGGCCGCGCCGATCCGAACGCCGACCTGGTCCTGTACGCGCAGGCCATGAGCCGCAAGATCGAACTGAACATGACCTTCGACACGGTGCGCGAAGCGGTGAAACAGGCGCACACGGCGCCGATCGTGACGATGGCGATCCGGGCCGACGGCTCGGTGGAAAAGGTGAGCTTCGTTGTGTCGAGCGGCGTGCCGGCGATCGACGAAGCGGTGCGCAAGGTGATCGCCAGCCAGGCCCCGTATGGCGCCTTCCCCCCGGCGCTGGCGCGCCAGTACGATGTCATCGAAATTCGCCGCACCTGGATCTTCGACATGGCGATCCGCCTGCAATAGGCTGCCGGCGCGCCCTCATTGCGCGTCGTTCTGACTCCGGGCGAATTGAGATTGTTTCGTGATGCACCGCCGGCGGCCCTTGTGACCCGGTGGCGCCGCCCTAGACTGAGTTATCCGCCATGCACGCCGCCTGTCCCGCGCAGCGCCGGCATTGCGGCAGCCCGGCGGCCGCGCATTGCGCAGGTCAGGCTTGACGCCGGCCGCTGGCCTTTCCCGCTTTGTGAAGGAATGATCATGCGCCCCTCAACCCTGCTGTTTCCCGCCTGCGCGCTGCTGCTGGCCTCCAGCGCGGCCGCCCAGACCATGCCCACTCGCCAGGCCGAAGATCCATCGATGTCGACCGTCCAGGTGACGGCCGCTGCCGGAACGGTCCGGATCAGGGATTTCCAGGCTGAAAAAATCGGCGGATCGTATGCCATGTCGAACGGCTGGCACCTGCGCGTGCGTACCGGCACGCGTCACATCGACGCCAGTATCGACAACGCGCAACCATTGCGCCTGCTGTCGGTCGCTCCCTACAAGTTCGCCTCGCCAGACGGCACGGTTGCCATGGAGTTCAACCGCGGCAGCGAGGGCGAGGACATGTTGATGAGCTATGTACCCGGCGCTGGCCTGGCCCAGGTCGTGCTGACCAGTTCCACGACGCTGGCACAGCGCTGACAGCGCAGGCAGAAACGTCAAGCGCCGGAGCCTGGCGTTTCTGCGCGCATCGGCGCGCTACAGCGCAAACAGGATGTCGCTGATGCGGTCGTAAATCGGATTGGCGGACGGCCCCTTGTTCGGCCAGTTCAGGACGTCGAAGTGGTCGTAGCCGCGGTAATTCCCGAGGAAATTCCAGGCGCCCCTGACCGGGGTGCCGTCGAAGTCGCGCACCGGATGCCCATGCGGTGCGCGCATGCTGGCCGTGTTGACGACGCCGTCGTTGGCGAACCATTCGCTGTCGATGCGCACGCGGCCAGGCGCATTCTGGGTGTAGCCGCCGATGCCGTGCTGGAACATCGACGGTAGGATCCATTCGCCGGCATAGGCCTTGTAATAGGCGAACATGTCGGCGCGCGGATACTGGTAGCGCGCGCTCTGGATCGGGGCGATGGCCCGGTCGGTGCCGTTGCAGCACCAGGCGCCGGCCTCGGTCGCCAGCGTGCCGACCGAAAAATAATAGACATGCGGCGAAGTGCGCGCCCAGGCGTTGAAGCTGCGCGCGCCGTCGGGCGCCATTTCCCAGTTGCGCAGGTCGTGCTCGAGCCAGTCGCGCAGGGGCGAACTCAGCTGGGGCAGGATGTCGAGCACGGCGTCGCGCAGGGTGGTGCCGTTGTGCGGGCTGGAAATGGTGGTGGCGCTGCGCACCCAGCCGACCTTGCCGCCGCGGTACAAGTCGCCATCGCCTTCGCCGGGCGCGCCGTGTTCCAGCAGTTCGATCAGGGCCCGGATGGTCGTCCCGCCCTGGCTGTGGCCGATCATGTGCAGCGGGCGGCGCGCGTCCCAGGCCGGATACAGCGCAAGCGGGTGGCCGAGCGGGTTGCTGGCCGGGTCGGCGGCCCAGCATTTGATCTCCCCAGACGCATGGCTGAGCCCATAGTCGACGCAGCCGCCCTTGATCTGCGCATACAGTTCGGCGGCGCGCTCGCGGTTGGTGGCGATCGAGCCGACGGTGGCGGTGAAGACGGTGCGCGGGCCCTTGTAGAGCTGCAAGTGGGTGGCGATATTGGCATAGCCGCCCCAGTACAGGAAGCCGCTGCGCGGAAACTGGTCGGGACCGAAGCCGAGAAAGCCGTGCACCAGCAGGATGGGATCGTTGTTGGCGGCGCGCGCGGAGGTCGGCCACAGTGCCGGCAGCAGCGCCAGCAGCAGCGCAAGCATGGCGCTCAGGATCCGTAGCGGCTGCGGCATGAAGAACACTCCGAGGGGTGGCGGGCTTCTTATTGTCGGAGCGCAGGCCTGCTTCGGGTTTGCGCAATGTCGGATATACGCGTAAAACACGCCGTCAGCGCACTAGAATGGTGCGCTGACGGCTTGACGTATCGAATTAGTGTGCCTTGGAAGCCGCAGGCGCCGCCGGCACGGTGCTGCCGACCGCACCCGGGGCGTTCGCATCCGCCGGCGCCGCGATCGAGGCGGTCATGCTGGCCTTCTCGGCGGCATCGATGCGGCTGCCGTTCCAGACCACGTAATCGTCGATCGAATACAGCTTGCACGGCTCGCTGCTCTTGGCCGAGCAGGTGGCCAGCGCCCGCGCTTCGGGCGCTTCGCCTTCCTCGGCCCAGGTCCAGGCGCCGCTGGGCGAGACCGCGAAGGCGCGCGGCGTCATCTTGGTCAGGTAATCGGCGTAGGCGAGGCGGCCGTTTTCCGACAGGAAGGGCACCGCGTCGACGTCCTCGAGGAGCGCGAACTCGGTACGCGGCGGCGTCGGCGGCGCCGGCACCGTGTGCAGGACGGCGGTCGGCATGCCGATGCTGTTCAGAAATTGCATGGTGTCGGCCAGCCAGACTTTCTCGCCGTCGCGGCTGGCGAGCATGCCGTGGGCGTCGCGCTTGAACGAAGGGAATTCGACCAGGCGCGCGCGGCCGCCGGCCTGCTGGTAGGCCTCGAGCAGGCGGTTCGCCAGGTCCGGGCCGAAGAGCGAATCGTTCTCGCCGTACATCCACAGGCTCGGAATACGGCTCTTGGCGCCATACTCGGCAAAGGCCGACACCAGCGCCGAGCGCCAGGCACAGCGGTCGCTGTCGTCGCGCAGGCCGCCGGCAAAATTGATCAGGCCCCTGACGCCCGCCAGTTCCTGGGTGCCGAGCGCCATCGTCGCCAGGCCGCCATACGACTGGCCGGCCACCACCACATGCCCGGCATCGACCCATCGCTGGGTGCGTGCGTACTCCAGCGTCGAGCGGATGTCGTCGGCTTGCAGGTAGCCATTCGCGGTCATGTTGCAGCCACGGTCGCGGTAGCGGCCGGTCGAGTTGGCGAAACCCTGGCGCATCGGCACCATCACCGCATACCCGCGCTTCACGAAGGCGCTGGCCATGTGATAGAAGCGGTCGCGCGACTGCGAACTCGGGCGGCCCGGATCCTTGCCGTGGTTGATGATGAGCAGCGGGAAGGGCCCCGGCCCGTTCGGCTGGAACACGGTCGTCTCGAGCATCGCCTGGCCCTCGGCCGCCGGAACCTGGACGATGCGTTCGTTCATCCGGTGGTCGAGCTGCAGCTCTTGCTCGATGGCGACACGGGGCAGCATGGCCAGGCTGGCCAGCAGGGCGGCGAAACAGGTGCGGAGCGTTGGGCGAACTCTAAACATGGGAGACTCTGGAGTGCCTGCCGGCCAATTGGCCAACTGCGACAGAATTGCTGCATGGAATAATTTATTCTAGGCACGTATAAACCGCAGAGCAATATCCGAATCGGCAACTCCCCAAGTTAATTTTCGCGTGTGGTCAAGATGCTTATTCACATCGATAAGGAACAGGCGCCGACGCCTCGTCGAGCCCGCTTTTCCTGTTTTTGAAGCGACAATATTGGTGGAAGGGCAAGGCGGAAAACGCGTGGTATTGTCGAGACAGCTCGGGCGGCTGCGAGGGCAGGGCGCGACGGGAAAAAACCGGCTGCTACAATCGCGCCTTTCCCTGCCTTCCCCGATGACGCTTTTCCCGACTCCCCGCCGCGCCACCTGCGCCGCCTGCCTGCGCGCGCAGTCGGCCTGCATCTGCCGCTGGGTGAGGCCGGTGCGGCTTGATGCGGCCTTGTTGATCCTGCAGCACCCGCTCGAGGTCGCCAATGCGAAGAACAGCGCGCGCCTGCTGCACCTGTGCGTGGCGGGCAGCGTGCTGGCGGTGGGAGAAGCGTTCGATCCGGCGGCGCTGGAGACCCTGCTGCATGCGGACGGCCGTGTCCCCGTGCTGCTCTACCCGGAAGACGCCGATGCGCCGGCTGCACCGTGCTTGCCGCCTTCCACCGGCTTGCGCCTCGTCGTGCTTGATGCAACGTGGCGCAAAAGTCGCAAGATGCTGTATCTGAATCCCGCGCTGCAGCGCTTGCCCCGCCTCGCCCTGCGCGACATGCCGCCCTCGACCTACCGCATCCGCAAGGCGCATGCCCCCGACCAGCTCTCCACTCTCGAGGCAAGCGCCCATGCGCTGGGGCAAATCGAGGGCGATGTGGCGCGCTTGCGGCCCCTGTTCGAGGCCTTCGACGGATTCGTGGACGAGCAGGCCGCACGCGTGCCGCGCTTGAATTCGCCGGAATAGGCGCGTACACTACTGTATAAATATACAGTACAGGTGCGCCATGGATCAGCTACAGCGAACAATTGACCGGGAATACAGTGCCGGGCAGCCGATGTTGCCGCCGCGTCCGCTCGCCGCGCGCAAGGGCCGCGGCGCGGTGTCGAACATCCAGGGCCGCCATGAAGTGCACGGGCGCGAAGGCTTCGACGACGGTTGGAGCGTGGACGCGGGTCTGGACACGCCCGCCTTCAAGACCCAGGTCAGCGACGAATTCGCAAAAAGCATCCTGTCGCGCAACGCCTCGCCCGACATTCCGTTCAAGGTGTCGCTCAATCCCTACCGGGGCTGCGAGCACGGCTGCATTTATTGTTTCGCGCGCCCGAGCCACAGCTATCTCGGCCTCTCGCCCGGGCTCGACTTCGAAAGCCGCCTGTTCGCCAAGGTCAACGCGGCCGAACTGCTGCGGCGCGAACTGGCGCACCCGTCGTACAAGCCCGAGCACATCGCCATCGGCGTCAATACCGACGCCTACCAGCCCTGCGAGCGCGAGTACCGCCTGACGCGCCAGGTGCTCGAGGTATTGAGCGAATGCCAGCACCCGGTCGGCATGATCACCAAGTCCTCGCTGATCGAGCGCGACATCGACCTGCTCGCGCCCATGGCAGCCAAACGCCAGGCCTGCGCGGCGATCACGCTGACCACGCTCGACTCCGACATCTCGCGCACCCTCGAGCCGCGCGCCGCCGCGCCGGCCCGGCGTCTGCGCACCATCCGCACCCTGACCGACGCCGGCATCCCGGTCAGCGTCAGCGTGGCGCCGATCATCCCGTTCGTTACCGAACCGGAAATCGAACGCATCCTGGAGGCGGCGCGCGACGCCGGCGCCGTCAGCGCCCATTACTCGGTGCTGCGCCTGCCCTTCGAAGTCAACCCGCTGTTCCAGGAGTGGCTGGAAACCCATTTCCCGGAACGGGCGGCGCGGGTCATGAACCGGGTGCGCGAAATGCGCGGCGGCAAAGACTACGACAGCGATTTTGCGAAACGCATGCACGGGGAGGGCGTCTGGGCCGACCTGATCCGCCAGCGCTTCCATAAAACCGTCGAGAAGCTTGGCCTGGGCCGGCTGGAAGGCCGTTTCGAGCGGCTCGATACGACGCAGTTCCGGCGCCGGCTGGTGGTGCCGGCGGCGCTAGGGAAGAAGAGCGCGAAGGGGGCGGGGCAGCTGGCTTTGTTCTGAAGGCGGGCGCTTCGTTGGCAGCTCGTGGCTGGCGTTTCTCGTAAATCTTGAGGGAAAGGTACAATTAGTCGCGATTGCCCGGCATTACCGCCGGCGTCAGCGCGCAATTCAGTTTGAAAAACCGTCACGATGCCCCTTTCCCCGCACCTGCCTGCCATTGAATCCGACAGCGGCGCTGCTTCCCGGCCTTCCCTTGAAGGAGGCAGGATGCGCTCTCTCATCGAAAACCACGACTGGGCGGCGACGCCGCTCGGCCCGATGGCGGGTTGGCCCGCTAGCCTGAAGACGATCGTCAGCCTGATGCTCGATTCGGCCCAGGCGATGGTGGTCTGGTGGGGCAGCGACCTGCGCCAGATCTATAACGACGCCTACGCGCCACGGCTTGAAACCAGGGGGCGCCGCTCCGCGCTCGGGCAGCCGGCGCGCGAGGACTGGGAACTCAGCTGGGCGGCGATCGGCCCGCAGGTGGAGCTGGTGCTGGCCGGGCAACCCTCGACGGGCTATGAGGATTTTCCGGTCGATATCGGCCGCAACGGGCGCGTCGAAGAAACCTACTGGACTTACTCGTTCACGCCCACCCGGGACGACGCCGGCACCATCCGCGGAGTGCTGGTGATCTCGACCGAGACCACCGCACGCGTGCTCGCCGCCCGGCGCCAGGAGACCCTGAATTTGCTGCGCCAGCTGACCGCGGGCGTCGATTCCGACGCAGCGCTGGCTGCTGCGCTGGCGTCGGCGGTGCACGCCAATCCGCACGACTTGCCTGGCGCCGCCCTCGCGCCGCTGCCCTTGAAAGCGGGCGCCGCCCCGGGATCGGAAACAGCCACGCGGATGCAGATTGCCGCGCACGAGGTCGGTGTCGATGTCGACCTCGCCGTCGCCTACGAGCTGTCGCCGAAGCTGCCGCTGGACGGCGCTTACCGCCTGTTCCTGGAACAATGCACGCTGCTGGTCGCGGCGGCGCGCCACCGCATCGACAGCGAAGCGCGCCGCCTGATCGTCGAGGCCGAACGTGACCGGCTGCTGCTCGACGCTCCCGTGGGCGCCGCCGTGATGGTCGGCGAGGACCTTGAGTATCACCTGGTCAATGCGATCTACGCGATGGTCAGCGGACGCACGGCCGAGGCGATGGTCGGCAAGCCTTTCGTCGAGGTGTTTCCCGAACTGCGCGGCTCGCCCGTCCATGAAAAATTCAAGGAAACCTACCGCGCCGGCGAACCGTTCATCTCGCTGCCGACCCTGGTCCAGATCCATCGCAACGGCGGCGCCCTCGACGACCGTTACTTCACCTATAACCTGTCGCCTCTGCGCACCCTGGAGGGCAAGGTCTACGGGCTGATGGTGATTGCCGTCGATATCACCGTGCAGGTCGAGGCGCGCGACCAGGTCGAACGGCTGAACACGGAACTGCGGGCGGCGGCCAGCGCCAAGGATGAGTTCCTGGCGCTGCTGGGGCATGAGCTGCGCAATCCGCTGGCGCCGATCGTCACCGCGCTGGAACTGATGCGCATGCGCGACAGCTCCACCGAGCGCGAGCAGGTCGTGATCCGGCGCCAGGTCAGTCACCTGACGCGCCTGGTGGACGATTTGCTGGATGTGTCGCGCATCACCCGCGGCAAGGTGGAATTGCGCAAGGAACGTGTCGAGGTCGGCGAGGTCGTCAAGCGGGCGGTGGAAATGGTCGCACCCCTGATCGAACAGAAACGGCAACGCCTCCAGGTCGAGGTCGATTCCGTGCAGTGGTACGGCGACCCGGCCCGGCTGGCGCAGATCGTGTCGAACCTGCTGACCAATGCCATGCGCTACAGCCCGCCGGACGCCGCCATGTCGCTGCAAGCCGTCGCCGTCGATGGCGAACTCGTGATCGAGGTCGCCGACGAGGGTGTGGGCATCGCCGCCGAACTATTGCCGCGCATCTTCGAGCCCTTCGTGCAGGGCGAGCGCACGCTGCACGGCGCTGTCGGCGGCCTGGGGGTGGGCCTGGCGCTGGTCAAGAACCTGGTGGCGATGCACGGCGGGCAAGTCACCGCGCACAGCGCCGGCCCCGGACAGGGCAGTACGTTTACGGTGCGTTTGCCGCTCGACCTGGCAGCGGCGGCAGCGCCTGGCCCCATCGCGGCCAGTCCGGCGGCGCAAGGACGCCGCCACAGCATCCTGGTGGTGGACGACAATATCGATGCCGCCGATATGCTCGCCGAGATGCTGCGCGCGCACGGGCACGCGGTGGCGATCGCCTACAGCCCGGAAACGGCGCTGGAGCTCTCCGCGCGCCAGGCCTTCGACCTTGCCATCCTCGATATCGGCCTGCCGGGAATGGATGGCTACGAGCTGGCCGATGCCATGCGCGGCACTGCCGGCGAGGCCGGCTTGCGCACGCGACGTTGCATCGCCCTGACCGGCTTCGGACAGGCGCTCGACAGGGAACGCAGCGCGGCGGCGGGCTTCGAGGCCCATCTGGTCAAACCTGTCGACCCGGGCGTGCTCGTCGCCCTGATCTAGCAAACGCCTTACTGCCCCAGGCAAATCACCTTGGTCGCGTATTCGTGCGCATTGCTCTTCTTGTTGCTTGCCCAGTCGATCACCTCCTGGGCCTGGGTCACCGTCATGATCGTCGCCTTTTCCTTGTTCTTGATAAAGGAAACGCCTTCGAACTTGCCCTCCTTGCTGCGCATGACCTTGGCAAAGACGGGTGGCTTCTTGTCGCCGTCGGCGATCTTGTTCTGCTGCACGAGGTAACGCTGGTCGTTGTTTTCCATTTGAACGCTCTGAAAGTGGGATGCAGGCGCTATTTTACGTGGCCGCGGCGCTGACGAGGCCCGCCAGGGTACAAGCCGACACGGCGATGAGCGGATACAGCAGCCAGCGGCCGCAACGGACGCGGCGCCGTTCGATTCTCGGTTTCATTTTTTCCTCCAGTCCAGTTGTGCGCTCCGTCAACATGGCGTTTGGAAAAAGCTGTTAAGCAAGGAGCGCTCCCATCCAGCTTAGGAGAACGCATGCGGCCGCTTACTGGCGCGGATCAAGGACCATGCGCCCCTTGCGAACCTCTTATCCCGGCAGTTGTCGGAGCTGCCGCTCGATCTCGAACACGTGCGCATCGGGTTTGCCGAGTGCGCGCAGCGCTTGCGCCAGCGCCAGCAGGTATTCGCTGTTCGGCCCGCTCGGGCCGCGCGCGGCGGCGATCTGGCGCGCGATCGCCGCGGCGTCCGCCGGGCCGAGGAAGGCCGCGTTCTCGCTGGTGGCGATGTAGACCAGGCCCTCCGCGCTGCTGCCGTCGTCGAAAAGGATGTCCGTCGCCAGGCGCAGGTAGCCGTTTTTTTCGCGGTGGTCGAGGTGGGCGAATTCCTCGGGCGTGACCAGGTAGGCCATGCCGTGGCAGAGTGCGTTATCGTCGGGAATCAGCGTGACCACGCGTCCCGGCGCCGTTTCGGTGCCGCGGTGGTCGTGCGAACCTTGCCAGAAGCGGCGGCTCCAGCCGGCGATCGCCGCCGGGCGCCGCTCGATGAAGGGGAAATCGGCCTTGAAGATGAGGGAGCCGTAACCGAACAGCCAGACCTGCGCGTGGCCGTCGAAGGTGTTCATGCGCCGGTTCAGCGCGATGGTGTTGTGGGACATGGGGAGATTCTAGCGCTGCGCCAGGCTGCGTTTCGCTTCCACGTAGGGAAACAGGAAGTCGATGAAACTCTCGGCCGCCGGCGACAGCGAACGTCCGGCGCGCGTGTAGACGAAAAAGCGGCGTGTCAGCACCGGCTCTTCGAGCGTGCGCATTCGCAAGCGGTAGAGCTGGGCCAGCGGTTCGGCATAGGGCAGGCAGACCGTAATGCCGAGCCCGGCGCTGACCATCGCCAGGGCGGTGGTCATGAAGGCCACCTCGTTCGCCGGCTTCAAGGGCACGTCGCGCAGCAGGGCATGCATGTCGGCCAGCAGGCGCTCGGTAAATTGTCCCTGCAGGGCGATGAAGGGGTAAGGCCCGATGTCCTGCCAGGTCACGCGTTCGGCCGCCTCGAGGGGATGCCCTTCGGGGATCACCAGCGCGAAAGGCAGCTCGAACAGTTCGCGCGCCTGGAGTTGCGGCATCGGGTCGCGTTCCGGGCCGATGCCGATGTCCGATTCGCCCGACAGCACGCGCGCAATCACGTTTTCCACCGGGCTGTCGGCAACGCGCACCTCGATCTCCGGATGCTGCCCGCGGTAGGCGGCCATCGCCTCGGGCACCAGCGTGCAGCACATCAGTTGCGGGGCGGCGATGCGCACAATGCCTTTTCGGAGCTGCGTATGGTCCGCGACGTTCGCCAGCGCACCGTCGAGATCATCGATCATCTGGCTAAATAGCGGGTACAGTTCGCGGCCGATGTCGGTGAGCGTGATGCGGCGCGTCGAGCGGTCGACAACGCGGGCGCCAAGTGTCTGCTCGAGTTCCTTGATCAGCCCGGACAGCGCCGACTGCGTCACGTGCATGGTCTGGGCCGCCAGCGTGAAATTGCCGGTTTTGGCGAGCGCGACGAAGGCCCGCATCTGGCGCAAGGTGGGATTCATAAGACAATCCGATAAATCGGCCTGAAAATATTGTTTGTATGATAGTACGATTTGCTCTTTAATGGCGGCAAGGACGCATTTGCGACAACCAGAAGAGACCAAGGAAACGCCATGAAACTCGCTTCACTCAAGACCGGCGGCCGCGACGGCACGCTGGTCGTCGTCAGCCGCGACCTCGTCACCTGCCAGGCGGTCCCGAAGATCGCGCGCACGCTGCAGTGCGCGCTCGATGACTGGGACGAGCTGGCGCCCAGGCTCGAAGCCGTTTATGCCCGCCTGAACGCCGGCACCGCCGATGCGGCCGAGTCCTTCATCGAGCTCGAATGCCATTCGCCGCTGCCGCGCGCTTATCAGTGGGCCGATGGCTCGGCCTATATCAACCACGTCGAACTGGTGCGCAAGGCGCGCGGCGCCGAGGTGCCGGCCTCGTTCTATGCCGACCCGCTGATGTACCAGGGCGGCTCCGACCGCTTCATCGGTCCCTGCGACCCGATCGCGGTGCTGAGCGAGGACTGGGGCGTCGACCTGGAGGCCGAGGTGGCGGTCGTCACCGGGGACGTGCCGATGGGCGCCGCTCCTGAACAGGCGGCGCAGGCGATTCGCCTCGTCATGCTGGTCAACGATGTGTCCTTGCGCAACCTGATCCCGAACGAACTGGCCAAGGGCTTCGGCTTCTTCCAGTCCAAGCCCGCCAGCGCGTTTTCGCCGGTGGCCGTGACGCCTGACGAACTCGGCGACGCCTGGGTCGACTCGCGCCTGCGCCTGCCGATCCTGGTGACCATCAACGACGAGCCCTTCGGCAAACCGAACGCGGGCGAGGACATGACCTTCAATTTCGCGCAGCTGGTGGCGCACGCCGCCGCCACCCGCGAGCTCGGCGCCGGCGCCATCATCGGCTCCGGTACAGTGTCCAACAAGCAGGGGAGCCTGCACGGTTCGAGCATCGCCAACGGCGGGGTCGGCTATTGCTGCCTGGCCGAGCTGCGCATGTATGAAACCATCGAACACGGCGCCCCGAAAACGCCATTCCTTCGCTTTGGCGACAGCGTGCGCATCGAGATGCTCGATCCTGACGGCGCCAGCATCTTCGGCGCCATCGACCACGAAGTAGCGCATTATCACGGGAGGAAAGAATGAAGCTTTATACATATTTCCGCAGCTCTGCTGCCTACCGCGTGAGGATCGCCCTGAACCTGAAGGGCCTGGCCTACGATGCGCTGCCCGTGCACCTGCTGAAGGGCGGCGGCGAACAGCGCCAGGAAGAGTATCTCCAGATCAATCCGAGCGGACTGGTGCCGGCCTTCCAGGACGACCGCATCACGCTGACCCAGTCGATGGCGATCATCGAATACCTCGACGAGCGCTTCCCGGCCGTGCCGCTGCTGCCGCAGGACGTCGCCGGCCGCGCCCGGGTGCGCGAACTGGCCCAGATCATCGCCTGCGACATCCACCCGCTGAATAACCTGCGCGTGCTGCGCCACCTGGTGCACGAACTGAAACTGGACGAGGAAGCGAAGAACGACTGGATCCGCCACTGGATCCGCGAAGGCCTGGCCTCGCTCGAGGCGCACCTGGCGCGCGATCCGGCCGCCGGCCCCTTCTGCCACGGCGTTGCCCCGACCATGGCCGACTGCTTCCTGGTGCCGCAGGTGTTCAACGCCCAGCGCTACGACATCGATATCTCGGAGTATCCGAACATCGCGCGCATCAGTGCGCTCTGCATCGACATGCCGGCGTTTGTGGCGGCGCACCCGTCGACCCAGCCGGACGCCGAATGAGCCGCTTCCCTGCCGCTGTTGCCGCAGCCTGCATGGCGCTGTCGGTCCAGGCCCATGCCCAAGGCCAGGCGCAGCCCGATCCGCTGTGGCAAAAAGCCGTCGCCCAGGCCGGCCAGATGAAGAAATGGGCGCCGGCCGAGGTGCAGCTGCTGGCCGAAGGCACCGGCGATGGCAAACTCGAGCGCACGCGCGTGCGCCAGCGCCTGACCGGCTGGGAGGGCGGCAATCCGGTGTACGAGACGATCCAGATCGAACCGCCGCTTGCTGCCGGCGAAAAACCCGGTAAAAGCGAG
This sequence comes from Telluria sp. LT2P34, assembly GCF_059685915.1. NCBI lineage: Bacteria > Pseudomonadati > Pseudomonadota > Betaproteobacteria > Burkholderiales > Oxalobacteraceae > Telluria > Telluria sp. LT2P34. The sequence goes on from NZ_JCASIN010000006.1 coordinate 174,544, forward strand.
TTCGACATGAAGGGCATCGGCGAAGCCACCGAGAGCCTGTTGCGACTCGACGCGAAGGTCCTGCGCCGGGATCGGCAGCCCTTGCACGGCAAATCGTGGACGCTGTTCGAGGTGGAGCAGTCGAAGGGACCGATGGATGTCAAGGTGCGCTTGTGGGTAGACCCGGCCACGGGCGTGGCGCACCAGATGGAGTCGACGATGCACGGCGCGATGATGATGGACATGCGCCTGCTGACCGCTTACCGGCCGCACCCGCAGGCCGGCAGCCTGCCGTCGCGTTTCGATTTCCAGATGAAGGTGCTGGTGCCCTTCGTGGACGCCAGCGTGAAGATCGCCAGCGACATGGAGCGCTGGGTGCCGCGGCCGGCAAGCGCCGGGCAGGGCAAGGCTGCGCCGGCGCGGTAAACCGCGCGGCGCCATAGTACGGGGGTTACTGCTGGGTGGAGCGGTCCGGCTCGGACGGCGACGAGATCTGGTCGAGCGTGCGGTCGACGTCGGCCGAGTGGCGGGTGGCAACGTCGCCGAGCGACACGATGCCGATGACTTTGCCCGCATCGTCGACCACCGGCACGCGGCGGATCTGCACGTCGGCCATCTGGTCGAGCACGTCCTGGACGCTCTGGTCAACGGTGCAGGTACGCACATCGGTGCTCATCACGTCGGTCACCTTGGTCGAGCATGGGTCCTGGCCGACGGCGGTCGAACGCACGGTGATGTCGCGGTCGGTGATCATGCCGATGAGCTTGTCGCCATCGAGCACGGGAATTGCGCCGACGTTCAGGTCGTCCATCAATTGGGCGGCGCGCTGGATGGTGTCTTGCGGCGAAACGGTTTGCACATCGCTCGTCATCACTTCCTGGATTGTTGGCATTTGCTGGCTTCCTTGTCGATTGGTTAATGGAACAGACCCCCATCATGCACTGAACCGGCGTTTCGGTCCGCGAGATTGCTGGACGGCATTGTTTTGTCGACATGGGGCGCCGCAAAGGTACAATCCGGTTTTTTTCGCGACGACCGCCATGACCAATTCGACTGTTCCGGATTCCTTCCTGGAAATGCTGGCCCTGGCCGATCCCTCCTGGCGCCCGCACCTGGTGCGCGCTCTGGAAGCGGTCGCCGCCGCCGACCCGGCCTACCTGCCGGCGCTCGCCCTGGACAATTACCTGCCGACCGAAGGCCGCCTGTTCGCCGCCTTCGCCCAGCCACTGGAGCGGGTGCGTTACGTGCTGGTGGGGGAGGGGCCCTACCCGCGTGCCGAGAGTGCGACCGGGGTCTGCTTCATGGATGGCGCCGTGGGCGCGCTGTGGAGCGAGGCCGGGCTGTCGAAACCGGTGAACCGGGCGACCTCGCTGCGCAACTTCATGAAGATGCTGCTGGTGGCCGATGGCCGGTTGCAGCCCGGCGCCACCGGCGGCGCGGCGCTGGCGCCGGTGGCGGCCAGCGCCGGCAAACACGGCTTGATCGGCACGCTTGCCCAGTTGCAGGAGAATCTGGTAGCCGAGGGTTTCCTGCTGCTGAACGCGGCGCTGGTGTTTCGCAAGCACGTCGCGCCGGCCATTGATGCGCGCGCCTGGCTGCCTTTCCTGCAAACGGTGCTGGCGGTGCTGGCCGAACGCGATGCCGCGCCGACGTTGGTCCTGTGGGGCAAGATCGCCGAGCAGCTGGCCCGCCTGCCGGAAACGGCGCGTTTTCCGCGCGAAGTGGCCGAGCATCCCTACAACCTGTCCTTCATCGCCCACCCGGGAATGATCAAGCTGTTCGGGCCGATGCGCCTCTTGCAGGCACAGTAAAACTTTCCCCTTGGGGACGCCCCTTGAGGACCCCGCGGTTTTGGGGCCCTCCAAGACAAGGTCCGCCGTTTTTGCTATACTTGACTAAATCATTCAACTAATCCCGTCTTCATGCATCAGCACTGCAGAGATGGGAAAAGTGAACAAGAGCAAAATTTTAACATGACAGGGCTTGTGATGCGTCTGACCACGAAAGGCCGTTTTGCTGTTACCGCGATGATCGACCTTGCCCTGCGCCATGGGAATGGTCCCGTCACGCTGTCGGGCATCAGCCAGCGCCAGGCGATTTCGCTGTCTTACCTGGAGCAGCTGTTCGGCAAGCTGCGCCGCCACGGCGTCGTCGAATCGATCCGCGGCCCGGGCGGCGGCTACAGCCTGGCGCGCCCGGCGAAGGAGGTGACGGTGGCCGATATCATCATCGCGGTCGACGAGCCGATCGATGCGACCCAGTGCGGCGGCAAGGAAAATTGCCACGGGTCCGATATGGCCAGCGGTATCCGCTGCATGACGCACGACCTGTGGAGCACGCTGAACTCGAAGATGGTCGACTACCTCGATTCCGTGTCCCTGCAAGACCTGGTCGACCAGCAGAAGCAGAAGGAACAAAAGGAACAAAACGTCGTGGTGGTGCACCGCACCCCTGTTGCCGCTGTCGGGCAAAACTGAGCAATATTGAAGCATTACTGGAGTGAACTGATGAACGCGCCTTTTGACAAACAAATCGAGCAGAGCTTCGTGACTGCGCCGCATTTCCCGATCTACATGGATTACTCGGCCACCACGCCGATCGATCCACGCGTGGCCGACAAGATGATTCCCTACCTGCGCGAGCAGTTCGGCAATCCCGCCTCGCGCAGCCACATGTACGGCTGGACCGCGGAAGCGGCGATCGAAGAGGCGCGCGCCAACGTCGCGGCCGCGGTCGGCGCCGATCCGCGCGAGATCGTCTGGACCTCCGGCGCCACCGAGTCGAACAACCTGGCCATCAAGGGCGCGGCGCAGTTCTACAAGACCAAGGGCAAGCACCTCATCACGGTCAAGACCGAGCACAAGGCCGTGCTCGACACCGTGCGCGAGCTCGAGCGCCAGGGTTTCGACGCGACTTACCTCGCGCCCCAGGACAATGGCCTGATCACGGTGGCCCAGCTCGAAGAAGCGATCCGCCCGGACACGATCCTGGTCTCGGTCATGTATGTGAACAACGAGATCGGCGTGATCCAGCCGATCGAAGAGCTGGCCGCGCTGTGCCGCTCGAAGGGCATCATCTTCCACTGCGACGCGGCGCAAGCCGTCGGCAAGGTGCACATCGACCTGGCCAACAGCAAGGTTGATCTGATGACCTTCACCGCGCACAAGGCCTATGGCCCGAAAGGCGTCGGCGCCCTCTACGTGCGCCGCAAGCCGCGTATTCGCTTGGAAGCGCAGATGCACGGCGGCGGCCACGAGCGCGGCCTGCGTTCGGGCACGCTGCCGACCCACCAGATCGTCGGCATGGGCGAAGCCTTCCGCCTTGCGAAAGAAGAGATGGACGCCGAGCTGGTCAAGGTGAAAGCGCTGCGCGACCGCCTGGCCAAGGGCCTGATGGAGATCGAAGAGGTCTATATCAATGGCGACATGGAGCACCGCGTGCCGCACAACCTGAACGTCTCGTTCAACTATGTCGAGGGCGAGTCGCTGATCATGGCGATCAAGGACATCGCCGTGTCGTCCGGTTCGGCCTGCACCTCGGCCAGCCTGGAGCCGTCCTACGTGCTGCGGGCTCTCGGCCGCAGCGACGAACTGGCGCACAGCTCGATCCGCTTTACCATTGGCCGTTTCACGACCGAGGAAGACATCGACTTCACCATTCAACTGTTGAAGGCGAAGGTCGGCAAACTGCGCGAACTGTCGCCGCTGTGGGACATGTACAAGGACGGGATCGACATCAGCACGATTCAATGGGCAGCCCACTAATTACGACGAACGCATTCAAAGCACACTAGGAGCACTACCATGGCATATTCGGACAAAGTACTCGACCATTACGAGAATCCACGCAACGTCGGCGCCTTCGACAAGGGCGACGAATCGATCGGCACCGGCATGGTCGGCGCGCCGGCCTGCGGCGACGTGATGAAGCTGCAGATCAAGGTCAACGACCAGGGCCTGATCGAGGACGCGAAGTTCAAGACCTATGGCTGCGGTTCGGCCATCGCATCGAGCTCGCTGGTGACCGAATGGGTCAAGGGCAAGACGCTGGACCAGGCGCTGGCCATCAAGAACACGCAGATCGCCGAAGAACTGGCGCTGCCGCCGGTGAAGATCCACTGCTCGATCCTGGCCGAAGACGCGATCAAGGCCGCCGTCGCCGACTACAAGACCAAGCACGCGACCGTCACTGTCTAAACAAGCAGAAACCAGCTGGAGAGGAATGCATGGCAATCACACTGACCGAAAAAGCGGCGAAGCACATCAACCGCTACATCGAGCGTCGCGGCAAGGGCCTCGGGCTGCGTTTCGGTGTGCGCACCACCGGCTGCTCCGGCTTGGCCTACAAGCTGGAATACGTCGACGAGGCTGCCAATGAAGACAATGTCTTCGAGTCGCATGGCGTGAAGGTCTTCGTCGACCCGAAAAGCCTGCCCTACATCGACGGCACGGAACTCGATTTCGCGCGCGAGGGACTGAACGAAGGCTTCCGCTTCAACAACCCGAACGTCAAGGACAATTGCGGTTGCGGCGAGAGCTTCCGGATCTGACAGCAGATGCAGAATCACTTCGCGCTGTTCCAGCTGCCGGCCCGGTTCGAGGTCGATATGGGCGCGCTCGACGCGGCCTACCGCGAGATCCAGGGCCGCGTGCACCCGGACGGTTTTGTGAACGCCACCGACGCTGAAAAACGGGTGGCGATGCAGTGGTCGACGCGGGCGAACGAGGCCTATCAAACCCTGAAGAACCCGCAGAAGCGTGCGCAGTATTTGTGCGAACTGAACGGCGTCGACCTGCAGACCGAATCGAACACGGCGATGCCGATGGCCTTCCTGATGCAGCAGATGGAATGGCGCGAAGCCCTCGGCGACGCGCGCGCGGCAAAGGATGCCGAGGCCCTGGATGCGCTCGACGCCCAGGTGCGCGGCGAGCGCAAGACGCTGCTGGCCCAGGTCGGCAAGCAGCTCGACGCCGGCGACTTCGACGCCGCCGCCCAGGGCGTACGCTCGCTGATGTTCCTCGATAAGTTCGGGGGCGAGGTGCAGTACGCGTTCGAGGCGATCGAGGGGTAGGGTGGGCGGCTTCGCCGCGCACGCGTTCAACCATCATTCGAATCCGCGCGGAACTACATGGGCCGCTTGAACGCGTGAGCGGCAGAGCCGCCCACCCTACGGGTCTTCATCGCTTCAAATACATAACAACCAGGTAACAAGAACATGGCACTTTTGCAGATTTCCGAACCCGGCATGTCGACCGCGCCGCACCAGCACCGGCTGGCGGTGGGTATCGACCTGGGCACGACCAATTCGCTGGTCGCTACCGTGCGCAGCGGCATTCCAGAAGTGCTCAGCGACGACGACGGCCGCGCGCTGATGCCATCGGTCGTGCGTTACCTGGCCAACGGCAACGCCCACATCGGCCACAAGGCGCAGGCCCACCGCACGGTCGACCCGAAGAACACCATCGTCTCGGTCAAGCGCTTCATGGGCCGCGGCCTGAAGGACATCGCCCACGCCGAAAACCTGCCCTACGATTTCGTCGATTCCCCCGGCATGGTGCAGATCAATACCGTGGCCGGCATCAAGAGCCCGGTCGAGACCTCGGCCCAGATCCTCGCCACGCTGCGCCAGCTGGCCGAAGATTCGCTCGGCGACGAGCTGGTGGGTGCGGTGATCACCGTGCCCGCCTACTTCGACGACGCCCAGCGCCAGGCCACCAAGGACGCGGCCCAGCTGGCCGGCCTGAACGTACTGCGCCTGCTGTCGGAGCCGACCGCCGCGGCGATCGCCTATGGCCTCGACCATGGCTCGGAAGGCGTCTATGCCGTCTACGACCTGGGCGGCGGCACCTTCGACATCTCGATCCTGAAATTGTCGAAAGGCGTTTTTGAGGTGCTGTCGACCGGCGGCGACTCGGCCCTCGGCGGCGACGACTTCGACCACCGCCTGTTCTGCTGGATCAGGGAGCAGGCGAAGCTGTCGCCGCTGTCGGACGAAGACACGGCCACGCTGATGGTGAAATCGCGCCAGGCCAAGGAACTGCTGTCGAACGACAACGAGACGACGGTCGAGGCCATCCTGAAATCGGGCGAACTGGTGCAGGTGAACATCACCGCCGCCACGTTCGCCGAGATTACCAAGCACCTGGTCGCCAAGACCATGACGGCGATCCGGAAAGCGATGCGCGACGCCGACGTGACGGTCGAAGACGTGGACGGCGTGGTGATGGTCGGCGGCGCCACGCGCATGCCGCACGTGCGCCGCGCGGTCTCCGAGTTCTTCCACACCATCCCGCACGCGAACATCGACCCGGACAAAGTGGTGGCGCTGGGCGCCGCGATCCAGGCCAACCTGCTGGCCGGTAACCGCGCCTCGGGCGACGACTGGCTGCTGCTGGATGTGACCCCGCTGTCGCTCGGGATCGAGACGATGGGCGGCCTGGTCGAGAAGATCATCCCGCGCAATTCGACGATTCCCTGCGCCCGTGCCCAGGAGTTCACCACCTTCAAGGACGGACAAACCGCGCTGGCCGTGCACGTGGTGCAGGGCGAGCGCGAACTGGTGTCGGACTGCCGCTCGCTGGCGCGCTTCGAATTGCGCGGCATCCCGCCGATGGCCGCCGGCGCCGCGCGCATCCGCGTGACCTACCAGGTCGATGCAGACGGGCTGCTGTCGGTGTCGGCGCGCGAGACGCGCTCCGGGGTGGAAGCCTCGATTACGGTGAAACCGTCCTACGGCCTGGGCGACGACGAAGTGGCGCGCATGCTGCAGGATTCGTACAGCTCGGCCGAGGTCGACATGCAAATGCGCGCGCTGCGCGAAGAGCAGGTCGAGGCCGAGCGCATTTTGCTGGCCACGCAATCGGCCCTGGACAGCGACCAGGACTTGCTGGACGCGGACGAGCAAGCTGACGTGGCGACGCTGGTGCAGGGCGTGGTTGCGGCAATCGCGCAATCGAACGACCTGGCGCTGGACGCCGGCCTGCGCCAGAATGCGCTGCACGACGCCGTGCAGGCCCTTGCCGACGGCACCGGCGAATTTGCCGCCCGCCGCATGGACAAGAGCGTGCGCAGCGCGCTGGCGGGCAAGTCGCTGGACGAGGTGTGATTGGTTTTCGCCGCCCATCGCCGCAAACGATATAAATCATTTTAGAGGTAATCACGTGCCACAAATCGTCATCCTGCCCCACCCGGTCTTCTGCCCCGACGGCGCCGTCCTCGACGCGCCGGCCGGTAAATCCGTCTGCGACGTCATGCTCGAGAACGACATCGACATCGAGCACGCCTGCGACCGCGTCTGCGCCTGCACCACCTGCCACGTGATCGTGCGCGAGGGCTTCGATTCCCTGAACGAGCAGGAAGAAAAAGAAGAAGACATGCTCGACAAGGCCTGGGGCCTGGAGCCGAATTCGCGCCTGTCCTGCCAGGCCATCGTGGCCGAGGAAGATCTCGTGGTCGAGATCCCGAAGTACACGATCAACCACGCCGCCGAAAAGAACCATTGATCCGATGAAGCGCGTTGAGAATACGGGCAAAAGCGCGGACATCCCCGAGATCCGTCCCGGCCAGTCGATCGAGCTGCTCAAGGAGCTGCACATCCTCACGCGCGACGGCAAGCTGAACCAGGACAGCCGGCGCAAACTCAAGCAGGTCTACCACCTGTACAACTTCATCGAGCCGCTCCTGAACGAAGTGCGCGGCGCGAAAGCGGGCGTGTCGCTGGTCGACCATGGCGCCGGCAAGTCCTACCTCGGCTTCATCCTGTACGACCTGTTCTTCAAGGGGCTGATCGATGACTCGCACATCTACGGCATCGAAACGCGCGAAGAACTGGTCAGCAAATCGACCGAGCTGGCCGCACGCCTGGGCTTTGCCAACATGTCCTTCCTGCCGCTGTCGGTCGCCGAGGCCACGACCTCGAGCAAGCTGCCGGACACGATCGACATCGTCACCGCGCTGCACGCCTGTAACACTGCAACCGACGACGCCATCGACTTCGCGCTGAAGAAAAAAGCGAAGCACATGGTGCTGGTGCCCTGCTGCCAGGCCGAGGTGGCCAGTTTCCTGCGCAAGAACAAGGGCGCGGCACTGGGCAAGAGCCCGCTGACCGAGCTCTGGCGCCATCCGATCCACACCCGCGAATTCGGCAGCCAGGTCACCAACGTGCTGCGCTGCCTGCAGCTCGAAGCGCACGGCTACCAGGTGACGGTGACGGAACTGGTGGGCTGGGAACACTCGATGAAGAACGAGCTGATCGTCGCCACTTATAAAAACCTGCCGCGCCGCCGTCCGAGCGAGCGCCTGCAGGAAGTGCTGGCCACGCTGGGACTGGAAGAGATGGGCCAGCGTTTTTATGCTTCGCAAGCCGAAGCCGTCACTAACTGACACCAACGAGCACTGAAGACCATGAGCGATACCACCACCTGGATTGACCTGCGCAGCGACACCGTGACCCAACCGTCCGCCGCAATGCGCGCGGCCATGGCCGGCGCCGACGTCGGCGACGACGTGTATGGCGACGACCCGGGCGTGAACCGGCTGCAGGACTTCGCCGCCGACCTGTTCGGCCACGAAGCGGGCCTGTTCGCGCCCAGCGGCACGCAAACCAACCTGATCGCGCTGATGGCCCATTGCGGCCGCGGTGACGAATACCTGGTCGGCCAGGAAGCGCACACCTATAAATACGAAGGCGGCGGCGCCGCGGTGCTGGGCAGTATCCAGCCGCAGCCCATCGCCAACCAGGCGGACGGCAGCTTGCTGCTTTCCGACATCGAGGCTTATATCAAGCCCGACGACGTCCACTTCGCGCGCACCCGCCTGCTGGCGCTGGAAAACACGATCGGCGGGCGCGTGCTGGGCCAGGACTACCTGCAGGCCGCGACCGCGCTCGCGCATGGCAAGGGCCTGGCCACCCACCTCGACGGCGCGCGCGTCTGCAACGCCGCCGTCGCGAACGGCGTCAGCCTGCGCGACGCCGTAAAAGGCTTCGATACGGTGTCGGTCTGCCTCTCGAAAGGCCTGGGCGCGCCGGTCGGCTCGGTGCTGCTGGGGCCGAAGGCATTCATCGAGCAGGGCAAGCGCTGGCGCAAGATGCTGGGCGGCGGCATGCGCCAGGCCGGCGTGCTGGCGGCCGCCGCGCAGCACGCGCTGCAGCACAATGTGGAGCGCCTGGCCGAGGACCACGCCAACGCCGCTGAACTGGCGCGTGGCCTGGCCGGGATCGAGGCGCTCACCGTGACGCCGCCGCAGACCAACATCTTCTGGATGGACGTGCCGGCAGCCGCCTGCGAGCCGCTGCGCGCGGCGCTGGCGGCGCAAGGCATCCGCGCCACGGTCGGCCCGCGCATGCGCCTGGTGACCCACTTGGACGTCTCCAGCGCGGACGTCGTCCGTGTCGTCGCCGCTTTCAAAACCTTCTTCAAAGACTGGCGCGCCTGATGACGCAGGTGATAAATAAGGCAACTCCGAACGAGGGAATCCGCCTCGCCAAGCGCGTGGCCGAACTGGTGCCGTGCTCGCGCGCCGAAGCGGAACGCTATATCGCCGGCGGCGGCGTCAGTGTCGATGGTGTCGTGATCGAAGATCCGGCCACGCGCGTGAACCCAGGCCAGAAGGTGGCCGTGCTGCCCGGTGCGAGCATGGAAGAAGCGCCGCCGGTGACGATCCTGTTCCACAAGCCGGCCGGCCTGAATTCGGGTGTCGGCGCACGCGGCGCCAGCGCGCTCGAGTCACTGAAGGAAGAGACCTTGCTGCCTGGCGTGCACGGCGCGCCGCGCTTCCTGAAACGCCACCTGGCGCGCCTGACGCTTGCCACGCCGCTGGAAACCGACGCCAGCGGCCTGCTGGTGTATACGCAGGACTTCCGCGTCGCCCGTAAACTCATCGACGATGGCGAGCGGGTCGAGCACGAATTCGTGGTCGAAGTCGCGGGCGGTATCAAGGAGGGCGGGCTGGCGCTGCTGAACCACGGTCTGGTCTTCAGCGGCAAGCCGGTCAACCCGATGAAGGTCAGCTGGCAGAGCGAAGGCCGTTTGCGCTTCGCCGCCAAGGGCATGCGTCCCGGCCAGATCGAGCACATGTGCGGCGCCGTTGGGCTCGAGGTTACCGACATCAAGCGCCTGCGCGTGGGGCGGATTTCGATGGGCGCGCTGCCGGCCGGGCAGTGGCGTTATATGGCGGAGTACGAGCGGTTTTGATGCGGACGTAGGGTGGGCGGCTCTGCCGCTCACGCGTTCAACGACAAGATGCTAATTCGCGATGTGGTTTGCACAGGCCGCTTGAACGCGTGAGCGGGGGACCCGCCCACCCTACTTGCCCAGCTTCGGCAAGGAAATCAAGCGCGTCCCCGCAATCCGGTCATGCAGGAACTGCCGGTCCTTGTCGAACAAGGCGGTCAGCCCCCACGCGACCGCGCCTGCCGTCAGCACCAGCGCCCATTCCTTGACCCCGTGCAGGTCGAGCAGGGCGCCGATCACCAAAGCCGGGGCAAACCAGCCCCAGGCCAGCAGGTAGCGCAGGACCGCGCTTTTTAGCGGCACCTTCGCGTAGCCCACTTTCACCAGCTTGATGCGCCAGGTCTTCATCGCCAGGGTGAAGCCGCTGCCGCTCCACGCGTGCACGAAATAGGCGGCCGTCACCAGGAACAGGAAGACCATCAGCGCCGCGCGGAATAGCGGGTCCTGGCGGTTGCCGGTCAAGAAGATGAACAGGAACACGGCCAGCGCCTCGACCGCGATCAGCAGGAAAGCTTCGTAGACCATTGCAATCACGCGGCGCTTGAGCGTCGGGGTAGCGATTGCGGGAGGCGTGGCAGGCAGGGGAGGAGCGGGGGGATTAACCGTTTGCATTCGATGCTGTGGGGGCGGCGGTGGATGAGTTGTTCGAGGAAGGGCCGGCGGCCGGTGCGGTCGAAGGGGATGCGGGCGCCGGCGCCGGTTGCGTAATCGCCGGCACGGACGGAATGCTGGCCGGTGCCTGCAGCGACATGCAGGTGGCGCCGCGGCGCGTGGTGCCGGCCGGGCAGCTGGTCGGCGCGACGATCGCCGGCGTGCTTGGGGCGGCGGCCGTGGCCGGGTTCTTGCGGGTCTGGGCGAGGCGGCGTTTCTGGTCGGGGCTGAGCTGCTTGTAGCTTTCCCAGTTGGCGGCCTTTTCGCCGGGCGCGAGTTTGCGCGTGCGGGTAAAGTTTTCGCGCGCCAGGGTGCGCTGTTCGGGCGTGAGCCGCAGCCATTGGCGCATGCGCTCGTGCACGCGCTCCTGTTCAAGCGGGCTCATCGAAGCGAAGCGGCGCGACATTTCGAGCCATTTGCGCTTGCGAGTGCCTTCCATGACGTCCCACTCGTTCTTCAGCGGCTGCAGCGCCAGTTGCTGGGCCTTGGTGAGGTCTTTCCACAGGGGTTTATGGAACAGTTGCGGGCCACCGGTGCCAGGCATGCCAGGGGCCGCGCCGGCATTCACGGCGGCGCCGCCACCCGGCACGCTACGCTGCGCGCCCGGCCAGAAGGCCCAGGCGGCAAGGACGGCCAGCAGCAATGCACCGACGGCGGCGAGGACCAGGCCGGCACGGCGGGGCTTCGAACGCGGTGTCGTCATTGGCGGCGCTGTTGCGACTCCAGATAGGCATGGAAGCCATGATCGAGGTAAGCCGTCAGCGGCAGTTCATCAGACAGCATGGCCGCATCGAGTTCGGCCAGTTCGTCGATGCGCTGCTCCTGATCGTACTGGTACAGCCCGCCGAGGCCGACAACCAGCGCCAGCAGGGGCAGGGCGACGCCCAGGCGGCCCAGGCCGCTGCCGGAAAAGTGGAAATCGAGATCCAGCAGCCGCGACAGCCCGCGCCGAGGGATGGCACGGGCAGCGGCAGCGTCGGGCTTCTTGCGCGACAAGGCAAGCTTGCGCGCGGCGGCCAGGCGCTCGGTCGTCGAGGCCGGGAGCGACTCGAGGTTCTCGTTCAGGGCATGGCGCAGCTTGTACGCGAGGGTGATATCGTCGTTATTCATAATTTAATTCCCTTGGCCCGCAGGGCATCGGCAAGGGTATGCGTAGCGCGAGAACAATGTGTTTTCACACTGCCCTCCGAGCACCCCATCGCTGCGGCCGTTTCGGCCACGTCCATATCCTGCCAGTAACGCATCAGGAAGGCTTCGCGTTGACGCGCCGGGAGTTTTTGTATCTCCGCGTCGATCAAACGCAAGGTTTGCGCCCGCTCCACCTGGTCTTCGCTCGACTCGGCGGCAGCCGAGCCCTCCTCGGATTCGTAGGAAGCGAGTATATCAAAGTCCTCGTCCTCGCCTTCGCGGCGGCCGAGGCTTCCAAACAGGCTGACCCAGGTGTTGCGCACCTTCTCGCGGCGGAAATAATCGAGGATGGTCGTTTGCAGGATGCGCTGGAACAGCATCGGCAATTCCGCCGCCGGCTTGTCGCCATATTTTTCGGCGAGCTTGATCATCGCATCCTGCACGATGTCGAGCGCCGCCTCGTCCTTGCGCACCGCATACACGGCCTGCTTGAACGCCCGGCGTTCGACATTCTCGAGGAAGTCGTTGAGTTCTTTGTCTGTCGCCATGCGATGGAGGGGAGGGGGTGCGCCCGGGTACGTCGCCCGTGCTTTATGGAAACCCACGAATCCTAGCAAAAAACCACCAACCATGCACCGTTATTGCTCACCGAAGGCGCGCTGCAGTGCACTATCGGGGCGTGTCCTGGCGTCCAGTTAGCTGGGCCAAGCGGGGCTATCTCGCTTTTCTTTGTTTTATCTTGACCAAAATGGTGCAACGCAGTAAGGTGGTCCTTACGCTTTGCACCCCCGAAGCTTCACCGTCAGCCGCGCCGGCACACAAGGCCTGTGCGGCATGACACGCTTTCATTTGTAGGCAGTTTGCTCCAACCCGCGCCACAAGCGCGAGAGATGCGTCGAGCCGCTACAGACACTCAGCCAAACGAGTTGCGTTGAGCGCCGTTCCCAAAGTTATCTATGGATGACTGGAGGTTCGCCGTGACCGCAGAAAGAAGGGAAGCTTGAGCGCTGTAGGGTAAACCGTATTTCGTCAGGAACGAGCATCCGATCAATCGCCCAATGGGTTTTGAAAGGAATGGTTCATGAATAACGCGGTTGCTAATCCATCAGGGCCCCCGGGTCCGACAGGCGCCATCACCGGCGCCGAGATCGTCGTACGTTGCCTGGCCGAAGAGGGTGTCAAACACGTCTTTGGCTATCCTGGCGGCGCAGTGCTGTACATCTACGACGCCATCTTCCAGCAAGACAAATTCCAGCACGTGTTAGTGCGCCACGAGCAGGCAGCCGTGCATGCGGCCGATGCCTATTCGCGCAGCTCGAATACCGTCGGCGTCGCCATCGTCACTTCCGGGCCGGGCGTGACCAATGCCGTTACCGGCCTGTCCACCGCCTACATGGATTCGATCCCGATGGTGGTGATCAGCGGCCAGGTGCCGAGCCATGCGATCGGCCAGGATGCCTTCCAGGAATGCGATACGGTCGGCATCACGCGCCCGGTGGTCAAGCATAATTTCCTGGTCAAGGACGTCAAGGACCTGGCGCTGACGATGAAGAAAGCCTTCTTTATCGCCCGTACCGGCCGCCCCGGCCCGGTGCTGGTCGATATCCCGAAGGACATCAGCATGCACAAGTGCCTGTTCGAGTATCCGCGCGAAGTCGAGATGCGTTCCTACAAGCCGGTCGACAAGGGCCACACCGGCCAGATCCGCAAGGCGGTGCAATTGCTGCAGGGCGCCGAGCGCCCGATGATCTATGCCGGCGGCGGCGTGATCCTGGCCAACGCTTCGGCGGAACTGAACCGCCTGGTCGAGCGCGTCGGCGCCCCGGTCACCAACACGCTGATGGGCCTGGGCGGCTCGCGCGCCAGCGACAAGCATTTCGTGGGCATGCCCGGCATGCACGGCACCTATGAAGCGAACATGGCGATGCAGCATTGCGACGTCCTGATCGCCATTGGCGCGCGCTTCGACGACCGCGTGATCGGCAACCCGAAGCATTTCGCCAGCCATCCGCGCAAGATCATCCACATCGACATCGACCCGTCCTCGATTTCCAAGCGGGTCAAGGTCGACATCCCGATCGTCGGCAACGTGAAAGACGTGCTGATCGAATTTTTGGCGCAGCTCGATGCAGCCGCAGCAGGCGGCAACCCTGCCCGGGCCAACCCGGACGCGCTGCGCGACTGGTGGAAGCAGGTCGACGAGTGGCGCGGCCGCGACTGCCTGCGCTATGAAGATTCGGATATCCTGATCAAGCCGCAGGCGGTCGTCGAAAAGCTGTGGAAAGTCACCAAGGGCGACGCCTTCATCACCTCCGACGTCGGCCAGCACCAGATGTGGGCCGCCCAGTATTACCCCTTCGAGAAGCCGCGCCGCTGGATCAATTCCGGTGGCCTTGGCACGATGGGCGTCGGCCTGCCATATGCGATGGGCGTGCAGATGGCGAACCCCGGCGCCACGGTCGCCTGCGTCACCGGCGAGGGCTCGATCCAGATGTGCATCCAGGAGCTCGCCACCTGCAAGCAGTATCACCTGACCCCGAAGATCATCCTGCTCAACAACCGCTTCCTCGGCATGGTGCGCCAGTGGCAGCAGATCGACTACGGCTCGCGCTATTCCGAGTCGTATATGGATTCCCTGCCGGACTTCGAGAAGCTGGCCGAGGCCTATGGCCACGTCGGCATGCGCATCGAAAAGCCGGGCGACGTCGAGGGCGCGCTGGTCGAGGCTTTCGCCATGAAGGACCGGCTGGTGTTCATGAACTTCATCACCGACCAGAGCGAGAACGTCTGGCCGATGGTCAAGGCTGGCAAGGGCCTTTCCGAAATGCTGCTCGGCTCGGAGGACCTGTAAATGAGACATATTATTTCAGTCCTGATCGAGAACGAAGCCGGCGCCCTGTCGCGCGTGGTGGGCCTGTTTTCGGCGCGCGGCTACAACATCGAAACCCTGACCGTGGCGCCGACCGAGGACGCGACGCTGTCGCGCATGACGATCGTGACCAGCGGCTCGGACGACATCATCGAGCAGATCACCAAGCACCTGAACCGGCTGATCGAAGTGGTGAAAGTGGTTGATCTCACCGAAGGCGCGCACATCGAGCGCGAGCTGATGCTGATCAAGGTGCGGGCCGTCGGCAAGGAGCGCGAAGAGATCAAGCGCACCGCCGACATCTTCCGCGGCCGCATCATCGACGTGACCGAGAAGACCTACACGATCGAGCTGACCGGCGCCAAGAGCAAATTAGATGCTTTCATCGACGCCATCGACCGCGCCTCCATTCTCGAAACCGTGCGGACCGGCGGCTCCGGCATCGGGCGCGGTGAGCGCATCCTCAAAGTATAAAAACCCATCTAAAAATACAGGACAAAAAATGAAAATCTTCTACGACAAAGACTGCGATCTCTCCCTCATCAAGGGCAAAAACGTCGCCATCATCGGCTACGGCTCGCAAGGCCATGCGCACGCCCAGAATCTCTCCGAATCCGGCGTGAACGTCACGGTCGGCCTGCGCCGCGGCGGCGCTTCCTGGAACAAGGTCGAGCAGGCCGGCCTGCAGGTGGCCGAGGTCGATGAGGCGGTGAAGAACGCCGACATCATCATGATCCTGCTGCCGGACGAAAACATCGCCCAGGTCTACAAGGAAAACGTCGAGCCGAACGCGAAGCCGGGCGCCGTGCTCGCCTTTGCCCACGGCTTCAACGTCCACTACGGCCAGGTCGTGCCGCGCGCCGACCTCGACGTCATCATGATCGCGCCGAAAGCCCCCGGCCACACCGTGCGGAACACCTATAAACAGGGCGGCGGCGTGCCGCACCTGGTGGCGGTCTACCAGGACAAATCCGGCGCGGCGCGCGATATCGCGCTCTCGTATGCGATGGCGAATGGCGGCGGGCGCGCCGGCATTATCGAAACCAATTTCCGCGAAGAGACCGAGACCGACCTGTTCGGCGAGCAGGCGGTGCTGTGCGGCGGCGCCGTCGAACTCATCAAGGCCGGCTTCGAGACCCTGACCGAAGCCGGTTATGCGCCCGAGATGGCCTATTTCGAGTGCCTGCACGAGCTGAAACTGATCGTCGACCTGATCTACGAAGGCGGCATCGCCAACATGAATTACTCGATTTCGAACAATGCGGAATACGGCGAGTACGTCACCGGCCCGAAAGTCGTCACCGCGGCCACCAAGGAAGCGATGCGCCAGTGCTTGAAGGACATCCAGACCGGCGAGTATGCGAAGAGCTTCATCCTCGAGAACAAGGCCGGCGCCCCGACCCTGATCTCGCGCCGCCGGCTGACCAGCGAGCACCCGATCGAGGAAGTCGGCGCCAGGCTGCGCGCGATGATGCCGTGGATCGCCAAGAACAAGCTGGTCGATCAGTCGAAGAACTGAAGCGTGGAAGGGGCAAATCATCTCCAGCGCGACCGTATTGCAACTTTCCATTACAAAAGCACGATGGAAGTGTCGGCAGCGGTATCGTATAAGTACACATTACTTAACCTGGAGAAAAAAATGTCCCTTCCAAAAATGTTCCTGATTGCCAGCCTGGCGCTGGCGGCGCAAGCCCATGCCCAGACGGCTGCAGCGCCGGCGACAAGCGGCACCCTGGTCATCGTTCCGGCCAACGGCGAAGTGCGCCATGCCAACGACCAGGCGACGGTCAGCTTCGTCGTCGAGGAACATGACAAGGACAAGAATGCGGCCGCGGCCCGGGTGAACCGCAAGATGAAGGAGGGCACCGAGATCGTGCGCCGTCTCGATCCGAAGGCGGAACTGAAGACGCAGGGCTATTTCACCTATCCGATTTATCCGGAACCGCCGGTACAGCCGCTGCCGGCCGGCAGGACGCCGGTGCGGCCGGTGCCGATCGGCTGGCGCGTCGGGCAGTACCTGGAGGTGAAGACGATGCAGCTGGCCGGCTTGCCGAAAACGGTGGCGGCGGCGCAGAGCGTGTTGTCGGTCAACGGCGTCAGTTTTGGCCTGAGCCCGGCAACGGAGAAGCTGCTGGACGACCGCCGCATCGTCGAGACCTACCGCAACCTGAACGAGCGCATTGCCTCGATCGCACGCGCCATGGGGCGCCAGCCGTCGGAAGCCAGCATCGATACGGTGGACTTCGAAGGATCGGGCAACTACGTGCAGCAAGAAATGGCTGCGCCAAAAATGGCGATGAGTGCGAGCAGGATGCGTGACGACGGCGCGATGCCGGAACCGAGTTTTGAACCAGGAGAAACGACGCTGCAGATGCGGGTGGTTGGCAAGGTGAAGTTTCGATAAGAGTATCCGTTCGCTAACATGCTGTTTCCGCCTCTATAATGCGGAGACAGCCTTAAGGCACATTTATTTGAATACGGAACTTTATGCCAACCTTCCCACGACGCAAGAAAAACGGCGGAGCACCGCGGGCGCCACGATTCTCCCGCCTGAAGCGCTTCGGCCGCCGGACCGAGGACAAGGGCGGGCCGCGCGGACGCGGCATTTACCTGCTGCCGAATGCGTTCACGACGGCGGCCCTGTTCTGCGGTTTCTACGCGATCGTGATGGCGATGAACCAGCGCTTCGACCACGCCTGCTGGGCCGTGTTCATCGCGATGATTCTGGATGGGCTGGACGGACGGGTTGCGCGCATGACCAATACGCAGTCGGAGTTCGGCGCGCAGTACGACAGTTTGTCGGACATGGTGTCCTTTGGTGCGGCGCCGGCGCTGGTGATTTACGAGTGGTCGCTGCGCGGCCTGGGCAAGTGGGGCTGGATCGCGGCCTTCATCTACTGCGCCGGTGCGGCGCTGCGCCTGGCCCGCTTCAACACGAATATCGAGGTGGTGGACAAGCGCTTCTTCCAGGGCTTGCCCAGCCCGGCGGCGGCGGGCCTGGTGGTCGGCTTCATCATGTTCATGATCGATCCGGACATCAACATCAGCGCGCGCCAGGTGGATTGGGTGTCGTGGTGCCTGGCGGTGTTCGCCGGCCTGACGATGGTGTCGAACGTGCCGTTTTATAGCTTCAAGGACGTGAACTTCCGCAAGTCGGTACCGTTCATCGTGGTGTTCCTGATTGCCCTCGCGTTTGCGCTGGTGGCGATCGACCCACCGAAAGTGTTGTGGCCGATTTTTGTGATTTACGGCTTGTCGGGCTATGTGGTGTTTGCGATCCAGCGTGCCAAGGGCAAGCGGGTATCGATCATCCCGAGCGACGACGATCCGATCGAAGAAACCGAGCGCCGTTAGTCCCGACATGGTCGGCCCGGCGGCGCTCCTTGATTAACAAGCGCTGACTGGAGCTGTCATGATCGACCCGAACCGCCTGATTATTTTCGACACCACCCTGCGCGACGGCGAGCAATCGCCGGGCGCCTCGATGACCAAGGACGAAAAGGTACGCATCGCGCGCCAGCTCGAGCGGCTAAGGGTTGACGTCATCGAGGCCGGCTTTGCCGCCTCCTCCAACGGCGACTTCGAGGCGATCCGCGCCATTTCGATGGCGGTGCGCGAGTCGACCATCTGCTCGCTCTCGCGCGCCAACCAGGCCGACATCGCGCGCGCCGCGGAAGCGCTGGCCCCGGCCGAGCGCAAGCGCATCCACACCTTCATCGCCACCTCGCCGCTGCACATGAAGGTCAAGCTGCGCATGGAGCCGGAGCAGGTGCTGCAGCAGGCGATCCAGGCCATCCGTTATGCGCGCAACTACACCGACGACATCGAGTTTTCTCCGGAAGACGGCAGCCGTTCGGAAGAAGATTTCCTCTGCCGCGTGCTCGAAGCCGTGATCCGGGAGGGCGCCACCACCATCAACTTCCCCGACACGGTCGGCTATGCCACGCCCGAAGTCTTCGGCGAGACCATCCGCCGCCTGCGCGAGCGCGTGCCGAATTCCGACAAGGCGGTGTGGTCGGTGCACTGCCATAACGACCTCGGGCTGGCGGTGGCCAATTCGCTGGCCGGCGTGGCCATCGGCGGGGCGCGCCAGATCGAATGCACGATCAACGGCCTGGGCGAGCGCGCCGGCAACACGGCCCTGGAAGAAGTGGTGATGGCGCTGCGCACCCGCGCCGACTACTACAAGCTGACCGTCGGCATCGACACCACGCAGATCGTGCCGGCCTCGAAAATGGTGGCGCAGATCACCGGCTTCGCGGTGCAGCCGAACAAGGCGGTGGTGGGCGCGAACGCGTTTGCCCACGCCTCGGGCATCCACCAGGACGGCATGCTGAAAGCGCGCGAAACCTACGAGATCATGCGCGCCGAGGACGTCGGCTGGCACGCGAGCAAGATCGTGCTCGGCAAGCTCTCCGGGCGCAACGCCTTCAAGGCGCGCCTGCAGGAGCTCGGCATCGAACTGGAATCGGAAGCGGAGGTGAACGACGCCTTTGCCCGCTTCAAGGACCTGGCCGACCGCAAGAGCGAGATTTTCGACGAGGACATCATGGCGCTGGTCTCGGCCGCCGACCATGCGCAGGAGGGCGAGTACTTCCGCTTCGTGTCGCTGGCGCAGCGTTCGGAAACCGGCCAGTTGCCGCATGCGCGGGTGGTGTTCGCGATCGACGGCCAGGAGCATGCCTGCGAAGGCAGCGGCGACGGCCCGGTCGACGCCACCGTGAACGCCATCGAAAGCCAGGCGAAAACGGGCGCGGAACTGATCCTGTTCTCGATCAACGCCATCAGCTACGGCACCGATTCCCAGGGAGAGGTGACGATGCGGCTGTCGCGCGAGGGCCGCATCGTGAATGGCGTCGGCGCCGATCCGGACATCGTGGTGGCTTCGGCCAAGGCCTATCTGTCCGGGCTGAACAAGCTGCACTCGAAGGTGGAGCGGGCGCATCCCCAATTATAAGTTTTTGTGCTTCCAGTCCTGGACGGCGGCCGGTTCCTCGTCCGGGTCGCAGGTGGTTTTCTTCGACTTGATCCCGTGCTGCATGCTGTCGATGCCGTCCGGTGCGTGGTTCGATTCATAGGTCATGCAATAGGTGCCGCCTGCCGTGACGACCCGGTAGCGCCGGCGTCCATAGCCGCCCGGGTCCTGGACTTCGCTGATCTTCGGCGCCTCATACCACTTGTTCGGCGCCATCTCGGCGGCGCGGGCGATGCCGCGCTCGAGCCGCATCGTGGCCGTGACGATCGGCGCCTGGATGCCGCGCCGCGGGTTTTCCTGGCGCAGTGCGCCGTCGATGGCGCCGGCGGCGGCTTTTGCGCGCGCGAGCAGCTCGCCGCTGGAAGGAATGGAGGCAGAGGGGATGGCCGCTTCGGGTTCGGGCGTGGTGCTTGCCGCGGGAGCTACGGGCAGGGAGGCAAGCGCCGGCGCCTGCGCCCGGGCCTGCGAGCGGGCACGCGCCGGCGGGGGCAGGGCTGGCGCTGGCGCTGGCGCCGGCCGTGGTTCGGCCACGTCAGGCAGCGGCAGCACGCGCACGAACTGCATTTCCGGCATCTCGGCGTTCGGCGCCAGGGCAGGGCGCGAGGCCTGCCACAGCAGGACCAGCAGCAGGTGCAGCGCCAGCGAAATCCCGACCCCGGCGAGGTAGCGAGGCTGCTGCAAGGAAGCGTGTGTGTTACCCATAGCGCAACAGTATATGGCCAGTTGTTCACTTCAGGTCACTAATCGCGTATGCATGCGCCCGCCTGCTGTGCGGCCTGTTCCCCGCCCGGCCCCTATACTCGGGCCATGATCAAACCCATCCTTTCCGCTGCAGCCGTCCTTGTCGCCGCGCTGCTGTCCGCCTGTTCGCCGCTAGGGGCGCTGAACGCGGTCTCGCCCGCCGGCAGCGTGCAGGCCACGACCAGCATCCGCTACGGCCCCGATGCGCGCAACATGCTCGACGTCTATCGCCCGGCAAGCAAGGCCGAGAAGGCTCCCGTCATCGTCTTTTTCTATGGCGGCAACTGGGTCAGCGGCGAGCGCGCCGATTATGCCTTTGTCGGGCGGGCGCTGGCCGCGCGTGGTTTCGTCGTCGTGGTACCGGACTACCGCCTGTATCCGCAGGTGCGCTACCCGGACTTCCTGGTCGACGGCGCCGGCGCCGTCGCCTGGGCAGCGCGCGAAGCCGGCAAGCATGGTGGCGACCCGGCAAACATCTTCCTGATGGGCCACAGCGCCGGTGCGTATAACGCCGCCATGCTGGCGCTCGACCCGCGCTGGCTGGGGAAAGAGGGCATGAAGCCGGACAGTGTGCGCGGCTGGATCGGCCTGGCCGGCCCCTACGATTTCCTGCCGGTGCAGAACCGGACCACGCAACCCGTCTTCAATGCGCCGAACACGCCGCCTGACTCGCAACCGGCCTACCACGTGCGCGCGTCCTCGCCACCGGCGCTCCTGATCGCGGCCAACAAGGACACGCTCGTCAATCCGGTACGGAACACCGGCGGCATGGCGACCAGGTTGCGTGCGGTGCAGGTGCCGGTGCGCGAGGTCTACTACGACGGCGTGACCCACACCACCCTGGTGGCATCCTTGTCGAACTCGCTGCGCAAGCTGGCGCCGACCCTCGATGCGGTCGAGGCCTTTGTGCGGAGCAGGGGTGCGGCTCCTTAAAAGGGACTGCGATCCTTGACGTCGAACATCGGATCCGGCCCGTTGAGCATTTGCCGCACGACGCCGTTCTCGTCGAAATGCACGTGCATCAGCGAATTCCACACGCCCGCTTCCTTGTAGCGATAGGACCAGACTTCGTAGTTGCGCTGGGCCACGCGCGAGCGTTCGGCGGGTCGGCCGATGGTGCGCAGCACGTCGGCCTTGGTGGCCTGGTCGATCCTGATTTTGGCGAAGGTTTCGCCGGTCAGCACCTGCTCGTAGGAGGCCAGCCGGCCGTCGGGCCCGATGCGCGCCATGTAGGTGTACTGGCCCATCGGGCCGGTCGCGTACTCGAGCACCTGGCCGTCGGGCGCCGGATACACGCTTGTCGGCTGCCCCATCTTGGCGGTGACGGCGGCGAGCGGGTCGCCGAGGAGCGGAGTTTGCCGAAACAGCGGGCCGGAACAGGCCGCCAGCAATACGGCGACCATCGATACGGCTGAGCAGGTCCTTGCCAGTTTCATCATCTTGTTCATCGCGAAGCTCCCGAAAACCCCATCATGCCCCAGCTTCGGCCAGCAAATGCTGGTGACGCCAGGCGTTTTCGCATATACTGGCGGGTCTGTCCGCAAGGGCAGGATTTTTTAATCAAATCACGGTGCGCTGGGTTACGACTCTTGCACCGCATGTGAAAGGTAACATCATGTCCGTAGAACACATCGACAAAGCGGCGATTATCGCCGACAACGCACGTGGCCAGAACGATACCGGTTCGCCGGAAGTCCAGGTCGCGCTGCTGACTGCACGCATCAACGAACTGAACGGCCACTTCAAAGCCCACCAGAAAGACCACCACTCGCGCCGCGGCCTGATCATGATGGTCAACCGCCGCAAGAGCCTGCTGTCTTACCTGAAGAGCAAAGACCTGGGCCGTTATCGCGACCTGATCGCCAAACTCGGCCTGCGTAAGTAATTTTTGCGCCAGACGGTTTAGTCAAAGAAATGCCTGCGTCAGTTTGCTGTCGCGGGCATTTTTTGTTTTAGAAGTACAGCGGTGAGGTGAACGACAGCTCCTGAAAATCTGTCGGCAATTAGAAAGGGATTACCAATGTTTAATAAAGTTACGAAGACCTTCCAGTACGGCCAACACACCGTCACCCTGGAAACTGGTGAAATCGCCCGTCAAGCCTCCGGCGCCGTCCTGGTGTCGGTCGAAGACACCGTCGTGCTGGCTACCGTCGTCGCTCGCAAGGACGCCAAGCCTGGCCAGGATTTCTTCCCGCTGACCGTCGATTACATCGAGAAAACGTATGCTGCCGGTAAAATCCCGGGCGGTTTCTTCAAGCGCGAAGGCCGTCCTTCCGAAAAAGAAACGCTCACCTCGCGCCTGATCGACCGTCCGATCCGCCCGCTGTTCCCGGAAGGCTACCTGAACGAAGTCCAGGTCATCATCCACGTGCTGTCGGTCAACCCTGAGATCGATCCGGACATCCCTGCGATGATCGGCGCCTCGGCTGCCCTGTGCATCGCAGGCGTCCCGTTCAACGGCCCGATCGGCGCCGCCCGCGTCGGCTATGCCAACGGCCAGTACATCCTGAACCCGAGCACCACCCAGCTCAAGACCTCGCAGATGGACCTGGTCGTCGCCGGTACCGAAACGGCCGTGCTGATGGTCGAATCCGAAGCGCAGCAGCTGTCCGAAGAAATCATGCTGGGCGCGGTCGTCTTCGGCCACGACCAGATGCGTGTCGTCATCGACGCGATCCACGACCTGGTGGCCGAAGGCGGCAAGCCGGAAGTCGAGTGGACCGCTCCAGCCAAGAACGAAACCCTGATCGCCCAGGTCACCGAGCTGGCCGCGGAAAAAATCCGTGACGCTTACCAGACCCGCGAAAAATCGGCGCGCCAGCAAAAGCTGAAGTCCTTGTCCTCGGAAGTCATGGCGGCCCTGCAGTCGCACGGCATCCAGGCCGACAGCGGCGACGTCGGCAACATCCTGTTCGACATGGAAGCCAAGGTCGTGCGTACCCAGATCCTGGACGGCGAGCCACGCATCGACGGCCGCGACACCCGCACCGTGCGTCCGATCGCGATCCGCACCGGCGTGCTGCCGCGTACCCACGGTTCGGCCCTGTTCACCCGCGGCGAAACCCAGGCGCTGGTCATCGCGACCCTCGGCACCGCCCGCGACAGCCAGAAGATCGACGCGCTGATGGGCGAGTACACCGACGACTTCATGATGCACTACAACATGCCTCCGTTCGCCACCGGCGAAACCGGCCGCGTCGGCACCCCGAAGCGCCGCGAAATCGGCCACGGCCGCCTCGCCAAGCGCGCGCTGGTCGCCGCCCTGCCTAACCCGGAAGACTTCAGCTACTCGGTGCGCCTGGTGTCGGAAATCACCGAATCGAACGGTTCCTCGTCGATGGCTTCTGTCTGCGGCGGCTGCCTGGCACTGATGGACGCCGGCGTGCCGATGAAGGCGCACGTCGCCGGCATCGCCATGGGCCTGATCAAGGAAGGCGGCAAGTTCGCTGTCCTGACCGACATCCTCGGCGACGAAGACCACCTGGGCGACATGGACTTCAAGGTAGCCGGTACCCCAGCGGGTATCACGGCGCTGCAGATGGACATCAAGATCATGGGCATCACCAAGGAGATCATGCAGGTGGCGCTGGCGCAAGCCAAGGAAGCCCGCCAGCACATCCTGGCCGAGATGCAGCGCGCCGTGCCGAACGTGAAGACCGAACTGTCTGACTTCGCACCACGCCTGATCACGATCAAGATCAACCCGGAGAAGATCCGTGACGTCATCGGCAAGGGCGGCGCCGTCATCCGCGCGCTGACCGAAGAGACCGGCACCCAGATCGACATCACCGACGAAGGCATCGTCACCATCGCCTCGGTCGACGCCGCTGCCGGCCAGGAAGCCAAGCGCCGCATCGAAGAGCTGACCGCTTCGGTCGAAGTGGGCAAGACCTACGACGGCACCGTGCTGAAACTGCTCGACTTCGGCGCCATCGTCCAGGTCATGCCTGGCAAGGACGGCCTGCTGCACATCTCGCAGATCGCCAACGAGCGCGTCGCCGCCGTTGCCGACTATCTGAAAGAAGGCCAGGCAGTGCGCGTGAAGGTCCTCGAGACCGACGAGCGCGGCCGTTTGAAGCTGTCGATGAAGGCGGCTGATCCGGTGGAAGCTGCGGCGCAGTAAGGCAGTGGCGGAGAACCGCTAAAACGAAACCGCCAGTGCGTGAGCCTGGCGGTTTTTTTGCATACGTCGGCTTACAGTTTGCTTTGGCCTGCATTCCTTATTGTTGGATTCAAGTAGCAACTTCCACATGACCGCAGCTACGACAATCGTTTCCATAAGTCTCGCTCGCATGATGGGATCGAAGCTACAATAGTGAGTATTTCGAGTAACGTGCAAGATGCATCGTTTTCTTGAGTCTGCTTGATGCAACAACAACTTTCTGGGCAAGTATTCATTCGGAAAATTTTAATTAATTTTTCCTTGATAACATAGCAAAATTTGGATCGATTAATTTATTAAAGAAGAGCCTTAGTTTTTGGAATTGCTCACTTTTTTGTACACGTCTGGCTGGAGATATCTCAATGTTGAATTCATTTGAAATAAAAAATTTTCGCTCGTTGAGTGATTTACATATTGCGAAGCTCGGACGAGTAAATCTAATTGTGGGAAAAAATAATTCCGGAAAGAGCACGGTCCTTGAGGCGCTCCAGATTTTTGCTGGAAATGCAAATTTAGCCCTCCTGGAATCGATCGCAGCTGGACACGACGAAAAGTACAGATTTAGGGAGGGGCAGCGCGACGAGGCGGATCCCCAACTCCCATTCGAAGATTTCTTTTGTGGTCGGCGGTTTCCTTCGGAAGATAGCACGGCTATCGAGTTTGGCGATCCATCTGTTGGTAATCTTTTGCAAATTCAGCATGGCTATTATGTCGAGATAAACGAAAGCGTGAGTGATGAGGCTGGCGAAGCAATTACGGTGAGGACTCGTCGGAAGAGAATCCCTAAAGATGAGCTTTCGTTAGTGGCGTTCGACGAAGATCCGAAGCAAGCACTGTGGGTACAGAAGGGGGATCGAACTACCATATTGCGTCTAGATAATTCAAACAGCCGTATCAGATCGTCGGTGTACGATTTTCCGGGAGGTATTCCGTGCAGCGTAATACCAACGCAATTCATATCAATTGATGAATTGGCGGACGAGTGGGATAAAATTGCTCTCACCGATAGTCAAGATATAGTGAAGCAAGCGCTTCGCTCCATAACGCCTGAATTCGAAGACATAACTTTTGTTCGGAATGAGGAAACGGCCTACGGGCGTCGGCCTTTTGCTCGCTCTGCAAAGGTCCGCTTATCTAATCATGATCGTCCAGTTCCGTTGAATAGTCTTGGTGACGGAATGCTTCGAGTGCTGCAGCTCGTGCTGAAGGTGTTTCCTGCGAGAGGGGGGTTCCTCTTGATAGATGAGTTTGAGAATGGTCTTCATTACAGCGTACAGGAAAAAGTTTGGGATCTGGTGTTTGATCTTGCCGTAAAACTCGATATCCAAGTTTTTGCTACAACGCATAGCTGGGACTGTATTGAAAGTTTTGCGACGGTTGCGACGGCGAGAGAAGATGTTGATGGAGTTTTGTTTAGGGTTGGTCGCAGCGTGCGAACTAGCGAGCGCGGAAAAGTTATAGCTACCGTTTTCGATGAAGAACAACTCTGTAATATTACTCAGTCAGATGTTGAGGTACGTTGATGGGAAAAGTCAGCTCTCTTTTGTTAGTAGAGGGACGTAACGATAAGAGTTTTTACGAAGAATTCTGTCGAGTCCATGCTTTAAGGGCAAATGTGACGGTTGCTAAGCCTCGTGACGTTGGTGGCGAAAGGAACACGAAACAAGGCGCCATTAACCATCTTCCAATTTTGCTGCAGCAGCTCGCGGATGCTCGGTTGGAGCGTCTTGCTCTAATCGTGGATTCGGATCAAATTAGAGACGGTGGCGGATTTCAGCGGACTGTAGATCAGGTTGCCAGAATTGTTCGAGATTTTGGGTTCGATGGTCACCCTATAGTATTGCCAGAGGGCGGCCTAGTTTTTTCGCACCAAGATGGTTTGGCTGAGTTCGGTCTTTGGGTGATGCCGAATAATCGCGATGAGGGAACCTTAGAGGACTGGATTTGCAGCGTCATTAATGACGAAAATTTAGCGCTTTTTTCGCATGCACAGGCAACGGTTACTGCGATCGAATCACCGAAATTTGTTACGGTTCGACGCCGGAAGGCTGACGTAGCGACGTGGCTGGCTTGGCAGCAGAAGCCGGGAGAGGGATTGTATTTTACAGTTGAAGGATCTCTGCTTGATAAGACGAGCGTTGCATATTTAGGTTTATTGAGTTGGATGGAAAGACTGTTCCGACAGTGAATGCTGTTATCGACATCACCGACGAAGGCATCGTCACCATCGCGTCCGTCGACGCCGCCGCCGGCCAGGAAGCCAAGCGCCGCATCGAAGAGCCGACCGTTTCGGTCGAAGTAGGCAAGACCTACGACGGCACCGTGCTGAAACTGCTCGACTTCGGCGCCATCGTGCAGGTTATGCCGGGCAAGGACGGCCTGCTGCACATCTCGCAGATCGCCAACGAGCGCGTCGCCGCCGTTGCCGACTACCTGAAAGAAGGCCAGGCAGTGCGCGTGAAGGTCCTCGAGACCGACGAGCGCGGCCGTTTGAAGCTGTCGATGAAGGCGGCGGATCCGGTGGAAGCTGCCGCGCAGTAAGCCGACAGCGACAGCGCTTTCAATCAGCGCTGAAAACGAAACCGCCAGTGCGTGAGCCTGGCGGTTTTTTTGTTTACTTACACCAGCCGAATGACGAGGTAAGCCAGGCCCGCCAGCAGCAGCCCGAACTTGGTGCCGGCAATGAAGCTGGCGTACACCGGATTGCGCCGATACAAGAACTTTTCACGCCGGCCGAAGATGAATTTCATGGTCTTGTCCCTGAAGCTGGATCTGCAGCACCGAACAATGGTGCTTGCAGTTGTTCTGGCGCAAGACATCAGGCTACCCATTCCTTCGTGACTGAACATTGTTTGGAATCAAGGGTTTGAATGCGGGCAGGGGTAGCCGGATTCCGGGCGCGGGAGGACGTCCCGCGCACCGTAGAAACGTTACGTAAATTCAATAGCAGAAGTGTTATAGTTAATGATTCTCTAATTGTGGGGCAGTTCGTTTGTCAATACGGACGCATCCATCCAGCAACGACCAAAACCAGGACCTATCGATGACCACGAAAGAAAACGCCGCCCGTATCAGCCAGATCATCCAGGAACACGAGGCCGAGATCGGCTCGCAGTGGATTTCCCAGCTTGAAGCGATGCTCGTGCGCAGCACCAGCAGCTCGCGCGAACAGCTGCGCAACCATTGCCAGCAGTTCCTGGCGGCGTTTGCCGTCGCTACCCGTGATGGCGAACTCGAGAACATCGAACACCGTTCGTGGGACGAGGTGCGGGATCTGCTGACCGACATTTCGTCCAGCCGCGCGAAGAGCGGTTCGACCCCGAGCGAGACGGCCAGCTTCGTGTTTTCGCTGAAGCAGCCGCTGTTCGCCCAGTTGACGGTCGCCTTTGCCGATGAGCCGCAGACGCTGGCGGCCGGCTCCTGGGCGGTCAGTTCGCTGCTCGACAAGTTCGGCCTGTACACCATCGAAGTGTTCCAGAGAACACGCGACCAGATCATCGTGCGCCAGCAGCAGGAACTGCTCGAGCTGTCGACCCCGGTCGTCAAGCTGTGGGACGGCATCCTGGCGCTGCCGCTGATCGGCACGCTCGATTCGGCGCGTACTCAAGTGGTGATGGAAAACATCCTGCAAAAGATCGTCGACACCGGCGCTGTCATCGCCATCATCGACATCACCGGCGTGCCGATGGTCGATACCCTGGTGGCCCAGCACCTGATGAAGACGATCGCGGCCGCACGCCTGATGGGCGCCGACTGCATCATCAGCGGCATCCGCCCGCAGATCGCCCAGACCATCGTCCACCTCGGCGTGAACCTGGAAGACGTCGTCACCAAGGCCACTCTGGCCGACGCCTTCCTGGTCGCCCTCGAGCGCACCGGCGCCTCGGTCACCGTCGCCCGCAAGAACTGATCAGGACAGGAGCAACGATGGAACGTATTCCTATCCTGCGGATGGGTGACCTGCTGCTGGTCACCATTCAGGTCGACATGCACGACCGCCTGGCCATGACCTTGCAGGACGATCTGACCGAGCGTATCGTGCGCGACAACGCCAAGGGCGTCCTGATCGACATCTCCGCGCTCGACCTGGTCGATTCCTTTATCGGGCGTATGATCAGCAATACCGCAGCCATGGCGCGCGTGCTCGACGCCCAGACCGTGGTGGTTGGCATGCAGCCGGCCGTCGCCATCACCCTGGTCGAGCTGGGCCTGACCCTGCACGGGGTAAAAACCGCGCTGAACGTCGAGAAGGGCATGAACCTTCTCGGAAAGAATTTCAATAGATGAGTACTGCGAATGCTTCCGCAGTCGAATTCGAGACGGACTTGTTGGAACGTAATGCCAGGCAGCGCATCGAACGCGTCGTTCTGCCCTTGCGTACCGACGAGGACGTGGTCGGCTTGCGCCGCCACGTGCGCGAGCGCGCGGTCGCCATCGGCCTGTCGCTGGTCGACCAGACCAAGCTGATCACTGCAGCGAGCGAACTGGCGCGCAACACGATCAAGTATGGCGGCGGCGGTGCGGTTTACCTGGATAAGCTGAGCGACGGCTTGCGCAACGGCGTCGCCCTGGTCTTCGTCGACAACGGCCCCGGCATTCCCGACCTCGAGCTGGCGCTGCGCGACGGCTACACCACTGGCGGCGGCCTGGGCCTTGGCCTGGGCGGTTCGAAGCGCCTTGTCGACGAATTCGACATTGACACCCGGATCAAAGAGGGGACCGCCATCGCGGTCGTGAAATGGAAACGCTGATCAGCTCCCTGAGCACCCAACATGCCTATGCGATCGTGCACGCCAGCGACATCTCGGCGGCGCGCCGCGCCGGCCAGAAGCTGGCAATCGAGCTGGGTTTTAACGAAACACGGGCCGGCCAACTGGCCCTGATCATCACCGAGGCCGGCACCAACCTGCTCAAGCATGCGGGCGAGGGGATGCTCTACCTGAACGTGGCCCAGTCAGAAGGCGTGCCCGGGGTCGATGTGCTGGCCGTGGATAATGGCCCCGGCATCGCCGATCTCGACGCCTGCTTGCGCGACGGCATGTCCACGGTCGGCACCGCTGGTACCGGGCTCGGCGCGCTGGGCCGTCTGTCCAACGAATTCGATGTCTGGTCGCTCCCCGGCAGCGGGGCCGTGTTCTTCATGCGCCTGTGGCGCGACGAGGCGGGACCGGGCCTGTGCCGGGTCGAGGTCGGCGCCCTGACGGTGCCGCTGGCGGGCGAGGACGAATGCGGCGACGGCTGGGGCGTGGCCTGCGATGCGCGCGGGGCTACCCTGCTGGCGGTCGACGGCCTCGGCCATGGCCCCGTGGCGGCCGCCGCGGCGCAAGCGGCGCTGCGGGAATTGCATCGCCTGCCGTCGTCGGAACCGACCGCGCTGGTGAACGCGGCGCACGAGGCGCTGCGCGGCACGCGTGGCGCGGCGCTGGCGGCGGCGCGCATTGATTTCGAGAACAACGTCGTGCGCTTGGCCGGCATCGGCAACATCGGCGCCTATGTGATCGATGGCGACGTCCGCCGTGCGTTGATCTCTCATCCCGGTATCGTCGGCCACAACATGCGCAAGGTGCAGGAGTTCAGCGCGCCTTGCCCGCCGGGCGCCTTCTGCATCCTGCACTCGGACGGCATCCAGACCCAGTGGGACCTGGAGCGCTACCCGGGCCTGATGGCGAGAAGTCCGGCGCTGGTGGCGGCCATCCTGATGCGCGACTTCATCCGCCGCCGCGACGATGCGATGGTGCTCGTCGTGCGCCGAGGCCCGGGCCGCGTATGAACCAGCGCATCCTTGCCGTCGCACTCGACAGCGACAAGGACGTGGTGCTGGTACGCCAGCGGGCGCGCCAGGTATCGGCGCTGCTCGGCTTTAACAAGCAGGACCAGGTCCGGATCGCCACCGTCGTCTCGGAAGTGGCGCGGGCGGCCTGCGGCACGGGCGCCCGCGCGGTGTTTTCGCTGGTCGGTCCCGATGGACGCCAGGAGCGCCAGCAGCTCGAAGTGCTGGTGAACAGGTACCGGGCCGCCGCGCCGCACAGCGAGGCGGCGGCCGTGTTCGACGCGGCGCTGGTGACGGCGCAGCGCCTGATGAGCAGCTGCGACCTTGACACCACCGGCTCCACGCCGGGCGTGCGCATGCGCAAATCCCTGCCGGTCGCGCTCAGCCCGGCGCGGCTGGCGCAGGTCGCCACCGAGCTGGCGTCCACGCCGATCGGCAGCTCCTTCGAGGAAATGCAGCAGCAGAACCGCGAGCTGGTCGAAACCCTGGCCGAACTGCGCGAGCGCCAGGAACACTTGCTGTCGCTCACGCGCGAGCTGGAAGACACCAACCGCGGCATCGTCGCCCTGTATGCCGAGATCGAGGACAAGGCCGAGCGCCTGCGCAGCGCCGACGAAATGAAGTCGCGCTTCCTGTCGAACACCAGCCACGAATTGCGCACGCCGCTGTCGTCGATCCGCGCGCTGTCCAAGCTCCTGCTCGACCGCATGGACGGCGATCTGACCGAAGAACAGGAGCGCCAGGTCTTCCTGATCGAGCGCACCGCCACCGAGATGTCGGAGCTGGTCAACGACCTGCTCGACCTGGCCAAGATCGAGGCCGGGCGGGTCGAGGCGCAACTGGCGCCGGTCGTGGTCGAGAACCTGTTCCGCGCCTTGAAAGGCATGATGCGCCCGCTGGTCGATTCCGAGCGCGTGGAACTGGTGTTCGACGACGGCGGCGACCTGGCTCCCTTCGAGTCGGACGAGACCATGCTGGCGCAGATCCTGCGCAACTTCATCTCGAACGCCTTGAAATTTACCGAGGAGGGTTCGGTACGGGTCAGCGCGGCCGAGGATGTTGCGGCCGGCACGCTGACCTTCGCCGTGACCGACACCGGCATCGGCATCGACGGCGCCCATCTGCACCTGATCTTCGAGGAATTCGCCCAGGTCGAGAATCCGCTGCAGCGGCGCAGCAAGGGAACTGGCCTGGGCCTGCCGCTATGCCGCCGCCTGGCCGGCCTGCTGGGCGGCTCGGTCGATGTCGCGAGCCGGCCTGGAATCGGCTCGACCTTCATGCTGACGCTGCCGCGCCAGTTTCCACATCAATTTTCAAACCCGGCGCCCCTGAAGAACTGAACCATGACCGCCAAACCATTTTCCATCCTGAACGTCGACGACAACGACGGCGCGCGCTACGCGAAGACGCGCATCCTGCGCAGCGCCGGCTTCAACGTACTGGAGGCGGCCAACGGCACCGACGCCCTGGCCATGGTGCGCGACGAGGAGCCGGCGCTGGTGCTGCTGGACGTCAAGCTGCCCGACATCAACGGCATCGAAGTCTGCCGCCGCATCAAGGCCGACCCCGATACCTGCGGCGTGCTGGTGCTCCAGACCTCGGCCGCGCTGACCAACCGCGCCGACCGCGTACGCGGACTCGAAGGCGGCGCCGACAACTACCTGGCCGCGCCGATCGAAGCCGATGAGCTGATCGCCAACGTGAATGCGCTGCTGCGCATGCGCCAGACCCAGGACGAGCTGCGCGAAAGCGAAGAGCGCTTCCGCCAGTTGACCGACAACGTCGAGGACGTGTTCTGGATGTTTTCCGCGCCCGACGGCGTGCTCGCCTATGTCAGCCCGGCCTACGCCACCATCTGGGGCCGCAGCTGCGATTCGCTGCGCCGCCACCACGCCAGCTGGCTCGACGGCGTGCATCCCGACGACCGCGCGCGCCTGGCCGGGCGCTGGGCCACGCTGGCGATCCAGCCGCACTACGACGAGGAATTCCGCGTGGTGCTGGCCGGCGGCGCCACGCGCTGGGTGCGCGACCGCCTGTTCCCGGTGCGGAATGCCCGTGGCGACGTCTACCGGGTGGCGCGCGTGACCAGCGACATCTCGGCGCGCAAGGAAATGGAAGGGTTGCTGCGCGCCGCCGACGCCAACAAGAACCAGTTCCTGGCGACCCTCGCCCACGAGCTGCGCAATCCCCTGTCCCCGATCCGCAACGCCGCCGCGCTGCTGGGCGTGGGCGGCGACGCGGCCGCCGGGCGCCATGCCCAGGCGCGCGAAGTCATCCTGCGCCAGGTCGAGCACCTGGCGCACCTGGTCGACGATCTGCTGGATGTCGCCCGGATTTCGGAAGGCAAGATCGTGCTGCGGCGCGAGGAAGTCAACCTCGGCGCCGTCATCGAGCAGGCCATCGAGACCGCCGGCCCGCTGATCGCGGCGCGCGGCCACCGCCTGGAAGTACGCCAGGCCGATTGCCAGGTCTGGATCGCCGGCGACCCGGTGCGCCTGGCGCAGTCGATGGGCAACCTGCTGCACAACGCGGCCAAGTTCACCCCGGTCGGCGGCGAAATCCGCCTCGAGGTAGCGCTCCACAAAGAGAGCGTGCACATTGCGGTGATCGACAACGGCATCGGCATCGCCGAGAACAACCTGTCGCGCATCTTCGGCATGTTCGCCCAGGCGGCGGTGCCGCCCGACCGCGCGCCCGAAGGCCTGGGCATCGGCCTGTCGCTGGTGTCGCGCCTGCTCGAAATGCACGGCGGCAGCCTGCGCGCGGAGAGCCCGGGCATCGGCATGGGCTCGACCTTCACGGTCGAACTGCCGGTGCTGCGCACCGCCGCCGCCGAAGGGGCGATCGGCGTGGCGCCGAAAGAGGACGCGGCCCCGGCCGGCCTGCGCGTGCTGCTGGTCGACGACAACGTCGATGCGATGGAGATGATGGGCTTCCTGCTGGCCGAGATGGGTCACGAAACCTGGACCACCTCGGACCCCGGCCGCATCGAAGCGATGGCGCTGGAGCACAAGCCGCAAGTGACCGTGCTCGACATCGGCCTGCCCGGGGTCGACGGCTACCAGCTGGCGCGCATGCTCAAGGCGAACCCGCAGCTGACTCACATCCGCCTGGTGGCGCATACCGGCTACGGCTCGCCCGACGACCGCCGCCGCGCGCTGGAAGCCGGGTTCGACGCCCACCTGGTCAAGCCGGCGGAGCTGGAAGACCTGGAAAAGGCGTTGCGGGGGTAGGAGACCAAAAAAAATGCCCGCACGCGGCGGGCATTCGGTCGACACGAATGTCGATTTACTTCTCAAGCACCTTGAACTCCCCGAACGGCTTGAGCTGCGCGCCCAATGCGGCCGGATCGCCCACCACCACGATCGACTGCGCCTCGGGTGCGAAATACTTCTTCGACACGTCGCGCACCTGCTGCGGCGTCACCTTCTGGATCAGCGGCACGTACTGGCCGAGGAATTCCGGCGGCAGGCCGATCAGCCAGTTCTGGGCCAGCGTCGAGGCGACGGCGCCCTGCAGCTGGTTGCTGATCAGGTAGCCGCCGGCGACGTAACGCTTGTTCATCGTCATTTCCTCAGGCGTTACCAGCTCGCTGCCGATGCGCTTGTACTCGTTCAGGTATTCGGTCAGCGCCGCGCCCGTCACTTCATTGCGCACATCGGCCCCGCCCATGACGGCGCCGCCGACGCGGTTCATGCGCGCACCGGCCGAGGCGCCATAGGTATAACCCTTTTGCTCGCGCAGGTTGATGTTGACCCGGCTCGAAAAGCCGCCGCCGAGGATGGTGCTGGCCAGGCGCAGCGGCACCTGTTCGTCGGCGCTGGCGGGGATGCCGGGGCCGCCGACGCGAATCGTCGACTGCACGCTGCCTGCGCGCGGCAGGACGATGCGCGCCGGTGCGGACGCACGGGCCGGCGGCGCCGTTTCCGCCAGCGCCTGGCCGGTGGCTTTCCAGCTGCCGAAGGCGGTCTGCGCCAGCTTCATCATGCCAGCCTCCTTGACCGGGCCGGTAATCACCAGCAAGGCGCGGTCCGGGCGGAAGCGTTTGGCATGCTCGCTGCGCAGCATTTCCTGCGTCACCGCGCCGATCGCTTCCGCGGTCGGCTGGGTGTGGCCGTAAGGGTGTTCGCCATACACGGCCTGGTTGATGGCGCGCTCGGCGCGGAAACGCGGCGTGGCTTCGGCCGCGCGCAGCGACTGCAGCGCATTGGCCTTGGCCAGCTCGACCTCCTTGGCCGGGAAGCTCGGCGTGCGCGTGACTTCGGCCAGCAGCGACATCATGTCGGCCGCGCGCGAAGTGACCGCGTTGGCCTGCACGAGAATGCCGTCCGAAGCCGGGCCGGCGGCGACCGAGCCGCCCATGCCCTGGGCCGCTTCGGCGATCGCGCGCGAATCGCGCCTCGCGCTGCCTTCGTTGATCATCCCGGCCAGCAGGCTGGCAAAGCCCGGGTTGTCGCGGCCGTCGGCGGCAAAACCTGCACCGCGCACGGCCAGCACGTAGTCCACGCGTGGCAGGCCCTTGCGCGGCACGACCCAGACGGTCATGCCATTGGCGAGGGTTTTCTTGACGATTTTCGGCGTCGGGATCGGCTTGTCCTGGCCGTAGGCAGGCATCGCGGCCGCTTGCGGCGCAGGCGCCACGGCGGAAGTCTGCGCGAAAGCGCTTGGGGCGAACATCATCGAGATCGCCAGTGTCAGCATCAGTTTTTTCATCGATGCGCTCCTTATTTTGGGGTCGCCGGCTTGGCGACGGGCTTGCGGTCGATCACGGTGCGGTTGGTCTTGACCAGGTAGGTCGAGGCCGCGCGCTGGATGTCGGCTGAGGTGACGCCTTCGATCCAGCCAGGGATCTTGTTGACGACATGCGCGTCGCCCCACAGGGTCTGCAGGCGGGCCAGGGTGTCGGCGCGGCTGATGAAGCTTTCCAGCCCGTTGTTCCAGTCGGCCAGCATCCGGGTTTTTACGCGCTTCAAGGTGGCGGCGTCGACGCCGTCCTTGACGATCTTCGCGATTTCCTGGTCCATGGCGGCGAGGATGGCGTCGGCGTTGGTGGTCGGCTTGTACATCGAGTACACGGTGAACAGGGTCGGGCCGTCGAATTCCCATGGGCTGGTCAGGCCGAACAGGACGTCCACGTTCAGCGCCAGTTCGCGGCCCTTGACCAGGCCCTGGTACAGGACCGAGGCGTCGCCGCCGGCCAGCAGTTCGCCCAGCACGGCCATCGGCGCCTGGTCGCGGCTGCCGCGGTCAGGCATCTTCCAGGCCGCGGCCAGCGCCGGCACCTGGGCCAGCGCGTCGCTCTGCTCGATGCGTTTTTCAGCCGTGTTGAGCGGCTCGGTGAAGTCGCCGCCCTTCGGCACCGGGCGCGCGGCGATGCCGCCGAAGTATTTCTGCGCCAGCGCGAAGCCCTGGGCCGGGGTCACGTCGCCGGCAATGGCCAGCACCGCGTTGTTCGGGCCGTAGTAGTCGCGGTGGAAGGCGCGCACGTCGTCGAGGCTGGCGCCTTCGAGGTCCTGGAAGCTGCCGTAGCCGTCATGGTTGTTTTCCCATTTCTGGAAGGCGTGCTGGCCGATGTCGATCCACATGAAGCCGCCGTAGGGCTGGTTCTTCACGTTGACGCGGATTTCTTCCTTGACCACGTCCTGCTGGTTCTTCAGGGTCGCGGCCGAAAAATCGAGCGTCTTCATGCGGTCCGCTTCCAGCCACAGGATCGGCTCGAGCGCGGAAGCCGGCGCGGTTTCGATGTAGTTGGTGAAGTCGGCGCGGGTCGAACCGTTGTTGCGTCCGCCGCCGCCGGTGATGGTTTTATCGAACACGCCTTTCGGGGCATTCGGCGTGCCCTGGAACATCAGGTGTTCGAACAGGTGGGCGAAGCCGGTGCGGTTCTTCGGCTCGAGCCGCATGCCGACGTGGTACACGACCGAGACGCCGACAGTCGGCGAGCTCGAATCCGGGGTAACGATCACGGTCAGGCCGTTGTCGAGTTTTTTGGTGTGGACCGGCAGGTCCCACCTGTCGCTTGACGCCGAAGGCGTGGCAGCTAAGGCGGAGACCGACAGGCTGAGCCCGGCCAGCAGGACGGGAAGATGGCGCATGCGCATTGATGACCTCAAGGATAGGACTGAATCGAATGGAAAAACAGCGGCCCAATCTTAGCGCAACAGCATGTTGGAAAGTCATTTTTTTGCGTATGCATGTGGACCATGCGGGACGCATATGCACGGTCAATCCGTCGTCTGGGCCTTCGAATCTGCAGTCTGTCGCAATCCGCGCCGCTTGCTGCCGGCGGCTGGCTATAGTGGCGATATCGGCAATCTTGCATTTCGCAAGCCGCCAGGAATTGTCGGGTAACATTCCAGGCAAACGCAACGCAACACGAGAAACACGGAGAACATCGCATGATCAATTATGTGGGTCTGGGCCTCGCCGCCCTGTGCATGCTGGCGCCGCTGCGTCCGGCCACAGCGGCGCCGGACGGCGTTACCGAAACCCGGCCGCTCGATGCGCGCGTGGTGCGCGTCAAGGTGGAAGGCGTGGTCGACCTGCGCCTGCGCCAGGGCAGCCCGGCCTCGCTGGTGCTGTCCGGGGACCCGCGCTGGATCGCGAAGCTAAGCTCTCGCCAGAACGGCGACAGCCTCGTCATCGGCAGCGAGATGAACGGCGTGCGCCTGGGCCGCCAGAGCCCGGTACGGGCCGACATGGTGCTGCCGAACCTGCGCGAAGTCAGTTCCGAGAGCCTGGGCAGCACCGACATCACGGGTTTTCGCGGCGACGAGCTCGAACTGTCGCTCGACGGCGCGGGGACGATGAACGTGAACGTGGTTTACCGCCTGATCAGCGCCAGCCTTGAGGGCGTCGGCAGCATGAAGCTGACCGGGATGAACAGCGAAGGCATCAGCCTCGACTTGCAGGGCGCCGGCTTCGTGACGCTGGCCGGGCGCAGCAAGTGGGTGAAAGCCGAACTGGCCGGCCTGGGCGGCCTGGACGCACAGGGTTTGACGGCCGACAGCGTGACGCTCGACTTGTCGGGCCTCGGCAACGCCAGCGCCACAGCCCACGGCAGCGCCAACCTGAACCTGTCGGGCATGGGTTCGGTCACCATCTACGGCAAGCCCCTGAGCCGCAAGGTGAGCGTCGACGGGCTGGGCAAGGTCAGCTGGAAGTAATCGAGCCCATCATCGCACCCAGGTACGAAAGAGTCCGGTCACGCACGAGACAATGAAAAAAACTATCGCAGCGATCCTGCTGGTATTTGGCCTGCAAGGCATGGCGCAAGCTGGCTTTCCCGAGGGAGCAAGCGCCTACAACGCCCGCAATTACGCGCAGGCCCTGAAAGAAGTCACGCCGCTGGCACGCGCCGGCCACGCCGACTCCCAGCACTTGCTGGGCCTGATGTATTACATGGGCCGCGGCGTCGTCCGCAATTACAAGGAAGCCTTTGCCTGGCACGTGAAGGCGGCCCAGCAGGGCAAGGCCGACGCCCAGTACGTCGTCGGCGCCATGTACTACACCGGCAACGCCGTGCCGCAGGACCAGAAACACGCCGTCACCTGGTTCCGCCGCGCGGCCGAGCAGGGCCACGGCGAAGCCCAGCATGCGCTGGGGCTGATGTACCGCTACAAGGTCGCCGGCGTACCGGGCGACCCGGTGATCGCCTACATGCTGTGGAACCTGGCCGCGGCCACCGGAAACCACAACGCGGTGAACCAGCGCGCGGCAATTTCAAAACAGATGACGCAGGCGCAGATCGAGGAGGCGCAGGCCTTGTCGCGGACCTGGAAGGTGGGGACGAGTTTGCCGACGCAGTCGAAGACGGGTGGGGGCTAGGCCGATCCGATGTCGTGAAGGCTGACGCGGATGGTAGGTGAGAATGTGCGTGTTTTTATCGCGAGTAACAGTGCTAAGCTTGGCTACTTTGCCAACATGACAGCATCTGCTCATTCCCCCACGATCGCCATATGGACATTTCGACGAACCTCACCTGGCGCGACCTCATCGCTGTTAATTGCAAGCTGCAATCGCGAATGCCTCTCAATGTAATTTCCTTTCTGATCGTTATTTGCTTGAACTTTGGCTTCACGTGGGCCGACCCTGGTTTCGAATCGTTCATCGACGTGGTGATTGCAGCATTCGTCGCCGTTTTCGTTGGCCTCATCGCTATGCTTGTGGGTGCACTGATCAGCTTCTTGTGCATGCTCCTGATGGCTGCCAAGACGCCCGGTGTGCTTGGGAGGCATGACTTTTCGATCTCGCCCGCAGGTTTGAAAGAGCTTACTGCTGTCAACGATTCCATGAATGCATGGGCGGGAATTCGCGAGGTAATCATGACGCGCAATTACCTGGTGTTCTACAACGGCATGACCGCCCATGCGATTCCGCGCCGCGCATTTGCTTCGCAGGCACAGTTCGATGCGTTCTCCGACCAGACAGTAGCTTGGTGGAAGAGTGCACGGGCAGTGCACCCAGCAGCGGCTTGAGGGGACTCCATGAACCGCGAAAGTAACCCCCCCGGTGGGCGCGGAACGTAGGGTGGGCGGCTCCACCCGAAAGCTGGAATAATCACGGCGCCTGGGCCGCTCACGCGTTCAACCGGCTCCAGCAAGCTCGCTCCGCTCACACGTCTGTTGAACGCGTGAGCGGCGCATCAGCAGCGTTGATGCGGGCCGTCAAGTAGAGCCGCACACCCTACGTGCCTGTACTTGTTTGCAGCAATCCCGCGACGCGGGTCCGGAATTATTTCACCGATTCCGCCGGCTTGACCGCCGCCGCTCCCAGCGAGCGGAACAGCGTCAAGGGCACCGCATTCCCCATCGCCTGGTAGCCCAGATCGCTCGGGTGCAAGTGGTCGCCGCTGTCGAAGGCGGGCAGGAAGCGACTCGGGCGGGCCGGGTCGCGGGTGACGAGGTCGAAGTCGATCACGCCGTCGAACTCGTCGCTCGAACGGATCCACGCGTTCACCGCCTCGCGTACGACTTCCTTCTGCGGCGAATAGTAGCCGGCGCCCTCGAAGGGCGTCAGCGTGGCGCCGAAGATGGCGATGCCCTTGGCATGGGCGCGTGCGATGACCTGGCGGTAGCCGGCGATCAGTTCACTGGCCGCAATCGGGTTCTCGTTCGGGCTGTTGCCGATGTCGTTAATGCCGATCATCAGGGTCATGTAGCGCACGCCGGCGGTGGCCAGCACGTCGCGATCAAAACGCTCGAGGATCGACCGGCCGGCGAGCGGGTTCGGCGAATCGGACAGCAGGCGGTTGCCGCTGATGCCGCGGTTGACCACGCCGAGCCGGGCGTTCAGCCCGAGCACCGGGTCACGCACGGTCTGCAGGCGCCGCGCCAGCCAGTCGGGCCAGCGGTTGTTGGTGTCGACCGTGCTGCGGGTGCCGTCGGTGATCGAGTCGCCCATCGCCACGATGGCCGGACCCGTGCTGTCGACGTCGACTTCCGTGAGGAAGGGCCAGTTGGTGATCGTGCGCTGGGTCGGCAGCGTGGCCGCCGCCGTGAAGTCGCCCGGCAGCGACACGTAGTTGGTCTGCAGCGCCGTGTTGTGGAGGGTGCTGGCCTGCACCGTGCCGGGCAGGTAGAGGCTGATGGCCAGGTCGCTCAGGGCCGGTACGTTCAGCTCGACCGGATCGGACAGCACCGGTGCGCCGGGTGGAATCGTGATCGATGCGTTGCCGCTGAAGGTGAGCGCGCGGTCGGTGCCGGGCGCGACTTCCGAGCCCGTGCTGCGCACGCCGATGCGGGCGGCGCCGATGCGCAAGGGCGTGGCGCCGAACTCGTTCGAAACGCGGATGCGCACGCGGTTGCCGCCGATGCTGGTATGGACGATCAGGCGCAGGGTCTGGTCGGTGAAGGTCTGCACATTGGCCGGCAGCGGCGGCCCGGCCGGCGCGGTGCCCCAGGTGCCGGTCCAGCGCTCGTTGCTCCAGTTCTGGGCGAAGGCGTGCTGGCCGGGAAGGGCGAGGACGACGGCGAGCGCGGCGCCGACCAGGCTGCGGCGCGCAAGGTCGAACAGGGCAGGCGATTTCACATGCATGATCGTGCTCCTTCGGTAGTTGAGGGACGGCTCCGAGCAGCTGAGCTCGGGTCCTTCAATTTATGCGCCTGGAATAGGCCGAACAAGATAGTTCCGGATGAGTTCATTGCGCCAGCTCTAGCGTTCGCTAGAAAGCTCATACGTTAGAGAATTTGTTTGCGCAAGGACATAGAATTAGGAAATATATTCGCCGTACAGCAACGATTAAAGGGTCGAAAGCCCTGGCGTACAATTGCGCTTTTCCTAAGAAGGAGCCCACCATGCGCGCCATCGAGATCACCCAGCCCGGGAAACCCGAAGTACTGCAACTGTGCGAGCGCCCGCTCCCTGCACTGAAAGCGGGCGAAGTGCTGATCCGGGTCCACGCCGCCGGCATCAATCGCCCGGACGTGCTGCAGCGCCTAGGCCACTATCCGGTGCCGCCCGGCGCCTCCGACCTGCCGGGGCTGGAAGTGGCGGGCGAGATCGTGGACGGCAACCCCGGCGATCTTGCCGGCAGCGGCTTCGCCAGGGGCGACATGGTCTGCGCGCTGGTGCAGGGCGGCGGCTATGCCGAGTACTGCGCGGCGCCGCTGGCGCAATGCCTGCCGATTCCGGCCGGTCTTACCCCGGTCGAGGCGGCCTCGCTGCCGGAAACCTTCTTCACGGTCTGGACCAACGTTTTCGACCGCGCGGGCTTGAGCGAAGGCGAGACCCTGCTGGTGCAGGGCGGCAGCTCGGGCATCGGCGTCACCGCGATCCAGCTGGCCAGCGCGCTGGGGCATCGGGTGTTCGCGACCGCCGGCAGCGATGAAAAATGCCGCGCCTGCGAGGAACTCGGCGCCGAGCGCGGAATCAATTACCGGGACGAAGATTTTGTCGACGCCGTGAAAACCCTGACCGGCGGGCGCGGCGTCGATGTCGTGCTCGACATGGTGGGCGGCGACTATGTGGCGCGCGAGATCGCCTGCCTGGCCGACGACGGCCGCATCGCCCTCATCGCACTGCTCGGTGGGGCGAAGGCGACGGTCGACCTGGGGCAGGTGCTGCGGCGCCGTTTGACCATCAGTGGCTCGACCCTGCGCCCGCGGCCGGTCGCATTCAAGGCGGCGATCGCGGGCAAGCTGCGCGAACGGGTGTGGCCGCTGATCGAGGCGGGGCGCATCAAGCCGGTGATTTACAAGGTGTTTCCGCTGGCGCAGGCAGCCGAGGCGCATGCGCTGATGGAGAGCAGCGCGCACGTCGGGAAGATTGTGTTGCAGGTGGTATGACTCGGTTCGAGCATTCGCTACTTTCTCCTGCTTCCGCTCAGCCTTAGTTTGACCGTCTCCGGAACGGCAGCTAGAATAGCGGGTTATTTGACTGTGGGGTAATATGCGTCCCAAACTCGTTGTAGGTAACTGGAAGATGAACGGCAGCCGTGCGGATAACGCGTCGCTGCTCTCTGGTATTGCCGCCGGGCTCGGCGGGCTTGACCCCGCAAAGCTGGCTTGCGCCGTCTGCGTGCCGGCTCCCTACCTGCAGCAATGTGCCGATGCGCTGGCCGGAACCGTGCTTGCCTGGGGCGGCCAGGACGTGTCGCGCCATGCGAGCGGCGCCTACACCGGTGAAGTCGCCGCATCGATGCTGGCCGATTTCGCTTGCCGCTACGTGATCGTCGGCCACTCGGAGCGCCGCGCCTACCATGGCGAGAGCGACCTGCTGGTGGCGCAGAAGGCCCAGGCGGCATTGAGCGCCGGCCTGACCCCGATCGTCTGCGTCGGCGAAACGCTCGACGAGCGCGAAGCAGGCCAGACGACCTCGGTCGTCAGCCGGCAATTGTCCGCCGTGCTGGAGCTGCTTGACGACGCCGCCATCGAGCGTATCGTGGTGGCCTACGAGCCGGTCTGGGCGATCGGTACCGGCAAGACGGCTACCCCGGCCATGGCGCAGGAAGTGCATGCCCAGCTGCGCAGCCAGTTGCGCGAGCGTAGTGCAGAAGCATCGCAGAAGGTCGCCATCCTGTATGGCGGCAGCATGAAGCCGGACAACGCGGTCGAACTGATGGCGCAGGCC
Organism: Telluria sp. LT2P34; assembly: GCF_059685915.1. Taxonomy (NCBI): domain Bacteria; kingdom Pseudomonadati; phylum Pseudomonadota; class Betaproteobacteria; order Burkholderiales; family Oxalobacteraceae; genus Telluria; species Telluria sp. LT2P34. Next base: position 217,120 of record NZ_JCASIN010000006.1, read on the forward strand.
GACATCGACGGCGGCCTGATCGGCGGCGCCGCGTTGAAGGCACAGGATTTCCTGGCGATCATCGCCGCAGCCTGAAGGTCCTTGGCTGAAAAGAATTTGCAACGTAGTTAAACTTGGAATGGAATCGTAATGAACGTGTTGTCCAATTTTGTGATTGTCGTGCAGGTCATCTCCGCGCTGGCCATCATCGCCCTCGTGCTGCTACAGCACGGCAAGGGTGCCGACATGGGTGCCGCTTTCGGCTCCGGCGCGTCGGGCAGCCTGTTCGGCGCCAGCGGTTCGTCGAACTTCCTGTCGAAGTCGACCGCAGTTGCCGCGGCCATCTTCTTCGCCTCGACCCTGTCCCTGGCCTACATGGGCAATAGCCGTAGCGGCACCGCGCCGACCGGCGGCGTGATGGAGCGCATGGCCGCGCCTGCCAACGGCGTACCTGGAAATGCCGCTCCGGCCGTTCCTGCAACGACCACCAACATCACGACCGACGTGCCTGCGCCGGCCGCGGGTGTGCCAGTCCTGGCGCCGGCGACGGAAGTTCCAGTCACCCCTGCGCAGACCGCGCCAGCCACGCCAGCGCCGACCCCGGCTCCGGCCGCTCCAGCGCCAGCCGTGCCGGCAACGCAGCAGTAAGCTGTCGTTTGCATCGCCCGCGAAGACCGGCGCCGCCGGTTTTCGCGTGTGCGGACAGGCGCCAGGGTAGGGCAGTGGTATCGTTTCAGTAGTGGCAGTCCCTTGTAGTACAGCGTCAGCAGCGCCGCCCGCCAGGGTGCGGTTGAACGTTCAGACCTCTTTTGCTGTGTTTTCAAAGGCGCAACGAGAGAAAGTTTGAGAATTGTCCCGCTTTTCCTTGCGATGCCTCAATTTGTGCATTGAAAAAAGGTGCTAAAGCAGGGTAGAATACTGGTCTCCAGCCGACGTGGTGAAATTGGTAGACACGCTATCTTGAGGGGGTAGTGGCGCAAGCTGTGCGAGTTCGAGTCTCGCCGTCGGCACCAAAATATAGAAAAAGCCAGCAAGGGCAAACGAGCAATTGCTCTCATGCCTGAGCTGGCTTTTTCACGAGGATCAGTCGTCCGGTCCTGGTAGTACGAGGCCAGGATTGCGCGATGCGGCGCTGCAGGCATGCAGTGGATTCATTAACCGATCGTTCAAATAGGCTCCATCGTGAACCTCGAAAATTATTTCCCCGTTCTTCTCTTTATCCTGATTGGCGTCGGTGTCGGCGTCGCACCCCAGGTGCTCGGGTATCTGCTCGGACCACAGCGTCCCGATGCGGCAAAACTTTCCCCCTACGAGTGCGGCTTCGAAGCCTTCGAAGACGCACGCATGAAATTCGACGTCCGGTACTACCTGGTCGCGATCCTCTTTATTTTGTTTGATCTGGAAACGGCATTCTTCTTCCCATGGGGCGTCTCCATGCGCGAACTGGGCTGGACCGGCTTTGTGACGATGATGGTGTTTATCGCCGAGTTCGTCGTTGGGTTCTGGTACATCTGGAAGAAGGGTGCCCTTGATTGGGAATAAGCCATGGCTATTCATGAAGGCGTTCTAAACGAAGGTTTCATTACCACCACAGCCGATAAGCTGATCAACTGGGCGCGCACCGGGTCGATGTTCCCGATGACGTTTGGCCTGGCATGCTGCGCGGTCGAGATGATGCATGTGGGCGCAGCCCGCTATGATCTCGACCGTTTCGGCATTGTGTTCCGCCCGTCGCCACGCCAGTCCGACGTGATGATTGTCGCCGGTACCCTGTGCAACAAGATGGCGCCGGCGCTGCGCAAGGTCTACGACCAGATGGCCGAGCCGCGCTGGGTGATCTCGATGGGTTCCTGCGCCAATGGCGGCGGCTACTACCACTACTCGTACTCGGTAGTGCGCGGCTGCGACCGCATCGTGCCGGTCGACGTGTATGTGCCGGGCTGCCCGCCGACGGCGGAAGCTCTGCTGTACGGAATCATGCAGCTGCAGAACAAGATCAAGCGCACCAACACCATCGCGCGTAGCTAAATAACCGCCATTGCCGGATTCACCATGACGACAAAACTCGAAGTCCTCCAGCTCGCCCTGGAAAAAGCACTGGGCGAGGGCGCACTGATTACCGCGGCGCTCGGCGAAGTGACCGTGGTGGTCAAGGCCGCCGATTACATCGCGTCGATGCAGACCCTGCGCGACGACCCGACGCTCGCGTTCGAAGAAATGATCGACCTCTGCGGCGTCGATTATTCCGAATACGGCGAAGGGACCTACGACGGCCCGCGCTTCGCGGTCGTTGTGCACCTGCTGTCGCTGGCGAACAACTGGCGCGTGCGCGTGCGCACCTTCTGCCCGGACGACGAGATGCCGATCGTGGAATCGATCACGCCGATCTGGCGCGCCGCCAACTGGTACGAGCGCGAAGCCTTCGACCTGTACGGCATCCTGTTCGACGGTCACGGCGACCTGCGCCGCATCCTGACCGACTACGGCTTCATCGGCCACCCGTTCCGCAAGGACTTCCCGATTTCGGGCTATGTCGAAATGCGCTACGACCCCGAGCAGAAGCGCGTGATCTACCAACCCGTGACGATCGAGCCGCGTGAAAACATTCCGCGCGTGATCCGCGAAGAAACCTACGGGATGAAATAATGGCTGAGCTTAAGAATTACACCCTGAACTTTGGTCCGCAGCACCCGGCAGCGCACGGCGTGCTGCGCCTCGTGCTCGAACTCGACGGCGAAGTGATCCAGCGCGCCGACCCGCACATCGGCCTGCTGCACCGCGGCACCGAGAAGCTGGCCGAAACGCGCACCTACCTGCAGTCGGTGCCCTACATGGACCGCCTCGACTACGTGTCGATGATGTGCAACGAGCACGGCTACGTGCTGGCGATCGAGCGCCTGCTCGGCATCGAAGCGCCGGTCCGTGCCCAGTACATCCGCGTCATGTTCGACGAAATCACGCGCCTCCTGAACCACCTGATGTGGCTGGGCGCGCACGCGCTCGACATCGGCGCCATGGGCCCCTTCCTGTACGCCTTCCGCGACCGCGAAGACCTGTTCGACGTCTACGAAGCTGTGTCCGGCGCACGTATGCACGCGGCATACTATCGTCCGGGCGGCGTGTACCGCGACCTGCCGGACTTCATGCCGCAGCACAAGGAATCGATCATCCGCTCGAAAAAAGCGATCGCCGCCCTGAACGAAGACCGCCAGGGCTCGGTGCTCGACTTCATCGACGCCTTCACCAAGCGCTTCGACGGTTATGTCGACGAGTACGAGACCCTGCTGACCGATAACCGTATCTGGAAGCAGCGCACGGTGGGCATCGGTGTCGTCAGCCCGGAAGACGCGATGGCGATGGGCTTTACCGGCGCCATGCTGCGCGGTTCGGGCGTCGAATGGGACCTGCGCAAGAAGCAGCCGTATGCCGTCTACAGCGAGCTCGAATTCGACATCCCGGTCGGCACGAATGGCGACTCCTACGACCGCTACCTGGTGCGCATGGAAGAGATGCGCCAGTCGAACCGCATCATCAAGCAGTGCGTCACCTGGCTGCGCGCGAACCAGGGTCCGGTGATGATCGACAACCACAAGATCGTCCCGCCTGCGCGCGAAGAGATGAAGTCGAACATGGAGTCCCTGATTCACCACTTCAAGCTGTTCACCGAAGGCTTCCACGTGCCGCCGGGCGAGGCCTATGCCGCGATCGAACACCCGAAGGGCGAGTTCGGCATTTACATCGTGTCCGATGGCGCCAACAAGCCCTACCGCATGAAGATTCGTACCCCGGACTATGCCCACCTGCAGAGCCTGGACGAGATGTCGCGCGGTCACATGATCGCCGACGCCGTCACCATCATCGGCACCCAGGACATCGTTTTCGGTTCCATTGACAGGTGACGCTTCCGTCCGATAAGTCGTAAAGGCAGAAAAGAATATGTTGTTATCCGAGCAGTGCTATCAAAAAATCGACCGCGAACTGGCCAAGTACCCGGCTGACCAGCGCCAGAGCGCCGTGATGGCCGCGCTGGCGCACGCCCAGGTCGAACTGGGCTGGCTGTCGCCTGAAACCATGCAGGAAGTCGCCGACTACATCGGCATGCCGGCCATCGCCGTGCAGGAAGTGGCGACTTTCTACAACATGTACAACATCCGCCCGGTCGGCAAGCACAAGATCACCGTGTGCACCAACCTGCCATGCGCATTGTCCGGCGGCGAGCGCGCGGCGCACCACCTGAAGCAGAAACTCGGCGTCGAGTTCCGCAGCACCACCGAAGACGGCCAGTTCACCGTCATGGAAGGCGAGTGCATGGGCGCTTGCGGCGATGCGCCGGTCATGCTGGTGAATAACCACCGCATGTGCTCGTTCATGAGCAACGAGAAGATCGACGCCCTGGTGGAAGAATTGAAGGAAGCCAAGCAATGACCAGCCTGCACGACCGTCACATCAATCCGCTGATCCTGAAGGATCTGAACGGCGAAAACTGGCATCTTGAAGATTACGTCAAGCGCGGCGGCTATTCGGCCCTGCGGCGCATCCTGGAAGGCGGCATCACCCAGGAACAGGTGATCGCCGACCTGAAGGCCTCGGGCCTGCGCGGCCGCGGCGGCGCCGGTTTCCCGACCGGCCTGAAGTGGAGCTTCATGCCGCGCCAGTATCCTGGCCAGAAATACCTCGTCTGCAACACCGACGAAGGCGAGCCGGGTACCTTCAAGGACCGCGACATCATTCGCTACAACCCGCATTCGCTGATCGAAGGCATGGCCATTGGCGCGTTCGCGATGGGCATCACCGTCGGCTATAACTACATCCACGGCGAGATCTTCCAGGAATACCTGCGTTTCGAAGAAGCGCTGGAAGAGGCGCGCGCCGCCGGCTTCCTGGGCGACAAGATCATGGGCTCGGAGTTTTCCTTCCAGCTGCACGCGGCCCACGGTTATGGCGCCTACATCTGCGGCGAAGAAACCGCCTTGCTCGAGTCGCTCGAAGGTAAAAAGGGACAGCCGCGCTTCAAGCCGCCGTTCCCGGCCTCGTTCGGCCTGTACGGCAAGCCAACGACGATCAACAACACCGAGACCTTCGCTGCAGTGCCGTTCCTGCTGAACATCGGTCCCGAGAACTACATGGCCCTCGGCAAGCCGAACAACGGCGGCACCAAGATCTTTTCGATCTCGGGCGACGTCGAGCGTCCGGGCAACTACGAGATCCCGCTGGGCACGCCGTTCGCGAAGCTGCTGGAACTCGCCGGTGGCATGCGCGGCGGCAAGAAGATCAAGGCCGTGATTCCTGGCGGCTCGTCGGCGCCGGTGATCCCGGGCGACATCATGATGCAAACGGACATGGACTACGACTCGATCGCGAAAGCGGGATCGATGCTCGGTTCCGGCGCCGTGATCGTCATGGACGAGACGCGCTGCATGGTCAAGTCGCTGCTGCGCCTGTCCTACTTCTACTACGAAGAATCCTGCGGCCAGTGCACGCCGTGCCGCGAAGGCACCGGCTGGCTGTACCGCATGGTGCACCGGATCGAAAACGGCCAGGGCCGTCCGGAAGACATCGAGCTGCTGAACAACGTTGCGTTCAACATCAAGGGCCGCACCATCTGCGCACTCGGCGAAGCCGCCGCGATGCCGGTGGAAGCCATGATCAAGCACTTCCGCGACGAGTTCATTCATCACATCGAGCACAAGCAATGCGCTGTGCCCACATACCTTTAAGCCAGGTCAGGTAACGATCAAATGGTTGAAATTGAATTAGACGGCAAAAAAGTCGAAGTCGCACCAGGTTCCATGGTGATGGACGCCGCAAACAAACTCGGGACCTATATCCCGCACTTCTGCTATCACAAGAAATTGTCGATCGCAGCGAACTGCCGCATGTGCCTGGTCGAAGTGGAAAAGGCGCCGAAGCCGATGCCTGCCTGCGCCACGCCAGTGTCGCCGGGCATGATCGTGCGCACCCACAGCGACAAGGCCGTGCAGGCGCAGAAGTCGGTGATGGAGTTCCTGCTGATTAACCACCCGCTCGATTGCCCGATCTGCGACCAGGGCGGCGAATGCCAGCTGCAAGACCTGGCCGTCGGTTACGGCAAGAGCAATTCGCGCTACAACGAAGAAAAGCGCGTGGTCGCCCCGAAAGAGGCCGGCCCGCTGATCTCGATGGAAGAGATGGCGCGCTGCATCCAGTGCACCCGCTGCGTACGTTTCGGCCAGGAAGTAGCCGGCGTGATGGAATTCGGCATGGTTGGCCGCGGCGAACACTCGGAAATCACGACTTTCGTCGGCAAGACCGTCGACTCGGAAGTGTCGGGCAACATGATCGACCTGTGCCCGGTGGGCGCCTTGACGTCGAAGCCTTTCCGCTACAGCGCCCGTACCTGGGAACTGCAGCGCCGCAAGTCGATCTCGCCGCACGATTCGCTCGGCACCAACCTGATCGTCCAGGTCAAGGGCGGCAAAGTCATGCGCGTGCTGCCGCTCGAGAACGAAGCCATCAACGAATGCTGGCTATCGGACAAGGACCGCTTCTCGTACGAAGCCCTGGACAACGCCGACCGCCTGATCAACCCGATGATCAAGCAGGGCGGGCAGTGGCAGGAAACCGACTGGCAGACGGCGCTGGAATACGTCGCCCATGGCCTGCGCAACATCCGCCATGAGCATGGCGCCGACAGCATCGCCGCCGTTGCCACCGCGCATTCCACGGTCGAAGAGCTGCACCTGCTGAACAAGGCGATGCGCGGCTTCGGCGTGAACGCCATCGACTTCCGCCTGCGCCAGAGCGATTTCGCCCTGGACGGCAGCGTGACGCCATGGCTGGGCATGCCGATCGCCGAACTGTCGAACCTGAAGCGCGCCTTCATCATCGGCTCCTTCCTGCGCAAGGACCACCCGCTGGCGGCCACCCGCCTGCGCCAGGCGACCAAGAGCGGCGCCAAGCTGTCGATCCTGCACGCCTCTGATGAAGACAACCTGATGCCGTTTGCCGGCAAGATGATCGCCGCGCCGAACGACTGGCTCGCCGCCTTGTCGGAAATCGTGTCGGCCGTGGCTGCCGCCAAAGAAATCGCGGCCCCGAGCGGCTTCGAGAACGTGCAGGCCGGCGACGCCGCCAAGGCGATCGCCGCTTCACTTGTTGCCACCGGCGCCGACATGCCGGGCGCCGTACTGCTCGGTAACGCCGCCGCCCACCACCCGCAAGCCTCGCAGATCCACGCGGCCGCGCAATGGATCGCCGATGCGATCGGCGCCAAACTCGGCTCCTTCGTGGAAGCGGCCAACACCGTCGGCGGTTACCTGGTCGGTGCGACCAGCAACACCGACTTGTTCGCCACACCGAAGAAAGCCTTCGTGCTGTTGAACGCGGAGCCGGAGCTCGATTGCGCCAACCCGCAGCAGGCCATGGCCGCATTGCACGGCGCGGAAATGGTGGTTGCCATGTCGCCGTTCAAGCATGGCTTCGAGTATGCCGACGTGCTGCTGCCGATCTCGCCGTTCACCGAAACCGCCGGTACCTTTGTCAATTGCGAAGGCCGCGCGCAAAGCTTCAACGGCACCGTGAAGCCGCTGGGCGAGACCCGTCCGGCCTGGAAAGTGCTGCGCGTGCTGGGCAATCTGCTCGGCCTGCAAGGTTTTGAATTCGATACCGCCGAAGCGATTCGCGACGAAGCGCTGGGTAAAGGCGTCACCGATCACTCGGGCAAGCTGAACAACGTGGCGAAGCTGGCTCCTCAGGCGGCGAACCGCGCTCAAGAGCAGGGCGCGCTGCAGCGCATTGCCGACGTGCCGATCTATTTCACCGACGCCATCGCGCGCCGTTCCGAACCGCTGCTGCGCACGGCCGACGGCCAGCAGCCGCTGGCGCGCCTGCCGAAAGCCCTGGCCGAGCGCCTGGGCGTGGCCGCGGGCGACGTCGTACGCGTCACGCAAGGCACGGGCAGCGCACTGCTGGTCGCCGAGATCGACGCGCGCCTGCCGGCGAACGTCGTGCGCGTGGCCGCCGGTCACCCGGCAACGGCAACGCTGGGCGCGATGTTCGGCTCGATCAATATTGAAAAAGCAGGGGAGGGCAAGTAATGGCAACGCCCGGTTATATCGATAGTTTCTACGAGTTCGGCGCCGCCAGCCCGATCGCACCGGTCTGGCCGTTGGTCTGGACTGTGATCAAGATCCTGTGCGTCCTGCTGCCGCTGATGGGCCTGGTCGCCTACGCTACCCTGTGGGAACGCAAGCTCATCGGCTGGATCCAGATCCGTGTCGGCCCGAACCGCGTCGGTCCCCTGGGCCTGCTGCAGCCGATCGCCGATGCCTTGAAGCTGTTGTTCAAGGAAATCGTGATCCCGACCAAGGCCACCACCAAGCTGTTCGTGCTGGGCCCGATCATGACGATCATGCCGGCGCTGGCCGCCTGGTCGGTCGTGCCTTTCGGCCCAGGCGCGGCGCTGGCCAATGTCAACGCAGGTTTGCTGCTGCTGCTGGCGATCACCTCGATCGAGGTCTACGGCATCATCATCGCCGGCTGGTCGTCGAACTCGAAATACGCGTTCATGGGCGCCATGCGCGCTTCGGCCCAGATGATTTCCTATGAAATCCCGATGGGTTTCGTGATGGTCGTGGTGCTGATGGTCTCGGGCAGCCTGAACTTCTCGGACATCGTCGCCGGCCAGGCCATCGGCATGGCTGCAAGTAACGGGCTGAACATGTTCTCGTGGAACTGGCTGCCGCTGCTGCCGCTGTTCGCCATCTATTTCATCTCGGGTCTTGCCGAGTGCAACCGCCACCCATTCGACGTGGTGGAAGGCGAGTCGGAAATCGTCGCCGGCCACATGGTCGAGTACTCGGGCATGTCCTACGCGATGTTCATGCTGGCCGAATACGCCAACATGATCCTGATCGCGACCCTGGCATCGATCATGTTCCTCGGCGGCTGGCACGCACCGTTCGCGATCCTGGAGTTCGGCGGCGCCTTCGGCGGCTTCTTCTGGCTGTTCCTGAAGATGTTCCTGCTGGTGTCCCTGATGATCTGGGTCCGCGGCACCTTCCCGCGTTACCGCTATGACCAGATCATGCGCCTCGGCTGGAAAGTCTTCATTCCAATCACGCTGGTCTGGCTGGTGCTGGTCGCCGGCGTCATGCAGACGTCCTGGAATATCTGGAAGTAAGGAATTGCATTCATGAACCGCATTAAAGAAATCCTCGGCAGCCTGATGCTGACCGAACTGTTCAAGGGCCTGGCCCTGACGGGCCGCTATGCCTTGTCGCGCAAGATCACCGTGCAGTACCCGGAAGAGAAGACCCCGATGTCGAACCGCTTCCGCGGCCTGCACGCGCTGCGCCGCTACCCGAACGGGGAAGAGCGCTGCATCGCCTGCAAGCTGTGCGAGGCAGTCTGCCCGGCGATGGCGATCACGATCGAATCGGCGCAGCGCGAGGACGGCACCCGCCGCACCACGCGCTACGACATCGATCTGACCAAGTGCATCTTCTGCGGTTTCTGCGAAGAGTCCTGCCCGGTCGACTCGATCGTCGAGACCCATGTGCTGGAATACCACGGCGAAAAGCGCGGCGATCTCTACTACACCAAAGAGATGCTGCTGGCCGTGGGCGACCGCTACGAAGCCGACATCGCCGCCGCCCGTGCGGCTGACGCGAAGTATCGCTAATGCGTCGTCAATAAGCGCTCATAAGAAAAGGTCCCGTCAGTCATGCAATTCACAACTGGTTTGTTCTACGTCTTCGCGGCCGTCATGGTGCTGTCCGCGTTGCGCGTCATCACTGCGAAGAACCCGGTGCACGCCGCACTGTTCCTCGTGCTCGCCTTCTTCAACGCGGCCGGTATCTGGCTGCTGCTGAAGGCCGAATTCCTCGCCATCGTGCTGGTGCTGGTGTATGTCGGCGCCGTGATGGTGCTGTTCCTGTTCGTCGTCATGATGCTCGACATTAATGTCGACCGCATGCGCGAAGGCTTCTGGGGCTACCTGCCGATGGCCCTGCTGATTGGCGTCGTGATCGTCATCGAAATGGCGCTGGTGCTCTACAACAGCTACAGCGGCTTCGCCCAGACCGCGGAAGCGGCCGCGCTGAACATCGGCGGCACCCGCGAACTCGGACGCCTGATCTACACCCAGTACATCTACGGCTTCGAAATCGCCGCCGTGATCCTGCTGGTCGCCATCATCGCCGCCGTCGCGCTGACCCTGCGCCGCCGCACCGACAGCAAGGCGATCGACCCGGCAGCGGCCGTGCGCGTCAAGCGCAACGACCGCCTGCGCATCGTCAAGATGGACAGCGTCAACCAGCGCGCCCTCGACGATGCGTCGGTTGCCGCTGCCGCAGCGGCCACTGCAGCCGCGGCCGAGGTAGCCACCCCGGTGCCCAACAAGGAGAACCCATGACCTTATCGCTCGCACACTACCTGATCCTGGGCGCGATCCTGTTCGCGATCTCGGTCATCGGTATTTTCCTGAACCGGAAGAACATCATCATCCTGCTGATGGCCATCGAGCTGATGCTGCTGGCCGTGAACCTGAACTTCATCGCCTTCTCGCATTACCTGGGCGACGCGGCAGGGCAGATCTTCGTGTTCTTCATCCTGACCGTCGCGGCTGCCGAATCGGCAATCGGCCTGGCGATCCTGGTGGTCCTGTTCCGCAACCTGGACACGATCAATGTGGAAGACCTCGACAGCCTCAAGGGCTGACCGGTCTCGGTTGATTAACAATAACGATTAAGGTTCAACATGGCGGGGCAACTCTCTTCCTCACTCTTACTTGCGGTGCCGCTGGCGCCGCTGGCAGGTTCGGCAATCGCCGGCCTGCTCGGAACCAAGTTCCTGGGTAACGTGGTCGGCCGCAAGGTCTCCCACACGGCAACCATCCTCGGCGTCGCGATCGCACTGGTCATCTCGGTCATGACCCTGCTGGCCGTGCTCGACGGCGCGCGCTTCAACGAAGACATCTACACCTGGATGCAGGTCGGCACCGTGAAGCTCGCGGTCGGCTTCCAGATCGACACTCTGTCGGCGATGATGATGTGCGTCGTCACCTCGGTCTCGCTGATGGTCCACATCTACACGATCGGCTACATGGCCGAGGACGAAGGCTATAACCGCTTCTTCTCGTACATCTCGCTGTTCACGTTCGCGATGCTGATGCTGGTCATGTCGAACAACTTCCTGCAGCTGTTCTTCGGCTGGGAAGCGGTGGGCCTGGTTTCCTACCTCCTGATCGGTTTCTGGTACACCCGTCCGACCGCGATCTTCGCCAACATGAAGGCCTTCCTGGTCAACCGCGTCGGCGACTTCGGCTTCATCCTCGGTATCGGCCTGCTGCTGGCCGCTTCCGGCACGATGCACTACGGCGAAACCTTCGCCCAGGCCGACAAGCTGGCCGGCATGACGGTGGCCGGCATCGGCTGGCCGCTGCTGACCGCGGCCTGCATCTGCCTGTTCATCGGCGCGATGGGCAAGTCGGCCCAGTTCCCGCTGCACGTCTGGCTGCCTGACTCGATGGAAGGCCCGACCCCGATCTCGGCACTGATCCACGCCGCGACGATGGTCACCGCCGGCATCTTCATGGTGGCGCGCATGTCGCCGCTGTTCGAGCTGTCGGACGGCGCGCTGTCGTTCGTCATCGTGATCGGTTCGATCACCGCGCTGTTCATGGGTTTCCTGGGCATCATCCAGAACGACATCAAGCGCGTCGTCGCCTACTCGACCCTGTCGCAGCTGGGCTACATGACGGTCGCGCTGGGCGCCTCGGCCTATTCGGTGGCCGTGTTCCACCTGATGACCCACGCCTTCTTCAAGGCCCTGCTGTTCCTCGGCGCCGGTTCGGTCATCATCGGCATGCACCACGACCAGGACATGCGCAACATGGGCGGCCTGCGCAAGTACATGCCGATCACCTGGATCACCTCGCTGCTCGGTTCGCTGGCCCTGATCGGCACCCCGTTCTTCTCGGGCTTCTACTCGAAGGACTCGATCATCGAAGCGGTGCACGCCTCGAACATCCCGGGCGCCGGCTTTGCCAACTTCGCCGTGCTGGCCGGTGTGTTCGTGACCGCCTTCTACTCGTTCCGCATGTACTTCATGGTCTTCCATGGAGAAGAGCGCTTCGGCAAGGCGCATGCGCATGACGACCATGCGCACGACCACAAAGCTGCTCATGGACACGATGCGGGCCATGGCGATCCGCTGGCCCTGCACGAGTCCGACGCGCACCACGAGGAAGACCACGGCCACCACGGCCTGGCCCCGGGCCAGAAGCCGCACGAGTCGCCATGGGTGGTGACCCTGCCGCTGGTGCTGTTGGCGATCCCGTCGGTCATCATCGGTTACCTGGCGATCGGCCCGATGCTGCACGGCGACTTCTTCAAGGACGTGATCTTCGTCGGCGAGAACCACACCGCGATGCGCACCCTGAGCGAAGAATTCCACGGCGCCGGCGCCATGGCGATCCACGGCCTGGAGACGGCGCCGTTCTGGCTGGCGCTGGCCGGCGTGGTTGCGGCTTACTACTGCTACATGGTCAATCCGCGCGTCCCGGCCTGGTTCTACAACAAGTTCAAGTTCCTGCACACGCTGCTGGACAACAAGTACTACATGGATGCGTTCAACCAGGCAGTGTTCGCCGGCGGCGCACGCGGCGTCGGCAACGGGCTGTGGAAGGCGGGCGACCGCATGCTGATCGATGGCCTCTTGGTCAACGGCAGCGCGAAGATGATCGGCTGGTTCTCGACCATCACCCGTACCTTCCAGACCGGGTACATCTATCACTACGCGTTCGTGATGATCGTGGGCGTCATGGCGACCCTGCTGTACTTCTTCCCGTTCTGGCGCTAATCACAGGCAAAGAAAAAGACAAATGATGCAGTCCACGATCTCTACATTTCCTCCCTACCTGAGCCTGGCGATCTGGCTCCCGATCCTGTTCGGCGTACTGGTGCTCGCCGCGGGGCGTGACAAGAACGCCGGTGTCGTGCGCTTCGGCGCGCTGATCGGCGCCATCGTCAGCTTCCTGCCGACGATCCCGCTGATCATGAACTTCGACAACGCCGCCCACGGCATGCAGTTCTATGAAGTGGCGCCGTGGATCGACCGCTTCAACATCTTCTACCGTCTCGGTGTCGATGGCCTGTCGCTGTGGTTCATCCCGCTGACCGCCTTCATTACGATCATCGTCGTCGCGGCGGCCTGGGAAGTCATCCAGGACCGCGTGGCGCAGTACATGGGGTCCTTCCTGATCCTGTCGGGCCTGATGATCGGCGTGTTCGCGGCGCTCGACGGCGTGCTGTTCTACTTCTTCTTCGAAGCGACGCTGATCCCGATGTTCATCATCATCGGCGTGTTCGGCGGCCCGAACCGCGTGTACGCGGCATTCAAGTTCTTCCTGTACACGTTCTTCGGCTCGCTGCTGACGCTGATCGCGATCATCTACCTGTACAACGTCTCGGGCACCTTCGACATCCAGAAATGGCACGTCCAGCCGCTCGACCTGCGCGAGCAGATCCTGATCTTCATCGCCTTCTTCATGGCCTTCGCCGTGAAAGTGCCGATGTGGCCGGTGCACACCTGGCTGCCCGACGCCCACGTCGAAGCGCCGACCGGCGGCTCGGTCGTGCTGGCCGCGATCATGCTGAAACTCGGCGCCTACGGCTTCCTGCGTTTCTCGCTGCCGATCACCCCGGACGCCGCGCACTACCTGGCGCCGGTCGTCATCGTGCTGTCCCTGATCGCCGTGATCTATATCGGTCTCGTCGCCCTGGTACAGAAGGACATGAAGAAACTGGTGGCTTACTCGTCGATCGCCCACATGGGCTTCGTGACGCTCGGCTTCTTCATCTTCAACGACATGGGCGTGCAGGGCGGTATCATGCAGTCGATCTCGCACGGCTTCGTGTCGGGCGCGATGTTCCTCTGCATCGGCGTGCTCTACGACCGCGTCCACTCGCGTGAAATCGCCGACTACGGCGGGGTCGTCAACACGATGCCGAAGTTCGCCGCTTTTGTCGTGCTGTTCTCGATGGCGAATGCCGGCCTGCCTGCCACCTCGGGCTTCATCGGCGAATTCATGGTCATCCTGGGCGCCGTGCAGTTCAACTTCTGGACCGGCATGCTCGCCGCCACCGCACTGATCCTGGGCGCGGCCTATTCGCTGTGGATGGTCAAGCGCGTGATCTTCGGACCGGTCGGAAACAAGAACGTGGCCGAACTGGTCGACCTGAACCGCCGCGAATTCGCGATCCTGGCCGTGCTGGCAATCGCCACCCTGTACATGGGCCTGTACCCGGCGCCGTTCGCCGAGACCCTGCAGACTTCGGTGGCCGACCTGCTGCAGCATGTGTCCGTCAGCAAGCTGCCACCGCTGCCCCAATAATTGAAATAGACGCCATGAACAACACTTTGCTACCGGCTGTCGACACCAACCTGGTGCCGGTGTACGCCGAAATCTTCATGCTGATCGCCGCTTCCGCGATCCTGCTGATCGACCTGTACCTGAAAGGCTCACGCCGTAACGTGACCTACTACCTGTCGCTGCTGACCCTGGTCGGCTGCGCAGTGCTCACCATGGGCGATTTCAACTCGGGCGCGACCGTCTACACCTTCAACGGCATGTACGTGTCCGACCCGATGGGCAATCTGCTCAAGCTGTTCACCTACGCCGCCGTCGGCCTGACGCTGGTGTATTCGCGCCAGTACGTCACCGAGCGCGGCATGCTGTCCGGTAACCTCGGCGGCGAGTTCTACGTGATCGCCTTGCTGGCCACGCTCGGCCAGATGATCATGATTTCCTCGAACAGCACGCTGTCGATGTACCTCGGCCTGGAATTGATGTCGCTGTCGCTGTACGCCCTGGTGGCGCTGCGCCGCGACCACGCCACCTCCACCGAAGCGGCGATGAAATACTTCATCCTCGGTTCGCTGGCCTCGGGCTTCATGCTCTACGGTATCTCGATGATCTACGGCGCCACCGGCTCCCTGAACTTCACCGACATCGCCGCCCGCGCCACCGGTTCCGACCAGATGATCCTCGTCTTCGGCCTGGTCTTCCTGGTGGCCGGCATGGCATTCAAGCTGGGCGCGGTTCCCTTCCACATGTGGGCGCCGGACGTCTACCAGGGGTCGCCGACGGCCGTGACGCTGCTGCTGGGCGGGGCGCCGAAGCTGGCCGCGTTCGCCATGGTGATGCGCCTGCTGGTCGAAGCGCTGCCGACCATGGCCTACGACTGGCAGCAGATGCTGCTGGTGCTGGCCGTGCTGTCGCTGGCGATCGGTAACCTGACCGCCATCGCCCAGACCAACCTCAAGCGCATGCTGGCCTATTCGACCATCGCGCAAATGGGCTTCGTACTGCTGGGCATGATGGCCGGCGTGGTAGGTGAGGACACGAGCAATATGCCTGCTGCATACAGCGCCGCCATGTACTCGTCGATCACCTATGTGCTGACCACGCTGGGCAGCTTCGGCATGATCATGATGCTGGCGCGTTCGGGCTTCGAGGCCGAGCAGATCGCCGACTTCAAGGGCCTGGGCCGCCGCAGCCCGTGGTTCGCGCTCGTCATGACCGCCCTGATGTTCTCGCTGGCCGGCGTGCCGCCGATGATGGGCTTCATGGCCAAGTGGGCCGTCCTGCAGGCCGTTGCGAATACCGGCGCCGTCTGGCTGGCCGTGGTCGCCGTCATGTTCTCGCTGATCGGCGCCTTCTACTACCTGCGCGTGGTCAAGACGATGTGGTTCGACGACGCCGTCGACACCAGCCCGATCGTCACGCCGACCGACATGCGCGTTGCCCTGTCGCTCAACGGCGTGGCCGTGGTCGTGTTGGGCCTCATCCCGGGCGCGCTGCTGGCCACCTGCCTGCAGGCGATCGAACTGACGCTGCGCGGCTGATGGACGCTTCGCTGGCATCCTGGCTGGTGATCGCCGTCGCGCTGGTGGCGGCCAACCTGCCGTTTGCCAGCGAGCGCGTGTTCGGCTTGATCTCCTTGAAGCCGCCGCAAAGCGGAGCAGGGCGCACGAAACCGCTCGCCCTGCGCCTGCTCGAGCTCATTGTTTTATACTTCCTCGTCGGCGCACTAGCCTGGCTGCTGGAATCGCGCATCGGCAACGTGTTTGCCCAGCGCTGGGAGTTCTTTGCGATCAGCGGCTGCCTGTTCCTCGTACTGGCCTTCCCAGGATTTGTTTGGAGCACCCTGCGCAAGCGCCGCTGATTGTTCCGATCAACGCTCTACACAGGAGTCCAATGGATTCGCACCTGAAGGAAACCCGCCTCGACGGCGGGGTCGCTTACGACGGCAAGTTCCTCAAAGTCTCGCGCGACCGCATTCAACTGCCCGACGGCAGCATCACCCACCGTGAATACATCCGCCATCCCGGCGCGGTCGTGATCCTGCCGCTGCTGGACGATGGCCGCGTGCTGCTCGAGCGCCAGTTCCGTTATCCGAACGACCGCGTCTTCATCGAGTTCCCGGCCGGGAAGATCGATCCGGGCGAAGAGCACCTGGCCTGCGCCAAGCGCGAGCTGGAAGAGGAAACCGGGTACACGGGCGGTGAATGGCAATACGTCTGCACCATCCATAATGCGATTGCCTAT
Source organism: Telluria sp. LT2P34 (assembly GCF_059685915.1). Classification (NCBI taxonomy): domain Bacteria; kingdom Pseudomonadati; phylum Pseudomonadota; class Betaproteobacteria; order Burkholderiales; family Oxalobacteraceae; genus Telluria; species Telluria sp. LT2P34. Next base: position 233,690 of record NZ_JCASIN010000006.1, read on the forward strand.
TCCGACGAGCACCTGGAGATTTTTGTTGCGCGCGGCTTGAGCCCCGGCACGCCCAAGCTCGACGTCGGCGAATTCCTCGAGACCTTCACCACCACCGTCCCCGAACTGCTGGAGATGGTCAGGCGCGGCGAGATCACCGACGTGAAAACCATCATCGGCGCTTTCTGGCTGGAGAAGATCGTCAGCGGGACCTGGACGCCCGCCTGAGGCATGAAGGTCCTGTTCGCGCTGCTGTTGTTGTCCGCCCTGGCGCCGGCCAGCGCGCGCACCGCGTTCCAGGCGCGCTGCGAAGACACCATCGGCAAGAGCGTCTCGGTGATGACCTCGCAGCAGGATGGCTACCGCGTCGATAACCGCTATTCCTTCCACGGCCTGTCCGCCATGAAGGGCGACCGCGCGCGCGGCAGCTATGTCCTGGGCCTGACCCGCACCGAGTCGCGCGTGGCGATCGGCATCCAGGGCCGGATGCTGACCGATGCAAGCACCGGCTACGAATGCGTGGCGCCTCGCCTCGAAGTCAAACTCCACTACCTGCCGATCATCGTCTATGTCGGGCGCGAGTTCGCCCCCGGAACCTGTTCCTACCGCGCCATCCTCGCGCATGAGCTGCGCCACCGCGACATCTACCTCGACTTCCTGCCGCGCGCCGAGAAGATCGTCAGCGAGGCGCTGGCGCGCCGCTTCGAGGGCAAGCCGCTGTACGCGCCACGCGGCCAGGCGCGCGATATGTTGCAGCGCGAAATCAACAGCAGCTGGATGCCCTTCATCAAGCGCGAAATGGCGAAAGTCGAGCCTTTGCAGGCGGCCATCGATACGCCGCAAGAATACGCGCGCCTTGGCAAAATTTGCGCAGGTGAGGTACAGTCTCTTATCAGACCGGCAAAAAAGTAAAAAAGACACATGAATTCGCAAGCACCTCGTTATTTCGCCCTTATTCCCGCGGCCGGCGTCGGCGCGCGCATGGCTGCGAGCGGACCGAAGCAATACCTGAAAATCAGCGGCAAGCCGATGCTGCGCCATGCCATCGACGCCTTCCTGTTCAGCGAACTGATTGCGCACACCTATGTGGTGGTCAGCGCCGACGATCCCTTCATCGACGGCGTCGTGCCCAGCCATGGCGTGACGGTGCTGCGCTGTGGCGGTGCAACACGGATGGAATCGGTGCGCAATGGTCTTGCCGCGCTGGCCGGCACGCTGCGCGAGAACGACTGGGTGCTGGTCCATGACGCGGCCCGCCCGGGCCTGGACGACACGCTCATCGAAAAACTCATCACCAGCACCGGCGAACATCCGGTCGGCGGCCTGCTGGCGCTGCCGGTGGTCGATACCGTCAAGCGCAGCATTGCCGGCAAAGTCGGGACCGTCTCGCGCGAAGGCCTGTGGCTGGCGCAGACGCCGCAGATGTTCCGCTACCGCCTGCTGCGCGACGCGCTCGCGGCGGCCAGCGAGTCGGCGCGCGACCCCCGCCAGATCACTGACGACGCCAGCGCCGTCGAAGCGCTTGGCCTGTCGCCGAAACTGGTCGAAGGCCATCCGCGCAACATGAAGGTCACGCTGCCGGGCGACGTGCGCCTGGCCGAAATGTACCTGGCCACGGCCCAGCCCGAATTTTTATAAGAACTCGAATCCGCAGAACTATGGCACTCGCATCCTATAACCCGACCCCGCCATTTCGCATCGGCACCGGCTATGACTGCCACCGCCTGATCGAGGGCCGCAAGCTCATCGTCGGCGGCGTGACCATTCCGCACCGCCTGGGCCTGTTCGGGCACTCCGACGCCGACGTCCTGCTGCACGCGATCATCGACGCGCTGCTGGGCGCCGCCGCCCTGGGCGACATCGGCAAGCATTTCCCCGACACCGACCCGATGTTCGCCGGCGCCGATTCGCGCACCCTGCTGCGCGAAGTGGCCAGCCGCGTGCTCGCCACCGGCTACACCATCGGCAACGTCGACGCCACCATCATCGCCCAGCAGCCGAAAATGGCGCCGCATATCCCGCACATGGTCTCGCGCATCGCCGAAGACCTGGGCCTGTCGCCGCAGCAGGTCAACGTCAAGGCCAAGACCAATGAAAAGCTCGGCTACCTGGGTCGGGAAGAGGGCATGGAGGCGCAAGCCGTGGCCATGTTGATCAGGGCGGCGTAACCCCCGCCGCGCCGTGCGCGGCATCACCGGATCGACGATGAGCACCCACCCCGACATGTCGCCGCGCGCCGAATGGATCCTGATCCTGGCCGCCAGTGCGATCCTGATGATCACGATGGGTGCGCGCCTGACGACCGGCCTGTTCCTCTCGCCGCTGAACACCGCCACCGGCCTGGGCATCGCCTCGATCAGCTTCGCGCTGGCCGTCGGCCAGTTCATGTGGGGCGCCTCGCAGCCGATTTTCGGCGCCATTGCCGACAAATACGGCCCGGCGCGGGTGATCGTGATCGGCGCGCTGCTGCTGGCCGGGGGCCTGGCGGCGACGCCCTTCGTCGAGTCGGAATGGGGCCTCTTGCTGACCATGGGCGTGCTCTCGGCCGCGGGCGCGGGCGCCGGCAGCTTTTCGATCCTGATCGGCGCCACCGCCCAGCGCCTGCCCGCGGCCCGGCGCCCGTTTGCTTCCGGCTTCATCAACGCCGGCGGCTCCTTCGGCCAGTTCGTGTTTTCGCCGCTGATGCAGTTTCTGATCGCCGGTCCCGGCTGGATCATCGCCATGTTCACGATGGCGGCCACCACCTTGCTGACCATTCCGCTGGCCTGGCTGATGAAGGGAAAAAAAGCGCCTGCCGCCAGCGTTGCCGCCGCCGGCGTGGCGCCCATCCTTGGCATCAGCCTGACGGCCCAGCTGCGGGTGGCGCTGCGCGACCGCAGCTACCTGTTCCTGCACGCGGGCTTTTTCACCTGCGGCTTCCACATCGCCTTTCTCGTCACCCATCTGCCCGGCGAGGTGGCGCTGTGCGGCCTGCCGGTCGGCGTGGCCGGCACCGCGCTCGGCCTGATCGGCCTGTTCAACATCGGCGGCAGCCTGGCCGCCGGCGCCCTGTCCACGCGCTACCGCATGAAGAACCTGCTGGCGCTGATGTACGCCAGCCGCGCCGTCATCATCGCCCTCTACCTTCTGGCGCCGAAAACGGCCGCCACCTTCTATGTGTTCGCCGCCGCGCTCGGCTTTACCTGGCTGGCCACGGTGCCACCCACGGCCGGCCTGGTCGGCAAGCTGTTCGGCACGCGCTACCTGGCGACCCTGTTCGGCCTGACCCTGCTGTCGCACCAGATCGGCGGCTTCTTCGGCGCCTGGCTGGGCGGCTTGTCCTTCGTGCGCTTCGGCGACTACAGCTGGATGTGGTACGCCGACATCGCGCTGGCGCTGGCCGCCGCCGCCATCAATCTGCCGATTCGCGAAGCGCCGGTGGTGCGGCCGGCCACGCCTGCCAAGGCTTGAGCATGGCGCGCGATACCTGGGCTTACCGCGAAGTGGCCGTGCATTCGGTGCGCGACCCGCGCACGGGCAGGCTGCTGATCCATCCGATGCCGGGACAGGCGTTTGCGCCCTCGATGCGCGTGCAGTGCGCACGCGCGCTGTCCGACCCGGAGCAGTACCCGCCCGGCACCCGTTTCCTGCTCAACGCCAAGCTGACCGACCGCCTGGGCGGCCAGCCTTTCCTGTTTGCCTGGCATGGCGACCCGGTGCAGTTGCTGAGCGCCGCCCAGGCCCGTAAATTCCTGGCGGCATTCCGGCGCGGCCGGATCTGAGGCCTGGGTAAGATCGATGTTTATTCTTTGAAAGAGGGAAACCGAATGGCAAGCAAAAAAATCGCAATCGTGGTGGGCAGCCTGCGCCGGGAATCGTTCAGCCGCAAGCTGGCGCTGGCCATGAAGGACATGGCGCCCGGCAAGCTGGAGATGGAGATCGTCGAGATCGGCGAGTTGCAAATGTACAACGAGGACATCGATGCCGCTTCGCCGCCGCCGGCCTACACCGCCTTCCGCGAGCGCATCCGCGCGGCCGACGGCATCCTGTTCGTCACGCCGGAATACAACCGCTCGGTGCCGGGTGCGCTGAAGAACGCGATCGACGTCGGCTCGCGGCCATATGGCAAGGCCGCCTGGAGCGGCAAGCCTTGCGCCATCGTCAGCCAGTCGCCGGGCGCGCTGGGCGGCTTCGGCGCCAACCACCACCTGCGCCAGATGCTGCCTTTCCTGAACATGCCGGCCATGCCGGGGCCGGAAGCCTATCTCGGCGGTATCGCCGCGAAGTTCGAGGGCGCGACCCTGGCCGACGAGTCGCTGCGCGGCTTCCTGCAGAGCTTCGTCGACAGCTTCGCCGTCTGGATGGAGCGCCGCGCCGGCTAGGGCCGCCCGCGTTTTTCGTTGCAAATTGCTATCTGGAATGCATGTATGCAAGGCCACTGGCCATCGCTCCGCTGGGCCGCATTCGTTTGATCTAGCGCAAACCTGCCAGTACCTGCTGCCTTAGCCTTGAGGCTTCGCGCGGAAAGCGGCCTTCCCATCGAACGGGAAACAAGGCTTTCCCCGCGGGCTCCCGAATGCGCACACGACCGTGCCGCGGCGAGCAGACTCAATCCTAAAGATGTCATCCTTATAACCATTACCCATGAGCGAGGCAACGCATGTATCCATTTTCCCAATCGGTTACCCCAGCAGTGCGCACCCATATGGATGCGCAGACCGCCTTCATGAACGACATGTCCAAGTCGCTATTCCAGTCTTTCCAGCAGATGTGCGATCTGAACATCAAGCTGATGCAGACCATGCTCGAAGAAACGGCGCTGGCGAGCCAGCAAATGATTACCGCCGACCGCCAGACCGAAGTGCTGAGCGCGGCCGCATCGCGGGCCCAGCCTGCCGCTGAAAAACTGCGCGCCTACCAGCAGCACATCTCGCGCCTGGCCGCCGACGCCCAGGTCGAATTCACCCGCGTGACCGAGCAGCACGTCCAGAACACCACCCGCACCGCGCGCCAGCTGGCCGATGAAGTGGCACGCACCGCGTCCGAAGAAACCGAGCGCGGCATGCGCAAGCAGCAGGAAACCATCCAGCGCTTCACCGACCCGTTTGCCGGCGGCAGCCATGCCGGCAATGGGCAGTCCAGGCAGGGCAATGGCGCAGGCAGCGCCACCATGCAAAGCGCCAGCCCCGCCCAGGGCAGCAGCGGCGGGCAGGCGCAAACCGGCACCTCCGGACGCAGCGAGAGCGGCAGTTCCAAGGGCGCGCAAACCTGAGGGAGCAAGGCAGGCATCAGGTGCACCTGATGCCTGCCTGAAGCGCCCGGCGCAGGCACCTGTTCCTGCGCCGGGTTTTACTCTTTCTCCAGCCGCTCGCGGTCGAGTTTTTCCTTCATCGCCGCGACGTCTTCCATGAATTCGTCCACGCTGCTGTCCGGCGTGGCGCGCATGTCCGGGGGCAGCAGTACCGACATGTACAACTCGTCGGCAAGGCGGCCATTGCGCTGCTCATTGCTGATGAGGACCAATCCCGACCCGAGCACCGCCAGCGCCGCGCACATGATGGCGAACTGCCTGCGCGGCTCGGGTTTCACCGTCGTCAGGTGGAAGTAGACCATCCCCGCCACCAGCAGAATCGCCACGTGCGAGCCGTAGCGCGTGAATACCTCGATCGACCAGGCGTAGCCCACCGCGCTCGACACCAGCCGGAACAGCATCAAGGCCGCGATACCGCAGCCGAAAATGAACAAGTGCCGCCCGAGGCGCGCGTGGCGCCCGAACAGGCGGTTGCCAAACGCCCACAGGCCACTCCAGACCAGCCCGGCGCCGAGGCCGTAGGCCAGCGCCAGCAGGTAGCGAAACGGCCGAAAAGCCTGGGTGTCGGCCAGCCACATCGTAAACAGCGCGACGATGGCCGTCAGCGTGGCGCCCGCCAGCCCCGGAAACTCGCCTTCCCAGCTGTGCATGGTGCGGTCCGGCAATTCCTGCGGCACCGGAAAATCGGCGGCGCGCACGCGCAGCGTCGTGTGGCCCAGCCGCACGACCGTATTCCCGTCCAGCACCAGGCGCTCCTTGCGCCGCCCGGCGTAGACCATGCCGTTGCGGGTGCCGAGGTCGGCCAGCACCAGTTCGCCGTCCGGCCCGGCCTCGACCTGGGCGTGGCGCGGGGCGGCGTAGGCGTCGTCGAGGATGTAGTCGTTGTCGTAGCCGCGCCCGATGCGGATCGGCAGCGCGTCGACCCGGTGACGGTGCAGGACGTCGCCGTTGCGCGCCAGGGTTTCGATGAACCACGGGCCTTTCATCGGCCGCCAGTCACAATTTCCCGCCGCGCCCGAGGGCGTTGAGGAAGGCGCGCGTGACCCGCATGCCGTTCTCGTAGGACACCCCGGCCACGTCCAGCCGGCTCTGCAGGCTTGCCTGCGGGTTGTCGGTGCTGGCCGTGAGCAGGGTGAAGTTGTACAGGCCAGGGAACTTGCGGTAGGCGCGCACGCAGGTCACGGCGCGCAGGGCCAGCGTATTCGAGTGCACGAAGCGTTCGCTGCACAGCGGTCCGGTGAGGCGGGCATCGCGCGTGTTGCCGAGACGGTCGATCCCGAACTGGCTGCTGGCCAGGGCCGCAAAGCGCAGCGGATGCAGGGTCGCCGAGCGCAGGTACTGGTGCGTCATCGACACGTTGCCGGTCTGCTGGGTGTCCGACACGTAGATCGCCGACTCGGTGGCGCAGCTCATCGAGTCGGCGCTGAAGGAAGCCTCGGCCTTCACGTTCGAGCGGCCCCAGCAGCGAAGCTGGCCGGATTCGCGCACCGGCACCCGGTAGGGCCCCATGTTCTTGATCGACAGCGGCGTGTCGAGCAGGCGTCCGACCATCGCCCGCTGATGCGCCAGCAATTGCTCGGCGATGAGCGGATTGAAATCCTTGGGCGGCGCCGCCTGCGCCGCCACCTTGCGCAGCAGTTCCTGGGCATATTTCACCGGCACCAGGAAGCTCACCGCTTCGCCGTCGCGCCGTTTCGATACGTTGATGCCGGCCACGGTGCCGCCCGCGGTCACGCTCGGCCCGCCGCTCATGCCCGAGTTGATCGGGCCGCTGAACATCAGCTGGTCGTAGAAGCTGCGGCTGACGATGCCGTTGTAGGCGCCTTCGGAAATGGCGAAGCCAAGATCCAGCGGGTTGCCAAGCGAATACAGGTCCTGGCCCTGGGTCAGCCGCACCGCTTGCTCGGGCACCTTGAAAAAGCCCGTGCCGCTGCGGTTTACGCGCAGCACCGCCAGGTCGTGCAGCACGTCGACCGCCATCAGCTCGACCGGACCGTGCCTGCCGTCGGTATCGACGTATTCGCCGACATACACGTCGGGGTCGAGCGCCATCTGCGACACCACGTGGTAGTTGGTGACGACCAGGCGGCTTTCGCCCACCAGGAAGCCGGAGCCGACGGTCGACTGGGTGCGGCCGTTCCGCAGCAGCATGCGGATCTGCAGCAGGTCTGCCTGCGCGGCCGAATACAGTTCCTGAGCGGCCGAAGAAGGCGGGGGCAGGGCGGCGGTGGTATCGGTTTCGCCGGGGCCGGGCGCGGGCGGCGTGATGGCGGGAGGCGCGTTGGGGGGCACCACCGTCGGCGGGCCGGCGGGGACGGGCGGCTTGAGTGGCGGGGGCGCAGCCAGGGGAACCCCCACGGAGGCGCCCAGGCAGAACAACAGGAGCAGGCTGGCGATGCGTTTCATGGGTTGGCAGGGATCGGTCGGATTGACGCTATCTTGCCAGCACACTGACTTGTCTGCAGTACCTTACAGTGCGCCGTCTTCAGCCACGGTGGCCGGCTGCGTCATCATGTGGCCGAGCTTGGCCTGCTTGGTATCGAGGTAGCCCTGGTTGAAAACGTTGCGGTTGACCAGCAGCGGCACGCGCTCGACGACTTCGATGCCCAGGCGCGCCAGGGCGTCGATCTTGCGCGGGTTGTTGGTCATCAGCTTGACCTGGGTGATGCCGAATTGTTCGAGCATCGGACGGCACAGCTCGTAGTTGCGGGCGTCGGCATGAAAGCCCAGCTGCAAATTCGCTTCGACCGTATCGGCGCCGGCTTCCTGCAGGCGGTAGGCGCGGATCTTGTTGACCAGGCCGATCCCGCGGCCTTCCTGGCGCAGATAAAGCAGCACGCCGCGGCCCTCGGCGGCAATGCGCTTCAGGGCGCCCTCGAGCTGGGCGCCGCAGTCGCAGCGCTGCGAAAACAGCACGTCGCCCGTCAGGCATTCCGAATGCACGCGCGCCAGCACCGGTTCGCCGCTGCCGATGTCGCCCAGCGCCATTGCCAGGTGCTCCTTGCCGGTCGAATGTTCGACGAATGCGTGCAGCGTGAACTGGGCCCAGGGCGTGGGCAGTGCGCACGAGGTGACGTAGTCGAGCAGGGGAGCGGCGGCAAAAGGGGCGGCAGGCGTGGTGATATCGGACATGCTGTGGTCTTGCGACGGATGATTGTAGCCGCCAAGTATAAGAGAAATCGGTCGCGGCCGTGCGGCCGTGGCGGTCCGCTCAGCTCCCGGGCGGTCTGGCGCCGCGCCGCAACGGGTCGAGCAGGCCGCGCAAGTCGTTGTGGTCGAGCTCGTACATCAGGGCCAGCAGCTCGCCCAGTTCGCCGCGTGGAAAACCTTCGCGCGCGAACCAGCCGAGGTAGTGGCCGGGCAGGTCGGCGATTTTTCGCCCCTGGTATTTACCGTAGGGCATCTCGCGGGTCAGGAGCAGTTGCAGGTGTTCTGGTTTCATCGTGGCGCCACTTTAGCAAACCGGGTGAAAGGGGTAGCATTGTCGCAATGGGAGATTGCCATGGACACTGAATTCGACCTCGAGCGCTTCGTTGCCGCCCAGGACCTCGTGTATTCCACCGTGCTGGGCGAATTGCGCACCGGCCGCAAACGCAGTCACTGGATGTGGTACGTGTTCCCGCAAATCGAGGGACTCGGATCGAGCGAGATGGCGCGCCGCTATGCGATCCGCTCCAGCGACGAGGCCGCCGCCTACCTTGCCCATCCGGTGCTCGGGCCGCGCCTGCGCGAATGCGCGCGCCTGGTCGCCCTGCACCGCGAGCGCGATATCGGCGAGATCTTCGACAGCCCGGACGACCGCAAATTCCACTCCTCGATGACGCTGTTCGCCGACGTGGCGCCCGACGAAGCCGTGTTCCAGACCTGCCTCGACCAGTTTTTCGATGGCCAGGCCGATCCCGCCACCATGGCGCGGCTGTAGCGGGCGAGGGCCTCCAGGCCCGCATGAGCCTGCGCTTGCGCTGGCCGGAATCGACTTGTGCGTATAATCCGCAAGTATCTGTCTCTACCACTAGAAAATAACAACCCATGGCTTCAAATTCCGACAACATCAGCATGGCCGTGTTCTGCGATTTCGAGAACGTCGCGCTCGGCGTGCGTGATGCGAACTACGAGAAATTCGATATCAAGCCCGTGCTCGAGCGCCTCCTGCTCAAGGGCAGCATCGTCGTCAAGAAAGCCTATTGCGACTGGGACCGCTACAAAGGGTTCAAGTCCACGATGCACGAAGCGAACTTCGAACTGATCGAAATCCCGCACGTGCGCCAGTCGGGCAAGAACTCTGCCGACATTCGCCTCGTGGTCGACGCACTCGACCTGTGCTACACCAAATCGCACGTCAACACCTTCGTCATCATCAGCGGCGACTCCGACTTTTCGCCGCTGGTGTCGAAGCTGCGCGAGAACGCCAAGCAGGTGATCGGCGTTGGCGTCAAGCAGTCGACCTCCGACCTGCTGGTGGCCAACTGCGACGAATTCATTTTCTACGACGACCTGGTACGCGAAGTCACGCGCGCCGCGGCCAAACGCAAGGAAGTGCAGGACGCGCGCAAGTCCACGCCGCAGGCCAGCAAGCGTCCCGGCGACGACCGTGGCCGCGAAGGCCTGGAAGCACGCAAGACCCAGGCACTGGAAATGGTCGCCGAGACCTTCGATGCGCTCATTTCCGAACGCGGCGACACCGGCAAGATCTGGGCCTCGCTGCTGAAGGACACCCTCAAGCGCCGCCGTCCCGAGTTCTCCGAGGTGTATTACGGCTTCCGTACCTTCGGCAACCTGCTCGAGGAAGCGCAGGCGCGCGGCCTGTTCGAGTTCGGCCGCGACGAAAAATCCGGCACCTATGTCTACCGCAGCAGTGGCGCAGCGTCGGCGCTTGCCGAGCAGCCAGGCGCCGACCTTGGCAGCGCACCGCTGGCGGGCGAGGCCGGCGACGACACCCCGGCAGCGCCACGCGAGCCACGGGAGCCACGGGAGCCACGTGAGGCGGGCCGCGGCGAAGGCCGTGGCCGCGGCCGTGGCCGTGGTGGACGCGGGCAGCAGGCCGCGCCGGTGGCCGTCGAGGAAATCGATGCCGCCGCCCAGGACGCGCCGGAAGTGCTGGAGCATGTCCAGGATATCCAGGACGTCCAGGAACCGCAGGAAGACCAGGATGACGGCCGCGGCCGTGGCCGTGGCACCCGGCGCAAGAGCTCCTACCGCACCGCGACGCCCTTCGTGCCGGTGACGCCGGACGAAGCGGGGCAGGCCGACGATCAGGCCGACACCCGGGCCGAAGCGCCGACCGAGCCGTTCGACGTCGACGAGGTCGCGGCCAGCGCGCCATGGCCGGCGCTGGCGGAGGATGCCGGGCTGGCAGTGGCGGCCGCGCAGGCGCAAGATGCCGAAGAAGCGCAGCCGGCACCGGCCAAGAAGGAACGCCGCGGCGCGGCACGCAAACCTGCGGCAAAGAAAGGCAAGGCTGCCGTCGACGCTGCCCTTGCGGACGCGATGCCGGTCGATGCGGTTCCGGTCGCTCCAGCACCGGTCGCTCCCGCAGCGGTCGCTCCACCGGTGGCCTTGACGGTGTCGCCGCCGGCCCAGGCCGTGCCTGCAGACGAGCCGGATGACGCCTACGAGGAAGAAGACGACGTCAACGGCAATGTGATGCCGGGCGTGCGCAAGCCGAACGGACCGGCGCGCAAATCGGGAGAGCGCCAGTCGGCCTCGCGCAAGCCGGCCGAACGCCAGGTTCCCGGACGCCAGCCGGGCGCGCGGGAACCTGCGGCACGCGGACGCCGTCCGGCCAAGCCGAAAGCGACGGGCAAGGAGTAATATCGAAAAGCAGGCACCCGGCGGGCAACCCTGCCGGTGCCTGGCGGTCTAAACGAACGGTAACTCAACCGTAGTGAAAGGAACTGCCATGCGCCTGCCTGCCGGATTGTCCATCCTCCTCGCGCTCCAGCTTGCCGCTTCATCGACGGTCCAGGCCGCGCCTCCGGCGCCGGCCGCCAACCATCCCATCCTCGGTATCTGGAAACTCAGCCTGCCGGACCTGGGCTGCTCCGAAACCTACCGCTTCCGCGGCGACGGCACCACGCTCGTCACCAGTGCCGAGGAAGTCTCGGAGAGCGAATACCGCATCCCCGACAAGCCGAGCGCAAAGGGCTTCTACAAGTTAGAGGACCGTATCGTCAAGGACAACGGCAAGAAGGATTGCGCGGGCGAGATCATGAAGGTGGGCACGAAGGTCATCAACTTCCTGCGCTTCCATCCGTCCGGCACCCTGTTCCTGATGTGCAGCGATGAAACGATGCAAACGTGCATAGGACCGTTCGAGCGCGTCGAAGGCGAAGAGGCGTAGAGCGCCTAAGCACGCCCTCATGACTGCGTTGCACCGTCTCGCCGTACTAGCGTACTGTCCTCGCCCTCGGGCTTCGACGATGCGCCTTGTCCCGAGGGCGCGGTCAGGCGCTCCAGGAAGGGCAAGCGCTCACCCCGGTGGCTTGCCATGGTTTCTCCGTGTATATTGCTGGGCGACTCATCATCCCCCAAAAAAACCATGTCTCCCGTCCTCCTGTTCTGCATCCTGATCGCCTATTTCGCACTGCTGCTCGGTGTTGCCTGGGCCACGTCCCGCAACGCCACCAACGACAGCTTCTTCATCGGTAACAAGAGCAGCAACTGGATGCTGGTCGCCTTTGGCATGGTCGGCACCACGCTGTCGGGCGCGACCTTCATCAGCGTGCCGGGCGCGGTCGGCAAGGACGCCTTCGGCTACGGCCAGATCCTGATCGGCTATGTCTTCGGCTACATCGCAGTGGCCTATATCCTGCTGCCGCTGTATTACCGCCTGAAACTGACCTCGATTTACCATTACCTCGACGTGCGCCTGGGCCGCTGCGCCTACCAGAGCGGCGCCGGCTTTTTCATCATTTCGCGCCTGCTTGGCTCGACCGCGCGGCTGTATCTGGTGGTTAATATCTTGCAGGCGATCATCCTCGACAGCCTCGGGATTCCCTTCTGGGCCACCACGCTCGTGATCCTGGCCATGATCCTGGCCTATACCTACCAGGGCGGCGTGAAAACCATCGTCTGGACCGACACCCTGCAGACGAGCTGCATGCTGTTCGGCCTGTTCGCCTGCGTCTGGTTCCTGCTGAACGCGCTCGATATGTCGCTGCTGGAAAGCCTGAACCGGATGCAATCGACTGGCCTGGCGCGCATCTTCACCTGGGACTTCGACAGCCCCAATTTCTTCTGGAAGCAATTTATCGCCGGTATTTTCATCGTGCTGACGATGACGGGCATGGACCAGGAAATGATGCAGAAGACGATCTCGGTCAAAACCCTGGGCGATTCGCAGAAAAACCTGCTGACGCTGACGGCGGTGCTGGTGGTGGTGCTGTCGTCCTTCCTGTTCCTCGGCGGCCTGCTGTATCTGTACGCGCCGGTGGCCGGCGTGCTGGATACCGGCGACAAGATCTTCCCGGCCGTGGTGATGGGTCACTTGCCGGCTGCGGTGCAGATCATCTTCCTGATCGCACTAGTCTCGGCGCTGTTCCCAAGCGCCGATGGCGCGATCACCGCGCTCACCGCCACCTTCTGTATCGACCTGCTCGGCATGCAGCGCCGCACTGACCTGAGCCAGGCGCAAAAAGAGCGCCTGCGGCGCCGTGTGCACCTCGGGTTCGCGGCCCTGTTCCTGCTGCTGGTGCTGGGCTTCAAATGGGTCGACGAGCCAAGCATGATCGTCGTGATCCTGAAGCTGGCCGCTTACACCTATGGGCCGCTGCTGGGCCTGTTCGCCTTTGGCATGCTGACGCGGCGCAGCTTGACCGACAAGCTGGTGCCTTACGTGACGATCGGGGCGCCGATTCTTTGCGCTCTCCTTGAGTACAATCAGCAATATTTGCTCGGGAGCTATCGATTGGGACTTGAACTGCTGATGGTCAATGGCATACTCGTATTCGCCGGCCTGTTTGCGATCTCCCACAAAGAGAGCGTCGACAAATCGACCGTCCTGGCTTGAACTTATCCTTGAGCTTATTCGTGACTTTATCCCTGGCTTTTCTTCCTTAGCGGAGTTTCAATGTCCTTCAAGCCCTTTACTTCCCTGCGCCGCGGTTTCGGCATGTTCTGGCGCGGGCTGGACGCCACCCGGCGTTTCGTGCTCAACATGCTGTTCCTGGTCATCGTGATTGCCTTGCTGTTCGCGATGTTTTCTGGCGGCGCCAAGCCGCTTGCCTCGAAGACGTCGCTGGTGCTGGAATTGCGCGGGGACCTGGTCGAAGAGCATAGCAGCGGGCTGCGCGATTCTCTGCTGGCCAATGTTGGTGGCGAAACCCGCCGCGCCGTGGAGCTGCGCGACCTGCTGGTCGTGCTCGACGCGGCGGCGAAAGACAAGAACATCAGCAGCGTCGTGCTCCTGCTCGACGAACTCGACGGCGGCGGGCTGGCCATGCTGCACGAAGTCGGCGCCGCGATCGACCGCGTGAAAGCGGCCGGCAAGCCGGTCGTGGCCTGGGGCGGCAGCTTCGACCAGAAGCGCTACCTGCTCGCCTCGCATGCGAGCGAAGTCTATGTCCACCCGATGGGCATGGTGATGATCGAAGGCTTCGGCCGTCGCCGCAATTACTACCGCGACGCGCTCGACAAACTGGGCGTGACGGTCAACCTGGTCAAGGTCGGCACCTATAAAAGCTTTGCCGAGCCCTACATCAGCAACGGTCCCTCGCAGGCCGCCACCGAAGCCGACGCTTTCCTGTACGGCGCGCTGTGGCAGGACTACACGGCCCTGGTCGAGAAGAACCGCAAGCTGCCCGCCGGTGCGGTCGCGCGCAGCATCGAACAGCTGCCGCAGCTGATGGAAGCGGCCGGCGGCAACGCGGCCCAGGTTGCGCTGGGTGCGAAACTGGTCGACGGCATCAAAACCAAGGATGAAGTGCGCGCCATGATGATCAAGCGCGGCGAGTACGACGAGTCGATCAAGACCTTCCGCCAGGTGCCCTTTGGCGACTACCTCGCGCGCAATCCCGAAAAAGCCTTCGGCGACGCGGTCGGCGTGATCGTCGCCGCCGGCGAAATCACCGACGGCCAGGGCGGCCCGGGCGTCGTCGGCGGCGTCTCGACCGCCAACATGATCCGCCGCGCGCGCGAAGACGACAAGGTCAAGGCGCTGGTGCTGCGCGTCGATTCGCCTGGCGGCAGCGCCTACGGCTCCGAACTCATCCGCCGCGAACTGGAACTCACGCGCGCGGCCGGCAAGCCGGTCGTCGTGTCGATGGGCAGCGTGGCGGCCTCGGGCGGCTACTGGATCGCGATGGCGGCCGACGAAGTGATTGCCGACCCATCCACCATCACCGGGTCGATCGGCGTGTTCGCGATCATTCCGACCGCCGAGCGCGTGGCCGACAAGCTGGGCGTGAATACGGCCGGCGTCACCACCACCTGGCTGGCCGACGCCTACAATCCGCTGCGCCCGCTGGATCCGCGTTTCACCCAGCTGATCCAGTCGAGCATCAACAACGTCTACCGCGAGTTCACCACCAAGGCGGCCGCCGCGCGCAAGACCACCCAGGCGAAGATCGACGAAGTCGGCCAGGGCCGGGTCTGGACCGGCACCCAGGCCAAGGAACGCGGCCTGGTCGACCGCCTCGGCAGCTATGGCGACGCGTTGCGTTCGGCCGCCAAGCGCGCGAAACTGGGCGACGATTTCCGCGTGTCGTATGTCGAGCGTCCGGGCACCGCCTTCGAGCGCTTCCTGTCGATGCTGGGCGTCTCGAGCCTTGCAGCCGTCAACATCCAGGTCAAGCTCGGCATCTTGCCGGACGCGCTGCAGGGCGCCTTGCCTGCGGGCGCCGTGGCCACGGCAGCCAGGGAGCTCGGCTGGCTGTCGGAGCTGGCCGATGGCAAGAAGCCGTTTGCCGCGGTGACCCACTGCCTGTGCGAGCTGCCGTAAAAATTACCGGGACAAACACGGGCATGTAGCGAGTTTGTATCGGTTGTTACAATAATTGAAACAATATTGTGGGGCGTCGGATTCTTCCGGCGCCCCTTTTTTACGTTGGTTTGACGCTCCTTGTCATAGGACGAGGGCGGTGCAGGAGAGGGCGAGTTGCCTGCCGCGGCCGGGTCATGCGAGCCCAGCCTTATGTACGTTACGAAACATATCGGCCTTGACGTCCATGCTACATTTCCGAGCTGATGCCGTGTGGGTAGCACCATTCAATGGTCAGCAGTCAGAACAACAAGGATGAGCATGGATTCGATCGTCACCCCCGAAAAACCCCCAGTCAATGAAAAGCCGCGCCGCCGCAAGTGGCTCGGCAGCGTCATCGCCGTGCTGGCCATGGCGGCGCTTGCCGCGCTGGCCTGGTACCTGACTCACCGCACGCCGGAAGGCGCGGGCGGGCCAGGTGCCGCGGGCGCTGCCGCCGGTGCCAGGCAGGGCGGCGGCGGGGGAGGCGGCGGCGGTGGCGGTGGTCCCGGCGGCGGTGGTCGTGGCGGCCGTGGCGGGCCCGCCACCACGGTTGGCGTGGCCGTCGCCGAACAGGTCGATATCCCGGTCACGCTCGAAGCGCTCGGCACGGTGACGCCGGCTGCGGTGGCGACGGTGCGGCCGCAGGTCTCGGGCGTGCTGCAAAAGATCAACTTCACCGAAGGCCAGGTCGTGCGCGCCGGACAGGTGCTGGCGACGATCGATCCGCGCCAGTCGGAAATCGCGCTGCTGCAAGCGACCGGCCAGCGCCAGCGCGACGAAGCCCAGCTCGAGAATGCGCGCCTGCTGCTGTCGCGCTACCAGACGCTCTTGTCGCAGGACTCGATCGCGCGCCAGGAAGTCGACACCCAGGCCGCGCTCGTCAAACAGCTGGCGGCCACCGTCAAGACCGATACCGCCGCCGAAAACCTGGCGCGCCTGAACCTGAGCTACAACCAGGTGAAAGCGCCGATCTCCGGCCGCGTCGGCCTGCGCACGGTCGACATCGGCAACCTGGTCGGCGCCAACGACGCCACCGGCATCGCCGTGATCACCCAGTTCTCCCCGATCGACGTCGAATTCGCGGTGCCGCAAGATCAGGTGCCGGAACTGCAGGGCCGCATCGCCGAGAACGCGACGCTGCCGGCCACGGCCCTCGACCGCACCCGCAGCACCACCCTGGCCAGCGGCCGCTTCAAGGCGCTCGATAACCAGGTCGACGTGCAGACCGGCACCGTGCGCGCCAAGGCGCGCTTCGAGAACCTGGACAACAAGCTGTTCCCGAGCCAGTTCGTCAACCTGCGCCTGCAGGTACGCACCATCGAGGACGCCGTCGTGGTCCCGGTGAATGCGCTGCGCAATGGCGCGAACGGCGCCTTTGTCTATGTGCTCAACGAAGAGGCGCGCACGGTGTCGCTGCGTCCCGTCACGCGCGGCCAGGCGACCGCCGACCGGGTCGAGGTCAAGACCGGCCTGAAGGCGGGCGAGCGCGTGATCACCGAAGGCGCCGACCGCCTGAAGGATGGCGCCAAGGTGAGCTTGCCGGGCGAGCGTCCGCAGGGCGCGGCGGGTGGACGCCAGGGCGGCCGTGGCGGCGCCGCGGCACAGGGCGAGCGTCCGCGCCGCCAGCGCGAGGGAGCGGGGCAATGATGTGCATCGCCGGGAACGGGGTGCGCCCATGAGCCCCTCCGGCCCCTTCATCGCGCGCCCGGTCGCCACCGCCCTGCTGATGCTGGCCATCGTGCTGGCCGGCCTGGTCGGCTATAAATTCCTGCCGCTGTCCGCGCTGCCGCAGGTCGACTTCCCGACCATCCAGGTCCAGACCCTGTACCCGGGCGCGAGTCCCGAAGTCATGTCGCGCACGGTCACGGCGCCGCTGGAGCGCCAGTTCGGCCAGATGTCGGGCCTGTCGCGCATGAGTTCGACCAGCGCCGCCGGGGTCTCGGTCATCACCCTGCAGTTCGGCCTGGGCCAGACCCTGGACGTGGCCGAGCAGGAGGTGCAGGCCGCGATCAACGCCGGCGGCTCGCTGCTGCCGGCCGACCTGCCGGCGCCGCCGGTCTATGCCAAGGTCAACCCGGCCGACGCGCCGGTGCTGACCCTGGCGATCACTTCGGACACGATCCCGCTGACCGAGGTGCAGAATCTGGTGAACACCCGCCTGGCGCTGAAAATCAGCCAGGTCTCGGGCGTGGGCCTGGTCTCGCTCTCGGGCGGCCAGCGCCCCGCGGTGCGGATCCAGGCCGATACCGAGGCGCTGGCCTCGAACGGCCTCGGGCTCGACACGCTGCGTAGCGCGATTACCGCCGCTAACGCCAACAGCGCCAAGGGCAGCTTCGACGGCCCGACCCGGGCCTATGCGATCAACGCCAACGACCAGCTGGTGACGGTCGAAGACTATAAAAACCTGATCGTCGCCTATCGGAATGGGGCCCCGGTGCGCCTGGAGAACGTGGCGCGCGTGGTCGACAGCGCCGAGAACGTGCGCCTGGGCGCCTGGGCCAACCTGAAACCGGCCATCATCCTGAATGTGCAGCGCCAGCCGGGCGCCAACGTGATCGCCACCGTCGACGCCATCAAGGAACGCCTGCCCGAGCTGCAGGCCGGTCTGCCGGCCGCGCTGCGCCTGGACGTGCTGAGCGACCGCACCACCGGCATCCGCGCCTCGGTCCACCACGTGCAGCTGGAACTGCTGCTGGCCGTGGTGCTGGTGGTGCTGGTGATCTTCGCCTTCCTGCACAGCGTGCGCGCGACCGTCATCGCCAGCATGGCGGTGCCGATCTCGCTGATCGGCAGCTTCGGCATCATGTACCTGCTCGGCTACAGCCTGAACAACCTGTCCTTGATGGCGCTGACGATCGCCACCGGCTTTGTGGTCGACGATGCCATCGTCATGATCGAGAACATCGCGCGCTATATCGAAGAGGGAGAGCAGCCGATGGCCGCCGCCATCAAGGGCGCGGCGCAGATCGGTTTCACCATCATTTCGCTGACCGTTTCCCTGATCGCGGTGCTGATTCCGCTGCTGTTCATGGGCGACGTGGTCGGCCGCCTGTTCCGCGAATTCGCGATGACCCTGGCGATCACGATCCTGATTTCCGGCCTGGTGTCGCTGACCCTGGTGCCGATGATGGCGGGGCGCTGGCTGCGCAGCCATGAAGACGAAAAACCGGGCAAGTGGGCGCAGAAGACCCAGGCCTTTTTCGACCGCGTGATCCGCAAATACGACCGTGGCCTGGACTGGGTGTTGGCGCGCCAGGGTCTGACCCTGATCGTGGCGCTGGGCACGATGGCGCTCACCGTGCTGCTCTGGATGGTGATCCCGAAAGGCCTGTTCCCGACTCAGGACACGGGCCAGCTGCAGGCACGCGTCGAAGCGCGCCAGGCGATTTCGTATGCGGCCATGGCCGAAATGCAGCAGGCGGCTGCGCGCGCCATCCTGCAGGATCCGGCGGTCGAGTCGCTGGCCTCGAATGTCGGCGTCGACGCCGCCAACAACACGATGCTCCATACCGGCACCATGCTGATCAACCTGAAGGGCGACCGCGAGGGCGACCCGGATGAGATCATGACGCGCCTGAAGCAGCGCGTGGCCGGCGTGGCCGGCCTCACGCTCTACCTGCAGCCGACGCAAGACCTGACGATCGACGCCGAAAGCGGCCCGACCCAGTACCGCGTCTCGCTCGAGGGCGCCGACAACGCCACCGTGGTGGCCTGGGCGAAAAAGCTGGTGGCGCGCATGGCCGAGCAGAAGCAGTTGCGCAACGTGACGACCGATGCCGGCGCCGTGGGTGCCGCCGCCGTGGTCCACATCGACCGCGACACCGCCTCGCGCCTGGGCATCAGCGCCGCCAACATCGACGACGCCCTGTACAGTGCCTTCGGCCAGCGCATCGTCTCGACCATCTTCACCGAAACCAACCAGTACCGCGTGATCCTGGAAGCGCAGCAGAAGGGTGACGGAGAAGACGGAGCCATGTCGCTGGCCGCCCTCGGCCGCCTGCAGCTGCGCACGAGTTCGGGCGGCTACACACCGCTGTCCGCCGTGGCCACCATCCGCGAGGAACAGGCGCCGCTGCAGGTGACCCACGTGGCGCAGTATCCGGCCACCACCATCGGTTTCGATACCGGCGTCGGCACCTCGCTCGGCCAGGCCGTCGATGCGATCCGCGCCGCGGCGGTGGACATCAAGCTGCCGCCGTCGGTCACGCTGAGCTTCCTCGGCGCTTCCGGCGCCTACGAAAACTCGCTCTCGAGCCAGCTGTGGCTGATCCTGGCCGCCGTGGTCTGCGTCTACATCGTGCTCGGCGTGCTCTACGAGAGCTATATCCACCCGCTGACCATCCTCTCGACGCTGCCTTCGGCGGGCGTGGGCGCGCTGCTGGCGCTGTGGATCACAGGGCAGGGGCTGGGCGTGATCGGCATCATCGGCATCATCCTCCTGATCGGCATCGTGAAAAAGAACGCGATCATGATGATCGACTTCGCCATCGAGGCCGAACGCGACGGCGGCAAGTCGCCCCTGGAGGCCATCCGCCAGGCCGCGCTGCTGCGCTTCCGCCCGATCCTGATGACGACCCTGGCCGCGCTGTTCGCCGCCGTGCCGCTGATGCTCGGCTGGGGCGAGGGCGCCGAACTGCGGCGTCCGCTGGGCCTGGCCATTTTCGGCGGCCTGATCGTCAGCCAGCTGCTGACCCTGTTCACGACGCCGGTGATCTATCTGTCCTTCGACCGTCTGGCGCGGCGCTGGGGCGGCAAGGCGCCGGCCCGGCCAGTCAAAGCGCACGGGGCCGGCGCATGAACCTCAGCAAACCGTTCGTCCAGCGCCCGATCGCGACCGTCCTGCTGACGCTCGGGCTGGCGCTGGCCGGCATCGCGGCCTTCTTCGTGCTGCCGGTGTCGCCGCTGCCGCAAGTGGATTTCCCGACGATCTCGGTCTCGGCCTCGGTGCCGGGAGCGAGCCCGGAAACCATGGCCAGCAGCGTGGCAACCCCACTGGAACGGCGCCTGGGCACCATTGCCGGCGTCAACGAAATGACCTCGAATTCCGGCAGCGGCTCGACCCGCATCAGCCTGCAGTTCGAGCTGAACCGCAAGATCGATTCGGCCGCGCGCGAAGTGCAGGCCGCGATCAACGCCGCGCGCGCCGACCTGCCGGCGACCCTGCGCAGCAATCCGACCTACCGCAAGGCCAACCCCTCGGACGCGCCGGTGATCATCCTCGCGCTGACCTCGCCGACGCGCAGCCCGAGCCAGATCTATAACGCCGTCTCGAACGTGATCCAGCAGCGCCTGGCCCAGGTGCCGGGCGTGGGCGAAGTGGAAATCGGCGGCGGCTCGCTGCCGGCGGTGCGCGTCGAACTGCTGCCCTATGCGCTGAACGGCTACGGCGTTTCGGCCGAAGACGTGCGCGCCGCCATTCAGTCGAGTAACCCGAACCGCCCGAAAGGCGCGATCGAAGGCAACGGCAACCGCCTGCAGATTTATTCGCAGGCCGACACGCCCACCAATGGCCGCACCGCGGCCGATTACCGCGGCCTGGTCGTGGCCTGGCGCGATGGCGCCGCGATCCGCCTGCAGGACGTGGCCCAGGTGGTCGACGGCCCCGAAAACATCAATACCCTGGGCCTGTTCAATGGCGAACCGGCGGTGGTGGTGCTGATCACGCGCCAGCCGGCGGCGAACGTCATCGAGACGGTCGACGGCGTGCGCGCGCTGCTGCCCTCGCTGCAGGCGCAGCTGCCGGGCGACATCAAGCTGCAGGTGGCCTCGGACCGCACCAGCTCGATCCGCTCCTCACTGCACGAAGTCGAATTCACGCTGCTGCTGTCGATCCTGCTGGTGGTGCTGGTGGTCTCCGTATTCCTGCGCAGCGTGCGCGCCACGATCATCCCGGCGGTGGCGACCGTGGTGTCGCTGCTCGGCACCTTCGGGGTGATGTGGATGCTCGGTTTTAGTTTGAACAACCTGTCGCTGATGGCCTTGACGGTGGCCACCGGCTTCGTCGTCGACGACGCCATCGTGGTGCTGGAAAACACGGCGCGCCACATCGAGTCCGGCATGGACCGGATGCAGGCCGCCTTGCTGGGCGCGCGCGAAGTGGGTTTTACCGTGCTGTCGATCAGCCTGTCGCTGGTGGCGGTGTTCATCCCGCTGCTGTTCATGGGCGGGCAGGTGGGCCGGCTGTTCCGCGAGTTTGCCGTGACCTTGTCCGCCGCGGTCATGATTTCGCTGGTGATCTCGCTGACCACCACGCCGATGATGTGCGCCTGGCTGCTGAAAAAGGGCCATACGATCGAACGCCCGCCGGGACGCCTCGCGCGTTGGGCCGAAGGTGGTTTCAACCGCATGCTGCGCGGCTACGAGCGTGCGCTGGACTGGGCGCTGGGCAGCATGGGGCTGGTAATGGTCATGCTGGTGTTCGTGATCGGCCTGAACTACTACCTGTTCACGGCCATCCCGAAAGGCTTCTTCCCGCAGCAGGACACCGGCCAGATCAGCGGCGGCATCCGCGCCGACCAGAGCATCTCCTTCCAGGCGATGCAGGAAAAGATGCGCCAGATCGTCAACATCATCAAGCGCGACCCAGCGGTCGATACCGTGGTCGGGTTTACGGGCGGCGGGCGCGCCGGCGGCGGCTTCATGTTCATCAACCTGAAACCGGTGTCCGAGCGCACCGACAAGGGGCAGGCCGTGATTGCGCGCCTGCGCCCTCAGCTCGAGCGCGTGACCGGCGTGCGCATGTTCCTCAATCCCGTGCAGGACTTGCGCATGGGCGGGCGCTCCAGCAATTCCACTTACCAGTACACCCTGAAAAGCGACAGCAGCGAAGACCTGAAGGAATGGGCCGCCAAACTGGCCGAGGCCATGAAGCGCCAGCCGACCCTGCTCGACGTCGACACCGACCAGGCCGAGAACGGCGTCGAGATGTTCGTCTCGATCGACAAGGACACGGCGGGGCGCCTGGGCATCAGCGCGCGCGACGTCGACAATGCGCTGTACAACAACTTCGGCCAGCGCCAGGTCGCCAAGATCTACGATGAACTGAATCAGTACAACGTGATCATGGGCGTGGCCCCCGAGTACGCGCAGTCGCCGCAAGCCTTGAACGACGTCTACGTGCCCTCACGCGCGCCTGCCGGCGGCGGCGCTGCTGCGCAGACTGCTTCTACTACCAACGGCGCGCCGGCGCCGGCCTCGAACCTGACGGCCACGCGTGACGCCTCGAGCGGCTCGGCGCTGTCGAACAGCGCCAGCACCATGGTGCCGCTTTCGACGCTCGCCAGTTTCGCCGAAAGCGCGACCGCGACCTCGGTCAACCACCAGGACGGCGAACTTGCCACCACCGTCTCGTTCAACCTGGCCGAGGGCGCCAACCTGCAGGACGGCCAGGCGGCGGTGCGCCAGGCCGAAGCGGACATCGCCATGCCCTCGAACGTGCGCGGCAGCTTCGAGGGCACGGCGCGCGCGGCCGAGGAATCGAACAAGGAGCAGCCGATGCTGATCCTGGCGGCGATCGTCGTCATCTACATCGTGCTCGGCATCCTGTACGAAAGCCTGATCCACCCGATCACGGTGCTGTCGACCCTGCCGTCGGCCGGCGTCGGCGCGGTGCTGGCGCTGCTGCTGTTTAACATGGAGTTTTCGATCATCGCGCTGATCGGGGTCTTCCTCCTGATCGGCATCGTCAAGAAGAACGCGATCCTGATCATCGACTTCGCGCTCGAACTGGAACGCTCGAAAGGCGTTCCGGCCCTGGAAGCGGTGCGCGAAGCCTGCCTGCTGCGCTTCCGCCCGATCCTGATGACGACCCTCGCCGCCGCCCTGGGCGCGCTGCCGCTGGCGATCGGTTTCGGCGAAGGATCGGAATTGCGCCAGCCGCTGGGCATTGCCATTATCGGCGGCCTGCTCGCCAGCCAGGTGCTGACCCTGCTCACCACGCCGGTCGTCTACGTGCTGCTCGACCGCCTGCGCAGCAAGACGCCGGGCGAGCGCGAACTGGCGCGTCACCCCCTGGAGGACGCCACTCCCATGCTATCCAAATAAACGATGACGAGCCCTATGCAGAGAACCACCGGATCCAGATTGACCTTGCTTGCCTTCGCCCTCGGCCTTGCCGGCTGCGCGGTGGGCCCCGCCTACCAGCGCCCGGCCACGCCCGAGCCGGTGGCGTACAAGGAACTCGAAGGCTGGGCGCCGGCCGCCCCGGCCGACGCGCTCGAGCGCGGACCGTGGTGGCAGCTGTTTCAGGACCCGGTGCTGAACGACCTGGCCGCCAGCGTCGAAGTCTCGAACCAGAACGTGGCGCTGGCGGTTGCCAATTACGCGGCGGCGCGGGCGCAAGTGGCGGCGGCGCGCGCCTCGCTGTTCCCGACCCTGTCGCTGGGCGTGTCCGCCGACCGTTCGGGCGTGCGCTCCCAGGGAGCGGAAAGCGCTTACCGCCTGAACCTCGGCGGCAGCTGGGAGCCCGATGTCTGGGGCCGGCTGCGCGCCGGCGTGACGGGCGCGCAGGCGGGGCTGCAGGCGAGTGCCGCCGACCTGGCCAACGCCCGCCTGTCGAGCCAGGGGGAACTGGCGG
Organism: Telluria sp. LT2P34; assembly: GCF_059685915.1. Lineage (NCBI taxonomy): Bacteria > Pseudomonadati > Pseudomonadota > Betaproteobacteria > Burkholderiales > Oxalobacteraceae > Telluria > Telluria sp. LT2P34. The sequence continues at coordinate 257,492 of NZ_JCASIN010000006.1, forward strand.
CGAACTATTTCACCCTGCGCGCGCTCGACGCCCAGCGCGCGCTCCTGCTGCGCACCATCGTCGGCTACGAGCGCGAACTGCAAATTACCCAGAACCGCTTCAATGTCGGCATTGTCGCCCGCACCGACGTGCTGCAGGCCGAGACCCAGCTCGCCAGCGCTAGAGGCGACGAACTCGGTCTTGCCCGCCAGCGCGCCCAGTTCGAGCATGCGATCGCGGTCCTGGTCGGCAAGGCCCCCGGCGAATTCACCCTGGCCGCGCGCCCCGAATGGACCATCACCGTGCCGGACGTGCCGGTCGGCGTGCCGTCGACGCTGCTGCAGCGCCGTCCCGACATCGCCGCCGCCGAGCGCGACGTGGCCGCCGCCAACGCCGAGATCGGCATCGCGCGCGCCGCCTACTTCCCGAATATCGGCTTGTCCGGCGCGCTCGGCACCGGCGGCAGCCGGGTCGGCGACCTGTTCTCGGTCTCGAACGCGGCCTGGTCCTTCGGCCTGTCGGCCGCGCAGTCCATCTTCAACGCCGGCGCCACCCGCGCGAGCGTCGCCGGGGCCGAAGCGCGCCACCAGGCGGCGGTGGCGCGCTACCGGCAGACCGTGCTGACGGCTTTCGCCGACGTCGAAGACCAGTTGAGCGCCACCCGCGTGCTGGCCCAGCAGCAGGAACTGCGCCGCCAGGCCTCCGAAGCAGCGGACCTGGTCGAACAGCAGGTCATGAACCGTTACCGGGCAGGGCAGGTGGGCTTCACCGAAGTCGTGCAGGCCCAGGTCACGGCGCAGAACGCCCGCCGCGCGCTGGTGCAGGTGCAGTCGGACCGGCAGACGGTGGCGGTGGCCTTGATCCAGTCGCTCGGTGGGGGATGGCAGGCGGGCGCCGCGCCTTGATATTTCAAGATTCGTCTTCAGCTTGCAGTATTAGTTAATCATCTTCAGGGCACGCATGTTCTACATCCGTCATCCGAAACCCGTCGTCGACCCGCGTGCGGTCGCCACGCTGGTGGTGCAGCAAAAGGCGACGGGTGCGGTCTCGCGCACCTTGCTGATCGTCGAGAAGCCGCCGGCGCCCGCGTCCTTACCCAATAAAATCTGATTCCAGCCGCTTTCCATCAAGGCTATACTCGCCGTTTGTTTTTACTCATCCGGGGTCAGCCTTGTTCAAATCGATCGTTCTTCCCGTCGCTCTCCTGGGCGTTTCGTTTTCGGCTCTTGCCGACGAAGGCCAGTGGCAGCCGCACCAGCTGCCGCAGCTCAAAGCCGAGCTCAAACGCATCGGCATCACCATGCCGGCCGAGAAGCTGGCCGACCTGTCGAAGCACCCGATGAGCGCCATGGTCGCGCTGACCGGCTGCTCGGCCGCCTTTGTCTCGCCCGACGGCCTGGTGGTCACGAATCACCACTGCGGCTACGGTTCGATCCAGCGTAACTCGACCCCGGAAAAGAACTACATCGTCGACGGCTTCCTGGCCAGGACACGCGCCGAGGAACTGCCGGGCGGCCCGAATGCGCTGGTGTACGTGACCGAGAAAGTGGAAAACGTCACCGACCGCGTGCTCAAGGGCTTGGGCGCATCCATGTCGGGCCGCGAGCGCAACGAGGCGATTTCCTCGCGTGTAAAAGCCTTGATTGCCGAATGCGAGAGCGACAAGGCCTACCGCTGCTCGGTGCCGGCCTTCCACCGTGGCCTCGAGTACTACCGCATCCGACAGCTGATGATCCGCGACGTGCGACTGGTCTACGCGCCGTCCGACAAGATCGGCAATTTCGGCGGCGACGTCGACAACTACGAGTGGCCGCGCCAGACCGGCGACTACACTTTCCTGCGCGCCTACGTCGGCCCGGACGGCCGCCCGGCCGACCCGTCGCCGAACAACGTGCCGTACAAATCGAAGGACTTCCTGGTCGTCTCCGCCGAAGGCCTGAAGAATGGCGACCCGATCCTGCTGGCCGGCTACCCCGGCCGCACCAGCCGCTACAAGCTGCCCTCGGAAATCCGCTTCGCGCGCGACGTCGACCTGCCGGGCAAGGTCGCCACCATCCAGGCCGACCTCGACGTGATTGCGGCCGCCACCAAAGGCAATGCCGCCTGGGACGTGCGCTATGCCAGCGTCGGCAAGAGCCTGAATAATGTCATGAAGAAGAGCAAGGGCCTGCTCGACGGTTTCGCGCGCAAGGACATCGCTTCGATCAAGGACGTGCAGGACGCCGAATTCCGCGGCTGGTATGCAAAAAATGGCAATGGCAAGACCCTGCTGGGCGAGCTCGATGCCGTGATCGCCGCCGACATGGCGCTCTCGCGCGAAGAAGGCGCCTACGGCGAAGCCACGCATAGCGACCTCCTGAAAAGCGCGCGCACCCTGTACCGCCTGGCGCTGGAACGCCAGAAGCCGGACGCCCAGCGCGAGTCGGGCTACCAGGAACGCGACCTCTCCTTCATCAAGGCGCGCCTGAGCCGCCTCGAACAGTCCTTCGTGCCGAATGTCGACCGCGCGCGCTGGGCCGCGGCGCTGACCCGCTACGCCAGAATCGACCAGAAGCTGCGTCCGCAGGGGCTCGATGCGCTATTGCCGAACGCCGGCAAGCTCGATGGTTTCTACACGAGCACCGAGCTGGCCGACACCGCCAAGCGCCTGGCCTGGATCGGGCAGGACGCGAACGCCTTCCGCGCCTCGAAAGACCCGTTCATCGCTCTGGCCGTAGGCCTGCAGGATGTCGCGAGCAAACTCGAGGAGCGGCGCAAGGAAGTCGACGGCAACCTCGACCGTACGATTCCGCAGTACATGTCGGCCGTGATCGCCTACCGCAAGTCGCAGGGCAAGCCGGTCTACCCGGACGCCAACTCGACGCTGCGCGTGACCTACGGCACCGTGGCGCCGTATTCGCCGCGCGATGGCCTGGTCAAGGGGCCGTTCACGACGGTGGAGGGCATCCTCGAAAAGGAAACGAACAAGGACCCCTTCCTGGTGCCGGCCGGGCTGAAGAAGGCCGTGCTGGAAAAGCGCTATGGCGCCTTCAAGGACCCGGTGCTGGGCACAGTGCCGGTGAACTTCCTGTCGAGCGCGGACACGACCGGCGGCAATTCCGGTTCGGCCGTCCTCAACAAACGTGGCGAACTGGTGGGCCTGAACTTCGATTCGACCTATGAATCGATCACCAAGGACTGGTACTTCGACACGGCGATCACGCGCGCGATCCACGTCGACATCCGCTACATGCTGTGGGTGATGAAGGAAGTCGACGGGGCCGATAACCTGCTCAAGGAAATGACGATCAAGTACCCGAAAAAATAAGCGCTTACGTGAACGAGTCGCTCCCCTTTTTCGGTCTCACGACCACCCCGCTCGAACTGGTGTCGTTCGCCCTCGCGGTGACGACGGTGCTGCTCAACATCCGCCAGAACCACTGGGCCTGGCTGTTCTCGATCGCCTCGTCCGCGACCTATGCCGTGGTGTTTTTCGACGCCCGCCTGTACGGCGACAGCGGCCTGCAACTGGTCTTCATCGCCGCTTCCATCTGGGGCTGGAGCCAGTGGCTGCGCGGGACGACCGAGACGCGTCTGGTCGTCACGCGTCTCGATCGTTCTGGCTGGGCGTGGGCGCTTGCCGCCTGGGGCGCGGCCTACCTGGCGCTGGCCTGGTTTTTGTCCAACTACACGAATACCGACGTGCCGCACACCGACGGCTTTCTGACCGCCGGCAGCCTGGTGGGCCAGCTGCTGCTGGCGCGTAAAAAAGTCGAGAACTGGCAGGTGTGGCTGGTGGTGGACGTGCTCTACGTCGGGCTGTACATCTTCAAGGACCTGCACGTGACGGCTGTGCTGTACGCGGTGTTCGTGGTGCTGGCGGCGCGCGGGCTTCGGGCGTGGAGCAATATCGCGGTGGCGGCACGATGAATCCCGTGCGCCGCGTTGCCGTCCTCGGCGCCGAATCGTCCGGCAAGTCGACGCTGTGCGAGGCGCTTGCGCGGCGTTACGACACGGTGTGGGTGCCCGAATACCTGCGCGAATTCGTCGACACGCAGGGCCGCGTGCCCTCCGAGGCCGATCAGTTCGGGATCGCGCTGACCCAGCGCGCGCGCGAGGATGCGGCGGCCGCGCGCGCCAACCGGGTGCTGTTCTGCGATACCACGCCCCTCATGACGGCGCTCTACAGCCGCGTCTACTGGGGCCGCGTCGATGCGCCGCTGGGCGAGCTCGCCGCGACCCACGACTACGCGCTGACGCTGGTGACGGCGCCCGACACGCCGTGGATCGCCGATGGCCTGATGCGCGAGTCGGAAGCCGTGAGGGCGCGGGTCTATGCGATGGTGGTGGACGAACTCGATGCGCGCGGCATCCCCTTCGTCCTGCTGCAGGGAGACCTGCCGCAGCGGATGCGGCAGGTGGAGCGGGCCTTGACGATTATCGGCGTGGGTTGACGGCTTGACCTAAAAATCGAACTGGGCCGACAGGCGCACGGTGCGCGGCGCACCCGGCAGCAGGTAGCCGCCCAGGTCTTGCGTGACGTCGCGCCAGTAGAACTTGTCCGCCAGGTTGTCGATGCGCGCGCGCAGGGTGACATTCGTGGCGCCCATCTTCATCCCGTAAGCCGCGCCCAGGCCCAGCACGTGATAGCCCGGCACGATGACGCTGTTGTCCGGATCGAAGGCCTTGTCGCCCGAATACTGCCACTGGCCGTTGAGCTTCAGGCCCGGCACGGCGCCGACGCTGTATTCGGCCCAGGCGCTGCTGCGCAGTTCCGGCACGTTGGTCACGCGGCGTCCGTCGAGCGCGGCGACGCCGGTATCTTCCTGGCGCGCGCGCAGCGCCATCAGCGACGCGCCGTAGGCGAGGGCGCCGCTGGCCCGCTGTGCAGACAGCTCGACGCCGCGGTGGTTCTGGCGGCCGTTGCGCACGAACGTATTCGCCTCGTCCGTGTACTCCAGGCCGGACCTGATCTGGAACAGGGCCGCGCTGACCGACACGTCCCCCGCGAGGACGCCCTTGATCCCCAGCTCGACCTGCTTCGAGCGGCTCGGGCCGAGGTCCGCGTTGGCATTGGTCGTTTCGATCGGCGCCACGCCGCCGCCCTGCAGGCCGTGGCCGATGCTGACGTACACGTTCAGGTTGCGTTTGGGGCTGTACACGAGCGCCACGTTCGGCAGTGCGAAGCTGGCGCGGCTGGCGGCCCAGCCGGCACTTGACTCCGGCTGCTGCGCGCTGTCCACCTTTACGTAGCGCAGGCCGGCATGCAGGGCGAACTCGGGGCTCAGGGTCACGATATCCTGGACGAACAGGGCGCGCTCGCGGTCGCGGTAACGCTCGGTGACCGGGCCGGTGCGCGGATTGCCCGGCGCCGGTGCGACGACCTGGTTGTTGTAGATATTGCTCGAGCCGGCGTAGTCGTAGACATAGTCGCCGTAGCTGTTGCGGCGCTCGGCGAAGCTGCCGCCGAGGGTCAGCAGGTGGCGCACTGCGCCGGTCTGCAGGCGGCCTTGCAACTGGGCCTGGACGCCAAACGGGGTCTTGCGCTCGCCGGTGCTCTGGTAGTCGTACACGTCGTAGTCGCCGTTCGAACAGTAGCCCGGGTAAAAGCCCTCGCCCTCGTTGCTGCAGCCATAGGGGAATGCGGTGAAATCGTCACGCTTGAACCAGTGCTTGTTGGCGCTGAGCGTGGCGCGCCACGATTCGCTGAGGCGGTAGTCGAAACGCAGGCCAAGGTTGGCGCTATCGGTCTCCACCGGCTTGGTCCATGGCTGCGCGTTGAGCAGGGTGCCTGGCGAAACGCCGCGCGGCAGCTCGATACCGCGCACCAGCTGGTAGCCGGGCGCCGTAATCTGTTCCTTGTGCTGGTAGTCGAGGTCGAGCTGCAGCAGCGCATCGGGCGTTACCTGCCAGTCGAAGGCGGCGGAGGCAAACTGGCGCTCGCCGTCGGCGCCGCGCACATACGAGCGCAGGCGCTCGGCCGCGGCATTGATGCGGTAGCCGAAGCGGCGGTCGTCGAAGCGCCCGCCGATGTCGGCCGCGCCATGCAGCGTGCCGCGCTCGCGCGCCTCGATCGTCACCGAGCGCAATGCCTGGTCCGTCGGGCGCTTGGTCACGAAATTCAGGATGCCGCCCGGCGCCGTCAGCCCGGCCTGCATGCCGGCCACGCCCTTGAGCAGCTCGAAGCGTTGCTTGTTCTCGAGCGGGATCTGGGCGTCGCCGCTGATGGCGAAGCCGTCCTTGCGGTAATCGGTGTTGTTGTTCAACTTGAAGCCGCGCACCGAGAACTGCTCGGCATAGCCGACGGCGTTGTAGGCGTCGCCGACCGAAGCGTCGTAACGGGCCGCATCGGTGGCGCTGCGGATCGACAGGGCCTGCATCTGGCCCAGGTCGATGGCGACGACCGAGGCCGGGATATCCATCACCGGCATCTCGGCGAAGCCGGCGACGCTGGCGCGGTCGCTGACGGTCCACTTGCTGCCGGTGACATGGACCGAGGCGATCGGCTCGGCGCCCTGGGCGCAGGCATTGGTGGCCGCAACGAGGGCGAAGGCCTGCGCAAGGGCGCAGGCGAGTAGGGACTGCTTTAACACTGGTTTCATTGTGTGCTCAGGATTTGAGCGCCGCGCACGTGGGCGTGCGGCGCTTTTAAACAAAAAGCCGGAGCCAACGTGGGGGAAGGGCAAACAAAGATGGGGACTGCGTTGCGCTTTCCTTCGCTGGCATTATCCAGATCAGGTACGAAGGGTATCTCTCACCCGGAAAATAAATCCCAGGACCCCTAGCGAGGCGCAAGTGTAGCACGGCCCGCGCGGGCCGTGGTGCTTGTGTCAACTGCCGGCGTGGCCGATCAGACTTCCGCTGTCTCGCGCAGCGGCGCTGCATGCTCGTGGTGCGAGCGTGCATGCAGCAGGTGGCGCTGCAGCGTGCTACGGGCGCCGTCGCCGATCGCGCGCCAGTAGTCGCGCCGCTGGGCCGCGCGCTTGCGGTGCTTGGACGGCATGTCGGCCAGCGGCTTGAGGTAGAAGGGCAGGGCGATCAGCCAGGCATTGCCCGGCATGTCGATGCCGCCCAAAATTTTCCAGAAGCCGTCATAGGCGTTGCTGAAGTGTTTTTCATCCGCCGGGTCGTAGGCGATGTGCGAGGTGCACTTCACGGCCAGTACCTGTTCCATGCCGACCGCCTGCGCCACGCCCTGCATCGCGGCAAAACAGAAAAAGCTCGGCGAATTGTTCGGGAAGCAGTGCTCGAAGGCTTCGAAGGCGTCGTTCGATTCGGCCCAGCGCCCCTGGTTGCGTGCGACGAAGGGGACCACCGGCGCCGGCACGCCGGCAATCCTGCCGTCGACCCAGGAGAAGGAGAGCCGATGCAATACCTTGCCATCGACAACCAGGGCCAGGGTCAGGTCGCCTTCGGCATTCATGCGCGAGGCCATCTCGAGCCGGATCAGGAATTCGTTCTTGCCCACTTCCTGCCGCCACAGCGTCAGACCGCCGGCGGCGTACACGGCCTGCTTGTAAGCGGCGTTGAAGGTGGTTTCCTCGAAGCGGTAGTGCGACAGCACGCACTGCACCCGCTGGCGCGCGCTCAGGCCCTGGACCAGGTAGCCGCGGTGGCTCAGGTGGTGGAAGGGATCGTCGTTCGGGGAGGCCAGCACATAATTGCGGTACACATCGAGCTGGCAGAGGGCGGCGTGGTCGCGGTAAAACAGCATGACGCGCGCGCTGCGCAGGGTCGACAGCACCCAGCTGGAAAACCGCAGCCGGCTGCGATGGGTCAGGCAGTGGCGGGCGAGGTGAGCGAGGATCATGGGGGCATCCTTTGGAGACGTCGGGTTGCGGACAAGTTCATGGTGTCCTACCTGACGGCCTCGGGCGGTGAGATTGCTCAAGAGAAACAAATTCTTCAAGGCAATATTCTTCAGGCCGAGACTTCTCCCGCGTGCGCTCTGGCAGCATCGTTCTTCCCTCAAGCTGTCTGTTTTAGTGTCGAACGTTTACGTTCGTTTCCTGGAAGATACCATGAGCGGGCCTGGGTTAGCATATTGGCGCATCGCAGCATCGTTAATGGTTGCGTGAACTTCGGGCGGGCGCTAGGCTCCTAAAGCAGGTCATAAAGATAACAAGCCGTCCAACACATCCAACAAGGAGAGCGTCATGAGTTCAGAGGTCAAGCCGGTCGAAGAGGGCATGCAAACGATTACCCCGCACCTGGTGTGCGCAAATTGCCACGAAGCGATCGAGTTCTACAAGAAGGCCTTCGGCGCCGTCGAAGTCATGCGCATGCCGATGCCCGACGGTAAAGTCGGCCATGCGATGCTGCGCATCGGCGACTCGCCCCTGTTCCTCGCCGACGAATATCCGGACTACGGTTCCTTCGGGCCGCTGGCGCTGAAGGGCTCGCCCGTCACGATCCATCTGTCCCTGCCGAACGTGGACGCGGTCTGGGACAGCGCGGTCGCTGCCGGCGCCACGGTGCGCATGGCGCTGGCCGACCAGTTCTGGGGCGACCGTTATGGCCAGCTCGACGATCCTTTCGGCCACCGCTGGTCGCTCGCGACCCACATCCGCGACGTCACGCCGGAAGAGATGGACGAAGCGATGAAGAAGGATGCGACGGCCGGATGCGCCTGATTTTCAACTGAGGGGCAGTTACTGCAGATGGTCGTAGAGGATCAGGCTGCCGATCGTGATCAGCACGATGCCCCCGATCACCTCGGCGCGCTTGCCCACCAGCGCGCCGAGTCCGCGTCCCAGCATGACGCCGAGCGTGACCATGACGAAGGTGGCAAAGCCGATGGCGGCGGCGGTGACGACGATGTCGGCATCGATGAAGGCCAGGCCTGCGCCGACAATCAGGGCATCGATGCTCGTTGCCATGCCGGTCAGCGCCAGGCGCAGGAAGGAATGGCTGTTGGGCCGGTCTTCGCCAGGCTCGGGGGCAGTGCAGCCTTCGCGGATCATGCGCAGGCCGAGCAGGCCGAGCAGCACGAAGGCGATCCAGTGGTCCCAGGCCTGGACATACGGGGCGGCGGCATTCCCGAGCGCCCAGCCGAGGAGCGGCGTGATGCCTTCGATGGCGCCGAAAATCGCGCCGGTGCGCAGGGCTTCGCGCCAGTGCGGCCGTTGCAGGGCGGCGCCCTTGCCGACGGCGGCGGCGAAGGCGTCGGTGGACATGGCAAGGGCCAGGGAAGCGGTGGCGACGAAATTCATGGATTGTTTCTTATCAGGCGAGGCAAGTCCTGACTTGCATCCCATATTGTACTGCAGGGCAACGCTTGGCCAGCAAGCGGCAACCGGAGGAGAACAGCGTGGAACCTGAAGGCTTCAGTGCACTCGACATCGTAATCGTGCCGCCGACGCACGACCTGGGCGACGGCTTCAAGGTCAGGCGCGCGCTGCCCAGCCGCCAGCGCCGCATGGTGGGCCCCTTCGTCTTTCTCGACCAGATGGGCCCGCACCTGTTCCAGCCCGGGCAGGGGCTCGACGTGCGGCCCCATCCGCACGTCTGCCTGGCCACCGTCACTTACCTGTTCGACGGCGAGATCCTGCATCGCGACAGCCTGGGCAGCGTGCAGGCGATCCGGCCCGGCGAAGTCAACTGGATGACGGCAGGCAAGGGCATCGTCCACTCCGAACGCACCGACAGCGTCTTGCGCCAGGGCGCGTCGAACCTGTTCGGCCTGCAGTGCTGGGTGGCGCTGCCGAGCCGCCATGAGGAAACCGATCCCGCATTCGCCCATCTCGAGGCCGGCGCGCTGCCGCTCATCGAAGGCGAGGGTGTGAGCGCGCGGATCGTTGCCGGCAGTTTCTGGGGCAAGCGTTCGCCGGTCGCCACGCTGTCAAGCATGTTCTACGTCGATCTGCGCCTCGCCCCTGGCGCGCGTATCGCCATGCCGCCGGAATACCCGGAGCAGGCGCTGTACATCGTCGCCGGCCGCCTCGACCTCGGGCCCGATGGCGTGTTCGAAGCGGGTCAGCTGGTCGTCCTGAAACCCGGCGCCGAACTGGTGCTGGCCGCGCCGGGGCCCGGCGAAACGCGGGTCATGCTGCTGGGCGGGGAACCGATGGACGGCCCGCGCTACCTGTCGTGGAATTTCGTTGCCAGTTCCGAAGAGCGGATCGAGCAGGCACGCCGCGACTGGCAGGCCGGCGCCTTTCCCCAGGTGCCGGGCGAAACCGAATTCATTCCCCTGCCCGAGCAACAGGGCAGGCCGGTGCACTATCCCTGAGCTTTATTCGATAACAACATGATTCGAGTCCGACCGATGTCGTCAAACCAAGCTTTTCATTTCCACATGGAAACACTTTTCCGCTGCATGACCGACATGGTGCAGCCGTGAATTTGCACGAGGTCAAGCGCATCGCCGCCTTTTCGGATGGGCTGCAAGGGGGTAACCCGGCCGGTGTCTGGATCGGCGCGACGCTGCCGCAAGAGGACGCGATGCAGCGCGTGGCGCTTGAGGTCGGCTATTCCGAGACCGCCTTTGCCGCGCCGCGCGGCGATGGCTGGCGGGTACGCTATTTTTCGCCGGAGTCCGAGGTGCCGTTCTGCGGCCATGCCACCATCGCGCTCGGCGCCGCGCTGGCGGCCATCCATGGCGACGGCACCTATCAGCTGGCGCTGAACGACGCCTGCATCACGGTCGAGGGACAGCGCACGGCGGGCGCGGATGGCAGGCCGCTGTTTTCCGCCGCGCTGCAGTCGCCCCCCACGCACAGCGGCGTGGTCCCGGCGCCTGCGCTGGAAGATGCCCTGGCGCTGTTCGGCTACCGCGACAAGGATCTCGACCCGCGCATCCCGCCGGCGCTGGCCCACGGCGGTGCGCCGCACCTGGTGCTGGCCCTGCGCAGCCGGGCGCTGCTGCAGGAGATGCACTACGAACTGGGCGCCGGGCGCGCCTTCATGCGTGCGCTCGGGATCGTGACGGTGGTGCTGGCCTGGGCCGAAAGCGACACCCTGTTCCATACGCGCAATCCCTTCGCTGCCGGCGGCGTCTATGAAGATCCGGCCACCGGCGCCGGGACGGCGGCGCTGGCCGGCTACCTGCGCGACCTGGGCTGGCCGCACGGCGGTGCGATCGATGTCATCCAGGGTGAGGACATGGGCATGCGCTCGCGCCTGCATGCCGCCATCGGTCCTGACAAGGGCGGATCGATCCGCGTTTCCGGCACCGCCAGGCCTCTCTGAGGATTGAGCAAAATAAACTTGTATTGCTTTACAGTGTTCATGTCAAATTGTAATTAGAGGGGGAATAACCCTCTTGATCTTCGAATAAGAATTTCTCCAAAGATTGATAATTATCAGGAAACATCTTTCCGTAATTAACAATTTCAGGAGTAACCGGTCATGGAGCTGTGCCAAGCAAACGTCGTCACCCAGGGAACTGCCGCGCCAATGAGTAGCTCAGGCGCTGTCCATGGCACGCAAAAGGCAATCGAGCGCCTGCCCTTCACCATCCGCCGCGTCGAGAGCGAGGACGACCTGCGCAAGGCTGTGCAAGTCCGTTACGATGCGTATGCACGCCATATTCCTGAATTTGCCCGCTCGCTGGCCCTGCCGGAAGCCGCCGACTACGAGAGCGATACCATCGTCCTGCTGGCCGAATCGAAGCTCGACGGCACGCCACTGGGTACGGCCCGCATCCGCACGAACATCAACCACCCGCTGCACATCGAAGAATCGGTCATCCTGCCGCAGTGGCTGCAGGGACGCCGGCTGGGCGAAGTCGAGCGGCTCGGCGTCAGCCAGGGTCGGATCGGCCACGTGGTCAAGGTTGCGCTGGTCAAGGCATTTTTCGAGTACTTCGAGAACCATGGCTTCGACTATGCCGTTCTCTCGGGCCGCGCCCCGGTCGACCGCCAGTATGAACAGCTGATGTTCGTCGATGTGTTCGGCGAAAAGGAAATGCTGCCGATGCGCCACATCGGCGACATTCCGCACCGCATCATGGCCTTCGAGATCGCTACCGGCGAAGCGCGCTGGACCGCAGCAGCCCATCCGCTGCTCAAGTTCTTCCGCCACACCCACCATCCGGACATCCAGGTCGGACCAAAGTCGGAGCCGTATATCCAGGCGCCGCGCGTCGTCCGGCGTGCACCGGCGGGCGCCGCCGCGGTCCCTGTGCGCGAACTTGCCCTTGCCTGAATAGATATTGCATGACGGCATCACGGTAAAGCTGTATCCTTGCGCCTGATCAGGCCGCGATTGTGAATCGCGGCCTTTGTGGTTTGCTTGATAACGCTTATGCCAAATACTCCCGTTCACCAGCATCGTTTTCTGTCGTCGACGGCCAACCTGGCCCTCGAACGCGTGCTGCGGGTGTTCGCTTATTACCTGGTGCCGATCGGCATCGGCCTTTTCTCGATTGTCGCGTTGTTGTTCTGGCACAATCATTACAAGGTGAGCGAGCCGGTGGCGCTGTCCTTGCGCGTCCTCGTGGATACGGAAAGCGGCCCGGGCGCATCGCCCGATCCGGCCGATGCGCTGGCGCGACTGGCTACGCAACCGGTCGTCCCCAGCTATGACACCAGCCTCGACACCCATCTCATCTGGTTCAGCTTCGCGCCGAAGGCCGCCTCATCCCCGCAGGACGTGATTGAATTCCCATCGCGCCACGCACTGGCGATGCGCTGCTGGGACGCGGCCAGCCTGCGTCCGCTGGGAGAGGCCAGCCGCAGCAATGCCACCGGTGCGCTGCAAGCCTCCAAGGCCGGCTTCGCGTTGCGCCCGGACCGCATGCCGGCGCAGCTGCTGTGCAGCGGGACCTTCGCCGGCCCGGCGCGCATGAGCGTGCAGCAATGGCCTTCGCAGCAGTATGCCTTGTCGGTCGAACACCATCATCGCAAATCCGGCCTGCTCGACGGCGGCATGATCGTCCTGGCGCTGTTCGTCCTGCTGACCGCCCTGATCAATCGCCAGCCGCTGTACGTGCTGTTCGCAGGCTGGCTGATCCTGAACCTGCGCGTCGCTGCGCTGTCGGCCGGCTGGGACACCCAGTGGCTGGGACAGACGGTTCCCGCCGACTGGCTGCTGCTCTCGCGGTCGGTGACCTTCACCCTGTTCGGCATCGTCACCCTGATCCTGTACCAGAATCTGTTGCGCGACAGCCTCGAGGGCTTGCGTTACGCCGCGCCGATGCGGGTCATGCAATGGCTGTGCGTGCCGGCCGCCGCCGCGGTGCTGCTGCCGTATCACATCTACCTGCCCATCGTGTGGGTCATCTGCGCGCTCTGCCTGCCCGTCATGACGGTCGGCCTGTTCAAGGTGGTGGTCGAATCGCGCAACCGCGTCGCCGCCTGGTTCGCCGCGTCCTTCGCGCTGACCGTCGTCGCGACGCTGGTCGAGATCGTTTCGGCGGCACTCGGCATGCGCGAAGTGGTCGGTTTCATCAACAGCGTGACGGCGGCGCTCGCGTCGAGCCTGCTGGCCGCGCTCGCGGTCGCCGAGCAGATGCGCGCCGAGACCGAAAAGCGCGAGGAAGCCCAGCGCAAGCTCGAGCATGCCTATGAGGCGATGCCGGTCGGCCTGTTCACGCTGGACATGTTCGGCTACTTCGAGAGCGCCAATCCCTCACTGCGCAAGATGCTCGGGGCAGCCAGCTTTACCCCCGGCCGCACTGCCTGGCGCGACTTCTTCAGCGAAACCGTCTGGGCCGAACTGCATGAGCAGGTGCACGGCCGTTGCGACGCCGAACTTGAAATCGCGAATCGCGACGGCACCCGGCGCTTCCTGGTCAGCGCAACCCTGGCGCGTGGACGCATTGAAGGCGTGCTGCAGGACATCACGGAGAAGTGCAAAGCCAACGAGCAGCTGCGCTTCATGGCAGACAACGACCCGCTGACCAAGGTCTACAACCGGCGCGGCATCGAAAAGAGGTTCGAGGAGGCAGCCGTGTCGCTGGCGATGGGCAAGCCGATGGCGCTGGCGTATATCGACCTCGACCGGTTCAAACTGATCAACGACCTGTTCGGCCACGCCGCCGGCGACGAGGTGCTCAAGCAGGTCTGCGAACGCATTTCCCTGACGCTCACCAGCGGCCAGCAGCTGGGCCGCGTCGGCGGCGACGAATTCGTCATCGTGATGCCGGACACCTCGGTGCCGCTGGCCTCGCTGATCTGCCGCGGCATCGTCGAGCGCATCGGCGGCGTCGCCTACCGTGTCGGCGACAAGGCCTTCCATGTGCGCGGCTCGGTCGGCCTGATCGAAGTCTCGGCCGGCATGCCGATGCGCGACGTCATCTCGACCGCGGACCGCGCCTGCCGCGAAGCCAAGGAGTCGAGCGACGGCCTGGTGATCTACGAGCGCAACGCCTCGGCCTTCCACGAGCGCGAAGCCGAACTGAACCTGGTGGCCAAGCTGCAGGGGCCGAACGCCACCGACGGGCTGTTCATCGAAATGCAGCCGATCATGTCGCTGAAGACCCCGCACGAGTCGCTCAACTTCGAGGTGCTGCTGCGCATGCGAGGCCCGGACGGGCGCATCATGCCGGCCGGCCCACTGATCGGCGCGGCCGAGAAGAGCGGGCGGGCAGGGGTGATCGACCGCTGGGTGCTCTCCACGACCCTGGGCTGGATCGCGGAGAACATCACGCGCCTGCCGAACACCCGCTTCGTGTGCATGAACCTGTCGGGCGCCTCGCTCAACGACGAGCGTTTTGTCGCCGACACGCTCGAGATTTTGGGGCGCCACGTGCACGTGACCAGCCGCCTGTGCATGGAAATCACGGAGAGCGTCGCCCTGCACGACCTCGACAACACGCGCCGTTTCATCGACCAGGTCCGCAATTTCGGCGTGAAAGTGGCGCTCGACGATTTCGGCGCCGGCTATACCTCGTTCTCGTATTTGAAGGAATTGCCGGCTGACGTGCTCAAGATCGACGGCAACTTCATCGTCAACATCAATGCGCATCCGGCGAATGTGGCGATCGTCGAGGCCATCGTCAGCCTGGCGGTGAACCTGGGCATGAAGACGATCGCCGAATGGGCCGAAGATGCCGCCACCGTGCAGACCTTGGCCGAGATCGGCGTCGATTATGTGCAGGGCTGGGCGGTGTCGCGTTCGCTGCCGCCGGAGCGCATGCTGACGGCGGCATCGTCGGCCAGCTTCATCCAGGACCCGACGCTGCTCGAGCTGCTGCCGAACCTCGGCAATGGCGCGGCGCTCGATTTGCGCGGGATGGTGCGCCTGCACTAGGCCGGCGCCACGGCTTTTATTTGAATGCCAGTCGCGTCCGTGGCTGGCGATACCCATCGCTCAGCAGCAAGTTGGCGCGCGCGGCCTTGAGCGTGGCGACGTCGGCGGCCAGTGGCCGGGCACGGTTCGCCACGCGCGGACGCCATTCCTGGTAACGCTGCATGGCCTGCGGCGGCGCGTAGCGCTGCACGCTTGCTGGCTGGGGCTGAACCGCGGTGCCTGATGCAGGGCTGGACACTTCTTGCGCATCGGCCTCAGGCGTGGTGCTGGCCGCCAGCCGCGTCACCTGGGCGCCGTCGGCGCAGGGGCGGTCGGTCAGCGTCACGTGGCCGCTGCTGTCGACGCATTTCAAGATTTCAGAACCCGCCAGTGCGGCGGGCATCACGGCAAGGGCTGCCAACATCAGGCTCAGTCGGGAGGCGAGGCGCTTCATGGTCAGCTCCATCAATTCAATGGAGCCATTCTCCCGCCCGAGGCCGCCTCACTCTGTTCGGTGCCACACGAACAACAAGTATTATTAAAAATACCACGGACGAGTTAGCTCAACCGGGCCGTTCTGCAGCCCGTTCCGCCACCAGTTGCACCTCGACCAGGAAACCGTGGTGCAAGCCCGGCACCGGCACGACGGCGCGCGCCGGCTTGTGGCTGCCGAAGACGCCGGCATACACGCCGTTGAAGGCCGGCCAGTGCTCGACGCCGGCGATATAGGCCGTGCACTGCACCACGTCGGAAAAGCCGCAGCCTGCCGCGCGCAAGACTTGTTCGCACTGCTCGAAGACCGACGCGCATTGCGCCTCGAAGTTGGCGTCCGCGCCGGCGCCAGCTTCCAGGCTCGCTTGCGCCGGCAGGATCCCGGACAGGAACACCAGCGAACCGCTTGCCACTGCCTGCGAGTAATGCCCGGCCGGGGCCGGCAGTTCGTTCGACTGGATGAACTCCATCACGCCACCAGCGCCGCGAAGCGCGACAGGTCGACATTGCCACCGCTGATCACGATGCCGACGCGCTTGCCGGCGACCGGCCAGGCGCCGTGCAGGGCCGCGGCGGCGCCCAGGCAGCCGGTCGGCTCGACCACCATCTTCATGCGCTCGGCGAAGAACTTCATCGTCTCCACCAGCTGGGCATCGCTGACGGTGACGATGTCGTCGACGCGGCGCCGGATGACCTCGAAATTATGCTGGCCGACATGGGTGACCATGGCGCCGTCGGCAATCGTTTTCGGCACGCCGATGTGGACGATCTCGCCCTTGCGCAGCGACTGGCGGCCGTCGTCGCCCGCTTCCGGTTCGACGCCGATCACCTGGCAAGCGGGCGACACGCCGCTCGCGGCCAGGGCGCTCCCGGCCAGCAGGCCGCCGCCGCCGAGCGGCACCAGCAGCAGGTCGAGCGGGCCCACGTCCTGGAACAATTCCATCGCCGCCGTGCCCTGGCCGCAGATGACGTCCGGGTGGTCGTAAGGGGGAATCAGGGTCATGCCGCGCTCCGTTGCCAGGCGCGCGGCGATCTCTTCGCGGTTCTCGGTGTAGCGGTCGTAGAAGATCACTTCGCCGCCGTATTCGATGGTTGCCGCTACCTTCAGGGCGGGGGCGTCCTGCGGCATGATGATGGTGGCGCGGATGCCCGCCAGGCGCGCCGACAGCGCGATGGCCTGGGCATGGTTGCCGGACGAGAAAGTCAGCACGCCTGCGGCGCGCTGGGCTTCGGTGAAGCGGGCAATGGCGTTGAAAGCGCCGCGGAACTTGAAGGCGCCCATGCGCTGGTAGTTCTCGCACTTGAAGAACAGCTCGGCGCCGGTGGCTGCGTTGGCGGTGCTGGACGTCAGGGTCGGCGTGCGGTGGGCGGCGCCGAGGATGCGCGCAGCTGCTTGTTCGACGTCAATGTACTGCAGGGTGGCGGTATCGTTCATCGGAAGAAGGAAAAAAGAAGTTTATGGCGCCAGCGGTATCGCCAGCTGCACCAGCAAGCCGCCGCCTTCGCGGTTGCGCACGACCAGCTCGGCATTGTGGCGGCTGACCACGCGCTCGACGATCGCCAGGCCCAGGCCGGCGCCGTTGGCCTGGCCGCGCGCCGTGTCCAGGCGCGTGAAGGGTTTCAGGAGCTGGTTGATCTGGTCTTCCGGCACGCCCGGGCCGCGGTCGGCGATCTCCACCACCGCGCGCCGGCCCTGCGGCATGCTGCGCACGTGGCAGGAGAAATCGATCTCGACGATGTCCGAACCAGGTTTGCGCGCATAGCGGCGCGCGTTCTCGACGACGTTGTTGATCACGCGGCGCAGGTCGGTCTCGTTACCCGAGACCAGCACGTCCTCGTCGAGGTCGTAGGTCACGCGCACGTTCGGCAGGCGCATCGCGTGCATGGCGCAATCCTGCAGCAGGCTTGACACGTCGACCGGGACGAAGGTGGCCGCTTCGGTCGGTTTTGCGTAGTCCAGGAACTGGCCGATGATCGCGTCCATCTGGGCGATGTCGGACTGCATGCCCTCGCGCGCATCGTCGGACAGTTTGGCCATCTCGAGTTCGAGCTGCATGCGCGCCAGCGGCGTGCGCAGATCGTGCGAGATGCCGGCCAGGATCACGGCGCGGTCCTTTTCCACCTGCGCCAGGTCGTCGACCATCTGGTTGAAACTGCGGTTCGCCTCGATGATCTCCTGCGAGCCTTTTTCGGGCAGGGGAGCGGGGCGCTCGCCCTTGGCGATCACGCGTGCGGCGGCCGTCAGGCGCGCCAGCGGCAGGTTGATCAGGCTCGAGATAAAGGCCGCGCCGAGCAGCGACAGCAGGCCGACCACGCCGGCCCAGCCCAGCCACTGCACGCGTGTCAGGCCCGCCAGGCGTTCGCGTTCGAGCATCAGCCAGTACTGGTCGTCCTCGATGTTGAAGCTGATATAAAAGCCGGACATGCCATTTACACGGCTGGAAAAGCGGGTCTGCGGACCGAGTTTTTCGCGCACGGCGGCGGCGATTTCGGGCATCAGGGGATTGTCCGGCGGCGGGTCGACCGCGTCGCTGTCTTCCAGCGCGTAGACACGGATGCCTTCGTTCGAAACCAGGTCGAGCAGCAGCTCGATGCGCAGGTCCGGAGCCGCGTGCGTGAGGGCGGCCTTGGTGATCGTGACGACCGACACCACCAGCGAGGCCGTCTGCTGGACTTGCCGGTCGCGCTGGAACACGTTGAGCATGCCGATCCACGAACCGGTCGAGAGCGCGGTGAGGAGCGACAACAGGAAGAAGGTGCGCCAGAACAGGCCGCTGCGCATCCAGTTCATGCGCCCCGGGCCCCGCATTGAGCTTGACCCTAGCACTAGCGCGGCTGTCCTTCAGGAATGAACACATAGCCCAGGCCCCAGACCGTCTGGATGTAGAGCGGGCTCGATGGGTCGGGTTCGATCAGTTTGCGCAGGCGCGAAATCTGCACGTCGAGCGAACGGTCGAAGACTTCGTATTCGCGGCCACGGGCCAGTTCCATCAGCTTTTCGCGCGACAGCGGCTGGCGCGCATGGCGCGCGAACACTTTCAACACGGAGAATTCGCCGGTGGTCAGCGGTACGGTGTCGCCGTTCTTTTTCAGCGTGCGCGTGCCCAGGTCGAGCACGAACTGGCCGAATTCGAAGGTCTGCGGGGTTTCCGACGGCGCGCCCGGGATTTCGTCCGGGCCCTTGCGGCGCAGGACGGCGCCGATGCGGGCGACGAGTTCGCGCGGGTTGAAGGGCTTCGGCAGGTAGTCGTCGGCGCCCATCTCGAGGCCGACGATGCGGTCGACGTCTTCGCCTTTCGCGGTCAGCATGATGATCGGGGTCTGGTCGCCGGCGCCGCGCAGGCGGCGGCAGATCGAGAGGCCGTCTTCGCCCGGCAGCATCAGGTCGAGCACCAGCAGGTCGTAGCGCTCGCGCAGCCACAGCTTGTTCATCGCCGGCGCGCTTTCGGCCGTGACGACCTGGAAGCCCTGCTCGGTGAGGTAGCGCCGCAGCAGGTCGCGCAGGCGCACGTCGTCGTCGACGACCATGATCCTGGCGCTGTGACCCGCGCCTGGAACTGTTGTGTTATTACCCAAGTTTGTGCCTGAATTCGAGGAGGAAGATGTATTCATGTGCTCTGTGTTGTTAGAATCATGTCGGTATGGTAACTTCTCTGCGCGCAGAACATTCCGAATACCGGTAAGGCATTACATCGTGTTACAAACTTTACCCATTTAGCCTTATACCCCTGGACCGTTCCACATACACTGGGGACCAATGAAGTACAGCTTATCTGTTTATCCGGCATCACGGAAGAGGAACACCATGACAAACGCGCACATCGAAACCACTGCAGCATCCGGGGCCTCAGGCTGCCTGCGTGCCCGCCTGGCGCGCCGTGCTGTCGCGGTCGTCCTGCTGGCTTGCGCCGGTATCGGCGCCGCCCAGGCACAATACCATGGTCGCCGCGACGACGCCCAGCTCCAGCCTCCGCCGGCGGCGCGTGGCGAGCGCCTGGCGCTGCCGCCGCAGCTCGAGGGGCAGCGCGAGCGGGGATATGATCAGCGCATGGCGGAGCAGCAACGCGAAGAGCGCCGCCATGCCGTCCAGCAAATGCAGCAGGAAGGTGCGCGCGACGGCGGCCGCCGCGGCGGGCGCCTGACCCCGGACGAGCGGCGCGAACTGCGGCGCCAGGTCAACGAGGCCGGAATGGATATCTATCCGGGCCGCGAGCGCCGCTGAGCGCTGGCGCAGCATCCACACAAGCCGGGCGCGTCCCGGCTTTTTCTTTGGCCGACGCGAATGCCCGCGCGTTGTCGTTGACTATTATTTATTTATCTTCGTCAACATGTTACGCTGGGTGCTGCCTACACTCTGGAGCAAGAACGTGTCCGAAACCGCGGCGCCCGCCGCCATTCCTGCCATGCCTCCCCCTGCAAGCGCGCCGGATGCGCGCTTCGATGGCGGCGGCCCCGAGCATTGCCTGGAGCAGCGCGCCGACGGCGTGTATGTCGACCCTGCCGTACTGGGCACGACCGTGCTGGCGGCGGTCGACAGCATCCTGAGCGCCGGTCATTTCCTGGCCGGCGTCGACTATCCGGTCCTGATCAAGGCCATCTACGGCAGCGGCCCTGCGCTGCCTGTCGGCCCCGACGGCCAGCCCCTGGTGCGCGTGGCGCGCGAGATCCTGCCCTTCGACGAGGCGCGCCGCACCCTCTACCGCTCGGTGCGGATCGACGACGGCGAAGCCGAATACTGTTTCGAGCCGGTCTGGCTCGCCGACGAGGAGGACAACGAGCTTCCTGCCCAGCTCGACGCCGACGAATTCGTGGCCGACCTGTGGGGCAAGGGCATCCGTTTCGGGATCGACATGGATGCCGTGCAGGCCGGCGTCGCCAATCCGGGTGTCGGGCGGATGGTGGTGGCGCGCCGCCTCGAGCCGGCGCCGGGCATCGACGCCGCCGTGGTCGAGGTGTCGGAGGACATCCACCGCAGCGACGCGCCGCGCGAGCTCGCCAACGGCAAGTTCGACCTGATGAGCTTCCAGAACCGTTTCCCGCAGGTCGAGGCGGGCACGCGCCTGCTGCAAAAGCTGCCGCCGCGCGTCGGCCAGGCGGGATTCGAGATGTCCGGTTTGCGCATCGCGCCCGCCGCACCGAACGAGCTCGATTTCGCTCCGTATGCGGGCGAGGGCACCAGCATCGAGCGCACCGGCGGCGGCGAATACCTGGTCGCCGCGCGCACCGGCTATCTCGACGTCGACAAGAGCGGGCGGATTGCGGTGGGCGACAAGATCGTCAGCCGCGACGGCGTCAGCGCCCGGACCACCGGCAACCTGCAGCTGACCGGCGACTACGAGGAGTTCGGCGAGGTCCAGGAAAAGCGCGTCATCGAAGGCATGGGCATCACCGTGCACGGCGACGTCCATGGCGACATCCTCTCGCGCGGCGGCCTGGTTCACCTGCGCGCCAACCTGATCGGCGGCAGCTCCCACAACAAGCACGGCGATATCCGGATCGACGGCACCACATCGAACGCCGTGGTCCAGGCCTGCGATGGCGCGGTGGTGCTGGCCCGGGCCGAAAACTGCGTCGTTTCCGGCACCCGGATCCGTATCGAGCACGCCATCAATTGCGACATCATCGGCAACGAGGTGTCGATCGGCCAGGCCGAAGGCTGCGCGCTTGCCGGCCGGCGCGTCAGCATCGACCATGCCACGACCTGGCACGACAGCGAAATGCTGGTGTATGTCCTATGCGCCGATTGCGGCCGGATCGACGACGTCATCGGGCAGGTGGGCGAGCGCCTGGCCCAGCTCGCGGCAAGCATCGCCCAGCACAAGGGCGAACTGGGGCAGCTGTGCGCCAGGAGCGAGGTACGCAACTACCTCGAGGTCGCGGCGCGCGTGCGCAGCGGCGATACGGTGCTGAACGCGGTCCAGACGCAGCAGTTCCGCCAGATGGCGCAGGCAATCGGTCCCGAGCTGCAGCGCATCGGCGAAGTGTCGGCCGCCCGCAAGACCGCCGAGGCGGATCTGGCCGAAGGACAGGCGCTGCTGCTGCGCTACGGCGCCCAGCGGGCCGCGCGTGCCGCCGGCAGCAGCGTGACGCTCGGCCAGCTGGCCGGCGACACCCAGGTGCGCATGCTCGCTTTCGACCCCGACGGCCCGCCCTTGCACCAGGTCTCGCCACGCGAGCTGAAAGGGCGCCTGCGCAGCAACGAAGGCACGCCGCTGTATGGCGGCGCCCACGGCAGCTATGGCTGGGAAAGCGGTGCGATTGCAGGACCGGGGTAATGTTCTAAGGAAATATTGACTGCTCGCAACGAAGGCGGGTGCGCGCTGGCCTAGCATGGTGGCTGTTACCGAAAGGAGCATCATGCACAAGGACACTGCGGCACTGCGCCCGGCCAGCCAGGACTTCCTGAGCTTCCAACTGGGCGGTCTCGAATACGGACTCGATTTCGGCAAGGTGCAGGAGCTGCGCGTGTTGAAATCGCTGGAGCGTTTCGCCTCCGACGGCGAACTGGTCGAAGGCGTGGCCGTGTCGCGCGGCGTCATCATGCCGATCGTCGACATGCGCGCCGCCTTCTGCGGCCACCCGGTGGTGGTCACGCCGATGACCGACGTGATCATCCTGAAACTGTCGACCTGCGTGATGGGGATGGTGGTGGACGGCATCACCGACGTGGTCAGCCTGCGTCCCGATCAGATCACCCCGATTCCCGGCGCCGACGGCGGCGCCATCGACTACCTGCTGGGCCTGGGCGTGGCCAAGGGCCGGCGCCTGATCCTGGTCGATATCGACAGGCTGATGTCGATCGACCGAGGGACGGGCACGCGGCAGGTGGCGTAAGGGTTGGCGTAACCCTTACGCCGCCAGGCCCTCCAGCTGCTCCTGCAACTCCAGCCACTCGTTCTCCAGCGTCGCCAGGTCGCGCACGCAGAAGGCCTGGTCCGCGACCAGGGTCTTCAACTCGTCCTTGCGGCCGGCGTCGTACACGCCGGGGTCGAGCAGGCGGGCGTCGATGTCGGCCTTTTTCGCGTTCAGCTTGGCCATCTGCTCGTCCACCCGTTTCAGGCGGTTTTCCAGGGGCTTCCTGAGCGCCGCGACGCGCTGGCGTTCGCCGGCGTCGAGCTTTTTCTGTTCCTTGCGTTCGCTCGTGGAGACCGGGGCCGCCGTCACCGCTACCGGCACCGGCATTGGCGCGGCCGCCGCGGCCTTGGCGGCCGCCGCCGCGCCCGGCAACACCTCGGTCCCCTTGCCCAGCTTGGTCTTGAACAGCCAGTCCTTGTAGTCGTCGAGGTCGCCGTCGAAAGGCTGGAGGCGGCCGTCGGCGACGATGATGAACTGGTCGGTCGTGGCGCGCAGCAGGTGGCGATCGTGCGACACGACCACCAGGGTACCCTCGAACTGGGCCAGCGCCATGGTCAGGGCTTCGCGCGTTTCGAGGTCCAGGTGGTTGGTCGGCTCGTCCAGCAGCAGCAAATTCGGACGCTGCCAGACGATCAGGGCCAGTGCCAGGCGCGCCTTTTCGCCGCCCGAGAAGGGTGCGATCGAACTGGTGACCATGGTGCCGGGGAAGTTGAAGCTGCCGAGGAAGTTGCGCAGTTCCTGTTCGCGCACGGTCGGCGCGATCTTCGCCAGGTGCCACAGCGGCGACTCGTCGTGGCGCAGCATTTCGACCTGGTGCTGGGCAAAATAACCGATCGACAGGCCCTTGCCGAGCGTGGCGTCGCCGGTGAGCGGCGCCAGTTCGCCGGCGATGGTCTTGATCAGCGTCGATTTGCCGGCGCCGTTCACGCCAAGGAGGCCGATGCGCTGGCCGATCTGGAGCGAGAAGTTGATGCGGTTGACGATGGTCTTGGCGCCGACCTTGTCGCCGTGGTGGTCGAGGATCGGATAGCCGGCGTCGACGTCTTCCATCACCAGCAGGGGATTGGGCGCGGCCAGCGGCTCGCGGAATTCGAAGGAGAATTCGGCGGCCGCGCGCAGCGGCGCCAGCTCTTCCATCTTGGCCAGCGCCTTCATGCGGCTCTGGGCCTGGCGCGCCTTGGTGGCCTGCGCCTTGAAGCGGTTGATGAAGGATTCGAGGTGGGCGCGGGTGCGCGCCTGCTTTTCCTGGGCGCTGGCAGCCAGCACCAGGGCGGCGGCGCGCTGGCGCTCGAAGGACGAGTAGTTGCCCGAATAGCGCTTGAGCTTGCGCTCGTCGATGTGCACCACCACGTTGACGATCTCATCTAAAAAATCGCGGTCGTGGGAAATGATGACCAGGGTGCCCGGATAGCGCTTCAGCCAGTCTTCCAGCCAGATGATCGCGTCCAGGTCCAGGTGGTTGGTCGGCTCGTCCAGCAGCAGCAGGTCGGAGGGGCACATCAGCGCCTGCGCCAGGTTCAGGCGCATGCGCCAGCCGCCCGAGAAGCTCGACACCGGCTGCTGCATCTGGTCGAGCGAAAAGCCCAGGCCCAGCAGCAGCTGTTCGCCGCGCGACTGCACCGTGTAGGCGTCGGCGTCCATCAGCGCGCCATGGACGTCGCCCATCGCGACGCCGTTCTCGTCGGTATGCTCGGCTGCTTCCAGCACTTCCAGTTCGGCCTCGAGGCGGCGCAGGGTGACGTCGCCGTCGATCGCGTACTCGAGCGCGGCGCGGTCGAGCGCAGGGGTCTCCTGCGCTACATAGGCCATGCGCCACTTCGAGGGAAAATCGATTTCGCCGCCATCTGCGTGCAGCTCGTTGCGCAGCATGGCGAACAGGCTCGATTTGCCGGCGCCATTGGCGCCGATCAGGCCGATCTTGTCGCCCGGGTTCAGGGTCAGGTCGGCGCGTTCGAGCAGCGGCTTGGTGCCGCGCATCAGGCTGACGTTTTGGAAACGGATCATGCGTTGGTGTCTACAGTCTAAGTCTGAAGTGTTACAGGTTCTGGAGCTGCTCGGCGGTGAGCAGGAAGACTGCTTCGTCGCCGGCGCTGGTGGTAAGCCAGGTCAGGCCAAGGTGGCCGAAGGCGGCTTCGGCGTATTCGGCTTCGTTGCCGATTTCGACGACGAGGATGCCTTCGGGTGTCAGACGTTCGGCGGCGCCGGCGACGATCTTGCGCACCAGGTCCATGCCGTCTTCGCCGCCGTGCAGGGCGATCTGCGGCTCGCGCAGGTATTCCGGCGGCAGCTTGCCCATCGAGTCGGCGTTGACGTACGGCGGATTCGTGACGATCAGGTCGTACTTCTTGAAGGGCACGTTCTGGTACAGGTCGGACGCGATCGGATTGACGCGGCCTTCGAGCTTGTACTCGCGGATGTTACGTTCGGCCACGGCCAGCGCATCCTGCGAGATGTCGACCGCATCGACGACGGCGTTCTGGAACACGTCGGCCAGCATGATCGCCAGGCAGCCGGAACCGGTGCACAATTCCAGCACGTTTTCGACCGCGAACGGATCCTGCACCCAGGGGCTGAAATAATTCGGGATCAGCTCGGCAATGAAGGAACGCGGCACCAGCACCCGCTCGTCGACATAGAAGGCATAGGTGCCAAGCCATGCCTCGTTGGTGATGTAGGCGGCCGGCACCCGTTCGTTCGTCCTGCGCTCGATCACCGCCAGCACTTGCAGCACTTCTTCGGGCAGCAGTTTCGCGTCGAGGAAGGGTTCGAGCCGGTCGAGCGGCAGTTTCAGGGTGTGCAGGACCAGGTAGGCCGCCTCGTCGAAGGCCTCGGCGCTGCCATGGCCGAAGAACAGCTTGGCGGCGTTGAAGCGGGTGACGGCGTAGCGCAGCAGGTCGCGTGGCGTGCTGAAGGTGGTCGTGGTCATGGCGGTCCTCGCGTTCGTGTTAATGCGCCAGAAGGCTAAGTGAGCAAACTTAAGTCAGCAAATTCGCCAGCGTCCGGCGATAGATATTCTTGAGCGGGTCGATGAAGCGCAGCTCGACGTGCTCGTCGATCTTGTGGATGCTGGCGTTTGGTGGGCCGAATTCTATCACCTGAGGGCAGATGCGGGCGATGAAGCGCCCATCCGAGGTCCCGCCCGTGGTCGACAACTCGGCCGCGACACCGGTCTCGCGCTGGATCGCTGCGCACACCGCCTCCGACAGCGCGCCCTTCGGCGTCAGGAAGGGCAAGCCCGACAGGCACCATTCGAGCGTGTAGTCGAGGCCGTGGTGGTCGAGGATGGCATGCACCCGCGCTTCCAGGCCCTCGGCTGTGCTGGCAGTGGAAAAGCGGAAGTTGAACTCGATCGTCAGCTGGCCGGGAATGACGTTGTTGGCGCCGGTGCCGGCATGGATGTTCGACATCTGCCAGCTGGTCGGCGCATAGTATTCGTTGCCCTCGTCCCAGACCTCGGCCGCCAGCTCGGCCAGCGCGGGCGCCGCCTGGTGGATCGGGTTACGCGCCAGGTGCGGATAGGCGATATGGCCCTGCACGCCCTTGATGACCAGATGGCCCGAGAGCGAACCGCGGCGCCCGTTCTTGATCGTGTCGCCCAGGATGTGGTTCGAGGTCGGTTCGCCGACCAGGCAGTAGTCCAGTTTCTCGCCGCGCTCCTCGAGCAGGTCGCAGACGATGGCCGTACCGTCCGTCGCCGGGCCTTCCTCGTCGCTCGTGATCAAAAAGGCGATCGAGCCCTTGTGATCGGGGTGGGCGGCGATAAATTCTTCGCAGGCGACGACCATTGCCGCGATCGAGGTTTTCATGTCGGCCGCGCCCCGGCCATACAGTTTGCCGTCGCGCACGGTCGGAATGAAGGGATCGGAGGTCCACTGCTGCACCGGCCCGGTCGGCACCACGTCGGTATGGCCGGCGAAGACGAACAGCGGGGCCTGCGTTCCCCTGCGCGCCCACAGATTGGTGACGCCCTTCGATTCGATGCGCTCGCAGTGGAAGCCCAGCGGCGCCAGCAGTTCCACCAGACGCTGCTGGCAGCCCTTGTCGTTCGGCGTGATCGAGTCGAGCGCGATCAGTTCGGCGGACAAGTCCTGGGTGCGCGAGTGCTTCTGGATCATGCGGCCCCCGTCAGGCGCAGGTAGGCGTCCGGGCTGAAACCGGCCGCCAGCGCGCCGTCACCTTCGAGCACCGGGCGCTTGATGACGGAGGTGTGTTCCAGCATCAGCTCGAGGGCGGTGGCCTTGTCGACAATTGCCGCCTTGCGCTCCTCGGGCAAGTTGCGCCAGGTCGTGCCCTTGCGGTTGACCAGGGTTTCCCAGTCGAGCGTTTCTAACCAGCGCGCCGCGGTGGCGCGGTCCAGGCCCTGTTTCTTGAAATCGTGGAAGGCGAAATCGATGCCATTATCGGCTAGCCAGGTGCGGGCTTTCTTGACGGTGTCGCAGTTGGGGATACCGTAGAGGGTCTTTGTCATGGGCGTAGATAATGCGAGGCAAGACGCTCTTGCATCGGTGCGCTCGTTCGGGAAGCGGGGAGGATAGCACAAGGATGCACAGGACACCCGAGCCCCCGGCCTCATCCGTAGGGTGGGCTCCCCGAGCCCACGCGGACCGGCTCAACTATCGAGCGTAAACTCTGTAAACGTCGTCGCCGGCTCTTCCAGCTTCTTCTGGCTGTCCTCGGCCCCCTGCGCCGGCCCGTTATTGAGCAGCCAGAGCAGATTGGTCGCCGAGTCCGCATTCGCCAGCGCTTCTTCCTGCGTCACCAGGCCCGCCTGCACCATCTGCAGCAGGGCGTATTCGAAGGACTGGCAGCCCGGGGACAGGCTCTTGTCCATCGCTTCCTTGATCCCGGAAAGCTCGCCCTTTTCGATCAGGTCGGCGATGTAGCGGGTGTTGAGCAGGATCTCGACCGCCGGTTCGCGGGTGCCGCCGGCGGCGGCGCGCACCAGGCGCTGCGAGATGATGGCGCGCGTGGCCGAGGCCAGGTCCTGGAGCAGGGCGGGGCGGTTGTCGACCGGGTAGAAGCCGATGATGCGGTTCAGGGCGTTGTAGCTGTTGTTCGCGTGCAGAGTGGCGACCACCAGGTGGCCGGACTGGGCGTAAGCCAGGGCCGCGCCCATCGTGGCCTGGTCGCGAATTTCGCCGATCAGGATCACATCCGGCGCCTGGCGCAGCGAGTTGCGCAGGGCCTGGTGGAAGTCGAGCGCGTCGCTGCCGATCTCGCGCTGGTTGACGATCGATTTCTTGTTCTTGAACAGGTATTCGATCGGGTCTTCCAGGGTCAGGATGTGGCCGGTCCGGTGCTCGTTGCGGTAGTCGAGCATCGAGGCGATGGTGGTCGACTTGCCGGAACCGGTGGCGCCGACAACCAGCAGCAGGCCGCGCTTTTCCATCACCAGTTCCGACAGCACGGCCGGCAGGCCGAGGTCGGCCAGGGGCGGAATCGTCGCCGGCACGAAGCGGAACACGGCCGAGATGCTGCCGCGCTGGCGGAAGGCCGACAGGCGGAAGCGGCCGAGATTCGGCACCGAGATGCCCATGTTCAGCTCGTTTTCGCGCTCGAGTTCTTCGAGTTGCTCCGGCGTGGTGACTTCGGCCAGCAGCGAGGCGATGTTGTCGGGGTCGAGCTTGTGCTGGTTGATCGGGATAAGGTTCCCGTTGATCTTGATGTGGACGGGAGAATTGACCGCGAAGAACATGTCCGACGCGTTTTTTTCTTTCATGAGCTGGAACAGGCGGTCCATGGCCATTGTGTCATTCTCCCGAGGTGGTGCTTTTGATGGTGCGCCTGATCGTTCTACCGATACCGCGTGGGCGGAGCCCACCCTACGGAAACCGGACCGCCGGGCCTGCCTGAATTCGCTTTAAATCCCGCGCAGCAGCTCGTTGATGCCGGTCTTCGCGCGCGTCTTGGCGTCGACCTGCTTGACGATCACGGCGCAGTACAGGCTGTACTTGCCGTCCGGCGAGGGCAGGTTGCCCGACACGACGACCGAACCGGCCGGCACGCGGCCGTAGCTGACTTCGCCGGTTTCGCGGTTGTAGATCTTGGTCGACTGGCCGATGTAGACGCCCATCGAAATCACCGAGTTTTCCTCCACGATCACGCCTTCGACGATTTCCGAGCGCGCGCCGATGAAGCAGTTGTCTTCGATGATGGTCGGATTGGCCTGCATCGGTTCGAGCACGCCGCCGATGCCGACGCCGCCCGACAGGTGCACGTTCTTGCCGATCTGGGCGCAGGAGCCGACCGTGGCCCAGGTGTCGACCATGGTGCCTTCATCGACGTAGGCGCCGATGTTGACGTAGGACGGCATCAGGACCACGTTCTTGCCGATGAAGGAGCCGCGCCGCGCAACCGCCGGCGGCACCACGCGGAAACCGCCTTTGGCGAAATCTTCAGGCGTGTAGCCGGCGAACTTGGTCGGCACCTTGTCGTAGAACTGCAGCCCGCCGCCTTCGACGGGAACGTTGTTCTCGAGCCGGAACGACAGCAGCACGGCCTTCTTGATCCACTGGTTCACCTGCCACTCGGCGCCGGTTTTCTGCGCCACGCGCAGGCTGCCGTCGTCGAGGCCCGCGATCACGTGGGCGACGGCCTCGCGCACTTCGGCGGCGGCGTTCGAAGGGCTGATCTCGGCGCGCTGTTCCCAGGCGGTGTCGATGATGTTCTGGAGCTGTTGGGTCATGATGATGATCTCGGTTTTTTTAAGAAACTGTGCGCAGGGCCTGGCAGAACTGGACAATGCGATTGGCCGCTTCCAGCCCTTCGTCGACGCCCGCCACCAGCGCCATGCGGATGCGGTTGCGGCCCGGATTGGTGCCGTGGGCGTCGCGCGCGAGGTAGGAGCCGGGTAAAACCGTCACATTATATTCGGCGTACAGGCGCCGTGCGAAGTCGGTGTCCGACAGGCCGGTGCGGCGCACGTCGGCCCACAAGTAAAAGCCGGCGTCGGGCAGCTCGACATCCATCACTTCGCGCAGCAGCGGCGTAATCAGGGTGAATTTTTCGCGGTACAGCATGCGGTTGTCGTGCACGTGGGTCTCGTCGCCCCAGGCCGCGATCGAGGCCGCCTGCACGGCGGGCGACATGGCGCCGCCCGAGTAGGTGCGGTACAGCAGGAATTTTTTCAGCACCTGCGGGTCGCCGGCCACGAAGCCCGAGCGCATGCCGGGCACGTTCGAGCGCTTCGACAGGCTCGAAAACACGACCAGGTTGCGGTAGGGGCGGGCGCCGGTGCTCCTGCCCAGCTGGTGCGCCGCTTCGAGCGCGCCCAGCGGCGGCATGGTGCTGGTGTAGATCTCGGAATAGCATTCGTCGGCCGCGATCACGAAGTCGTGGCGGTCGGCCAGGGCAAACAGCGCGCGCCAGTCGTCGAGCCGGAGCACGGCGCCGGTCGGATTGCCCGGCGAGCAGACATACAAGAGCTGCACGCGTTCCCACACGTCCTGCGGCACGCTGTCGTAATCGCAGGCGAAGTTGCGCGCCGGGTCCGAGTTCACGAACCAGGGCGTGGCGCCGGACAGCAGGGCCGCGCCTTCGTAGATCTGGTAGAAGGGGTTCGGGCACATCACCAAGGCATCCGGGCCGCTGGCGTCGACCACGCACTGGGCGATCGCGAACAGCGCTTCGCGCGAACCGTTCACCGGCAGCACCATGGTGGCCGGATCGATCTTTGGCACGCCGTAGCGGCGCTCCAGCCAGCCGGCGATCGCCGCGCGCAGCGGCTCGCTGCCGAGGGTGCTCGGGTAGGTCGACAGGCCCGCCACCGCATGGGTCAGGGCTTTTTCGATGAACGGGGGCGTCGGGTGCTTCGGTTCGCCGATGCCGAGGCTGATCGGGGCGAGGTCCGCGTTCGGGGTGACGCCGGCGAACAGTTCGCGCAGCTTTTCGAACGGGTAGGGATGGAGTTTTTCGAGGTGTGGATTCACGACGGTACCTGGGAGCTGGTGCAAGGAGAACTCATATAACGAACCATTATAGCGCCGATAAATGCGGCTGCCGTCGATCCCGGGAGCGCATGCTTGAGCCAGCGTGGGGCAAGCAAGTATCATGGGCGTTTTTCGACTGCGCCGGCCCCTGACTCGATGACGCTCGACCCCACCATCCTCGCCATCGACAACGGCACCCAGAGCGTGCGCGCACTGTTGTTCGACCTGCGCGGGAACATCGTCGCCAAATGCCAGGTGCCGCTCGATGCCGGCGTGTCGCTCCACCCCGGCTGGGCCGAGCACGACCCCGAAGACTACTGGCAGGCCGTGTGCCGCGCCTGCCAAGGGCTCTGGAGCCAGCCGGGCGTGGAGCGCGCCGCCGTGCGCGGGGTTGCCGTCACGACCCAGCGCGGCACGGTCATCAACCTGGACCGGGACGGCAAGCCGCTGCGGCCCGCCATCACCTGGCTCGACCAGCGCCGCGCCGAGCGCGTGCCGCCGATCGGCCCCTTCTGGCGCAATGCCTTCCGCCTGGCGCGCGTGAGCGGCACCATCGACTTTTTTCGCGGCGAAGCCGAGATCAACTGGATCCGCGCGCACCAGCCGGACGTCTGGCAGGCAACCGACAAGTTCCTGCTGCTCTCGGGCTACCTGAACTGGCGCCTGTGCGGGCGCTTTCGCGATTCGAGCGGCTCGCAGGTGGGCTATGTCCCCTTCGACTACCGGCGCCATCGCTGGGCCGGCCGGCGCGACTGGAAGTGGCAGGCGCTGGCGATCGAAGCGCGCATGCTGCCCGAACTGGTTGCGCCCGGCGCCCGGCTGGGTGTGATCGACGCTGGCGCCGCCGCGGCGACCGGCATTCCGGCCGGCCTCCCGCTGTTCGCCGCCGCCGCCGACAAGGCTTGCGAAGTGCTGGGCGCCGGCTGCACGACGCCGGAAGTGGGCTGCCTGAGCTACGGCACCACGGCTACCATCAACACCACCAACCCGCGCTATGTCGAGGTGACGCCTTTCGTGCCGCCTTACCCGGCGGCGATCCCCGGCGCCTACAGCACCGAGGTCCAGGTGTTTCGCGGCTACTGGATGGTCAACTGGTTCAAGGAGCAGTTCGGCCATCACGAGCAGCTGCAGGCGCTGGCCGGCGACATCGCGCCCGAAACCCTGTTCGACGCGCTCGCCGAATCGGTGCCGCCCGGTTCCATGGGACTGATGCTGCAGCCCTACTGGACGCCCGGCATCCGTGTGCCGGGACGCGAGGCGAAGGGCGCGATCGTCGGTTTCGGCGACGTCCATACGCGCGCCCACGTCTACCGCGCCATCCTCGAAGGCCTGGCCTATGCGCTGCGCGAGGGCAAGGAGCGCATCGAAAAACGCAGCGGCGTGCGCATCACGGCCTTGCGGGTGTCGGGCGGCGGCTCGCAGAGCGATTGCGCGATGCAGCTGACGGCCGATATCTTCGGCTTGCCGACGGCGCGCCCGCATGTCTACGAAACTTCGGGCCTGGGCGCGGCGATCATCGCCGCCGTGGGACTCGGGCTGTATCCTGATTTCGGGGCGGCGGTGGCGGCCATGACGCGCGTCGGGCGCGTGTTCGAACCGAGCGCCGACAACCGCGCCATTTACGACCGCCTGTACAAACGGGTCTACCGCAGGATGTATGCGCAGCTGCGGCCCCTGTACCGCGAGATCGCGTCGATTACCGGCTACCCGGCAGGCTACTAGGGTTGCAGCGCCGCCTCGATGACGGCCAGGGTGGCGCCGGTCTTCACGGCGCGCATGCCGTTGCGGCCGGCCTCCTTGGCGGCGTACATGGCGCGGTCGGCGGCGACGAAGAATGCCTTGATGTCGTCGAGCTGGGTCGGGACGATGGTCGCCACGCCCAGGCTGGCGGTGAGCCAGGGTGAGATGCTCGAGCGCGGGTTCGGGATGTTGAGCGACTCGATGTGGGCGCGGATCGCCTCGCCGAGCGCGCAGGCCGCCTCGTGCCCGGTTTCGCCGAACAGCAGCACGAATTCCTCGCCGCCGAAGCGCGCGGCCAGGTCGGTGGCGCGCAGCGCATGCGACTGCAGCGCCAGCGCCACCTGCTGCAGGCAGGCGTCGCCCGCCACGTGGCCGAGACTGTCGTTGTAACCCTTGAAGTGGTCGACGTCGAGCACGATCAGCGACAGCGGCTGGCTGGAACGGACCGCACGCTGCCATTCCTTGTCCAGGAAAGCGTCGAAATGGCGGCGGTTGGCGATCTTGGTCAGCGGGTCGAGCAGGGCTTCACGCTGCAGCGCGTTTTCCGACTGCTTGTGGTGGGTGATGTCGTGCAGCAGGGCGATGAACATCGGCTGCTCGGCCCCCATGGGCGTGAGCGTCAGGTCCATGGCGCGCAGGATGCCGTCGCGCTGGCGGATCAGCACTTCGCGCGCGCCGCGCCAGGCCGGCGTGGCCGGGGCGGGGTCGTGGCCGCTGCCGAAAATGGCCAGGTATTCATTGGCCACCGCCGGCGCCAGCATGTCGTGGATCGAACGGCCTGCCAGTTCCCCCGGCGCGTAGCCGAGGTAGCGCTCGCAGGCCGGGTTGGCGTACTGGATGCGCCCGTTCGCTTCGATCATCATCAGGCCTTCGTCCATGCTGTTGACGATCAGGCGCAGGCGCTCGGTCTGCTGCTGTTGCGACAGGGCGCTGCGGTGAATCTGCAGCTGGACCCGGACGCGCGCGCAGACTTCGGCCAGGCGCAGCGGCTTGGAAATATAGTCGGCCGCGCCGATCTCGAAGCCGGCGACGATGTCGTCGGTCTCGGTGCGCGCACTCATGAAGATGACGGGGATATTGCTGGTCGCCGGATGCGCCTTCAGGCGGCGGCATACCTCCATGCCGTCCATGCCGGGCAGGACGATGTCGAGCAGGATCAGGTCGGGCAAGGCGCGCCGGGCGATGTCGAGCGCGCGCTCGCCGCTATTGGCGACAAAAGTCTGGTAACCCTGGTCCAGCATCATCGAGCGCAACGCACCCAGGTGCGCGGGTGCGTCGTCGACGATGAGGACGGCGGCCTGGCGTCGGTCGGCTGTTGCGGGAGCTAGAGTGGGCATCGCGGTAAGGTCGCAGGACGGGTTGATCTCGTTCAAAATCATAACCTGTAGTTACTTCCAAAGGAAGTTTTTGTTTCTACACGGCTAGATTTTCGACCCGCAATGCCACAACCGATTCAGCTTGCATAAACCCGTCGTCCGGGCGCTTCGTTACA
The DNA here is from genome assembly GCF_059685915.1 of Telluria sp. LT2P34. Lineage (NCBI taxonomy): Bacteria > Pseudomonadati > Pseudomonadota > Betaproteobacteria > Burkholderiales > Oxalobacteraceae > Telluria > Telluria sp. LT2P34. The sequence continues at coordinate 291,131 of NZ_JCASIN010000006.1, forward strand.
GGTTGGCCGCGATCAGCTTGCCCAGGATGGCGATGCCTTCGCGGATGCGCTCTGGCGGCACCGTCACGAACGACAGGCGCAGTGTGTTCGTTTCCGGGTCGTTGGCATAGAAGGGCGCACCCGGCACGAAGGCGACGCGCGCCGCGATCGCCGCATCGAGCAGCTTCATGGCATCGATCGATTTCGGCAGCGTCACCCAGATGAACATGCCGCCGTCAGGCTTGGTCCAGCTGACGCTCTGCGGGAAGAACTCGGCCATCGCGTCGAGCATGGCCTGGCACTGCTGGCCATAGAGGGCGCGGATGGTGGGGATGTGCTGGTCGAGGAAGCCGTCTTTCACGACTTCGTACACGGCCATCTGCGTCAGCTGAGAGGTGTGCAGGTCGGCCGCCTGCTTGGCCAGTTCCAGGCGCCGCACCAGCGGCAGCGGCGCGCATACGTAGCCGAGGCGAATACCGGGCGTCAGCACTTTCGAGAACGAACCCATATAAATGACGCCGTCCGGGTTCATCGCCACCATCTTCGGCATCGGTTCGCCCCGGTAGGACAGCGCACCGTAGGGATCGTCCTCGATCAGCGGCAGGCGCAAGCTGGCGCAGGTTTCCACCAGCTCCTGGCGGCGCGCGATCGACAGCGAACGGCCGGTCGGGTTCTGGAAATTCGGCAGCGAGTACAGCAGGCGCGCGCCTTCGGCCACCTGCCGGATCGACGAGGGCACCAGGCCATCGTCGTCGGTGGCGACCGAGGAAAACTCCGGGCGATACACCGAAAACGCCTGCAGCGCGCCCAGGTAGCTTGGGGTCTCGACCAGCACGCGGCTGCCTTCGTCGATCAGCACCTTGCCGATCAGGTCGAGCGCCTGCTGCGAGCCGGACACCATCAGGATCTGCTCGGGCACGATCCTGGCGCCTTCGGTCGACAAGGAATTGGCGATCCATTCGCGCAGCGGCGCGTAGCCGTCGGTCGGGCCGTACTGCAACGCGACCTTGCCGGTCTCCGACAGCACCTTGTCATAGGCCGCCTTCATGCGCTCGATCGGGAAGGTGGCGGGCGAAGGCAGGCCGCCGGCAAACGAAATGATCTCGGGACGCTGGGTGATCTTCAGGATTTCGCGGATGAACGAGCTTTGCAGCCCTTGTGCGCGCTCGGAAAACTGCCACTGGATCGGATGAGGATTGTCGATTTTCATGCTGGTCTCGCTGAAAGTTGCCGCCGGCCCGGATCGGCCATGAAAGGCGCCGGACCGGCGCCACGTTCTTCTCGTGCTGCTTACGCGATCTCGACGATCATCTCGATCTCGACGCAGGCGCCGCGCGGGATCTGCGCCACGCCGAAGGCCGAGCGCGCGTGCTTGCCGGCGTCGCCGAAGACTTCGCCGAACAGTTCCGAAGCGCCGTTGGTGACCAGGTGCTGGTCGGTGAAATCCGCGGTCGAGTTCACGAGGCTCATCAGCTTGACGATGCGCTTGACGCGGGTCAGGTCGCCGCCGCAGGCATCCTGCAGGGTGCCCATCAGGTCGATGGCGATGGCGCGGGCGGCGGCCTGGCCTTCTTCCAGGGTCTTGTTCTTGCCCAGCTGGCCGGCGTTGACCGAGCCGTCCGCATTCTTGGCGATGTGGCCGGAAACGAAGACCAGGTTGCCGGTCTGCACGTACATGACATAGGCGGCGGCAGGAGCAGGGGCAGACTGCAGGGTGATGTTCAGTTCGGTGAGTTTGTCGTAGACGGACATGGGAATTCCAATGCGGTGGATGAAGCCGGTATTGTACGACTTGCCAGCCGGGATGGACACGGGAACGTGGCTGCGGGACGGCGCCGCTCATCCGCATCTTGTCAGTTTGGCATTGCCTGGTGATATCATTCGGTCTTGCCGCCGCGCGCCTCGATGCCCTCTATCCCGAATGACCACCGTTTTCCTACTCAAGCTGCTGCTCGTTCCCGTCCTGATCTGGCTCGTCACGCTGGCCGGCAGGCGCTGGGGGCCAGGTGTGGCCGGCTGGCTGTCGGCGTTTCCGATCGTGGCCGGCCCCATCCTGTTCGCCCTCACGCTCGAGCAAGGGCCGGCATTCGCGGCGCGCGCCGCCGAGGGCACGCTGCTGGCGGTGGTGGCGATCCTCGTGTTCAGCGTCGCCTATGCCCGGGCCGCGCAGCGCTTCGGAGTGGCCGGGTCGATGGCGCTGGCCCTGTTGGCATGGGGCGCGGCAGTCGCTGCGCTGCAAACGCTGACGCTGGGGCTGGGGATCGCTTTTGTCCTCGTCTGGTGCGCACTGCTGGCAGCGGGCAGGCTGTTCCCGCGCGTCGCCTCGGCAGCGCCTCCACGCGGCGCGCGCCGCAACGACCTGCCCTGGCGCATGCTCGCCGGCGCCATCCTCGTGTTTGCCGTCACGGCCGGCGCCGCCGGCATGGGGGCGCGCCTGTCCGGCTTTTTCGCCATGTTTCCGGTCATGAGCACGGTGCTGGTCGGCTTCGCGCATGCCGGCCTCGGGAGTGCGAACGCCGTCGCGCTGCTGCGCGGCATGGTGACGGGCTATTTCGGCTTTTCGGTATTCTGCGCCGTGCTGGCCCTGCAGCTGCGCACTGGCCCGGTCGGACCGGCTTTCGTTCTGGCGCTGGGCTGCGCGCTGGCGGTGCATCTGGCTGCGCGGCGCGTCTCGCGATTGGCGACGCCACTCCCCGCGGCGCCAGCGAATCGTTTTCCCCCTTGAAATCGATATTGCTATCCCAATATTGCTGCAATCCGTATAAGCGGTTTTTCAATTCGTACTACTCACGAGGAACAACATGGCTGCTGCCGAAAAAGAAACCCTTGGCTTTCAAGCTGAAGTTAAACAGCTGTTGCAATTGATGATTCACTCCTTGTATTCGAACAAGGAAATCTTCCTGCGCGAACTGATCTCGAACGCCTCCGACGCGGCCGACAAGCTGCGCTTCGAGGCCATCAACAATGACTCCCTGTATGGCGACGACCATGAATTGAAGATCCGCGTTGCTTTCGACAAGGACGCGCGCACGATCACGATTTCCGACAACGGCATCGGCATGAGCCGCGACGAAGTCATTTCGCACCTCGGCACCATCGCCAAGTCGGGCACCAAGGAATTCTTCAGCAAGCTCTCCGGCGACCAGCAGCAGGATGCGGCCCTGATCGGCCAGTTCGGCGTCGGCTTCTACTCGGGCTTCATCGTCGCCGATAAAATCATCGTCAACACCCGCCGCGCCGGCGCCTTCGTTTCCGACGGCGTGCGCTGGGAGTCGGCCGGCGAGGGCGACTACAGCATCGAATCGATCGACAAGCCAGGACGCGGCACCGACGTCATCCTGCACCTGCGCGCCGGCGAGGAAGAGCTGCTGTCGTCGTGGAAGCTGAAGTCGATCATCCGCAAGTATTCCGATCACATCTCGCTGCCGATCGTGATGCAGAAGGAAGAGTGGGACGAAGAGGCCAAGCAGACCGTCGTGCGCGATGAAGTCGAAACGATCAACCAGGCCAGCGCCCTGTGGGCCCGCAACCGCTCCGAGGTCACCAAAGAGCAGTACGACGAATTCTACAAGCACGTCTCGCACGACTTCCAGGAGCCGCTCGCCTATACCCACAACCGCGTGGAAGGGCGCAGCGAATACACCCAGCTGCTGTATGTGCCGAGCCATGCGCCGTTCGACCTGTGGGACCGCAACAAGCGCGGCGGGATCAAGCTGTACGTCAAGCGCGTCTTCATCATGGACGACGCCGAACAGCTGATGCCGACCTATCTGCGTTTCGTGAAGGGCGTGATCGACTCGAGCGACCTGCCGCTGAACGTCTCGCGCGAAATCCTGCAGGAGTCGCGCGACGTGCGCGTGATCCGCGAAGGCTCGACCAAGCGCGTGCTCGGCATGCTCGAGGAAATGGCCAACGCCGAAGAGCAGGAAGGCAAGGACAAATATGCCACCTTCTGGAAGGAATTCGGCCAGGTGCTGAAGGAAGGCATCGGCGAGGACGCGACCAACAAGGACCGCATCGCCAAGCTGCTGCGCTTCGCCTCGACCGCCGGCGAAGGCGACGAGCAGACGACCTCCCTGGCCGATTATGCAGCGCGCATGAAGGAAGGCCAGGACAAGATTTACTATGTCGCCGCCGACAGCTTCAACGCCGCCAGGAACAGCCCGCACCTCGAAATCTTCCGTAAAAAGGGCGTCGAAGTGCTGATCATGACCGACCGCGTCGACGAATGGATGCTGTCCTTCCTGAGCGAATTCGAAGGCAAGGAACTGGCCTCGGTGGCCAAGGGCGGCCTTGACCTCGGCAAGCTGGAAGACGAAGCCGAGAAAAAAGAGCACGAACAGACCGAGACCCAGTACAAGGAACTGGTCGAGCACATGAAGGGCGCGCTGCAGGAGAAAGCCAAGGACGTGCGCGTGACCTTCCGCCTGACCGATTCGCCGGCCTGCCTGGTGGCCGACGAGCACGAACTGTCGGCGAACCTGGTGCGCATGCTGAAAGCAGCTGGCCAGAACGCGCCGGACAGCAAACCGATCCTCGAGATCAATCCGAACCACCCTTTGGTGACGCGCCTGAAGTACGAAGACAGCGCCAGCCCGCGCTTCGCCGACTGGTCGCACATCCTGTTCGACCAGGCGATGCTGGCCGAAGGCGGCAGCCTGGCCGACCCGGCCGCGTTTGTAAAGCGTCTGAACGACATGCTGCTGACGGCCGCGAAGTAAGCGTTCGCGCAATGGCAAACCGGGCCTGCTTGAACTGACCCCAATAAGTTGGACACCAACTTATTGGGGTTTTTTCATGTCGAAGTACTCGGAGCAGTTCAAGCTAGCCGTTGTTGAGCAGTACCTGGCCGGCCCATTGGGATTTC
>NZ_JCASIN010000007.1:0-174061 GCF_059685915.1 Telluria sp. LT2P34
CACGACCGGTGTCGTGACCGTTGCCAACGGCACGCTGCTCGACTACGAAACGGCGACCAGCCACACCATCACGGTCCTGGCGAGCAGCTCGGACGGCTCGAGCAACAGCCAGGTCTTTACGATCGGTGTCACCAACGTCAACGACAATGCGGTCAGCGCCGTCACTGATAGCAATGCAGGCCTCGACAGCGTAGCGGAAAACGCGGCAGTTAGTACCGTCGTCGGCGTGACCGCTTTTGCCACCGATGCCGACTCCGGCGCTGTCGTCACCTACAGCCTGAGCGACGACGCCGGCGGCCGCTTCGCCATCAATGCCACGACCGGTGTCGTGACCGTTGCCAACGGCACGCTGCTCGACCACGAAACGGCGACCAGCCACACCATCACGGTCCTGGCGAGCAGCTCGGACGGTTCGAGCAACAGCCAGCTCTTCACAATCGGTGTCACCAACCTTAACGACAACGCTGTCAGCGCCGTATCTGACAATGATGCTGGCACAAATAGCATCGCTGAGAATGCAGCGACCGGTGCCCTCGTCGGAGTGACCGCTGTCGCCACAGATGCTGATAGTGGTGCCGTCGTTACTTACAGCCTGAGTGACAACGCTGGTGGACGCTTCGCCATCAATTCGTCAACGGGCGTCGTCACCGTTGCGGACGGAACCCGGCTCGATTACGAGTCAGCAACCAGCCATACCATCGCCGTTGTGGCCAGCAGCTCCGACGGCTCGCCCAACAGCACCCAGAGCTTCACGATCAATCTTGCCAACGTCAATGACAACGCCGTCAGCGCAGTCTCCGACAGCGACGCCAGCGTCAACAGCGTGGCCGAAAATGCGGCGGCGGGAACGGTGGTTGGCTTGACTGGCTTTGCGACCGACGCCGACCGTGGCGCCGCCGTTAGTTACAGCTTGGCTGACAGCGCGGGCGGACGCTTTGCCATCGATGCTACGACCGGCATCGTCACCGTCGCCGCTGGCGCCGTACTCGACTACGAGTCGGCTACCAGTCACAGCATCACCATCGTCGCCAGCAGCTCCGACGGCTCGCCTGCAGCCAGCCAGAACTTCACCATCAATGTCACGAACGTCAACGACAACGCCGTCAGCGCGGTCTCCGACAGCGATGCTGCCGCCAACAGCGTGGCCGAGAACGCCGCACCCGGCACGGTGGTGGGCCTGACCGCCATGGCGACCGATGCCGATGCCGGTGCAGCTGTCACCTACAGCCTGAGCGACAACGCCGGCGGACGCTTCGCCATCGATGCGGCTACCGGCGTCGTCACCGTCGCCAATAGCGCCGTGCTCGATTACGAAGCCGCTACCAGCCACACGATCACCATCGTCGCCAGTAGCTCCGACGGCTCACCCAACAGCACCCGGAGCTTCACGATCAACCTCACGAACGTCAACGATAACGCCGTGAGCGCGGTCGCCGACAGCGATGCTAGTGCCGACAGCGTGACAGAAAATGCGGCGACTGGTACTGTCGTAGGTATTACCGGCTTGGCCAACGATGCCGATGTCGGCGCACTTGTCACCTACAGCCTGAGCGACAACGCCGGCGGCCGTTTCGCCATCGATGCCGCTACCGGCGTCGTCACCGTCGCTAATGGCGCCGTGCTCGATTACGAAGCCGCTACCAGCCACACGATCACCATCGTCGCCAGCAGCTCCGACGGCTCACCCAGCAACAGCCAAAGCTTCACGATCAACCTTACCAACGTCAACGACAACGCGATCAGTGCTGTTATTGACACCAACATCGCTACCAACAGCGTTACGGAAAATGCCGCGCCCGGAACTGTCATCGGCCTGACCGCCTTTGCGACCGACGCGGATGCCGGCGCCGTCGTTACGTACAGCCTGAGCGACAACGCCGGCGGACGCTTCGCCATCGATGCCTCAACCGGCGTCGTCACCGTCGCCAACGGCGCCGTGCTCGATTACGAGACGGCGGCCAGCCACAGCATTACCATCGTGGCCAGCAGCACTGATGGCTCGCCAAGCAAGAGCCAGACCTTCAGCGTGGCGGTCAACAACCTCGACGAGGTAGCGCCAACCATCACGTCGGGAGCAACGGCCACGGCGATCAACGAAAACAGCGGCGCCGGCCGGGTGGTGTACACGGTGGCCGCCACCGACACCGGCGACATCAGTGGCGGCCTTGGCTACAGCCTGAAAGCGGGAGGCGATGCGGCAGCATTTAGTATCAACAGCGCCAGCGGTGCGGTGACCCTGATGGGCAACCCCGACTTTGAAACGAAGTCCGCTTACACGTTCACAGTAGTGGCAACCGATGCCGCGGGAAACCACAGCGAGCAAACGGTCGGCCTTGCCATCAATGACGTCGATGAGGTCGCCCCGGTCGTCACGGCGGTGACCGACAACGTGGGCGGTACGGCGACGACGGGCCAGCCCATCATCTTCACCGTCAGCTTCAGCGAAGCCGTCACGGGCGTGAACGCAGGCAGCTTCACCGCGACCAATGGCACCATAGGCAGCGTGGCGCAGGTCGGCACCAGCAATAACTATACGGTACTGGTGAACTCGACGTTCGGCGTGGCTGCGGGCACGGTCGCCCTCAGCCTTGCAGCCGGGGTAACAGACATGGCAGGAAACGCCGCCGCTCCGGGCAGCCTGGCCGGCTTCGATAGCCAGCCAATCGACACCCTGGCGCCGAACGCGCCCACAGCTATCACGCTGACGCCAGTGGGCGGCACCGTTGTCGCAAATACCGTGAATGGCACCAACACGTTCTTGAACGCATCGGCAACGATCGTCGCCGGCCAGGCTACCGGAGGAAGCGCCGCACTGTATATAGGAAACACTCTGATCGCCACCGATACCAGCATCGCCAGCGGTGACACCTCGGTGACCTTCACCACCAGTGACGGTAGCCCGACCAATGCCGAGCTCCAGGCCAAGATTGCGACCGGCGGTGTGGTCAGCGTCAAGCTCTTCGACGCCGCAGGCAATGTGACGACGAGCACATCGGGCAACCCGACGCTCATCGCCGACTACAGCGCACCGGTCATCACGGCGGTAACCGACAACATCGCCGGCACAGCTAAGGCCGGCCAGGCGATCACCTTCACCGTCAGCTTCGACGAAACGGTCACAGGCGTGACCACTAACAGCTTTACTGCGACCAACGGCACGGTAGCGAGCGTGGCACGGGTTGGCACTAGCAATGATTACACGGTCGAGGTGAGCCCGACGGCCGGCGTGGCCTCCGGTACGGTGGCCCTGAGCTTGACGGCTGGCGTGACCGATACCGCAGGAAATGCCGCCACACCAAGGACCCTGGGAAGCCAGCCAATCGATACGAAGGCGCCGATGGCAGACACTATCAACTTTGTAAAAGATACTGGTAACAAATGGCTCGCGAAGATCACGTTCACTGAAGCTGTTACCGGATTCAACGCCACAGACATACAAACGACAGGTACGGTGAATTCCGTTACGGCTGACGACAGCTCGGGAATGAATTGGACGGTGGCCATAAGCGGCGTTACCGGAAGCAATCCAACCTTCAAGATTTTGGCAAGCGGGTCCGCGACGTCGGGACCATTTTGGACCGACAACGCAGGAAACGGTGGTGGTGCAAGTGACAGCATGTCCATTAAACCTGCAGGCATCGCCGGTGAACCCATTAACCTTGGCCTGACCATTCCGTCCGAAGAATTGAACGGTTCAGTCTCCCTCATAGTCGCCGGGCTTCCACCAGATTGGACCCTGAATGCCGGCACTCGCCAGGCAGATGGCAGCTGGATTGTGCAAACAACCGATCCAAGCATCTTGACCGTCACGACGCCATCCACCTATGCCGGTGCGATGGTCCTCACGGTCACCCAAACCTGGACCGACCAGAACGGCGCTGTCCACACGGACTTAATTGCCAACAACGTCGAGGCCTACGCCCCAGGCTCCGCGATCTTCGCGGTTTCAACGGATGACAACCTCACCGGTTCCTCCGGCGCCGACTTGTTCGTCTTCGCCCAGCCAATCGCCAGGGACGTCGTGCACAATTTTGACGTCGCCGCCGACAAGATCGACCTGATCGGATTTGACGGCTTCACCAGCTTCGCCGCCGTCCAGTCCAATCTGGCCAACGACGCCAACGGCAATGCGGTGCTCACGCTCAACAACGGCGCGACGATCACGGTGCGGGGCGTTTCTGCCTCGGCACTCAGCGCGAGCAACTTCGTCTTCAACCAGGAGCCGGTGACAATCAACAGCGGCACCCTGACGATCAGCGACGGCGCCATCATGCCATTCAGCGGCATCATCGAGAACAGCGGCACCATCGCGCTCGCTTCCACCGGCAGCGACACCAGCTTGCAAATTCTGGTGGACAGCGTCACCCTGCAAGGGGGTGGGCGGCTGACCATGTCCGACCGCAGCGGTAACGTCATTTTCGGCGGCACCGCCGCCGCCACGCTCATCAACGTCGACAACACGATCTCCGGCGCCGGCCAGCTAGGCAGCGGACAGATGGCGCTGGCCAACGCGGGCACCATCGTCGCGAACGGCGCCAATGCGCTTGTCATCGACACGGGCAGCCGCGCCGTCACCAACTCTGGCACGCTGGAAGCAACCGGCAGCGGCGGCCTGGTTATCCAGGGCGCGCTCGATAATTCCGGTAGCCTGTGGGCCAACGGTGGCAACATCACCGTCCAGGGCAATGTCAGCGGCAACGGCACTGCAACGATCAGCGGTACGGCGACACTGCAATTCGGCGGTGCCTCGAACGGACATACGACCTTCGCCGAAAACGGCGACGGTACGCTGGTACTCGGCCAGTCGGCGGCCTTCACCGGCACCGTCGCTGGATTCAATGCGGGCGATTCGCTGGTATTCGGCGACATTTTTGGCGACGATGTAAGGCTCGCCTACTCTGCGAATGCTGCCGGAACAGGCGGCACGCTGATCCTCAACGATGGCGTTCATACCGCCAGCATCGCCCTGAGCGGCCACTACACCTCTGCCGGATTCCAGGACATGCTTGGCCAGGGCAATGTGAGTATTGTCAACTACACGGCCAATGCCAATGACCAGCTCAAGTACGGCACAGCAGGTGCAGACATCGTCGATGGCGGCACCGGAAACGATATCCTGGTCGGTGGAGCGGGCGACGACATCCTTGCCGGGGGCATCGGCAACGATACATTCGACTTCAACCTGATATCGGACGCCGGTAGCGCAGGGGATGTGATCACCGATTTCAGCATCTCGGGCGCCGGCGGCACGGACGTGCTTGATTTGCATGACCTGTTGCAAGGTTTTGCCGGATACGACGGCACCAACGCAATCTCGGGCGGGTATTTAAAATTTACCTATGATGGCGCGAACACAGTGGTGCAAGTCGACAGCAACGGCGGCGGCGATTCTTTCATCACACTGGTCACATTGAACAATGTCTTGATTGACCATACGAGTACGCCCAATCTCTTCATCTGAGCATGCCGAGCATCAAAGGAGTGATGCAGGAGGCCTGGACGCAAGTCCAGTGCCTTGCATGCCATCGCACTTGACCACCAGGATAGGGAGCTCGACCATGAAGCCGATCACTGTGGCAATCGCCGCGCACGACGGGGGAACTATCGAACAGTGCAGGCTGATGCTGGGCCATGAAGATCACGTCACCATGTTGCGGCAGGTGGCAAGCAGCGAAGACCTGGTGACGGAAATTGCGCGCCTCAAACCCCGCATCCTGCTGCTGGACGCTGGCCTGTCTGCGGACACGGAGTGCACCGTCCTTCAAGCGCTGCGCCTTGCGTGCCCGGAAACGCGTGTGGTGCTGGTGGCACGCGATGCTCTTTGCGATGACCAGCTTGCTAATGCAGTTGTTGTTGGCGTCCGCGGCTACCTTGAACAGGAGGATCTCGAGTACCTTCTTGCCAAAGCAGTGCGTGGGATAGACCAAGGGGAGGCCTGGGTGCCGCGCAAAATGCTGGGCACGATCATGACAATGGCCTCGGCAAGATGTTTGGCCTGAACACGCGTTGACCGGAAAGTGCACATTGAACCAGCTCACTGCCTGCGGTATTATTTTCCTGACATCAAGATCAGGAAGAGAGCATGGCGACCATCCTCTGGAGTGACATGAAACGAAGCATTGTCGGGCCAACGCTCACGCTGGTGTGGTTCCTTGCCGCATCTCCTTGCGCACTGGCCCAGACGCTCCAGGAAGCTGTCACGCAGGCAGTCCTCACCAATCCCGAGACCTTGGCCGCCGCCAATCGCCGGTTTGCCGCTGATGAAGGTGTCAAACAGGCGCGCGCCGGCTACTTCCCGCGCATTGATATCAGCACGGGCATCGGTCGCGAACGGCTTGACACACTGGAGTCGCGCTTGCGTGGTTTGGACGATGCCACGTTCACCCAGCGCGACACCCTCGTTACCTTGTCGCAGATGCTGTTCGACGGCTTCGCAGTGCGCAGCGAAGTGGCGCGCCAGACTGCGCGCGTCGATTCGTCTGCCTATGGCGTTGCCGCGATCGCGGAAGAGCTTGCCCTGCGTACTATTGCCGTTTACCTGGAGATACTGCGACGCCGGGAAAACATCGCCGCTGCACAGGACAACCTCGATGCGCACGGACGCATCCATCAGCAGATCAGGTTACTCACTGAAGGCGGTGTTGGCCGCCGCGCCGACCTTGATCAGGCTGAAAGCCGGCTCGCGCTGGCGAAAGCAAATCTCCGGCAGGAACAAAGCAGTCTCAAAGACGCTGAAGCAAGTTACCGTCGCCTGGTTGGCAGCGCCCCGCAGACGCTCCGGATGCCGGTGTTACCCGACAGGGACCTGCCCAAGAGCGAGACGGCAGCGGTCGACGCCGCGTTGAGCGGTCACCCATCGGTGAAATCGGCACAGGCCGACGTCGAGCTTGTCAGCGCCGCGAATGCGGGCGCAAAAGCGGGCATCTTCCCCCGGGTTGACCTCGAACTGGTCAACAGGCATGCCAACGATATCGTGCGGCGGCCCACCAGCGATCTCAGCGTCATGCTGCGTCTTCGCTATAATTTTTCGCGCGGAGGCGCCGATCTCGCACGCGTCCGGGAAACCGGCTTCCAGATTCAGGAAGCCAGGGAAGTGCTGGATCAAACTCGCCGCCAGGTCCAGGAAGACGTATCGCTGGCATTTAACGCGAACGTTACCGCTCGCGAGCGGCTTGAGCTGCTGCGCCAATATGCCAGCGCAAGCGCGGCTACCCGTGAATCGTATGCGAAACAATTTAGTATCGGCCAACGCAGTTTGCTGGACCTGCTCAATGCCGAAAACGAGTACTTCAATGCACGGCTGGCCTATACAACGGGACAGTACGCGCAGCTCGTGAGCGCGTATCGGATTTTGGCCGGCATGGGCCAGCTGCTCAGCCAGATGCAAATTGCCTTGCCAATCGATACGGTCAAGGTAAGCGAACGGCTAGGCCGTTAGGTCACGCAAGCGCCAAAGCGCAGCGCTGCATGCGGCGCCCAAAGAAAAGCCCCGACTCTTCTCTGGAGTCGGGGCTTGTTTTCGTCTATCCGAGCGCTCGCCGCGCGGCCGATGCCAGCACGCCATTCAGGCTCTCCAGGGTAGCCGGCTTGACCAGGTGGTCGTCGAAGCCGGCAATGCGTGTTCTAGCCCGGTCCTCCTGTGTACCCCAGCCACTCAAGGCGACCAGGACAAGGTCGCCGAGTCCCGGCAGCGAGCGCAGGGCGCGTGCCACCTGGTAGCCGTCCATGCGCGGCATGCCCAGGTCGAGAAAGGCCAGCTCGGGCACAAACAAGGCGCCGACCTGCACGGCTTCCTGCCCGTCATAGGCAACGCGTACTTCGTGCCCTTTTTCGCGCAACAAGCAGGACAGGGTGTCTGCCGCATCGACATTGTCGTCGGCGACCAGCACGCGCAGGCGGGGCTGCTCGGCAGGCGCGGTAATCGGCTCTTCGAGAATCGGCACGGCCGGGCCGGCGCCGGTCTCCGGTGCAAGCGGCAGGCGAATGGTGAAGGTGCTGCCGCACCCGGGGCCGTCACTGGCGGCGGTGACGGTTCCCCCATGCTGGGTAACCAGGTGGCGCACCAGCGACAGGCCGATGCCCAGGCCACCCTTGGAGATGGCGATACTGTGCGGCGCCTGCGAGAACATGTCGAATACGCGCCCCAGCTCCTGTTTTGCGATCCCGATCCCGGTATCGGCGACCTCGATGACCACCTTGTCATCGCTGGCGCGGGCGGAGACAGTGATCCGGCCGTGTGCCGGCGTGTACTTGCTCGCATTCGACAGCAGGTTGCTGAGCACCTGGCTCAGGCGCACCGTATCGGCCTCCATCCAGATCGCTTCGTTCGGCACATCCAGCGTGAGCTGATGCCGTCCAGCCTCTACCTGGGGCAGGCTGGTTTCGACTGCGCTTGCGATGACCGACTGCACATCGACGCGCTGCATCCGCAGGTCCATCTTGCCGTTCGAAATACGCGCAATGTCCAGCAAGTCGTTGATGAGATGGACCATATGGTTGACTTGCCGGTCCATCGTCCCGCGCACGCGTTCCACCATCGCCGGCTTGTCCCCGCTCAGGCGCAGCAATTCCAGCGCACTGCGAATGGGCGCCAGGGGATTGCGCAGTTCATGCGCGAGCGTGGCGAGAAATTCGGACTTGCGGCGGTCGGCTTCGAGCAGCGCGTCCATCGAGCGCACGCGTTCGATATGAGCCCAGCACCGGTCGACGACAGCCTCCACCAGCGCGATGTCATCCGCGCTCCAGGCACGCGGCTGCTGCTGGTGCACCGCCATCATCGCCACCAGCTGGCCCTGTTTGACCAGGGGACAGCAGATGATGGCCTTGACGCCGATCGCATTGAACATGTCGGCGCCGTCTTGCGGTGTCAACTCGCGGTCGACATCGTTGATCAGGAGGGTGCGGCCGATGCGCATGTTCGACGCGGCGCGCGAGCCGAAGAGGTTGAGCGAATACTCGCCGACGGTGCTGATCGCGCCTTCGACACGCCAGTCGTGGCGGATCGTGAAGCGGTCGTTATCCGGTTCCACATTGGCATAGGCAACGCGGGTCACGTTCAGGTACTCGCCCAGCAGGCGCGTGCTGTGCTCCATGACGGCGCCCGGCTCGTCGGCGAGGCGGGTCGCTTCGCCGATGACGTCGAGCAGGCGCAGACGCTCCTGCTGGGAACGGATCTTCCCGGTGGTCTCGGTGCAGACGCAGAGCACCCCGGCGATCTCGCCGGCTTCCGCACGAATCGGACTCGTCGAAAAACTGGCGAACACCTGCTCCGCGAAGCCATTTCGCGTCAGCGTAAATTCCTGGTCTTCGAACCACAGGGTTTCACCTTCCAGGGTTGCCGCCAGCATGGGAGCGACGATTTCCCATATCTCCGGCCAGACTTCCCGGAAAGGCTTGCCCAGAAGGCGCCGCGGTTCGGCGGCCCTGGCGCCGAGGATCTCGCGATAGGCATCGTTGTGAAGCAGCAGCAGGTCCGGTCCCCAGGCGATATACATGGCGTGGTGCGCCGTGAGCATCATGCTGACCGCCGTGCGCAGCGATTGCGGCCATGTCCCCAGGCCGCCAAGCGCTGTGGAAGCCCAATCGAAGCTGCGGAACACCGCTCCCATCTCGCCGCCGCCTGAAAGAAAGCCGAGGCTTGCGCCAGGCGGGCTGACACCTGCTGAATCGTGCATGGTAGAGAAGGGCAGATGAGCTGCCTGATGTGGAATAGCGAAACAATAGCATTTGTTTGACTCCGCTGTCAGGGACTGCCGGTGGCGCTGCTGTCATCAGCGTGACACACGCGCCCACTATTCTGCCCCTCCATGGATGCGGCCACCGCCGCATGCAACCCCTGGAGAAACCGCATGACCACTACCCCTGAACTTTCCCGCCGCCGCTTGCTGCGCCTGCTTGGCGCCGTCCCGATGCTGCCGCTGGCAAGCGTCGCCGGTGCGTCGCTCTTGAGCGCCTGCGGTGGCGACGACGATGGCGACGCCACGCTGGCGACCGCATCGGGCGCTCCGGTCGCCACCCTCGGCACCATCAGCTTCAGCTCGATGCCCGCGCCAACGCTGGCCAACCCCGCCGCCATGGCGACAACCACTGTCGGCTCGACCATGACGGTCAACTTCAGCGACACCAGCAAGCTCGATTTCAAGCTCGCTTACCAGCCCTTCTTCATCACCGGCGACATGGTCTCCAATGGCGCCGGCGGCACGACGCTGGCGGGCGGCTACTACAACATCCGCAACCAGCCGATCATCGACACCAGCGTGCCCGGCCGCGAACGCCAGTTCTTCTCCGACGCGCCGGACGGCACTTCGCTGCTGTCCGTGCCGAACGCCAGCGTTCCCGGCGTAAAAGGAAAACCCGTGTTCGCGGTCGTGCAGTTCGAATACGCGACCTTCGCCCAGGACGGCAAGACCGGCATGTACGGCCGCCTGCCGTCGCCGATCGGGGTGCTGACGCTCGACCAGGACCAGGCCACCGGCAAGCTCACCCTCGTCAAATACCACAACGTCGACACATCAAGCGTGGAGGGCCTGTGGATCACCTGCGGCGCCAGCCTGTCGCCCTGGGGCACCCACCTGTCGAGCGAGGAATACGAGCCGAACGCGTTTACTGCCGCCACCGACCCGCAGTTCCGCGCCTTCAGCCAGAATTTGTACGGCAGCGAGAGCGCCGCCAATCCCTACAACTACGGCCACATGCCGGAAGTGACCGTCAACCCGGACGGCAGCGCCTCGATCAAGAAGCACTACTGCATGGGCCGCATCTCGCACGAGCTGGTACAGGTGATGCCGGACGAGCGTACGGTGCTGATGGGCGACGACGCCACCAACAGCGGCTACTTCGTGTTCATCGCCGACAAGGCGAAAGACTTGTCCAGCGGGACCCTGTACGTGGCCAGGGTCGGCGCCGGTTTTTCGCTCGACCCGCAAGCGGCCGGCGCCTCGCTCACCTGGATCCGGCTCGGTTCGGCCACCAGCGCGGAAATCCGGGCGCTGGCCGCCAGCATCAAGCCGGCCCAGATCATGGACGTGCGCACGACGGACCCGCAGGACGCGTCGTATAAAAAGGTTGCGGCGAATGGCGCCATCGAATGGATCCGCTTGAACCCGGGCATGGAGAAGGCGGCCGCCTTCCTCGAGACCCACCGCTATGCGGGCCTGGTCGGCGCCTCGATGGGCTTTACCAAGATGGAAGGCACCACCGTCAACGCCGCCAACAAGGTGGCCTACTCGGCGCTGCAGAATTGCCAGAGTTCGATGGTGGCGGGGAACGCGCTGAACGTGCCGGGCAATGGCGTGTCGATCCCGAAGGCGCTGAACGCGGGCGCGGTGATGGCCTTGAATTTGAAAGGCGGCCAGACCGATACGGGCGGCGCCGCGATCGCCAGCGAATGGATGCCGGTCGACTTGCGGGCCTTGCTGGTTGGCGAAGACATCGCCGCCGACGTCCTCGGCAACACCGCCAATCCTAACCGCATCGGCAACCCGGACAACCTGAAATTCTCGGAAAAGATGCGCACCCTGTTCATCGGCGAAGACAGCGGCCAGCACGTGAACAACTTCCTGTGGGCGTACAACATCGATACCAGGGAGCTGTCGCGCGTGATGTCGATTCCGGCCGGCGGCGAATCGACCGGCCTGCATGCGGTCGATGAGCTCAATGGCTGGACCTACATCATGAGCAACTTCCAGCATGCGGGCGACTGGGGCGGCATCCACAATGTGGTCAAGGGCACGCTCGACCCGCTGCTGCGCGCGAACTACAAGGACAAGTTTGGCGCGGCGGTCGGTTACCTGACGGGGGAGTTGAGCCAGACGCGGCTGGCGAAGGGGTGATGTGCGCTGATTGATGCGATACTGCTGCCCTTCGAACCGCGGGGCAAGCATGGCCATCCTTTCCCAACTCATCCTTTATCCGATCAAGTCCTGCGCCGGCCTGGCAGTCGACGAGGCCGTGGTTACCGTCTCCGGCCTGCAAGCCCACGGCATCCACGACCGCGAATGGATGCTGGTCACGAATGAGGGCCTGTTCCTGACCCAGCGCGAATTCCCGCGCATGGCGACCATCGTGCCGCGCGTGGAAGAGGGCTCGCTGGTCGTCAGCACGCCCGGCATGCCGCCGCTGGGCCTGCCATTGGCCCACGAAAACAGCGCCAGCCTGCGCGTGCAGATCTGGGACGACATGGTCGAGGCCGACGACTGCGGCGACGCGGCCGCCGCCTGGTTCGGCCGGGCGCTCGGCACTGTTTGCCGGCTGGTGCGCTGCAAGCCGGAACTGGCGCGCCCGACCAGCACCACATGGACCGGCGGTGCGCCATCGAGTGCGCGCTTCGCCGACGCCTACCCGCTGCTGCTGATCGGCCAGGCCTCGCTCGACGAAATCAACCATCGCATGCGCCAGGCCGGCCGCGCGGCGCTGCCGATGGACCGCTTCCGTCCGAACCTGGTGGTCGCCGGCCTCGACGCTTTCGAGGAGGACTACACCGCAGCGCTGGAATCGGGCGACATCGTCATCCGGCCCGTGAAACCCTGCGCGCGCTGCCCGATCCCGGCGATCGACCAGGCCACCGGCATTCCCGGTCCGGATCCGCTCGACATCTTGAACAGCTGGCGCACGAAAGCCGTGCTGGACGGTGCCGTCTGTGTCGGCATGAACTGCATCCTGGCGGCAGGCGCCGGCGCCACCCTGCGGCTGGGGCAGGCCTTCGACGCCAGCCTGTCGTTTTAAGGCCGCGCAACGCAGCAAGACCGTATCCAAGCCGATGCGGATCGCGTAATGTAACGGGTATTGCTAAAAGGAATGCCCATGCACCTGCCGGATGCTCAGTCAGCCACCCAGTCGCGCGACCTGATTGCCGAGAACGAAGCGCTGCGCGCCCAGATGAGCTACGTCATGGAGCAGGCGCGGCGCAACCACGAGATCATGTCGCGCCACCAGGCCTTCGACCTGGAAATCGTCGGCGCGGCCACGTTTACGGAGCTGGTCGGCACCATCTTCCGGATGCTGCCCATCATTTCCGAACTCGACAGCGTCACCCTGTCGCTGGTCGACCCGGATGCCGACATTTATACCGTGATGCACAAGCTGGGCGTCGATTTCGAAGCGCTGCCGAACCTGCTGTTCTGCGAGCATGCGGTGGCGCTCGGTTTCGAGACCTACGAGGGCGAGCGCCTGCGCCCGCGCCTCGGGATGTACACGCGCGCCGAGCACCATGCCGCTTTCCCCCATCCGCCGGCCGGGCTACAGAGCGTGGCGCTGGTGCCGCTGCTGCGCAACAAGCGCCTGATCGGCAGCCTGAACCTGGGCAGCACCGATATCCAGCGCTTCACGGCCGCGCTCGGGACCGACTTCGTCGAGCACATGGCCTCGATCATCGCGATCTGCCTGGAAAACGTGATCAGCAACGAGATGCTCAAGTACATGGGGCTGACCGATGCGCTCACCGGCGTCTACAACCGGCGCTACATCGACCGCCGCCTGATGGAAGAAGTGTCGCGGGCACGGCGCCAGGGTTACCGGATATCGGTGATGTTCATCGACGTCGACCATTTTAAATCCGTCAATGACCGCGTCGGACACCAGGCCGGCGACGACGTGCTGCGCGAAGTGGCGGCGCGCATCAAGATGGAACTGCGGGTGTCGGACGCGCTCGCGCGTTACGGCGGCGAGGAATTCGTGGTCCTCTTGATCAATGCCGACCTGGCCGCGGCGGCGATGGTGGCCGAGCGCATCCGCGCCAGCATGGCCGGCAAGCCCTTCGACCTGGCGGGCGGGCAGGGCATCGATGTCTCGGTGTCGATCGGCGTGTCGGCGCTGGACGAGGCGCCCTGCGAGCTGCCGATCGAGGCGGTGGCGCAGCAGCTGGTGGCGCTGGCCGATGGCGCCTTGTACCAGGCCAAGGAAGCGGGACGCAACCGCGTGGTCAGGGCGTAGGGTGGGCGGCTGCGCCGCTCACGCGTTCAGATCACGTGTGAAACACCGGCTCGGACGATCATGCGTCGGTTGAACGCGCGAGCGGCAGAGCCGCCCACCCTACGTGTCTCCGGCGTCATCGGCGGATAATCACCTGCACCCTATACCAGGCGTTCTTCGGCACGCGTCACCGCGTCGGCCGACCCGCGCAGCACCACCACATCCCCGGCGCGCAGCTCCGTCTCCGGCGCCGGCTCGACGCGCTTGCGATCGCGCCGGATGCCGCTCACTTCCGCACCCAGTTCGTCCAGCCCCAGTTCGCCGATGCGCCGGCCGACGGCTTGCGCCGTTTCATTGAGCACCACCGAATGCAGGCGCACGTACATGTGCTCGGCGTCGTCGGTGACGTCGCTCGAACCGTGGAAGTAGCCGCGCAGGGCGGCATAGCGTTCGTCGCGCGCGCTCTGCACGCGGTGCACCACGCGCCGCAGCGGCACGCCGACCACCACCAGCGCGTGCGAAGCAAGCATCAGGCTGCTCTCGAGCGCTTCCGGCACCACCTCGGTGGCGCCGGCCGCACGCAGGATATCGAGGTCGCTGTCGTCGTGGCTGCGCACGATCACCGGCAGCGCCGGCGCCAGCTCGTGCACCAGGTGCAGCACTTTCAATGCCGCGCGCGTGTCGGCGAAGGTGATCACCAATGCACTGGCGCGGTTGATGCCGGCCGCGATCAGCGCTTCGCGCCGGCCGGCGTCGCCGTAGGAGACGCTGGAGCCGGCCGCCTGTGCTTCCTGCACCCGTTCCGGATCCAGGTCGAGCGCGTACCACGGCAGCTTTTCGTCGGACAGCAGGGTGGCGACGCTCTGGCCGCTGCGCCCGAAGCCGGCCAGGATCACGTGCTTTTGGGCGGCCATCGTGCGGCTTGCCAGTTGCGTGAGCTGGAGCGACTGCATCATCCATTCGTTGGATGCCATCTTCATGACGATGCGGTCGGATTTTTCGATGATGAAGGGCGCGATCAGCATCGACAGCACCATCGAGGCCAGCACCAGCTGCATCAGGAAGGGGTCGATCAGCTTCGATCCCGAGGCCAGGTTCAGCAGCACGAAGCCGAACTCGCCGGCCTGCGCCAGCGCCAGACCGGTGCGCATCGCCACCCCGTCGGTCGATCCAAAGGCTTTCGCCAGCGCCGCGATCAGCGCGAATTTCAGCAGGACTGGAATTACAAGCAAAAGGAGCACCAGCCACCAATGCTGGAGCACCAGGCCGACGTTGAGCAGCATGCCGATGGTGATGAAGAACAGCCCCAGCAGCACGTCGCGGAAGGGCTTGATGTCCTCTTCCACTTGATGCTTGAACTGGGTTTCGGAAATGAGCATGCCCGCCACGAAAGCGCCCAGCGCCAGCGAGAGCCCGGCGCGCTCGGTGATCCAGGCCGCGCCCAGCGTCACCAGCAGCAGGTTCAGCATGAACAGCTCCTGCGAGCGGCGCTTGGCGACCATCGTGAACCAGCTGCGCATGAGCTTCTGGCCGAAGAACAGCAGCAGGGCCAGCACCGCGGCCGCTTTCACGGCGGCCCAGGCCAGTGTCGGCGCCAGGTTGTCGGGGTTTTTCGCCAATGCCGGAATCAGGATGATGAGCGGCACCACGGCCAGGTCCTGGAACAGCAGGATACCGATGATGCGCCGGCCATGTTCGCTTTCCAGTTCCAGCCGTTCGTTCAGGAGTTTGACGACGATCGCGGTGGAGGACATGGCCAGCGCCCCGCCCAGGGCAAAGGCGGCCTGCCAGCTCACGGTCAGCTGCGGCACCGCCATCGCCAGGGCAAAGGCGCCGAGCATGGCGGCGACGATCGTCAGCATCACCTGCGCCAGCCCGAGGCCGAACACGATGCGGCGCATGGCGCGCAACTGGGCCAGCGAAAACTCGAGCCCGATCGAAAACATCAGGAACACGATGCCGAATTCGGCCAGCGCGTGGGTGGAATGCGTTTCCGCCGCGAGGCCGAGCGCATGCGGCCCGATCAGCACGCCGACGGCCAGATAGCCCAGCATCGGCGGCAGGTGCAGCGAGCGGAACACGACCACGCCGAGCACGGCGCTGCCGAGCAGGAGCAGGGTCAGTTCGAGGCCGGATGCCATGCGCTGATTCCCAGGATTTTTGCCCGGTCTGCGTAGTTTGTTTCGTCTGGCAAGTTTTTTGCTTTCTCAATTCGTTTATACTTCGGTGATGAGTGTAACCGATGAAAAAAACAATGCTGAACAGTTTTGACGAGAACCAATCCCGACGCGTGATGGCACTGGCGCGCGAGACCCTGGCGATCGAAGCCGAGGCCATTTCCGCCATGCATGATCGGCTCGACGCCGACGACAGCCTGGTGCGCGCCGTTGGCGTACTGTATGCCTGCACCGGCCGCGTGGTGGTCTCGGGCATGGGCAAATCGGGCCACATCGCGCGCAAGATCGCCGCCACGCTGGCGTCGACCGGTACCCCCGCCATGTTCGTGCATCCGGCCGAAGCCGCCCATGGCGACCTGGGCATGGTGACGGCGCAAGACGTGTTCATCGCCATCTCGAATTCGGGCGAATCGTCGGAACTGATGGATATCCTGCCGGTCGTCAAGCGCATGGGCGCGCCCCTGATCGCCATGACCGGCAAGCCGCAATCGCGCCTGGCGCAGCTTGCCGACGTCCACCTCGACATCTCGGTGGCGAAAGAAGCCTGCCCGATGAACCTGGCGCCGACCGCCAGCACCACCGTCACCCTGGCCCTGGGCGACGCGCTGGCCGTGGCCCTGCTCGACGTGCGCGGCTTTCGGGAAGAAGATTTCGCGCGTTCGCATCCGGGCGGCGCGCTGGGCCGGCGCTTGCTTACCCATGTGCGCGACGTGATGCGCAGCGGCGAGGCGATTCCCGCCGTCGCCCCCGAGCTGCCGCTGGCCCGGGCGCTGCTCGAAGTGAGCCAGAAGGGCATGGGCATGACCGCCGTCGTCGATGGCGCCATGCATCCGCTGGGCGTCTTCACCGACGGCGACCTGCGCCGCCTGATCGAACGCGAGCAGGATTTCAGCAAACTCCTGATTCGCGACGTCATGCATGCCGGCGCGCGCACCGTCCATCCCGACCAGCTGGCGGTGGACGCGGTGGCGATCATGGAAGAATTCCGCATCAACCAGATGCTGGTGGTCGACAGCGACGGCGTGCTGGTCGGCGCGCTGCACATCCACGACCTGACCCGGGCAAAGGTAATCTGATGAGTGTGTTGATCACTGAGCTTGAACATATCAAACGCGCCGCGCGTGTGAAGGTCATGATCTTCGACGTAGACGGCATCCTGACCGACGGCAGCCTGACTTACGGCGCGGACGGTGAAATAACCAAGACCTTCAACGTGCTCGATGGCCTGGGCATCCAGCTGCTGCAAAAGACGGGCGTCGCCACCGCCATCATCAGCGCGCGTACTTCGCCCATCGTCAATGCCCGTGCCCGGGACCTGGGCATCACCCATGTCTGGCAGGGCTTCCACGACAAGCGCATCGCGTTCACGGAACTGCTGGCCAAGACCGGCCTCACCAGCGAGCAATGCGGCTATATCGGCGACGACGTGATCGACCTGCCGCTCTTGAGCAAGGTCGGCTTCGCGGTGACGGTTCCGAGCGGCCACCCCGAAGTGCAGCACCGCGCCCATTACGTGACCCGCGCCGGCGGCGGCCGCGGCGCCGTGCGCGAGGTGTGCGACCTCGTGATGCGCGCCCAGGGCAGCTATGAACAGGCCCTGGCCCCGTATTTTGCGTAAAGCTCATCTTCGATTCGTATGGCGACTTACGTGAACAAACGCACCGCGCACCGCTGGCGCACGCTGGGGCTGATGCTCACCGCGGTGTTTTTCGCGTTCGGCAGCTTCTGGCTGCTGCAGGCGATCCAGTCGGAAGACCAGGTCGCCAAAGGCCCCGGACTCGACGAGCCCGATTACATCGTCGAGAACTTCAGTTTCGTGCGCATGACCGAGGCCGGCTCGCCGCGCTACGTGATGTCCGGCGCGCGCCTGGTGCACCATCCGAAAAATGATGTGTCCGAAGTGACGCGGCCCGTGGTGCAGAGCATGGCCCCGGGCCGCCCGAACATGACGGTGCGGGCCGAGCGCGGCCAGGTTTTCCATGGCGAGAACCGCGTCGAACTGATGGGCAAGGTCGACGTCAGGCGCCCGGCCACGCCGACCAGCGAAGCGCTGCATGCCCGGACCGAGGCGCTGACCGTGCTGGCCGACGACGAAATCATCAAGACCAGGCTCCCGGTACGCATGACGCTGGGCGCGTCGCAGGTGGACGCGGTGGGCATGCATGCCGAGAATCCGACCCAGAAGATGCACCTCGGCGGACGCGGCAGGATCGTCTATCCGCCGCGCCGCGCGGCCGCTTCCCGCTCCGCACCTACCCCATAACAGGAACAAGAACATATGAAGAACATCCTCCGCAATGTGCTCGCCGCCGCTTTCCTTTCGCTGGTGTCGCTGTCGGTATCGGCCGAGAAGGCGGACTCGCTCAAGCAGGCCGTGGTCGAATTCGATTCGCTCGACGTCGATGAAGTGACGCAGACGCGCATCCTGACCGGGAATGTGATCGTCACGCGCGGCACGCTGACCCTGAAATCGGACCGCGCGCTGGTACGGGAAACGCCGGAAGGCTATATGAGCGTGACGCTGACGTCGAATCCGGGGCGCGTGGCGACCTTCCGCCAGAAGCGCGACGGCGGGCCGGACCTGTGGATGGAAGGCCAGGCCGAGCGCATCGAATATGAAGAGCGCGAAGAGGTGGTCAAGCTGTTCTCGAAAGCGGTCGTCAAGGAACTCGAAGGCGGGCGCATGACGAATGAACTCGTCGGCCCCTTCATCTCTTACGACAACCGGCGCGAAGTGGCCGCCGTGCGCAACGACGCCAGCGGCCAGACCAAGGCCGGCGGCGGGCGCGGCACCCTGATCATCGCGCCGCGCCGTACGGCAGCGCCCGCGGTAGCGGCAGGAAAAAAATAATGAAGGATGACCGCGACACGCGCAGCACCCTGGTCGTACGGGGCCTGCAGAAAAGCTACGGCAAGCGCCTGGTCGTGCGCGACGTGTCGCTCGAAGTGGGCTGCGGCGAAGTCGTCGGCCTGCTCGGGCCGAACGGCGCCGGCAAGACGACCTCGTTCTACATGATCGTCGGCCTGGTGCCGTCCGACGCCGGCACCATCGAAATCAACGGCGCCGACATTTCCAGCCTGCCGATCCACCGGCGCGCGGTGATGGGCCTGTCCTACCTGCCGCAGGAAGCGTCGGTGTTTCGCAAGCTGACCGTGGAAGACAACATCCGCGCCGTGCTGGAACTGCAGCGCACCGATGAGGGCAAGCCGCTGACCAAGGCGGCGATCAACGAGCGGCTCGATTCGCTGTTGGCCGAACTGCAGATCGAGAAGCTGCGCGAGAACCAGGCGCTGTCCTTGTCGGGCGGCGAGCGGCGGCGCGTCGAGATCGCACGCGCGCTGGCCACCAATCCCCGCTTCGTGCTGCTCGACGAACCCTTTGCCGGCGTCGACCCGATCGCTGTGATCGAGATCCAGCGCATCGTGCGCTTCCTGAAGGAGCGCGGCATCGGCGTCCTGATCACCGACCACAATGTGCGCGAAACGCTCGGCATCTGCGACCGCGCCTACATCATCAACCAGGGCGCCGTGCTGGCCTCGGGCCGCCCTGACGACATCATCGCCGACGAATCGGTACGACGTGTCTACCTCGGCGAACACTTCCGCATGTAGGTATCATGAAACAATCCCTGCAACTACGGACTTCGCAGCACCTGGCGCTCACGCCGCAGCTACAGCAGTCGATCCGCCTGCTGCAGCTGTCCACGATCGAACTGCAGCAGGAGCTCGAGCAGATCCTGTCGGATAATCCCTTGCTCGAGCGGATCGACGACCCGCTCGACAATTCCGTGCGCCTGTTGTCCGACGGCGCCATCAACGACGCGCCCGCCCAGCCGCCGGATGCGCCGGCGCCAGGCGGAGAAGAACCCGCGGCCCCGGCAGAGGGCGCCGATGCGGCGGAGGGCGGCGGCGAGGTCGAGCGCGGCGAGGCCGATGCCGACTGGGGCGACGCGCCGCGCGCGCCGGGCAGCGACGGCGACGACGATGGCCGCCCCCAGCTGGGCGCTATCGGCGTCACGCTGCGCGAGCACCTGTCGGAGCAGATCCGGGTCACGGGCGCGAGCGTGCGCGACCGCGCGCTGGCCGAACTGGTGATCGACGCCATCGACGACAACGGCTATCTCGACGAACCGCTCGACGAAATCCTGGCGCGCCTGCCCGAAGAGCTGGAAGTGGACATGGACGAAATGCGCTGCGCGCTGGCGCTGGTGCAAAGCCTCGATCCGGTCGGCGTCGGCGCGCGCAGCGCCAGCGAGTGCCTGGCGCTGCAGATCCGGCAAATGCCGGGCGTGCCGATGGTCACGCGGCGCATGGCCCTGAAGATCGTCGAGGGCTACCTGACCTGGTTCGCCCAGCGCGAATTCAACAAGCTGAAAAAGGCGCTCGATTGCGATGACGAAGACCTGCGCGAAGCGCAAGCCGTGATTCGCCAGTGCAATCCGCATCCGGGTGCGGCTTTTGCGTCGAGCACCTCGGACTACGTGGTGCCGGACGTCATTGTGCGCAAGACGGGCACCGGCTGGAGCGTGACGCTGAATGGCGAAGTGATGCCGCGCCTGCGCGTGAACAATGTCTACGCGGCACTGCTGAAGCAGGGCAAGGGCGAAGGACAGATGAGCGCGCAGTTGCAGGAAGCGAAGTGGCTGATCAAAAATATGCGCCAGCGTTTCGACACGATCCTGCGTGTTTCGCAGGCCATCGTCGAGCGTCAGCGCAACTTTTTCAGCCATGGCGCGGTTGCCATGCGTCCCCTTGTGCTGCGCGAGATTGCTGATACACTAGGTCTGCACGAGAGCACCATTTCTCGCGTAACCACTCAGAAATTCATGCTAACCCCGCACGGCATGTTTGAGCTGAAGTATTTCTTCGGAAGCCATGTCGCCACCGAAGCGGGGGGCGAAGCCTCTTCGACGGCGATCCGGGCGCTCATCGCGCAACTGACAGGAGCAGAAGACCCAAGGAACCCATTATCCGACAGCAAGATCGCGGAAATGCTCGGTGAACAAGGAATGGTCATCGCGCGCCGAACGGTTGCGAAATACCGCGAGGCACTTAAAATTCCTCCAGTCAGTCTCCGCAAATCCTTGTAACAGCGGCCAGCCACGCGCGACCCAAGCGCGCTGTGTGAGCCGTTTCTTTTTCAAAGGAGTGTGTATGAATCTCACTATCAGCGGTCACCACCTCGACGTTACACCCGCCATCCGTGAATACGTACAGAACAAGCTGGAACGCATCACCCGCCATTTCGATCAAGTGATTGACTCCCACGTCATCCTCGCCATCGACAACCTCACCGAAAAAGACAAAAGGCAAAAAGCCGAAATCAACCTGCGCGTCTCGGGGAAGATGGTGCACGTGGAAAGTGTGGCGCAAGATCTGTATGCCGCGATCGACTTGCTGATGGACAGGCTCGATCGCCAAGTCATGAAGTACAAGAGCATCATGCAAAACCATAGTCACGAGTCGCTCAAGCGACGACCTGAAGGCGGAGAGGCTGTTGCTGCCTGATCGGCAACGAAGCACCGTCTAATAAGGGCGCCGGAAGGCGCCCTTTTCAGTTGGTAGAATGGTGATTTTCCCACAAGCCCAACCACCATGACCGACCATGTCCTGACCCGCGTTGCCAACGGCACCGGCGTGATTACCCTCGACCGCCCCAAGGCCCTCAACTCGCTGTCGCTCGCCATGGTGCGGCGCCTGAGCGCAACCCTGCTTGCCTGGCGCGACGACGCCGCGGTCGAGGCCGTCGTGATCACCAGCAGCAGCGAAAAAGCCTTGTGTGCCGGCGGCGACATCCGCTTCTTCCACGAGGCGGGCCACGCGGCGCCGACCGGCGGCAGCGCACTGCTGGAAGACTTTTTTACGGAAGAATACGCGCTGAACCACCTGGTTCATTTTTATCCGAAGCCGTATATCGCGCTGATGGACGGGGTGGTGATGGGCGGCGGCATGGGCATAGCCCAGGGCGGACCCGCCACCGGCCTGCGCATCGTCACCGACCGCACGAAAATGGCGATGCCGGAAGTGAACATCGGTTTGTTCCCGGACGTCGGCGGCAGCCATTTCCTGTCGCACGCGCCTGGGCAACTGGGCAACTACCTGGGCCTCACCGGCCTCACGATCGGCGCCGCCGACGCTGTATATGTGGGGCTGGCCGACGTGTTCGTGCCGGGCGCCCAGCTGGCTGAACTGAACGCGCTGATCGAGACGACGCCCGGGGCCGAGCTGGCGGGCGCCATCCGCGCATTCGGCGCGCGCTTCTTCGATGCCCTTGGGCCGAGCGCTTTGGAGGCGGCGCGCAGCACGATCGATGCGCACTTCGGTGCCGACTCGGTGGCGGCGATCATGCGCTCACTCGAGGGCGACGCCGCCCCGTTCGCGCAGAAGGCACTGGCCGCGATGCGCCAGCGCTCGCCGCTCCTGATGTGCGTGACGCGCGAGATGCTGCTGCGCGGCGCCGGGCTGGGCGTGGCCGATTGCCTGCGCATGGAACGCGCACTGGTGCGCCGCAATTTCGAGCACGGCGAAGTACTCGAAGGCGTGCGCGCGCTGGTGATCGACAAGGACAACGCACCAAAATGGAATCCGCCGGCGATCGAGGACGTGACGCCGGAGATGGTGGCGCGCTTTTTTGAACCGGTATGGCCGGAGTATGCGCATCCGCTGCGCTACCTGGACTGACCGGTAACGGGCCTACGACTGCTCGCGATGCCGCAGCACGACCCGCTCGGACTCGCCGAAATACGCCGCCAGGCGCTCGGCCATGTACACCGAGCGATGCTGGCCGCCGGTGCAGCCGACCGCCACCGTCAGGTAGCTGCGGTTGTCGGTCTTGAACGAAGGCAGCCATTTCTCGACGAACTGGCGGATATCATTGAGCATTTCGCCGGCGCTCGGCTGGGCGTCGAGGAAGGCGATCACGGGCGCGTCCTTGCCCGTCAGCGGGCGCAGGGTATGGTCGTAATACGGATTCGGGATGGCGCGCACGTCGAACACGAAGTCGGCGTCGAGCGGCACGCCGACCTTGAAGGCGAAGGATTCGAAGAACAGCGTCAGCGGTGCATGCTTGACCTCGGCCAGCACCTTGATCCAGCCGCGCAGCTTGTTGGCCGACACTTCCGAGGTGTCGATCACGTGGCCCAGCTGCTCGATCGGGTCCAGCCGCTCGCGTTCTTCGGCGATGCACTCGATCAGGGTGCGGCGCGAAGCCGGGTTTTCGCCGGGACGCACGGCATGCGACAGCGGATGGCTGCGGCGCGTTTCCGAAAAGCGCGCCACCAGTGAATGGGTGCTGGCGGTGAGGAACATGACTTTTACTTCATGCCCATCGTTCTTCAGCCTGCTCACCGTGAGCGGCAGTTCGGTCAGGGAGTCTGAGGAGCGGGCGTCGACGGCGACGGCCAGCTTTTCCGTTCCCTGGCCGGAAACGGAATTGACCAGGTGCGGCAGCAAACCCGGCGGTAGGTTGTCGACGCAGTAATAGCCCGCGTCTTCCAGGACGTTCAGGGCGACAGATTTACCCGAGCCGGAGATGCCGGTAATAAGGACGATGTGCATGGCATGATGATACCGCAACAGCATGTCCTTTGTCGAAGCGGGCTTCCTTGTAGAGGGACAGAATCAGGACAAGAATGCGGAGGAGGCTAATCCGCGCTCATGGCCTGACGTTGGTGTAGCAGGGAATTCGCGGGACATGTCCCGCGCCTGCGGAACGGTCTGCCCTTGCAAGGGCAGACTCCTTGGCAACATTCAATCCGCGCTCATCGCTTGACGTTGCCGTTCCATGAACTCCTGCAGCGTATCGATTCCGCGCAGTTGCAGGATGGTGTTGCGCACCGCGGCTTCGAGCAGCACGGCGATGTTGCGGCCGGCGGCGACCGGAATGACGACTTTCCGGATCGGCAGGCCCAGCACTTCCTCGGTGGGGAAGTGGAAGGGCAGGCGCTCGACTTCTTCGTCGAGCACGCCGCGCTTGACCAGGTGGACGATGAGTTTCAGGCGCATCTTGCGGCGCACGGCGGTCTCGCCGAAGATCGCCTTGATGTCGAGCAGGCCCAGGCCGCGCACCTCGAGCAGGTTTTGCAGCAGCGGCGGGCAGCGGCCCTCGATCATGTTCGGCGCGATGCGCGAGAACTCCACGGCGTCGTCGGCCACCAGGCCGTGCGAGCGCGAAATCAGTTCCAGGCCCAGCTCGCTTTTGCCGAGGCCCGAGTCGCCGGTGATCAACACGCCCACGCCCAGCACGTCCATGAACACGCCGTGCATGATGACGCGGTTCGCCAGTTTCTTGGACAGGTAGACGCGCAGGAAGTCGATCACCTGCGCCGCCGGCAGCGGGGTCGAGAACAGCGGGATGTTCTGCTCGTCGCAGATGGCGAGGATGTC
Organism: Telluria sp. LT2P34; assembly: GCF_059685915.1. Lineage (NCBI taxonomy): Bacteria > Pseudomonadati > Pseudomonadota > Betaproteobacteria > Burkholderiales > Oxalobacteraceae > Telluria > Telluria sp. LT2P34. The sequence continues at coordinate 24,471 of NZ_JCASIN010000007.1, forward strand.
GGGCGGGGTTTCCAGGCCTTGCGCGATGATCAGCGCCGGCGGGCCGCCGCCGATCAGTTCGCCGATGACGTGGCTGCGCGAACTCGATTTCAGGCGGTGGTAGTAATTCAGTTCCTGGTGCCCGAAGACCTGGATGCGGCCCGGGTGGATCAGGTTCAGGTGGCCGACCTGGTCGGCGGCCGAGGCGACGTCACCCGAGATCAGGCGTTCGCCGCCGGGAAAGCCGGCGAACCAGCCAAGTTGCAGGCTATCGCGGTTATCGTCGTACAGCCGTTGGATGGTAAGCGGAGTTTGCAGCATGCTGCGATCTTACCCCATGGCCTGCAAGCTGGGTTGCCAGTTGATAATGCGTTCGTGCACCGAGCGCGGGTCGGGGTCGTGCGCCAGCGCCGTGCGGATCGCCTCGTCCGAAAACAGCTCGGCGATTTCGGACAGGATTTCCAGGTGCTGCTGGGTGACATGGTCCGGGATTAGCAGGAAGAACAGCAGGCTGACCGGCTGGCCGTCGGGCGACTCGAAAGGAATCGGGTCGGCCAGGCGGACGAAGGCGGCGATCGGCTGCTTCAGGCTTTTACTGCCCTTGATGCGGCCATGCGGCACGGCCACACCATGGCCGAGGCCAGTCGAACCGAGGCGCTCGCGCGCGAACAGGTTTTCCGACACGGTCGACCGTGCGATGCCGCAGTTGTTCTCGAAAATCAGTCCGGCCTGTTCGAAGGCGCGCTTTTTACTCGACACTTCGATGTCGAGCTGGACGTTTTCAAGCGACAAAATTTTGCTGAGGTTGGTCATAACACGCTTCTAATGTTGCGGCAACATAGCCGACTTGCCGAGCGGAATTATAGGCCTGTTTTCCTGGCTGTGTAATTCGCTTTCGCGTCGGTATCCTACCCCTGTCATTGGCTGCTTTCGAGGCCGCACTCAGTAATGCAGTGACGGCCCTTTGCGTTTTCACAAGGGTTCACGCAATTTCTATTACAGAAATGAATGCAGGATGAATATTTGGGGGCAAGAGGGCTGATTCACCATCGTTTCCCCGTCCTTGCACAAAAAAATTGCAATTCGAAAGAAGCTACTAATCCTTGTCTGACTGTCAGGATATGTGGCTGTAAAGGTACATCCAGCTGCCTTTTCCTTGTTTTTCGCCTGCCTTTTGTTTATTGGCGCGCGCCGCGCAGGTTATCCGGACGTCCGGTGCTGAAGTTGGTGCGCCAGGGATTGATGTCAAGCCCGCCACGACGCGTATAGCGCGCGTACACCGCTAGCTTGGTCGGCCGGCACTGGCGCAGGATGTCGATAAAGATCCGCTCGACACATTGTTCATGAAACTCGTTGTGCTCGCGGAAACCGATCAGGTAGCGCAGCAGGCCTTCCTGCTCGATTTGCGGCCCCACGTAATGGATCTGCACGCTCCCCCAGTCCGGCTGGCCGGTCACCAGGCAGTTCGATTTGAGCAGGTGCGACACCAGCGTTTCCTCGACCGGCGCCTCGTTCAGGCTAGCGTGGAGCAGATGCGGCGCCGGCGAATAGTCGTCGATCTCGATGTCGAGGCGGTCGAGGCAATAGCCCTCGAGCTCACCCATCTTCAGCTTGCCGAATTGTTCCGGTTCCGTCAGCGTAATGTGCACCGGCGCGCCAAAGGCGCCGGAAAGATCCTCGCGCAGCAGCGCCAGCAGGGCCTCGGGGCCGGCCACGCGGGTCTGGTTGAACGAATTGAGGTAGAGCTTGAACGACTTCGACTCGACAATGTTCGGCGAATCGGCCGGCGCGCTGATGGTCGCAATCGCCACCTGCGGCTTGCCGCGCATGTTCAGCCACGACAATTCGTAGGCATTCCAGATGTCCATGCCGAAGAAGGGCAGGGTGCCGGTAATGGCCAGTTCGTCGCGCTTGTGCTGGCGCGGAATCGGGAACAGCAAGTCCGGTGCGTACTGGGTCTGGTAGGCGGATGATTTGCCAAGTGGCGATTGATCTGGAGTATTGGTCATGATCTAGTCTCGATGCACCGCAGCCGCCCTTGGGGGCGGCAAAGCGGCGTATCGTACACCTTTTTCGGATCGGCCTGCGCGTCCCGCTCGCTTGCCGTGAACCTACAAGAACAGCTTATAGACCGGATTGCTGCTCTCATCCCAGTAGCGGTAGCCCAGCGTCGCCAGGAACTGCCGGAATTCGTCCATCTCCCCGCCTGGCACCTGCAAGCCGACCAGGATGCGCCCCACATCGCCGCCCTGGTTGCGGTAGTGAAACAGGGAAATGTTCCAGTTCGGCGCCATGCTGTCGAGGAAACGCATCAGCGCGCCGGGGCGCTCGGGGAATTCGAAGCGGTACAGCAGCTCGTCGCGGGCCAGCGCGCTTTTGCCGCCGACCAGATGGCGGATGTGCAGCTTGGCCAGTTCGTCGTGGGTCAGGTCGAGCGTGGCGAAATCGTGCTGTTCGAAGGTGCGTGCCAGCAGGGCCGATTCGCCGCGGCTGCCTACCTGCACGCCGACGAAGATGTGGGCCTGGCTGGCGTCGCTGATGCGGTAATTGAACTCGGTGACATTGCGCGGGCCGACGAGCGAACAGAAGCGGCGAAAGCTGCCGCGCTGCTCGGGGATGGTCACCGCGAACACGGCTTCGCGCGCTTCTCCCAGTTCGGCGCGTTCGGCAACGAAGCGCAGGCGGTCGAAATTCATGTTGGCGCCGCAGGCCACCGCCACCAGGGTCTCGCCCTGGATCGGCTGGCGCCTCATCTGCGAGCGCTCCACATAGGCCTTGGCGCCGGCCACGGCCAGCGCGCCGGCCGGCTCCAGGATGCTGCGCGTGTCCTGGAACACGTCCTGGATCGCGGCGCAGATGGCGTCGGTGTCGACCAGGATGATTTCGTCGACGACCTCGCGCGCCACGCGAAAGGTTTCTTCGCCCACCAGGCGCACTGCGGTACCGTCCGAGAACAGGCCGACGTCGGGCAGGGTAACGCGCTGGCCTGCCTTCAGGCTCTGCGCCATCGCGTCCGAATCGACGGTCTGCACGCCGATGATGCGGATCTCCGGCCGCACCGCCTTGACATAGGCGCCGATGCCCGCAATCAGTCCGCCGCCGCCGATGGCGATAAAAATCGCGTGGATCGGCCCCGCATGCTGGCGCAGGATTTCCATGCCAATCGTGCCCTGGCCCGCGATCACGTCCGGATCGTCGAAGGGGTGGACGAAGGTGAGTCCCTGCTCGCCCTCCAGGGTCAGGGCGTGCTGGTAGGCGTCGGTATAGGAGTCGCCATGCAGCACCACTTCGACGTGCAGGGCGCCGCGCGCGCGGACGGCGTCGATCTTGAGTTGCGGCGTGGTGGTCGGCATCACGATCAGGGCGCGGCAGCCGAGGCGGGCCGCCGACAGGGCCACGCCCTGCGCGTGGTTGCCGGCCGAGGCGCAGATGACGCCGCGCTGCAGGGCCTCCGGGGACAGGTGCGCCATCTTGTTGTACGCGCCGCGCAGTTTGAAACTGAACACGCTCTGCATGTCTTCGCGCTTGAACCAGATGCGGTTGTTAAAGCGCTGGGACAGGGTCGGCGCCAGTTCGAGCGGGGTTTCGACGGCGACGTCGTAGACGCGGGCAGTCAGGATTTTTTTTAGGTAGTCGATGCTCATGGTCGGGCCAATCACAGAGAAAAACGGAAGTCGGTCGGCCAGTGTCCTGGTTCTCGAGAGCGTGTGAAAAAACCTTCAGGGCAAGGCGCGTCGGCGAAGACAGTACGATAGTACGGCGAGACGATGCAACGCAGCCATGGAGGATTTTTTCACACGCTCTAAGACGAAACTGTTTTCCCCGGTGGATGACCGGGACTTGCAGTGCAATACGACGCCTGGTTTGCAGGCTCGTCGTATCGTGTCGGGGCGATGGGTTTTCCTCATTATAATAAAACACCTCCTACTTACCATTCCACCGATGATCGAAACCGCTGTCCTCTGGCTGCTCAAGGTCCTCGCCGCACCCACAGTCGGGCTCACATCGGTATTCTTCATCAGCTTCGTCTCCGCGACGCTGGTGCCGCTCGGCTCCGAGCCGGCCGTGTTCGCGGTCGTCAAGGCCAACGAGGCGATGTTCTGGCCGGCGATCATCGTCGCCACCATCGGCAACACGCTCGGCGGAGCGGTCGACTACTACCTCGGCTACCGCGCGAAGATCGCGTTTGCCAAGGAGCGCCAGAGCCGCTGGTTCGGCTGGCTGGCGAAATACGGCGCGAAAACCATGCTGCTGTCCTGGGTGCCGGGCATCGGCGACCCGCTCTGCACGCTGGCAGGCTGGCTGCGCATGCCGTTCTGGCCGAGCGTCATGTACATGATGATCGGTAAATTCGGACGCTACCTCACCATGACCCTGGTGCTGCTGTATGTGCCGGACGGCTTCTGGCGCAGCCTGGGCGACATGCTCACGCGGATCACGGGCTAAGGGCCGTCGGCATATTTTCGATGCCTCGGCAGGCCCCTGTGCAAACGTAATTTGCAGGGAGCCATGCTTTCCGGCATTTTGTTGCTGTAGGCGTGATTCCGGGATTTGGGCCTGCCCAGCATGGTGCGGCGCACTACGCTAGAATGGTTGTTCTTCGGGCCAGACGATAGTTGATCTCACCATGAACGCCCCAGCACACATCCACACCCTCCTGGCCGACAACGCCGAGGCGCGCCTGCGCGAAATCCCCTACAACTACACCTCGTTCTCGGACCGCGAAATCGTGATCCGCCTGCTCGGTGAATCCTCATGGCAGCTATTGGACGAGTTGCGCGGCGCGCGCCAGACCGGCCGCTCGGCGCGCATGCTGTACGAGGTGCTGGGCGACATCTGGGTGGTGCGGCGCAATCCCTACCTGCAAGACGACATGCTGGACAACCCGAAGCGGCGCCAGAAACTGATCGACGCCTTGCACCATCGGCTGGGCGAAGTCGACAAGCGGCGCCTGACGGTTGATGCCAACGAAGGCGACGCGGTGCTGGCCGCCTCGCGCAGCAGCGCCGTCGAACAGCTACTGGCCGCCGCACGCCGCGCCGTGGACGACTTCGGCCGCGAGTTCCGCGAGATGTACGACCTGCGCAAGCGCGCCCGCGCCGTGCTCGGCGCCTACACCGATAAACGCAATATCCGCTTCGACGGCTTCCATCGGGTTGCGCACGTGACCGACGCCACCGACTGGCGCGTCGAATACCCCTTCCTGGTACTGGTGCCCGACAGCGAGGAAGAAATGGCGGGCCTGGTCAAGGGCTGCATCGAACTCGGTCTCACCATCATCCCGCGCGGCGGCGGTACCGGCTACACGGGCGGGGCGATTCCGCTCACCAGCATGTCGGCCGTGATCAACACGGAAAAGCTGATCGGCCTGGGCGAAGTCGAGATGACGCGCCTGCCCGGCCTGGACCGCGATTACGCCACCATCCACACCGGCGCCGGCGTCGTCACCCACAGCGTCTCGCAGGCCGCCGAAAAGGCCGGCTTCGTGTTCGCGGTGGATCCGACCTCGGCGCACGCCTCCTGCATCGGCGGGAATATCGCGATGAACGCGGGCGGCAAGAAGGCCGTGTTGTGGGGCACGGCGCTCGATAACCTGGCCTCCTGGCGCATGGTCGACCCGAACGGCGACTGGCTGGAAGTCACGCGCCTGAGCCATAATTTGTCCAAGATCCACGACGCTCCCAAGGCCGAGTTCCTGCTCGAATGGACCCATCCGGCGGTGAAAGGCGCGGCTAAAGGCCAGCCTTTCCGCACCGAGACCCTGACGATCGCCGGCAGCAAGTTCCGCAAGGAAGGCCTGGGCAAGGACGTCACCGACAAATTCCTCTCCGGCCTGCCCGGCATCCAGAAAGAAGGCACCGATGGCCTGATTACCTCGGCGCGCTGGATCCTGCACAAGATGCCGAAGTTCACCCGCACCGTGGCGCTGGAATTCTTCGGCCAGGCGCGCGATGCGATCCCGTCGATCGTCGAAATCACCGATTACCTCAACGGCCTGCAGAAGAACGGCAAGCCCGAATTCGAATCGCTGCGCCTGGCGGGCCTCGAACACCTCGATGAGCGCTACCTGCGCGCGGTCGGCTACGCCACCAAATCGAAGCGCGGCACGCTCCCCAAAATGGCGCTGTTCGGCGATATCGTCGGCGACGACGAGAATGCCGTCGCCATTGCCGCCTCCGAAGTGGTGCGCATCGCGAACACCCGCGTGGGCGAGGGTTTTGTCGCCGTCAGCCCGGAAGCGCGCAAGACCTTCTGGCTCGACCGCGCCCGCACCGCGGCCATCGCGCGCCACACCAACGCCTTTAAAATCAACGAAGACGTCGTCATTCCGCTGAACCGGATGGGCGAGTACACCGACGGCATCGAACGGATCAATATCGAGCTGTCGATCCGCAACAAGCTGCAGCTGGCCGCCGAACTCCAGGCTTACCTGTCGAACGGCCACCTGCCCCTGGCCAAGAGCGACGACGCCAGCAGCGACATGGCCGCGCGTGACGAGATCATGGGCGACCGCCCCGAGCAGGCGCTGGCACTGGTGGAAGCGGCGCGTGCGCGCTGGACCTACCTGCTGGCCAACCTCGACCAGCCGCTGGTCGACGCCCACCATCAGCTCGATGCGCTCGGCCTGACCCATCTTTCAAGCGAGCTCGACAACCGGATCGGCACCCAGCCGGGCGCCACCGTGTTCGATGTGGTGCAAGACCATACCGTGCGCGTGTCCTGGAAGCAGGACCTGCGCGCGCCGCTGCGCCAGGTGTTCAATGGCGCCGCCTACCAGTGCATTCTCGACGAATGCACGGCGATCCATAAACGCGTGCTGCGTTCGCGCGTGTTCGTGGCCCTGCACATGCACGCCGGCGACGGCAACGTCCACACCAACTTGCCGGTCAATTCCGACGACTACGCCATGCTGCAGGACGCCCACCAGGCGGTCGAGCGCATCATGAAGCTGGCGCGCTCGCTGGACGGCGTGATCTCGGGCGAGCACGGCATCGGCATCACCAAGCTGGAATTCCTGCACGATGAGGAAATCCAGGAATTTCGCGACTACAAACTGCGGGTCGATCCGGAAGGGCGCTTCAACAAGGGCAAGCTGCTCAACCTGCCGGACGCGCATGCCGACCTGCGCAACGCGTACACGCCCTCGTTCGGGCTGATGGGCCACGAATCGCTGATCATGCAGCAAAGCGATATCGGCGAGATCGCCAATTCCATCAAGGACTGCCTGCGCTGCGGCAAGTGCAAACCGGTGTGCACGACCCACGTGCCGCAGGCGAACCTGCTGTATTCGCCGCGCGACAAGATCCTCGCCACCTCGGCCCTGATCGAAGCCTTTTTATATGAAGAGCAGACCCGGAGGGGCGTCTCGATCCGCCACTGGGAAGAGTTCGAGGACGTGTCGGATCACTGCACCGTCTGCCACAAGTGCGTGACCCCGTGCCCGGTGAACATCGACTTCGGCGACGTCTCGATGAACATGCGCAATTTGCTGCGCAAGATGGACAAGCGCAGTTTCAAGCCGGTCAACCGCGCGGCGATGTTCTTCCTGAACGCGACCGACCCGACCACCATCAACGCTACCCGCGCGGCGATGGTCGGCATCGGCTTCAAGGCCCAGCGCCTGGGCGCACGGCTGCTGAAGAACTTCGCGAAAGAGCAGACCGCGGCGCCGCCGCCGACCACCGGCAAGCCGCCGGTACGCGAGCAGGTGATCCACTTCATTAACAAGAAGATGCCGGGCAACCTGCCGAAGAAGACGGCGCGCGCGCTGCTCGACATCGAGGACGACAAGGTCATCCCGATCATCCGCAACCCGAAGGCGACCAATGCCGACAGCGAAGCGGTGTTCTACTTCCCCGGCTGCGGCTCCGAGCGCCTGTTCTCGCAGGTGGGCCTGGCGACCCAGGCGATGCTGTGGGAAGTCGGCGTGCAAACCGTGCTGCCGCCGGGCTACCTGTGCTGCGGCTACCCGCAGCGCGGCGCCGGCCAGTACGACAAGGCCGACAAGATGATGACGGACAACCGGGTGCTGTTCCACCGCATGGCGAACACCCTGAACTACCTCGACATCAAGACGGTGCTGGTGTCCTGCGGCACCTGCTACGACCAGCTTGCCACCTATGAGTTCGAGAAGATCTTCCCCGGCTGCCGCATCATGGACATCCACGAATACCTGCTCGAGAAGGGCGTCAAGCTCGAGGGTGTATCGGGCACGCGCTACATGTACCACGACCCCTGCCACACGCCGATGAAGCTGCAGGATTCGATCAAGACGGTGAATGCGCTGGTGCAGACTTTCGACAACGTGAAAATCGAAAAGAACGACCGCTGCTGCGGCGAATCCGGCACCTTCGCCGTGACGCGGCCGGACATCGCGACCCAGGTACGCTACCGCAAGGAAAGCGAAGTCGAGAAGGGCGCGGCCAGGCTGCGCGAAGACGGTTTCGAGGGCGAAGTCAAAGTGCTGACCAGCTGCCCGTCCTGCCTGCAGGGCCTGTCGCGCTACAATAAGGATGCCAACACCACGGCCGACTACATCGTGGTCGAAATCGCGCGCCATCTGCTGGGCGAGAACTGGTTGCCGGACTATGTGGCACGCGCCAACAACGGCGGCATCGAAAGGGTTTTAGTGTGAATGATCTGCCCATCCAGGACGCGGTCTGCGAACTGTGCGTCCTCGAGGTTCCGACGGTGTACGCCGACGACAAGCTGTCGGTCACCATCGTCGAAGACGCCAACTATCCCGGCTTTTGCCGCGTGATCTGGCGCGACCACGTGCGCGAGATGAGCGACTTGGCCGAAGAAGACCGCCTCTTGCTCAACGAGGTGGTCTACCAGGTCGAACAAGCCGTGCGCGACACGATGGCGCCGACGAAAATGAACGTGGCGAGCCTCGGCAATGTCGTGCCGCACCTGCACTGGCACGTCATTCCGCGCTATGCGGACGATGCCCATTTCCCGGCGCCGGTCTGGGCCGCCGCCGTGCGCCAGAGCGATGAATCCGTGCTGGCGGCGCGCCGCGCCCAGCTGCCGCACCTGGCCGAAGCGATTGCGCAACGCCTGCAACTCATGAAATATTCCCATGCCAAACCCGACTGATCTCACCGTCCACCAGAAGTCCCGCCTGTTCGACATCGCTTTCGATGACGGCAGCGCCTTTTCGATCCCGTTCGAGCTGATGCGCGTGTATTCGCCCTCGGCCGAAGTCAAGGGCCATGGCCCCGGCCAGGAAGTGCTGCAAGTAGGCAAGCGCGAAGTCGGCATTCGCGGCGTCGAGCCGGTCGGCAATTACGCGGTGAAACCGCTGTTCACTGACGGCCACGAAAGCGGCATCTATACCTGGGATTACCTGTACAAGCTCGGCAATGAACATGAGGCCCTGTGGCAGGACTACCTGGCGCGCCTGCACGCGGCCGGCTTCGAGGGCGACAGCGGCCGCGAACCGGGTACGGTGCTGCCGGGAGCACCGGTACGTACCGGTGGTTGTGGCAGCCACAGCCATTGAGTCGAATTCAGGTAAAAGAAAAGCGCCCGACAGGGCGCTTTTTTCATGGATGCAAGCCGCGCTGGGCGGCCCAACCATTACTCCGGCTGGATGTTGGCAGCCTGCTTGCCCTTTGGGCCGGTCGTGATCTCGAAGTTCACGCGCTGGTTCTCGGCCAGCGACTTGAAGCCGTTGGAGTTGATAGCCGAAAAGTGCGCGAATACGTCTTCACCACCGCCGTCCGGGGTAATGAAGCCAAAACCCTTCGCATCGTTGAACCATTTAACAGTACCGCTCGTCATGTTGTTGCTCCCCTAAAGATTATTTGTTGTATGCCTTGCCTGTGCTTGCGGTGATGAAACGTATAACGCCAGTACCGGGCCCAACAAAGCAAATTGATTATAGGCATAACTGAACAACAATGAAGCACAATTGTGCGCAATTTTATTGTTGAGTTGGGCCGCTGCGACGCCAGGCCTGACGCCCCGTGGAAAGCAGGCAAGAAGCGTTGCCCTAGTGCATTGTAAATACGCGAAAATGGGTGTCTCAGCAGGTGGCAGCGGCGGCCGACAACAAACTCACCACTTCCTCGATCCGGTAGGGTTTGGCGATGATCTTGATCCCGGGCAGCGCCGCCTGCTGTTCGGTGTAGCCGGTCGCCAGCACGATCGGCAGGCCCGGATAGCGACTTTTCAGGATGGTGGCGAGGTCGATGCCGCTGACCGAGCCCGGCATCACGATGTCCGAGAACACGACATCGGGACGGCAGCCTTCGCTGTCGAGCAGGCGCAGCGCGGCCTCGCCGCTGTCGGCCACCAGCACTTCGAAGCCGCTGTCGGCAAGCGCCCGCACGACCGCTTCGCGCACCAGGGGGTCGTCTTCCACGAACAGCACGGTGCCGCTGGCCGGCAAAGCGGGCGCAACGTCGGAGCTGGGGCCGGCGGCGGACGGCACGGGTTCTACGGCCTGTCCGCGCGCCAGGTACATGTCAACCCGGGTGCCGATGCCCGGAATGCTGTCGAGTACCAGCGTGCCGCCGGCCTGCGCCGCGAACGCATAGGCCTGGGGCAGGCCGAGGCCCGTTCCCTGCCCGGGCGGCTTGGTGGTGAAGAAGGGATCGAGCGCGCGCGGCATGACCTCGGGCTTCATGCCGCTGCCGGTGTCGGTCATGCTGATCAATACGTAGTCGCCGCGCGGCAGGGTGGCGCCAATCTCACCAATCTCGCCCATGCCGTCGTGCGCGACATTGATCGCTTGCAGGCGCAGGGTGCCGCCGCCCGGCATCGCGTCGCGCCCGTTCAGGGCGAGGTTGAGCAGGGCGACGTCGAACTGCAACGGTTCCATCGCCACCGACCACACGTCTTTCTCGCAATGCACCTCGATCGCGACCTCGTTACGCAGCGAACCTTTCATCAACTGTACCGCGCTGTTCAACTGGTCGCAGATGTCGACCGTCGTCACGCGCGCTTCCTGCTGGCGTCCGAACGACCCGAGCTGACCGGTCAGAACGGTGGCGCGCGTCACCGTTCGCTGGCAAGTCTGGATCAGGGTCTTGACCTTGTCCTCGCGCGTGCTAAAGGCGGCCAGCTGCAGCGCCGTGGTCAGGGTTTGCAGCAGATTGTTGTATTCGTGCGCAATGCCGCCGGTCAGGCGGCCCAGGGCTTCGAGCTTCTGGTTTTTCAGCAGGGCGCTCTGCGCCCGTTCGGTGGCGGCGATCGCGGTGGCGACACGCGCCTCCATGTCGCTTTGCGCATGGCGGATGCGGGTACTGGCCTCGGCCAGGCGCAATGCCACGCTGTCGAGCTCGGCCCAGCCGAGCGGCTGGTAAATTACTTCGACGCCGTCGCCCACCGCTTGCGCGCTATGGCCAAGCGCTTCAATCGGGGCGATTGCGCGGTTGGCGAAACGGTGCGCCGCGGCCAGGCCCATCAGGAGCAGCAGGGCCATCAAGGCGCCGAGCAGGGCGGCAGCGCGCAGCGGCGCCTGGCGCAGCTCCTCAACAGGCAGGCTCAGCAGCACTTTCCATTCCGCTCCCGGAACCGTGCTGACGAACACGCGCGAGTAGACCCCATCGAGCGTGCGCGACTCGTACATCGTTTCCCTGGCATTGCCGATCAGCTTGCGCGACGATGCAAGTATCGGCTTGCCGACGTAGCGCTCCGGCTCGCGGGTCCGGGCCACGATGACACCACTGCGGTCGATCACGGTCGCCAGCCAGGCAGCTGGCAAATGCTGGCGCGCCAGCAGATCCTGGAGCGAACCGGCGCTGACAGCCATGGCGAGCAGCCTGCGCACTGCGCCGTTTTCCTTGACCGGCACCTGGATGGCGAAGACATGGCGCTTGACTACCTGGCCGGTGAACAGATCCGAAACCAGCATGCCGCAGTTACCGCGCCTGGCCATCAGCTGCGCCAGGTTCGAGGCATTCCGCGTCGGCAGGACGCTGCCATAGGGGCGCGTGGTATTCATTAACTGGCGCGATGCCAGGTCAAACAGGACAATATGCGACGCAGGTGAAGGCACTACTTCGCGCGCATAAGCGTAAAAGACGGGCAGGCGATTCTCCGCCAGGGCGGGCGAGGCCGCCAGCACGCGCAGCACTTCTTCCTTCTTTTGCAGCTCGTTATCGACCAGCAAGGCCATGGCCCGGGCAGTTTCGGCCATGCTGCGGTTCTGCGCCTCCTGGGCGTCGCGGTAAACGTAGGTAACGGCCAGCGCCGCTGCGATAAACGAGGGAACCAGGACGGATAGGACTAGGAGCAGGAAGCGGTTCCTGGTACGCATGGAAGGAATGTTGCCAATACGAAAATTGGGGAGGGTCAGTAATTATACAAGAGTCAATACTTGAGGCTTGCACTGCTGCGCGGCTGTCGTGGCGACTGTCGTAAGGCGTACAGGGAGCGCCCCGAACCATGGCACTTGTATAATGCAACAAGACTAAACAGCCACCTACTTTATGACCAATACCACCCATTTCGGCTACAAGACGGTTTCCGAGGACGACAAGGTCCATGAGGTCGCCAAGGTTTTCCATTCGGTGGCGGCGAAGTACGACGTCATGAACGACCTGATGTCCGGTGGGCTGCACCGCATCTGGAAGACTTTTACCATCGCGCAAGCCGGTGTGCGTCCCGGTTTCAAGGTGCTCGACATTGCCGGCGGCACGGGCGACCTGTCGAAGGCCTTTGCCAGGCAGGCCGGGCCGAGCGGGGAGGTGTGGCTTACCGATATCAACGAATCGATGCTGCGGGTCGGCCGCGACCGTCTATTGAATAAAGGCCTGGTGACCCCAACTTTGTTGTGCGATGCCGAAAAGCTACCGTTTCCGGACAATTATTTTGACCGGGTCAGCGTCGCCTTCGGCCTGCGCAACATGACGCACAAGGACCAGGCGCTGGCGGAAATGCGCCGGGTACTAAAGCCCGGCGGCAAGCTGCTGGTGCTGGAGTTCTCGAAGGTGGCGACGCCGCTGCAAAAGCCGTATGACGTGTATTCGTTCTCGGTGCTGCCGTGGCTGGGCCAGCGCATCGCCGGGGACGCGGAAAGTTACCGTTACCTGGCCGAGTCGATCCGCATGCACCCGGACCAGGAAACACTGAAAGGCATGATGCAGGACGCGGGCCTCGAGCGGGTGCAGTACTTCAACCTGACGGCGGGCGTGGCTGCTTTGCATACCGGTATCAAACTCTAGTATCAAACTCTAGTAGCAAACTTTAAGGGGACTTCGATGAAAATGAAAAAATTCCTGGCTACGGCGATGCTGGCGTTGACCGCCACCGCCATGATCGCCGAAGCCACCGCGCGTCCGATGGGCGGCAAGCGTTCGATCGGCCGCCAGTCGCAGTCGGTGCGCCAGATGCCGGCGCCTGCGCCGGCCGCGCCAATGAATCGCCAGCAGGCCGCTCCCGCGCCGGCGGCTCCCGTTGCCGGCGCGGCTGCCGGCGCCGCGGGCGCACGCGCCGCAGCCAAGCCGAGCATGTGGAAGGGCCTGCTGGGCGGCGCGCTGCTCGGCCTCGGCCTGGGCGCGCTGTTCTCGTCGCTCGGCATCGGCGGCGCCATGGCGTCCTTCCTGTCGGCGGTCTTGATGATCGCGCTGCTGGCGCTGGCCGTGATGTTCATCGTGCGCATGTTCCGCCGCAAGGACACGCCGGCCAACCCGGCCTTCCAGGGCGGCTATGGCGGCCAGCCGGTCCCGGCTGGCGGCACGCCGGCCATCGGTTCCGGTCTCGGCAGCCAGCCGAGCGCCTTCCAGGGCAGTGCTGGCGGCGTGTCGCTGAACAAGGGCGGCGTTCCGGCGCCCGCCGCCGGTTCGCACACTCCGTGGGGCGTGCCGGGCGACTTCGATACCGACGCCTTCCTGCGCCATGCCAAGTCCTCGTTCATCCGCATGCAGGCGGCCTGGGACAAGGGCGATGTCGCCGACCTGCGCGAGTTCACCACGCCCGAGGTGTTTGCCGAACTGAAGATGCAGATCACCGAACGCGGCGGCAATGCCGACTTCACCGATGTCGTCTCGATCGACGCCCAGCTGCTCGGCATCGAAACGACGGCCAGCGATTACCTGGCCAGCGTCCAGTTCGACGGCATGATCCGCACCGCGCCGGGCGCGCAGCCCGAGCCGTTCTCGGAAGTCTGGAACATGGAAAAGCCGCTGGCCGGAAATACCGGTTGGTTGTTGGCCGGTATTCAACAGCAGCAATAAGCAGCAGCAGCAATAATTTTTAGCAAAGTTTCCTGTGCGCTCGGGTTTGTGCCGGGCAAACTGGTAAGATCAACGCCGCCCGCGTCACAACGGGCGGTTTTGTTTTTTAGCGACCCATGCCATGTTCCCGAGCCCTTCTTTACTGTCGCCGCAACGTGCTCTGACTGCCTCCGCCGTCGCCACGATCAACCACCTGCTGGCTGGGGAGGACTGGGCGCGTGCGTCGCTGCGGCGCCATGCCGGCAAGCTGGCCTGCATCGATACCGGGCAGCTGCAATTGCGCTTGCGCGTCGCGGCTGACGGTCTGCTGGAAGCGGGCGATCCGGCAGCGCTGCCGACCGTCACCATCCACGTCAAGCTGGCCGACCTGCCGCTGATCGCGCAAAACCGCGAGCGCGCGTTTTCCTATGTGCGCATCGAGGGCGACGCCGAGTTCGCCAACACGATATCGACGCTCAGCCGCGGCCTGCGCTGGGAGCCCGAGCACGACCTCGAGCGCCTGTTCGGCCCGATCGTCGCCACCCGCCTTGCCGGCGGCGCCCGCGGCGCCGTGGCCAACCTGCGTGACAGCGGGCGTCGCCTGGCGGAAAACCTGGCCGAATTCCTGGTCGAAGAACGCCCCGTGCTGGCGCGCCCGGGCGCGGTGGACGAGTTCGGCGCCGACGTGGTGCGCCTGCGCGACGACATCGAACGCACCGCCAAGCGCGTCGCCCGCCTCGAGGCGCTGCTGGCCCAACACCTGGATAGCTGATGATATTGAAATTCCTGCGCCTGCTGAAAATCTTCACGGTCGTTACCAAGTACGGCCTCGATGAAATTGCAATGTCTGGTTTCGACGCACCGCGTACTGCACGTATCGTCAGCGGCATGTTTTTCTGGCGCAGGAGCATGACGAGTCCACGTGGAATCCGCCTGCGGATGGCACTCGAAGAGCTCGGACCGATCTTCATCAAGTTCGGCCAGGTGCTGTCGACCCGGCGTGACCTGATGCCGCCGGATATCGCCGACGAACTGTCGCGGCTGCAAGACCAGGTCCCGCCCTTCGATTCCGCGCTGGCAATCGCCCAGATTACCGCCTCGCTCGGCGCCCACCCCGACCAGCTGTTCGCCAGTTTCGACCCGGTGCCGGTGGCCTCGGCCTCGATCGCCCAGGTCCATTTCGCGACCCTGAAAAACGGCAAGGAAGTGGCGGTCAAGGTGCTGCGTCCGGGCATGAAGAAAACCATCGACGAAGACGTGGCCCTGATGGACATGGCCTCGCGCCTGGTCGAGCGGGTGTGGAAGGAAAGCCGGCGCCTGAAGCCGCGCGAAGTCGTCGCCGAATTCGACAAATACCTGCACGACGAACTGGACCTGATGCGCGAAGCGGCGAATGCCGCCCAGCTGCGCCGGAATTTTGCGGATTCCGATTTGCTGATGGTGCCCGAGATGTATTGGGATTATTGCTCCAGCAGTGTGATCGTCATGGAACGCATGAACGGCATCCCGGTGTCGCAGATCGACCGCCTGGCGGCCGAGGGCGTCGACCTGAAAAAACTGTCGAGCGATGGCGTCGAGATCTTCTTTACTCAAGTGTTCCGCGACGGTTTCTTCCACGCCGATATGCACCCCGGTAACATCCTGGTGTCGGTCGAGCCGGAAACCTTTGGCCGCTATATCGCGCTCGATTTTGGCATCGTCGGCACCCTGAACGATTTCGACAAGGATTACCTGTCGCAAAACTTCCTGGCCTTCTTCCGGCGCGACTACAAGCGCGTGGCCGAAGCCCATATCGAATCGGGCTGGGCGCCGAAAAACACCCGCGTCGACGAACTCGAATCGGCGGTGCGTGCCTGCTGCGAACCGATCTTCGACCGGCCGCTGAAAGACATCTCGTTCGGCCAGATCCTGTTGCGCCTGTTCCAGACCTCGCGCCGCTTCAATGTCGAAGTCCAGCCGCAACTCGTGCTGCTGCAAAAGACCCTGCTCAACATCGAGGGCCTCGGGCGCCAGCTCGACCCGGATCTCGACCTGTGGAAGACCGCCAGGCCCTACCTCGAGCGCTGGATGGGCGAGCAGCTCGGCTGGCGCGGCCTGGTTGAGAAGCTCAAGGACGAAGCGCCGCGCTACGCCCACATCTTCCCGCAGCTGCCGCGCCTTGTGCACCGTGCACTCGAGCAGCAGGCACACCCGCACCTGCATACCCAGGAGCTGCTCAGCATGCTCGTGCTCGAGCAGCGCCGCACCAACCGGCTGATCGGCTTCGTGGCCTGGCTGGCCGGCGGCGTCGCCTCGGGCATCATCTTCGCGGCCTTGCTGACACGCTACGGCCATCTTTAGTCATGCCCGAATTCGCCAGCCGCGATCCGCTGAGTCCCGCTTTCTGGGACGAGCGCTTCGAGCGCGGTTTCACGCCCTGGGACCTGGGTGGCGTGCCGGCCGCCTTGCGCGAATTCACGGTCAAGGTAGCGGGGCCGAAAACGGTCTTGATCCCGGGCTGCGGCAATGGCTATGAACTGGCCTGGCTGCTGGATGCCGGCTGGGACGCGCTCGCCATCGACTTTTCCCCGGCCGCGGTGAGCGGCGCCCGGCAGGCCGTCGGCCGCTGGGCCGCGCATGTGGTCGAAGCCGATTTCTTCACCTGGGAGCCGCCGCGTCCGCTCGACCTGGTCTACGAACGCGCTTTCCTGTGTGCGATGCCGCCGGCCATGCGGCCGCAGGTGGTGGCGCGCTGGGCGGCGCTGCTGGGGCCGGGCGCCTTATTGGCCGGGTTCTTTTTCTTTGGCGAATCAAAACAAGGGCCGCCCTTCGGCATTGCCAGGCCAGCCCTCGAGGCGCTGCTGGCGCCGCATTTCGACCTGGTCGAGGACGCCGCGGTCGCCGATTCGCTGCCCGTCTTCGAGGGCAGGGAGCGCTGGATGGTCTGGCGCCGCCAGGCGAGCCAATAAGCGAGCAAATAAGCGGGCAAAAAAAATGCCCGCATGCGCGGGCTCGGCAAATACAGCGTTCTTGTACGGCCATGCGGCGATACGACGATCGCGCAAACTTCTGTTTCTTGATCATTCAACCGGAAGGCCCAACCCCGCCGGCAGTATGCTGTTAGGGATGCTATTTAATCACATAGTTGATGCCGGGCAAACCGAACCTTGCCCGATGCTGGCGAAAAACAACACAATCCACGGCCATTCCCGCTTGGCGCGGCACGGCACTCTCATCCGTGGCGCATCGTCTCGCCGGCCTTTCCCGGGAAAGGGCAACGGCTGCCACAAAAGCTTTATAATTCAGGGTTTTGAAGATTTTTGCGGAGTATCACATGCCGATTTATGCTTACCGTTGCGACGAATGCGGTTTTTCCAAAGATGTACTGCAAAAAATGTCCGACCCGGTCCTGACCGAATGCCTGTCATGCGGCAAGAGCGCGTTCAAGAAGCAGGTCACCGCCGCCGGTTTCCAGCTCAAGGGCAGCGGCTGGTATGTGACCGATTTCCGTGGCGGGAAAACTCCGGCCGGCGCTCCGGCTGCAGCAGCGGCGCCTGCCGCTGCGCCGGCAGTCGCAAGCTCGTCCGACGGTGCGCCTGCGGCCGCTGCCTCCTCGGGCGACGCCGGCAAGAGCGCAACGCCAGCCGCCGCGCCGGCTTCCCCGGCAAGCGGCGCCAAGAGCGCGTCCTGATGCGATCACGGCCTGCGGCCACCTGGCCGCAGCAATAAGAACAACGAGAAAGCAATGCGCAAATACTTCCTTACCGGCCTCCTGATCCTGGTTCCCCTGGCGATCACCGGCTGGGTCCTGAACCTGGTCATCGGCATGCTCGACCAGTCGCTGCTGTTCGTGCCCGAGCGCTGGCAGCCGCGCAACCTGATCGGCATGGACGTGCCCGGCATCGGCGCGATCCTGACGATCGCCATCGTCTTCGTGACCGGTTTGCTGACGAATAACCTGGTCGGCAAATGGGTGGTGCGCGTGGGCGAGCGCCTGCTCAAGCGCATTCCGGTCGTCAGCTCGCTCTACGGCAGCGTGAAGCAGGTGTCCGACACCCTGTTTTCGTCTTCCGGCAACGCGTTTCGCCAGGCGGTGCTGATTCCTTACCCGCATGCCGATTCGTACACCATCGCTTTCCTGACCGGCGTGCCCGGCGGCGACGTGAAGAACCACCTGGTCGGCGACTACCTGAGCGTCTACGTGCCGACGACCCCGAACCCGACCTCCGGCTTTTTCCTGATGATGGAACGCAGCAAGGTCGTCGAGCTGGACATGACGGTCGACGCGGCGCTGAAATACATCGTGTCGATGGGCGTCGTGGCGCCGGGCGATACCGTCCCCGGCCTCGTCAGGCAGGGCGAAGCCCCTGGCCTGATCCTCACCCCCTGATCCTCACGCCCTGACCGACAAGACAAGCAATCAAGGCCGCCGCGGCGGCAACCGATACACCAACCTGGAATAGAGAAAAATATGTCCTCCATGCGTACTCACTACTGCGGCCTCGTTACCGAAGAACTGCTGGGCCAAACCGTCAGCCTGTGCGGCTGGGTCCATCGTCGCCGCGACCACGGCGGCGTGATCTTCATCGACCTGCGCGACCGTGAAGGCCTGGTGCAGGTGGTCTGCCATCCGGACAATGCCGACGTGTTCAAGGCCGCCGAGCATGTGCGCAACGAGTACTGCCTGCGCATCACCGGCACCGTCACCAACCGCCTCGATGGCACGGTCAACGCCAACCTGAAGTCGGGCAAGATCGAACTGAACGCCACTTCGGTCGAAGTGCTGAACGCCTCGGTACCGGTGCCCTTCCAGCTGGACGACGACAACCTGTCGGAAACGACGCGCCTGACGCACCGCGTGCTCGACCTGCGCCGCGGCCAGATGCAGCACAACCTGCGCCTGCGCTACAAAGTGTCGATGGAAGTGCGCAAGTACCTCGACAACCTGGGCTTCATCGACATCGAGACTCCGATGCTGACCAAGTCGACCCCGGAAGGCGCACGCGACTACCTGGTGCCGTCGCGCGTCAACGCGGGCAGCTTCTTCGCACTGCCGCAGTCGCCGCAGCTGTTCAAGCAGCTCTTGATGGTCGCCAACTTCGACCGTTACTACCAGATCACCAAGTGCTTCCGCGACGAAGACCTGCGCGCCGACCGCCAGCCGGAATTTACCCAGATCGACTGCGAAACTTCGTTCCTGACCGAACAGGAAATCCGCGACCTGTTCGAGGACATGATGCGCGTCGTGTTCAAGAACGCCGCCGGCATCGACCTGCCGAAGCCGTTCCCGGTGATGGATTTCGCCACCGCCATGGGCATGTATGGTTCGGACAAGCCGGACATGCGCGTGAAACTCGAGTTCACCGAACTGACCGAGCTGATGAAGTCGGTCGAGTTCAAGGTCTTCAACAGCGCCGCCAACATGACCGGCGGGCGTGTGGTCGGCATGCGCGTGCCGCAGGGCGGTTCGATGCCGCGTTCGGAAATCGACGCCTACACCCAGTTCGTCGCCATCTACGGCGCCAAGGGCCTGGCCTACATCAAGGTCAACGAAAAGGCCAAAGGCCGTGACGGCCTGCAGTCGCCGATCGTTAAGAACATCTCGGACGAAGTCCTCGCCAAAATCCTTGAACTGACCAAGGCCGAAGACGGCGACCTGATCTTCTTCGGCGCCGACAAGGCCAAGGTGGTCAACGACGCCATCGGCGCCTTGCGTGTAAAAATCGGCCACTCGGAATTTGCGAAGAAGGCCGGCCTGTTCGAAGAAACCTGGGCACCGTTGTGGGTGATCGACTTCCCGATGTTCGAGCACGACGAAGAAAACAACCGCTGGACCGCGACTCACCACCCGTTCACCGCACCAAAAGACGGCCACGAAGACATGCTGGAAACCGATCCGGGCGCCTGCATCGCCAAGGCCTACGACATGGTCCTGAACGGCTGGGAACTGGGCGGCGGTTCGATCCGTATCCACCGCGAAGAAGTGCAGAGCAAGGTGTTCCGCGCGCTGAAGATCGATGCCGAGGAAGCGCAACTGAAGTTCGGCTTCCTGCTCGACGCCCTGCAGTACGGCGCGCCGCCGCACGGTGGCCTGGCCTTCGGCCTGGACCGCCTGGTGACGCTGATGACCGGTTCGGAATCGATCCGCGACGTGATCGCCTTCCCGAAGACCCAGCGCGCCCAGTGCCTGCTGACAAACGCGCCATCGGAAGTCGACGAGAAGCAGCTCAAGGAGCTGCATATCCGCCTGCGTAACGAGACCAAGGTAGCTTAAGCACGCGCGGCCTGACGGCTGGGTAGAATAGGGGCCGGAGCGCATCGTCTGACGATGCGCTCCGGCCTTTTTTGTTTGCCCTATGGAGACAGTCAGTGCACAAGATCCCCGAATCGGTCCTCGTCGTCATCCATACGTTCGCGCTGGAGGTATTGCTGATCGAGCGCGCCGACCGGCCCGGGTTCTGGCAATCGGTCACCGGGTCGCTCGATGCGCCCGACGAGCCGCTGTTGGAAACGGCCGCGCGCGAACTGTTCGAGGAAACCGGCATCGTCGCCGATGGCCAAGCCATCCGCCTGCTTGACTGGGGCCTGTCGAACGTCTACGAAATCTACCCGACCTGGCGCCACCGCTATGCGCCGGGCGTCACCCACAACACCGAGCACGTGTTTTCGGTCTGCGTGCCGCGCGACATCCCGATCACCCTGAGCCCGCGCGAGCACCTCGAATACGCATGGCTGCCCTGGCTGGAAGCGGCGGACCGCTGCTTTTCGTCATCGAATGCGGAAGCGGTATTGCAACTGCCGCGCCATGTGCATTCGCATATATAGAAGTGTGATTTAAATCCTTCATTTCGCGCTCGCCCTGGAGTAATCTGGTCAAATGAACAATGACCACAGCGATCCGGCCGGCGCCAGCCATTGGCAGCTCGGCCCCATCATCGACGCGCTGCGCACTTCGCGCGAGTCGACCCACAACATCCGCCACCAGGGGCGCGTGCGCCAGTTGCCTTCGCGCGCGGTGCTGCAGCAAGTCATCGAGGGCGTGTCGGCGGCGCTGTTTCCGACGCACTACGGCCGCCCCGACCTGAACGACGAGAGCATCGATTACTTTGTCGGCGACACGCTGAACATTGCCCTCGACCGCCTGGTCGGCCAGGTGCGGCGCGCGCTGCGCTTCAATCCCGGCCTGGAAGAGGCGGGCGACGCCGAGCTGTTCGAACGTGCGCGCAACATCACCCGGGCCTTTGCCGGCAGCTTGCCGGAAATTCGCGCCTTGCTGGTGTCGGACGTGCATGCGGCGTTGGCCGGCGACCCGGCCGCCAGTTCCGTGGCCGAGATCATGCTCTGCTATCCCGGCACCATTGCGGTGCTCTACCACCGGCTGGCGCATTGCCTGCATCGCCTCGGCGTACCCTTCCTGGCGCGCCTGGCGGCGGACATTGCCCACACGCTGACCGGGATCGACATCCACCCAGGCGCGCGCATCGGCGCCAGCTTCTTTATCGACCACGGCACCGGCGTCGTGATCGGCGAAACTGCGATCATCGGCCAGCGCGTGCGCCTATACCAGGCCGTCACGCTCGGGGCACGGCGCTTCCCGCTCGACGCCAGCGGGGCGCTGGTCAAAGGGGCGCCGCGCCATCCGATCGTCGAAGACGACGTCGTCATCTACGCCGGCGCGACCGTCCTCGGCCGGATCACGATCGGGGCCGGCTCCACCATTGGCGGCAACGTCTGGGTGACGCAGGATGTCGCGCCGGGCTGCAACGTCACGCAGGCCCAGATGCGCAACGTATAAAGGCGGGAAGTTTCAACGAAGAAAGAATATACGCGCTTTGATCGTCAAATTGACCAAATCGCAGTTCCTTTGTTCAGTCAAGCGTTTTTCTTTTGTAGGCGCAAATACAACGGCGGCCTTCCAAAATTCCTACAAGAATATCGG
Organism: Telluria sp. LT2P34; assembly: GCF_059685915.1. Classification (NCBI taxonomy): domain Bacteria; kingdom Pseudomonadati; phylum Pseudomonadota; class Betaproteobacteria; order Burkholderiales; family Oxalobacteraceae; genus Telluria; species Telluria sp. LT2P34. The sequence goes on from NZ_JCASIN010000007.1 coordinate 46,533, forward strand.
CTCCAGGCCGATATTATTTTCCAAATGACAACAAAAAAGTTACTAATTTGTAAGTGAATGTTTCAATTGGATGAGTAGGAAAAACGTTAAGTCAGGGATAAAACAGCTAAATTCTTCTACAATTTGATACAAATATGCTGTATGGGCTAACAAATTATCTTAGGAAACTTTCCTAATTACATGAATTTATGTGTCTTTAAGGAAAAATTAGTGATGGGAAATTTGTTGTGTTAGTAATCGCACAATAGAATCGGCGTTTGACAATCGGAAACAGGTCGCATATCGTCAGTAATTCGCGCACAGCGAATTTTTGAACTGCAACACAAATCCAACAAACGGATTCTGGGAGAGAACGCATGGAAGATTTCGAATCGAAGCACGAGAAAGTGAAAGCAGTCAGCATGGACGACGATTGTTTTTATATCGACCTGCAATGCGGGTTGCGCCTCGCTGGCCCGCGTCTGATTTCCGTGCGCTTGTCCGAAGCAGAACGCCTGGCACCGCCCCGCAATGCTGCATTGCGCGCGAATTGGGAAGCGGCACCGGCGTTTGAATGATCTTGCAGCGGGGTAGCGGTTCCCAGAGACGGCGCCCCGTGTCCGCACGATTGGAAAGCTTATAAAAAAGAACACGGACTGATGGGGTTAGAATGTTCCCATGAAGATTCGTGTCGCAACCTACAATATCCACAAAGGCGTCTCCTCCTTGCGCAGTACCCCGCGGGTACTGGCACTGAAAAAGGCGATCTCCGAGTTCCACGCCGATATCGTGTTCCTGCAGGAAGTGCAGGGGCGCCATGACCGCCATCAGGTGCGTTATGGCGAGCATGCGCCGAGCCACCACCACTGGCCCGAAGCAGCCCAGTACGAATATTTCGCCGGCGACTCGCACCATTCCGCCTATGGCATGAACGCGGTCTACGACCACGGCCACCACGGCAATGCCTTGCTCAGCAGTTTCCCGATCGCGAACACCCATAACCACGACGTTTCCGACCATGCCTACGAACAGCGCGGCATCCTGCACTGTGTGCTGGAAACGCCGGCCGGCAAGGTGCATTGCTATGTGGTCCACCTCGGCCTGTTCGAGGGCGGGCGTGGACGCCAGACGCTGCAGCTGATCGAAGCCGTCCGGCACTCGGCGCCGGACGGCGAGCCGGTCATCATTGCCGGCGACTTCAACGACTGGCGCAATACCCTCAGCGACCGCTTGCGCCAGGCGCTGGGCGTGACCGAGGTGTTCGACGAGCTCGGCCCGAAATCGGCGCTGGGCGACATGGTGCGCAGCTGGGCCGGCCGCCAGCCGCGCCTGGCGCCAGCGCGGACCTTCCCGGCCGCACTGCCCTGGTTCCGGCTCGACCGCATCTATGTACGCGGCTTCAAGGTCGACAATGCCCAGGTGATGGCGGGGCCGATCTGGGCCAAACTGTCCGACCACGCGCCGATCGTCGCCGAACTGCAACTGGCGTAGTCAGCGTATCGCATGCGCAGCCTTCCTTACGTAGCGGGCAACGATGTCACCCTGCTGGAAACCGGGCAGCAGCTGTTCCCGGCGATGATCGCCGCGATCGACGCTGCGCACCATGAAATCCTGTTCGAAACCTATATCTTTGCCGAAGACGCGGTCGCGCGCGACATCGCCGCCGCGCTGATGCGCGCGGCCAGCCGCGGCGTCAAGGTGCGCGTGCTGGTCGACTGGTTCGGCACCGGCGACCGCACCTGCCGCCGCCTAGGCGCAGCCTTCGCCGCCGCCGGCGTGCATTACCGCGTGTTCAACCGCTGGTTCAGGCGCGGCATCGCGCGTACCCACCGCAAGATCACGGTCGTCGACCGCAGCGTGGCCTTTGTCGGCGGCATCAATACCAACGACGACATGGTGTGCGACTACGATCCCGAACGCGCGCTGCCGGCGCCGCGCTGGGATTTCGCGGTGCGCGTGCGCGGGCCGCTGGTGGCGCAGATCCACTTCGAGGCCCAGGCCCAGTGGATGCGCGCCGGCCACCTGAAACTGATCCACCGCATGGAACTGTTTCTCGAATCGCAGCGCGAGGCGCGCCGCGCGACCGTCCGCCAGAGCAGCGGCGCAGGGGCGGGATTGATGCGCGCCGGTTTCGTGGTGCGCGACAACCTGCGCAACCGGCGCACGATCCAGCGCGCCTACCTGCAAGCCATCGGCCAGGCCCGCAAGAGCGTGCTGCTGGCCAATCCGTATTTCGCGCCGGGGCGAAAATTCCGCGACGCCCTGGCGCAGGCGGCGAGCCGCGGTGTCGAGGTCACGCTGTTGATCGGCGTCGGCGAATTCCGGATGCAGGACGCCGTGGCGCGCTCGTTCTATCCGAAACTGCTCGACGCCGGCATCCAGGTGGTCGAGTACCGCAAGACCCAGCTGCACGCGAAGATCGCCGTGGTCGACGACGACTGGGCCACGGTCGGATCGAGCAACTGCGACGGCCTGTCGCTGTTCCTGAACCAGGAAGCGAACATTGTTGTGAGAAACGCCTCTTTTGCCCAGGCCGTGCGTACCCATATCAAGAGGGGCATCGCCGACGGCGTCGTCGTGTGCCCCAGGGAATTCGAAGGCGTGGGATGGCTGCGTCGGGCTTCGTACGGGCTGGCCTACCTCCTGTACAAGCTGACGATGCGCATTTTTGCGATTGGATACGCATAAGGAAGAGCAGGCTATGGAAGACAATAACGTACGCATCGACAAGTGGCTGTGGGCCGCACGCTTTTTCAAGACCCGTTCGATGGCGTCGGACGCGGTCGACCGTGGCCGGGTCCGCATTGCGGGCGAACCGGTAAAGCCGGCGCGCGCGGTGAAACTCAGCGACAAGATTTCCATCGATAACGGCTCGGACCGTTGGGAAATCGTGGTGCTCGGCATTTCGGACAAACGCGGCGCCGCGCCGATCGCGCGTACGCTCTACAGCGAAACCGAGGAGAGCATCCAGCGCCGCGAAAATGATTCCGAGGCGAAGAGATTGTTCCCGGAGCCGGGCAGCGCGATCAAGGGGCGGCCGACCAAGCGCGACCGGCGCGCGATTTCAAAGGCGGGCGGGGCCGATTGACCCAGGGTGGGCACCCCGTGCCCACGCGGAACGTGATGTCATCGGCGGCGCGATCGGCAATAGAACCCCACCTCTAAGTTCCCGTTTGACATTCGGAGCCCGATAGATAATAGTACGAGCGTTCGGATTTTTCGATTCACCCGGGGGATAGTCATCAACACTTCAGCCAAATTCATGCGCAAGGGCGAGCAGACGCGGGCCGCGATCCTCGACGTCGCGCTCGAGCTGGCCAGCCGGAATGGCCTGGAGGGCCTTACCATCGGCCTGCTGGCCGATCGCATGAGCATGAGCAAGTCGGGCGTGTTCGCGCACTTCGGTTCGCGCGAAGACCTGCAGATGGAAGTGCTGAAGCTGTATCACCACCGTTTCGAGCAGGAAGTTTTTTTCCCCAGCGTCAAGGAGCCACGCGGCTTGCCGCGCCTGGAGTCGATGTTTGCACGCTGGGTCAAGCGGGTGTCGGTCGAAATCGCGTCGGGTTGTATTTATATCAGCGGCGCGGTGGAGTACGATGACCGGCCGGGCCCGATCCGCGAATCGCTGGTGGCGATGGTGGGAGCCTGGCAGGGCGCCTTGCTGCGCTGCGTGCAGCAGGCGATCGATTGCCAGGATCTGAAACCCGGCACCGACCCCGAGCAGCTGGTCTACGAATGCTACGGGCTGATCCTGGCCTTGCACCACGATGCGCGTTTCCTGCGCAACCCCGGCGCGGTCGAGCGCGCCAACCGCGGCTTCGCGCGGCTGATCGAGAACTACCGTAACCCCGTTCACAGCAATCATCAGAGCAACTGAGCCGGCCTCATCGCCTGCCCTTCAGTCACAAAATAAACTTACCTTCGTCAGGAGAAAACCATGGGTCAGTACGTCGCGCCACTTCGGGATATGCAGTTTGTGCTGCACGAATTCCTCAACGTCACCGAAGAGTTCAAGAGCTTGCCTGCGTACCAGGAGATCGACGCCGACATCATCAACCAGGTGCTGGAAGAGGGTGCGAAATTCACGCAGGAAGTGCTGTTCCCGCTGAACCATTCGGGCGACCGCGAAGGCTGCCATTACGACGCCGCCACCAAGACCGTGACGACACCGAAGGGTTTCAAGGAAGCGTACAAGCAGTACGTCGAAGGCGGCTGGGCGTCGCTCGGCTGCGATCCGGAATACGGCGGCCAGGGCCTGCCTATTTCCCTGAACAATTCGTTCTACGAAATGCTGAACTCGGCCAACCAGGCCTGGACCATGTACCCGGGCCTGTCGCACGGCGCTTACGAGTGCCTGAAGGAACACGGCAGCGACGAGCAGAAGAAGTTCTACCTGCCGAAGCTGGTCTCGGGCGAGTGGACCGGCACCATGTGCCTGACCGAAGCCCATTGCGGCACCGACCTTGGCCTGCTGCGCTCGAAAGCCGAGCCGCAAGCCGACGGTACCTACAAGATTACCGGCTCGAAGATCTTCATCTCGGCCGGCGAGCACGACGTCGCCGAAAACATCATCCACCTGGTGCTGGCGCGCCTGCCGGACGCACCGGAAGGCTCGAAAGGCATTTCGCTGTTCCTGGTGCCGAAGTTCATGCCGAACGCGGACGGCTCGCTGGGCGAACGCAACCCGATCTTCTGCGGCGCCATCGAAGAAAAGATGGGCATCCACGGCAACGCCACCTGCCAGATGAACCTGGACGGCGCCGTCGGTACCCTGATCGGCCAGCCCCATAAAGGCCTGAACGCGATGTTCGTGTTCATGAACGCCGCCCGCCTCGGCGTCGGCATGCAGTCGCTCGGCCTGACCGAAGTGGCTTACCAGAACGCGCTGGTGTACGCGAAAGACCGCATCCAGATGCGTTCGCTGTCGGGCCCGAAGGCGCCGGACAAGCCGGCCGACCCGATCATCGTGCACCCGGACGTGCGCCGGATGCTGTTGACGGCCAAGGCCTATGCCGAAGGCGGGCGCGCCGTCTGCTCGTATGTCGCGCTGCAGATCGACCGCGAACTGAACCACCCGGACGAGGAAGTGCGCAAGGAAGCGGCCGGCGAAATCTCGCTGCTGACCCCGATCGTCAAGGCCTTCATTACCGACAACGGCTGGATCGCGACCTCGGAAGCGATGCAGGTCTACGGCGGCCACGGCTACATCAGCGAGTGGGGCATGGAGCAGTATGTGCGCGACGCGCGCATCAACATGATCTACGAAGGCACCAACACCATCCAGTCGCTCGACCTGCTGGGCCGCAAGATCCTGATGGACAATGGCGCCAAACTGCGCGCCTTTGGCGAGAAGATCAAGGCCTTCGTCGAAGAAAACGGTCTGGATGAATCGATGTCCGAATTCGTGACGCCGCTGGGAGAACTGGGCGAAAAGGTCGGCAAGCTGACTATGGAAATCGGCATGAAGGCCTTTACCAACCAGGACGAAGTGGGCGCCGCCGCCGTGCCTTACCTGCGTGTGGTCGGCCACCTCGTGTTCAGCTATTTCTTCGCGCAGATGGCCAAGATCGCGCTGGAAAAGCAGGGCTCGGGCGACGGTTTCTACACCTCGAAGCTGGCCACGGCACGCTTCTACTTTGCCCGCCTGTACCCGGAAACGGCGATGCTGATCCGCCAGGCACGCTCGGGCGCGGACAACCTGCTGGCGCTCGACGCCGACCTGTTCTAAAAACGAGAGGATACCGACCATGACCAATTTCACCGTCAAGAAAGTCGCCGTGCTGGGCGCCGGCGTGATGGGCGCGCAGATCGCCGCGCACTGCATCAACGCCCGGGTGCCTGTCGTGCTGTTCGACCTGCCTGCCAAGGAAGGTAACAAGAACGGGATCGTGCTGAAGGCGATCGAAGGCTTGAAAAAGCTGTCGCCGGCCCCGCTGGGCAACAAGGACGACGCCTCCCTGATCGAAGTGGCGAATTACGAAGACAACCTCGAGCTGCTCGCTGGCTGCGACCTGATCATCGAAGCGATCGCCGAGCGCATGGACTGGAAGCACGACCTGTACAAGAAGGTTGCGCCGCACATCGCGCCGAACGCCATCTTCGCCTCGAACACCTCGGGCCTGTCGATCAATACCTTGGCCGAAGGTTTTGACGAGGAACTCAAGGCGCGCTTCTGCGGCGTGCACTTCTTCAATCCGCCGCGCTACATGCACCTGGTCGAGCTGATCCCGACCGCGGGCACCCGTCCCCAGATCCTCGACCAGCTCGAGACCTTCCTGACCTCCGTGCTGGGCAAGGGCGTCGTGCGCGCAAAAGACACGCCGAACTTCATCGCCAACCGCGTCGGCATCTTCGGCATGCTGGCCACGATCCATGAAGCAGAAAAATTCGGCCTGTCGGTGGACGTGGTCGACGACCTGACCGGCGCCAAGCTGGGTCGCGCCAAGTCGGGCACCTTCCGTACCGCCGACGTCGTCGGCCTGGACACCATGGGCCACGTCATCAAGACGATGCAGGACACGCTGCAGGACGACCCGTTCTTCGCGCTCTACAAGACGCCGGACGTGCTGTCGAAACTGGTCGAGAAGGGCGCCCTGGGCCAGAAGACCGGCGCCGGCTTCTACAAGAAGGTCGGCAAGGACATCCAGCGCCTCGACTTTGCGACCGGTGAATACGTCGCCGGCGGCGGGAAAGCGGCCGACATCGTCGCGCGCATCCTCAAAGAGAAGGACCCGGTCAAGAAGTTCAAGGCCATGCGCGACTCGACCAACCCGCAGGCGCAGTTCCTGTGGGCGATCTTCCGCGACGCCTTCCATTACATCGCCGTCCACCTCGACACCATCGCCGACAACGCGCGCGACATCGACTTCGCCATGCGCTGGGGCTTCGGCTGGAGCGTCGGCCCCTTCGAAACCTGGCAGGCCGCAGGCTGGAAGCAGATCGCCGAGTGGGTCAAGGACGACATCGACAGCGGCAAAGCGCTGACCAACACGCCGCTGCCAGCCTGGGTGTTCGAAGGCCCGGTCGCTGAAAAAGGCGTGCACACCGCCGAGGGTTCCTGGTCGGCCGCTTCGAACAGCTATGTGCCGGCCTCGAACCTGGCCGTGTACGAGCGCCAGGCCTTCCGCGCGCCGGTGCTGGGCGCCGGCGCAACGGACGCCAAAACCGCCGGCACCACCGTCTTCGAAGACGAATCGGTGCGCCTCTGGCATACCGGCGACGAAGTCCTGATCATCTCGCTGAAAACCAAGATGCACGTGATCGGCGAAGGCGTCGTCAAGGGCCTGCAGCGCGCCATGGCGGAAGCGGAAGCCAACTTCAAGGGCCTGGTCATCTGGAACACGGACGCGACCGAAGGCGGCGCCTTCTCGGCCGGCGCCGACCTGCAATCGGCCCTGCCTGCCTTCATGGCCGGCGGCGCGAAAGCGATGGACCCGATGGTGCGCCAGCTGCAGGACGTGTTCATGCAGATGAAGTACTCGAACGTGCCGGTGGTCGCCGCGGTGGCGGGCCTGGCGCTGGGCGGCGGCTGCGAAATGGCGCTGCACGCGTCGAAGCGCGTCGCCTCGATCGAGTCGTATATCGGCCTGGTCGAAGTCGGCGTCGGCCTGGTGCCGGCCGGCGGCGGCCTGAAGGAAGCGGCAGTGCGCGCCTTTACCGAAGCCAAGGGCAACGACATCCTGCAATTCCTGAAGACCGGTTTCACCAATGCGGCCACGGCGCAGGTGTCGAAGTCGGCGCTGGAAGCGAAGGCCATGGGCTACCTGAAGGAAGACGACATCATCGTCTTCAACACCTATGAGCTGCTGCACGTGGCGAAAGTCACGGCGCGCGCCATGTTCGACGCCGGCTATCGCGCCCCGGCACAGCGCCCGGTGACCGTAACCGGCCGCTACGGCTGGGCGACGATCCGCGGCCAGCTGGTCAACATGCGTGACGGCGGCTTCATCTCTGCCCACGACTACAAGCTGGGCGACATGATCGCCGAGATCGTGACCGGCGGCGACGTCGACCAGGGCAGCGTGGTATCCGAGCAGTGGCTGCTCGACATGGAGCGTAAAGCCTTCCTCGAACTGCTGAACAACCCGAAGACGCAAGAGCGGATCATGGGCATGATGCAGACCGGCAAGCCGGTTCGTAACTAAGCGGTGCGGAACTAACCAAGGACGAATGACATGAGCAAACAACTTCAAGACGCATACATCGTCGCAGCGACCCGCACTCCGATCGGCAAGGCGCCGCGCGGCATGTTCAAGACGACCCGCCCGGACGACCTGCTGGTGGCCGCCATCCGCGGCGCCATGGCCGCCGTGCCGAACCTGGACCCGGCGCTGATCATCGACGCCATCGTCGGCTGCTCCTTCCCGGAAGCCGAACAGGGTTTTAATATCGCCCGTAACTCGGTGATCCTGGCCGGCCTGCCGAACACGGTCGGCGGCGTGACCGTCAACCGTTACTGCGCCTCGGGCATCACCGCCCTGGCCATGGCGGCGGACCGCATCCGCGTCGGCGAAGCCGACGTGATGCTGGCCGGCGGCATCGAGTCGATGTCGATGGTGCCGATGATGGGCCACCACCCATCGATCAACATGGAGACCTTCAGGGACGAGAACGTGGGCCTGGCCTACGGCATGGGCCTGACGGCGGAAAAAGTGGCGACGCAGTGGAAAGTGTCGCGCGAAGACCAGGACGCCTTTGGCCTGGAATCGCATCGCCGGGCGATTGCCGCCCAGCAGGCGGGCTACTTCAAGGACGAGATCACCCCGGTCGAGATCATCACCCGCACGCCGAACCTGGCTACCGGCGAAATCGATGTCAAGCGCCGTACCGTCGACACCGACGAAGGCCCGCGTGCCGACGCCAGCATGGAAGGCATGGCCAAGCTGAAACCGGTGTTCGCGGCCAAGGGCACGGTCACGGCCGCCACGTCGTCGCAGATGTCGGACGGCGCCGGTGCGCTGATCGTGGTCAGCGAAAAGATCCTGCGCGAGCACAACCTGACCCCGCTGGCCAAGTTCTCCTCGTTCGCCGTGCGCGGCGTGCCGCCGGAAATCATGGGCATCGGTCCGAAGTTCGCGATTCCTGCTGCGCTGGCCGCCGCCGGCATCACCCAGGACCAACTCGACTGGATCGAGCTGAACGAAGCCTTTGCGGCGCAAGCCCTGGCCGTGATTCGCGACCTGGGCCTGGACACCAGCAAGGTCAACCCGATGGGCGGCGCGATCGCCCTCGGCCACCCGCTGGGCGCCACCGGCGCGATCCGCGCCGCGACCGTCGTGCACGCACTGCGCCGCAACAACCTGAAGTACGGCATGGTGACGATGTGCGTCGGCGCCGGCATGGGCGCGGCCGGTATCATCGAGCGCGTTTGATTTTTCGAAAGTAGCCGCATCGGCCTGCACGCTGATGCGAGCTGCGACTATCACCGCGTGGGCGGGAGACCCGCCCACCCTACGAGTTGCTGCACACTGTGCCGGTGACCCGTAGGGTGGGCGGGTCTCCCGCCCACGCGTCCAACCGGCCCAAGAATCATCGGAGACCTGAACAATGAGCATCCAGACGACCAAACAAAACGGCATCCTCACCATCGAATTCGACCGCCTCGAGCGCAAGAACGCGATCACCGGCGCCATGTACACCACCATGGCCGAGGCGCTGCTGAACGCCGAGCAGGACCCGGCCGTGCGCGCCGTCCTGATCGCCGGCAAGCCGGAGATCTTCACCGCAGGTAACGACCTCGACGACTTCCTGAACAATGCCGGCGAAGGCGCCATGACCGAGGAGCGCCCGGTGTTTCGCTTCATGCGCGCGCTGGAAGGCTGCACCAAGCCGATCGTGGCGGCCGTCGCCGGCGCCGCGGTCGGTATCGGCACCACGCTGCTGATGCACTGCGACCTGGTCTACTGCGCCGACAACGCCAAGTTCTCGATGCCGTTTACCCAGCTCGGCCTGTGCCCGGAATTCGCTTCGTCCCTGCTGGTGGCGCAAGCGGCCGGCTATACCCGCGCCGCCGAAAAGCTGATGCTGGGCGAAGCCTTCCTGGCCCAGGAAGCCTTCGAGATGGGCATCGTGGCGAAAGTCCTGCCGGCGGCCGAACTGCTGCCCTTCGCCCAGGCCCAGGCCGCCAAACTGGTGGCGCTGCCGGCCGCCTCGATCCGCGCCACCAAGGCCCTCATGAAGCGCCCGCGCGCCGCCCTCGTCGCCGATGCCATCGCCGTCGAGAGCAAGCAGTTCAGCGCCATGCTGGCCGGCGCCGAGGCCAAGGAAGCGTTTACCGCCTTCTTCCAGAAGCGCAAGCCGGACTTTTCGAAGTTCGATTGAGAGGTGCGGCCAGGCAGGCTTCACGGCCCGCCTGGTCCGCCACCGCTGTCACTAGGGCGTCACCTGCGCCCCCACGACGACCAGGTGCGCCACCGTGGTGCACTTGCCACTGCTGTCGGTGACGGTCAGCCTGACCATGTAGCTCCCTTCCTTCGCATAGGCGTGCTGGGCGCTGACGCTGCCGCCATGGCGCGCTGTGCTGAGCGTGCCGACGCTCTGGCTGCCGTCGCCCCAGGACCAGACGGCCTGGTGACGGTCGCCCGCGTCCAGGTCGCGAAAGCTCGCGGAAAACGAGAGCAGGCCTTTGGCGCGCGGCGTGCCGGTGACCTCCACCGGACCGGCGACCGGCGGCTGGGCCTCGGCGCTGCCCGGCACCAGCAGCACCAGGCCGGTATTGCCCTCGGCGACAATCGATCCGTTGTCCGAGATTGCGCTCGCCTCGTGCAGCAGCAGCCCCGGCGGGGCGCCGCGCAGCCGGGTATTCAGGTCGACGACACCCTGCGCGCGGGTCCAGACGAAAGCGCGGCCCTCGAGGCTGCCCACGACCTGGCCCAGCTTGTTCAGGTCGCGCGTGCGCGTTTCGGTATTCGGGTCGCTCGGGTGGATAAGGACCGGTCCGTGTTCGCGGCTCCAGATGAAACCCCGGGTAGGACTGCCGCGGCCGCGGGTAAAGCCGATCACGAGGCCGTTGTCGTTGATTTTTTCGGCAAACGAGGCGTTGGCGCGCGGCAGGCCGAGGTCGAGCACGCCCTTGTTCGGCGCCCACAGCAAGGCCATTTCCGCCGAGTTGGGCGCCACGCCGAAGCCGACGACCTGGCCGGCGTTGTTGATGTCGGACGCTGCCGAGTAGGTGGTGCCGAGGGTTTCCAGCGCAATCGGCCTTGCCCCTGGCCAGGCCACCGCAACGCGCGGCTCGCGATTGGTTCCCGCCGATTCGCCGACGACGGTGCCGGCGTCGTTCAGTGCGGCGCCGTAGGAACCGTTGTCGAGCGCGCCCTGGTCGACCATGCCGCTGCGCGGCGTCCAGCGAAACGCATGTCCCCAGCCGTTGGGGAAGCGCACGGCGCCGGTCACCCAGCCGCGGTTGTTGATGTCGGAAGCGGACGAGCTGATGGCTCCCGGCGGGGCCAGCTTGACCATGCCCGTCGCGGCGCTCCAGCGGAATGCGTGCGTGTCGGTGCCGGTGGCGCTGATCGAGGAGGTGCCCGCAACCTGCCCGGCGTCGTTCAGCGCCGCCACCGTGGCGACCGGGCCACCGAGGGTGCCGAGATCGCGCACCATGCTGCCGTCGTAAAATTTGGCCCGCTCCGAACTCCAGTTCAGGCTCGGCGCCCTGGTCGGGTCGTATTCGTTGAACGCGACCTGGCCTTTGGCATTGATGTCCGCCCCATAGGCCCAGACCGTGCCCAGCTGAACGATGCGATAAGTGGTGGGGGCCGGCGCCGCCGTGGCGGAGGCGGAGAGCGCGACGACTATCCCTGCCGCGCCCGGCCACCAGCGCGTCCAGCCGCTCCTGTACTGCGCGCCTGTTGCAGTTCTCATGTGCATTTGTTCCTCCTGGGCTAGTTCGTGCGCTCAATCAAGATTCCACACAGAAATTGGTGGTAGATGAGCGCGCTGCCGCCAGCATAAATACGATGGCTGAGTTCGTACTGGGCAAGGTCAACGGTAACGCTGATGGCGCCAAGAAGGGTCGTGAAGAATTTGGTGCCGGTATATTTCCCGACCGCCGACGCCGGTAGGGGAGGCGTGCTCCCGCGTTCTTGCGAACAGGCCTATCTTGGCGCGCGAATGTGACCGGCGTTTGACCACCGTGTGACAAAGGGCCTGGATTACACGCGGTTGGGCGCGGCCCCGGCTGGTTTCTCGAGCAGGCTGTCGCACATCGTCAGCACCGCGCGCACCAGTTCGGCCGGCGCGATCGGCTTGGCCAGGTATTCGTCGAAACCCGCCTCGAGCGCGCGCAGGCGGTCTTCGCGGCGCGAGAACGCCGTCAGGGCAAGGGCGCGCACCCCGGCAATGCGCGGGTTGCCGGAGGCGCGCACGCGGCGGATCAGTTCCGGGCCATCCATTTCCGGCATGCCGATGTCGCTGATCATGAGGTCCGGCTTGAGCTGGTCGATCGTCTGCAGGGCTTCATAGGCGGTGACCGCGGTGACGATGGCTGCGCCCATGTCGGCCAGCACGTAGTGGACGATGTCGAGCGAATCGCGTTCGTCGTCGACCACCAGGATGGTCAATCCGGTCAGGGCGCCGCTGCTGGCGCGCACCGCGCCCTGGTCGTGCGCCTTGACCAGGCAATCGGGCGCCGGCACGGTGTCGGTCGCGCCGACGAGCGGCATGCGCAGGGTGAAGGTGGCGCCCTTGTCTTCGCCGGCGCTGGCGGCGCGCAACTGGCCGCCCTGCAGTTCGACGAGTTGCTGGGCGATCGACAGGCCCAGCCCGAGGCCGCCGTGGCGCCGCGTGGACGAGGAGTCGGCCTGGCGGAAACGGTCGAACACATAAGGCAGGAAGTCGGGGCGGATGCCGATGCCGGTGTCGGCGACTTCGATCACGATGGCGTCGCCCTGGCGTTTCGAACTGACCCGGACCAGGCCGCCGCCGGGGGTGAATTTGATGGCGTTCGACAGCAGGTTGCTCATCACCTGCTGCAGGCGGCCGGCATCGGCCGCGAGCGGGCCGGCATGGCTTTCGATCCTGACCTCCAAACGCACGCCCTTGGCGATGGCGGCCGGGCGCACCGTCTCGACGGCGGCGGCGATGAAGTCCGACGGCCAGGTGCGGTCGACCTCGATGCGGATCTTGCCAGCGATCAGGCGGCTCATGTCGAGCATGTCCTCGATCAGCTGCGCCTGCGCGCGCGCATTGCGCTCGATCGTCTGCAGGCCGCGCTTGAGCATCTTGTCGTCCTTGCCGCCGTCCATCAGCAGCTGCGCCCAGCCGAGCATCGCATTGAGCGGGGTGCGCAGCTCGTGCGACAGCGTCGACAGGAATTCGTCCTTCATCTCGGACAGGCGCTCGGCCTCGACCCGCGCCTTCTGCTCGTGCAAGTACAGGGTTTCGCGTTCGGCCGAGGTCGCTAGCGAGGCGGCCAGGATGCGCGAACGGTCTTCCAGGCGCGAATCGTAGACGGCGATCAGGGTCGCGATGGTCAGCAGCAGCAGGGCCGTCACCGTCACCATCCCGGCCAGCAAATCCTGGCTGATGCCTACGTCGGCGACGAGGCAGATGGCGCCTGGCTGGAAATGCGCCGCTTCCATGCCGGTGTAGTGCATGCCGACGATGGCGCCGCCCATCACGACCGAGGCGGCCAGCTGCGCCAGCCTGCCGCCCAGCAGCCGCTCGCGCATGTAAAAGGCGATCCACAGCGCGCCGGCCGAGGCGGCGATCGCGATCAGGACCGAGGCGGCGAACAGCAGCGGGTCGTATTCGATGCCGGGACGCATGCGCATTGCCGCCATGCCGGTGTAATGCATCGCATTGATGCCCATTCCCATCAGCACGGCGCTGATGGCGAAGTGGGATGCCGTTGGCGCCGGGCGGCTGATGAGCGACATGGCCAGCAGCGAAGCGAGTACCGGCAGCAGCCAGGAGACGAAGGTAATCGGGCCGTCGTAGCCGACCGGGAAGGGCAGGCGGAAGGCCTGCATGCCGATGAAGTGCATGGCCCAGATGCCGCTGCCCATGGCGAAGGCGCCGCCGCCCATCCACCACCAGGTGGCGTTGCCATGCGAGTGGCGGACCCGTTCGGCCAGGCTCAATGCGGTATAGGAAGCGTAGATCGCCACCAGGATCGATACCACGACAAGCGTCGGTTCGTAATGCCCAAGAGACATGGTAAGTTCGCTAGCTCACCGGGAATCGCCCGGTGCTGTGGAAAGAAAGGGCTGGAAAGCCCAGTCTACACAAGAGCGCTCAGCTTGGCAGTAACTTTCCGTGGCGCAACTTACGCCTGGCGTGCGGCTGCAACAGCTCAGCGCTTCAGGATGATCGCCGCCATTGCCGCGACCGCACCGGCGGCGGCCAGCGCCCATGGGCCGAGGCGGATGTCGCCGCCCTGTCCGGCTGGCAGCGCCAATGGCCCGGAGGCCGGACGCCAGCCGTCATGCTCGGCGGCGGCGGCGCGTGCAGCGGCCGCTTCAGTCTCGTAGAAGGTCGAGAAGCGTTCCAGGTCGGGGGGATTCAGGGTCGCCATGAAGGCCACGATCTGGTCGTGCTGGTCGAGCCGCACCTGGTAGTGGTTGCGGCCGGCGGCCACGGCGCTGCGCAGGTGCGCCGCTTCCTTTTCGACCAGGTCGCGTACGCTTTCACGCGTAATGACGGGAAGAACGATTCGGGGTCGCTCGACGCTGCGTCTGTCGGTTTGCACGTGCTGTCTCTCTTGGTATCGCTGTATAGATGGCAAGTCTACGTCGGGGTCTGTATCGTTGCCAACACACTTGGCAAGGAATTGTTACAGGCGGCCCCGTTAAAAGTCTCATCGTACCCTAAAAGGGTCTAAAATTTCCCTAAGGCAAATTATCTTCAGACAGATGACGATCTTGCCATTCAGCTTGCCACGCTTGCCGCGTTCGGCCTGATCGAGCTTTACCTTCGCCAGCGACGCAGAAACGAGCCCCCCATTGACCGACATGACCAACGCAGCACGCCTCGCAAGGCTGGCTGAAGAAAATACTGCCCTGATCGAAAACTCGCTCGATCTGATCGCCCTGACCGATGCCGACGGTGTTTTTCTTCGCGTGAACAGAGCGGCCTTCGAGATCCTGGGCTATCGTCCCGAGGAACTGGTCGGGCGCAACTATGGCGAGCTGCTGAGCGCCGAAGACCGCGAGAAATTCCAGGTCGTACGGGCGGAACTGCGCGCCGGCACTGCCACCCGAAGCGGCCTCGAGCACCGTTGGCTGCGCAAGGACGGCAGCACGGTCATCATGTCGGTCTCGGTGCGCTGGTGCGCCCTGAACCAGGTCACCTATGCAACGGCGCGCGACATCACGGCGCAGCACCAGGCGCGCGAGCTGCTGCACAAGTCGCAGCAGCAATTGCATGTCATGCTCGAGAGCATTGGTGACGCCTTTTTCGCGGTCGACCGCGCGTGGCGCGTCACCTACGCCAACCGCAAGGCCGGCGCCTTCGTGAACGTCAACGCGGACGCCGCGATCGGCCGTAACCTGCTCGAGGTAGCGCCCGACCTGCACGATTCCGAATCGATGAGTTATTACCTCAAGGCCATGGAAAGCGGCGTGGCCTGTTCCTTCGAATCCTACTGGGAGCCGTCCTCCACCTGGGTCGAGGTGCATGCCTATCCGAGCGAGGATGGCTTGTCGGTGTATTTCCATGACATCACCTTCAAGTACCAGGCCGAACAGGCGCTGAAAAAAAGCGAGCAGCGCTTCCGCAACCTGTTCCAGCAGGCAGCCGACAGCATTGTCATCGCCGACAGCGAACTGCGCATCATCGCCGCCAACGGCCGCGCTTGCACCAACTTCGGCTACACCGAAGAAGAATTCCTGCGCCTGAACGCGCACGACATCGACAGCGACTTTACCTACGACACCGAACTGGCAGCGGCGCTGGGCGAAGGCCAGACCCAGCTGCTGCGCATCCAGAAGCGGCGCAAGGACGGCAGCACGTTCCCGGCCGATGTCCACATTTCGCGTTTCGAGGATGGCGGCAAGGAGTTTTACCAGGCCATCATCCGCGACGTGACCGAGCGCGAGGAAGCGCAGGACCGGCTGCGTGAACTGGCCACCCACGATACGCTCACCGGTCTGCCGAACCGGGCCCTGCTGGGCGACCGCGTCCAGGGCCTGTTCGATTCCTGCCCGCCCGGCGGCGCCGTGGTGGCGATGTTCCTCGACCTCGACCGCTTCAAGGAGGTCAACGATTCCTTCGGCCACGAATTCGGCGACGTGCTGCTGTGCGAGGTCGCGGCGCGCCTGCGCCGGGTGATTCGTCCGGCCGACGTCGTCGCCCGCCTCGGTGGCGACGAATTCGTGATCGCGGCCCATTGCCCGGCTGGCCGGGCCGCCGCCGCCCGCATCGCCGACAAGCTGCTCGACGTCCTGACCACGCCGATCCATATCGCCGGCCAGGACGTGATCATCGGCGCGTCGATCGGCATCAGCATGTTCCCCTTGGACGCCCTCACCAAGGAGCACTTGTTCCAGGCCGCCGATACCGCCATGTACCGGGCCAAGGCGGCAGGGCGCAACCGCTCGAGCTTCTTCGAGCCGGAAATGGCGGTCGCCACGCGCGAACGCATGGTGCTGGAAACCTCGCTGCGCCCGGCGCTGGCGCGCGGCGAGTTCGAGCTGCACTACCAGCCGAGGATCGACCTGAAAGACATGTCGATCCTCGGCATGGAGGCGCTGATCCGCTGGAACCATCCGGAGCGCGGCCGCGTGTCGCCGGCGCAGTTCATCCCGATTGCCGAGGAAACCGGCCTGATCGTCCAGATCGGGCGCTGGGTGCTGCACGAGGCTTGCGTGCAGACGCGCCGCCTGATCGATGAACTGGGACGCACGATCTGCGTGTCGGTCAACGTCTCGGCGCGCCAGCTGGCGCATCAAAGTTTCGTCGACGAGGTCAGGCAGGTGTTGTTCGACACCGGCCTGGCGCCGGCCTGCCTCGAGCTGGAACTGACCGAGAGCGCGCTGATCGTCGACATCGAGCGCACCGCCCGCATGCTGCGCGAGCTGCACGAACTCGGCGTCAAGCTGGCGGTCGACGATTTCGGCACCGGTTATTCGGGGCTGGCCTATCTGCGCAGCTTCCCGATCGACGTGCTCAAGCTCGACCGCTCGTTCGTGCTGCAAGACGACGAGCGCATCAGCGCCTTCGATTTCGTGAAAGCCTTCGTCGACATGGCGCACGCGCTCAACATGTCGGTGGTGGCCGAAGGCGTCGAGACGCTCGATGTCGTCGAGTTCCTGCGCTCGGCCGCCTGCGACGAGGCGCAAGGCTATTATTTTGCGCGGCCGATGCCGCTGGACGAACTGCGCCTGCTGCTGGCGAACGAAAGCGTGTCCAGGGGCTAAGGAGCACCGCCGAGGTCGCGTTCGTGGCCATCGTCGGTGGATTCTTCGTGGACCGCGGTGAACCGTTCCGTCGTGATGCTGTCGTCGAGGTCGAGGCGCGATTCATCGCCGAGCTCGGGCGGATCGAGCATGTCGCGGATGAGCGCGGCCAGCTCCGGCGTATCCCAGTCCTGGCCGGCGCGCTGGCGCGCCTCGATGAAATGGGTGATTTCGCGTTCCTGCTGAACGCTCAGGGGCAGGCCGCGAAACGCGGTGCCCGGTTGCGACTCGATCATATGGCCCTCCTGGCGTAGCGGTTAGCCCACCCGCACAAGTACGCTACGCCGATTCGCCTACTGCTGGCGCACGCTGCGATATTGCTAAAAGGCTACCGCGCGCTGGCCCCGTCAACGCGGCGCTAGACTCCAGGTTGGCTCAGGATGCGCGGCTTGCCGCTGTGCACATATGCCATGTCAATCTGAACTGGAGCGGCGCATCGGAGACATGATGCCGGCTCCTTCCCCAACCCCAGGAGAGCATTATGCAAAAAAACAAAGCTTTGAAAGGACTGCTCGCCGTATCGGCCGCAGCAGCCATGTTCAGCGCCTTCGGCGTCCAGGCACAAACCACCAGCTCCACCCCAAGCACGACGCAAATGCAGAAGCAGACCGACCAGGGCAAGGCCAGCATGGGTAGCGCCGGTCACGCCGGCCATAGCGGCATGAGCGGCAGCAGCGGCAGCGGCGCCACCGGCATGTCGGATCAAACCTCGGGCCAGTCCGGCACCAGCGGCGCCACTGCATCGAGCACCGCCAAAATGAGCAAGGCCGACAGCAAGGGCATTATGGACATGGCGATGGTAAACATGGCCGAGATCGAAATGGGCAAGCTGGCGCAGAGCAAGAGCCAGAGTGCCGAGGTCAAGACCTATGCCCAGCAAATGATCGACGACCACACCAAGGGTCTGGCGGAAGTGCAGGGCGTGGCCCAGTCCAAGGGCGTCACCCTGCCGACCGAACTCGACGCCAAGCACAAGGCCATGTCGAACCGCCTGGCCAAGCTGAGCGGCGAGAAATTCGACCGCGAATACATGAAGGTCGGCGGCGTGGCCTCGCACAAGGAAGCGCATGCCCTGCTGAAAAAGAACGAAAAGGCTGCCAAGGATCCTGAGGTCAAGGCCCTCGCGACCAAGATGATGCCGGTCGTCGAGCAGCACCTGAAATCGGCCCAGCAGATGCCAATGGCCAAAGCCGGTACGACTTCGGGCAAGTAAACCCACGTAGCCCCGGTTGGATCATTCGCGCAAGTCGGTAGCCCCGCCTTGCGCGTTTTTGTTTCCTCGGCTGGGTGGAATATACTGCCATCCATGACGACGCCACGCTGCAGCTGGGCCAACATGGCCAATCCCCGCTACCTCGACTACCACGACCACGAGTGGGGCATTCCCTGTCATGACGAAAACCGCCTGTTCGAGATGCTCAACCTGGAAGGGGCGCAGGCCGGCCTGTCCTGGGAAACCATCCTCAACAAGCGCGCCAGTTACCGCGCCGCCTTCGACGATTGGGACGCGGACCGCATCGCCCGCTACGACGAGGCCAAGGTCGCCGAACTGCTGGCCAACCCCGGGATCGTGCGCAACCGCCTGAAAGTGGCGGCCGCCATCACCAATGCGCGCGCCTACCTGCAGCTGCGCGCCGAGGGGCTCACGCTCGACGCCTTTTTGTGGGACTACGTCGGCGGCGAACCGATCGTGATGGACTGGACGGACGGCGTACGGCCGACCAAAACCGCACTCTCCGACCGCATCTCGAAAGACCTGGCCAAACGGGGCTTCAAGTTCGTCGGCTCGACCATCGTGTATGCCTACATGCAGGGTATCGGCATGGTCGACGACCACGATCCCGGCTGCTTCCGCCATGCGGGAGCGAAGTGAATCCTGGACGCTTCTGGCAGGGCCGCGCGCGCTATACGGTGTTCGACACGCACTACGGCAACGGCGCCGGCGTCGCCGCCCTGATTGCAGCCTGGCGCAGCGACCCGGCGCGGCCGGCGCGCCTGCACATCCTTGCTGTTGCCGATGCGCTGGCCGATGGCCTGCTGCCCGGATTTCACCGCATCCCGCAGCAGGAGCAGGGCCTCACGCTCGACCTGCTGGCCGCGCCCCTGGAGACGGCCTTGTCCCAGCTCGCCTGCCGCATCGATTTCGCCTGCCTGCACGGGGTGGAAGGGACGGGCTTTGCGCGCGGCCTGGCGCGCCTGGCCGCCGGCGATGCGCAGCTGGCCTGCGACAGCCTGGAGCCTGAGCAGCTTGACGCCCTGGCGGCGCAGGGTTTCGTGTTCAACGAAACCAGGACAGCGGCGCACTTCGCCAGCCGCAAGCCGCGCCCCCCCTTGACTGCGACTCCCGCGCGCCAGGCCATCGTGATCGGCGCCGGGCTGGCCGGATGCGCGGCCGCCGAGCGCCTGTGCGCGCGCGGCTGGCAGGTGACGCTGGTGGACCGTCACGCCGGCGCGGCGCGCGGGGCCTCGGGCAACCTGGCCGGCATCTTCATGCCGCTGCTGTCAAAGGACGACAACATCCCGACCCGGCTCACGCGCGCGGCCTACCTGTACGCGCTGCGCTATTGGGAAACGTTGGGGGGCGTCGGCGGCGCGATCGAAGGCGCGGCCTGCGGGGTGATGCAGCTGGCGCGCGACGCCGGGCATGCGCAGGCCGCGCGCGCCATCGCCGCCGCCGGCCACTATCCGCGCGAGTTCGCCGAGTGGCTGGAGGCGCCGCAGGCGCAAGCCCTGCTTGGCCTGCCCGCGCCGGATGGCGCCTGGCTGTTCCGGCAGGGCGGCTGGGCGCGTCCCGGCAGCGTCTGCGAGGCGATGCTTGCCGCCTGCGGCGCGCGGCTGACGACCCGCTTCGGCGCCGGCAGCGTCAGCCTCGCACGTGACGATGGCGATGGCGATGGCGTCCTGTGGAAAGTGAGCGACGGCGAGGGCAGGCCGCTGGCGCGCGCGGCGACCGTGGTGCTGGCCGGCGGCGCCGGCGCGATCGGCCTGGCCCAGGCGGCGCACCTGCCGCTGGCGGCCCTGCGCGGGCAGGTCACGCACCTCGATGCGGCGACGGTCCCAAACCTGCCCTTCGTGCTCTGCCGCGAAGCCTACCTGACGCCGGCCGCCGGCGGCATCGCCTGCGCCGGCGCCACCTATGACCTCGATGCCGACCCGGCATTGCGGGAGGCGAGCCAGCGTGAAAACATCGACCGCCTGCGCGCGCTGGTCTCGGATCCGGCGGTGGGCGAGCACGCGCCGCTGGCGGGGCGCGTCGGTTTTCGCAGCGTGGCGCCCGACCGCCTGCCGCTGGTGGGCAGCCTGCCCGATGTCGACGCCGCCGGCGGCACCGAACGCCTGCGCGACCTGCCGCGCCATTCCGGCCTGCACGGCCTGCTCGGTTACGCCTCGCGCGGCCTGATCTGGGCCCCGCTGTGCGCCGAGCTGCTTGCCGCGCGCCTGGAGAATGAACCGTTGCCGCTCGAGTCGAGCCTGGTGGATGCGCTTGATCCAGCGCGCTTCGTGTTGCGTGCGAGACGCGCGGTGAGGCCGATCAGCGTATAATTAACGCAAGGCAACTTTTTCGCGCCACTGGAGGGCGCCGTCACATGGACGACACCCGACACGCGCCGGAATTGCTGATGTTCCTGGCCTCGACCGCCCACGACATGAAGAATTCGATCAGCGTCCTTTCCGGGACACTGGAGCGGCTGCTGGGCGAGGACGAGGCGCGCGGCGGCGCCCACCTGCAGATGGCCCAGATGCTGTACCAGACGCGCCGCCTGAACGACAGCCTGATGCAGTTGCTGGCCCTGTACAAGCAGGTCGGCACGCCGGCCGATCCGTTCGACGTGCAGCCGATCGAAGCGGGCGAGCTGGCCGCGCAGGTCGAGGCCCTGGGCCGGGTGCTGGTCGATGCACGCGGCATCACGCTGGATGTCGACGTCGAGCCGGGCCTGACCTGGCACCTCGACGAGGACCTGGTGGTGGGCGTGGTGTCGCACGCCGTCAACAACGCCGTCCACTACACGCGCGACCGCATCCGCCTGGCGCTGCGCCGCCATGGCGAGCTGCTGGAAATCCGCGTCGAGGACAATGGCGAGGGCTATCCGCAGGCGCTGCTCAGGATGAACGACGGCGGCCACCCCGCCGCCGGCATCGACTTCCAGACCAACAGCGCCGGCCTCGGGCTGTACTTCTCGCGCGAGGTGGCCCGCATGCACCGCCACCGCGGCCGCGAGGGCAGCGTGCGCCTGGAAAACGGCGGCGCCTTTGGCGGCGGCTGCTTCATCCTGAGTTTGCCATGAGCCTCCCCAAGCCGCAGGGCCCCAAGGCCGACCCGATCGACTGGGCCGGCAAGAACTACCTGGTCGTGGACGATTTCGTCGGCGTGCGCCAGCTGCTGCGCGAAAGCCTGCGCAGCCTGGGCGGGCGCAACATCGACCAGGCCGCCAGTGGCGGCGAAGCGGTCAACCTGCTGGCGCGCACACGCTACGACGTGGTGCTGTGCGACTTCAACCTGGGCGACGGCAAGAACGGCCAGCAGGTGCTGGAAGAAGCGCGCCTGCGCAACCTGCTGCTGCCGTCGAGCATCTGGATGATGGTGTCGGCCGAAAAAAGTGTCGAATCGGTGATGGGCGCGGCCGAGCACCAGCCCGACGCCTACCTGGTGAAGCCGATCACCGAAGGCGTGCTGCTCACGCGCCTGAACCGCGCCTGGCACCGCAAGCAGGTGTTTCGCCCGATCGACCAGGCCTATGCCGAAAAGGATTATCTGCGCGCGGCCCGCCTGTGCGACGAGCAGATCGCCGCCAATACCGTGCACGGGGCGCATTTGCTGGAGCTGCTGCGCATGAAGGCGCGCCTGATGGAGAAGAGCGGCGAGCCGGAACGGGCGCGCGAAACCTACGAGCGCGTCCTGGCCCAGCGCGAATACCAGTGGGCGCGCAGCGGACTGGCCAGGCTGCGCCTGGCCAACGGCGACTTCGAACAGGCGCGCCAGATGTTCCAGGGCGTGATCGCCGAGAACCGCTATTACATCGATGCCTACGACGGCCTGGCGCTGGCCTGGCAGGGCATGGGCAAGCTCGAAGAAGCCTGTTCGATCCTCGAGCGCGCCGCCAAACTGTCGCCCAATTCGGTGCAGCGCCAGCGCAGCCTGGGGCAGGTCTGCCTGAAACTGGGCCATGTCGGCATGGCCGAGAAGGCCTTCCGCAAATGCATCGCCATCGGCGAATACTCGGTGCTGCGCACGCCCGACGCCTACCTGGGCCTGGCGCGCGTGCACGGCCTGAAAAACGAGCCGAAGGAGGCGCAGGCGCTGCTGGCGCTGGCCCAGCGCGACTTTGGCGAGTTCTATCCCGACATCGAACTGCGCGCCAAGATCACCGAAGGGCTGGTCTACCACGAGAGCGGCGACTACCGCCGTGCGCGCAAGGCCGGCGACGAACTCGAAGCCCTGCTGGAAGCGCGCCCCGAGCGGCCCGACGTGCCGGCCTGCCTCGACATGGCCACGCTGCTGTTCGCCGTCGGCGTCAAGGACGCGCCGGTGGAGCTGCTGTGCTACGTGGCGCGCAACAACCACGACAACCCGGTGCTGCTGGAAGAGGTGCAGGCGATTTTTGAAAAGGCGCGCATGCTCGATGAAGGTATCGACCTGATCCGCGCTTCGAAAAAGGAAGCCGCCGACCTGATGAACCAGGGCGTGTTGCTGTGGAAGACAGGCAAGCTGCCGGAAGCCGTCGACTGGATGCGCGGCGCGCGCGCCAGGCTGCCGAACAACCAGCGCATCCTGTTCAACGCGGCCCAGGTGCTGGTGTCGCACATGCGCGAACAAGGGTATGAGGAGGCGCTGTCGCTCGAAGCGCACGAAGTGCTGGCGCATGTCGACCGCCTGCAGCCGGGCCAGCAGCGCTTTGCGCAGCTGATGGAGCAGCTGGCGGCGCTGGCGCCGGCTGCGGCCGGGCCGGAGGACGCACGTGACCCTGCATTACCGGAACTGGCCGCGGACATCGGCCGCGCATGACGGCGCCGGCGCCGCCGGCGTCAATCCATGCTGGCGCATCAGGTGTGCGCACAGCGTATCGATATCGTGGCCGCCGCCGGGCCGCGCCGAGGCCGTGGCGGCCGCGCACAGCGCCGCCTTGGTGATGTGGTAGCCGAGCGCGCGGTAGCTTTCGAACTGGGCCTCGTCGAACCATTGGTCGGCCGTGCTCTGGTGCGGATAGTCCGGGTTCGCCTTGCGGTAATTCAGGACGTCGGCGTTCTCGAGGCCGACGATCGCCGGCTTGATGTAGAGCAGGGTGCCGTCCAGGCCCTCGGGGTCGACATGGCTGTAGCGGATCGTCCCGACCGCGCAGCTGCCACCGCACAGGCCCGTCTCCTTGACCACGTCCATCTTTGACACGTCCACGTCGATGCTGACGTGGAGATCGGTCGCGCACTTGCGGATTGCGTTGCCGAGGTCCTCGAAGGCCATGTCCTTGTCGCTGGCGACATCGACGGCCACGATCAGCCGGCAGCGCCGCCGCACCAGTTCGTAGATGCCGAGATTTTCGAAATGGCCGCCGTCCGACAGGTAGACGTAATTGGCGTCGGCATTGGTCATGCCGAACAGTTCGGCGATCAGGCTGAACAGGCCAATGCCGGGCGAGGACTGGGTCCAGGCGGCTTTGCGCGGGTTCGGGCACCAGCGCCCCAGGCGCACGTTGAACATGGTCATCAGGAAGTTCAGCGGCGGCGACGAGTGCGTGCCCATGTTCGGACTGGCCGCCGCCCCCGACAGCGCCACCGCCATCCCCAGGCCGACCTTGCTGTCCTCGTCGCCGGTTCCGGAGCGCGACGCATAGTCGCGCGTCGGGCGATAGATGCCGCGCTGGGCGTCGCGCAGGCCACCGGCCGCGCCCTGGGGCGGCATGCGCGGCATCTCGAAGCCGCAAAAACGCGGCGTGAAGGCGAACGAGGCGGCCTTGCGGGTCTGCCAGGCCAGCTCCTCGCCGCTGACCAGGTTGAGCGAAGTGTTGACGATGTGGTAGGGGCGCTGGTCGGCGAAGTCGGTCAGTTGCGGGTCGTCGTTCGGGTCGAAGCCGGTGAACGGATGCGGTTTGCGGGCCGTGCTGCTGGCCCCGAAATAGGCCCGCACCAGGCGGTTGCGGTACAGCATGTAGAGCGAGAACTTGTTGATGTCGACGCGCCAGCCGAGCAGCAGCGCCGCGCCCAGGAAGCAGCAGAAGGCCGTCAACAGCGTGCGGCCCTCGACCGCCAGCGTGGCGTTCGCGTGCGCCGCGTAGACGCAGGGCAGGCTCGCCGGCGCCGGGCAGCGCACCACGGTATCGGCGACCACGGCTTGCACCAGGCTCGAAAGCAGCGCGAAGATGCCGACCGTGAAAAAATACGGCGCCAGGCGGGCGGCCAGTTCGCGCTTGCCGCAGTTCTTGTCGCGCGAGCCGGTGCTGCTGCCGCTGCCCGCCTTGAGGCCGATCCAGGTCATCACCAGCCAGCCGATCGCGGTGCCGGCGTTGGCGATCGGATCGTAGGTCAGCCAGGCCCAGTGCAGGAGCGGCGCGCAGAAAAAGGCGACGCCGAACATGATCAGCCAGGCCAGCGAAAAGATCGACGACCAGGCGCCTTGCCGGCTCCACCACTCGCGGCTGGCATCGCTGTACAAGCCACCGATCAGGCCGATCATCAGCGTCATCGTCACCGAAAACAGCGTCATCATGAGCGGCATGCCGAAGCTGGCCAGCGCAATGGCATTGTTCAGGATCGGATGTTTTTCGGGATTCGGCAGCAGCGCCAGGCCCACCAGCAGCAACAGCGTGCCGGCGGCCAGCGCGCCGATCGCACACAGGAAGTGGCCGGCGCCTTCGATCAGTTCGCGGCGTGACAGGTCGGGCGCCGGCCGGTGCGCCCGCATGCGCTGCTCCAGCGCCAGGCCGGCGGCATAGGCGAGCAGCGCCGCCACCGCCAAGGGGCAAATCCACCAGGCAAGCAGCCGCGCGACAGGCGCCGCCATGAAATGGGCGAGGGCGCCGGGCACGAATTCCAGCGCCGCCGCCAGCGACATCCCGGCCCCGGCAGCCGCGCCGGCGAGGCAGATCACGTAGCCGGCCTTGCGGTAGGGACTGATGCGGTCGTGCGCCAGGTACCAGCCGCTGGCCCAGACGATGAAATAGACCAGGCCCGGCACCAGCAGCCAGGCCGCGCCCCAGCCATGGAAACGCGGCGGCAGCCCGACTTGCCAGATGGCCGGCACTGCGCCGCCGTGGCGCCACAGCCCGATACTGACCAAAAATCCCGCCGCCAGCAGCGGCAGGTTGACGTAGCGCAGTACCGCGCCTTGCTCCAGGGGGAAGCGGCGTACGCCGCGCGAGTGCTGCGGCTTGCTCGAAATGCTCAGCGCGATAAAAAAGACGGCGACCAGGAACAGGATGGTGCCGGCCAGCCAGATGGCATCCGACCACTGCGCCCATGGCCCGCCCGGCTTGACGACCCGGTGCACCGCCCAGACTGCGAAGCGCGGCAGGATCAGGAGCGCGCACAGCCAGGCCACCAGCATCGCCAGGTTCAGGCAGGTGTTGCGCACATAGGTGCCGATCAGGGTCCAGGTATCGGCGCTGAAGGTGCCGCTCCTTGGCGACAGGTAATTACTGTACTGGCGCAGGAACTGGATTTCGACCGGTTCGGCGCTGACCGCCTGGCCGGCCATCCCGGGCGTCAGCAGCGCCTCGACCGCGGGCACGTCGCCGCGCCGCTCGCGGATGCATTTCGACAGCCAGCCGCCGATGAAGCCGCCGCCGGAAACGGTCGACAGGTAATCGAAGTCGCGCAGCAGGCGCGCTTCCGCCAGCGCCTGCAGTGCGCCGAGGTTGAAGGTGGCGCTGCGCACGCCGCCGCCGGACAAGGCCAGTCCGGCCAGCTGCTCGCGGTGGGCGCGCGACAGCAGGGCGGCGCTGGCGGCCGGCCGCACGTCGTCGGCCGAAGTCGCGCCGCCCGGACGCGGGCGCAGCAGGTCGAGTTCGTTCTGGAAGACTTCGCCGAAGACGCTGCCGCTGTGCTCGTTCAGGCGGCGCCAGGTGGTCGTGTCGAGCGGGCCGGTCGCCAGCAAGCCCTGGGCCTTGCGAAACGCGGCGATCGCGCTGCCGAGCTCCTCGAGCCGGTGGGCGTGCGGCGGCACCGGGCAGCCCGCGCTTTCGAGTTTGCGGCGTAGGTCGGCTACCTGCTCGGCCGTAAAAGCCGAGAAGTCGAGGCCGGAAACCCCGGTACGGGAAGAATCGATGGTGGACATGCCGTTCTCCAACAGGAAGACGGCAGCCGGGATGCCCGGGCCGTGCTGTCAAGTTCAGAACGAGTTCAGCACGACCAGGCAAGACGTGATGCCCGTCAAATCAAATGACGGGCGGAACAGGTCGATTATCTTGCCAAATCGATCAGGATTTGTCGGATTTCTGACGCGCCGGCTTGGGCGAAGCCGTGCCCGGAGTACCGCCGACGTCGCCGCCGGATGTGGCGCGCGGCGCGCTGCCGGCCCCGTCATCCGGTGCCGCGGAAGCGGAAGAGGACGTGGCAGGGCTGGCGGCGGCGCCCTGCGCGGGCGCGCCATCGGCCGGGACGGCGCTCGCTACTGCCTGGCGAAACTGGTCCTGCAACAGGTTCCACCAGGCCACGGCCGGGGCCATCGACGCATCGAAGGCACCGTCGGCGCCAGGCTGGGCTGCACCGGGAGAGGCTGCTTGCGGCGTAACCGAGGAGGCGCTTGCGGTGCCGGCCTGCGGGGTGCCGGCCGCCGTGAAGAAGGAGGCGAAGGGCGGCAGCGAGGCGGTCTGGTCGCCAGCCTTGCCCATGGCCTGGGTCATGCTTTCGGTCATCGATTTCAGGGCGGCCAGGGTGCCGCGCTGCACTTCCAGCGCCTGGATCGAGGTGCGCAGCATCGTCAGGTTCAGGTTGAGCCAGCTTTCGACGGCTTTCAGGTCGGTGATGCGCTTGTCGAGATCTTCGGTCGACATCTGGGGTGCGCCGAGTCCGGGCATGCCGACGCCGGGCACGCCCATGCCGCCCCACAAATTCTTCACGAACTCGAGCGTATCCGTCATGCCGGGCATGGTCTGCGCGGGAGGTTTGAGCATGTTTGGTCTCCGTTAGTTGGAGTTCTAGCGTAGCAGATAAATAACAAGCGTACAAAGGCGGCGCGGCCCGGCGCGGTACTGCCGTACAGCAAGCACCGACGTGGGCAGGTACACTAGGACATGGGTCTTTTTTCCGCCATCCGAAACCAGCGCCGCGCCGTGGTGCTGGGCACGCTGATCGTCCTGTTGCACCTCGCGCTGTTTTCCCTGGTCGGAAGCAGCGTTGCCTTGCCGCGCCTGCCTGGCGCTCTGGCTGACACGCGTTTCGTCCAGGCCGAGCTGCTATCGGCGCCCGCGCCGGAGCTGGCGCCGCCCCAGCCCATCCCGGCGCCCGCGCCCTTGCCGCCGCCGCCCTTGCCCGCGTTTGCGCCCGCGCCGGTGCCGGAACCGGCGCCGGTGCTGGCCGAAGACGCCGTCGGTCCCGAGGCCGATCCGGGCAGCGGGGGCGGCGATGAGGACATGGGCGACATGACGGTCCTGCGCGACGCCACGGCTATCCTGTCGGGCAAGGCCGTGCCCCAGCCGGCGCCCGCGGCGACCCCGGAGCCGGCCCCGGAGCCGGCGCCGCCGCAGCCCGAGCAGCGCCAGTACAAGGTCAGCCTGCCGCCGCCGGGCGCGATGACGATGGATGTCGCCCGGGTCGATGCCGACGGCACGCGCTGGAGCGGCGAAGCGCAGTTGTCGTGGCAGCAGACGGGCGACAGCTACCGGATCGACTTCGAAGCCGGCATCCGCGTCGTCTTCACCCGCGTCAACCTGGCCGTGCTCACCAGCGAAGGCCGGGTCGCCGGCACCGGCTTCGCGCCCGTGAAAATGACGGAAAAGCGCCGCGGCCGCGCCTTGACGGCGACCCATTTCGACAGCGATAACAAACAAATTACCTTCTCCGCCTCGCAAAAGAAGGTCGCGCTGCTGGCGGGCGCCCAGGACAAGGCCAGCGTGCCGCTGCAGCTGACAGCGATTGCGCGGGGCGACCCGGCCCAGCTGACCGGCGAGATCGACATCCAGGTCGGCGACGAGCGCGACGCCACCGTCTACCGTTTCGTGGTGGTGGGGCAGGAAGAGATCGACACGAAACTGGGCAAGCTGCAGGCCGTGCACCTGTCGCGCCCGCCGAAAGAGGGTTCCTACCGCACACGGCTCGATATCTGGCTGGCGCCGGCGCGCGGTTGGTATCCGGTCCAGCTTCGTACGACGGAAGCCAACGGTGCGGTGACCACCCAAACCGTGAATAATATAGCCCTTACCGCGACAGGAAAATGATATGCGAAGCAAGTTCATCGAGACCGCCATCCTGGCCGCCCTGCTTGGCCACGGCGTGGCCGCCCAGGCCGCCGCGCCGGCAAAACCCGCGGTCGCGCTGCCGCCCTCGGCCGACCTGGCCTACGGCCTGGCCACCGAGCAGCGCGGCTTCGGCCTGAAGGGCGAGGCGAGCATCGCCTGGCGCGCTGGCGACGGCACATACGAGCTCAGCGTCGAAGCGCGCGTGCCGCTGATCGGCAAGCTCACCGAATACCGCAGCCAGGGCGCGGTCGACGGCATTGGGCTGGCCCCGGCCGAATTCTACGAAAAGCGCTACCGCAAGGATCCCACCACGACCGTCTTCGACCACAAGGCCAAAACGGTGACCCTGCCCGAGGCCGAGGCGCCGGTGGCGCTCAAGGGCGGCGAGCAGGACCGCGCCTCGGTGACCTGGCAGCTGGCCTCCGTCGCCAGGGCGGCAGGGGAAGCCCGCTTCAAACCGGGCAGCGAATGGCGTTTCCTGGTCGCCGGCCGGCGCGACGTCGAGCCCTGGACCTTCAAGGTAATCAAGCGCGAAAAGATCCAGACCGGCGTGGGCCAGCTCGATACCCTGCTCGTGAGCCGCGAGCCGCGTGCAGGCGGCAAGAACGAGGGCGTCGACATCTGGCTCGCGCCCGGCCAGGAATGGTATCCGGTCAAGCTGCGTTTCCGGGACGGCGAGCGCGACACGATCGAGCAGACCGTGACGCGCATCACGCGCAAATAAGCGTTGGCGGGGATACCCTTTCCCCTCCTAGTTGCCCACGCTTAACTGTTATACTTGTCGCCCCGCGGAAAAGCAGGGCTGGCAACAAGCTCTCACATTCCGCGCTCGCAAACTGGTATCCCACATGATCGACATACAGGCAGGCGCGGCCCTCGCCGCCGAACCCCATGGCATGGCCCT
This sequence comes from Telluria sp. LT2P34, assembly GCF_059685915.1. NCBI lineage: Bacteria > Pseudomonadati > Pseudomonadota > Betaproteobacteria > Burkholderiales > Oxalobacteraceae > Telluria > Telluria sp. LT2P34. The sequence goes on from NZ_JCASIN010000007.1 coordinate 76,199, forward strand.
CGAGGACGATCCGCTCGCCGCGCATTTCCAGCACGGCGTCGCGCCCGACGAAATCGAGCAGGTCTTCCACCTCAAGCGTGCGCAGCCGATGCTGTCCGCGTTCACGGCCCTGTTCCACGGCGGCCAGGACGGCGTGCTGGTGCGCCTGCTGGTGCTGCGCGAACTGGCCGCCGACACCGCCAGTTCGGCCTTCTCGCGCGCCGACATCAACACCAAACTCGCCTACCTGATTCCGGAGAGCCTGGAAACGGTGCTCAACCGCCTGCGCACGCACGGCCTGCTGGCCTGGGACGCGCCGGGCGCCGTCTACCGCATCACGCCGCTGGCGCGCAACGTCCTGTCCGCCCTCGACGCCTTGCTCGCGCTCGGCAAGCCCGAGGACGACGACGCCGAGATGGGCTACCTGCTGTCGCAGGTGGCCGGCGCCCAGGCGGTCGGCGGCATCACCGTCGAACAGCTGCGCCACCTGCTGGGGCGCCTGGTCGAGTTGACCGAAGAGTTCCGCGATGCGATCGCCTCGGGTTCCGAATTCAAGCTGCGCACCTCGCAGGCGAAGTGGCACATGGCCTGCGACTGGGTCGAAAAGGGTTCCGTGATCCTGCGCGCGATCACCGCCGACGAACGCGCCGACGCCGCCACCCACAAGGCGGCGCAGGCGATCGGCAGGGCGCAGAGCGCCTTGCTGAATATGCAGGGCATGTTCTCCAGAGCCTTGAATCAAATCGAGCGCCAGCGCGTGCACCTGGGCCAGTCCGGCCTGTCCACCACCGACGTGAAACGCTGGCTGCTGGCGCACGAGGACCTGGCCAGCCTGGCCGAAAACGCGATCGACCGTCCGGTGGTGCCGCTGTTCGGCACGCCGGCCGAGATGATCGACGTCGCCGAAACCGAATTGCTGGCCGAGCGCACGGTCGTCGTCCCGCGCGGCCTGCCGTCCGGTACTGACGCGCCGCTCACCATCAACGACAACCCGGCGATGCAGGCCGAACTGAACGACTGGATCAACAAGCTGGCCGACTTCGCCAACCTCGGCAACTTCCCCGAGTTTTCCGAGACCGGTCCCAAGAAAGTGCAGCTGCTCGAGTCGCTGCTGCCGGCGGGATTTGCCCTGGCCTCCTACCGCGCCTCGCTGCTGCCGCTGCTGGGCGACGCCGCCGAAGCGAGCCTGCAGGGCGCGACGGCCGAACTGGCGCGCCTGCCGATCCGCTTCGAACCGACCGATGAAATGGTCCAGCTTGACGACCCGGAAGTGGCCGCCATGTCGTTTGCCACCCTCTCACTGAATCCAGAAAGCACCCCGGATAATGAATGACGACGCACAAATCCTGATCGCCCGCCTGCTGACGCACCAGACGCTGCGCCGCGACGACAAGCTGGTCAAGCGCGCGCTGTCGGACGAGCAGTTCCGCATCGAAGTCGACAAGCGGCTGCTGGAATGCGGCATGAAACTGCTCGATAACGTGTATGCCGACCACGTGACGATCGCCCTGCACCGCAATGTCGAGCCGAAGATTTTCGGCGCCAAGGACATCTGGCAAAACAATAATTTCGGCCTGACGCGCGACGGCGTGGCCCTGCTGGTGGTGCTGTGGGCGCAGATCATCCTGCCGAAGCGCGAGCGCCAGGAAACCCATGTCACGGTGAACGACGACCAGAACGACCTGTTCGACAAGGACAGCCCGATCCCGCGCGCCGAGGATACCTCGATCGGCATCTCCTACACGGCGCTGCTGTCGGACTTCGGCGACAAGCTGGGCAAGAAGACGCGCATGGATATGAACCTCGGCGTGCTCTCCAAGCTCGGCTTCATCGAACGGCGCGGCGACGTGATCCTGGAAGGCCCGCTGCTCGACCTGATGATGGACACCGACGTGCTCAAGGAACGCATCATCAACGGCGCCCTGACCGACGTGTTCAAGCGCGCACCGCTGGCAGCCGCGCCGCGCCGCGCGGCGGCCTCCAGCGACGCCGCGAACGACGCCGACACCGTCGAGCCTTTAGACACCCCGAATTGAGACAGCATGTTCCACATTAAATCACTCGAACTGGTCCACTGGGATTACTGGCAGCGGATCAAGAACATCCCGCTCGACGCCAAGATCATCACCATCGCCGGCCAGAACGGCTCCGGCAAGACGACCCTGCTCGACGCGCTGCGCACCCTGTTCGGCCTCGATTGCTCGATGGGCCGCACCTATAAACACTATGCGCGCCACTCCGGCCAGCAAAGCGCCTGGATCCGCGCCGTGGTCGATAACAAGCCGGTCGGGCGCCAGCTGTCGAACCGGCCGTTCCGCCAGTCGGGTTTCTTCAGCGACGACGAAGTCACGCTGTTTTGCCAGGTGCAGAAGAACGGCGGCGACTGGAAGCGCCAGTACCTGATGCGCCCCGGGAATGTCGACATCGAGGAAGTGACGGAAGCGACCGACTGGATGGGCGTCGAGAACTACCGCAAACGCCTGAGCGCGGCCGGCTTGTCGCCGGCGATGTCGAAAGTGCTGGCGCTCGAGCAGGGCGAGACCGATAAATTGTGCGAATACGCGCCGCGCCAGCTGCTGGACCTGGTGTTCCAGGTCTTCGGCGACAAGGAAGTGCTGGATGCCTACGACGAAGCCAAGCGCCACCAGCGCGACACCGAAACGGAACTCAAGCGTTTCGAGGCCGAACTGGAAACTTCGCGCATCAACCTCGAAGGCCTGCGTCTGCGCGTGGCCAACTTCCACCAGTGGGAAGACCTGCACAAGGAGCGGCGCGACCTGAAGGAAGAAGTGCTGCCGAGCCTGGAGTACCACGAAGCGCGCGAAAAGGCCGGCGCCATCAGCCGCACGCTGCACGAGCAGAGGAAACCCCTGGCCCAGGTCGACGCCATCCTGCTGGAAAAACGCCAGGCGCTGGCCGCCCAGCAGCGCGCATTGAGCGAGGCCCAGCAGCAGGAAACCCTGCTCGAGCAGGAAGGCACGGCCCTGGCCAGCCGCCTGACGCAACTCAATGGCCGCATCAAGCCGATCGAGAACCTGCTCGAACAGAAGGAACGCCTGCAAAAGCTGGCGGCGGAAGCCGGCGCCGACCTGGCCGAAGTGGCGGCGCAGCTGGAAGAGAAGGAAGCGGAGCTGGCGCGCCAGCGCGCCGCGCGCGAATCGATCGCCGCCAAAATCGCCGGCGAAATGGCCACCATCTCGGCCTTGCAGGGCAAGAGCGCGATGCCGGAACCGGAAGCCCAGCGCCAGATGCGGCGCGCCCTGCGCGACGAAGGCATCGCACACGCGATGCTGTCGGATATCGTCGAAGTGACGGACCCGAAATGGCAGGGAGCAGTGGAAGGTGTGCTCGGCGGTTACGCCTCGGTGGTGCTGCTCGAACGTGCGAAAGATGCGCCGGCGGCCTACCGCCTGGCGGAGAAGGAACGCTACCGCCATTTCATCGTCCCCGACTGCATCGAGGCGCCAAAAAAGAAGGACGCCAGCCTGCTGTCGGTGGTGAATTTCTCGGCGCCGGCCCCCGGCTGGCTGATCGACCAGCTGGCGCGCATCGACCGCGTCGAATCGGTCGACGCCGGTTTCAAGTCGAGCACCGAAGAATGGATCACGCCCGACGCCTACCACCGCGAACGCCGCGGCGGGCGCTCCCTGTTCGTGGAGCCCTCGCGTTATCGGTTCGGCGCCGCCGGCAAGACCCAGCGCCTGGAAGCGATCCAGAAGTCCTTGCCAGGCCTGGAGGCAAAAGAAGACGCGCTCACGCTGGCGATCAGCAAGCTGGCCGCCGAAGTGGGCGGCTTGAAGGCGCGCATCGCCGGCGTCGACGCCGCCAAGGAACTGGCCGCGCGCCAGGCCGAGTTCGAGGAAGCGGCGCGTTCCATCGCTCCGATCAAGACCGAACGCCTGGAAGTGGGCGCGCGCCTGGGCGAACTGCAAACCCTGACCAAGAACGCGACCGTGGCGCGCACCCGTGCCGACACCGTCTGGCAGAACGCCCGCATGGCGCTGTCGGAAGCGGAAGCGGGCTTGCGCCTGAACAGCCGGCGCCAGATCGAGCAGCGCGCCGAACACGCCAAGGCGCTGCTGGCCCTGCGCCGCGGCTGGCGCAGCATCCCGCAGAGTTGGCGCCGCCCAGCGCGCCGCGCCGCCCTGGTCGCGCAGCACCAGAACGCGCACCAGGTCAACTTGCGTGTGTCGACGCTGGAACACGCGCTGGCCCGGGACGACTGGGAACTCGACGCCACCGTGATCGACCAGTACGCGCGCCTGAACGACCAGTTGCAGGGACGCCAGGTCGAGACCGAGGAACGCCGCTACCAGAACAACCGCGCGATCGAAGCGACCGGCAATGCCAGGGGCGCCTATATCGAGCGCCTGCGCTACACGATCAAGGCCTATTCGAAGAACATCAAGGAACTCGGTTCGCTGGCCGGCATCGACGTCCAGGCCGACCCGGTGCGCCTCGAGAACGACGACGTGCAACTGGCGCAAGCGGGCCTGCACGTGCGCTTCAAATTCGACGGCAAGGACCAGATCGGGATGAACGACGGCGAAGCCTCCGGCGGCCAGCAGGTGATGAAGTCGCTGGTGCTCCTGATCGGCCTGTTGAAGTCGGAAGAAGGTTCCGGCGGCTTCGTCTTCATCGACGAGCCCTTCGCCCACCTCGACATCCGCAACATCCAGCTGGTCGGCGAGTTCCTGAAAAACACCGACGCCCAGTACCTGATGACGACGCCGCTGACGCACAACACCGACGTCTACGACCCGTCCGAACTGACGCTCATCACGAGCAAGAAGAAGAAGGATGCCCAGTGGGCGCAGCCGATTTTCGTGCTGCAGCGAAGGAAGGAAGCCGCGTGATAAGTGAAGGGGCCCGCTGGGCCCCTTTTACGTAGGGCGGGCGGCTTCGCCGCTCACGCGTTCAACCAGCGCAAGCGCAATCGAGCAGGCCGTTCGAACGTGATTTGAACGCGTGAGCGGCATACCGCGGGGCCGCCTAGGCCCACCCTACGTCCCTCCGTTCGAATCATATGCGTGATCGAAATCCGATCAAACCTTGTCGAGCACTTGGCGCAGCTTGCGCCGCCACAGCAGCAAGCCAACCGAGTAGGCCGCGAAATACCCGGCCGTGAGGCCCACGCACAGCATGGTCAGGGGGCTTTCGCTCAAGCGGGGCGCCGGCTGGCCGCTGCCCTGGTTGGCGTAGATCTCGAAGCCGATGTAGAGCAGGCGCGCGACCAGGATCATCGCGATGACGATCCCGAGGCGCATCGGCGGCGTGAAGAAATAACCGCCTTGGGTATCTTCGTAGACGGTGCGGCGCAGGCCGAACACGCCCCAGAAAATACCGAGCGCGCTGCCGGCGGCCAGCGCACCGAGTTCCATCGGCCGCGCCAGGGTGGCCGACAGCGACACCAGGATCATCCCGCCAAACACCAGCACGCCCGTGTAGTGGCGCGACACGATCGAGCGCTGGCGCGCCATCTGGGTTTTCAGGCGGGTGTAGATGCGCCAGACCAGGATGGGCGTCAGGGCGAGCAGGGCGAGGGTGGTGATGTTCATGCGGTTTCTGGTGCCAAGGTTGAGCCGAAGGCGCATTGTAATCGAGCGCTTGGCGCTGTGCCGGCCATGATAAGGTGTTAACTCACCAGAATCAGGAGAGCCGCAACATGATCCCCATTTCGCCCGTGCCGCTGCGCTTTCACCGCGCGCCGGACCCCGTCCCGATGGAAGAGCCGATGCCCGACCCTTTCGACACGCCGCATCCGCACCACACCCCCGTCCATACCCCACACGACGACGATCCGGTCCCGGATCCGAAGCCAAGCCTGCATTAAAAACGATCCGACTCCGGAGTAAAAATAATCCGGAATCGGATCGATCGCTTTAGAGCGTCTAACAAAACCTTCAGAGCAAGGCGCGGCGACGAAGACAGTACGACTGTACGGCGAGGAGCTGCAACGCAGCTATGGAGGTTTTGTTAGGCGCTCTTAGTCAAACGCCCAGGCGTACAGCACATCGAGCGCCGTATTCGTACCGGTCTGGAACTGCAGCGACACCTTCGGCGTCAGCTTGTAGCGCAGGCGCACCAGGCTCGAAGCCGTTGTCGCACCCTGCTCGAAGCTCAGGTAGGCACGCGAGGAAATGCGCTTGCCGACCGTGACCACGGTATTCGCCAGTCCCTCGGCGTCGCCGTTGCGGCCCTGGCCGATACCGAGTTCGTCCACGCCGAGGGCATTCGCCATCTTGCTCTGGAAGCCGCCGGTGCCGCCTTTGCCGCCCAGCAGGGCGCCCGCAGCTGCGCTCAGCACGTCCTTCTCGTTGCCGCTGGTGCCTTCCATGCCATGTCCCAGCACCAGCCAGGCCAGCTTTTCGCTGTCGGGCACGTTCGGCGTCGACACCAGCCGCGCCTGCGGCGACTGGGCGGTGCCGCGCACCTGCACGCCGGCTTCGACGTTGGTTTCGCTGAGCTGCTCGCCTTCCGGACGCTTGCGCACCGCCAGCACGTCCAGCGCCGGGTTGTCCATCGCTCCGCTGAAGGTGATCACGCCGCGCTCGATCTCCAGCTTCTGGCCGTAGGCGGCATACCTGCCGCTGGCGACGCGGATGTTGCCGTTGACGCGAGGCGGGCGGGCGCCGGTCTTGCGCACCCTGACTCGTCCTTCGAGCATGGCGTCCAGGCCCAGGCCGCGCATGTGGAAGTTGTCGCCCAGGTCGGCCGACAGGTTGACGCTCAGCGGCACCTCGGTTTCCTTCGGGGCCGGCGGCACCGGCTTGCCGCGGCCCAGCACGATGACGTCGTTCGAAATCGTCGGCCGGCCCGCCGGCGCGAATTCGATCAGCGCGCGGTCGGCCTTGAAGTTGCCGTCGAGCGTGAAGGTAGTCGCGTCGCGTACCAGCGCGGCATCGCCGGAAACGACGACGGTGCGGTCGGGCCGCGACAGGACTTCGAGCTTGTTGGCGACCAGCTTCAGCGTCATTGCCGGGTCGCCAGCGCCGAAGCGGATCGAGCCGTCGGCCGTGGCGTTGCCGCTCATGCCTTCCAGGTAGAGGCGCTGCAGCACCAGGCGGTCGCCCGCCAGTTGCGAACGCAGCTGGCCGTTACGCAGGCGTACGCCCTGCTCGGGCCAGCGCACCGCCATGGCGTCGCCATTGATGCTGCCGTTCAGGACCGGGGTGCCGATCGTGCCGCCGGCCGTGACCGCCAGCTTGACGCTGCCGTCGAGCTCGAGGTCACGCTGGCCGGCGAAGGGCGCGATCCAGGCAATCGAAGGCATGTCGGCGTTGGCCGTCATGCGCAGCGGGCTGTCGCGGTCGACGCGTCCACGGATCATCTGCACGGTGCCGTCGGCGCGCACGGTGCCGGTGCGGGCGCCGTCGATCGTCAGCTGGGTGCGCAGGGCGCTGCCCTGCACGTCGGCGCGCGCCTCGAAGGTGCGCAGGCCGAGCGGCACCGGCATGTTGCCGCCAACGGCCGCATCGCCGCTTTCGCGGAACACGCGCGCATTGCCCGCCAGGACAGGGGCGCCGCCGGTGGCCGTGGCGGTGCGCAGGTCCAGCGCCCAGTTTGCACCGAGCGTCAGGTTGCCGCGCACGTTTTCGCGCAGCGCCTCCGAGAACTGGGCCAGGTAATTCAGCGGTACGCCGGCGGCCGCGCCAGTACTGTTCCAGCGCGAGCCGGTCTTGCTGAGCGTGTCGATACGCACGCTGCCGGCCGGCAGGCGGATCAGGGCGCCGTTGAAGGCAAGCGACTGCGGCTTGGCCAGGCCGGCGATGCCGGCGCCGGGCGCGACACCGATCCTCAAGGGCACCGGCTGGGCCAGCGTCATCGCAAAGCGGCCCTTGTTCTGCAGGGTTGCCAGGGTGCCGGCCCAGGCATTGCCGCTCCAGCCGCCGCGCACGTCGAGCAGGGCGTCGAAGTCCTGGCCGCGACCGCTTGCCCTCACTGTGTGCGCGGCGCGGGTGCCGCTGGTCTGCAGGCTGGCGGCGGCGACACGGGTATCGCCGCTGCTGTAGTCGAGCACCTGGATGTCGCTCACCAGCGGGTCGGCGCCGCCGCGGCCGGAGCCGAGGTTGGCGGTCGCGCGCAGCGACTTCAGGTTGTGGGTCAGCAGGCGCAGGTTCTGGCCTTCGAGGCTGGCGGTGAGCGATGGCGTGTCCATGGTGCCGCTGACCGTGCCGCTGCCGCGCAGGACGCCGCTGAAGTCGGGACCGACGGCCGCCAGCTGGGGCGCGTCGATGCGCCAGTCGAGACGGTCGCCGCCGGCGCCGAAGCTGCCTTTTGCCGTCAGCAGGTTGGCGCCGACATGCAGGTCGACGTCGGCGCCGGAGACGTGGCGGGCGTCCGCCGCCAGGCGCGCATGGCCCCAGAGCGGCGATTTCGACAGGGTCGAGTCCTGCAGTTTCAGGTTCAGGGCGCCGCGCCAGTTGTCGCCGGAACGGCCGCTGGCATCAAAAACGCCGTTGATGCTGCCCGGCAGCGGGCTGCCAAAAGCGGCGGGATTGAAGCGCGCCATGTTGCCGCTTCCCTTGGCCTCGACGAACCGTGCGCCTTCCTTGCCGGCCAGCCAGGCGTCGCCGCTGACGTGCAGGTTGCTGGTGTTTGCTTTGCGCTGCGCCGCAACCCAGCCGAGGCCATTGGCGTCGGCGACAAAGCTGGTGCGCGGATTGGCCATGCTGCCGGTGATGACGCCGCTGGCGGCAATCGCGCCGTACAGGTCGCTGCGCAGGCTGGCCAGCTGGCGGCCGTCGAGGCGCCAGTTCATGCGTTCGCCGGGCGCGCCGAAGCTTCCGTTCAGCTTCACCGAGTTCTGGCCGAGGGCGACGCTGGCGTCCACGCCCGTGACGTGTTTCGCGTCGGCGGTCAGCTTGCCCTTGCCCGACAGCGGCTGGTCGAACAGGCGGCTTGGGCGCAGCGCGAAGTCGGTCGTGACTTTCCACGCCGGCGCCATCACGCCCGTGGCATTCACCACGGCGTTGATGTCCGCCACCGGATAGTCGCCGAGGTCGGCCGGATTGAAGCGGCTGGCGTTGGCGGTGACTTTGAACGCCTTGTCTTCCAGCAGGTTGGCGCGGCCGGTGAGGGCGATCCTGCCCTTGCCGGCCGACAGGCGCGCCTCGGGCACATCGACGACATTGTTTTCGAGTCGGGCACGGGCGGCCAGGCGCAGGCCGTTGTCAAGCAGGTCGATGTCGAGCGTCTGCACCTTGCCGACGTTGGCCACGGCGATGTCGCCGGCGATCCTGGTCGGCTTCATGCTGCCGTGGATGCCCTTCAAATCGAAGCGGTCGGTGTGCAGCGCGAATCTGGCGGTGCCGGGACCTTCTTCCTTTTCGCCGCGCTCGACCGTGCCACTGCCCGTAAAGCGCCCGGCCGTGCCGAAATCGAGCAGCACGTCGGACAGGCGCATCGCCGCCAGGTCGCCGCCGAGCTGGCCGCGGAAGGCGCGCAGCGGCAGGCGCTGCTGGTCGATGGTGCCGGCCGGGCCGTCGTTGACGAGATCGAGGCTGCCGGAGATGGCGCGCTTGTCGTCCAGCTTGGCCGCGATCGCCAGCGTCAGGTCGGCGGTCGGCAGCGAGGGATTGAAGAAACCGGGGTCGATGTTGCGCGCGTTGAGAGTCATCGTGCGCAGCGGGATCTCGGCGAACGGTGAAATCCCCATGCGCGCTTCGCCCCCGGCGCGGCCGGCCTGGCCGTTGATGTCGAGCGTGGTCAGGTTCAGGTCGCCGGTGGCGCGCAGTTTCAGGGCTGCCGGGGTTTTCCCGACGCCGACCTGCGATCCGGACAGGCTGGCGTTCGCATCGAGCTTGAACGGGCGGCTGGCGGCAATTTTGCCAGTGGCCGCCAGCTGGCCCCAGGGCGTACTGGCGGCGGCGTCGCGCAGCTGCCATTCGGTCTTGTCGCCGTACAGGCGCATGCGCACGTCCGTGATTTCGGTACTGGCGCCCTTGTTCACGAAGGTGAGCTTCTTCACGCGCGCGTCATCGAGCATGATCTTGTAGGGCGCTGCCAGCGAGGCCGGCATTGTCGAGACCTCCTCGGTCTCCTTCAGGGTCTCCATGCGCACGTCGGCCGCATGCAGCTTGTTGATCTCGATGCCGCGCGAGAGCAGCTGGCGCGGCGACCATTGCAGGTCGATATTCGTGGCGATCGCCAGCTGCGCCTCGGTGCGCCAGACGATGCGGTCGATGTGCATCGCGCCATACAGCGAGCCGCTGACGCCCTGCATGGTCAGCTTGCCGCCAGTGGAACGCGAAACACGCTCGGCAACCATCTGCAGCGTCGTTTCACGCCCCAGGTACCAGAGCGTACCGCCGACGATGACGCCGGTGATGGCGACGCCGATGGCGACGCGGCGCGGCCAGCGCCGCTTCTTCACCGCAGCCGGGGAATCGGGGGAGGGTGGGGTGGTAGTGTGCTCGTTCATCAGAACGTGAATCCAAGTGAGAAGTGCAGACGTGCTTTTTTCACGGCCTCGCCATAGGCGAGATCGACATTGATCGGACCGACCGGGCTGCGCCAGCGCGCACCGACGCCGACGCCGACTTCGGGTTTCAGGTCGCCGAATTTGTCGGCGGCGTTACCCGCATCGACGAAGAAGGCCACGCCCCATGGTGGACGGAACCAGTACTGGTATTCGGCGCCCGCCGTGAGCAGGTAGCGCCCGCCGACGACGGCCCCGTTTTCGCGCACCCCGAGTTCCTGGTAGCCGTAGCCGCGCACCGACTGGTCGCCGCCGGCGCGGAACAGCAGGGTGCTCGGCACGCCCAGTTTTTCCTTCGATACCACGGCGCCGAGCTCGCCGCGCAGGATCAGGGTGCCGGTCGGGCCCATTGGGCGATACATGACGCCGCGCGTATAGCCGCGGACGAATTTTTCGTCGGTAAATAGCGGCAGCGGCGCTACGCTCAGTTGCCAGTTGAGGGCGTAGCCGACGGTCGGCTGCAGCAGGTTGTCGAGCTTGCGTTGGGTGACGGCATAGGTAAGCGGAACGCTGCGGCTGCGCGTGGCTTCGCGGCCGGGGATTTCGCGCTGCTCGTACAGTGCCTCGAGTGTCAGGCTGCGTTCCAGTTCCGGCGTGCCCCAGGCACGGCGCCCGGCCACGGTGCCGACGGTGAGCAGTTCGCCGCGCACGTCGGTGCGTTCGATGCCGGCGCCGACGCTGTCGTTGTAGCCCTTGGGCGTGGTCGGCCAATAAAAGTCGACGCGCGCCGTCTGGCGCTTCTGTTCGTAGATCAGGTCGCTCTTCATGCGCTTGCCGAACACGTTCAGGTCGTCGTAGCTGAGCTGGGCGCGGGCGCCGGTATTGCTCGAGATGCCGACGCCGACTTCGATGTTCTTCTGCTTGTTTTCGGTCACGCGCACCAGCACCGGCAGCACGGTCGGGCCGGTGGCGGCAGGGGGTGTGATGCCGCTCGCGGCCTGGCCCGGCGCCGGCTGCGGCACCGCGGGTGCATCCGGATCGGCCTGGGCCGGTGCGGGTGCGGGCGAGGCGCCGTCGAGGTCGCCGTCTTCCTTCAAATCCTTGAGTTCGGCGTTGAGCACGGCGCGCATGTCGGCGCTGACCTCGACGCTGGCGAAATAGCCGGTCTCCTGCAGGCGCGACTGGAGGGCCTGCAAGGCCACTTCGCTGTACATGTCGCCTGGCTGGATCTTGTTGAGGTTGGTGACGATGGTTTCCGGATAGCGCTTCAGGCCGCGAATACGCAGTGCGCCGAAACGCATTTCCGGACCGCTGTCGATGACCACGCGCAGGGACGCCTTGTAGGCATCGGGGTCGACGGTTGCCGCCGTTTCGACCAGCTGCGCGCGCGGGAAGCGCGAGCGCGTCACTTCGCGCAGCAAATCGCGCTTGGCGCCTTCCCAGTCGGCCATGCGGAAACGCGCGCCCACCGGCAGCGCCCAGCGGTTGCGCAGTGCGCCCGCATCGTAGGGTGTGCCGCCGCCCTCGAAGATCACGAAGCCCTGCAGCACCAGGTCGAGATCGCTGACCAGGGTCGGCGTTCCCGGATCGACGGCCACGCGCGCGACCGGCGTGGCGCCGCTGGTGTCGAGGGTGGCCGTGACCGTCGGCGAATAATAGCCTTCGGTGGCGATCAGGGTTTTCGCTTCTTCGGGGGTGTCCTTGATCAGGCGTTGCAGCTGGTCGAGGTCGATCCGCGGGTTGCCGCGCCAGCGCAGCAGCTCCAGGTTATCTTCCAGCAGATTGTCGAGCCGCCCGGGCGCGTCGATGCGCACGGTGTAGTTCAGTACCTGCCCGTTCGGGGCGCGCTCCATCGGCAATGGCGCGGCCGGCGCTTGCGGCGTCGGCACTGGCTCGGCCGGCGTCTGGACCGCCGGCGCGCCCGGCGCCGGTTCGCTTGTCGCCTGGGCATGGGCCGCTTGTGCGCCCAGCGCCGCATACACGGACAACATGATTTGTGCCAAAATCCGCAATTGGCTTGCCGCCCTTGCGGTCTGGTGTGGTGTCGCGCGAACCATGTCTCTCCGTCTCAGTATCAGATGTAAATGCTGAGCGCATCTTAGCGGAACTGCAAAATTGATGGCGAACGATTAACTTTGGAAAACAACACATGTACGCTCCCGATACCGCCCTCGTCCTCTTCAGTGGCGGACAAGATTCGACCACTTGCCTGGCCTGGGCCCTGGAGCGTTACGAGCGTGTGGAAACGATCGGGTTCGACTATGGCCAGCGCCATGCGATCGAGCTGGAAGTGCGCCCGACGGTGCTGGACAGGCTGCGCGCGCTGTCCCCACGGTGGGATGCGCGCCTTGGGGAAGACCACATGGTCGACCTGTCGCTGATCGCCCGCATTTCCGATACGGCGCTTACCAGCAATGTTGCCATCGAAATGCAGTCGAACGGCTTGCCGAATACCTTCGTACCCGGCCGTAACCTGCTGTTCATGACCGTGGCCGCTACCGTGGCCTACCGGCGTGGCCTGACGGTGCTGGTGGGCGGGATGTGCGAAACCGATTTCTCGGGCTATCCCGATTGCCGCGACGACACGATGAAGGCCTTGCAGGTGGCCCTGAACCTGGGCATGGCGACGCGCCTGAAGGTCGAGACGCCGCTGATGTGGATCGACAAGAAGCAGACCTGGGAACTGGCGCAGGCAACGGGCGGCGAGGCGCTGGTCGACCTGGTGCGCTTCGAGACCCATACCTGCTACCTGGGCGAACGCGGCGCCCGCCACGACTGGGGCTATGGCTGCGGCAGCTGCCCGGCCTGCGAACTGCGCGCCCGCGGGTATGCGCAGTTCGCGGCGCTTAAACGGCCTGCTGGCTGACCACCCGATTCCTGCGCGAGCGGCTGACCAGGTACCACACCAGCGCCAGCGGCAGCAGCAGCGGCAACAGGATCGGCACCAGCGCCGCTGCCACCGCCAACGCGGCAATGCCCAGCGCGCCGATCACGACGATACCGACGCCCGCGAACACCACCGCCAGCACCGCCCCCACCACGATCGTCACCAGGAGGCCGATCAGCAGGCCGCCGCCCCCTAACAGCAGGCCCAGCATGGCCCCGAACGGGCCGTCGAACTCTTCGCCATCGACGTGGAAGCTGGCGTCGCCGAAGGTGAACAGCATGTCCCACAGCAGCAGGGCGCAGAGGATCAGGATGAGGTAGGGCGCGATCTTTTTCATGGCAGGTTCCGAAGGTGGTGGGTGGATGCCGCCACTGTAGGCCGCAGCATTGCGCCGGGCCAGCCGCATGCGACGGGCGGCGTGTTTGGCGGGCCGGAGTGGAGCCGGGGCCGACGAATGCGCGCCGGATGTGGCCCCTCACTGCTGTGTTTTCGACCTTGTAATGCGCAGTTCGCCGCCTATACTGACAGCCTGCTCTGTCATCAGGAGGCTTCCCATGCATGGATCATCGTCCCTGGCCGGCGGTGGCCCGAAGGGTCCGCCATCGGCGCCGCCAACCATTCCGCCGATCATCATCAATCCGTTCAATCGCCAGGCGCCAAGGCAGTCGAACATCGATCCGCTGCGCACGCCCTTGCCGCCGCCCGTGCTTCCGCCGGGGATGCCCAACATGCGGGTGTAAGGCCGGCCGAATTCATTTTATTATTTGTTTGCTATCGCTTTGCACGCGCAATTTCAAATATCATCTGTTCTTTGGGCGGCAAGCCCGGCGGATAAAAGAAGCGAGCGATGAACGAAGAAACAGGTGACCTGGATACGGGTGACGATGCTGCAGACACCGAGGTCCAGGAACCACGCTTGTGGCAAGGCAATGGCTGGACCGCACGCGTGATCAAGAACGACGACGACGAGGGCTGGGCGGTCGCGATGTACAAGGCCGGCCATGCGGAACCGGCCCTGGTCGGTCCGTGGACCATGGGCCGCGACAAGAAGAACCCGAAACCGCTCGACGTCAACGCTTTCAATACGCTGATCAAGACGGCTTCGGAAGTGATCCGCCGCCATGAGCAGCACCTGCACGCGATGCTGCATAAAAGCACGGTGGTGTCGACCGAGGAAGGCGAACTGAAAGTGACGCTCGACATCGTTCCCGATGACGACGATCCGTATGCGCTGTTGACCGCGATCGACCAGATGGGCGAGCAATTGGCCCAGGTGCGCGTGGCGCCGACCTTCAAGCTGACACCCGGCTCGGCCGAGACCTGGGTCGAGAACGGTTTCAAGGCGCCGCGCTGAGCCTTCACAACCATGGTGCGACGCCCGCGCCACAATCCCATGCACGGCACGTGCTTTCCGGCAATTAGCCTGCTAGTATTTCCCCTTGGAATTAAATTAGCATTTAATGCTTGGGGAAATCATGGAACGTCTCGACCGGCTGGAAGCCGTCCAGTCGCTGCTGCTCGAAATCGGGCAGACCTCGACCAGCTGCAGCGACATCACCGAATTCATCCGCGCCGTGCACCGCGCGCTCGGCCGCATCATGTATGCGGCGAATTTTTTCGTAGTGCTGTGGGACCGCGACGCCGGTGCGGTGCGCTTCGTGTATTTCGTCGACGAATCCGATGAGAGCCCGGCCCTGAACCAGCCGGTGCATCTCGGCGCCCCCGAACAATCGCCCACGGCCTGGGTCCTGCACAACCGCCGGTCGCTGGTCGTGACCGCCGCCGATTTCGCGGCGAATAGCAATTTCGGTACCGGCAGCGCGGCCGAGCACTGGATGGGTTGCCCGCTGCTCGACCAGCAGCACCTGCCGCTGGGCGCGATCGTGATCCAGAGCTACACCCCCGAACATACCTACAGCGACGAAGACCAGGCGCTGTTCTCGGTCATTGCCAACCACGTCTCGGTGGCGCTGCAAAGCCTGCAGAGCATGGACCGCCTGGAACGCGCGGTGCAGGAGCGGACCGTGCGCCTGGAGCAGCAGAACACGGCCCTGAACAGCGCGCTGACCCAGCTGCAACAGGCCCAGGGCGAACTGGTGCGCCAGGAAAAGCTGGCCTCGCTCGGCCGCCTGGTGGCCGGCGTCGCCCACGAAATCAACACCCCGCTCGGCATCTGCGTGACCGCCACCAGCCACCTGGTGGAAGAGCTGCGCCTGACCCGCGCCGAGCTCGCTGCTGGCGAGATGACCCAGGATAGCCTCGACAGTTTCCTCGACATCGTCGACCAGTCGCTGCGCATCATGACCACGAATACCCAGCGCGCCGCGGCCCTGGTACGCAGCTTCAAGCAGGTGGCGGTGGACCAGTCCTCGGACGACATCCGCCGCTTCGACCTGTGCGGCTACCTGAAGGAAGTGCTGCTGTCGCTGCAGCCGAAACTCAAGGGCCGCCCGGTGAAGGTCGAGGTCGATTGCGGGGTGGACGTGCAGATGGAAAGCTATCCGGGCGCCTTATCGCAGATCGTCACCAACATGGTGATGAACTCGCTGGTGCACGGCTTCGAGCACGAGCAGGCGGGCAGGATCACGATCCGGGCTGAGGTGGCGAACGAGATCGTGACGCTGACCTACGCCGACGATGGCGCCGGCATGGACCAGGACACCCTGGAGAAACTGTTCGACCCCTTCTTCACGACCAAGCGCGGCAGCGGCGGCAGCGGGCTGGGGGCGCACATCCTCTACAACCTGGTGACCGGAGCGCTGGGCGGCACGGTGCGCGCCACCAGTGCGCCGGGGCAGGGACTACGCTACGACCTGAGCTTCCCGCGCAGCCGGCGGCCGGAAAAGGCGGCGGCGTAATCCCCGGGCTTAGAACGCTTGAAAACTCTTACTTTTTTTAGAAGTAACAAGCTCGTACGCTGAACTATTCTAATCGTCCGCTTCCGGCCGGTCCGAAGCGGACGCGATACCATTTCTACCGTCACCGGTCGGAGGTCGTCAAAAGGGTGTTAAACGCTCTTAACAGCCCAGCTCGACGTAGCGTTTGCGCAGCATGAACAAGTGTTGCTGAACCGCTGGCTTGCTGGTTTTGTCTGCCGCCGCTTCTATTGCCTCGGTCTGTAGCAGCATCGGATCGAGCTGACGGCATTCGCTTTGGGAGCCCGAACTGAGACGGCTCCGGCGGCGATAGACTTCGAACTGCGCGTTGCTCATGCCGCTGATCGGCCTGAGCGCCTCGGCAAAGCCCTCCGGCCGATACTCTTCGCGCACGTCGCGCCCGATCCGGTCCTGACCACTCAGCTTGCTGACCCCACGTGTCGGTACCACAACCAGTCGCTCCGCACCCAGGCAAGGCTTGTCCGAGTAAGAGACAAGCTTGCCATTCGTGCACTTGTACATCGTGCGGGAGGGCACGGGGAGCTGTTGCCCAAGAGCAGGCACCGCGCACGCGATCAGCGTAGCGAAAAGCGCGATGTGCCGCATGACCGGTTCAGTCCGGCCATTGCCGGTTGATCTCCAGCGCCTTGTCCATGTTCTGGATGAGCAGGTTGACGTAGAGCGGGTCGAGGTGGTGGCCGGCGATTTCGCGCATGTAGTCGGTGACCTGGTCCACCGGCCAGGCTTCCTTGTAGCAGCGGGCGTGGCTGAGGGCGTCGAACACGTCCGCGACGGCGACGATGCGCGCATACGGGTGGATCGCTTCGCCCTTCAGCCCTTGCGGATAGCCGGTGCCGTCGTATTTTTCGTGGTGCTGGTGCGCGATCACGGCGGCGGCTTTCAGAATCGGGCGGCTCGAGCCGTCCAGGATCTGCAGGCCCACCGTCGGGTGCTGCTTCATGATTTCCCATTCCTCGGGCGTCAGGCGGCCCGGTTTCAGGAGCACGGCGTCGGGGGTGGCGATCTTGCCGATGTCGTGCATCGGCGCGGCGTGCACCAGGGTCGCGGTTTCGCATTCCGGCATGCCGGAGGCCTCGGCCAGCAGGTGGCAGACCTGGGACATGCGGCGCACGTGGTTGCCCGCTTCGTTCGAGCGCGATTCGACCACATCGCCCAGGCGCAGGATCAGTTCGGCCTGGGTGTCGGTGATTTCCTGGTTCAGCAGGATGTTATCGAAAGCGATCGCCACGCCCGAACAGAACACTTCCAGCAGTTGCGCATCGATGTCGGAGATTTCCTCGACACCCTGCAGCACCAGCAGCGAGGCCTTGCCGCTGTGGTTGTTCGGGAAATAGCCGACATAGGTGTCGCCGTAGAGCTTGGAGATGCGGTTATGGCGCGCTTCGTCCAGCTGCGCCAACAGGCCGGCCTCGATGCCCTGGCCGCCGAAGTCGCCGATCTTTGCCAGCACTTCGTACTGGCTCTCGCCGGTGATCATGCTTGCGCCTTTCAGGCGCAGCAGCATGCTTTGCTCGAGGCGCAGCAGGGCCACGACTTGCTGCAGCAGGCCGCTGGCGAAGTCCTTCAGGTTGCGCTGCTTGAACAGGTGCGAGGAGGCGGCCAGCACGCGCTCGAGGCCTTCGCGGTAGTTCTGCTGGACGCGGCGGGCTTCCTCGACCTTCATGATGTCGCGGTAGGCGCGCAGCGCGGCGAAGGTGGTGGTGAACAGCTTGGTACGGTCGAGTTCGGTCTTTTCCTTGTAATCGTTGATGTCGTAGTCGACGATCACGCGCTCTTCCGGCGCCTGGCCCGGCTGCCCGGTACGCAGCACGATGCGGCTCACGCTGTTGCCCAGCTCCTGGCGCATCCAGCGCGCCACTTCCAGGCCACTGTCTTCGCGTTCCATCACCACGTCCAGGAATACCAGTGCGATGTCGCTCTCGCGGCTCAGGATTTCCTTTGCCTCGGCCCCGCTGTAGGCATGCAGGAAGCTCAGCGCGCGGCCATCGAGGCGGAAGCGGGTCAGCGTCAGCTTCGTGATGTGGTGGATGTCCGGCTCGTCGTCGACAAGTAGGACTTTCCATGGAGCGAGCTTGGGCGTGGCAGGGGACAGGAAGGACATGTTGTTTCCGTTACCGTAAAAGAGGAAAATTCCTACGATTCCTGTAGGAAAATTCATTGTAGTACGGCATCCCTGCATTAACAACAAGCAACAGAGCCCCTCATCCAGCAACTGTTAAATAAGTGTTGGGGGAATGACTCAATCGTAGCGTTTCTGGCAGTTTTCGCAGAAAAAACTGCGGCGATTGGTATGGCCCAGGTGGGCTTTACTGAAAGGGAGGTCGCAGCGCGGACAGATTTTCTTTGCATGGGCCAGCCAATGCTGCTTGAGCACGTACTGCCTTTTCCATTTCAGGAAGTCGAAGCTGTACTGGCGTGCCTCGTCGACCAGTGCCCGCAGTTTCGGCGCCGGCAGCGCGCCCATCGTCGAGGCGGGGTGCACGCGGATCCGGAACAGCACCTCGTTCTTGATGATGTTGCCCACGCCGGAAAAAATGTTCTGGTCGAGCAGGGCGTCGCAGGCCAGCAAGTCAGGCTGGGCGCGCAGTTTCTTGCGCGCGCGCACCGGATCCCAGGTCTCGCTCATGACGTCGGCGCTGAAGTCGTACACGATGTCGAGATCGCCTTCCACTTCGCGCACCGAGCAGGCATAGAAATTCAGCTCGTCGCCTTCGGCGGTGCGCAGGTAGAGACGCGGCGGCTTGCCATCGCGCTGCTCGTTGATGCGGTAGGTGCCGAAGAGTAAAAAATGGATGCGGATCGCCATGTTCGGCAATTCGATGAGGAAATGCTTGCCCCAGGTGCGCAGCGAAACGATGCTCTGGCCCAGCAGGCGCGTCGGGTCGAGCGTGCCTGTGTTGCCACCGGCTTCGACGATCTGCTGGCCGACAAAGCGGGCGGTTTCTTCCTTCAAGATAAACAACGACGGTCCTTCTGGCACGAGACACCTCCTTTCCGCCATTCTGGGCTGAGCGGGTGAGCGCGGCTGTGCGAGGACTAACAAAGCGATACAGGATTTACCTGGCGGAGACAGCAGCACCTTGTAAACGCGCGTATATTCACCACATGGGCGTGGACACCATGTTCGACGCAGAGATGGATAGCCAGAGAGAAGGAATCGCCATGAACAACGTGCTTCAAAAACTGGCCCTGGGTGGCCTGCTGGCACTGGCGGCGGGCGCCGCCTCGGCCGATGTGACCGTGAATTATGTCCAGCCCGAACGTTTCTCGGACTTGCCGTTCGCAACCTGGGACCGGGAAGATGTACTGAAGGATTTGACCAGGCACTTCGCCAAGCTGGGCGCGCAATTGCCGCCAGGCCAGAATCTGCGCATCGAGGTGCTGGACGTCGACCTTGCCGGGCGCGAGTATCCGGGTGGGCCGCGCGACCTGCGCATCATCAAGAGCAATGGCGTCGACTGGCCGCGCGTCGACCTGCGCTTCGCCGTCGAACAGAACGGCCAGGTGTTGCGCAGCGGTGAGGTGCAGCTGAGCGACATGGGCTTCCTGGACCGCATCAGCCGCCATACCGACAGCGATTCGCTGCGTCACGAAAAACGCATGATCGACGACTGGTTCTATTCGGCGATCCTGCCGCGCGAGCGCGCCGCGCGGCGCTAGCAAGCAGCGCTAATACCATGCCGCCCGAGGGCGGCATGGTTTATTTCTGCTCGTCGTTCTTGCCGGGCGCGCCCAATTCGCGGCGCAGTTCACGGCGCATTTCGCCCCGCATTGCACCAATCTCGTTGACCTTGTAATCCGACGGCACCTTGAACAGCGCGGCGTCGGGTTCGCCGCGCTTCAGGCCTTCGAGGCGGTAGACATAGTCGCCGCTGCGCGGGTCGCTGTGCTTCGAATACACGGTCACCTGCAGTTCCGGCGAGTACCAGCTCTCGTCCGCGACCACGATCGGATTGCGGTTGCCGACTTCGCCGGCCGGGATTTCGTAGCTGCGCATCTTGCCCTCGGCGCGCACGCCATCGAAGTCGCGCGTGCCCAGGTCGCGCTTGACCGCCTTGGCCGCCCATTTCAAGTCGCCCACCGCATTTGCAACGATGGCGCCCAGCTGCGGGCCAAAATGCGCTCCGATGTGGGGACCGGCATGCGGCGCCGGGTGCACGCCGGGCCCGGCTGCACCGGGTCCGGCGCCGCGCGGGAGGCGGATCACGCGCACGGTTTCGTGGCGGCCGTCGCTGTCGCGTTCGACATGGACGTCGGCCTGCTCGCGCGCCTTGCGTTCGACGATGAGCTCGCGCTCGAGGCGCGGCAGGCGGCCTTCCTTGCGCAGTTCTTCGACCCGCACGCGCGCGGCGGCGCCTGCGCTGCGCGCCATGTCGGCGGTGCGTGCGATGTCGGCGTGCGACGGCAGCTTTTGCGCGCTGCGGGTGCGCGGCGTCAGGATCCAGGTCGAGTTCGCCACCGGGTCGTTGATCGTCACCAGCTGCACCTCGCCGCTCGTGCTGCGCACTTCGGTACGGGTGCGGCCCGCGCTGTCGCGGAAGCTGGCGCTGCTGGTGCGACGCTCGATCTGGTTACCGTCGGGCAGTTGCTGCAGGCGCTCGGACACGGCCTGGGCGCTGTAGGGCGCGTTCTTGACCGGCTGGGCATGACGACGGTGCATGATGCGCAAACCTTCGCGCGGATGGGGCGCATCGGCTTCCAGGCCGGCACGCGCCGCCGCTTCCGGTGCGGCGAATTCGTCCCCGGCAAGCGCCGGCGACAGGAAGCAGGCAAGCAGGGCGGTCAGCAGCAAATGGTTGGTTTTCATGTGGTCCTCGTTAGGGTGACAGTGGTCTGGATGAATCAATCGGTCGAACTCAGGCGCAGTGCAAGCGGTTCCCCGCTGGCGCCGACCAGTATTTCGGCAAGCACCCGCTCGCCGGCGTTTTCCGGCGTCACCGGCACCCCGAGCGCGGCCAGCATCGTGCGCGGCACTTCGGCTTCGACCAGGCGTGGCTCGGCTTCACGGTCAAGGCGGTCAAATCCGTCAAGCCCGTCGAGCGCGACAAAGGCGGCGCCGTCGTCGAAACGCAGCAGAGGCTGCGCCCCGTTCAGGTCGCCGGCCAGGCGTGGCGGCAACAGCAGCAGCCCCAGCACGGCGGCGGCGGCGAAAGAGCCGGCCCCGGCGGCCAGCCACTCCGGCAGGTTCAGGCGCCGGTACCAGGGCTTGCGTGCCTTGCTGGCGGCAAAGGCCTGCATCAGTTCCTTTTCGACGCAGCGCGGGGTGTCGAGGCCGGCGAGCGCACTGCGCAGGGCGCCCAGGCGGGCATCGAGGTCGGGATAATCGGTGGTCATGGTCATTCCTTGTCAGGCAGCCGAGGCGTGGGCATGCAGGATTTTTGCGAGCAGGGCGCGGCCGCGCGCCAGGCGCGAGCGCACGGTGCCGATGTCGACCGCGCAGATCGCGGCGATCTCGAGATAGGACAGGCCCTGCATTTCGTAGAGGATGACGGCGTCGCGGTAATGCGGCGCCAGGCGTGCCAGCGCGCGCCGGACCGCTTCGGCCGTCTCGTCGGCCAACACCTGCGCCAGTGGACAGGCGTCAAGATCGGGCTCGTCCAGTTCGCCGTCTTCGTCCGGGTCGGGCAGTGCGGTTTCGCGCCGCCGCGGCGCTTCGTGCTTGAGGATCAGGAGGCGCGCCACACCGAACAGGAAATTCGGCAGGGAGCCGCGCAAGGGGTCGAAGGCAAGGCGCCCGCTCAGCAGGCCCATGAACGCTTCCTGCACGATGTCAGCGGCCGTGTCGCCGGAACCGCAGCGCAGCAGGGCGAAGCGGTAGAGCGGTCCCTGGTGGCGCCGGTAGAGCGCGGCAAAGGCGTGCGCATCGCCGCTGCGCATCAGGCGCAGCAGTTCGTCGTCAGGGGTGGTCGGCGTGAGGGTCATGGTCGTCATCTCAAGCATATTCCGCCGAGATGACGATTAAGTTCCAGCTATTTTTTTAGGCGCTCTCAGTCGATCCAGTTGACGCGTTCAAACTTCCCACGGAAGTCCTCCGGCATCGCGACCACCTGGCTGCTCTTGTAGTTGTAAAACACGAAGCCGGACTTGGCCATGGCGACCAGGGTCTTGTCGCGCGGGCGGGTGACGCGGAAGGTAATGTCGCCGCCGTACTTGTTGAAGTCCATCACGCCGACTTCGAACAGCAGCTCGTCGCGTGCGTGCGCCTCGGCGCGATAGGTGGTGGCCAGATCGGTGACGATGATGCCGGTGCCGTCGCGCTCGGTTTCGGCGACGCCGAACTCGAACAGGAACAGCGCGCGCGCCTCGGAGATCATCGAGATCATCGAGTCGTTGCCGAGGTGGTTGGCGGCGTTGATGTCGGTCACGCGCACCGTCAGCGGCGTGGAGTAGCAGTACTGGTCTTCGGGGAAGTCGAGGTGTAGGCGGGCCATGCGCCAATTCTACCAAGCTTGGGGCCCCGCACCGCTAACGGGCGCCGCTATCGGGCGCCGCGCACAATCCGGAAAACCTGGCCACCCGCGCTTACCACCAGCAATTCACCCGCGCCGTCGCGCCCGAACGAGACCACCTGGCCGGCTCCGCTCAAGCCCCAGTCGCGCTGTTCGACGACGCCGGCGCCGGTGGCCAGGAAACTCTTGATGAACCCGCGGCAAAAATCGGAATAGAAATAGCGTCCCGTTAGTTCGGGGATGGCCGTGCCGCGGTACACATAGCCGCCGGTAATCGAGCAACCGTTGACCTCATTCGCGCCATGCTCGTACTCGAACGCGGGCAGGGTCAAGCCGGTGCGGTCGCAGGTGGCGGCGCCGAAACAGGTTGTGCCTTCCATGATGTCCCAGCCGTAGTTCAGGCCGCCCTGGGACAGCGCGGCGATGTTCACTTCCTCGCGTGCGTCCTGGCCAACGTCTGCCAGATACAGTTGCTCGCCGTCGAAGGCGAAACGCCAGGGGTTGCGCAGGCCGGCAGCCCAGATCTCGGCGCGCCGTCCGGCCTGGTTCACGAAGGGATTATCGGGCGGGATGGTGTAGGGCCGGGCCAGGGTGGCGCCGCGCACGTCGACCCGCAGCATCTTGCCGAGCAGCGAAGCGGGGTTCTGGGCGTTGTTGAAGGGGTCGCCCGCGCCGCCGCCGTCGCCCGTCGCGGCGTACAGCAAGCCGTCGGGCCCGAAGCTGACCAGGCCGCCGAAATGGTTCTGGAACTGCGGGTGCGGAATGCGCAGGATGGTCAAGCCTGAAGTCGGGTCGGCCAGGTTCGGCGACGGCGACGCGCCGTAGCGCTCGACCACGATATTCTGGGCCAGGTCCGTGTAATACACATAGAAATAACCGTTGCTGGCGAAATTCGGATCGAAGGCCATCGACAGCAGGCCGCCTTCGCCCCCGGTGAAGACATTCGCGCTGATGTCGAGCCAGGGCTGGGTGAGGGTGGCGCCGCCGCGCACGATGCGAATCGCGCCGCGCCGCTCGACGACGAACAGGCGCTCGTCGCCCGGCGGGGCGGTGACGAAAGTCGGGTTGGTGAAGGCAGGGCCGATATCCTGCAAGGCCAGGGTCAGGGCCGGGGCGCCGTAGGCGACGGTGGCGCTGGCCGTGGCGCCGGCGCTGACGAGGACGCTCTGGGTGGCCGGGGCGGGGGTGTAGACGGCGTTGCCGACGCTGACGCTGGTGGCCGCTACACTGTAGGAGCCGGGCGCCAGGTTGTTCAGGACTTGGGTGGCGGTGACATCCTGCGCGAAATTGTTCGGACCAGTGACGCGCACGGCGCCATTCGTACCGGCCGGCAGCGCACTGACGACGATTTGCAGGGAGCCGGTAGTGGCGCCCGGCGGCGCCGGCGGTGCCGGGCTGCCCGGATCGCCGCCTCCGCCGCCGCAACTGACGAGCAGAAACAATAGCGACAGCAAGAACATCCTTGCGCGATCGACCAGCATGTCAGGCCTCCACAGGATTCGAGACTCCCTGTGGCGATACTGCCAGCGATCTTGAACGAGCCGCGCACGCTTCGGCGCGGCAAGAGCGCCGCAGCCTGCGCTTACGGAGCGCTCGGGGCGCGCTGGCGGGTCTTGGTGACCACGCCCTGGGGATCGATCAGGACCACGTACTCGGCAAAACGGCCGCCGCCCACGGGCGTCTGGTAGACCCAGACCTCGAAGCGGCTGTCGAAGACGACCGATTTGGTGGGGCCGAAAGCGGCCAGCAACTCGGCCTTGGTGGTGCGGCCGGTCAGCACCGTGGCGGCAAGCCGTTCGGCCGCGACCTGGGTGCCGAGCGGGGCCGGACCGGTGGCGCAGCCGGCGAGCAGCAGGGCGGCCAGCAAGAAGGCGGAAGTTTTCATGAAGTCAGCTCCGGCGCGGGCGCGGCTGCGGGCGGATCGGTCATGTACTCGAACTCGAGGATCGTGTCGTCGGGCCAGCTGGTATCCCAGAGCGGCGCGAAGTAGGTGCGGTCGAGCAGTACCTGGCAATCGCAGAAGGGCAGGTCGGCCGGGGTTTTTTCGCCGCCGTGCCAGAGCATCTTGAACGGCAGTTCCTCGACCCGGCTGCCGGAGCGCAGGCGCACCGAGAAAATCGGGCGCTCGGCGAAGAACAGGTAGTTGCCATTCGGGCTGGTGCAGACCTGCTCGGGACTGGTCAAGGCATCCGAGATCCAGCTGAGCAGGGGCGAACTGTTCGACACCAGTCCCGCCTCGACGCCGACCCGGCATTCCAGGCGCAGGTCGCCCAGGCGCCTAGTGCCGGGCTGCAAGCCGGGCGTGGTGACGGCGGCGCGCCAGGTCATGCTGGTGGTTTTGCGGTTCGCGAGCACGGCCGCGTCTTCGCGCAGCGCCAGCTCGTCGCGCGGAAGCACGAAGCTGTTGTCGGCGGCAACGGGCACCGGCAGCGTGACCGTGTCCCCGGCCACGCGCAGGGTAATGCCTTCCATCCTGACCTCCGGGGTACGCGGCAGCACGCGGAAGCGCAGGCTGGCGCCAGGCGCCAGCGCACGCTCGCGTTCGAAGCGTTCCATGCCCTGGATCATCTTGCGGTAGGATTTGTCAACCGGGTCGCGTGTGCTGGTCACCTTGACGGTGGCGATCGGAGACGGCTGCGCCATCGCGGCCGTTGAAACGGCGGCCATGGCGCAGGTGAAACTGAGTAGGGAGCCGCGCAGCAGCGAGCGCATGGCGCTCACCAGTAGCGGACCCGGCCGGTGTCCATGTGCACGAACTGCGAGTCGGCGTAATACCCGACGCCGCCGCCGCGCGCGGCCATGGCTGCCTTGTGCACGTGCACCAGGTTCTTGCCCGGCACGCGGATGTCGATGGCCTTGCCGTCCATGTGCATGCTGTGCTTGGCAACACCGCTGCCCTTGAACGACATTTTGCTGTTCGATTCCGGCGAGCGGTAGCCCGAAATGACATGCAGCTGGACGTCGCCGAACTTGCCGCTGACGTCGTCGAGCAGCACCAGCAGTTGAGGATCGATGGGCGCGATTTTATTGTTGCGATGATCGCGCAGCACTTTGTTGATGTCTTGCAGTGCGTCAGGAATGAACTGGCCCTCGGCCCAAAAAACGCTCTTCAGGCTTTCACCAGTATGCGTGTTGTACAGACGCAGGATACGTTCGCCTCGCGCGGGCTGGGCAGCATTTGCCAGGCCGGGAACGGCAACCACGGAAGCGAGTGCAACAGTGCTTTTGAGGAAAGAGCGTCGCTGGTTCATTGAGAGCATCCTTACGCAGGTTCAAGAACATCGATGATACCCTGATTTCGGCATCTTTGCAGTGGATGCACGGCTTTTGCGCCACAATGACGGAAGATTAACAACTTTTAAGGGAGCTTTGCATGCAATTCAGCCAGCTCGCCCGATGTGTCGCCCGTTCCTTCGCTACCTCGTCCATGCTCGCCTGCGCGGCATTCCCCGCCCTGGCCCACTCGCAGGGCGGAGTCCCGACTCCACCTCAGGCCGGCTCGCGCAGCTGGGCCGTGATTTCGTAGGAACGCAGGCGCGCGGCGTGGTCGAAGATCTGGGAGGTGATCATCAGCTCGTCGGGCCGGGTGTGGGCGATGAAGGCTTTCATCTGCGCCGCCACGGTTGCCGGGGCGCCGATTGCCGAGCACGACAGCACGCTGTCGAGCATCGCCCGTTCTTCCGGTGCAAGGATGTCGAGATAGCCGCGCACCGGCGGCTGCAGCCGCGCCGGGCGGCCGCTGCGCAGATTGACAAAGGCCTGCTGCATCGAGGTCGCCTGGAACTGCGCTTCCTCATCCGTGTCGGCCGCGAAGACGTTAAAACCGAGCATGACATAGGGCTTGTCGAGCTGGCTCGAAGGCTTGAAGTTGGCGCGGTACATCTCGACCGCCTGCATCATCATCTGCGGCGCGAAATGCGAGGCAAAAGCGTAGGGCAGGCCGAGGTGGGCGGCGAGCTGGGCGCCGAACAGGCTGGAACCGAGGATCCACAGCGGCACGTTCAAACCCGCGCCCGGCACGGCCGTCACCTGGCGCCGCGGAGATTCGGCAAAATAATCCATCAGCTCGAGGACGTCCTGCGGGAATTCGTCGGCGTCCGAGGACAGGTTGCGGCGCAGGGCGCGCGCGGTGACGTGATCGGAACCCGGGGCGCGGCCGAGGCCCAGGTCTATGCGCCCCGGAAACAGCGATTCGAGGGTGCCGAACTGCTCGGCGATCACCAGCGGCGAGTGGTTCGGCAGCATGATGCCGCCGGCGCCGACGCGGATACGCTCGGTGCCGGCCGCCACATAGCCCATCAGGACCGAGGTGGCGGCGCTGGCGATGCCCGGCATGCCATGGTGCTCTGCCAGCCAGAAACGGTTATAGCCCCAGCGTTCGCCATGCTGGGCAAGGTCGAGTGAACGCTGGAAAGAAGTGCGCGCATCGCTGCCTTCGGCGATCGGCGAGAGGTCGAGTATGGAGAAGGGAATCATGAACCGCATGATACGCCGAAGGGTTTTTTCCCGCTGCCCGGCTCGCAAAAAGCGGCTTGGCCACACCATTGACCACCGGCAATCGCTTGCCTATGATGGGCGTCTGCTCGTTCCAGGGTTCCCCATGCGTCGTCAAACAAGGAAGCTTATTCTCGCCGGCGCCGGCGCCGGTCTGGCGCTGCTTGCCACCGGCTGCGCCAGCCCGCCTGCGAAACTCGACGGCAGCCAGTTCGCGCGCATCGACGCCGCCGTCGCAGCCGCCATCGCCGATCGCCAGACCCCGGGCGCCGTGTTCTACCTCGAGCGCGGCGGCGCCATCTATCAACGGGCCTACGGTCGCCTCACCCATGCGCCCGATGCGCCGCGCACCATGGTCGATACCGTCTTCGATGCGGCCTCGCTGTCGAAGGTGCTGGCCACGGCGCCGGCCATCCTGCTGCTGCACGAGGACGGCAAGCTCGATCTGGAGGCGAGCGTCGTCCGGTATATCCCCGAGTGCGCCGGGGCTGGCCGCGACGCGATCACGATCCGCCACCTGCTGACGCATACTTCCGGCCTGCCCGCCGGGCTGCGCGCCAGCATCGAGCCGAATGGCCCGCCCTGGAGCGGCGCTGCCGCCGCCGTGGCGCTGGCCTGTGCCCAGCCCCTGAAGCAGGCGCCGGGCAGCTTGTTTACCTATTCCGACGTCAATTACGTGCTGCTCGGCGAGCTGGTGCGGCGTGTGTCCGGCATGCCGATCGACGAGTTCGCCCGGCAGCGTATCTTCCTGCCCCTTGGCATGACGCACACCGGTTACCTGCCGCTAAGGCGCCTGCCCGCGCAGCGCATCGCGCCGACGCACCAGGCGCCGGCCGGCGGCCCGGCCGCGCCGCACGGCGACGTGCCCGCGGGCGCCACCCTGCAAGGCGTGGTGCACGACCCGACGGTGCGCCGGATGGGCGGCGTGGCCGGGTCGGCCGGCGTGTTCAGCACCGTGCACGACATTGCCCGCTATGCGCGCATGCTGGTGCAAGGGGGCGAGCTCGATGGCGTCAGGGTGCTGTCGCAGGCAAGCGTGCGCCTGCTGGCCACAAGGCAGACTCCGCCTGGCATGAGCGCCTTGCGTGGCATGGGCATGGACATCGATTCCCCGTTCGCACAGCGTCCGCGCGGAACCCTGTTCCCGCTGGGCAGTTACGGCCACATGGGTTTTACCGGCTGCGTGCTGTGGATCGATCCCGCCTCGGGCAGCTTTTATGTCTTCCTGTCGAACCGTGTTTATCCTGACGACAAGGGCAATGTCTTGCCGCTCTACACGCAGCTCGGCACCCTCGCGGCGCAGGCGGTAACGCGTCCCTGAACGCCGGTTTTTACTTTCCAGAGGGCTAGCGTGCGCTGCCCCCGTGTCGACCTCCCTACACTCGCCTGTCTCGCATGTCATTGATATTGTTGAGTTTTTTAGCCCCCAGGATATTAGGAGAAAGACATGAAAATGCATAAACTAGTTAAAACACTGCTTGGCGCCTCGGTCGCGGCCGCGCTGAGCCTGTCGTTCAACGCCAGCGCCCAGACGAGTGGCAGCGCAGGTGCGCAGGCAAGCGATCAGAGTAGGACCAGCGACACCAGCAAGAGCAAGAAGAAGCAGAAGAAGAGCAAGTCCGGCCAGAGCGGCTCGAGCAGCAGCAGTGCGACCGGCTCCAGCGGTACGGCCGGCAGCGCGAGCGGCGCAGCGGGCACCGGCGCCACCAGCGGCGCCGACAGCAGCACCAGTGGTACAAGCGGCACAAGCGGCACAAGCGGCACAACTGGCACAAGCGGCGGCGCGGCGACGAGCGGCGAGATGGGCAGTAGCGGTGCGATGGGCACGGCCGGCGGCGCCAAGGGCGTAGGCACGGGCGGCAGCACCAGCGGCGCCTCCGGCATGGAAGGCAGTTCCGGCACGAGCACCGAGACAGGCGGCAGCGGCGCAACGGGGACGGGCGGCGGCGCCAAGGGCGTCGGCACCAGCGGCACCTCGGGCACGACTGGCACCAGCGGCACCTCGGGCACGACTGGCACCAGCGGCACCAGCGGCACTACTGGCACCAGCGGCACCTCGGGCACCACCGGCACCACCGGCACCAGCACCGGCACTACCGGCCGCAGCTACTGAACCGGCGCGGAAAAAAAACACCGGCCGAGGGCTGGTGTTTTTGTTCGCTCAGGCCGCCGTTCACACCTTGCGAACGAATTCCGATTTCAGGCTCATCGCCCCGAAGCCGTCGATCCTGCAGTCGATATCGTGGTCGCCGTCGACCAGGCGGATATTCCTGACCTTCGTTCCCTGCTTGATGACGCCGCCGGAGCCTTCGGTTTCAGGTCCTTGATCACGGTCATGCCGCGTAGCGCAGGGCCAGGCTCTCGCGTTCGCCGGTCCTTGCTTTTCCGGCCCCCGCAGCGGCCGGGCTGGCGTCAAGTTTGTCGAAGCGGAAGGTCGAGACCACCTGCGACAGTGCATATGCCTGCTCGCGCATCGCTTCCGATGCGGCGGCCGCTTCCTCCACCAGCGCCGCATTCTGCTGCGTGACCTGGTCCATCTGCGTGATCGCCTCGTTCACCTGCTCGATGCCGACCGATTGTTCCTGGCTGGCCAAGGCGATGTCCGACATGATCGTGGTCACGCGGCTGATGCTCGCGACGATTTCCTGCATCGTCGCGCCGGCTTCCGACACGAGGCGGCTGCCTTCTTCCACCTTGTCGACCGAGTCGCCGATCAGGGACTTGATTTCCTTGGCGGCGCTGGCCGACCGTCCGGCCAGGGTGCGCACTTCGGAGGCGACGACGGCAAAGCCGCGGCCCTGCTCGCCGGCGCGCGCCGCTTCGACGGCCGCATTCAGGGCCAGGATATTCGTCTGGAAAGCAATGCCGTCGATGACGGCGATGATGTCGACGATTTTCTTCGAGGACGTGGTGATCGCGTCCATCGTCTGCACCACGCGCTCGACGGTGGCGCCGCCGCGGCCGGCCACGCTGGACGCCGATTGCGCCAGTGCATTGGCCTCGCGGGCATTGTCGGCATTCTGGCGGACGGTCGAGGTCAGCTCTTCCATCGAGGAAGCGGTCTCTTCCAGCGAACTGGCCTGCTGCTCGGTACGCGCCGACAGTTCCAAATTGCCGGCCGAGATTTCGTCGGCCGCCCTGGCGATCGTTTCGGTGCCGCTGCGGACCTGGCCGACGATGCCGACCAGATTCTCGTTCATTTCCTTGAGCGCACCCATCAGTGCGCCGGTCTCGCTGGCGCCCCCGGCTTCGATGTGGCTGCTCAGGTCGCCTTTGGCGACCGTCTGCGCCACTACCAGTGCCGCGCGCACCGGCAGCGCAATCGCACGGCCGATGAAGGTGGCGAACGCAATTCCGGCCAGCAGCGCAACTGCCGACAAGCCAAGCTGGATATGGCGCGCCGACTCGAAGGCGCCGGTAATCGCCGCGCCGTCGGCGCTCATCGCCGTCTTCTGGTAAGCCACCAGGCGGCGCACGCTGTCGACGTAATTGCGTACTTTCGGCACCATGTCCGCCTCGAAGAACTTCGCGGCGGCCTCGACCTCGCCATCGGCCTTGTGCTTGAATGCCTTCTTGCGCGCGTCGCGATAGGCTTCACGCGTGGTGAGGATTTCCGCAAACAAGGCGTTGGCGGCCGGGTCGCCGGCAACCGTTTCCTTGGTGGCCGCCTGCAGCACGTCGGCCCGTTTCGACGAGGCCGCCATTGCATCCATGAATAATTTTTCGGTTTCCGGGTCGGCCAGTTTGGCGACCGCCAGCGTGCGCGTGGCATTGACTTCGATAATCGACAGCCACTCATCCAGGCGGTCGGTATGGGCCGTGCTTTCGCCGAGGAGGCGCGTATTCAGGGCACCGATTTTATGGTTCTGCGCCAGGCTGACGCCGACCAGCACCAGCATCAATGCCAGGACCGTGCCGAAGCCGGCAATGAGGAGGGTGCGGATTTTATAGTTGTTCAGGTTCATGGACGACCTTGCAATCCCTGGAATGGGATGAATGAATGAATGGTATTTCCGTGTGGAAATCTCACTGATTCTTGCATTTAATGTGAACGCGGTCGCGAAAAATTACACAATTGGCCAGCATTTAGTTTTCAACGTGGCGGTAGGACAACGGAACAAGCGGGCGAAAAAAAACGCCAACCGGCAGCGGTTGGCGTCATGGACAACAGCCTGGCCGGGCGTCAGCCTTCCGACTTGGCCTGTTGTGCCTGTAGCTGGTCGCGCAGCTGGTGGGGAGCGACGTGCGTGTAGTCCTTGTTGAATTCCGTCTTGATCAGCGGCTTCAGGTGCGGATCGAAGTTGGCGCGCAGCGAGCCGAGAAATTGCGGCGAGGCCGACAGCACGATGCGGTCGAACAGTCCTTCCTGATGGGATTTCATCAGGAATTTCGAGATGTCTTTCGCGAACAGCTCGGTTTCGTGTTCGGCAGGCGTCTGGTTCGGCTCGTACATCGAGGTCGGGGCGCCGGAAGCGCCACCGCTCGGGGCATTGTTGTGAACCGCCGCGCCGCTCTGGGCGCTGCCGATGCTGTGGCTGCTACTGCCCGCCGCCTTCGGTCCCAGCCTGTCGGTCTCGGTTTCCTGGGTGCGCGTGCGCGCGCCGCTGTTCACCATATCTTGCAGTTCCTTGAGTGGTTCTGCTGGATCGTTCTCGGAAAAGAATCGTGCCCGGCCGGCGTTGGCCGTGATAATCCAGGTTGTTGGCATGCTACCCCCTGTCAATAGTATGAATCGTGAATGATGTTCGATCCCGCCCGAACAGGCTGGAGATCGAGCGCAACAGATATCGACCGGCGATCGCATACGGATGAATCGAGCTTCCACCAGCGCGACCCGGCTGTGCGCCTCGGTGCATCTGCATGCCGATCGTCGCGTGATTTGAGTATAGCATCGGGGTATCGAACCCCGACGCACGCGGGAAGCGGCGCCGGCGCCGGCCGCTCTTGGCAGGCTCTGCCATTTGGATTAGCATCCTCCGGTTCACAACCATTCCAAGCCGGAGACACCATGAAGCCCACTTTGTGCAGCACCCTGATCGCCGGGCTGTTCGCCGTCGCCTCCCACGCGGTCGCCGCACCTCCCGCCACTGCCGTCTCCGGCGTCGACGTCGCGGCGGTCGATACCGGCGTGCGCGCACAGGACGACTTCTTCCGTTACAGCCAGGGCAAATGGCTGAAAGACGTCGACATCCCGTCCGACCGTTCGAGCTGGGGCGCCTTCAACGTCGCCCAGGACAAGGTCGAGGGCCAGGTCCGCGCCATCATCGAAGGCGCCGCGGCGGCGAAGGGCGCCAAGCCTGGATCTCAGGCGCAGAAGATGGGCGACTACTACAGCAGCTACATCGACCAGGCGCGCCGCGATGCGCTGGGCCTGGCGCCTTTGAAGAAGGAACTGGCGCGCGTGAATGCGCTGAAGGACAAGCAGGGCATCGCCGCCTTGAGCGCGCACTTCGCGCGCATCGGCGCCGGCGCGCCGCTCGACATGTATGTGGGCCAGGACAACCGCGATTCGACCCGCCTGATCGTGGGCATCGGCCAGTCGGGCCTGGGCCTGCCGAACCGCGATTACTACCTGCAGGACGACGCGCGCCTGAAAGACATCGCCGGCAAGTACCAGGCCCACATCGAAAAGATGCTGGCGCTGGCCGGCCACACGGATGCTGCTGCCAAGGCTGCGCAGGTCGTCGCCCTGGAAACGGAGATCGCGCGCATCCAGTGGAGCGCCGTCGAAAACCGCGACCCGGTCAAGCGCTACAACAAGCTGTCGTACGCGCAGTTGAAGGCCTTGATGCCGAATTTCGACTGGACTGCCTTTGCCAGGGGAACGGGCGTGCACGGCAAGGTTGACTCGCTGATCGTCAACCAGCCGAGCTACCTGGCCGGCCTGGACAAGCTGATCGCCAGCACGCCGCTCGAGGTGTGGAAACCGTATTTCGAATTCCGCCTGCTCAGCAGCTATGCGTCCTACCTGTCGCAGCCTTTTGTGGACGAGAGCTTCGCCTTCCGCGGCGCCGTGCTGTCGGGCGCCAGGGAAAACCGCACGATCGAAAAACTCGCCATTGCCCAGGTCAACCGCGACCTCGCCGAAATCGTCGGCAAGGTCTATGTCGAGAAGCACTTCCCGGCGGAGCGCAAGCAGCAGGTCGAAGCGATGGTGAAGAATTTCGTGATCGCCTTCCGCGAAGGCATCCAGACCCTTGACTGGATGAGCGAGGACACCAAGAAGCAGGCGCAGTTGAAACTGTCGAAGATGAAGGCGAAGATCGGCTACCCGGACAAGTGGCGCGATTACTCGAGCTTGGCAATCGACAAGGGCGACCTGGTCGGCAACGTGCTGCGCGCGCGCGAATTCGGCCACCAGTACAGCATCGCCAAGCTGGGCAAACCGGTCGACCGCGCCGCCTGGAGCATGTCGCCGCAGACCGTCAACGCCTATTACAGCCCGACCCTGAACGAAGTCGTGTTCCCGGCCGCGCGCCTGCAGTATCCGCTGTACGACGCCGATGCCGAACCGGCCGTCAACTACGGCTCGGTCGGTATCTCGATCGGCCACGAGATCAGCCACGCTTTCGACGACAAGGGTTCGCAGTTCGACGGCGACGGCAACCTGCGCAACTGGTGGACCAAGGAAGACGCGGAAAAATTCGCGGCGCGCGGCAAGGTGCTGGTGGCCCAGTACGGCGCCTACAGCCCGCTGGCCGGCTACAAGGTGAATGGCGAACTGACGCTGGGCGAAAACATCGCCGACAACGCCGGCGCCATCATGGCCAGCCGCGCCTATAAAATCTACCTGGCCGGCAAACCAGCGCCGGTCATCGACGGCTTCACGGCCGAGCAGCGCCTGTTCATGGGCCTGGCCCAGGCCCGGCGCGGCAAGGCGCGCGACGCCGCCCTGATCTCGCAAGTGAAGTCCGATCCGCACTCGCCGTCGGAATTCCGCGTCAACGGCAGCATGCGCAACCACCCGGGCTTCTACGAAGTCTACGACGTGAAACC
Organism: Telluria sp. LT2P34; assembly: GCF_059685915.1. NCBI lineage: Bacteria > Pseudomonadati > Pseudomonadota > Betaproteobacteria > Burkholderiales > Oxalobacteraceae > Telluria > Telluria sp. LT2P34. Next base: position 110,321 of record NZ_JCASIN010000007.1, read on the forward strand.
GGGCGACAAGATGTACCTGGCGCCGGACCAGCGCGTCATTTTCTGGTAAGGGGAAATCGCGGGTTTACCTCGGTACCCCGAACACCTGGGTCCAGTAGGCAAACCCGGGCATCTTCGCCCGGCGAATGTCGTAACCCGCGCCCATCTCGACGAAGGCCGGGTTCATCAGGTTGGCGCAGTGGCCCGGGCTGTCGAGCCAGCCGGCCACCGCCTCCTGGCCTGAGACCTGCCCGGCCGCGATGTTTTCTCCGATCAGGCGCCACCGGTAGCCGGCGCGCTCGGCGCGCGTACCGACTTCGCTGCCATCCGTTCCGGTGTGCCTGAAATGGCGGTGCGCCGCCATGTCGCGGCTGTGCGTGATCGCTGCGGCGGCCAGTGCGCCGTTCCAGGCCAATGGCGGGGCCGCGCCGTAGGTGCGTGCGCCGCAGCTGCGCGGAACAGCGCGTGCCTGGTTCACGGCGTCGAGGATCTGCAGGCCCATGGCTTCCTGGCCGGGCAGGGCCAGCGGCGACATCGGCCGCGCCAGCACGATCGTCCATTGGTCGCCGCGGCGGGTGGCGCCGATTTCGCTGACGTCGGGATTGAGCAGCGCACGGCAATAGGGCTGGCGGATCACGTCCATCACGGCAGCCGGGTCGAGCGTTCCGCCGACATGGATCACCTCGGAACGGGCCGCATGATAACCGAGGTCCGAGAGGGCCGATTCGGGAAAGCTGCCGGCGCCGATGCGCACCCGCGCCAGCGCGGCGTTCGCACGCAGGGGCGGCGCCGGCGCCAGGCGCCGTCCTTCGCAGCGCGCGGGCGCGGCGCGGTAGTCGTTGATCAGGGCGACGAGGCCGGCATCGGGCTGGGCGTGGGCCATGCCGGGCGCCAGGACGCCAAGCGCCATCATGGAGGTGCAAATCGAGCGGAACATCGGCATCGCGAATCGGCGGGCGCAAGTGGGTCTGGCCGCCAGCATACCGCGCTGTGGCGTGCCCGACAATCGGCGCAAGCGCCCCTTAAGCTTCTCCAAAGCCGCCGAGTGCGTCGCCCTCCTGGCCGGCCAGCATCGGCGAAATGTCCGGATCGCGCGAGAAGGCGTCGGCAAAGAAGGAAACGAAGTGGCCGATCTTGAGCGAGGGCCGGCGCGCCGGCTGGAACACCACGTTCAGCGGCAGCGGCGGCAGCCGGTAGCGCGTCAGGATCGGTTTGACGCGCCCGGCGCGGATGTCGTCGCCATATACCCATTGCGGCGTGTAGCAGATGCCGAGACCCTCGACCACGGCCTGGCGGATCGCTTCCGAACTGTTCGACTGCAGGTGGCCGGCGACATGCACCGTGTGCTGGTTACCCGCCTCATCCTGGAAACGCCATTCGTTCAGGTTGGCCAGTCCGGTGTAGACGATGCACTGGTGCTCGCGCAGCTCATGCGGATGCTGCGGTTCGCCGTGCTGCGCAAGATAGGCGGGCGAGGCGAGGGCGGCGCGGTGGGCGGTGCCGATGCGGCGCGCGATCAGCCGGCTGTCCTTCAGTTCACCGACCCGAAACGCCACGTCGATGCCGCCGACGACCAGGTCGACGAAACTGTCGTCCAGCTGCAGGTCGACCTTCAGTTTCGGGTAGCGCGCAAAAAAGCTGCCCAGGCGCGGCACGATGTGCAGGCGCCCGAAGGAGACCGGCGCCGCTACCCGCAGCACCCCCGAAATCTCGTTTTCGGTGCGCTGGATCTCGACCCGTGCTTCTTCGAGCGTGTCGAGCACCTGGCGGCAGCGCTCGTAGTAACGCTTGCCCGCTTCGGTCAGGGCGTGGCTGCGCGTCGAGCGCACCAGCAGCTTGGCCCCGAGCATGGTTTCCAGTGCCTGCACCTGCTTGCTGATGCTGGACTGGGTGCTGCGGCCCTCGCGCGCGACGGCCGAGAAATTCCCGGTTTCGACGACCCGCACGAAAGTTTCCATCAGTTGCAGCCGATCCATGCAGCGCCTCCATCTATTCCTGTCAGGAATAGATCATATCATTCGTGCGGCCTACCTATCTGCCTCAGGAATACTCATACTGTTCATTGTAGTGGCCGCCGGCGCTTGCCCCCAAGAGGGTTGTGCGACCGGCGGCCCCCGAATCAGGCAACTTTATGGAAATGGAGCAGCACATGACCCAGAAACTCTTTCAACCCACCCGTATCGGCGATATCCATGTGGCGAACCGTGTCGTGATGGCTCCCCTGACGCGCAGCCGCGCCGACGAGCCGGCCGGCGACGTGCCGGGCAGCCCCATGAACGTCGAATACTATCGCCAGCGCAGCAACGCCGGCCTGATCATCAGCGAAGGCACGCAGGTGTCGCCAATCGGCAAGGGCTATATGGCCACGCCCGGTATTTATTCGGATGCCCAGGTCGAAGGCTGGAAGCCGATCACCCAGGCCGTGCACGACGCGGGTTCGAAAATCGTCGCCCAGATCTGGCACGTCGGCCGTGTGACCCACCCGCACCTGACCGGCGGCGCGCAGCCGATCGCCCCGTCGGCGGTGGCGCCGAACGTGACCGCCTATACCCGCGCCGGCAAGGTCGACGTGGTCGAGCCGCGCGCGCTGGCGCTCGATGAAATCAAGGACATCGTCGAGGAATTTCGCCGTGGCGCCGCGAACGCGATCCGCGCCGGTTTCGACGGCATCGAATTGCATGGCGCGAATGGCTACCTGATCGACCAGTTCCTGCGCGACGGCGCCAACCGGCGCACCGACGAATACGGCGGTTCGATCGAAAACCGCTGCCGCTTCGCCCTGGAAGTCGTCGACGCCGTAGTGGCGGAGATTGGCGCCGGACGCGTCGGTATCCGCCTGTCGCCGGTGACGCCGGCCAACGACCTGTCGGACAGCAATCCGCAAGCCGTGTTCGCCTACCTGGTCGAGGAATTGAACAAGCGCGGCATCGCCTTCATCCACTTCATCGAAGGCGCCACCGGCGGCCCGCGCGACGTGCCGGGTTTCGATTTCGCATGGGCACGCCAGGCCTTCAAGGGTACCTACATCGCCAACAATGGGTACACGCGTGAGATGGCGATCGACGCGGTCGAATCCGGTCAGGTCGATGCGGTGGCCTTCGGCCGCCTCTACATCGCCAACCCGGACCTGGTGCAGCGCCTGCAGCAGGATGCGCCGCTGAACCAGCCGAACCCGCAGACTTTTTATACGCCGGGCGAAGTCGGCTACACCGACTACCCGACGCTGGACCAGGCGGCATAAGCGCCCGGTCGAGAACGCAAAATGCCAACCCGAGGGTTGGCATTTTTTTTGGCTACCGCCGTCGCGCGGTGTTGCTTGCCTTAGTTCGAACCGCCCACGGGCGCGGTTGCGGCCGGCGCAGGCAAGGTAGTGGCGGTCGCGTCGTTGATGCCGTCTTTCATGATGATCTGCAGCAGGGCAGGGTAATCGTAGGCCGCGCCGGAGGCCATGTCGACACCGGCGCCGATCGCGCCGCCGAAGATGATATTCCCGGCCAGCATCGCCTTGGTCGAGGATTTGAAGGTCGCGCTCGTGGTCGGCAGGCCCGACTTGTCGCAGGTGACGACCATGTCGCCGTAGGCGCGGTGCACGGTGACGGTGCCCGGCGTGGTGACGTAGTACACGCCCTTGTCGTTCTGCAGCTTGCAGCTGGCGCCGCTGACGCTGCCTGCCGCCGCGCGGGTTTCCACCGAGACGACCTGGTTGGTGCCGTTCACGATCGATGCACAGCCGGTCAGGCCGGCAAAAGCCAGCATGGCACCAAGGCAGGCGCTCGTACGGATCATTTTCTTCGTGCTCATTTCCATCTCCCTAGTAATGCCAGACTTTGCCGGCTAATTCTTATGGGAAAATTATTGCACAAAAGAATACCAATAGTTGCAAATATTTAGTTTATGCCAGCCTTTGCCGGCGCCATCGCCGTCGCCTGTGCCCCGGGCGCATTCATCATGACGCGCACCAGGGCGGGATAGCCATAAGCGGCGCCGCTGGCGACATCGACCATGGCGCCGATCGGAAACAGGATGTTGCCGGCCACCGTGTAGCCCAGTGTCGATTTGACCCGCACGATGCTGGTCGCCAAGCCCGCTTTGTCGCAGGTGACGGTCAGGTCGCCATCGGCACGCATCACGCGCAGGCTGCCGGGCGTGGTCAGGTAATAAAAACCCTTCTTGTTCTGCAGTTTGCAGTTGGCGCCGGTCACGGGGCCGGCCGCGGAATAGGTTTCCACCGAGACTACCTGGTCGTCGCCGGAAGTCATGGACGCGCAGCCGCCCATGGCGGCCAGTATGAGCACACTCCCCAGGCGGCTGGCCATGCACATGATGTTCCTGGTATTCATCGACTATCCTAGTTGCTGAAAATTATTGTCCGAAATATAACATTAATCGGGCGGGGGAAGTCGCCCGCTTGCGGCGTCCGCTTGCCACGCACACGATTGCTTCGAGTCATACATCCGTCCGGCATTACAATTGGTGCAACTAATCCGGGAATCCACCATGCGACTTCGCGCCATCGTCTCAGCCTGCCTGTTCGCCTCAAGCATTGCCTCATCCGTCCACGCGCAACAGGTCGTCCGGATCGGCACCGCCTCGCCGCTCTCCGGCCCCGGCGCCCACCAGGGCAAGGACATCGAAAATGGCGCGCGCATGGCGATCGACGAGCTCAACGCCAAGGGCATCGTCATCGGCGGCCAGAAAATCCAGTGGGTCCTGCAGCCCGAGGACGATGCCAGCGATCCCAGGACCGGCACCGCGGTCGCCCAGAAGCTGGTCGACGCCAAGGTGGCGGCGGTGGTGGGCCACCTGAACTCGGGGCCGACGGTGCCGGCCTCGAAAATCTATGCGAACGCCGGTATCCCGCAGATCTCGCCGGCTGCCACCACGCCGCTCTACACGAACCAGGGTTTCAAGACCGCGTTCCGGGTCGTGGCCAACGACAACCTGGTCGGCAGCACGCTGGCAAACCATGCGATCGTGACCATGAAAGCGCGCAAGATCGCCGTCATCGACGACCGCACCGCCTTCGGCCAGGGCCTGGCCGACGAATTCATCAAGGGCGTCAAACGCGCCGGCCCGGCGAGCGGCGCCGCCATCGTCAGCCGCCAGTTCACCCACGACAAGGCAACCGATTTCAACGCCATCCTGACCCAGATCCGCGCGCGCGACCCGGACGTGATTTTCTATGGCGGCATGGATGCCGTCGCCGGCCCCATGCTCAAGCAGATGAAGGCGCTCGGACTGCGCGCGAAAATGGTTGCCGGCGACGGCATCTGCTCGGAAAAGCTGCCGCAGCTGGCCGGCGACGCGCTCGGCGAGGACAAGGTGTTTTGCGTGGTGGCCGGCGGCGTCAGCGGCGCGCAGGAAGCCGGTTTTCACGCTTTCAACGAGCGCTACCGCCAGCGTTACAAGATGGAAGTGCAGACCTATGCGCCGTACGCCTACGACGCGACCATGGTGTTCGCCGCCGCCATGCAGAAAGCCGGTTCGGTGGACCCGGCCAGGTTCCTGCCGGCGCTGGCGCAGACCAGGCACGAGGGCATCACCGGCAGCATCGCCTTCGATCCGAAAGGCGACCTGCGCAACGCGGCGCTGACCTTGTACACCTACCGCCAGGGCAAGAAGACCAAGCTGCAGGTGCTGCGTTAACAGGCGCCGCGTGCCGGGCTGACGCCGGCCCGGCTCAGGTCTTGCTGGTGCAGGGCTGCACCAGATCGAGCTTGGGATTGTAGACGGCGGTACTGACGTTCAGCAGTCCCAGTACCGAGTGGAAGACATGGTCGTGCGAGAATTCCTGGCCGGTGCGCGCCGCCAGGCAGGCCGGATTGATATGGAAGCGTGTGCGAAAGCCGTCGGACAGCCAGAGCATCATCGGCACCTGACGCTGTTCGGGCGGCGAAATGATCCAGGGCGCGCCATGCAGGTACAGGTTGTGCTCGCCCAGCGACTCGCCATGATCGGACACATACAGCATGGCCGTATCGGCCCCCTCGCCAGCCGCGGCACGCAGCAGGTCGATCGTCTGGCTGAGGAAATAATCCGTGTACAGGATCGTGTTGTCATAGGCCGCCACGATGGATTCCTGTGAGCAGTGGTCGAGCTCGGTGGTACGACACACGGGGCCGAACTTACCGAAGCGTTCCGGGTAGCGTTTCCAGTAGGCCGGACCATGGCTGCCCTTCTGGTGCAGGACGATCACCATGTCTTGCGTGCTGTCGCGAATGCGCTGCGGCAGGCCGCGCAGCAGCCGTTCGTCATGGCATTCCTCGCCATCGCAGAGGGGGTCGCCGGGGCCCGGCGCGGTCCAGTCTTCATACGCGATGCGGTCGCAGGCGCCCTTGCATCCGGAATTATTGTCGCGCCACAGGACCTTGAAGCCGGCATGGGCCAGTACGTCCAGCAAGCCTTCCTGGCTGTTCGCCTTGTCCGCCGTGTAGGCGCTGCGCCCGAAATGGGAAAACAGGCAGGGTAGCGACACCGCGGTCGCGGTCCCGCACGAACTGACCTTCCGAAAATTGATCAGTCCGGCTTGCCTCGACAGCAGCGGATTGGTCTGGCGGCCGTAGCCGTTGAGCGAGAAATTCATGGCGCGCGCCGTCTCGCCCACCACGATCACGGTCACCGTTTTCCGATGCGGACCCGCGTTCCACGCCATGCCCTTGACCGCGTCGGTGCCGAGCGGGGCCATGACACTTGGCCTTGTCCCTTTGCGTTTCAGGTAGCTGTGACTGGCCTGGAACAGGTTGGTCGGCGTCAGCAGGAAGCGCAGCTCGCGGTGCTCGCGCACGGCCGGCGCCAGCGTCTTGAACAGCAGCATCAAGAGGACCACGATCGCGATCAGCGACAGCGCCACCGTGCCCAGCTGCAGCTGCAGGCTGCGCCGCAGCGGCGGGAAACGCAGCGGCAGCCGCCATACCACGAGGGAAGGCAGGATGCCGAGCAGGGTGACGCTTTGCAGCATCTGCCAGTTCAACAGCTCGTAGGCTTCGCCGGCATCCGTCTCGAACACGTTCTGGACCATCGCGGCATCGATGACGACCCCGTAGTGGTTCATGAAATAGGAGGCGAATGCGGCGCTCAGGAACAGCGCGATCAACACCGGCTTGATGAGGTACCTGAAACTGAGCAGCGAAAGCAGGGCATTAAAAAACAGTACCAGCAAGGCAAAAGCGCCCAGCCAGATCGGCAGCTTGGCGAGGTGAAGTCCGCCGGTGGCGAAGGCAAACGCTTTCCAGAATTTCAGGTTATCGACCAGGACCAGGAAGATGGAGCACAGCAGCGTCAGCAGGGAAGCGCTGAGGCGGGGGAGGGCGGGAATGTTCACTGGATAGGCTTCGTTTCGAAGCTTCCACACTACCCGCAGGCCGGTAAACCCCGCGTCAAGAGGCGGTTAAGACCAGGTTAAGCACGCCTGGCGTCCGGCTCCGGGGGGAAACGCAGCTCGATACAGCTACCGCCTACCCGCTCGCGGAGGATCAGGTCGGCGCCGAGGTGGGCGCAGATGCGCTGGACCAGTCCCAGCCCGAGCCCGGTTCCGGACGACCCGCGCTCGCCCTCCGGCATCGGTTCCTTGCGCAGGCGCGCACGGGCGCCCTGCGGCAGTCCGGGACCGGTATCCTCGACCACCACGCTGCTGCCTTCGAGCCGGACTTCGACCAGGCCGTGCTCGGTGTACTGGCAGGCGTTGCGTACCAGGTTGCCGATCGCGGCCAGCACCAGCTCGCGCACGCCGTGCACGAGAAAATCGTCGCCGCCGGCATAGCGCAGCACGACCTGGCGGTTCGCCACCAGCCCCTGGCAACGGGCTACCTCGGCGCTGGCGAGCGCCGCGGCCGGCATCGCCGTCCACTCCAGCTGCTCGGGCGAACGCGCCAGGCGCAGCAGCATCGAGGTGACGTCGCTGGCGCTGCGTGCGGCGCGGTAGATCCTGTCGGCCGGCGCATACAGCGCCGGATCGTGTCTTGCCTGCTCCAGCAGCAGCTCGGCCGCACCTGTAATGATGGTCAGGGGCGTGCGCAGCTCGTGGCTGACGTCGCCGGTGAAAAAGCGTTCGCGGTCGAGGAATTGATTCAGCTCCGCCGTATGGCCGGTGATGGTACGCGCCAGCAGGCCGAGTTCGTCCTGGCGATCCTGCAGCGGTAACCGCGGAGCACGTTGTTCCACCGCTTCGGCCAGTTCCACGATCGGGTCGACGATCCGGTTGCCGAGAAAGCGTCCCAGGGCCACGGCAAAGCCCATGAAGCCGAGGAAGGCGACGGCGAACATCGAATACACGACCAGTTCGATCTGCTCGTAGGCGCTGGCGTGGTCGACGACGGCCCATTCGCCCCTGCCGTCGCGTCCGCGCAGCACGTGCAGGTCGACGCCGTCCACCGTCACCTCATGCACGCCCTCGGGCAGGGCGCGCAGGGAATGTGGAATGCCGGCGCCATGGTGATAACTGAGTCCGGCCGGCAGGTCGACCGGGAGTGCGCCGGCGCTGCGCGGGCCGGCCCAGGCCGCGACTTCTTCGAGGCGTTCATCGACCAGCTCGATCTCGATTCCCTCGACCGCGATGGCCGCGATGATGGCGAAGAACACCGACGAGATGACGGCAAAGGTCAGGTAGGCACGGGTGATGCGCCGCCGCAGGGACGCAGCTTTATGCATCGGCCGGATCCGGTGCGGCCGGGACGAGCTTGTAGCCGACCTTGGCGATGGTATGCAGCATCGGCTGCGGGAAGGGTTTGTCGAGTGCCTGGCGCAGCGCGTGGATATGCACCCGCAAGGCATCGGTGTCGGGCGGGTTGTCGCCCCACAGTGCGTGTTCGATCCGGTCGCGCAGCACCACTTTCGGGGTTTCCCGCATCAGGAGCTTGAGGATCGTGTAGCCGGTCCTGGTCAGCGCCAGCGGCGTTCCGGCACGGCTGGCCTGGAAGGTTTCGGTGTCGAAGACCAGGTCGCCGACGGTCAGCACGGCGCTGGCGGTGCCGGCGCCGCGCGCGCGGCGCACCAGGGCCTTCAGGCGCGCTTCGAGCTCGACCAGCGAGAACGGCTTGACCAGGTAATCGTCGGCGCCGCTGTCGAAGCCGGCCACCTTGTCCTCGAGGGTATCGCGCGCGGTCAGCATCAGCACCGGCGTGTTCTTGCGCAGTTCGCCGCGCAGTTTCTGGCACATCTCGAGGCCGTTCAGGCCGGGCAGCATCACGTCGAGCACGATCGCGTCATAGTCGTGCTCGCTGGCGAGCGCCAGCCCGCCATAGCCATTCGGCGCCGAATCGAGCACATAGCCCTTCGGCTCGAGAAATCCGTACAGGTTGGCGACGATGTCGGCGTTGTCTTCGATAATCAGGATGCGCATCGGGTGATTATAGAGGCGCCGCCGCTATTTCGGCAGCCGGTAGCGCTGCTCGCGGTAGAGCAGCGAGGGCAGCATGACATGCGCCATCGCCCGGTCGACGTTTGCCTTGCCGGGAGCGGCGGCGCCGAGCACCAGCTTGCCGCTGGCGGCGTCGTAATCGCCCTGCAAGGGCTGCTTCCCGGGCTGCAGGATGGTGGCGGAAGACCCTTCCAGCCAGGCGAAAGAGTTATCGAACTGCAGCATCGCCCTTCCTGGCGCAGTGCTGCCCTGGCTCAGGTCGCGCCCGATCATCGGATGCGTGCTGGAGACGCCAAGCAGCGACAGCAGCGTCGGGCCCAGGTCGATCTGGCTGGCCATCGTCTTGATCCGGCGCGGTTGAATGCCGGCGCCGAGGATCAGGCCGGGGATATGAAATTTCTTGATCGGCACCAGGCTGTCGCCGTAGACCCGGTTGTCGTGGTCGGCGACGATCAGGAACACGGTATCGCGCCAGTAGTCCTGCTCCTTGGCCGCGCGAATGAATTTGCCCAGTGCATGGTCGGCATACTTGACCGCATTGTTGACGCCCTGCTTGACCGGGTCGTGCAGCGCGATTTTACCGTCCGGGAATTCGAACGGTTCATGGTTCGAGGACGTGAAGATCAGGCTGAAGAAGGGCTTGTCTTGCGCATGCAAGTGACGCAGGCGCACCAGGGCCGTATCGAACAGGTCTTCGTCGGAGGCGCCCCAGCTGCCCTCGAAGCGCGGCTGCATCTGGCGCCGGTCCACGACATTCTGGAAACCGTTACCGGTGAAGAAGGAGCGCATGTTGTCGAAGTGCGCTTCGCCGCCGTACACGAACTCGGTCTGGTAGCCCTGCTTGCCCAGGCCGAGCGCCAGCGTGTAGAAATTCTGCTGCGCCAGCGACAGTTTTACCACGCTGCGCGCCGGGGTCGGCGCATAGCCGGCCACCACCGCCTCGATGCCGCGTACCGAGCGCGTGCCGGTGGCATACAGCTGCTCGAACCACCAGCCCTCGTGCTTGAGCTTTTCCAGTTCCGGCGTGACGGGCAAGCCGCCCAGCGATTGCACGAAGGTGGCGCCTAGGCTTTCCTCGAGCACGATGACCAGGTTGAGCGGCCTTTTGCGGGAAACGGCGGCTTGCTGGAAATGCAGGGTGGGAAGCTCGGGATTCGTGAAGCGGTAGCCGTTCAGCCATGGCGCGGCGGTGACTTCGGCCAGTATCTGTTCGCGCGGCATGCTGCCATAGATTTCCGAAGAGCTGGCTTCCTTGCGCAGCGAAGCGATCGCATCGAGCACCGACCACGCCGAATTGATGACCAGCGAATTGACCAGCGCGTCGCCGCTCAGTGCGAACATCGCCGGATTGGCCGGGCGGTGCGCCGTCGTGGAGCGGATCTGCACCAGCGCTACCAGCACCAGCAGGGGCCAGGTCAGCAGCAGCTTTTTGGCGGGCCACATCGTCATCCGATCCGACGCGCGTTGCAGCGTCCGGTGCAAGGCCCAGGCCAGCAGCAGGGTGGCCCCGATCGTCAGGAGCAGGGCCAGGCGGTAACCGTGCCACAGGGTGCCGAACACTTCGGCCGGGTAGGCCAGGTATTCGACGAACAGGCGGTTCGGCCGCACATCGTATTGCATGATGAATTGGGGCGAGGCCAGTTCCATGAAACCGATGAACACCAGCGCAAAGGTCGTCCACCACGCGCTCAGCCCGGCCCACAGGCGCGCGCTGCGCCGGTGCGCCAGGAAGGGCGCGAGCAGCAGGGGAAGTACGAGAAAGTAGCCGAGCAAGATCAGGTCGGCACGCACGCCCTGCACGAAAATTTCACCGAACATGCCGGCCGCAGCCACCCGCTCGTGTTGCCAGGCTACGAGGGCGATGCGCGACAGCGACAGCATCGCCAGTCCACCCGCCAGCAGGTAGAACAGGTTCAAAAAGGGACCGGCCCGGTGCCACCAGCGTGTTTCGGCCCGGGTGGCAAGGCGCTGGGCGGGAAGACAGGCGGCGGGTGCGTGGTTCATGTGCTCGATGTGCGGAAAATCGGCCCATGTTAGCGGGCGCCGTGTCTCGGACCCGTTAAGCTGCGGTTAAATTCCCGTTAAACCCGGACCTGGCCGGGATGCGTATGCTAGGGTCGCTTGTTCAACACCATTTCCGGAGCCCCATGAAATCCTTGCCATCCCTCCTCGCAGCCGCCTGCCTTGCGGCCGGCTGTGCCGCACCCCAGGCCCCGCCCGACCCGCGCGACGCTTTCATGGCGACCTTGCAAGGCATGTGCGGCCAGCGCTTCGAAGGGGCGCAGGCCTATGCGATCGACCCCAACAACGATTTCGCCGGCAAGAAGATATCGACCCAGGTCGTCTGCAGCGCGGCTGGCGTGCGCATGCCGGTGCTGGTCGGCGAAAATCGCTCGCGCACCTGGATCTTCACCCGTGGAGCGGCCGGGCTGGAACTGCGGCACGATCACCGCCATCCGGACGGCACGCCTGACGCGGTGACGATGTACGGCGGCATGGCGAAGGAGGGCGGCACGGCACGCACCCAGTCCTTCCTGGCCGACGGCCTTACCGCTAAAATGGTTCCAGGAGCAGAAACCAATGTCTGGACCGTCAGCGTCAGCGAGGATGGAAACGAGTTGCACTATCGCCTGGAGCGGCATGCGAAGCCGCGTGCGGAATTCGTATTGAAGCGCACGCCTGGCTAGCGCCGGAACCAACGCTCGTGCAGTAGGTCTGAACTTTATTGGCTGCGATTAGTCTGTCGTGGCAGGGAGTTGCAGAGCATGAACCCGGATGTTCATGGCGACACCATTCCGGTAGAACTGGAGCGATCCTGCGCTCTGGAGCCGATCCATCTGCTGGGTACGGTGCAGTCCTATGGTTTCCTGATGGTCGTGGACTTGGCGAGCGGGTGCATCGTGCAGGTGTCCGCCGGCATCGTGCGCCACTGGCCCGGCCTGCAGGATGCCCACGACCTGCTCTCCCGGCCGCTGTCCGACTGGATTGCCGCCATCGACGAGCGCGAACCACCCGATGGCGCCTCCCTTGAACCGGGCCTGCAATCGCTGCCGGAATCGCACCTGGTGGCCTTGCCCTGGCGCCCGCGCTTCGAACAGACCGCGCTGCCCGCTTCATCCTTGCAGGCGGATCAGGCCGCCAGTCAGTGGGAATGCCTTGGCCACCGGCGCCAGGGTAGGGCCCTGCTGGAATGGCTGCCCGTGAATGGCAACCTCGACGAAGTACGGCGCCAGAACCAGATACTCACCGATTTCGGGGAGGTGATCGGGCGTTTGCGCCGCGCCGCCGGACTGGATTCGTTTTTCAGCGAGTGTGTCAAGGTCATCCAGGAAATCAGCACCTTCGACCGGGCCATGATCTACCGTTTCCTGCCCGATGGCGGCGGTGAAATCGTGGCCGAGCATACCTCCGAAGATTACGAGTCCAAATACCTGGGCTTGCGCTTTCCCCCTTCCGACATTCCGGCGCAGGCACGCGCGCTCTATCTCATCAACAAGCTGCGCGTGCTGGCCGACGTGGAAGCGTCGATGGATACGCTGGTGCCGCCACTGTTGCCCGGCGGGGAAGCGCTCGACCAGTCCCATTGCATGTTGCGCGGCCTGTCGCCGGTGCACCTGTCGTATTTGCGGAATATGGGCGTGCGCGCCACGATGACCCTGTCGATCGTGTGCGACGGTAAGCTGTGGGGACTGATCGCCTGCCATCATCACCAGCCCAGGACGCCCCCCTACCAGCTCAGGGAAGGCATGCGCCAAGTCTGTGAATTGCTGGCCGAAATCACGAACATGCGCATCGAGGCGCTGTCGCACCTGGAATCGGTGCGCCAGCGCCTGACGCTCGATCGTTTGCTCAACCAGTTTCACCAGGCCCTGATCCAGGACGGCGATATTCCCTCCGTACTCGACGTCTGGCTGCCCAGGCTGTTGTCGGCATTTAATGCGGACAACCTGGGTGTGCGCATCGGTACGCTTGCGTATGTCGGCGGGCCGGGCGAGCGCCATGGCTCCACGCACCAGATCCTCGACGAGGTCGCGGCGCGGCTGGATGCCCAGAGCCGCAGCCCGCACGTGCAGATGATCGACGACCTGCTCACGTCCAGGAAGCGCTCCCTCGTGTTCCTGCCGGAAGCGGCCGGCCTGTTGCTGGCGCAACGCCATGTTGAGGACATCATTTTCTGTTTCATGACGCGCAAGGAAACGGTGCGCGAAGTGCGCTGGGGCGGCGAGCCGGTCAAGTCCCTGGTGGCGCTTCCCGATGGCCAGGTGCGACTCGAGCCACGCCGCTCGTTTGCTGCCTGGCAGGAGTCGGTGCGGGGCCATTCGGAGCGCTGGGAGCAGATGGCTGCCGACGCCCTGCAAAACCTGCTGCAGATCCTGAGCGAGGTGGACAAATTGCAGAGCAACCGGAAGATGCAGGAAACCCTGCATTACCGGGCCCACCATGACCATCTCACCGGACTGTACAACCGGCGCGCGATGGAAGACGAGGTCTCGCGGCGCCTGGAAGACGGCCAATACAACACGGCCCTGATGCTGCTCGACCTGGATCATTTCAAGAAGATCAACGACACCTATGGCCATGAAACCGGGGACCAGGTGCTCCAGCACCTGAGCTTGCGGCTGAAGGCCGTAATGCGCGAATTCGACCTGCTGGCGCGGCTGGGCGGCGACGAATTCATGCTGCTGCTGCAGATCCCGCATCCGACCCCGGCGATTGCCCTGACCTTCGCCGAGCGCCTGCACCAGGCGGTGGCCACCCCCTTCGAGGTCAACGGCCAACAGCTGCGGCTGGGAATTTCCGTGGGTATTGCGATCCCGCCCGGTCATGGTCATTCCGTGAGCGAACTGCTGCGCCACGCCGACCTGGCGCTGTACCAGGCGAAATCCCAGGGCCGCAGCCGCAGCGTGGTGTTCGAGACGGCGATGGCGGAGAACCAGCTCGATTATTACCTGCTCGAACGCGACCTGAACGAAGCGGTGGTCCGGGACCAGCTGTCGCTGGTGTTCCAGCCCAAGGTCGACCTGATCACCCGCAAAGTAGTCGGCCTAGAGGCGCTGGTGCGCTGGAATCATCCGACTCGCGGTCAAAACACTCCCGGTTCCTTTATTCCGATCGCCGAAAACAGCGACCAGATCATCGAGATCGACCGCTGGGTCATTCGCAACGCCATTGCGGAACAGGCGCGCCGCCAGGCCAGCGGCCTGCCGATGCTGCCGGTCGCCATCAATCTCTCGATCGCCGATATCCTGTCGCCCAACCTGGTGGACTATTTCAACCAGTTACTTGAGGAATATAAAGTGCCGCCCGCCGCCCTGGAAATCGAGGTGACCGAGTCCTGCTTCATGCGCCAGCTCAGCCAGACCCAGGGCGTATTGCGGGCGCTGAACGAGCATGGCATATCCACCACGCTCGATGATTTCGGCACCGGCTTTTCCTCGCTCAGCCACCTGCGGCAATTGCCCTTGCAGTGCCTGAAAATCGACCAGTCGTTTACCGCCAGCATGCTCGAGGATGCGAACGCGGAAAAACTCACCCAGGCCATCGTCGCTATGGGCAATGCCTTGAAGATGACCATCGTGGCCGAGGGGGTCGAAACCCGCGAGCAGATGAACTGGCTGCTGGCCCATGGCTGCCATATCGGGCAAGGCTATTATTTCAGCCCGCCGGTGCCGTCCGAAGACTTGCTGCAGGTGGTCGAGCGGATTGAAGTGCGGCTGGCAGCCTGAAGACCGGATCAAGAACGGCGCGCGCCGTCCCCGCCGATATAAATCGCCCTGAAGTCATTTACATTCGTCAGGGTCGGGCCGCACACCACCGCGTCCCCGAGTGCCCCGAAAAAGCCGTGGCCGTCATTGTCGGCCAGGCTGGCGCGGGCGCGCAGGCCCAGCGCTTCGGCGCGCTCCAGGCTGTCCGGGGCCAGCAAGGCCCCGGCGATCTCTTCCTGGCCGTCGACGCCGTCGGTGTCGCAGGCAATCGCGTGCACGCCCGCCAGGCCATCGAGCGCCACGCCCAGCGACAGCAGGAACTCGACATTGCGTCCGCCGCGGCCGCCCCCGCGCACCGTCACCGTGGTTTCGCCGCCGGACAGAAGAATGCAGGGCGGTGCGAAAGGCTGGCCGCGCGTCGCCACCTGCCGTGCGATCCCGGCCATGACGATGCCGACCTCGCGCGCTTCGCCCTCGATGCTGTCGCCCAGGATGTGCGCGGGCACCCCGGCCGCGCGCGCCACCGCGGCGGCGGCCTCCAGCGCCATCTGCGGCGCCGTAATGATGGCGATGGCATGGCCGGCCAGGCGCGGGTCGCCCGGTTTCACCGACTCGCCGCGGCCGCTTTCCAGCAGGTCGCGCACCTGGGCCGGCACCGCGATGCGGTAGCGTTCCAGCACGGCCAGCGCGTCGGCGCAGGTGCTGGCGTCGGCGCAGGTCGGCCCGCTGGCGATGTCGACCGGGTCGTCGCCCGGCACGTCGGAAATCAAGAGGCTGACGACGCGCGCCGGATGGCAGGCGGCGGCCAGCCGGCCGCCCTTGATGGCGGACAGATGGCGGCGCACGCAGTTCATTTCGGTAATCGTCGCGCCACTGGCCAGCAGCGCCGCGTTCAGGCGCTGCTTGTCAAGCAGGTCCAGGCCCGGCGCGGGCAGCGGCAGCAGCGCCGAACCGCCGCCCGAGATCAGGCAGATCACCAGGTCGTCCGGACTCAAGCCTTCCACCATGTCCAGCATGCGCCTGGCCGCCCGCATGCCGGCGGCGTCCGGCACCGGATGAGCCGCTTCGACGATCTCGATGCGTTCGCAGGGCACGGCATAGCCATAGCGGGTGACGACCAGCCCGCTCAAAGGTCCCGGCCAGTGCGCTTCGAGCACGCGCGCCATCTCGGCCGAGGCCTTGCCGGCGCCGATGACCAGGGTGCGGCCGCGCGGCGGAGAGGACAGATAGGGCAGCAGGTGGGGCGGCAGGCAGAGTGCGGGCTGGGCGGCGGCGACGGCGGCGTCGAACATGGCGCGCAGCAGCGTGCGCGGGGAGCCAGCAAATCCGGTGTTGGGCATGTGTTTTCTTTCGATGAACGTTCCGCACTGCGGGCAATGGCCCGCACGTGGAAATGTACCACCGGCGCTCAGCCTAGAGCGCGGACAATGCCGGCCCTTCCGGCTTGCCGAGCCAGGTATTCGCAAAGCGCTGCCGGGCCGCGGCCAGCGCGGCGCCGTCGCCACGCACCCGGTAGACCTCCATCAGCCCGCGCAGGGCCCAGCCGTTGCTCGGGGTGCGCGCCAGCGAGGCGCGGAAGACCTCTTCGGCCTGGTCTTGCTGGCCGGCGCGCAGCAGGGCCACGCCGAGCGACTGGCGTACCGGGTAATACCAGTAGGGCGGTTCCATGTAGGGCAAGGCGTCCTGGATCGCGACGGCTTCGCGGTAGGAGGCGATGGCCTGCGCCAGCCTGCCCTGGCGGTCGGCGATGCGCCCGCGCGCCACCGCCCTGGCGGTCTGGACGATTTCGCGTCCCGGTATGGCCCAGTCGGTGAGCGGCTTGAAGTCGCCGCTGCGCTCGATGCGTTCGATGGCGGCCACTTCGCGGTTCGCGGCCTCGAGATCGCCGATGCGCACATGGCCGATGGCGCGCGCGTAATGCCACATCGCCCTGACCAGCACGAACTGGGGACCAGGGTCGGGCAGCGCCAGCAGCACCTCAGGGCTGCTGAACTGGACGTGGGCGAAATACGGCGCGGCCTTGACCGGTTGCAGCGCGCCGATGGCCGCCACCGTATCGGCCCCGACCGCCCGGTCGAGCTTGCCTGCGGCATCGAGGGTGGTCTTGCCGTTGCCGCCCATCAGGGCCGACACCATCACGAAGTGGATATTGTGCGGGTAGTAGGCGCCGCGGTAGACGGGATCGCTGGGCGAGCTGGCGAAGTATTTTTCGTCGACGGCGACCGCTTCCACATTCGACTGCAGCGCTTCCCGGTACATGCCGAGGCGGTAATAGATGTGGGAAGGCATGTGCACGATATGCCCGGCGCCGGGGATCTGGCGCGCCAGCACGCGCGCGGCGCCCAGGGCCTTGTCGGGGTGGGCGGAAGCCTCCATCGTGTGGATGTAATAGTGGGCGGCGCCGGGATGGCCGGGGTTGCGTTCGAGGACGCGCTCGAGCGCATCGACCGTCTCGGCCGTGCGGTGCTTGGGCTGGGTGCCGGCGGCGGCCCAGTAATCCCAGGGCGCCAGGTCCATCAGCGCTTCGGCGAACAGGACCTGGATGGTGTCGTCGTTGGGGTGCGCCCGCGCCGCCGCGGCCATGGCGTCGGCATAGGCCCGGTCCAGCGCGGCCCGCTTTTCACCCGATACGGCGCCCGGGTCGGCACTGTAGCGGCGCGCCACGGCGCGGATCAGGGCCTGCTCGGCAGGGGTGGCGTTTTTTGCCAGGCGCATTGCCTGCGCCGCGGCCCGGACGGCCGGCGCGACTGCCTCGGGGAACATCGGCGCATTGATGTTGGGGCCCAGTACCAGGGCTTCGCCCCAGTAACACATGGCGCAGCCGGCATCGACGCCTTGCGCGGCGCGGAAGGCGCGCGCCGCTTCGGCGTGGTTGAAGGCGAAGCTCAGGCGCATGCCCTGGTCGAAATAGGCCTGCGCTTTTGGGTTACGCGTCGTGATCGGCACGTGCAGGGTGCCGAGGTCGCCATACAGCGGCGGCGCTCCAGCCTGGTCCGGCGGCGCCTTGGCGGGCGCTTGCCGGCCTGGCTGGAAGGGCCGGGTTTCCGCCTGCGCCAGCACCAGGGTGTCCAGCAGCGGCGGGCGTCCGGCCCGCGCCGGCGAACATGCGGCGCCGGGGGCGAACAGGGGATCGAAGGCGAGGGGCTGGCGCCCGGCTTGCGAGAGGGGTGCGGCAACCAGGACGGACGCCGCACCGGCGGCGGCGCACAGCAGTACGAAACGTGGTGTCATGATGCTTTCCTCCGGCCTTCCTGCTTGCTGGGTGATACAGGCATTGTCATTAGAGTACAGCGAAAGCTTCCAAGTTTCGCGCTCTGTCGTCCGGCTTGCGCGAGGCCAGAATTGTTGGCGATTTCGGGGGTGCGCAATTGCTGCCGCCCCTGGCGGGATAGCGAAACTCGCTCAGCCCGATTCACCGGTGGTAAGCTATTCATGTTGTCACTTCAACCTGAAGGAAAGTTATGAAACCGCTGTTCTCCTCCGACGAAGAAGCGAACGCATCGGCCGCGCAGCCTGTTACGGCACCGTCCGCCTTGCCGCCGCTGTTCAGTTCCGCTCCCGCCCTCGATGCGCTGCCGGCATTGCGTCCGGAGGCGAGCCCGGTTCCGCAGCAGCGGGTCGATATTTCCGGCATCGACGACAAGGCCATCGAGTCCCTGGGCGGCAATACCGGCACGGGCGTGGCCAAGGTGTCGGCCAAGCTGCTCGGCACGGTGCGTGCCTCGGATGCGGATGTGTTCGGCACCCAGCTGAACGAACTGATCGCCACTTCAAAGGGGCTGGACCCGGCCAAGCTGCGTTCCGGCGGCCTGATGTCGCGCGTGACGAACATGTTCGGCTCGGTCAAGGAAAAGATGCTGTCGCAGTACCAGGTGGTCGAATCGCGGATGGACACCCTGGTCGCGGAAATGACGCGCCACGCCAACGTGCACCGCAGCCGCATCCAGGACTTCGACGAGATGTACAAGGGCCTGGAAATTTATTACCAGGGCCTGGATGCCGACGTGAAGAAGGGCGAAGCCTGGGCCGAGCAGCTACGCCTCGCCGTTGCCCAGCAAGCGGCGCCCGTGAATGCCTTCGAGGCTCAGCAGGCCACTGAACTCAAGCGCCGCCTGGAACGCCTGGAAAAACGCATCGACGATTTGCGCCGCGCCATGCTGATGGCCACGCAGATGGTGCCGCAGATCCGCCTGTCCCAGGACAATGCCAGGGCCTTGACCGACACCTTCACGGACATCGTCAACGTCTCGATTCCGGCCTGGCGCAACGTGTTCTCGCTGTATTTGCTGCAGCTGGAAGCCAAGCAGAGCGCGGCGGTGGCGAATGCCGCCTACGACGCCACCGACGCGGCCTTCCGCGCCCAGGCCGACATGCTGCTGGAAAATACCGAGACCGTGGCCCGCACCAAGCAGCGTTCCCTGGTCAGCCTGGAAACCGCCCAGCACGTCCAGACCCAGCTGGTGAGCGCTTTCGACAAGCTCGAGCAGATCTCGAACGAAGGCCAGCAGCGCCGCCGCGACGAGCTGCCGAAACTGCAGGAACTCGAGCGCGAGCTGATTGCGCGCTTTTCCGCGAGCGCGCCGTCTGCCGCGGCGTAATCCACCACTCACGCTCAATTCACACGTAAAGGAAAGTCCATGTCGACGATGCTCGAAACCGGCCACCGCATCAACCTCGAAAAGACCGCGCCGGGCTTGAAGCGGGTGCGTATCGGCCTCGGATGGAAAGTCAATGCGGCCGAAGGCCAGGCCTTCGACCTCGACTCGTCGGTGTTTCTCTGCAAGAAAGATGCCGACGACCACCCGGTCATGATCAGCAACGCCCACTTCGTCTATTACAACCAGACCACCTCCCCGGACGGCGCCGTCGTGCACTCGGGCGACAACCGCACCGGCGACAAGGATGGCGACGACGAAGTCATCACCGTCGACCTCTCCAGGGTCGACGCGGCCGTCATGGAAATGCCGATCGTGGTCACCATCCACGACGCCGAGGCGCGCAAGCAGACCTTCGGCCGCGTCACCGACGCCTACGTCAAGGTCTACAACGACGAGACCGGCGCCGTGCTGGCCCAGTACGACCTCGACGAAGACTATGCGGACAAGACGGCGCTGCAGTTCGGCTCGCTGTACCGCAAGGATGGCGAGTGGCGCTTCCAGGCCGTCGGCGCCGGCTTCAAGCTGAACCTGGCGACTTTCATCCGCAAGCTCGGCGGCACCGTCTGAACAGCGCCACGCGCGCGGCCGCGCGCTGCCAATGACACACCAGATGCCCAAGCCTTTCGATTTCGGCGCCGAGCAGGAGCCGCTTCCCGAGCCGGCCAGCCCTTCGGCTGTGCCGCGGGCCTTCGATTTCGACGCGCTCCCGGCAGCGCCGCCATCGTCCAGCCCGGCCCCGGTGGCGCGCGCCTTGTTCGAAAGCGAGGACCATCCGGCGGTGCGCGACGCCCTGGCGATCGCGCGCGCCGAGTATCCGGTCTTGTGCGCGCACGCCGAGGGCCGGCTGGCGGCGCTGTTTCGCCGCATCCTGCCGGTCAGGCTGTCGTTGGTGGCGCAGTGGGCGGAAGCGCCCTTGATGCAGCAGGCCACGCTGCTCCAGCCCGTTACCGAGCTGGTGCTGAAGTTCGCGCAGATGGCCGTCCCGGCGCTGCTCGATGATGCACTCGAGAGCACCAGGACCCCGAGCGGCGTATTGAGCAAGCTGTTTCGCCGCCCGACACCGCCGGCCCTGTACAAACCCGCGCTGACCTCAAGCCGCGCGCAGCTCCTGCAACTCATGGCCGACAGCGAGGTCGCCATGCGCAACCTGGAGGAGTCGGCCATGAACCTGAACCTGCACCTCGCCGCCCTGGTCGTGGTGTCGAAGCTGGCCGGCGGCGCTCTCGACGACACCCTGGCCGACGCCCTCGTGCAGCGCCGCACGCTGCTCCAGCAAGCGGTGCGCCAGGCGGAGCTGTCGATGCTGCAGATGGGCCAGGTACGCCAGCAAGCCGCCGACCTGATCGGCCAGATCACTTCCTTCCTGACGGTCACCTTGCCCGCGCTCGAGATGGCGCAGGCCCAGACCCAGGGTAATTAGCATCCTCAAACCCGACATCATCCAAAGGAACCGGCATGACAAACGAATTCAAGGTTGGCGACAAGGTGGAATGGCATTCGTCCCAGGGAACCGTCACGGGCGTCGTCAAGAAGAAGCTGACTTCGCCCATCGAGATCAAGGGCCATCATGTCGCGGCCTCGAAAGACAATCCCGAGTACCTGGTTGCCAGCGACAAGACCGGTGCGGAGGCGGCGCACAAGCCGGACGCGCTAAAGAAAATCTAAGCTTCTTGTCCCGCCGGCCTGGCGCTGCGGCGGCAGCGCTCCGAGCAATATTTCACTTGCTCCCAGTCGCGCTCCCATTTTTTGCGCCAGCTGAAAGGCAGCCCGCAATGCGCGCAAATCTTGGTGGGCAGCTCGGATTTCTTGCGCATTTTCATCGTGTGACTCTGCCCGAAAATGAGAAACGCCACCGCCCGTCTGTCGGGAGGTGGCGTTTCGGCTTGCCTGCGATGCGTTTGCCCACGCGTTCGCAAATGAGGCTTAACTTACTTGCTTACTTCGGCATGATCACCGAGTCGATGACGTGGATCACGCCGTTGTCGGCCGCGATGTCGGTCTTGACGACTTTGGCTTTGTCGATCATCACATTCTTGCCCTTCATGGCGACCATGAACGAACTGCCTTCGACGGTCTTGACACTGCCCGGCTTGACGTCGGCGGCCATCACGCTGCCTGGCACGACGTGATAGGTCAGCACCTTGGTCAGGGCTGCCTTGTCTTTCAGCAGCGCGTCGAGCTTGGCTTTCGGGATTTTCGCGAAGGCGGCGTCGGTCGGTGCGAAAACGGTGAACGGGCCTGGGCCCTTCAGCGTATCGACTAGTCCGGCTGCCTGCACTGCCGCGATCAGGGTATTGAAGCTGCCAGCCGCTTTGGCGGTGTCCACGATGTCGGCGGCCGATGCGGAACCGATTGCAAACGCGAGGGGAAGGGCGAGCAAGATTTTTTTCATGGAAGGCTCCTGTTGGTGGTGTGGCAGTCCGTTGTGAACTGGCCTGGACACAATTTAATTTGTATTCGGTGGTTTGTCCAAGGATTGTCGCATTATAATGAGACTTTGCTGGGACAATAATGGGACGGAGCCAATGACTACCTCGACGCCAATGGAACAAGACCGCATCACCTATCGTAGTGGCGCCGCAGCGCGGCTGGCCGGCTTGCCGGTGGAAACGCTGCGCATCTGGGAGCGCCGCTACAACCTGTCCGACGCCGAGCGCTCGGAGCGCGGACAGCGCCTGTATTCGGCGGAGCAGGTGACGCGCCTGGGACTGCTCAAGCAGCTGGTCGACCAGGGGCATGCGATCGGCGTGCTGGCCGGCCTGTCGCGCGAGCAATTGCAGGCGATGCTCGCCACCGGGGGCGGGGGCGTCAACGCAAGCAGGGGCAGGGTGCCGGTACTGCTGGTCGGCGCCAGCCTGGCGCGGCGCGTGGCGGCCGAGCGCGAGGGGCTCGGACTCGACGTGCGCGCCAGTTGCGCCGGCCTGGGACAAGTCACCGGGGATTGCGAAGTGGGCGAGGCGCAGGTGCTGGTAGTCGAACAGTCCGAAATCGACGACTCGATCCTGCCGCTGCTTGCCGCGGCGCGCGCGGTGTCCGGCGTGGCGGCCGTCGTCGTGCTCTACCGTTTCTGCGCCAGCGCCACCATCCGTGCCTTACGCGCGCAAGGCTGCCTGGTCGCGCGCGTGCCGGCCGACCTCGGCGAGCTGGCGCTGTTGTGCCGCTCGGCGCTGTCCGGACAACGCCTGCCGCGGGTGGAAGCGCAGGCGCCGGCGCCGGCGGTCGCGCCGCCCCGTTTCGACGAAGAATCGCTGGCGGCCATGTCGGCCGCGAGCAAGCGCCTGGCCTGCGAATGCCCGCGCCACCTGTCGGACCTGTTGATGATGCTGTTCAGTTTCGAGCGCTACAGTGCCAGCTGCGCCCACCGCAATCCCGAGGATGCGCGCCTGCATGCCCAGCTCGAGGACGCGGCCGGACAGGCGCGCATGGTGCTGGAAGAAGCACTGGAGAAGCTTGCCCTGGCCGAAGGGCTGCCGCTGCCCTGGAAGCAGAACTGAGGCTGAAGCGAACCGGCAACATCGAGGCGATTACTATACGGTGTAGTCGATCGAACTCATGTGTGCTTCGCCCATGCGGTCACCAAAGACCGGGTATTTGCCGAGCTTCGTATCGATCTCGAGGACATCGGCAGGCGTCAAGCGCAGGCGCCGGGCGCCGAGATTTTCAAGCAGGTGTGCCTCGCTGCGGGTGCCGGGGATCGGCACGATATTCGGTCCCTTCGCCAGCAGCCAGGCCAGGGCGACCTGCGCCGGCGTTGCCCCCTTGTGTGCGGCATACCGTTTGAGCCATTCGACGATCGGCATATTCTGCTTCAAGAATTGTTTCGAGAAGCGCGGGAAGCCGGCGCGAAAATCGGTCTTCGCGTCGAACCTGGTGTTGGTATCGATCGTGCCGCTCAGGAAGCCCGCACCGAGCGGCGACCAGGGCACGAAGCCGATGCCCAGTTCATTGCAGGTTGCCAGGACGCCGTTGAGTTCGACGTTGCGTGTCCATAGCGAGTACTCCGATTGCACGGCTGATACCGGCTGAACGGCATGCGCGCGGCGAATGCTGCGGGCACTGGCTTCGGACAGGCCCCAATGCAGCACCTTGCCCTGCTTGATCAAGTCCTTCAGTACACCGGCAACTTCTTCAATCGGCACCGCCGGATCCACGCGGTGCTGGTAATACAGGTCGAGGTAGTCGGTTTTCAGCCGTTGAAGTGATTGCTCGACCACTTTGCGGATATGTTCCGGGCGGCTGTTCAAGGCAATCGTGCCGTCGATCGCGAAACCGAACTTGGTTGCAATCTGTACCTTGTCTCGAAACGGCGCGAGCGCTTCACCGACGAATTCCTCGCTGGTATAAGGCCCGTAGACTTCAGCGGTATCGAAGAAGGTCACGCCGCTCTCGACGGCCTTGCGGATCACTTTGACAGCCTGTTCCTTCGAGACCGGCGCGTTGTAATTTCCGGCGAAGTTCATGCAGCCCAGGCCGATTCCCGCCACTTTCATTTTTCCCAAACTGCGTTGTTGCATGAAATTCCCTTGAACGTCCTGTTTTCCTGGTGCCTGCGCCGCACTCGCGCCAGGCAATGCGCCAAGCGCCGTGGCCGCGCCGAGCAGCGCCGAATGCTTGATGAAACCGCGCCGTCCTGTGCTTTCAAATAGGTGATTGCCGTCACTTGCCATGCTCATCTCCTTGCGTGTTGATGGTGAAGCAGGGACTTTAGCAGCGCGCACTGCATATGATTAGATGCGATAATCGTCTTGCGCTTATAGGCAGGGGTTATGAATGAGTAAGGAGAGCATGGATGACCTGGTTGCGTTCACCGTAGTCGCGACCCAACAGAGCTTTACGCGGGCAGCCGCGCAGCTCGGGATTTCCCAACCGGCCTTGAGTGCCAAGATCACGGCCCTGGAAGGCAGGCTCGGTGTGCGCTTGTTGACACGTTCGACGCGCAGCGTCTCGACCACCGAGGCGGGCGAACGGCTATTCACATCGATCGGGCCGCATTTCGACGGTATCGCGTCCGGGCTGGCTGAGCTAAGCGCGCTGCGCGACAAGCCTGCGGGAAGCCTGCGCATCAGTTCGGTCGAACATGCCTCGCAGACGATCCTGTTGCCGGCATTGGCGGCCTTGCTCCCCGACTATCCCGACATTTCCGTCGAGATCATCAATGACTACAGTCTCGCCGACATCGTGGCGCAGCGATTCGATGCAGGGGTACGCCTTGGCGAACAGGTCGCGCAAGACATGATCGCCGTGCGCATCGGTCCGGATTTCACACAATGCGTGGTCGGGACGCCCGAGTACATCAAAAGGTATGGCAAGCCCCACACGCCGCACGAGCTGAACGCGCATCGTTGCATTGGCCTGCGCCTGCCGACCTCGGGAGGCGTCTGGTCGTGGCCCTTCGAAAAAGACGGGCGCGAACTGAAGGTGAGACCCGGTGCCCAACTCGCGTTCAACACAATCACATTGCAGCTTGACAGCGCCCTGGCGGGATTGGGACTGGCCTATTTGCCTGAAGATGTAGTGGCGGAGCACCTGGCGGCGGGACGGCTGGTGCGGGTGTTGGCAGACTGGTCGGCTCCGATGTCGGGCTACCACCTCTACTATCCAAGCCGACGCCAGCCGACGCCGGCATTTTCCTTGCTGGTCAAGATGCTTGGCCAAAAAATGGCCAAGTCAGCGATGCGCGACGTTTGAGACTGTTAAAATTTGCGGCACCTCACAGCGATCTTCACAGGAGTACACAAATCCTAGGCTTTTTAATGACAGCGGCGCTACGTGCGCCCAAGCTGGCGCTCGCCGTGGCCTTCATCGGGCTCCTTATTCTGGCGAGCACCATGACTTACGCCGGTTACCTGGTCGTCGGGGTTCTGGGCGATTATCTCGGCACAGGCCGCGTGATGGCAGGCCTGTTGCTTGGCGCCCTGTTTGCACGCTTTCCCTTGATACGCAATCGCAAGCTGCGCATTGTCGGGCTCTTGCCCAAACCGCTGCGCCGGCCGCTCATCCTGGGCATCCTTGCCCTGTGCACCTTGCACTTCCTGTGGCAAGTCGACTACGTGCCCGCGGCATTCACCGGGTTTGCGACCATGTTTGTCCTGACCTGGCCCTGGTTGAGGCGGGCGATGTTCGGCCGCATCTCGTCATCCGTCCTCAAGTTCTTTGGACGCACCCCTTCCAGGCGCGGCGACCCCACGGTGATCGATGCTGAATTCAGGGAAAAGAAAGAATGAGTAAATTTTTGATCTCCTTCCCTGCGAGTGCGATGACTGTTCCTGCCGCTGAAATGGCGGCGGTCGGTGATGCCTCGCGTGAAGTCATTCGGCAAGCAAAGGCTGCCGGGATCTACGTCTTTGGCGGGGGTATCAACAGTGAAGTGGCGTCGGTAAAGGTTGCTGCAAACGGCAGCTGCAGCACCGAAACCTACCCCCAGACGAGCGAGTTCGATGGAGGTTTTTGCGTGCTCGAACTGCCTTCGAGGGAGGAAGCCGTGCAATGGGCAGCACGGCTCGCCGCAGCCTGCCGCTGTGAGCAGGAGCTTCGCGAATTCTTTTACGACCCCGAGAGCTGAGCGGGCTTACTTGTGCGACGTGGCGACGAGCTTGCCAACATCCAGGCCCTGTGCCGCGAGCCGGCCTAGCAGCGCGTCGTAGCTGGCCTTGGCCACCTTCGGTGTGCGTGCCAGGATCCACAGGTATTCGCCCTTGCTGTCGCTGACCGCGGCGAGCTGGTAGTTCGGGTCGAGGTCGATGACCCAGTAGTCACCCCATACCATGGGAATGAAGGACAGGAAGGCCGGTGCAAAGCGCACTTCGAGCTTGGGCGAGCCCGCACCGCCAAGCTGGCGTGCGGCGCCCTCTGCACTTTTGTCCGATCCATCGGCCTGGCGACAGCGGTTTACCACTTTCAATTCCCCGTCCGGCAAAACAGAATAGGTGGCGCTCGTATCGCTGACGCAGTCGCGCTGGAATCTGTTGGGAAACTTCGCAATCTCATACCATTTTCCCATGTAGCGTGGCACATCCAGCGATGCGATCGTGGCGAGCGGGCGCCTCGTTCCGGCGTCTTGCGCCTGTGCCGGCATGGCGTGGATGGCGACCAGCGCCAGTAAAAGGGAAAGGGAAGGGATGGTTTTCATGTGCGCCACTATGGCAGGATTTTCAAGTTGCTGCTCCAGCAGCCCGCCTCAGTTTCGGCGGGCCGAAGCATAACGAAGGTTTTAATCAAGCTATGGTTTAATACATGCTGATCTTGTCTTATCCACAAGCACGCGAAAGGACCAGCCATGAAACGTATTGTCCAAGCATCGCTGATGACCGTAGCACTTACGGCATCGGCACTCGTGATCGCCCAGCCTGCCGGTTACACGGGGCCGTCGAGCAAACCGACCGCCAAGGCCGCCGCGGCGAACCATCCCATGATCAAGGCGAAAGACCTGCTGGCGAAGGGCAAGGATGGCCAGATGGTGCGCGTTCAGGGAAAACTGCTCAAGCACAATGGTGGCGACAACTATGAATTTGCCGATGCCAGCGGCAAGATGAAGGTGGAAATCGACGACAGGCGTTTCCCGGAAGGCGCGCGCATCGACCAGAATACGGTCGTTGAACTGGTGGGCGAGTTCGACAAGAACACCTTCGAGGATTCCGCCCTCGAGGTCACGCAGATGAAGGTTGTGACCAAATAAGGGTGCAATCACGTCGGTGACACAACAAGGCCACCCGAGGGTGGCGTTGTTGTGTCGTAGGTATCAATCCCCTGCCGGTCCTGATCCCTGGCGGACAGGCAGTTTCCAGCCTGGTCGGATGAAATGGCAGGTGTACCCGTTCGGAATGCGCTCCAGATAATTCTGGTGTTCCGGCTCGGCCTCCCAGAAAGGCCCCGCCGCGGCGATCTCGGTAACGGCCTTGCCGGGCCAGAGGCCGGACGCGTCGACATCGGCGATGGTCTGCTCGGCCATGCGCTTTTGTGCCTCATCCAGGTAATAGATGCCGGAGCGATAGCTCATCCCCCTATCATTGCCCTGACGGTCAGGCGTGGTCGGGTCGTGGATCTGGAAGAAGAATTCGAGGATCTGGCGATAGCTGATCTTGTCCGGATCGAACACCAGTTCGAGTGCTTCCGCGTGGGTTCCATGGTTGCGGTAGGTGGCGTTGGGCACGTCGCCGCCGGTGTAGCCGACGCGCGTTGAAAGCACGCCGGGAATACGCCGCAGCAAGTCCTCCATGCCCCAGAAGCAGCCTCCGGCCAGGATGGCGGTTTCAGTGTGAAGTGTCATTGGTTCCCTTTGCTTGAATGAGTAGTGTGCCGACAGAGCCTAGCTGACATGATCAGGCTGTGGACTGTGGCAGCTGCGGACTGAAATAGTGTTCAGGATGGTTTTCATGGCGCTCGTGCGAGAGACCGGCCGCAGCAGTGACGCGCGCGCCGGACAGTGCGCTCAGAATCAGCTGTGCGGTTTCCGCCGGCGCATCCCAGTGCGGAAAATGACCGCAGCGATCGAACCAGTGCAATTGCGCATCCGGGAACAAGGCCAGCGCGCGCTTGGCCTGACGCGGAAAGCAGACCCGGTCACGGCGTCCCCAGCCAATGATGAGTGGATGCGCGATGCTGTTGCGAGGCGCCCCTTGTTGCTCTTCGCCGTAAGCGAGCTGGGCTAGCAGTTCGTCGAAAGCCGTCGAGCCCACATAGCTGCACAATTCATCGCTCACGGTGTCCGGCGCCAGCTTCGTCGGCCGGGCAGAAAATTGCGTCAGCAACAAAGCGCGGCCGAGCGGATTGGCGCAGATTGCCGGCAAGGCCGGGCGCAGCAGCCGCAGCAACCTGATCGACAGGTAGATCGAGCTGAAAAAGGCGTGGCGCTCCCATCCCTGCCAGAAGCCGCCTGGGTTGAGCGCTACCACGCCACCGACGCTCCCACCGCGTCGCGCCAGCTCCATCACCAGCCGCGCACCCATCGAGCTGCCGACTGCATCGATGCCATCCAGGCCCTCGGCGTGGAGAAAGGCGGCGGTCTCATTCGCCAGGGTCCGGATCGAGGTTTCGCCGGCCAGCTTCGGCGTCTGGCCAAAGCCGGGCAGGTCGACTGCAATGACTTCGCGCGTTGTCGCGAGATCGGCCAGGATGGGATTCCAGCTCTGCCAATGGCCGCCAAGGCCATGGATCAGGAGCAAAGGCTTGCCGGTGCCGCAACGGATGTGATGCATGATCGATCCTCTCATCGCACGGACGTGCGTATGCTGCAAGCCTACCCCAGCGGGCACAA
Source organism: Telluria sp. LT2P34 (assembly GCF_059685915.1). Lineage (NCBI taxonomy): Bacteria > Pseudomonadati > Pseudomonadota > Betaproteobacteria > Burkholderiales > Oxalobacteraceae > Telluria > Telluria sp. LT2P34. Next base: position 139,271 of record NZ_JCASIN010000007.1, read on the forward strand.
GCACCGCGTCCGGCAGGAATTCTCGCGAGGGATGCGTTGTCGGTAATGAACCGGACACAAGGAATGCAGACTTCACAAACAAAAACGCCAACCTGCATGGGTTGGCGTTTTGCTTGCTTATTGTTGGTGGCCCGGGGCGGAATCGAACCACCGACACAAGGATTTTCAATCCTCTGCTCTACCAACTGAGCTACCAGGCCAAGGCGGCGAATTTTAGCATGACTTTACGGGGATCGGTTGCGCCGCTGGCTCAGCCCGCATGCTGCATGCGGCGCCAGCGCGCTGGGGAAGTGAATACCTCACGCTTGAACGCGCGCGCGAAGGCCGCCTCGGATTCGTAGCCCACGTCCAGCGCCACCGAGGCCACCGGCGCTCGGCTTGCGCGCAGCATGCCGGCGGCGGCTTCCATGCGCCAGCGCGCCAGGTATTGCATCGGGGGCTGGCCCAGCAGGCGCAGGAAGCGCGCGCAGAACACCGAGCGCGACAAGGCTGCCGCGCGCGCCAGGTCGTCGATCGTCCAGGGGCGGGCAGGGGAGCGGTGGATCAGGGCCAGGGCGCGTCCGACCTGCGGGTCGCGCAGCCCGGCCAGCCAGCCGGTGCTGTTGGCGGGCAGCTGTTCGAGGTAGCGCCGCAGGGCGTCGATGAACATGGTTTCGCTGGCGCGCTCGAGCAGCGCGGCGGCGCCCGGCAGGCCGCGGTCGGCGCGCAGCGCCAGTGCGCCGATGTCGGCGTGGGCGCTACTGCTCCCTGCCGGCAAGTGCAGCAACCTGGGCAGGGCGTCGAGCAGCAGATTGAAGGGATGGCGGTCGCAGCTGAGGAAGCCGCACACCAGCTCGTTGTCGGCCGGCGTTGCATGTTCGCCCCAGGTGAATTCGTATTGCGAGTGGAACACGACCGGGATCGGCTTCGGCGCGTGGCGGGTGGCTGCCAGCCACTGCGGATCGATCCGTGCCGGCTGCTGGTCCGGGTCGCTCGAGAGCACGTGGCCGTCGCCGTGCGGCAGGATGACGACGTCGCCGGCGCGCAGCGGCACCGGCGCCAGCCCCGCGACCCTGGCCCAGCCGGCGCCCTTGGCCAGCACGTGGTATTCCATGACGTGCTCGGCGTCGGGAAACAGCAGGCGGCCGAGTTCGTGCATCGGCGGCGCCTCCACCGACCAGACCGCAGGGAAGCCGATCTGGTAGAAGACGGCGCCGCGCAGGCGTACCGGGCGCAGCACGTCGGAGAGGGTATCGGTCTGCATGGCGGCAGGACGCGCGGGCAAAAGGGGCCGACGCGCGGTCAAGTCGGCGTCCCTTCGTCGCACGATACTGGAATATTGGAGATCGAAGATGGAGGATGCCACCATGGACAAATCAACGCAATCGACTTCTTCCGTGACAGCCCGTCCCGCCGGCGCGCCGGACTACGCTGCCATCAAGGGGCGCCAGCAGGCGGCCTGGGCCAGCGGCGATTTCGCCGTCATCGGCGTGACCTTGCAGATTGTCGGCGAAACGCTGGCTGAAGCGGCCGATATCCGCGCCGGCGAAACCGTGCTGGACGTTGCCGCCGGCAACGGCAACGCGACGCTGGCCGCGGCGCGCCGCTTCGCCCGCGTTACCTCGACCGACTATGTGCCGGCGCTGCTCGACAAGGGCCGCCTGCGCGCCGCCGCCGAAGGGCTGGGCGTGGAATTCCGGGTTGCCGATGCCGAAGACCTGCCGTTCCGGGCCGGCGCCTTCGACGTCGCCCTGTCGACCTATGGCGTGATGTTTGCCCCTGACCATGTCCGCTCATCCGGCGAGCTGCTGCGCGTGGTGCGCGATGGCGGGCGTATTGGCCTGGCAAGCTGGACGCCCGACAGTTTCATCGGCCAGCTGTTTAAAACCATCGGCAAGTATGTGCCGCCGCCGGCGGGGGTGACGTCGCCGCTGCTGTGGGGGACCGAAGCCTACCTGGGCGAATTGTTCGGCGACGCCGCCGCCGACATCCGCACCAACCGCCGCGTGTTTCTGATGCGCTATGCCTCGCCCGCGCACTGGGTGCAGATCTTCCGCGACTATTACGGCCCGGTGTACAAGGCATTCGGCGCGCTCGACATCGATGGCCAGGCCGCGCTCGAACAGGACATCCTGGCGCTGCTCGAGCGTTTCAACACCGCCGGCAAGGCATCGCTCGTGGTGCCGTCAGAATATCTGGAGGCGGTGATCGTGAAACGCAGCGCTTGAGGCCTTAAGTTGCGATTCCGGCTGCAGCCGCGCCCAGGCCAGCCAGCCACGGCTGCAGTCCCTGGATCGCTTCTTCCTTGAGTTTCGCCTCGATCTCGATCCAGGGCGCGCGGGCGTAGGCGGCCGGCATGGTGTCGATCAGGTCGGCATGCTGCCGGTCGTTGAAGCCGGCCCGTCCGTTCGAGATGTGCACCAGCTGGTGTTCGGGCACGGCCCAGGTGGCGCGCGCCTTCTCGAACATGGCGTCGACGCTCGGGTCGTCGTAACTGTCCAGCTTTTCGTGGACGATGTGGTGGTGGGCATCGAATACCATCGGTACGCCGCTTTTCATGCAGATGGCATAAATCTCTTCGGCACTGTAGGCGTACTCGTCGTTTTCGAGGCCGAGGCGGCAGCGGATCGCGTCCGGCAGGGCCGCGATGACCTTGACCAGCGCATCGGCCCGATCCGATTTGCCGCCGTGAATTTCCAGCAGCGCCCACGGCGAGCGCGGCTGCTCCAGCAAGTCCATGATGTCGGCGTGCATCTGCAGGATGCGGATGCTGTTCTCGACCACGCTCGGAGAATCCGAACTGAGCACGACGAACTGGTCGGGATGCATTACCAGCCGGATGCCGGCCTCCAGCGCACGCCGCCCAGAGCGCGCCAGCATCGGCGCCAGCGTCTGCAACACCTCCAGGCCTTCGGCGGTGTCGGCGAACGGAAAGATCGAGGAAGGGATGCGATAGAGCCTGATACCGGCATCGAGGCAATAGCGCAGGCCGCTGTCGAAGGTCTGGAGGTTGTCCCGAAAAATGTCTTCCAGGATGGTGCGCTGGGCGTCAGGCGCCTGCGCATGCAGGCGCGTGCGCGTGACGGTGCGGTAGCGGATGTCTTTCGAGGCGGTGATGCAGACCAGGCCGAGCTTGGGCATAAGGGGATCTCGTAAGGTGATGATCCCAGTATATGTCTTCGCGCGCGAGGCGAGAGCGCGCTAGCGGCCAGCCTGGCCCCTTTCAGGCGACGCCGGCTTCGGCCCCGCCCCATGCGTGCCCGTGCGGACTCTGGCCGAGTTGTTCGAGCACCTGGGCCAGCGGCGCCGGCCGCGCGAACAGATAGCCCTGCATGTGCGGCGCGCCGTTGGCCGCCAGGAAGGCGGCCTGCTCGCGGGTCTCGACGCCTTCGGCCACCACCCGCAGGCGCAGGTGGGCGGCCATCGCCATGATCGAGCAGACGATCGCGGTGCCGTCGGGGTCGCCTGGTGTGTCGCGAATAAAACTCCTGTCGATTTTCAGTTCGTACAGCGGCATGCGCTTCAGGTAGGCCAGGTTCGAGTAGCCGGTGCCGAAATCGTCGATCGAGAAACGCAGTCCGAGCGCGGCCAGTTCCTGCATGCGCGCAATGGTGACGTCGCCGTTGCCGACGACCAGGCCTTCGGTCACCTCCAGGATAATCTGGCCCGGCGGCACCTTGTACTGCGCGAGCACGCGCTGGACCGCGGCGACGAAATCGGGTTGCCGGAATTGCGAGGGGCTGACGTTGACCGACAGCGGCATCGGGTGACCGGCGGCGTCGAGTTGCAGCCAGGTGAGGCAAGCCTGGCGCAGGGCCCACTGGCCGATCGGGCCGATCAGGCCGGTGGCTTCGGCCACCGGAATGAAGACGTCAGGCGGCACCATGCGTCCGTCGCCGCGGCGCCAGCGCATCAGCAGTTCGGCGCCGGCAGGGCGGGCGTCGGCATCGAACTGGAGTTGCACGTGCATGGACAGCTCGCCACGTTCGAGCGCGCGCGCCAGGGCCCGTTCCAGCGTCAGGCGTTCTTCCACCTCGGCGCGCATGGTTTTCTCGAACAGGGCCACGCCGTTGCGCCCGCCCGCCTTGGCGCGGTACATCGCGGTGTCGGCTTCGCGCAGCAGGTCGGCGGCGCTTTGTTCCGGATGCGCGATCAGCGCGACGCCGACGCTGGCCGAGCTGCTGTAAGGGTTGCCATCGATATCCATCTCGCGCGACAAGGCTGCGCACATCTCGTGCGCCCTGGCCAGGGCGGCGGCGGCCACTTCGGCCTCGCCCCCTTCCAGCCGGCCCAGCAGCACGACGAATTCGTCGCCGCCGATGCGCGCCACCATGTCGCCATCCCCTGCCAGGCTGGAGAGGCGCTGCGCCGCGTGCCTGAGCAAGCCGTCGCCGGTGGCATGGCCGCGCGCATCGTTGACGTACTTGAAGTGGTCGAGGTCGATGAACAGGAGCGCGCCACCCATGCCCGCCCGGTCCGAGCGGCGGGTATCGCGCCCCGGCTTCAGGCGCTCCTCGAGCCGCTCCATGAGGAGACGCCGGTTCGGCAGCCCGGTGAGGACATCGTAATGAGCCAGCCGATGGATGGCGGTGGCCGCTTTCCTGCGCTCGTCGATGTCGCGGGCGACGATGACCCAGTGGGTATGCGTGCCTTCCTCGTCGCGGAAGGGAACGACGTCCATTTCGATCCAGTAGCGTTCCCCCGATTTGGTCGACACCTGAAGTTCCGCCGACGTGCCTTCGCCGCGCGCCATGGCGTCGATCACGTGCGCTACCTGGGCCGGATCGCTTTCCGACGCGATGAAGCCGGTGAAACTCTGGCCGAGCAGTTCTTCGCGCGTAAAACCGGTGCGGCGAATGAAGGCGTCGTTGGCGAAAATGATCGGCTGGCGCCCGTCCGGGTCACCGTCGGCGTCGACGGCATGCGCGATCAGCACCTTGTCGTTGAGCTGGGCCAGCGCGGCGGCGCTCAGGCGCAAGTTGGCGTTCACGGCGTGCAGGGCATCCTTGCCTTCTTCGAGCGAGGCCGCGAACAGGCGCAGCGCGGCCAGCGACTGCGCCAGCCGGTCGAGCAGCGTCCCGCAAGACACGGTGATCAAGGCGCCGACAAACAGGAAGTTCAGCGTGGCCAGGATCGCCGCCACGGTGGCGCTTTCGGAAAAACCGGGGACGTCGAGCGGCGCCAGGCCGGTGAGGCCGAGCACCAGCATGGCCAAGGCGCTGATCGACAGCGCCGCCAGGGCAGGGCGCATCCCCAGCAGCAGCGAAGCGAACACGGGCGGCGCGATCAGGAAAATCTGGGCAACATGCCCGACGTTGGCCATCAGGCCGATCGAGGTAAAGAAAACGATTGCAATGAAGTTCAGCACCCGCGCCGAATGGGACAGGCCCGTCAGCTGCCGCACGCCGACCAGCCAGGCGAGCGAGAAGAGAATAACGCCGATCATCGGCCATATCTTCTCGCGCACCGCGATGACGATGCAGGGCACGGCGGTCACCAGGCCCAGTACGAGAACGATCGTGATCAGGCGAGAAAAGATCTGGCTGCGCCAGTGTGCGATGTCGGTAGGGGAAGTCACGTTTGCCTTGGAGACACGAGCAAGCGCCGATGAGAGTGGCAGTGTTACTTGCTGGAGCGCAACAGTTTAGCTGAGGTGGCAACCGTTTGTCACTGAATCGTGAACAGGTGTTGCGAAACTACAGCGCCAGGCAATGCTGGAACGGGGACCGCCATGTTTGTTATGCTGGCGCCTGCGTCGTGCCGCCGCGCGCCGCGACAAGCCCACCCACAGGAGCGCCGAGCATGGCATCGTTGCAAGATCAGTTTTTAAAGGCCGGCCTGGTCAACAAGAACAAGGCAAAACAACTTCAGCAGGACAAGACCAAGCAGCAAAAGATCGAGCGCCGCACCGGCACGCAAACGGTCGACGAGGCCAAGCTGGCTGCCGCCGAACTGCAGCGCAAGAATGCCGAGCGCGCACGCGAACTGAACGCCCAGCGCGACGCCGCCGCGCAGCAGAAAGCGATCATGGCGCAAATCGTGCAGCTGGTGCAGAAGAACCGCCAGAACAAGGGCAATGGTGACGTCGCCTACAACTTCACGCACGGCGCGAAGATCGAGCGGATTTATGTGTCGAACGCGGTGCAGGCGCACCTGATGGCGGGGCGCCTGGTGATCGTGCGCCTGGGTGAGGGCACCGAGCTGGTGCCGCGCGTGATTGCCGACAAGATTTCCGAACGCGATGCGTCGCTAGTGGTGCGGGTCAAGAAGACCGCGGCCGTGATCGAGGAGGACGATCCGTACGCGGCCTTCCAGATTCCCGACGATCTGATGTGGTAAGCGGTGTCAATGGTGGAGCGGCGCCCCGGCGCCGGCTCCCTGTCCGGGCTGGTCAGGACGGAAGGCCCGTTCGCCGGCGGCCGTGTCGTGGTAGCTCTCGAAGCGGGTGACCTTGCCGTCACGCATGGTGAAGACATGGACCCAGGGGCTGTCGTAGCTGCGCCCCGTGTTCCTGGCCAGCCAGGTGGCTTCGCCGGTGACGACCACTTTGTCGCCTTCGGCGATGAATTCTTTCGGTTCAAAGCGCAAAGCCTGCGCATGTGCGTCGAGCTGTTGGAAAAAGCGGGCAATTTCCGCCTTGCCCGCATGTTTGCCGGCGAATGGAATGTTCTCCGCCTCCGGCTCGATCCAGAGCGCATCCTCGTGATAGCGCTCGAGCAGGCGAGGAATGTCACCTCTCTGGTACAGCTGATAACCTTCGATCACCAGCTGCTTGTTTTGCTGTGCGTCCATGATGGTTCCCCCCGTTTCGGGCCGTCCGCGGCGCGCGCGGATGCGCAGGTCGCAGACGGTCGCTCCCTATAGCCTAGGACGCGATTCGGGGAATGCAAGGTGGGCCGTGGCACAAGCCTTGCCGTGCAGCTCCCGCGCTATTGCTGGCGCTTCTTCTCTTCTTTTTTCACCTTCTTCGCGTCCTTTTTCTCTTTCACGGTTTTCGCGGGTTCTTTCTTGGTTGCCTTCTTGGCGTCCTGGGCTTTGCTCATTGCAGCTCTCCTGTTGGTTTATCGGCACAAGGATTATGCGCCCGGTCGAGGAAACGCGTGCGCACCGGCGCGGCAAGGGAATGCCCACAGGAACACGGCGTTGAAACTTGGTAACTTTTTCGTGTCGACTGTCTTTACAGTTGGGTTGACGATGCGCTGGTGTCAAGCCATCCACGCCCCATGAAACTGTACAGGCACGCTTTATGCAAGGTGCCTGAAACACCCAACCACGTAAAGGAGTCGTCATGAAACGTCTTGTCCTTGGCTTATCGGTCTCGCTGTTATTTCTGGGAGGCGGCGCCGCGCAGGCAGCCATCATGACGTACTCGGCCACCCTGAACGGCACCAACGAAGATCCGTCGAACAATTCCCGGGGTACCGGCCAGACGACCGTCATCATCAACGACGTGGCGAATACGATGACGATCAGCGCGAGCTTTTCGAACCTGACGGGGATGACCACCGCGGCTCACCTGCATTGCTGCACGGCGGTTCCGTTTGCCGGCGTGGCAGGCGTCGCCAGTCCTGTGCCGACCTTTCCGGGCTTCCCGCTCGGCGTCACTGCAGGCAGCTACAGCCGGACCTTCGACCTCTCAAACTCCGCGTCTTACAATCCGGCCTTTGTCACGAACAATGGCAACACCGTGGCAAGCGCACGGCTGGCCTTCCTGGCAGGACTCAATTCCGGCCGCACCTATCTGAACATCCATACGAACGCGTTTCCGGGTGGGGAAATTCGTGGCTTCCTCAATGCGGTTCCCGAGCCGGGCAGTATCGCCTTGTTCGGACTTGGCGCGGCCGGCCTGGCGGGATTGCGGCGCCGGCGCACACAGGCAGCTGCCTGACCGGGCTAAGCGCTCCGGAAACAACAACGCCACCTCGAGGGTGGCGTTGTTGTACCGGCTCCGTTTTATTACGGGGCTGGCTGGGTGACGCTGTTCTTCTGGAGGGTAACGGCAGTCTGGGCCAGCAAGCGTCCGTTGACTGATGCACCAGTTTTTACAGCGACCATTGTCTTGGCCAGCAGCACGCCTTCAAAGTGGGCGGTGGTGCCGATCGACACCGCTCCGGCTGACTGCCAGAAAACGTTCTTGGCCAGTGCGCCGCCGGTCAATGTGACACGGGTTGCGCTGGCCTGGTGGATGCCGCCGGCGACCTGGAAAATCCAGACGTCGTTCGGACCGCCTGCCAGGGTGACGTTGGTCGAGATCTTGACATCGGTACCCCATTTGTACAGGCCCGGCACCAGCGTCTTGCCGCCGATTTCGCCGGAACCGAGTTCGGTAAAGTCAGGACGGACCCGGCCGGCCGCATCGGTGTAGGCCGCTTCCATGTCGCTCACTGCCGAAGTCAGCAGGGTAGCGGCGGTCACGCTGCATGGCAGCGGGCCGGCGGCGTCGACGGTGTAGAGGATGCCCGCAGCAAGCTCGCCACAGGTCAGGCCGATTGCCGCGCCGGTAATCGGGTTGGCGCCAACGTCGCCCGTAATTACTGAGGCATATACATTGGTGATACCGGTTTTGCTCAGGAGCGCAAACGTAGCTGCCGAACCCAGCTTGACCGGCGCCTGAATCTGGGACGAGTCGCCCGCACTGGCGATTCCCGGCGCTACGAGCAGGGCGCTCAGGATCGTTGCCAACAATACGGCGTGCGGCTTGGTCGCGAATCGGTTCATGATTTTTCCTTTGTATGGGTTGCGCATCCCGAGCCTGGTTTTTTCAGGACAGAGTGGATTCGCCGGCGCTGAGGCCGTTTGCATGCAACTAGTTATACAGTTCCTACCGGAAATCCCTGTGTGGCTTAGCGTACATAGTTACAACACTTACAAATGAACAAGTGGGGTGTTTCGCCTGGCACGGCTTTGCCACAAAGAAAAACGCCACCTTCCGTCAAAAGGCGGATGGTGGCGTTGCTGTGTTTGCGGTGCTGTCGTCAGGACAAGGTCAGCTTCATTCTGACCCGTTCACCCCGCTTGCGGCGCAAGGGCTGGCCAGACAAAATGCCGCTGAACCCGGTCAGGCGTTTGCCGATGATGACGGTATCGCCCTCGATTTCGAAGAAGCGCACATCCTTGCTGTGTTCGCTGCCGCGTACCTTGACCACGGAGATAACACGCTTGAACTGTCCGCTCAACTCCACATAGCGCTGCATGATGATTGCGTCGGCAAGAAACGCGTTCCCGTAGGAACTAAACCTCAGCACGGTATAGCGGTCTTCCAATTCCGCGGTCATGAGCACCGTTGCCCCCATCCCGGTCAGCACTGCGACCAGCCGATACAGCGATTCGCGGAAATTGTCTCGAAAAATAGGCGATAGCGCGAGCTCGAAACCCGACAGGGAATCGATCACGACACGCGTTGCTTTTTTCTCTTTGATCATCTTGACCAGGTCGTGCAGGATCTCGTCGAGCGACAGGTCGAGGGTACGGGTGTTGATGATCCCGACATTGCCCGCATCGACCAGCTGAGCGAGTTTGTGGCTCAAGAGCTGGTTCGGGCTTTTCTCGAATGCCGCGATGACCCCCTTCTCGCCAAGTCGCACCCCTTCAGCGAGGAATTCCGTGGTCAGGATCGTTTTGCCGGAGCCGGATGGGCCTACCAGCAAGACGGAATAGCCGGCAGGAATACCGCCGCCCATCATCGCATCGAGTTCCGGCACGCCGAGCGCCAGTCGATGTCCGGTCGTGAAACTCGACCGCTCCTTTTCGGGCGCCTGAAGCACGGCACGCGGGAATACCGTGACGCCGCTGTCGTCCAGGCGGAAGGTGTGCGTTCCCAGCTTTTGTGCGACACCACGCATCTTCACAAGCTGAATTTTGCGTACCATCGAGTCGCCGCGTACCAATTGCGATAGCCAGATGATTCCGTCGGCCACCGTAAATACGGGGCCGGACTCGGCTTCCGGCTGAAGATATTCGCCGATGAGGAAGGTCGTGGCTTGCCAATTGGTCATCTGCATTCCCAATTGCTGGACAAAGCGCTGCAAGTCGGACGCACCCTGGTCGGTCGATCTTGCCGAGTGCACGACGGAACGGAAGGAATCGACGAATACCAGGCTCGGTTCGAATTCCTGGACTTCCGCGGTAATGCGTTTCAGTACACGGTCAAAATCGCCGTCGATCATGTCAGCCGACAGGTTCACGAATTTGACGCAGGTGTCGAGCTTGTCGAAGTCGAAAAATTCGAATTGCTGTTGATAGCGCAGCATTTTCAAAGGAGGTTCGCCCAGAACCGTGAAAAACAGGGCGCGGCAAACCGGGGTCGCCAGCGAAAACATCATCTGGTGCGCCAGTGTCGTCTTGCCGCTGCCGGGCGTTCCTGCGATCAGGTTGAATGAAAATTCCGGGATGCCGCCGCCCAGCAGGTCATCAAACCCGGGTATGCCAGTGACGAGTCGCCTGATTTTTACCCGCTTATTCATCATTCTGCTCCTTGCTGCTGATAGCGACGTTAGCGCCATCGAGTGCAGATTTGAAAATTAAGGTTGTTAGGTGCGCGCCGATCAATGACGCAAGAACATCGATGAGGGTGCTGAAGAGCAGCATGCTGGCGGCGCGCGCCTGGCCGGGATCCTGCGCCTCGAAGCAGCTGCGCAATGCCGCAAGCTGAGGATCCGAAAAGAGGGTCCCTGGCGAAAACTGAAACCAGGGATGTTCGATGCTGACGCGACGTGCAACGCGAAACAGCAAGGAATCGATCCCGTCGGCGCCGATCAGCTGGCTCAAGGATTTAGCCAGACTCTGCAATAAAGCCAGGCTGACCTCGGCACACGTATCAGGGCGGCCAGCAAGCACCTGCCCGATTCGCTCGCGCAGTAATTCGTCGTCTGTTGCCATGTGATTTGCTGAAGTAAGTACCGCACTGGGTTCTACATTATTATCGAAGCGGCGTTCCAGCGCCCCGTGAACCGATGCCGCATCATCTGCACGCCTCATGCCATGACAGGCAGTTCATTACCGGCGGAGTGAATAGGATTGGGGCCAACGCCTGGCAGGGGAAGCAAGACAATGAATTCGCTCCCGCACCCGACACCGGCACTCTCCACCATGACCGAGCCGCCATGCATTTCGGCGATCGACCTGACGAGCGACAGGCCGATCCCGAGGCCGCCGGACAGGGTGTTTTCGATGGCGTCCTCGCCTTGCGAAAACAAGTCGAAAATTCCTGGTTGATGGTCGAGCGCGATACCTTTGCCATGGTCCTTGACGGCTACGCGCACATCGTGGCCTTGTTGCGACGCAGTGACCCACACCGTAGCGTTGGCATCGGAAAACTTACTGGCGTTGATGAGCAGATTTGAAAACAGCTGCGACAGCCGGACCAGATCCCCGAGCAAAACAATCGGCACAGGCGGCAGCTTGATCTGGAGGGTCTGTCCCCGTTTCGTGAAGAACGGCTCGGCGGTTTCGACTGCACTGTCGATGACCTCGCTTAACGGGATCATGTGCGTTTGGAGAGAGATCTTGCCGGTGCTGATACGCGACGCGTCGAGCAGGTCATCGACCAAACGCACAAGGTGGTTGGCTTGCCGCCGTGTGATGGCAAGCAGTTTGCTCACGCGCGGGTGAGCAAGGTTCAGGCTTTCCAGGACGGAGTTGGCAATCGCGATGGACGCCATTGGATTGCGCAACTCATGCGCCAGCATGGACAGGAACACTGTCTGCCGCTTGTTGACTGCCTCCGCCGCCGATGTCGAGTCCTGGGCGCCGAACGTTGCAAGGATCAGGTGTTGATTGGCTTCGCGCAGCTGCTCGAGTTGTTGCTGCTGCTCAAGGTGAGCACTTTCGCTCTCCCGCATGCCCCATAATTGCTCCTGTAGCGCTGCAACTGCTGCCTTCAGGACATCATTTTCCTTCGAAAGGGCTGCGATCTTCTGCTTTACCTCGTCAGCATTCCCGGAAAGGCCAGCTAATGTTGAAGTCCCATTCATGTGCGTGAAACTCCCAGGCAGTGCGTGCCAAAGATTCACTATACACGTTTGCCCACCAAAAGAACTTTCATTCGTAAGGACGTGGTGGAAGCTACCAGGGCAGCTCGGCGCCGTTGTAGGAGCGGAATGCGCCGCTGTCGGCTGGCGTCAGCGCATCGAGAACGTGCAGCATGTCGGCGGCGGCGTCATGGGCAGGGCGCCCGATGGTTTCGCCCCGAAATGGCTGCGACAGGCGTGAGCTGACGGTACCCGGATGCAAGGCAACCAGCACACTGTTTTTCTGGTTGCGTGCGACTTCGATGGCGGCGGTTTTGACCATCATGTTCAGGGCGGCCTTGGAAGCGCGGTAGCTGTACCAGCCACCCAGGCGGTTGTCGCCGATGCTGCCCACCTTGGCCGACAACATGGCCAGGATGGCGCGCTCGCTCGCCAGCAGCGGAACGAAATGGCGCATCACCAGCGCAGGTCCGAAGGTATTCGCCTGGAAGGTCGCCTGCATTTGCAGGGTATTCAGGTCGGCCAGGCGTTTTTCCGGCATGAAGGCGTCAGTGTGCAACAGGCCCGCCGCGTTGATGATCAAGTGGTAAGACCGGCCGGCGCCGAGGACGCGCGCTGCTTCGGCAACGCTGTTTTCATCTGCGAAATCGACGCGCGGCGCCGAGTGGCGATGCAGTCCTTGCACCGATGCGCAGCGCGGCGAACTGCCGAGCAAGTCGACAAACGCCGCCCCGATCGTCCCCGACGCGCCGATGACCAGGGCGTGAAACTGGTCGGGAAGGCTGTTCATCATGATGTGCTTTTCAATGGCGGTGGACCGGGAGTCGAGTGTACCGGAGGCAGGCCGGGACACACACGGCGTTGACCCGCTTATTTGACGAGGCAAGCAGCGGCGGCAGCCATGCACTCGGCTAAACTTCCGGCTCATGGCGACGACGATCAGTGAACCGCCGACAACCGGAAAGTTGAGGATGACAGGGACAGAACGCACATCAGGGCCGACGATCAGGCTGATCCTTGGCGACCAGCTCAATCGGCGGCACCGCTGGTTCTCCGACGTCGACGACGCCATCATCCATGTCTTGATGGAGGTACGGCAGGAAACCGACTACGTCCTGCATCATGCGCAAAAAATCCTGGCGATCTTTGCCGCGATGCGCGACTTCGCGCGCCAGTTGCGCGAAGCCGGCCATCGGGTGCATTACCTGGCGATCGACGACCCGCGCAATCTGCAAGCGATTCCGGCGAACATCGACGCGCTGGCCGATCACTACCAGGCGAAGGCCGTCGAATACCAGGAGCCCGACGAATGGCGCCTGGATGAGCAGTTGTACCGGCACGGACGGCGCTCGCCCGTGCGCTGGATGATGGTCGACAGTGATCACTATTATTCAAGCCGTAACCAGGCCGCGGACATTTTTGCCGGGCGCAAACAGTGGCTGATGGAGTTTTTTTATCGCCAGATGCGCATCGAACACCAGGTCTTGATGGACGCCGCCGGCAAGCCAGCCGGCGGCCAGTGGAACTACGATGCGGACAACCGCAAACCGTGGCGCGGCGACCCTGCCGAGCCAAACGATCCGCGGACCCTGCATGATCATTCCATTCTGTGGAACACGATTGTGGAGGCGGGCGTGGCAAGCTTCGGCAATCCGAAAGCCGATCGGCTCCCGTGGGCGCTGAACCGCGACGAGGCCGTGCAACAGCTGGACGCATTTATCGGCAATGCGCTGCCCCGGTTCGGTGATTTTCAGGACGCCATGAGCGTCAAGGCCTGGCGCTTGTTCCATTCGCTGTTGTCGTTCGCCTTGAACGTCAAAATGCTGAATCCGCGCGAGGTCGTCGGCAAGGCCGAGGCTGCTTATCATGCGGGGCAGGCACCGCTGGCGGCAGTGGAAGGCTTTATCCGGCAGATCCTGGGGTGGCGCGAATATGTGCGCGGCGTGTACTGGGCCAAGATGCCCGAGTATTCGGAAAAGAACTTTTTCGGGCACACGCGGGCGCTGCCATCGTGGTTCTGGGATGGCGACACCAAAATGAACTGCCTGAAACACGCAATCACCCAGTCGCTCGAGCACGCTCATGCCCATCACATCCAGCGCCTGATGATCATCGGTAATTTCGCCCTGCTTGCAGGCCTGCATCCGGGCGAGGTGCACCGGTGGTACCTGGGCATCTATATCGACGCCTTCGAATGGGTCGAACTTCCGAACACCGTGGGCATGAGCCAGTTCGCCGATGGCGGGCTATTGGCGACCAAACCCTATGTTTCGAGTGCCGCCTACATCGACCGGATGAGCGATTACTGCAAGGGCTGCCACTACGACAAGAAAAGCCGTATCGGCGAGCTCGCCTGTCCGTTCAATGCCCTGTACTGGGATTTTTTCCATCGTAATGCGGCGTCATTGGCACGGAATCCGCGCATCGGAATGGTGTACCGGCAGCTGGAGAAGATGGACGCCGCCGCGGTGATGGAGTTCCAGGCGCAAGCGCAAGGGGTGACGGCGAACCTGGATGCGCTGTGACGCCGGACTGCGGAAACAACAACGCCACCTCGAGGGTGGCGTTTTGCGTTACTGCGGAATTCTTGGTGGCCCGGGGCGGAATCGAACCACCGACACAAGGATTTTCAATCTTCGCGCTGCGTTTGTTAGTACTTCATCGGTTTGCCGCGCCAGGGTTCCGCTACGGCCCGCCAACTTCGATAGCTGGTCGCCGGTCAAACGCTACGGCAGATCCGCTGGCGCATCGCGCGGCGGTTCTGCCTGCCCATGCCTGATTTTCTGAACACACATCATGGTCACTCAGGCGGCGAAATTCGCACAATAGACCGGCAACGGACCGGCCGGTTTGAATGCATTGCGACCGTGGGGGCGAGGTATCTTCCCGACGCGATGGTTTCACCCCCGCCCCATCCTGCTTGAGTAGCATACGAAACGACCAGCACAGGACAATCTGGTCGATTGGACACTCAGGTCGATTTCTTGGAGGTGAAGCAGGTTTCGACGTGAGGGTGCCGTTAGCCCGGCGTCAGGCGCTCAAGCACAGTCTTGCGGTAGCGTCGGCTCATGCGCAGGCGTTGGCCGGTTTCCAACACAACTTCGTATTCGCCATCTTCGCGGATTTCCAACGCGCGGATGCGATTGAGGTTGACGATCGCGGAGCGATGGATGCGGTAGAAGCCATGGACTGCCAGAAGGGCATCCAGGTCTGCCAGACTGCGCCGCAACATATGCTTGCGGCCGCCGGCGTGCAGCGTCGAGTAGTAGTCACTGGCTTCGATCCAGTCGATCTCTACATACTTCACCACCTCCAGCGTGTTGCCGTTCTTGACGATAAAGCGTTGCGTTTCACTGGGTACGCTCAGGCGCTCCTTCACGCGTTCAAGCACGCGCTGGAAGCGCTGATCATCGAAGGGCTTCAGTAGGTAGTCTAGAGCGCCGACTTCAAATGCGCGCGCGGCGAACTGATGATGGGCGGTGACGAAGACAATCGCGAAAGCGGGCGCCGGGCCGATACGGTCAAGTAGTTCGAACCCGTCGCATTCGGGCATTTCCACGTCGAGGAAAACCAGTTCCGGTTTGGCTGTAATGAGCGCGGTCAGCGCTTCTTCGGCGGAGCCGCACTGGGCCACCAAGGCGATGGCCGGATCGCGCGCCAGCAGCACGGTAAGGTTGCTGCGAGCGAGCGGTTCGTCATCGATAATCATGACGCGCAAAGGGCATTTCATTAGTTTGCGCGATAGGGAAGGGTAATCGTGGCCAGTACGCCGCCGGCAGTATTTTGCAGCGTCAACGATGATGCACCTCCATACAGCGCCTGCAAGCGCTGGCGCGTATTGGAGATACCAACGCCTTCTACAATTTTTTGCGGCAGCAATTGACCCTCGTTCAGGACGCCCAGCGTCAGCGTATCGCCGCTGCGTGCCGCAGTGATGCTCAGCACTCCGCCCTTCGCTCGTTTGGCGATGCCATGCTTGAGGGCGTTTTCAACCAGTGGCTGCAGGATGAAGTCCGGTACATGGGCTTGCATCAACGCGGCAGGCAAGTCGATCTGGATGCGTAGCCGCTCAGCAAAGCGCATCTGCTGTATGTCCAGATACTTGCGCAGGAAATCGGCTTCGTCGTCCAGCGTCACGTACTGGCGTTCCGAACGGTCAGTCACGCGCCGCATCAGGTGGCCCAGCCCTGCGATCATGGAGATCGCTTCGCTGTGCTTCTCCTGGCGGATCAGGCCTGTGACTGCGTTCAGGGCATTGAAGATGAAATGCGGCTCAAGTTGCAAGCGCAGTGCTGATAACTGGGCCTGGGCCAGCAACTCCGACAGGCGTGCGCTCGCCGCTTGCTGGTGCAGGAGTCGGTGGCGCGTGTCGAAAGCGACGCTGAGCGTCGCGATCGCACCATACAGGATCACGTCGCCAACAAGCGTGCCAAGGAATTTTGCCTTCCAAAGCGGCCAGTATGGATCAGAGCCTTTGGGATAGGCAAAGGGATTGGTCGTGTGTTCAAGCAATGCGCCCCAGGTGGCCCATGCAAGGCCGAAGCCAAGGCACGCAGCAATATGCACGAGCCACGGTGCAGCCGTCTTCGATGGCAGGGGGAAACGCTGCAGCAATGTCAGCGCGACGGGTGTGAGCAGCGCCCATGGTGCCCAAGAAGCCAGCACCACGAAGAACAGCGTCCACCAGGCGTGATGCATGCCCATGGCCCGCATCGACACCACGGTTTGGGTGGAATCGAACAAGGCCAGCGCCAGCCAGGCGCCTGCCACGTAAGCGTTTTTTGTCATGGTCGCCATCATAGAGAGGAAATCCGGTTCCGGGCGAAGGTTTGCAGCGAAACCACGGCAGCATGCAGCAAGGCACCTCGTGCAGCCGCCGACGCGGTGGGACACTACATGCTCCGCCACTGACGTGGCATTTTCCTTGAAATGACCTCATGAACAGACGTGACCTCTTTCGCTTCTCGACCGCGATGGGGTTGACGGCGACGCTCCCCACTTCGGGACAAGCGAAGCCGCAGCCCACTCCTGCCGCGCCCAATCGACTGCAACCGCCCGCAGAAGGCAGCATTCCGGTGGCCTTTCTGCTATCCGACGACGCGGTGGTGATTGATTTTGCAGGGCCTTGGGAAGTATTTAGCAACGTCAGCGTGCCTGGACGCGCAGCGGACCCAGTGTTCCAGCTATACACGGTTGCCGCAACTGCGGCTCCGATCACTGCCAGTGGCGGAATGATCGTCGTCCCGAACTACACGTTTGCCAATGCGCCTGCGCCCAAAGTCATCGTCATCCCGGCGCAAAGCGCGCGCAACGAGGCGGTGTTGGAGTGGGTGAGGGAGACGGCGCACACCGCGGACTTGACGATGTCGGTCTGCACGGGTGCTTTCCTGCTCGCCAAGACCGGGCTGTTGGCGGGCAAGCCGGCCACCACCCATCACGCTTCTTACAATGAGTTTGCGATGAAATTCCCTGACGTTTCGCTCAAGCGTGGCGCGCGCTTTGTCGAAGCGGGCAACCTTGCCAGCTCCGGCGGGCTTTCCTCCGGCATCGACCTGACGCTGCGCGTGGTGGAACGGTATTTCGGTCGCACGGTGGCGAAAAACACCGCCAATACGCTGGAATATCAAGGGCAGGGGTGGTTGGACCCTTCTTCGAACATGGCCTATGCCAAACGACGCCTCTCCACTGAACAGCACCCGATCTGTCCGGTGTGCGAAATGGAGTTGGACAAGGGGGGCGCCTCATCTTCCGTCTATCGTAAGCGGACTTACTACTTCTGCATGGATGCCCACAAGAAGACGTTCGATGCGAGCCCGGCAAGCTTCACGTGATCCGATGAGTTTGATCACGCAAGATGATGGTCTCATTTTCACTTAAGTAAATCGTCATGTTCGCCAACACACGATCGTTGGCAAAACATCGGACGTCCGGAAATGGACCGGACACAAGACTGTGGAGTCCACAAACGACAACGCCCACTTGCATGAGTGGGCGTTGCGTGAACTATATTCTTGGTGGCCCGGGGCGGAATCGAACCACCGACACAAGGATTTTCAATCCTCTGCTCTACCAACTGAGCTACCAGGCCAAGAGAGGCATGATTATAGCCAGCCTCCTGCGGCTCTGCAAGTCCCGGCTGCAACTTTCTTTGGACATCCCGCTATAATGGCCGGCATGACGACCGCCACTTCCTCCATCGCACCCTATCGCAGCGACGTCTGCATCGTCGGCAATGGCGCCATCGCCAAGACGGCCGCGCTCGGCTTTGCCCAGGCCGGGCACACGGTGACGCTGCTGGTGCCGGCGGCGACGCCGGGCGAGGGCGTCGTTGGCTCAGGCGGCGAACGCCCGTGGGACGTGCGCGTGTACGCGCTGAACCATACCGCCCACGACCTGTTGGCTTCGCTGAAGGTGTGGGGCGCGCTCGACCTGGCGCGGGTGGCCCCGGTCGATGCGATGGCGGTCAATGGCGACGGCAAGAATGGCGGCAGCCTCGGCTTCGACGCCTTTGGCGCCCGCACCGGGGCGCTGGCCTGGATCGTCGAGGACAGCAACCTGAATGGTGCGCTCGACGCCGCCCTGAAATTCGCGCACAACGTCCAGCTGGTCCAGGGCTGCGCAGCGCGCCTGGTCTGCGGCGCGGGCGGTGCGGCGATCGAACTCGAAGACGGGCGCCGGATCGATGCCGGGCTGGTCGTCGGCGCCGACGGGCGCGATTCCTGGGTGCGCGGCCAGTGCGACATCGGCATCGACTACCGCTCCTACCACCAGCGCGCCATCGTCACCAATTTTTCCTGCGAAAAGCCGCACCATGGCGTGGCCCACCAGTGGTTCACCTGCGCCGACGGCATCATCGCCTTGCTGCCGCTGCCGGGCCAGCGCGTGTCGCTGGTCTGGTCGGCCCCGGAAACCCTGGCCGCCCAGCTGATGGACGAGTCGATGGGCGAACTGGCGATCCGCCTCGGCGAGTATGCCGACGCGGCGCTCGGCGCGCTCAAGCCCCTGCAGCCGGAGTCGGTCAAGTCGGTGCCCCTGGCCCTGGTGCGCCCGCATGCGCTGACCGCTCCCCATGTGGCCCTGGTCGGCGACGCTGCCCACGCCGTGCATCCGCTGGCCGGGCACGGCATGAACCTGGGTTTCGGCGACATCCGGGACTTGCTGCGCGTGGTGGCCGGGCGTGAAGAGCAGCGCGGACCCGGCGACGAGCGGGTGCTGGCGCGCTATGCGCGTGCGCGCAAGGAAGACGTGCTGCTCATGCAACTAGCCACCGATGGCCTGGAACGTCTTTTTGGCGCCAACCTCGAACCGCTGCGCATTGCGCGCAATTTGGGGCTAAATTTGCTCGATAAATTGCCCTTCATAAAGCAGCGCCTGATGGCGCATGCCATCGGCAAGTAAGACGCTGGGCATATTCCGCAGTTCATATTCAACAAGGATCAGATTGTGATGAAAACCAAGATCGCCGCGCTGCTGGCGCTGGGGATGATGGCCTCGTGTGTCGGCGCCGAAAACAGTGTTGAAGCGAACATCCGCAAGAACATCGAGCCGCGTCTCGGTGGCGCCAAGATCGAGTCGATCAGCGAAACGCCTTACAGCGGCCTGTACGAACTGCGCGTCGGCGGCGACATCCTGTACACCGACAAGAAGGCTGAGTTCCTGTTCATCGGCCAGGTGTTCGAGGCCAAGACCTCGAAGAACCTGACGCGCGCGCGCCTCGATGACCTCAACAAAATCAAGTTCTCCGAGCTGCCTTTGAGCCTGGCGCTGAAACAGGTCAAGGGCGACGGCAAGCGCGTCATCGCCGTCTTCGAAGACCCGAACTGCGGCTACTGCAAGCGCCTGCGCCAGACCACGCTCAAGGACCTGAACAACGTCACGATCTACACCTTCATGTACAACATCCTGAACGAGGATTCGTTCACGAAGTCGAAGAACATCTGGTGCGCGCCGAACCGGGTCAAGGCCTGGGACGACTGGATGATCAACAACAAGGTTCCGCCTGCGACGCCGGCCAGTTGCGAGACGCCGAACGCGAAGGTCGTCGAACTCGGCCAGAAGCTTAATATCACAGGCACCCCGGCGATCTTCTTCATCGACGGCACCCGCATCCCGGGCGCGGTCGACCTGCCGACGCTCGAAGCGAAGCTGCAGTCGCTGAAGTAACGCGAGGGCAAGCGGCGTGGTCCAGCTCAACATTAATGGCCGCGACGTCGGCGTCGACGTCGATCCGGCCACGCCCATCCTGTGGGCGCTGCGCGACAACCTGAACCTGACCGGCACCAAGTTCGGCTGCGGCGCGGCCCTGTGCGGCGCCTGCACCGTGCACCTGGACGGTGCGCCGGTGCGCGCCTGCGTCACGCCGGTGGGCAGCAGCGTCGGCAAGAGGATCACCACCATCGAAGCCATTGGCCTCGATCCGGTCGGCAAAGCCGTGCAGGCCGCCTGGATCCGCCACGACGTGCCGCAATGCGGCTATTGCCAGAGCGGGCAGGTGATGAGCGCGACGGCGCTGCTGCGCACCAATCGCAGCCCGGACGACACCGCGATCGATAGCGCCATGAGCGGCAACATCTGCCGCTGCGGCACCTACCAACGCATCCGCGCGGCGATCAAGGATGCCGCCACGACCCTTGTCTGAGGGCTGGCCCCGATGAATGCCGTCGGCATCCTGCTGGCGGCCGGCCGCGGGCGGCGCTTCGACCCTCAGGGTGCACGCAACAAGCTGCTACAGCTCCTGCCCGGCGGCGAACCTGTCGTCCTGGCCAGCGCACGTCATCTTCTCGATGTCCTTCCGCGCGTGATTGCCGTCGTGCCGCCCGCGGACGGCGGCGTGGCGGCCGCGCTGCGCGCGCTCGGCTGCGAAGTGACCGTCTGCGCCGGGGCCGACACCGGCATGGGGGCCTCGCTGGTGCACGCGATCGGCCATTCGCTTGCCTGTTTCCCCACGCCGGCCGACGCCTGGCTGGTGGCGCTGGGCGACATGCCCTGGGTGCGCACCGACACGATGCGCGCGCTGCTCGATGCCCTGGCCAGTGGGGCCGGGATCGCGGCCCCGGTCCACCAGGGCCGGCGCGGCAATCCCGTCGCCTTTGGCGGCATCCACCTGGCGGCGCTGCTGGCGCTGCAGGGAGACGCCGGCGCCCGCGCGCTGCTGCAGTCCTGCCCCGTCACGCAGGTCGCGGTGATCGACCCCGGCATCTTGCGCGACGTCGATACGCCCGCCGACCTTGTATCGCCGCCGTGACCGAATCCGTTACACTAGCGAGTCAGCCGATTCCTTCGCCATCATGAAAAAAACAGCCTCGATCAAACAGCCCGCGATCCATTACACCATCGTTCCGACAGACCTGGCAGGGCACCTGTTCCAGGTCACGGTGACCGTCCCGGCGCCGAACGCCGACGGCCAGGTGTTCGCACTGCCGGCCTGGATCCCGGGCAGCTACATGATCCGCGAGTTCGCGCGCAACATCGTGCGCATCCGCGCCGAGTCGAACGGCGCCGCGGTGGCGCTCACGAAACTCGACAAGCATGCCTGGCAGGCCGCGCCCGTGGCCGGCCCACTGACGCTGCACTACGAAGTCTATGCCTGGGACCTGTCGGTGCGCGCCGCGCACCTCGACCAGACCCACGGCTTTTTCAATGGCACCAGCGTGTTCCTGCGCGTGCTCGGCCAGGAAGAGGGCGCACACGAGGTGGACATCCAGCGCCCTGGCAACCCGGTCGCGAAAGCCTGGCGCGTGGCCACCGCCATGAAGGAGCTGGGCGCCAAGCGTTATGGCTTCGGCACCTATGTCGCGGCCAATTACGACGAGTTGATCGACCACCCGGTGGAGATGGGCGACTTCGCGCTGGCCAGCTTCAAGGCGCACGGCATCGAGCACGACATCGTCGTCACGGGCCTGGTGCCGAACCTGGACATGGCGCGCCTGCAAGCGGATTTGAAGGCGATTTGCGAAGCGCAGATCGCGTTCTTCGAACCGCAGACCAGGCGCGCGCCGGTCGAGCGCTACGTGTTCATGACGATGGCCGTGGGCGACGGTTACGGCGGCCTCGAGCACCGCGCCTCGACCGCGCTGATCTGCGCCCGTGCCGACCTGCCGAGCAGCGCGATGCCCGCGTCCGGCGAGCCGAACGAGGGCTACCTGAAATTCCTGGGCCTGTGCAGCCACGAATACTTCCATACCTGGAACGTCAAGCGCATCAAGCCGGCGGTGTTCGCGCCCTACGATCTGCAGGTGGAAAATTACACGCCGCTGCTCTGGCTGTTCGAGGGTTTCACCAGCTATTACGACGACCTGATGCTGGTGCGCGCCGGGATCATCAAGGAGCCGACCTATCTCAAGATGCTGGCCAAGACGATCAGCAGCGTGCTGCGCGGCAGTGGCCGCACCAAGCAGAGCGTGGCCGATTCCAGTTTCGATGCCTGGAGCAAGTACTACCGCCAGGATGAGAATTCGCCGAACGCGATCATCAGCTATTACAGCAAGGGTTCGCTGATCGCGCTGGCCTTCGACCTGACCATCCGCGCCAAAACCGACGGCGCGAAGTCGCTCGACGACGTCATGCGCTCGCTGTGGGTGCGCTACGGCCGCGACTTCTATGCCGGCGCCGGGCGCGGCGTGACCGAGCAGGAGGTGGAGGCGCTGTTCGACGAAGTCAGCGGCCTGAAATTGCGCGGCCTGTTCGACAAATACGTGCGCGGCGTCGACGACATCCCGCTGGCCAGGCTGTTCACCCCCTTCGGCGTCAAGCTGCAGGACGAGAGGAAAGCCGGCAAGCCCTCGTTCGACGCGGGCATCGGCCGCGACCCGCTCGGCGTCAAACTGACCCAGGTCCACGAGGGCGGCGCGGCGCACCAGGCCGGCCTGTCGGCGCTGGACATCGTGATCGCGGTCGACGGCCTGCGCGTGACCGGCAACCCGTCGAACCTCGATGCGCTGCTGTCGCGCTACCGGGTCGGCGACCGCGTCGTGATCCACGCCTTTCGCCGCGACGAACTGATCGCTTTCGACCTGACCCTGCAGGGCGACAAGGTCGCGTGCATCACCCTGGCGCACGCCGTCCCCGGCAAGAAATCGCCCTCGATCCTTCCCCGCCCGAGCGCGCGCTGAGCGCCGGCTCATCGCCCATCCATCCATGAGGCCCTCCTTGAAAAAGCTTGTCGCAGCCGTCCTTGCACTGTCCACCATTCCGGCCCTGGCCCAGCTTCCCGCACCGCTCAAGCAGGAGGTCACGACCCGGGTGGACGGCATGTACCCCTGGCTCGACACCGTCTACAAGGACCTGCACGCCCACCCGGAGATCGCCTTCCAGGAAGTGCGCACGGCCGGCAAGCTGGCCGCCGAGCTGCGCAGACTTGGCTTCACGGTGACCGAAAAGGTCGGCAAGACCGGCGTCGTCGGCGTGTTTAAAAATGGCGCCGGGCCGACGGTGATGGTGCGTACCGAGCTCGACGGCCTGCCGATGGAAGAGAAAACCGGCTTGCCCTATGCCAGCCGCGCGAAAGCGACGAACGACGGACGCGAGAGTTTCGTCACCCACAGCTGCGGCCACGACATCCACATGGCTGGCTGGCTTGGCACCGCGAGGACGCTGGTGGAACTGAAATCGCAGTGGAAGGGGACGCTGGTTTTCGTGGGCCAGCCGGCGGAAGAAGTGGGCTCGGGCGCGAAAGCGATGCTGGCCGACGGCTTGTTTACGCGCTTCCCGAAACCGGACTACGCCTTCGCACTGCACTCCTGGCCGCTCGCGCATGGCACGGTCGGCTATAACACCGGCGTCGTGTCGTCGAATTCCGATACGCTGGAGATCGTCTTCAAGGGCCGCGGCGGCCACGGCTCGGCGCCGGACAAGTCGCTCGACCCGATCATGATTGCCGCCCGTTTTGTCGTCGACGTGCAGGCGGTGATCAGCCGCGAGAAAGACCCGAAGGAGTTCGGCGTGGTGACGATCGGCGCGATCCAGGGCGGCACGGTCGGCAACATCATCCCCGACAGCGTGCAAATACGCGGCACCATCCGCTCGTACAGCCCGGCGGTACGCGCCAAGCTGCTCGAGGGCGTGCGCCGCGTGGCGAATGCGTCGGCGGCGATGTCCGGCGCGCCGGCGCCCGATTTCAAGCTGTTCGAAGGCGGCGCCGCCATCGTCAACAGCGATGCGCTGGTGCTCAAAACCGAGGCCGTTTTCAAGGACGCCTTCGGCGCCGCCAATGCCCAGCGCATGCCGGCCATGACGGCCAGCGAAGATTTTTCCCAGTTCGTCAACGCCGGCGTGCCGTCGATGTTCTTCTTCACGGGCATCTACGATCCGAAGACCGTGCGTGAAGCAGAGCGCGAAGGCGGCAAGCCGATCGCCTTTAATCATTCGCCGTTCTATGCCCCGGTGCCGGAACCGTCGATCAAGACGGCGGCGCAGGCCATGAGCATGGCGGTGTTGAATGTGTTGGGACGGTAGGTTTTTCGTTATTGCGGCTCTGCCAGACTGCGCAACTGGAACCGGTAACGGTCACCGAACAGGAAAGTCTCGGAAAACGTAAACGTCCGCAGCTTGGCCGCCAGCAGGTTAAGCGGCTTCGGCAGGGGGCCGCTGCGGCGCATGGAGGCCAGCGCCACTTCGGACGCATTCTGGTCGCGCGAGCGCTGTACGGCGACGTCCTGGACTGCTCCCTCTTCGTCGACCGTGATGTTCAGCACCACGATTGCCGGCAGGATCGGCGGCAGGCGTCCGCTGAAGGATTGTGCGCTGTTGTGCTGCATGATGTGGTGCGCCACCACCGCCTTGTAGGCGTCGAGCGTGCGCGAAGGCGGTGCGACCGGTGCGGCCGTTCGGCCGGCGGAGACGATATCGGTGACGAAACTTCCTTCCCTGGACACGCCGGGCTGGACGGCACTACATCCGCCCAGGGCTGCCAGTAGAAGAAGGAGAGCGGCCCGGGTGCGGATGGTAGTTGTCATGTTAGTCGAATAATCGTCGAAGTTCGGCGCCAGGGTTGGAAGCCCGCATGAAGGCTTCGCCCACCAAGAACGCGTGCACGTTCGCCTCGCGCATGCGCTGTACATCGCCCGGCACCAGGATGCCCGACTCGGTGATGACCAGGCGGTCCGCCGGAATGTTCGGCAGCAGGCCAAGAGTCGTGTCGAGCGTGACCTCGAAAGTGCGCAGGTTGCGGTTATTGATGCCGAGCAGTTGCGTTTTGAGGCGCAGTGCCGCGGTCAACTCATCACCGTCATGTACTTCGACCAGAACGTCCATGCCGAGTTCCTGAGCACAGGCTTCCAATTCCGCCATCAGGCCATGATCGAGGGCCGCCACGATCAGCAGGATGGCATCGGCCCCCATCGCGCGCGCTTCATACACCTGGTACATGTCGACAATAAAATCCTTGCGGATTACCGGCAGTTCGCAGGCAGCGCGCGCCTGGCGCAGGTATTCAGGCGAGCCCTGGAAAAAATTCACGTCGGTCAGCACCGACAGGCAGGCGGCGCCGCCCTCGGCATAGCTTTCGGCGATGTTCGCCGGGCGGAAATCCGCGCGCAGGACGCCTTTCGAGGGCGAGGCCTTTTTCACCTCGGCGATGACGCCGGCGCGGCCTGCGGCGATGGTCTTGCGCAGGTTCGCTTCGAAACCGCGGATATCGGCGCGCAGAACAGCATCGCCTTCGACTTCGCGGCGCAGACTGGCCAGGTCGCGGTATTTTTTGGCGGCGGCGACTTCGTCGGCCTTGACGGCCAGGATCTTATTCAGGATGTCGGACATGTTAGGCGGGGAAAATTAGCTTGGCACCGAGCTGGCGCGTGACGTTCACGAATTGCTCGAGCTTGGCCATGGCCGCGCCGGAGGCGATGGTGGCGCGCGCCTTGGCCAGGCCATCTTCGATCGAGGCGGCTATGCCCGCTGCATACAAGGCGGTGCCGGCGTTCAGCGCCACGATGTCGCAGGCCGGTCCCGGCTCGCCGCGCAGCGCTTCGAGCACGCGCGTCTTGGACTCTTCGGTATTGGCGACCTTCAGGTTGCGGCTGGCGATCATCGGCATGCCAAAATCTTCCGGGTGGATTTCGTATTCGCGGATTTCGCCGTTCACCAGTTCGCCGACCAGGGTGCCGGCGCCGAGCGAGACTTCGTCCATGTTGTCGCGGCCCCAGACCACCATCGCGTGCTGGGCGCCGAGGCGCTGCAGCACGCGTACCTGGATGCCGACCAGGTCCGGGTGGAACACGCCCATCAGGATGTTCGGCGCGCCGGCGGGATTGGTCAGCGGGCCGAGGATGTTGAAGATGCTGCGCACGCCCAGCTCGCGGCGTACCGGCGCCACGTGCTTCATGGCCGCATGGTGGTTCGGCGCGAACATGAAGCCGATGCCGGTCTGCGCGATCGATTGCGCGATCTGTTCCGGTGTCAGGTCGATGTCGGCGCCCAGCGCTTCGATCAGGTCGGCGCTGCCCGAGGACGAGGAGACGCTGCGCCCGCCATGCTTGGCCACGCGCGCGCCGGCGGCGGCGGCCACGAACATCGCGGCGCTGGAAATATTGAAGGTGTGGGCGCCGTCGCCGCCGGTGCCGACGATGTCGAGCAGGTGGGTGGTGTCGGCCATCGGCACCTTGGTCGAGAACTCGCGCATGACTTGCGCCGCGGCCGTGATCTCGCCGATGGTTTCCTTCTTCACGCGCAGGCCCATGGTCAGCGCCGCGACCATGGTCGGCGACATTTCGCCCGACATGATCTGGCGGAACAGCGACAGCATCTCGTCGTGGAAGATCTCGCGGTGATCGATACAGCGCAGCAGCGCCTCTTGTGGGGTGATCGGCATGGCGTTTCCAGTATCAGGTGAATTAACTGCGCTCGAGGAAGTTCTTCAACAGCGCGTGGCCGTGCTCGGACAGGATCGACTCGGGGTGGAACTGCACGCCCTCGATGTCGTATTCCTTGTGGCGCACGCCCATGATCTCGCCGTCGTCGGTCCAGGCGGTGACTTCCAGGCAGGCCGGCAAGGAGGCGCGTTCGATCGCCAGCGAGTGGTAGCGGATCACGGTGAAGGGGCTGGGCAGCCCCTTGAAGACGCCGACGCCGGTATGGGCGATGAGCGAGGTCTTGCCGTGCATGACCTGCTTGGCGCGCACGATCTTGCCGCCGAAGGCTTCGCCGATGGCCTGGTGGCCGAGGCAGACGCCGAGGATCGGCAGCTTGCCCCCGAATTCCTTGATGACGTCGACCGACACGCCGGCATCGACCGGGGCTTTCGGGCCCGGCGAAATGCAGATGCGGTCGGGATGCATCTGGCCGATCGCCTCCAGCGTGATCTCGTCGTTGCGTACGGTGCTTACTTCTTCACCCAGCTCGCCGAAATACTGGACGATGTTGTAAGTGAAGGAATCGTAGTTGTCGATCATTAGCAGCATGTCAGAGCTCCCCATCCAGTCCGTCTTGCACCTGCTCGGCCGCACGTAGCACGGCGCGCGCCTTGGCTTCGGTTTCCTGCCATTCCATTTCCGGAATCGAATCGGCCACGATGCCGGCCGCGGCCTGCACATACAGGTTGCCGTCCTTGATCACGCCGGTGCGGATCGCGATCGCCACGTCCATCTCGCCGCCAAACGACAGGTAGCCGCAGGCGCCGCCGTAGATGCCGCGCTTCGTCGGCTCCAGTTCGTCGATCACTTCCATCGCCCGCACTTTCGGCGCACCGGTCAGGGTGCCGGCCGGGAAGGTGGCGCGCAGC
This sequence comes from Telluria sp. LT2P34, assembly GCF_059685915.1. Lineage (NCBI taxonomy): Bacteria > Pseudomonadati > Pseudomonadota > Betaproteobacteria > Burkholderiales > Oxalobacteraceae > Telluria > Telluria sp. LT2P34. The sequence continues at coordinate 166,934 of NZ_JCASIN010000007.1, forward strand.
ACGTCCAGATTCGACATGCCTTCTTTCAGGGCGCCTTCGACGTTCGAGACGATGTGCTGCACGTGCGAGTATTTTTCGATGACCATGCGGTCGGTGACCTTGACGCTGCCGGTATCGGCGATGCGGCCGATGTCGTTGCGCGCCAGGTCGATCAGCATCACGTGTTCGGCGATTTCCTTGGGGTCGGCCAGCAGCTCGGCGGCCAGGACCGCGTCGCGTTCCGGCGTCGCGCCGCGCGGGCGGGTGCCGGCGATCGGGCGCAGCGTGACCTTGCGCTCGCCCGTGGCCGAGGTTTCATTCCTCACCAGGATCTCGGGCGAAGCGCCGACGATCTGCATGTCGCCGAAATTGTAGTAATACATGTAGGGGCTCGGATTCAGCGAGCGCAGCGCGCGGTACAGCGACAGGGGCGAATCGACATAGGGCTTGCGGATGCGCTGGCCGATCTGTACCTGCATCAGGTCGCCACCCATCACGTACTCGTGGGCGCGGGCGACGGCCGCCAGGTAGTCCTCTTTGCTGAATTCGCGCACCGCCTCGGTGCGCACCGACGCTGTCGTGACCGGCGGCTCGACGCTACGGCGCAGCATGATGCGCAGCTCCTTCAGGCGCTGGCGCGCTTTCGAGAAAGCCTCGGGCTGCGCCGTGTCCGCATACACGATCAAATACAGCTTGCCCGACAGGTTGTCGATCACCGCCAGTTCTTCGGTCACCATCAGGCCGATGTCGGGCAGGCCCAGGGGATCGGCCGGCGCTTTGCCGGCCAGCTTGCGCTCGATATGGCGCACCGTATCGTAGCCAAAATATCCGGCCAGGCCGCCGCAGAAGCGCGGCATGCCCGGACGCAGCGCCACCTTGAAGCGGGCCTGGAACTGCTCGATGAACTCGAGCGGATTGCCTTCGTGGGTTTCGACGACGACGCCGTTCGTGACGATTTCGGTCAGATTGCCACTGCTGCGCAGCAGGGTCTTGGCGGGCAGGCCGATGAAGGAATAGCGGCCGAAGCGCTCGCCGCCGACGACCGACTCGAGCAGAAACGTGTTCTTGCCGGTGTCCTGAGACTGGGCCAGCTTCAGGTACAGGGTCAGCGGCGTTTCCAGATCGGCGAAGGCTTCGGCGATCAGCGGAATGCGGTTATAGCCCTGGTTGGCCAGCGATTTGAATTCGAGTTCGGTCATGTTCTTCTCCGGGCCGCCAGCAGTCGAGTTGGAGGATGGGCGGCGGTAGTGTCATAAAAACCTGCCGGGTGCGAGGACACCGGCAGCAATCAGGATGGGTTAATTGGCCCAGGATTGCCAGCGTCGCCAGACCCAGGCCTCAGGGGCGCTGGTCTTGATGACGATGAGTTTTTTAATGGAGAACATGTATAGATGACTTAGTTTTGGGTGCTGTTGTGCGCACGAACGAGCTCGGCGGCATCCAGTAGCGAATTAACTATACCATCGCTATCGATGCTTTGCACAGGCTCGCCGTGGTTATACCCATAGGGCACGGTGAGCACGAAGCAGCCGGCGGCGCGCGCCGCTTCGGCGTCGTTCGATGAGTCGCCGACGGCCAGCACCTGGCTTGGGGCCAGGTCGAAGTCGCGGCAGACCTGCAGCAGCGGCAGCGGGTCGGGCTTTTTGCGCGGCAGCGAGTCGCCGCCATAGACGAGTTCGAAAAACGGCGCCAGTCTCTTTTGCGCCAGCAGCGGGGTGGCGAACGCGATCGGCTTGTTGGTGACACAGGCCAGGCGCAGGCCCAGCTCGCGCATGGCTTGCAGGCCCTCGATCACGCCCGCGTACAACACGCTGCGCTGTCCGTTGATGGCCAGGTAATGGCGCTGGTAGGCGGCCATCGCCTCGTCGTACGCGGCGTCGATGCGCGCGGCGGCGAAATCAAGCGCGAGCACGTCGCGGATCAGCTTTTCCGAGCCCTTGCCGACCATCGGCTTGATCAGCTCCTGGGTGATCGGCGCGAGCGCTAATTCGGCGCGCATGGCGTTCAGGGCCAGCTCGAAGTCGGGCACGGTGTCGAGCATCGTGCCGTCCAGATCGATGATTGCGGCCCGGATGGCCGCCGCACCCGTCCGCATTATTTGCCGACCGTGGCCAGTTCGGCGCGCATGGCGTCGATCACGGCCTTGTAGTCGGGCTTGCCGAAGATGGCGGAACCGGCCACGAACGTATCTGCGCCGGCAGCGGCGGCGGCGGCGATGTTGTCGGCCTTGATGCCGCCATCGACTTCGAGCAGGATGTCGCGGCCGGATTCGTCGATGAGGCGGCGCGCGATGGCGATCTTTTTCAGGGCTTCCGGAATGAAGGACTGGCCGCCGAAGCCCGGGTTGACCGACATGATCAGGATGATGTCGATCTTGTCCATCACGTGCTCGAGGTAGTGCATCGGCGTGCCCGGGTTGAACACCAGGCCGGCCTTGCAGCCGTGGTCGCGGATCAGCTGCAGGGTGCGGTCGATGTGCTCGGACGCTTCCGGGTGGAAGGTGATGATGTTGGCGCCGGCTTTCGCGAAGTCGGGGATGATGCGGTCGACCGGTTTGACCATCAGGTGGACGTCGATCGGCACTTGCACGTGCGGGCGGATCGCCTGGCAGACCAGCGGGCCGATGGTCAGGTTCGGCACGTAATGGTTGTCCATCACGTCGAAGTGGATGATGTCGGCGCCTGCCGCGACGACGTTGCGCACTTCCTCGCCCAGGCGGGCGAAATCGGCGGACAGGATGCTGGGGGCGATGCGGTAGGTGGTCATGGCATGGTGAGCAGTGATGGACAGCCGCTATTTTACGCTTTGCCGCTTCCAGTCGCGCGCAGCCGGGATTTCCGCCACGCGGTATCATGGGCTTTTGCGCACCCGCGTTTCCACTAATAAGAGAAGAGCAGCCGATGGCAACCTACGATTTCACCGTTACCGTCCGGACCAAGTACCAGCCCGAGCAATCCAAGCCGGACCGCGACGAGTATGTTTTTTCCTACACGATTACGATCCGCAATAGCGGCGAAGTGCCGGCCCAGCTGATCTCACGCCACTGGGTCATCACCGATGCCAGCAACCGCGTGCAGGAAGTGGCGGGATTGGGCGTGGTCGGCCACCAGCCGCTGCTGAAACCGGGCGAGCAGTTCGAATACACGAGCGGCACCTCGCTCGACACCCCGCAGGGCTCGATGCATGGCGAATATTTCTGCGTGGCCGAGGATGGCCATCGTTTCGAAGTCAAGATTCCGGAGTTCGTGCTGACGCTGCCGAGCATGCTGCACTGATCGGGGACCTGATCAGGGAACCGGTGGCGGCTCGCGCGGCGCTTCCTTTTTTTCTTCACGCAGCGGCCGCTTGCGCTCTTCCGGGCGGCCCGAAAACATCGTCCACCAGACGATAAACACCAGCAGGAACAGGGCCACGCCTGCTTCCAACATCAAGATCCACATACACGTTCCTTATGCAATCGATACGCCGCAGTGTACCAAGCTCGTTCGCCCTCGTGGCCCTTCTTTTGGCCGCCTGCGGCACGCCGCCGCAGGCGCCCATGCCTGTACCGGCGCCGGTAAAACCCCAGCCGCAGCCAGCGCAGCCCCAGCCTGAGCCGGCCCGGCCGCCCGTGATCATGCCACCGCCGGTCGGTCCGATCGGCATTCCCGCTCCCACCCCGGCGCCGGCGCCTGCCCGAACCCCGGTCGCGTTTTCATCGCTGCCCGGCTGGCAGCAGGACGACCTGCGCCAGGCCTGGCCGGCGTTCACGGCCTCGTGCCGCGTGCTGGTCAGGAAAGCCGAGTGGAAGGGACCATGCACGGCAGCGGCCACGGTCGATGGCGGCGACGGCGCGGCCATCCGCCGCTATTTCGAAAATTACTTCGTGCCGCACCAGATGCGCTCCCCGGACGGCCTCGAGACCGGCCTGATCACCGGCTATTACGAGCCGATGCTGCGTGGTTCGCGCAAGCGCGGCGGCGCTTTCCAGACCCCCTTGTACCGGGTGCCGGACGATTTGCTGACCGTGGACCTGGCCTCGGCCTATCCGAGTTTGAAAAACATGCGCCTGCGCGGCCGCCTGGTCGGCAAGACCGTGGTGCCCTACAGCACCCGCGCCGAGATCGAACGCGCGCCGCTGAGTGGCAAGGAGCTGGTCTGGGTGGACGATCCAGTCGAGGCCTTCTTCCTCGAAGTCCAGGGCTCGGGCCGGGTGCGCATCGAGGAGACAGGCGAGACCGTGCGCATCGCCTTCGCCGACCAGAACGGTCATCCGTATAAGGTGATCGGGCGCTGGCTGGTGGAGCAGGGCGAGCTGCCGGCCGACGGTGTCTCGGCGCAGAGCATCAAGGCGTGGATCGTGGCCAATCCGACGCGGCGCCAGGAACTCCTGAACGTGAACCCGAGCTATATCTTCTTCCGCGAAGAGCGCCTGCCGGACCCGAACGTCGGTCCCAAGGGCGCGCTCGGCGTGCCGCTCACGCCCGAGCGCTCGGTAGCGGTCGACCCGCAGCACGTGCCGCTCGGCGCACCGCTGTTCCTGGCCACCTCGCATCCGGCCGACGGCGCACCGCTGCAGCGCCTGATGATGGCGCAGGACACCGGCGGCGCGATCCGCGGCCAAGTGCGTGCGGATTTCTTCTTCGGGTTTGGGGGGAATGCGGCGGAGTATGCAGGACGCATGAAGCAGCGCGGGTCGGTGTGGGTGTTGTTGCCGAAATAAGCCCAGCTGAGTTCACGCATCCGCGCTGCGCAGCCGGGTGCCGAAAACGGTGGCGATGGCCAGCATGGTCGCCAGCGCCGCCACGAACATGAGCCCTGTCCGCACGCTGAACCGCTCGGCCAGGGCCCCGGCCGCCAGGGCGCCGAGCGGCGCGGTCGCCACGGTCAGGCAGCGCATGGTCGACACCATCCGGCCCAGCATGGCATCGGGCGTGATGCGCTGGCGCAGGGCGATATAGGGCATGAAGAACAGCATCGCACCGCAGTCGAGCCAGAACACGACCAGCGCATAGGCGGCAAAGATGACGGTCGCGCTGGCGTCGCCGTCGCCCGGAATCAGCGGGAGCAGCGCGAAGCCCAGCGCCGAGCTGCATAGGCCGATCACGATGGTTGCGCCGACACCGAAGCGCTCGGACAGCGGCTTGACCAGCAGCGAACTGGCCAGCACGCCAAGTCCACCCACCATGTGCGCCGCTCCCATCGTCCCCGGCGACAAGCCCAGCACGCGCGAAGCGAACAGCACGTTCAGCGCCGTAAATGCATAGAAGCAGAGATGCCATGCCGCCGCGATCCAGGCGAGGGTGCGCAGCAGCGGCATGTTCCACACAAATGCCAGGCCATCCCGGATGTCGGCCAGCGGATGGGCCTGCGGCGGGAGCGGTTCCGGTTCGCGCACCTTGATGCGTTTCAGGTTGGCGATCGAGACCGCAAAGGCGACGACATTGCACAGCACCGCCAGCGGCGCGCCCAGCAACTGCACGAGGCCGCCGGCAATGCCCGGCCCCAGCAGGCGCGAGGCCGATTCGGTCGCGCCGAATTTGGCATGGGCGGCGATCAGGTGATTGCGCCCGACGAGGAACGTCAGGTAAACCTGTTCGGCGCCTCCGCCGACGACATAGCCGGTGCCGATCGCAAAGGCGACGCCATAGATCCACGGCACCGACAGCACACCCAGCCACCAGGCGACCGGCACGCTGACCAGGGCGACGGCCACCATCGCATCACTGGCCAGCATCACCGGCAGGCGCCGCTTGCGATCGAGCAGGACGCCGGTCGGCAAGCCGAACAGCAGGAAGGGCAGGGACTGGATTGCAGCGAGCATCCCCATCTGGGCTGGGGTCGCGTGCAGCAGCAGTACCGCGCACAGCGGCAGTGCAAGCATCGTCACCTGGGCGCCGAAATTGGTGAGGATGCTGCTCAGCCAGAAACGGCGGAAGTCGGGATTGCGCAGCATCGGGTCGCTGCGCAGTGTGTCGAGAAAACCTGTTCCTGGTTGCGGGGCGATGACGGTGTCTCCGGATTGTTTTTCCGGCAATCATACCTGTCATCGCCGCCACGGGAGGCGCTACAATCGCGGCAGTGTCTTCTCTAACCTCTCACTGAATAAGGGTGCCCCATGGAATATGCTGACCTGCTGATCGAAAACCACGGCAAGGTAGTCGTGATCCGCCTGAATCGTCCGAAAGCGATGAATGCGCTGAACGACAACATGATGAACGAACTCGGCCACGCACTGTATCAGTACGATGCCGACCCGGCCGTCAACGTCATCATCCTCACCGGCAGCGAAAAGGTCTTCGCGGCAGGCGCCGACATTGCTGCCATGGCCAATTACACCTATGTGGACACCTATCCGGGCAACTATATCGGCCGCAACTGGGAACATATCCTGAACGTGCGTAAACCAGTCATCGGCGTTGTCGCGGGCTATGCCCTCGGCGGCGGCTGCGAACTGGCGATGATGTGCGACTTCCTGATCGCATCCGACAAGGCAAAGTTCGGCCAGCCGGAGATCAAGGTCGGCGTCACTCCGGGCGCGGGCGGCACCCAGCGCCTGCCGCGCACCATCGGCAAATCGAAAGCCATGGACATGCTGCTGACCTCGCGCATGATCGACGCGCTTGAAGCGGAGCGCACCGGCCTGGTGTCGCGCATCTTCCCGGCCGAGACGCTGATGGAGGAAGCGCTGGCCGTGGCCAACACCATCGCCGAGATGCCGGTGTCGGTGGCGATGGCGATCAAGGATTCGGTCAACCGTGCTTTCGAGACGACGCTGACCGAAGGCGTGCGCTACGAGCGTCGCTTTTTCCACGCCGCCTTCGGTACGCCGGCGCAGAAAGAGGGCATGTCGGCCTTCCTCGAAAAGCGCAAGGCGAACTTCGAAGGCATGTAAGGCAGTTCGATGTCGCAGGAAAAACCGGTCGCACAAAAACCTTGCGCGACCGCTGCGGCGTAGCAAAAAAGGGGTTGACGAGTATCAGGAGTTGCCTCATACTCTTGTTCCTCTGCTGCTGACGAACAAAACGATTCTCAGAACACAGCGAGGCAGTGCCGAATACAGTTCTTTAAAAATTAACAGTCGATAAGTGTGGGCGTTTGATGAAGGTGCCAGGGACTTCGGTCCTTGATTACTTAAATTATCAAATGTTCACAAAAGTATTAAGCGTT
>NZ_JCASIN010000008.1:0-152679 GCF_059685915.1 Telluria sp. LT2P34
GTTGCCCGGATTGGCCATGATCGAATTGTTCGGCGAAATCAGCGGCCGCAGCACGGCGGTGAGGTTGGCCGCCGATTCATACGACAGGTGGAAGATTTGCGTGGCGATCTGGTCGCCTTGGACGCGGGTGCCGCGCTTGCCCACCTGGGTCGGCGAGGATTGCAGCTTGGCTTCCGCTTCCGGCACCACCTTGGCATAGCCTTCGCCGGTGGTGACCACGGCAAAGCCCTGCAGCCGCAGTGCCGACGTCAGCAGGCCGAAGGCCTGGCTCTTAGTCAGCGACCTTTCCGATTGCAGGGTGATCGTGCCTTTGACGCGCGGGTCGACAATGAAGGTCATCCCGGTGTAGTGGCCGACGGCCTTGATGACGGACTCAATGTCGGCGTTCACGAAGCTGAGGGCGGCGGCGTTTTCCTGTCCCTGGGACAGGGCCGGCAGCGGCGCCGTGGCCACCGCGCAGCACAGTAGAACGCTGGGGCAAATACGGCGTTGGGTGTGCGATTGGCGGGTTCTACCATGGACGAATGTTTTCATTATTCGACGTCTCATGGAAGTGTGTTTTTACCGTTCAACATTGGTGTTCTAGGTTCCGACATAAGGGGCTCGGGCGCGTCGGCGCCAACATTTGAACTAGTCAACTTCAGTCTATACGTGACGCAGCGCACAATATCTGACTTCTGCCCATTGGAGGGACGGTTCAGCCTTTAACGCTAGCGCGGCTCCGTCGGTGACTACGCGCCGAATTACCCCCCTGGTTTTGAGCAGCTACTTCCGCGCGGCCTCGTCGGAACGTTTTCTGTTAAGCATTATAATTCGTCCATTCAAACGCATCAGGTCCGCTTCCCGATGCTAGCGGGATTAACTTGCGCTGTCTTGATATGACTCAAGGCTTCTATCCGTAAACTGCAGGTTAAAGAGGCAGTATTAGTGACCTAGTGCCGCAGCAGGAAATGGACAACTGACCAATAAAACGCAACCTCTGCAGTTGAGAAATTTTCGGCAGTCGAAATCAAGGTGCAGCTGAGGGAGCGATTGTTGGACTCGCTCTCTGAACTTAGCGGCTACAGTAAGGTGCGCGGCTGCGATCTAGCAAATCTTTCTGGCTAGGTGAAAGATATGCTGAAATCTTGGCTTAGGTCCTCGCTGCATGAGTCGTCATGGGTTGCTAGACGCTCGCCAGCCGCTGGGAACACTGGTTTTCGTATTTGACCGGCGATAAGTCATTGCTAAAGCTGTGCCAGCGCCTCGGATCGTAGAAAAACTCGTTGTAATCGAAGACATCCGGTCGCGCCCGGCGGAATTGGCCTTAAGGGGCGGCATTAGATCAATTAGGAAAGACCTCGGGTGCATCCTAAGCGCCGGGCACATTGGTACCGACACCCACGTTGACAGTCACCTATCGTCCGACGTCTAATCGCGCTTGCGGAATTATCTTTGCATGGGCAATTTGCGGCATCGCTCTGCCATATTTCAAGCAGCTTATTGATGATTAGCTGGCAGCAGCACTGCAATTTCCACCGCCGAGACGTGCGCATCGGTTATGAGGATGCGTCGCGCGCTTATACGCACTGCGCTATGCGCTGCAGTTACTCGTCACCTTGCACGTGACAATAATCCTATAAACGATGTGTTCCGCATGAGTGTAGACACTTATGCATTTCCGCATCCGATCCTAAACGCAGACGACGTGCTTGCAGCATTTCCGGCATCACGTAAGCAGAGGATGTTCCGAGACGTTTAATTCGGGCAGTCGCAAAATTTTCCAGCGGAGTTGCCAGACAAAAGCTAGTTGTGCCTGATCAGACAGCCCAGGCATCAGTAAAGTTGGACAAATCGCGTAATCGCATATCAGAGGCTTTTCGGCTTTCTCGCATTTATAAGCAGCTTATAACGGGGAGTGGGCCTTCGTTGCATTCGAAGTTCCTGTCGATCACGCTTAAGAGGCGCGCTGGTGCCCCTAGCTCGATTATATTACGCTGCCTGAAAGCGCCTGGTTTCACTTAGTCTGGTGTAGTAGAGCATAACGTGTCGTTAACGCTTGTGGCGCGACAGTCCCTCGTATGCTTATAAGCTGCTTATATTTGAAGAAACCACCTGGCACAACCAATACTGATTCAGGTCGGAAAGTAAGCTCGATTTCGCTGGCTTCTCGTGTGAGCATCGTTTCCAGCCTCTCCACCATCGACTTAGAGGCGATTCTTCACCCATTTTAAATCGCTTGCGGGATGGGACGACACGGAGAAAGAGCCCAACTCAGCCAGCCTATGTGTCGGGACAGATCCCGCGTCGACCCACGAGTGCTTCAGTCGCTCAATACGGTGGCAAGTGCTGTGATACCACGGAACACGAACCAGTTTATAAGCTGCTTATATTTGTGAGGCCTCGCCGTGCTTAGTGCACTTGCATGCCCCCGAGCGCGCAGTATGGAGTAGTGGGCGTTAGTCGCAACTCATTGTTCAGGGTTTATAAGCTGTTTATATCTATTGCAAGCTTCGTCATTGAAGAAGAAACGGTCGGGAGGACAGGTCGCAAACTCCAGGCATCAATGAACGCCGCAATATCTTTCTGCCTTAGCGTTGTACTTGTTCAGCAAAACCCGCTTTTTTGATCTCAGCACGAGAAATGTGTGTTGGCTATGCAGCAGAACCTTACGTTCACAAATTTGATGAGGAGGATGCTTACTTATGACCCAATGAGCTGTTTTCTCCTGGAAATTCCTGCGCTTTTGGCAAAGTACGTGGCGGACGCTAGACATGTTAGTGACAGCGTTACGCGAATTGTGGACAATCTGAATAGGCGGGGTTTATGTTTGCCTAGGCATCTAATTAGTGCGCCTAAGTTGAGATTCTCCACTCAACGTGAGCGTTTTTAGACTAAAGCCGGATTGATAGGTAGAAGAACGGGCCGCATCATGCTTCTCTACAGAGTGGACGGCTGTGCAAAGCTCCACTGCGGGGACCGCAAGCTGTACACTTGTTGATCAGACCTTTTGGCAGGGGCATTATGCTTGTTCACCCATGCCATCGCGCAACACACGTGAACACGAGTTATAAGCTGCTTATACAGTTCAAGTAATTGAATTTAAAGAGATTTCTCGTAGGCTCGGCGCTCAGCTATTAGATTCAGGAACTGTGTTTCAGCTATGGACACGTTGTTGGAGAGGCAAGCCGATAGACACATACTATGTGCCGCATTAGGCTAATTCGAGTTTGGCCGAACGCGAACAATGAACAAAATATCGTAAGTAATTGGCGATCTAGTCCGTCAGCCTCTGTGACGCCCATTGTTTCTGTCCCTGCAGACACTCACCTTTCCCATAGCGGCCGATCGGACCATCCTTTCACGAACTTGTCCCCGAAGGCTCCGTCTGCCGAGGCATGTTTCTAACGCTCTTCTCGGAAGGATAATTTTAGAGTTGGCTCTCGTATCGGATCAACTGTCCGGGCGGAAGCGCCTGGAATACGAGGCGACCCGTAGCCGAGTCGCGGAAAGTGTCGACCCGCGGCCTGTGCTAAAGCGCTCGCATGTGCCATCCTAGTTGCTATCTCGCCACCTAACCAGATGCAACACACCATGTAGCCGTGTGTGAGGTCACAGTGCCAGGATGGTAGAAAGGTAACGCGCGCGCGGTAGGCGGGCAGTGTCAACGCAGCAGACACAAAAGGTGGGAAGCTTTTTACACCATAGACTCTGACTAGGCAGTGGCGCAAATCTTTGGCTTCGAGCACGACTATCCATCCCCGTACGTGCTCACCTTGCACTCCAATGGTCCCTGCTAAAGCTCACCTATGACGGGTTTGATCTGTGTCGAGGCCTAATGCTAAGAAAAGCTTCAGTATATGTGTTTAATATACTTCGTCATCGATCGATGATGTCGAGGCGATACCGTTGTGCCAATGCTATGCATGAAGCGGACACGTCTTTCAGTGGCCGAAATTGCGTGAGCCCAGGCGCGCGCTCTGTACCATCGACCGAATTCCGATTAGGGCTTGAAACCGAATTCGTCTATTGCATAATGGTCGCTATAACACACCGAAGGAGTGGCTCGTCTGCACGGATATCAGCACGTCTTCTGCGAGAAATACTATGGTATAAACGGACAGTGCTTCGTTACTGAACAGCCACATTTGGATCGGCGTCAGCGGCTGCTCTACGAAGTGCCACAACTGCCCCTCCATGTGGAATCTCACCTTACGCTTTCGGTAGCTCGCGTCTATGCCTTTTTTCCCATGGACAGACCAGATGACTCCCGCTGTGTACCGATCTGCGCGCCAAGGGACGTCCGGTGCCGTTTAAGAGCTAGCTCCCGTCCGGTCGTTCCAAGCTTACTCCCTGTAACGTCTCACCTTTATCGCCTTTTTACTTCGCTTAACATCTCGGGGCGACAATGAACGGCAAGACGAGCCGTTGTACGAATATCGTTCCAAAGTTTGTAGGAACGCGCTGAGTTGGAAGACATCGAGCCAAGCGCACAGAGGTGTGAGTTGGTACCGATCACAGCTCGGGAACCAGAACGAGAACGAAGTTTATCTCATTACCCTATATAGGAGCGTTCTGTACGCTTGAGAGACCTGACCCTGGATGGCGCCGCTGCATGTGAATTGAAACCGACGACTGGATGCTCTCCTTGGCCAGCGCTCACATTTCACACGGGACGCAAAACTGAAACCCGTTCTCCACGCGTGGCACCGTTCAGCTCACTCGACTGGAGTGAGAAGGAGGCCGGCACTGGCTCGCCGTGCGAGTAGTACATTTTTGGCTCTATGCATTCTGACATAGAGACAACGCGTGTGTACGATTATGACGATAAACCCACAAAGGGCGCCTCAAACGCCCGTATAAGCTGCTTATATTTGGTCGCTTACACCACCGCCCGCCATGTTGCATTGGCGACAAACTTTTCGGCTTAACTGTTTGCCTTCTGTTTTTTAGGTAGCTCAAGCGTTATAGCGAGATCACGTAGCGCGGCCATTGCACTTTGCAAGACAAGCTCGACGTCGACCCCATCTTCAACCTGGATAAGGATGTCGCGCGACTTGACCTGGATCCGAAAAGCCGACTCGCCGTTCTTATCACCGATCGTCCGCGGCGTAGGGGCTTTCGCACGAACCCGCTTAGCCTCGAACGGTTTCAGTAGTATCGCGCGCAATTCTGACTGGTCCATTTGCGGCTTGTCGATCAGGGTCTCTACCCCACGCAGGATTGTGTCCTCACCGTCGGGATGCTTAACTAAAACCTCTTTAATCACGCGTGCCTTGCGATAGGTGATCAATTCCGGATACTTTGCCATCAAGTCCAGCAGTGGACGGGGCAGGTCGAACAAGCTTACACACTGCGACACGCGGGCTTGTGTGCATCCGAACACGGTAGCGACCTCGGATTGGGTCGACGCGTACCCTTCCTTGAGCGCGGTTCTGTATGCTAAGCCACGTTCGTAATCAGTCAGCTTGACGTTGCTTTCGTTGTGAACCAAGGTCGCCAGGCACGCCTCTCGATCCGGCAGATTCACTACGCGTGCGTTAAGTTCCGACCAGCCAATGAGTCGCGCCGCCCTCACGCGACGGTGACCAGCGATGAGCTCGAACTTGCCGCTGTTGAGTCTGCGCACAGTAATTGGTTCGTCCTGACCTCGCCCCTTTAAGGTTTCACCGAGTAACTGCAACTCGGATTCGTCATATTTTTTGCGTGGCTGATACGGAGAGTCGACAATCAGGTGCAAAGGCACCTGTCGTGCGTTCTCCATCGCGCCGTCTGCCTCTTTTAGCAAACCAGACTGCGCTTCGCGAATCGGATGCTCTGCCGATGGCTGATTATCGTTTAATAAGTCTGTGAGGGACTTCGATGGTCCGCTTGGTAGGTCATTCATGTGCATCGGTGCCGCTGTACGCTGAGTCGTGCGCAGGCGTTCGGCGAGCGAAGCATTGAAAGCAGTTTCTGTTTGCTGGTGTTTGGTCACAGTTTCTCCGTTTTTTCGAGTGGCTCGCCGCTCAGGCGGCACGTGCGCCGTCTTTCTGGACGTTAGAACTCAACATGCCCATTTTTTCCACCAACTCGCGCGTAGCCGCCCGCAGTTCGTCAGCAGATGTACTGGTTGGTCGAGCTAGAGTCAGCGGCAAGCCATCGTCGTCATCGAGCACTTTCTTAAATTCCTCACTCGTGCTGATTTGATTATCCATCCATGCTTCTGGGTATTTGCTAGTAAGCGCAATGACCTGGGCAGCGACACGGACTCGTTTCGCGTCAAAGAAGTTGCCTAGTACCGATAACTGCGGGAATTTACTGTAGGTTGTTTTCATTTCACCGATAACGTCCGCCAGATAGGACACCGATTTCGTACTGTAGCGCTCCATCGACACTGGAGCGACTGCGAAGTCGCTGGCCAGCAGCGCGCCTCGGGTGGTCTGGTTTTTCGCTGGTGGCGCATCGAACATCACGATATCGTACTGCGAGAGATCAAGATTCGGGTTGCGACCGGATAAGCCTTCATCAAGCCAGCGGGCGATCGCCAACTCCGGCTTTTTCCCCATGATGGCGTCAACCGTAAACAGTGCTTCGAGTCGATCGAGTGTTACCTCTGACGGAATCAAGTGTGGGCCATTCTCTCCAAACGGCTTTTTGATGACCTTGGAAAGGGGCTGGACCGTGCCATTCTGCTGCCATTGAGGCAACAGATGACCAAGGTGATACTCGACGCAGGTAGACTGCGCCAGTCCAGCGGCAGCCGCTTCCTCCGGCGTAAGCTCAGGGTCGTAGCCGAAGGAGATCGTCAAGTTGGCTTGGAAATCGAGGTCGATGACAAGTACGCGCAAACCCATCAAGGCGAGGATACAGGCGATGTTTGAGCTAATCGTCGTTTTTCCGACGCCACCCTTGGGTGCGTAAACCGTTAAGATGCGCTTTATCTTCGTCGCAAATCCATATTTGCGAGCACGGTGCGCAGCGAGATCGAAGACGTTTTCGACCGTAAAAATGCGGGTTTTTGGGCCACTTCCGCCCTGACGTTCGATCTGAAGGCCTGCTTCATCGGCGTCGCGGCGTACGGAATCGACACTGATTCCAAGTAGCTTCGCAACACCTTGTACCTTAAATGTCTTCCGCGCCAAGTCGCTCTCCCCAATTTCGATATCGCAATTCTCTCCTAACATCCCGCTTCTTTGCAAGGTAAAAATCATAATCAAAGGAAAAATCCTTGCAACCCTGCTAGATAGCCATCTCAGTGGTTTTGCCTTGCATTGGTTTCGACCTTCGTCAATGGCGTTTGTCTCTCGTTGACAGGGTCGACAGAAGTCGGTCTGTCGGCTGTCTGGTCAGCCAATGCGTTGAGACGGTAACGAGTCTCAGGTACGACTGCACCTGGCCACTAGGAGGCTATGCCGGAAGTGAGCGCCAAAGGTGAAAAGCGACAGGGACTAAGTGGCAGTCATCAAAGCTGTTCTGCAAGTTGAGCATTGAAGGCCATCTCTTTTAGGTGAGAGTGAACGGGGACGTGTATAGCTCTGGCGTCTGCGACCTGAAGCTCTGGATTCATTCGGAGCGAAACATCGCCAACGATTTTAGGTGAGAAGCTACAGGGACTTATTGGGCGTATCGGTATCTATGTGATCTAGGGAAGTGAGGCGTTCCAGGGACTGTGCAGATAACAGGATCGTTTTGCTGAAAGACCATAGCGCAACCGTGTCGTCAGTGGTCTGATAGGCGGTCACAGGTCGGTGCATCTGCACTTAACGTCGAACAGCTGGTTGGGACGTCATAGTACTTCCGACTAGGTGCCTCGGCACATTGAGAGGTCTTTATTTGAGAAAACAAAGTTAACCTCTGTTCATCTGTTTACGTTCGCTGAGAGCTAGCATCCATGCGGGATGTGGACGATTGAGGTGAGCCTGTCCGGTGACATCAGTGAGTGTAAACAGGGACGTCGGTGAGACTGTACAGGGATCATCTCATTGATGGGTGAGCGAAGTCAGGGACGTCAGGTGAGTGGATACAGGTAGCAATAGGATGAAAGGTGAGAGCGTACAGGGAGCAGGACGCATCAAGGGTGAGCGTTAGCGGGGAGTCCTTCTTCGAAGGTGAGGCCAAACAGGGACCGATTATCCGGCGCGTTGCCTCGTGCCGCATGGATAGCTGGGAAATGACTTCAAAGCGCTGAGTGCATGTGGCCAGCGCCTTTAGCTGACGTTACAATCAGGAACTAACTTGGCTAAGGCACAATGAATCTATTTGACTAGGGTTAGCCGGTGTAGAAACGCGGGAACTCATGTCCGGCAGCCAGATTTGTGCGTACATGACTGGGCCTGTTCTGTGCACCATTGTGATGACCACTGTCGTGTTTTGCGTTTAAGGTTGCAGCGTATGACGTGCTGAGGTTTTACCTTCTAATGCTATGTTCCTTCATGACGACCTCTTGCTTGTGGAAGCCACGATAACGATGGCGTCTTTTCGGGCCTTCACGTCACCCGAGCGCATTTTATCGACACAAAAGCGTATGCATTGGCGTGATTTCAATGGTTCGGTAGCCGATTAGTATGGCGTCAGGGGGCGTTAAGCGAAAGCGAGAGTAATGAAATTAGTCAAAGAGCGCGAGGTGATGGGTCGTATTGAGAGGTTTTTAGTTAAAAAACCAAAGTTAACCCTTGTTTACCTGTTTAAGTTGTCTGAAACCTCGCAGCCATGCGGCTTCCAGCCATTTGAGGTGAGGTTTTCCAGGCATGTAGGTGAGGCTGGTCAGGGACATGGGTGAACGCCTACGGGGAGCTGGTCACAGTCGAGTGAATGTACGCAGGGACGGAAGGTGAGTGGATTCGGGTACCTTTATTCCTAAAGGTGAGTGTGCGCGGGGACAAGATGCTTCTATTGGGTGAGTTCGTACAGGGAGGCAGGCTGTAAGGTGAGGCTTACCAGGGACCAAGCCGAATGGTCCATCCGGCTTTCTAGTGCTTGATCTATTCTATCGGCCCAGGGGCCCCTTCATCTTCCTACTGGCGTTTTCAAAGGTGAGTATCTACAGGGGATGGACGACAAACAGTCAGTTTTACAGGTGAGCTTACACAGGGAGTAATGTTCACGCTCCGATCCTTATGCCAGTTGGTTCGTTATCGACGATGTGCTAGGTGAGCTTCCACGGGGAGTTTTCCCTGGTCTGCGCTGCTAAGGTGAGGTACTACAGGGACAGGAAGTCCTAGCCCCGCTTTTCCGCGTTAGTTTGACGTCGCTGTAGCGTCCGCTTTCCTCAGCGGCCGTTTGGACACATTTTTTCTGAGGAGGGCGTGCCTCATCGCTTGTTAAATAGCTGAAAAGGTGAGATCCAACAGGGAGCGGATGGCCGCTGTCGTAGAAAAGGTGAGTCTGCACAGGGACAGCGCGATTGGTGAACTGTCGCGTTCACCCTTACAAAGGTGAATATACTTGACTCACGTATGGTGGCACATGCAATAATTCGTTTCAGCAATGCATTCGCTTAGGTGTGGTGAAGATAGGGAGACGTGGATGGCAGAGAACGCAAAGGAGATCACCGCCAGCGTGACCGATGTTGTCGACAACGCTGTCAAGCGGGCGTCCTTGCGTTCCGAACTTGAGATCCGTAAATCGAATGAAGCGATTGGGCTGCGGGTCGTTTCCGGTCGTTTGACGCTGTTGAACCGCAAGGTGTTCAATGTACTGATGTACCATGCTCAACGAATTCGTAAGCTTGGACAAGATGCACCAATCGATACGCCGGCCGCCCAAAAGTATTTCTGGGTGCCACTCTCGGTCTTGGCGCGCAATGCCAGTTACGACAGCCGGGACATGCAATTCTTGCGTGAGCAGATCTCGGAAATGCAGGACATTAAACTCTTGCTCGAGACCGATCGACAATGGACGAGCGAACGTCTGATTGCCTCGGTTACCTTCGTCAATCCAAAAGGCTTGCATAGCCGGACCGGGCAGGTGTGGGTTGGTTTCGCGTTTCCACCGGAAGTGCATGAAAGCGTGATGCAGCCGGAAACCTATACTCGGCTGAGCATTCACTACCAAGGGCTGCTTAGGTCCGGCACGGCCCTAGCCCTGTACGAACTGTGCAGGCGTTACGCTACCAATCCCTCCAAGCTGACTTCGACGTATTCCGTCGAGCATTGGTACGGCCTCCTGACTGGCAACCCGGTCCCGGAAAATCCGGAGGATTTGCCTGAATATAAATATTTCAAGCGAGATGTACTGAAAAATGCCATTGCCGAAGTGAACCGCGTCACCGACATTGAGGTTGAGCTGATTGAGCACAAGTTGGGCCGTCGGGTTCAGCAGCTGCAGTTTCGCGTTGCTTTCAAGCCTGATACACAGCAGGAATCTCGTGCCCCGTTCACGATCGACTTGTCCCTACTTGAGAAGCTAATGGCTCTGGGTATGACCCAGCAGGAGGCCAGTAATGTCATTGGGGAGTACGCGGATGAGAAGATCGTACAAGCCCTGACCGTCGTCGCTGCCCGCGTCAGCTCTGCCAATGGTGGACCGGTCCATTCGAAAGTCGCCTATCTGCGTTGGGCTCTAAAGAGCGAGGCCAAGCTTCCAGAGAAGAAAGCGGAGCTGAAGCTAAAAACCGGCTCTGCGAGCGAAGGACCAACATTGCTCGAGCGTTTCCTAGCGGCGCGGGCCAAACTGGCGCTTGACGTGTTCAACGAGATGGATGCCGAGCAGCGCAGCGTCACCTACGAGCAATACAAAACGCAGGCGACTGGAAAGGTGCCCGCGCTGGAGAAAGCGCTCGAGAAGGGTGTTACACGCACCGCCCTCAGCCTGTGGTACGCCGATGCGCTGTGGGGTGAGCCCACAGTCGAAAAGCTGTCTCACTTCGCCGACAAGAGCCAGGTCTTGATTTGACAGGTGTTTATCAAAGGCCTGAGTGCGGCGGTTCATGACGTTGGTGTCGAAACGATCCTCGCGACGCCGATCCGTCGCACATCATGTACGGCCAGCCGATGGTCATGCCTCTTCGGGTAAGCGAAGCGCTGTCTGATTTTTGCAAGTTGTCAACCGCTAAAACGGCTTGCACGCAAGATGAGAATCGAGGTCCCGGAACTGCGTGAACAGCTTTCGAAACTGGCCGTGTACGGCGGCTTTGACGTGTTTATCGCCGCTTGCGCACACTGGGCGTCCAAGGCAGTGTAGTAGCGATTACGCACTGCTGCTGCTGCGACGCGAGTCATAAAACTAGCTTGCACTTTAGCTCCAGTGCCGGATGGTTTAGCCTCTCTGTGTCAGCACCATCGACGCCATTCGGCCAACCATTGTCCGTACGTCCTCAATGCGCAGATGTGGGTCATTAGCAAGCAACTGCTTAAACAGGAGCGAGACGATCTGGAGCGATTCAACCGCACGCACCTGAACTGCCACAGCAGCCTTACCGCGCTGGATGATCCGGAAAAAGTAGTGCGATTTCTGGAACTCGATCTGAAGCGACTTGTCGTGCGTAGGCCCATGGCCGTCGAACTTTACGCTCGGGATTAGGTTCTCGAATAGGGCCAGTGCCAAGTATGCCTCCTGCACGGTCAACTGAATGATAATCTTGTTGTGCCAATCGAACTCTCGGCGAGCGTCGCCACCGCCCAGCGCCAGCGCGCCTTCGATCTGGATCGTGCACTGGTTACCTGCGCGAGTCCGCGCCTCGCTCACGCACAGCGCGGCCGAGCTGCCGAATATTTTGAAGGAGTAGTAGGGCGGTTCCATCGGTGCGGCCGCTGCCAGTGCCGCAGTGCGGGCGGCCAACTGCAGTCCAACGCCCTGGAGATAGGCAACTGTCCGGGCACGGTTGCCAGGGTTTGCGTTCGCCGCCGTGATCGTTTCGATTCCTGCTGATCCGTCGAGCTTGGCAGCGGCGATGAGAGCCTGCAGGTCGAACTTGAATCCCAGTTGCTCGACCGTGCGGCGCACACCTGGTGCTAGCGCATGAACGACAGCGGCCAGCTGCTGGCGGCGCTCGGCCGCGCCGGCGGCGAACCACTTCAGGTCGTCGGCGAATGCTTTGCCTTCAACGGTGCCGACGAGCTGCTGCAGCTGCTCGCCCGTGACAGACGGAAGCCTGGCGGTGGCTAGCGTCTCGAGAATAGTGGACAGCTTCATTTTTTCGGATCGTCTGTAACGCGGGTGAATTGGTAGTCGGCGGCAGACCGCTCGAGCGCCAGGCCGAGCACATCCTTCAATTCGTCTGGACTGGCGCCGGCGTCCAATTGTCTCTTCGCGAACGTGTTGCGCAAGGTGCGGCCGCCAGCCCGGGACATGTCCAGGCCTGCGCGCTGGAACGTCGCCCGGATTTGCTTGTACACGGTTTTCTTCGTCATCTTGCCGCCGCTGACGTTGGCGGGAAAAACGAAGCCACCGGGTAGCTCGAGCGCCTCGACCATCCGCTCACGCTCGTCCAGCCACCGGCGCAGCTCGGCCACGCCTTCGCGGGGCAGGGGAGTGACGTGCTTATAGCTGGTGTCGTGCTTTTCCTCTGGCGTGATGGTCAGGTCGACCGACTCGTCAAGCGCCACCTGGTTGCCGATTTCGTGCACGAGAAGCCCGATCGCCTCGGCCACGCGCAGGCCGGCCAGCGCCATCACCACTTGCATCGCGCGATCGCGCCGGCGCTTCCAGCCATCGAACGCGGTCACGCGTCGGCGCCGCAGTGGATCCGCTGGCAGCGCGTCGAAGAACCGCTGCAGCTGATCGGGGGAGAGAGCGCGGCCCGCGTCGTCCTTCGGCTGCTCCGTGCGGTCAGTGGCCAGAATTGCTTGCTTGGCTGGATTGGGTATGACGCTGAGGTGTTCGTAGCATCGTTCCAGGAGGCGCAGGTAGCGGTACGCGATCTTACTGTTGAGGACTCGCTTTCCGCCGTCTACCCGGTTGACGAAGCGGATCAGGTCGCCCTGGGTCACAGTCGAGAGCGTCTTCCCCTGATCGGTTATCCATGCGGCGACGTTGGCAAACATCGAGATGTACGTCCTGGCCGAGTCTTTCGAGACGCCGCGAAGCATGCCATGGGCAGGGAGACGCTGGGCGGTTTTTACGAAAGCATCGGTACCGACGAATTCCTTGAACGCCTGGACCGGGTCGCTGTCCCAGGAAGTCAGTTTTTTCATGGTGAAAAGGGGAGTGGACTTGTCGGCAAGTATATCACGAAAGGTAACTAACCCACACTTACCCACCACTACGCCAAGACTGTTTTGCTGCCGCTGACTCCGACGTAACTGGGTGGTCCTCTTTGCTCTCTTTTTGCTCTTTTCTCTCCCTTAGCTCTTTTAGCACTGGGGCTGGCCGAGCGGCCAGGGGCGTTTGGACGTAGAGTAGCCGAAGAGTATCTGGAGGGATAGGGTGAGGCCTGTATCGGTGGGTTAATTACCTTTCAAAGCATGTAATGCTTGTTCTTTCTGAATGGTCCGAACGACTAGTTTCTGCCTGTACATCCGACCGCACCTCAAGCACCTCCACATCTGACCCGCCAGGTAACACCACAGACAACAACCCTGGCTAACGAAGGCCATGTCGTTCCTGTAGTGTTGGAAACGCGGGTCAACGGTGACTTGCCAAGCCGCTCCCTTGCGCGTGCGATCTCAGGCGTCTATGACAGCAATCAGCGTTCTATCGTGACCCTAAAGGGCCGCGGGCTCATTAGCGTGTATAGCAGCCGGATTGTCGTGGGCTAGGAATAACTGCTTACAGCAGTGAACCACCAGATTCTCCTGAATGGAAGCTGGCTCTGATGTTCTGGCGTTGGTGCATCCGGTATGAGCGGAATGCCGGGGGTGAAGACGAAAATGAACAACCAGTTTATGAAGATTTATGGCGGAGGTTGCGCTCGGTGCATCAACGCTCCTGGTGTCATATGCGGACCCGCCTACCGGCACCCTGCAGAGTCTCGCCGAAACGGTACAGCAAGCTGTGCAACAGGGGCGATTTCGCGACATCGCTGAACGACGCGCTTGGGACACTGCCTGCGCGAAACAAGCAAATCTCTCCGACGCTGAGCCTGTAAGAAGCTGAAGAGGTCATTTTCATGGTCGCGTAGGACATCGCGATGATTCTCTCTACCAACCCTAAAACGATGGACACAGTGTCCATCGTGAAGGTTCCGTAACCCGTTGAATATAAATAAATCACAGTATCGCGCCATGCAAAAACGGGGTCGGTTTTTTGCACGGCGCGATAGCGACCCCCGCGAATCCTGCACTAAATCGGCTACTTATTTGATGCTCAGAAACACGAGTCTTGAATGAGAATTCAGCCGCACAACCTGACGTTCAACATGAACCCAACTGTTTTCATCGCTGCGCTGACGCTCGACGAATCGTTGTCCCACTTGCGTGGTGTTGGAAACGCGGGTCAACAGCGACTTGCAGGCCGCCCACTCGCGCCAATGAACGTGGAAGCCTTCGACAGCAATTAGCGTTCTGTGATGATTCCAAAGGACAGCGGGCTTATTGGCCTGTAGAGCAGCCGGGTTGTCTTGGGCCAGGAACGTCTCTTAATGGCGATGAACCGCCTGATCCGTCCAATAGTAGCTGCATCCCCCATCTCAGCGCCTAGGCAGCCGACATGACTGGCATGTTGGGACAAAAGGACTGTGAACAACCACTTCGTTAAGTTGTTTTGCAGCAGACTCGTGTTCAGTACGTCGACACTCTTGATGTCTAGAGCGCACACAATCATTGACGACTTTCAAAGCTTTGCAAGCATTGGAACGAAAGGCGGCACGACGGACTCGATCTTTGAAACATCGATGAAGGATGCTCTCCAGACGCGTCTTGAGCCAAACAAGCAAATCTCACCAACGTTCGGTCTGCAAGAAGACGAGGAGTTTATTTTCATGGTTGCGCGCGATATGGAGACGGTCCTTACCGACCTTGACCCGATGGACACAGTGTCCATCGGAAAAGCGCTATAACCCTTTGAATACAAAGAGATCATGGTATGGCGCCCGTCGAAAACGGGGCCTTGTTTTCGACGTGCTCCGTAACGAACCATGCGAATTCTGAAGTAAATCGGCTACTAACTGACGTTCGACATATGTGTTCTGAATGAAAATTTAGCCATAAAACCTAACGTCCAGAATGCAACCAGCTGTCCTCAATGTCATCCTTAATCTCGCTATGAGGACCGCGTTGACCGCCTCGCCAGCGGTGACTGACCGCAGCTACTACGTGACAGAGCCGGCGCCCTAGACAAAGTTCGATATGGACAACCACGTCCGCAACACTTACCTCGAGTCGGTTCCCGGCTTGGCCATCATCGGCGTAACGGCTGACGGTGAGCACTACATTGTCAATCGCCTCCCACCGCAGTTCTGCGGATTTATGAATGGCCCGGTCATTCATGGTTGTACGTTGCATCCGCCACGTACAAAGGCGGTTGCTCCTGACCCTGCTGCGCGCGACGATGGCTACATCGGAACGCAATACTTCACTGCCTAAAATACTTGCCCTACCCGCTCATATATCACGAGAGACACCTCTGACTGCGGTTGTGCCAATGGCGCCGACGACAACCCGACATGTACACCGCAAGAGCTAGAGCCGGCGTTCGATGTATTGGAGAGAAACGTGTCCTATCGATGAATACTAAATCGTTTAGCAGTGGCATGCATGAGCCGGACGAAATCGAGCATGGGAAGTCTATGAGATCGACAATGAAACGTATCCCAAGACCTACCAGTACACCTTTACTCGCGGACAACGCAATGCGCTTCGGGTGACTTTGGATGGGATAAGGACGCGGCCATACTAATAGGATAGCAAAGTAAGCTTGCTGCCCAAAAACGCCTGGTCGTTGCCCGGCGGTACTACTATGAACGATAGTTGGTCAAGCCGCCAAGCTGTGCTGCTGATCCTACTGGCGAGTCGTAAACTGCCACTCTTTGTTGAGCAGGACGTTAACCACGCGGCCGGAAAACTTTGCCGTGTAGGTGGTGGTGGCCTTGAGCGGCGCCCTCGCGGCCAAGAACGCGAAGTTCGATGGGAGGTAGCGGTTCGGATCGTTGGCCTGGGTCATCATACGTGTGTCCAGCGGCGTCAAGCTTCCTGCTTCGATCAGGGTGAACGACAGCACTTCAAGAACTGCACCTGCCTTTGCCACAACGCTGACCGGATAACCGGTTTTAGTTGGGAAATCGGCGTTAGCGGTTGACAAGTCAGGGAACGGGTTCGGCGACTCCACACCAGTATGCAGGCCGACGCTAATTTGATTCGCAGCGGGATACGTACCGAAGAAATCGCTTGGGTTGACCTGTGGCTTCTGGTTGCCAGTCACATAAACAAAGGTCTGTGAAAGATCTTTACCGACCGCAATACCAATTTCACGCTTCGCTTCAAACATCAAACCAGCGCGATGATAGATGGTCGAGGCAACACTATCGAACGCGGCTTGCGCGCCTTTGCCGCCACCAAACGTGCCCTGTTCGCCGACGCCGGTACCGGCATACCCCACAAACTTTGCCCGGTCGGCTTCTTGCACGCCAGTGAACAGCGGCTTATCGCCGTGCTCGATGTGGAACCAGGCTCGGCCAGTTGCCGGATCGACCGCCTTCATGTTTACTTTACCGCCAGTGGTGACGTCGTTCTTGAGGACATAAGCCAGGTGGTTTGCCGCAGCCATGTCCAGCTGAGGACTTTGTGCCAGGATGCCGAGACCAACCCGTGCGCGGAACTGATTGTAGAGGGTAACGAATTTGTGTTCTTCGCTAGTCGCTGCGTAAGTGAAGGCTGTAACACTCGTTTGAATGTCAGCAGCGGTGACGAGTGGCGCAGGTGTTGGTGCTGGAACCGAAACTGGTCGAGTCGGCGTGGTTGAGATTAGAGCCGATGGGGCATCGCTGCCGCCACCACCACCGCAAGCGGGGAGAAACAAAGCAACTGCCACGGCGGAAACTGAGATCTTGAATTGCATCATGGTCTTGCCTTTCGAGGGGTTACGTGCGTTTCTTATCTGAAACTTACAACCACGATATAGCGGCAGACCGATAGTGCAAGTCAACAATAGAGACCGAAATTCTACCGATTTCAGCCCCCACTTTCTGAGACTCGGAAAGACACGATATTGGCACAATGCAACATACCTTTCCAACTGGAGTGTCATGATGAGCCGTACCGTGATGTCAAGCACAACTCGCCGAGCTGCAATTGCAGTCTCCGTGGCATCCCCCCCGGTAGCAAAAGCGTAGGACGAAAAAAAGGGACGCCACTTGAACTGACAAAGTTGGACGGTTAGTTTGCTAAGCGGCCAAGGCCTGAGTCCTGTACTGAACGGGACTTAGGCCTTTTAGTTTGAGCTTGATGCGTTTGTGGTTGTAATAGTGGATATAGTCAGCTAGGCCGTCGCGTAACTCATCGATGCTGTCGAACCTGTTCAGGTGGAAGTACTCGGACTTGAGCACGGCGAAGAAGCTTTCCATGGCTGCATTGTCGAGACAGTTTCCCTTACGAGACATGCTCTGCACAAGTTGACGCTCTTTAAGCTGGCGTTGGTAGGCCGGCATCCGATACTGCTAGCCTTGGTCGGAATGCAACATGGGCTTCTCATCTGGTCCTAGCTTGGCCAGCGCTTTCTTGAGCATCGAATCGACCAGTGCAAAGGCAGGTCGTTTGCTCGTCTCGAAAGCGACAATCTCTCCGTTGTACAGGTCCAGCACTGGCGACAGGTAAAGCTTTTCTCCAGCCAGGTGAAATTCGGTGACGTCCGTCGCCCACTTCTGATTGGCGCTTTGTGCGTTGAACTGACGCTGCAACGCATTCGGCGTAGCATGGCCCACGTCGCCTTTAAACGAGCGATATTTCTTCGGTCGTACCAGCGATTTCAAGCCCAGCGAGCCCATCAGGCGCTGAACCGTCTTGTGGTTGACCTAGCATCCCAACTGGCGTAGCCCGGCCGTGATGCGCCTGTAACCATAACGGCCCTTGTGGCTGCTGAAGATCGTCCGAATCTGTACCTTGAGCTGCTCGTACTTGTCGGCAGCTTCGAGAGATTTTCGTTGATAGTAAAAAGTACTGCGCGCTAGGCTGGCCAGCCTCAGCAAGCCAGCCATTGGAAACAGCTGCCTTAGTTCATGCACTACTTGCGCTTTTTCTGCAGTGTTTGCTGCTGCCGGGCTTGAACTAAGGCTTGCAATTTTTTTGTGTAAGCGAGCTCTATACGCAGCTGCTTCACCTCGGCTAGCAATTGCTCGCGGCTGAGTTTGTCATCGTCGGGCGGATTATCTGGCGCTGATGTTGGTGTTGGCATTGCTCTAGATCTTCCTCGCGGGCGCGGGACCAATGCCTCAACGCCTCCATCTCGGTATGCTCGCTCCCAGATGCCAACCACTGCATGGTGACGAATATCTAACTTGGCGGCAGTCTGGGTGATCAATAGATGATTCTCCCACATGTGCTGCAGTACCGACAATTTGTATTCGGCATTGTACGTACTAGACTTCTTGACCAACCCCGCGCCCCCACGCAGCCGGTAAGCCAGAACCCACCTCTCCAGCATCGTATGGCTCGTCAGCCCGTAACGCCTTGCCACTGCACGAAAACCGTCAGATCGATCCAGTAGATAGTCCTGGACGACTGTGATCTTGAATTGCTCGTCGTACTTCGCCATAAAAAAAAACCCCAAAAGTTGTGTCCAACTTTTGCGGGTCAGTTCACACTGCCTTCCCTTTTTGCATTCTTGCTGGTCGCGCTATCGTTTCATTTCCCGCGCAACCGCATTGCTCGCTGCCGCGAGCACGCCGTTCTGCTCAATGTCGGCCGCGGTGTCGGCGACCAAGAAAGCAAAGCTGAGTTTGGCCAGGGTCAGGCGTGATGGAGGCTGTGGAACGAGAACCTCGCACGTTCCACCGATGCGTCCGGGATGACGGTCATGTAGATCGTGTTGTTGAATTCCCACCAGGTGGCAAGCAGGTCGCCTTTGCCGGCGAGGTAGGCGCGTAAGAAGCGCGGGTCCTCGCTGGTTACTTCCGTACCCCATCCGCTTGACGCCGGCGTCGGCGTGCGCATCGCCTGGCCAGCGCGCAGAGATCGGAGCAGAATAGCACGGTCGCGCTGCGCGCAGTCGTGCTGGGTGAAGTCGGCGTTCGTAGCTTGACCGTTGAACATGCTGTGCTCCTTTTGGTGGTGTAACCGGAGAGTAGCAACGGAAGTCTGCGGCGCAAATGGGCTATGCGCCGCCAATGGGTCAGCCAGCTTTTTTTTGCAGGTGTTCCATGATGTGGGCCCGCACCTTCGGATCCAGCTCGGGCACAACACGTGAAAAGGCGCGACCGACCGCAGCTTCTTCTGCGCGTGCAGTGCCTTGCTGCACGCCCAGCCACCACCCTGCAGACAGCGCAACACCCACTGCCAGCGATCCGACCACGGCATACCAGGCAGGAATATAGCGAAGCGACAGCGGACCAGCATTCGCCCGGGTTGCCTGTCGCAAGGCTTTCGCCACCTGAACTTCAACGGACTTAACTAGATGCATGCGTTCAGCAGCTAAGCAAGCAAGCTGCGCGGTAGCGGCCTGGGCGGCCAAGTCTGCCTTTCCAGACGCTGCAGCAGCTTCTGCCGCGCATTGCTGACTTGACTCGTTCATCGCGACCGAAGCTTTCTGAGAGGCTTCATGGATCGCAGCTGCTGCATGTTGCCCCGCCGCCTGCATATGTTTGGCCGAAAGGGTGGCCACCTCGTTGAGCTTGTGAGAAAACAGGATAGCGCCTGTGACGATATGGTCGTCTTCTGGAATGCTCTCGCCAGTGGCAGCGAACAGTTCGAACGTAATGGCTTTTCTCGCAGCAGGGTCGACCATCGTTACAGTTCGATCTTTTCGAGTTGGTCTGAAATGTCGCGACGCATGATCGTGAGCCGGTTACGCTGCATCGTCATGAATCCGTCGTCCTCGAGTGCTTCATTCCATGTCAGCCGGCGCGCATGCATAGCGCGAAGATCCGCTTCGGCGGTTTTTTGATTTTTCTTCGCGAGCAGAACTAAGCCCAGAACCCTGTCCTTGAACTGCTCATACCCAGAGGTTTGCACGAAACGCTTGCCGTTCAATTCAACAGCGCCGAAATATTCGTTCTCCCACACGACGACAGGGCATTCACTCATTTTTAGAAGCGCTTTCAGGCCGCTGATGGTCTCATTCATGGCAACCCCGCCGACCAAGGGCGAATGAATTACGACGCGACGGCCAGATTTAACGAGGAATGAAAAAACTTCATTCTCCGCAAGGTAATTTACAAGCGGCATAAACGTCGGTGCGCCGGTGTCGATAACCCAGTCCGTCTCTGACGCGAGAATCTTTTCCATCAGTACATCGAAGCGAGTCGGGTCGATGTTGCACTCACTATCAGCGATATCGATATGCTCGACGTTGAGTGCTCTAAACTGCTTAAAAGTCGGGCTGGTAGGATCGAGATCGACGCAGTTAAGCGGGCGACCGATAGCTACGAGATATTGAGCCAGCGTTACCGCAATAAGCGACTTACCAACGCCGCCTTTACCCATCATTACCAAGTGAATAGTATTACTCATATAATTTCCTTATGAAAAAAAGTCGCCTATCGGCTCGCTTAACACCGCCTGCAACTTACTTCGAGGCGCATCATTTGATTGCGGCGTAGTGGTCCGCTGAACCGGTTTCAGCGGCGCTGGCCGATCCTGTACTGCTACGGGGATCGTGGCATATTTTGCCTGAGCCTTATTGCGCTGCCTGAGCCGGTGTAGCGTATTTTTGTAATACCCGAGCGTAAGGTCGAGTCCTACTGTATTTCTGATCTGTTCGAAGATAACCTGGTGACTGTGCCCTGCGGCCAGTGCTGCCTCAATTTCCGGGAGTAGCTCGGCGACCTGCGCCGCTTTAGACTCAGCATTTGCAGCTGGCTCAAACAAAGAAATAGGGAGTCGCGTCATCATGGGGTAGGCTAAAGCTATCGCAAAGCCGCCAGTTGCATATTGGTCGGGAAAATCAGCGGGTACTATTTGGATGCTACTTCGATGCTACCTTTAGTGCTACCTGGGTGCTACCTGGTTGCTACCTGGGTGCTACCTGGGTGCTACCCAGATGCTATCCGCCAGCTAGTTGCTACATTACACCGTGCATCCAATTGAAAGGTCGATGAAAGCACCTCGTTTTACGTAAGGATTTAGGTTTGCTTTTAGCAGAAAACGCTTTAGACTTCTCTTCGTCGCCATGCGGCATTGTTGTAACCCACCACCTTTTCGATTCCTATGGAATAGAAAAGCACCAATTAGTACGCCGCCTTAGCGCATGCCTCCTGACCAGGGAAATTTGGCCTGGCAACACAACTTCAATCCGTTCTTCTTCCTGCCTGTCGGTGCATTCCTGCACCAATTTTTTTGGCAGTGTGCAGGAAACCTAGAGGAACACTGAGTGATGACAAAATCCAGGCTGCATCGGAGCCCGGCGTCAGTTGGGAACACTGATTTCACACTGATCGCAAAGTTCCAGCGCATTTTTGCTAGGACGGTCGGCCGGATTTCGGAACGTGACAACAGCAGCTCGGCAGCAGCTGCGCCGTTGGCCCCAATCCGGGCCAAAGACATTTACATCGAGACATAGACAGGCGGATATCTGGAAGCTCCCAGACGCAGGAATCGCTGGCCAAGAGCTAGTGCCAATGCAGCCTCCGCGACGCTCAAGGGCGTGAGCAAAACCATCTGGTGATAGCGCCACCAAAGGCCTGCCCCTGGGGCAGGAAGCGCTACGTGAGAAACCACGTGAGCGTTCCGGGCCTGGCAGCAGTAAGTCAGGCGATCGGTTGTCGAAAGGTGCCGACATGTTGTCTTCTTGCCAAGAGGGGAGACTGCATGAAATTAGTGTGCTTACGTTTGGGTCCCTCTCCCCGGCAGGTTGTAGCAATTTCGAAATCGATGGCAAGGCTGCATCTCTCTGCGCGTAACGTCGCTGCGCGTACAGAGATGTGTCTTTTCCGCACGTCTTAATCTAATGGAGCAAGTATGGACTCGCTAAAACATCAAATTAACGCAATTCTGCACGTGAACTCAGGAACGAGGACTAACGGCAAGGTAGCCAGTGAGAGGACGAAGACGGCAATTGGGGAAGCGATTCATGCTGACTTCAATAGGCTGTCGTCCTTGGGATTTCGACTGCAAAAACCAGATAATCTTGGCGAGAAGCACGTTACTGCGCTCTGTACATCGTGGCATACTGACGGTTTCACCCCTAAAACAATTCAAGTCAAGCTGTCATACCTTCGAATCTTCTGCCGGTGGATCGGCAAAGGCGAAATGGTTAAAACCGCGGCATATTATCTGCCTCACGTTCCAACAGCTGAGCTTCGGGTTACGTCCGCAGCCACATTGAGTAAGAGCTGGGCCGCTAACGGCATTGATATCGCTGTAAAGGTTAGGGAAGCCGATGCTTTGGACATTCGGTTCGGCGCTATGTTACGCCTGGCTGTAGCCTTCGGGCTACGCAGGCATGAAGTTCTCGAATGCTATCCATGGGAAGTGGATAGGGAAATCCATTTTGCTGCATATAGAACTAAAGGCAACCGGCCCCGGAACATTTACATTGACACACCGGAGCAGCGAGTAGTTTTAGACCATGTAAAATCCCTGATCAAGAAAAGCGAACATTTGGGCTGGACCACTAAGCGTAACGGACAGGCGGCTACGATTGCCTATAACCTGAGCAAATGGCATAAGATGTTAGCGAAAATTGGGATTACGAAAGCCATTAGCAATGTAACGGGTCACGGCTTGCGAGCTCAATATGCTGAGAATGCAGCGCTGATCGTTAATGTGATTCCTCCTACCTTGGGCGGCACCAGCGGCCAGATGCTGAAAGAGAACTTGGATTTAAAGCGTGTGCAAATCAGTGAACTGCTGGGGCACTCTCGCAAAAGCGTAACCTCGGCCTACTTTGGCTCCTTCGGCCGGGACGCAACATTTGATTCGCCCGATCGAACGATGCTTGCAATTGCTGCAGCAGTTCCATCGATTCCCTCCGATAGACTCAAAACAGTGCCGCTGGAGCGTGTGAACGATTGCATTCGTCTGTCGGCAGAATTGATGATGGCTGGTGCTTATGTTGAGCCGCGTGTGACCCAGGCGCTGTGGGAGTACCACAGCAGCCGGCATTGCACTGATTGGCTCGCGCCTGGGACGCAGAATCTTGCAGCGCTTGAGGCGGCGGCAAACCACTTCGCCGCCGCGTGCTAAGTATGAAAAAAATGCCTGGGGATTATGAACTGACCCCGTAAAGTTGGACGGTTAAGATTGTAGACAGCCAAGGGCTGGGTTCTGTATTGCACAGGACTCAGCCCTTTTAGTTTCGACTTGATCCTGTCGTGGTTGTAGTAGTGGATGTAGTCGGCCAGCCCATCACGCAATGCATCGAGGCTGTCAAATTTGTTCAGGTAAAAGAACTCCGACTTGAGCACCCCGGAAAAGCTTTCCATGGGTGCGTTGTCATAGCAGTTCCCCTTACGCGACATGCTCTGCACCAGTTGGCGCTCTCGAAGCTGGCGTTGATAGGCGGGCATTCGATACTGCCATCCCAGGTTCGAATGCAGCATCGGCTTCTCATCTGGCGATAGCTTATCCAATGCCTTTCTCAGCATCGAGTTGACGAGGTCAATACAGGACGTTTGCTTGTCTTGAACGCGACGATCTCGCCATTGTACAGATCCAGTACCTGCGACAGGTATAGTTTCTGTCCGGCGACGTTGAACTCCGTTACGTCGGTCACCCATTTTTGATTGGCAATGTCTGCAGCGAAGCGACGCTGCAGTTGGTTTGGTGCCGCGTGCTCTACCTCGCCCTTGAATGAACGATATCTCTTCGGTCGCATTAACGATTTCAGGCTTAGCACGCCTATCAGTCGCTGGACCGTCTTGTGGTTGACGCAGCTACCCAACTTGCGCACCGCTGCCGTGATACGTCGTTAGCCATAGCGTCCCTTGTGCTGCTCGAAAACGGTCTTGATGATCTCTTTCAGCTGCCCGTGCTTGTCGTCCTGCCGAAGTACTTTCTGCCGGTAGTATAACGTGCTTCGGGGAAGCTGCGCCACTTTGAGCAGACCAGCAATCGGATGTTGCTGCCTCAGTTCTTGCACTATTTGCGCTTTTTCGGCGACGCTGGCTTTGGCCTGGCCTTAACTAAGGCTTGCAACTTTTTTAGGTAAGCATTCTCCATGCGTAGATAGTCCAGCTCGGCCTGCAAATCCTCCCGTGACTTCTCTTTATCGGGTTTCGATTCTGGCGGTGGTGGAGCGACTGACATTGACTTCGGCCTTCCTCGTAAGGCGCGTCGCCAAACCATCCAGGCCTGCTCGACGATATTGGCGTTCCCAGATACTCAAGCTGCGTGGTTGCGGATGTTGAACAATGCAGCCGTCTGGCCAAGGGCAAGCGAATTGTCCCACATGTGCCGCAGCACTGACAGCTTGAACTCTGCGCTGTAATGGCTGAACTTCTTCTTCAGTCCATCCAAACCATGGGCGCGAAAAGCCAGAACCCATCGCCATAACACTCCATGTTCCATCCCATGCTGCTTCGCAAGCGACTTAACGCCCGCCGCCCCATTTAAGTACTGCTGCACCAACGTCAGCTTGAAATGCTCGTCGTACTTCGCCATGTAAAACCCCAAAAGTTGGTGTCCAACTTTTGGGTTCAGTTCAGATTAGCTAGGAATGTTTTTCCGCCAGCGCGTCCGCTGCGGCTGATCAGGTTCGGTGCGCGAGACCCAACCAGTCGGTACTGGCATTACGCGCGTCTTACAGACTGACCTGGCCGCCGTCGATCATCCTTATACGAGGAGGACACTGAAGAAATTACGGTAAGGGGACAGCCACTCTAGAACGTCCGTCAGCATATCGCTCCTGGCAAGGATGAGTTAAGTACTCAGTACCTATAGTACGTCCGCTCTTGGTCTTGGATTCATTCGCCCAGAATCAGTCATTGTAATTCACGCTTGCAGGGTTCCAGCTCGCGTTCTCGTAATCGCTATTGTCTTCGGGATCTTCCTCGCAGATCGAGCCGCCGCTGCACATCGCGAGGACGCCGACCACGGTCAGCAGGATGTGGATCGGGTTGGTGTTCATGAGAGTGTCGAAAAGTTCTAGCATTTTGCGCTCCTAAAAAGCTGCTCGGTAAAGTACGATCTATGTATTTATAGTAACTCCCGAACCTCCTGGCGCAAGTCGACAAACCATTCCCGATGAAGAAGCTGGACACCGGTGCTGGTGTTCTGGCTGCTACGGGTTTTTGCGTCAACTTACTTCAAGTCCGACAGGTGTTGCGCAGCTCGACGCGTCGTCCATGTGCGCGATCACGGCCGACGCGACCTTCAAGACCACCCTCGGCGATAGCTCGCGAGCAACTCACGTTTTCTCGAGCACGAAATGCTCATACTGCCGAAAGATCGAGCCTGAGCTTGACTGCCTGGAGAATATCAAGGTCTACCAGCACATGCGTCCCGATGTCACCGAGACGAGTCGCGTCCTGTCAATGAACGTCTGGTGTGCGGGAAATCCGGTGCTAGAGTGAAAGAAAATCGCTGCAGGCCAGCCAGCGAGTTTGAAGAAGTGTGATGCGCCCGCGCTGGAACAGAATCTGGTGCTCGCTGGGCGCTTGGGACTGAGCAAGACGCCGAGTATCGTCTACCCG
Organism: Telluria sp. LT2P34; assembly: GCF_059685915.1. Classification (NCBI taxonomy): domain Bacteria; kingdom Pseudomonadati; phylum Pseudomonadota; class Betaproteobacteria; order Burkholderiales; family Oxalobacteraceae; genus Telluria; species Telluria sp. LT2P34. The sequence goes on from NZ_JCASIN010000008.1 coordinate 25,619, forward strand.
GATGGGCAAGTCTCCGCTGGAATGCTTTCTGCTACTAAGATTACCAAACGCCTATCTGCGCCATCGTCACGCTGTCGCTCTCAATCGCGCCAATCGCCGCGCCCATCCAGTCCGTTCCAACGAGGCCATCGACAGACTAGCCCTGCACCATATCCACTTTTGCGGCCTGGGCGAAGGCAAACATCGCCTCGGTCTCGGCGCCCTCGGCGATGGACTTGACCCCTTCCAGAGCTACTGGTCGATAAGCATGCACAGCTTCCAACATGCGTCCGGACGCTCCATGCCGGTCAGGAAAAATTCGGTCGATCTTCACCGCCGCGACGTCGCGAACAGCGTACAGGCAGTATTCGATTGCCAGCGTACCTGATGACTCGATCAAGTTTTAGTGGCAGAATACCCACATGCATTGGAGGAAAAAATGTTCTTAAATTCTCGCCTAATTCGCATTGGCCGTTTGGCCATTGCGCCCCTCAAAGGCTTTTTCTCGTTCAAGACCGAGACAGTGATGCCGGTTTATGATTCTGAACGCACCAGCTTTGGGGCTCATCTCATAGCGCTGGCTCGGCAGGATACGATCCTTTATTTCGAGCCTTTCAAGTTTGCGATTAGAGCGTTCAAGCAGGAACGTGCCAAGACCTTTTAGAAGGTATGGAGCTACAAGCCTCATCGCGGGGCAACAGTACCGGCGGCGATGCATGCGAGGGAATAAAAAGGGCTCCTCGGTTGAGGAGCCCTTCAAGGTCAGTAGTGGTAGCGGCAGCTGATGATCGTGATCTCGTCGTCATCTGCCTCATAGACCACGCGGTTTGCCTCGTCTATCCGCCTAGACCATAAGCTGCTTAAGCTGTGCTTTAAAGGCTCGGGCTTGCCGATTCCTACGAAAAGATTGCGCCGAACATCTCTTATTAGATCGTTGATGCGTCTCAGCGCTTTCTTGTCTTGCGTTTGCCAGTAAATGTAGTCGCTCCAAGACTCATCCGTGAACTTCAGATTGCGCATCTTGCTTTTCCTTAGCGTCGGATACTTCAATTAGATCCCGATGCTTCGCTTGACCTGCGCGGGCCTGCGCTATGGACTTTGCCAAGTGAGCCGCATTTGCAGGCGAGCTTAACAAGTAGACAGTCTCCATGAGGCTGCTGTAATGATCGAAGGACATGACGACGGCGTCAGCCGCATCGCGACGTGAGATTACCGTTACGTCAGCATCCTCGACTACTTGGTCGATAACAGTCCGAAGACTGTTACGAGCATCAGAAAAATTAATGATTCTCATGGGTGTACTCCGTTGCTTATCCGGTGGAATTAGTCGTAGTTAGATAGTGTAATTAGCGAATTTAGTATGAATTTTGTCGTAGGTGTTAGCAGGTATCTAACAGATGAAGACTTGTACAGTGAGCCGTACAAGTGCGAGTATTGCGCACGTCCGGTGAAAATACTTCGCTACCATTGCCATATCCCAGAGCTGATCGGCCAGCGGCACCGCTGGCTGCTCGAGCAAGGCAAGGAGGCTGTCGAGCTTAGCCTCGAGCCGCGCCAGATCGTGACTCATGCGGTCACCGCTTGACTAGTTCGGCTGGCTTCACGATCCGCATCACATCCCCTTGGCGTTGAGCTCCTCACTGCACTGTTAGCAGAGGGCAAAAAAAAGGATACCCAAATGGATAGCCTTTAGATACAAGGTAGCTACTAGTCATTTAGTATGACTACTTGCAACCCTTATGAAGGTAAGGCTAACTATGAGTTGCCAATTATTTCGGTGGCATAGGGAACTGGACATAGGGTCCAACGGGAACTTCGTTTGGTGGAACATATGCTGGGGCGGAAACACCTGCAGGCCCTAAGTAACGTATGAAGCGATAGATTGCGCGTACATCCTCCTTATCCATGTCGCGCAATGCGAACCAGGGCATTGGAGGTCGCAGCTTTGTTGTTTGAGCGGTCTTCATCCAGTCGCTTTCCGTGATTTTACTCATGGTCAAACGTAGGTTGGCCGGGTAGGTAGTCCCCCATGGGCCACGAAACCCAAGGCGGTCCCCAAGCAACCATTCCTTTTCCAGGACTTTTCCGTCAGTCTGCGCATACTTGGCTGTATGGCAATCGTTGCATCCTGCAACTCGTACAAGGTAGCGACCACGCTCAAGATAGTCACCATTGTTTGTGATGCCAGGCTTTGGCGTACCTACAATAGTGTCCGCAGCAAAAGTTGTAGATGATATACAAACAGCAGAAAGTATTACGACATTGAAAAATTTGACAGGATATGACTCGTATATTTTTGTGAATATCATAGTTCGCTCCCCCCAACTGATCTACGTTGATAATCCATCATAGCCAGCGGTACAACGAAATCAAGTATGAAAATCGGCTTTATGACGTCAGCTAGACGAACCGGCAGAACGGCTTAATGCCAACAGCAATGATGTGAACGAAGCACTTAGGTTGCGGCTGATATCGGCTTCACGATACGCATCACGCTTGCACGCGAAACGTCATACTCGCGGGCCAAGGCGCTGATCGTCTCGCCAGCTGTGTGTCGCTTCACCATGATCGCGCGCTGCTCATTGGTCGTTAGAGCCGGCCGGCCAAGAGTCTTGCCCTCCGCCTTCGCGCGCGCCAGGCCCGATTGCGTACGTTCAACAAGCAGATCGCGCTCCATCGCGGCAACAGCGGCCAGCATGGTCAGCATCAGCTTGCCCGCGGCACTGGTCAGGTCGAGCTTGCCCAGCAGCAGAACGATGACCTCGATGCGTCGCGCGGCTAGCATCTTGATCGTGGCGCCGACGTCCTGGGCATCACGGCCGAGGCAATCGAGCTTCGTCACCACCAGGGTTTCGCCGTCGCGGAGCTGGGCGAGCATCTTGGCGAACTGGGGGCGCTGCAACGCGCAGACCTTGCCCGACACGCGTTCATCGGCAAACCAGTGTTCCATCTGGTAGCCGGCGGCCTGGATCTCGCGACGCTGGTTCTCTGTCGTCTGCTCTTCAGTGCTAACTCGACCGTATCCGAACGTTGCCATTTTGTTCCCCTTTTTGTCCAAACCGTACATTAAGGTCTATTCTACTTATGAACATGTTTAAAAGTTAAATACCTATTATTTGAACAGTGCGCAGGGGTGTTGTTTTTAGGTGTTCATAAACGTCGTTTTTGAAAGACACAGTACGCTCTTGAAAAACAAGGAGATGATGCTAATCTTAAAACTTAAGTCCCCAGCGGCTAGTCAGCCGCTTAGGCTCCGTTCCTGGAGCCATTTTTTTGATATGCATGGCTAGCATCCCAGTCCGCGCCGGTACACTCCGCGCGAAGTCCGCGCCGTATAGTAGAAAAGCTGTCCTCCCACCATCTAGTCTGGCCCTGGATTCCTGTTTCTGATCGACTGAACGTTTGTCGGTTTGATTCAAATCAAAAAATAGTGCTTGCCTGTTCAGCAGTCGTCAGGCCGACAGGTCGGCGTGGTCGTAGCGCGCCGCTCATTTCATTGGTGGCGGCGTTGCGCATTCAAGTTTGCTTACTTCTGTTTAAAAATGACGGGCAGAAAGGTGTTAACTATTTCCCCTGCCGCCCCACCAGGATCTCGGTGTGGCACGCCTGCATCCCCGTCACGATAGTGTGGTCGACTGACTATCTCGTTACGATGCCAGCCATCGATCGTCGAGCGGCGTGCGATGTTAGGGCCTGTTGCTGGCAGGGAACCGGCAGCGTGTCAGCTACTTAGCGTGACATCATCTACCGTTGTGCCATGGCGATGATGCGCGCTCGCCTCCAAGCAGCTGCCGAGGACGCGCTCGCCCTTTCTCTACGTCTGGTTCATACTTTGGATATGCGCAGTTGAAAACGCCTTCTAGGCCTTTGTAAGCACATCTGTGCGTCGATGTGCAGTCGGTTGCTAGGGAGTTATCGAGGGAGATCATCATGACTCAGTATGTGCTGCATGTGTACCTTGACCATTTCGGCTGGGTGGTCGGTCGCCTGTTCACCGGCGAGGATGAAATCTGTAGCGTTGCCGGTTGCGCTACGGTCAATGAAGTTAGGCAGGTCATTGAGGACACCGGCCAGCGAGTTGATTTTGTGGTCGATGGCATTTCTGGTAAGGGGCTTGCAAACTGAGGACAGATTCGTCAATAGTGTAAAGAGCCGGGTCATGTGCGTGTCTTGTCTGCGTTGCTTAACGTGTACTTTCTGACCCCTTGTAAGTTCGCTCGGGTGGCCAATTCGGGAAGCGTCTCGTAATGTCATGATCTGGCACACAAACCTTCTTCGAACGATCTGATCGACCCTAATTGAATTTTCTACGGGTCGGCTCCATTTAGCATGACTGCAGGCAGTAACTGCCAGTGCAGCCTATCCAGGCCACGCAAACTGTCCGTGTTGGGCTTTCCAGTCGCGGCAGCCGATACGCGCTTCTCGTGCCCTGAACGGCCTTCGGATGTGTGATGGCACTTAGCCGTTAAAGGCACAGCGTCAGAAATCACCTTCGGTACAAACGGAAGTAGCTACACTCAACTACGCAAAATTTGAGAATGTCGGCCCGATCAAGCTCGGAAGCAAAATTACAATGAATTATGTTTACTATTGTTTATTTGTGCTTATAATAATTTTGCCTTGGACCGCTTGGAGCCACGCTTCTCGTTACCAATCGGCCGAAACAAGGTACACAACAAATAATCTTTAGGGGAGCAACAACATGGCGAGCGGTATAGTTAAATGGTTCAACGATGCCAAGGGGTTCGGTTTCATTACGCCCGACGACGGCGGTGAAGACCTCTTTGCGCATTTTTCGGCAATCAGCTCCACAGGCTTCAAGTCGCTTAAAGAAGGGCAGCGCGTGAGCTTTGATATCACGACCGGTCCGAAGGGCAAGCAAGCTGCCAACATTCAACCGCAGTAGCAAAAAATCTACTGTTCACCTAAGAGGCGCAGTGGGTGGCGAAAGCGAAAAGCGTTCTTCCGGGGCGCTTTTCTTTTTGGTACATTTACCGTTTGAAGCCGTAGCTACCGCCCCTTCAGCAAGGACTATCGTAGTTGACAACACAGGATCTGACTTTGATTGCTTCATTAGCCATTGCCACTCGAGGCGGCCGGCGACTCAACGCGACGCTGGTTTGATCGAATCGCTGCTGGGTGCGCACAACGGCACGGCTTCGATCTTAACAAGCTACTGCCTAGTTTATCGGGTGCTAGTTGAATCAGGCGACGCGGCTTTGCTGCCGACAAACTCTCTTCAACTAGACACGTCCAACTCAAGCTCTCGTTGTAGTCAGTCTTCAACTAATGATCCAGTATGCTGCGTGAGTCAAGTTTCTGCACCAAGTTGACAAAAACACAAATGCGAAACGTGCAAACCTCTACAATTTTATAAATAGCTTTGCCTGCCCGATAGGGAATTTCATGGTTCGGCCAGTCAATCTAATCCCAAGGTGACAAAAGGGCAGGACCCAACAAAAACGCCAACCAGTAGTTGGCGTTCGAGCCTCCGTACTAGATGCCCAGTGCTCATCGCCTAACCTTATGTGCGGGTATCGACAGCATTGATGGCTTTTTGGGGTCGGGTGCATAGGTCAGCTTCATATCGTCACCGATACCCTGCTGGAATTCCATCGTTACGTTGCCATCGCCGGAAACGAATTTATTCTTCGACACAGGTTGAAGCCGCAGCGGCTTTTCAGTGTCGATTGTGGCGTCGATATAGTCCGGCCTGCCGCGCACTTTCAGTTGCCAACCGTTCGCCATGTCATAGGTTCCGGCAAGCTGCTTGACATCGTCTGGCCTGAGTCGGATCGTTTTGGCTGGGGCCGTAACGGTCACGGTCGAGATCGGTGCCGTATCGGATGGTGGATAGGGTTGGGTTTGAGCACCCGCGCTGGCGGCAAGCACGAGCAGGGATGCCGGAATTAGAAAAGAATAGGATCGCATGATCGTTCCTTTTAGAGCAAAAGCGTTTAACGGGCGTCACGCCGAATCAATATGTGACGGGCGTCAGGCATCACAAAACCGACACTGCAATTGTGATGCTCCAGTGTAGGCCAGCGTCCATCCAGAACAAGAAAACAGGCGTACGCATCACCAAACTGTCTCGAACTGGAAGAAGTCATATTCGCGCGTAATTAACGGCGTCCGAGCGCAATAATACGAGCGTTAGGCGCTTATGCACCTTCCGCCGATCATATGTTGCCAAAATTCAGTAAGGAAAAATGATGAATGCTCGTTTCAACAAGAACGAGGTGATCATGGGATTGAGGTTTTGAAAATCTTTCAAGCTGACACCGGGCGTGCGTCTGAATTTCGGCGGTTCGGAAATGTCTTGGACTCTCGGCCCGCGGCGTGGCGCGTCGGTCAGCATCGGCAAGCGCGGCAGCCACTTCAATGCCAGTCGAAAGGACACCGGCTGTCGGGCGCGAATTTCGCTTGCGCGGCGCGCATGACCAGCGGAACACTCTGCGCTTCGACGCCCTCGACCAAGTTGATCCATGGGAGGCGTTGGGCGCTTCGAGATCGCGCGAAACATGACCGTGACCGGCATTTTCAGGCCGGTCCAACCCCTGGTGCTATTGAGCTTAGACCTTTTCCGACGCGCCTCTATATCGGTGCCGTCTTCGCGCCAGCTACTATACGCGCCTTGGCGTCCTTGGTGACCCTCGCCGGCGGTGGCCAGTGCCAAGCCTTGTATGCTCGCACCGTGCCTCAGGAAGCAGCCCAGCGAGCTGCTCAATTCTTCTCGAAGGCGGTCGTGGCTTTGATGGCGCGGTAGGCTGCTATGCTGCTGAGGCGCCGTTGTCGCGGTCAAACTGATCAACTAGCCGGCTCTGCACCATTGGAGCGCCGATCGGTCGGTCGAGCAAGAACCCATGCTGCAACACTCACCGGCACTCCTTTCTCAACAAGATCCCACGCCATGTCAATCAGGCTACGGGACTCGCCCGCCTCCAGGGTTCCCTCGATGAGCCGAGCTGTGGTTAAGTCATTACGGTCATGCATATTTACTCCCGTAAAAAGCGTGCTTCCGCCTTTGGAATCTCATGCAAGAACTAACTGTAACACGTTGATAAACCGTCACTAGCTCGTTTGCGGCAATAAAAGTTTTTGCCGATAGTTCCCGGCTATACTCGGCTGCCATCGTGCGCTTGATGCTCTTCAGTAGTGCCCCGAGCGGCGTGCCATCGTCGGTAACTACTTTCCGCTGTAGACGGCCTTGATACCGGCCCGGCAGCAAGTATGTTCATGGTAGGCAGCTTCGTCAATGTCTTAGAATCGGCCCCAGCGGCTCACCTCTCTCAACAGCTATCGTCTCTGCGGGGGACGTTCCTGAAACGGTTCCGCCAAGTGCTATCATACTAACGGTATCGACGTCGAGCGCATCCACATTATCGACACAGCAAAAACCCTACTTGCGCCCCACGGCCGAGGAGAAGGTTCTCTTGGCGCGATTTGAACCGGACGTAGCTTGGTCGAAATGATGGCCCGAGACTAGGACTACAACAGCGCTCAGGAACTGCGTCGTACCATCGATGTCGTTTGCTGGCTAATCATGGTCGAAGGATGGAACTTCGACACGGCAGCCACGCTGGCCTAGCAGTCGGTCTTGGTTCAGCCAGTACAGCCGAACGAGATGTTCTTGGCCGATGTGCTGACGTTCTCGCGGGGGCATTCTGAAAATAATGTGAAGCGCGCGGTCTCTCTACAGCAGGAAGCGCAGGTCAAGCGGAAAGTCGCTGCCACCGCCGAGGTGACCAGCTAGCCAGAAAAAGCAACAATGTTTCAGGTGGAAGCCAACTATCACGCCGCCGCGGCCCTCAAACAATTGCAACCGCTTGTCCTGCAGTCGATCACTGCAGGTAAGGTAGTGGCGGGCGAAGAAGCGGATCCACCGCACAACCGCGGTAGCTGGACGGTGCGTGATATGTTTGCAATACTTGACACACCCGGCCTGGCTGCCTTGCTGGCACGTACAGAACTTCTAAAAGCAAACCGTCTTGATGTTTTGGCCCTCGGTATTGACGCCGCTTCGGCGCAAACATCGCCTCAAGCCTTTTTTGCGACACCTGGAGATATGGCCGCACATGGTCCAGCTCGGCGTGCCCAGCAGCAGCTGTACGGTCTCTATGTCCTTGCCTTGCTGGATGAGTCGCAACGCCATCGTGCGCCGCCCACTGTGCGACGAACCGCCCCGAATGCCGGCGTCGCTCTACAGCTACGTGACGTGCGACTGCAGGCTGTTGCACGCCGGGTATTCCACTGGCTCGCCCGCCCAGCTTATGCGCCGCTTGATATTCAATTGGAACTTGTATCAAAACGAGCTTGCTACTCGGCTCCAGGCCTCGGTAGCGGCTCGGGTCGCCCGTAACGCGCCGGTGCCGCTTCACCCGGTAGGCCAGGTAGCGGTCGAACGCGTCGATGGCCCAAGCGTGGGGTGAGGTAGATGCAGCGCTGCCGGCATCCTTTCGTGATCGCTGCGCGCAAGATGATCTCATCGCGCAGGGCGCCGGCTAGGAATAGCACTTCCTGGACCTTGATCTGCGCGACTTTGGTCACGTGCATTCCAGCTGTCCGGCCGCGAAGCAGGACTAGGCAGTATCGCTCTGGATGCCGACTTGTGGCCGCAGTGACGCAGAGAAGGTGACGGATTTGCCCCGGCTCGAGCGTGGTGGCTTGGACCAGTTGAAACTCTGGATAGGACGGGTTGAAGACGGATTCAGAGGGAAAGCCGCGCGGGCTCAATTTCGCCAGCGCACAGCCGTAGCGCTTTTCCCTCGTCCAAATGGTCGCGAATACGTTTGATTAGCATGCACATAGTAGAATCGCTTGTGGCATTAGCTCACAAGCAACCTAACGAAGAAGGATAAATCTATGGCCAAGGTGGATCTGTCGGACTATAACCTCAGCGAGCTCAAAGGACTGCAGGCAGATATTGAAAAAGAACTTAAAGCCCGCCAACAACAGGACGTCACTAAAGCGCGCGAACAAATCCTTGCTATTGCTCAGGGTTTGGGTTTATCGGTAGAGGAGCTGCTTGCGAATGGTGGCGCAAAACCGAAAGGCAGCGGCAAGAAGGTGCAAGCGCAATACCAGAACCCAGCCGAAAATGCGCAGACGTGGACCGGTCGGGGCCGACAGCCGAAGTGGATTGCTGAGGGATTGGCCGGTGGGAAGTCGTTAGACGATTTCAGAATCTAACTATCGGTTGTTCTCTGCTGTCACAAGGCGTATCGCTACACCTCCGAGCGTCCGAGTGCTGCCCAGCGCAAGGCATGGTTACCCACATTTTTTGTGGATAACCTTACTCTTAACTTCGTAAGAACCAGCGCTCGTGCGGCTCTCCGTGGGTTGCCTGATAATTGGGCAACCACCTAGATCGGCGCTTGCAGCAAAGTCCCTTCGGCGATAATACCGAGTAGTAAGCAGATGACGCCGAAAGTGCGAGCTTTCGTCGACTTCGTGGCCAAGCGGTTTAAGCAAGAGCTTGTAGCTTGACGCGAGAACGTTCCCCAAACATTTCTTCCTGAGGACAGTCCGCTCCGGGTCGTAAACAGACGCTCTTTGCTCACTTTGTCCTTACGCTAGTTGTCGCTTGAGACGGCAAGCTCAACCTGCGCTGTCATTCTCACGCGGGCGTCCGGCTGTCGCCTATTCCGATACTCTTCTTAACTCTACAAGTTTCGTTGGTAGCTCAACAAGGAGTGCAGCCGTGTCATCAAGCCAAAAACCTCAGGCCGCAATTTATGTGCGGATGTCGACCGAAAACCAGAACTACTCAACCGACCACCAGCGTGCCAAGATTCGTGATTACGCGCTCGGCAAGGGGATTGAGATCGTAAGGGAGTATGTCGACGAAGGAAAAAGTGGACTAGACATTCGGCGACGTGCCGGCCTAAGCACCCTGATCCGCGACGTGCAGTCGGGGGAATCTGCCTTCCAACTCATCATTGTCTACGATGTCAGCCGCTGGGGCAGGTTCCAGGACGTTGACGAAGCCGCTTACCACGAGCACACCTGCCGCCGTGCTGGCATCAAGGTCGTCTACTGCGGTGAACAGTTCGGTGATGATGGCACCCCGCTTGGAGCGCTTTTGAAAAGCATCAAGCGAACAATGGCCGCCGAGTACAGTCGGGAGCTTTCTACCAAGACCTTTATTGCTCAGTGTCGGTTCACCGAAATCGGTTTCAAGCAAGGGGGCCATGCTGGTTACGGGCTGCGGCGCTTGGCCATTACAAAGAATGGAATACCGCGGCGAGTACTCGAGTATGGCGAAGGGAAAGGGGCGGTGACCGATCGGGTTGTTCTCATCCCAGGGCCCGAACACGAAGCGGCGACAATCCAGCGAGTGTATGCGCTCTACCTGGCCGAAAAACTAAGCGAACCTGCCATTGCCCGACTTCTGAACACTGAGGGGATCGCCGGCGAGTTCGACAGGCCTTGGACCCATTCCATGGTCAACTCCTTGCTGACGAACCTAAAATATTGCGGGACGTTGGCGTTCAACAGAAAGTCGTGCAAGCTGTCTAGTCGCCGCAAGCCAAATCCTCGTGAAGACTGGATTGTGAACGAAGGCGCTGTCAAACCGCTTATCTCGTTATCGCTGTTCGAACAGGCGAAGGAAGAGCGCGCCAGGCGCCTGCGCCGTTATATGCCAGGTGAGCTGCTCAACCTACTCCGGACATGCAATGAAACCCATGGCAGGGTGAACGCCAAGATCATCGCTTTGGACCCCCTGATGCCCGATCCTCAACTGTTCGTGCGAACCTTCGGTTCACTAATCGCTGCCTATGATGCAGCCGGACTCGCTCGATGTCCATCACATACGTTTGTTGAGACGAAGAGAATCATAGCGTCAAGACTGCAGGAACTTTCTGCCGAAGTGATGAGGCTTGCACGCTCAGCAGGGGCTAGTGTGAGCGAGTCTCAAGCAGCCCACTCGTTGACCATTAACCAGACTGTTCGTGTCAAAGTCGAGGTGGCAACCCGGCGAAGGCCGAGGAAGGGTCACATCAACTGGAGAGTCAAACCATCTCCAGGCACCGATTTCATCATTACAGCTCGCCTCCATGGTGACACGCATGAGCTCATCGACTATTTCCTCATTTCGGCAGCAGAATTGTCCAGCGGCCCGCTCTACCTGAAAGAATCGAATCTCGAACATTTTGAGGCAATGCGGCACGAGTCATTGGCATCGATGTTTGGTTTGTAAGGGGTTCGCGGAGCATGCCTCGACGGTAGCTTTGCTTCCTCAGCACCTCTCCAGGAGTATCGCTATGGGCCTCTCTTCTTCTCACAGCACGGCGCTGTACATGAGGGCATCTACTGAGCATCAGAACTACTCAACAGATCATCAGGAATCGGCTTTACGAGAGTACGCGGCTCAGCACGATTTCGAGGTCGTGGCCGTATATCGAGATGAAGGCCGAAGCGGGCTCACCCTCGACGGGCGCACCGGCTTATTGCAACTACTCAAGGACGTGCAGTCCGGCGAAGCCGGCTATGTCGCGGTGCTCGTGTATGACGTTAGTCGGTGGGGGCGGTTCCAGGACGTTGATGAGAGTGCATATTACGAGTACGCGTGCCGGAAGGCCGGTATCATGGTCACGTACTGCGCCGAGCCGTTTACCAACGACGGTTCACCTCTTGCGACTCTACTCAAGAGTTTGAAGCGCGCTATGGCTGCCGAGTACAGCCGGGAACTTTCCGCGAAGGTCTTCAGGGCTCAATGCCGTCTTACCGCGGCTGGCTTCAAGCAAGGTGGCTCAGCCGGGTATGGACTCAGACGTCAGTGCCTCTCGGCAGATGGGCGCACGCTACGAACACTCGAGATGGGCGAACGAAAAAGCTTACTTACCGATCGGGTCGGCTTCATTCACGGCCCAAGCAATGAAGTGGCTGTCGTGCGCAGGATCTTCGATATGTGTACGAACCAGCATATGCCTGATACAAGGATTACGGAAGCCCTCAACGCCGAAGGGCTGACAAACCAACACGGCAGGTCGTGGTCTGAGCATAACGTGAAGGCCATCCTCACCAATGAAAAGTATGCGGGAACACTCATCTTCAATCGCAGCACGCAGCGGCTGAGAAGTTCTCGTCGCCCGAACGACGCGAACAAGTGGATCCGGGTTGAAGATGCCTTTCCCGGCATTGTAACCAAGGAGTTGTTCAGCCAGACCAGACAAGTCCGATTGCGTCGTGGGAAGCGTTGGTCAAACGACGAGATGCTGGACGGTTTGCGCGACATCCTCGTCGAGCACGGCAAAGTGTCTGCCGAGCTTATCGACAACAGCGATCTCCCGTCAGCGAAGTCGTATGCCCTGCGCTTCCGAGGATTGGTTGCAGCATATGTGGCTGCTGGGGTTTCCGGGCCATCTCTGTCACAAGCAACGATCACACGGTACAGGCTTCGTTGTGTCGTCAAGGACATGTCGATCGAGCTCGAGCGTTGTGCACTTCGAGCGAACGCTCAGGTAGAAAAAATCACCACGCGTACTTATCGGGTTAACGGAGTGACCGTACGCTTGTTGTGCACAAGGTGTCGCTACGAGCGAAGCCATCCCTGCTGGAAGGTCACCGTGCGCCACCGCCCAGCGGTGGACTTCGTTCTATGGGTACGCATGAACCAGGCTAATGAGGACGTTGCTCAGATCTATTTGCTGCCAGTCCAAGACTTCCCTGAGCACCAACACCTTTGGCCGTCGACACTCACTCTACCTCGCTTTCAGCAGTTCGCCCATGCATCCCTCCAGCATCTCTTTGGACTGCCTGAGTAGCGACTGACCACGAATTTTGAAAAGTTCCAAGCGCTGGAGAGATGCGCAGTTGGCAAAATACGGTAATTACTGGAACTTCTCGTCGGACCAGGCAACATACACTGCGCGTTCGATGATACCGCCACCACTCGATTTCCCGGTCAACTCCTCATCCGTAAGCGTAGCGATCTGAAAATGCTCAGGGTCTTCTTTCATCCGGGCCAGCCATTCGTCACGTGACACAATTTGACCTGTAGCGACTGGCAAATTTATCCAGAAGCCTGTTTCCCTCTCTGCGGTTGCCTTGTAAAGGTCTAGCATCTTGTTTATGGCAAAAAGCGTCTCCAATGATGTACGGTATGGGTATCAAATCGCGAATCTAGCTGGGTTCTGCTCAATAAGCTTTACGTCAACGTCCAGCTACGATGAGAACAATATCATGGACACTTTTGATCTTGCTTAGGACCGCTTCCGACCGTGGATTCAAATGGTGAACGCAACACTCTAAGCCTTATGGAGGAGTGTTCACATGAAGCAGCGACCCCGAATTTACTACACAGACAGTCAAAAGGCGCTCATGTGGGAGCGATGGCGCCAGGGCGATTCGCTGCAAAAGATTGCCCAGCTGTTCGACCGTAATCACTCGTCTGTTATCCGGATTCTGCGGAAACGGGTGGCATCCGTCCACCCCAAAGATGCCGCTCTCGACTGGCGCTAACGCTCGCTGAGCGCGAGGAAATATCGCGATCTGTAGTTGCTGGCCAATCGATTCGCTCCATTGCCGCTACTCTCGGACGGGCTCCGTCCACAGTCAGTCGGGAGGTCAGGCGAAATGGCGGTCTGGAAAACTATCGCGCAACCCTGGCCGACCAGCGTGCATGGGATCGAGCGCGCCGTCCCAAGCCATGTAAGCTCGTGGTGAATCGGAAGCTCGCCGATATCGTCGCCGGCAAACTGCAGTTCCAATGGTCGCCGGAGCAAATCGCTGGTTGGCTGAAGCAGGCATACACGGGTGACGAGGACTTCCACGTGTCGCACGAAACGATCTACCGTAGCACCCATATCCAGGTGTATTTTTGCGATCCTCATCAACCTTGGCAACGTGGCTCTAACGAAAACACCAACGGACTCTTGAGGCAGTATTTTCCAAAAGGGCTGGACCTCTCTACGTACTCGCAGGAGAATCTGGACGAGGCGGCCAGGCTACTGAACGAGCGTCCACGGAAAACTCTCAGCTACCAAACACCCGCACAGCGATTTCATGAATGTGTTGCGTCGACTGGTTGAATGCGCAACCCAAAGCAGACACTCGCGAGCACAAATTCGGACACCTGAGCCAGTTTGACTTGTTGTAGACGGTTAGTTGTGTTTCTTTGCCATCGTGCTATATTTACAACTTGGACACTGCAGAGTTTCATTGGCGATTAATGAGAAAAATCGCTTACTGTTGCAACGGAACACAGTGCGCTAGATCACGATTCCTTTTCCATTCACGCATCGAGCGCGACCTCGGCGTATTGGAGCCAACGGCTAGTTGGATCGTCACCAAGCAGTAGCGAAGACTCTGGAGATCGTGCCACACAGATGTACATCCGCAATCTCTTTTAAAAGAGCTTGAACAATATGCCTGACGGAAAAAACGATAAGCGAGCATTCCTCGTCTCGGTGCTGATTCCAGCGAAGGACGAGGCCGGCAACATCGGGCATCTGGTGGATGAAATTCATCACGCACTCGCCGGTCGTTACTCCCATGAGGTGGTGCTGGTCGACGATGGCAGCAGCGACGACACCGGCGCTGTCTTCCTGCAGCATTGCCAGCAATCGGGCACGCCGGCGCGGCTAATCCGTCACGCGCGCTGTGCCGGGCAGAGCACTGCCCTGTGGACCGCGGCGCGCCACGCCGCCGGGCGTTTTTTCGTCACGATAGACGGCGACGGCCAGAACGATCCGGCCGACATTCCGGCACTGGTGGGACAGGGGCTGACGATGGAAGAGAAGCACCAGCATTTCTGCATTGCTGGTTTCCGCAAGAGCAGGCGCGACACGCGCTGGAAGAAAATGCAGTCACGCATCGCCAACGCCGTGCGTCGCCGCATACTCGACGACGGCGTACCCGATACCGGCTGCGGCATCAAGCTGGTGCCACGCGAAACCTGGCTTTGCCTGCCGTACTTTGACCACATGCACCGCTTCGTGCCGGCGCTGGTCAAACGCCTGGGGGGCGCGATCACGGTAGTGCCGGTGCACCATCGGCACCGTGCCGCCGGCGTATCGAAATACACCGCCTGGAACCGGCTGTGGGTCGGTATTGTCGACATGTGGGGAGTCAGCTGGCTGATCCGGCGCAGCAAGCTGCCGCTGATCGACCGCATGGAAGTGCGGCATTGAAAACCGAACTAAAGCTGCTGGTCAAGCCGCTCCTGATGACCTGCCTGCTAGCGCTGGGCTTTGCTTCTCTCCATTTCCAGTGGTGGGGATCATTCAGCGAACTGGATCTGCTGAACCGGCTATTTGAACGACATTGGGCGATCGCCTGGCCCGTGTTCGTGATAACGAGCGTCGTCTACACCGCGCTCGGCGGCCCGCGCCAGCTGCTCGCCTTCGGTTGCGGTTACTTGGTGGGTGGCTTGCCGGGTGCGTTTCTGAGCACCGTCCTCACCGGATTCGGCGCCCTGCTGGTAATTTATTGCGTGCGCAATATCGGCATGGAGTGGCTGCGCAAGCGCCACGGAGAACGCGTCGCCTTCATCCGCCGGCTGCTGGCGGAGGACACCTGGCTGTGGATTTGCACGGTGCGTCTGATGCCGGTCGGCAGCAACCTGGCCATTAATATTGCGGTGGCGCTGGCCGGGCTGAACACTCCGGCGGTTTTCTGGGGCAGCCTGCTGGGCTACCTGCCGCAAATGCTGCTGTTCAGCTTTGCCGGCGCAGGCCTAGCCTTGCATGACGAGCAGCAGATCTGGATCAGCCTGCTGATGCTGGTGCTGTCCACGGTGCTGGTACTCTATCTTTACCATCATGGCTTCAAGCAGCGGCTACAGGAAATCCGAGGACAAATGCATGCGTCTCCCGCACAACTCTAGCGCTAGGCAAGACGCAAGCTGGTGGCCGTGGATCGCAATCCTGCTATTCGCTGCGCTGTTCGCCGGGATCGGGCTGCGCGACCCTTGGCCTGCCGACGAGCCGCGCTTTGCCCAGGTCGCACGCGAGATGGTAGAGTCGGGCCAGTGGCTGTTCCCCACTCGCGGCGGCGAGTTCTATCCGGACAAGCCGCCGCTCTTTATGTGGCTGATCGCGCTTTTCTACCAGCTGACCGGACGGCTGAAGATCGCCTTCCTGCTGCCCAGTGCGCTGGCAGGCTTGGGCACGCTGTGGCTAGTATTCGACCTGGGGCGCCGGTTGTGGGGGGAGAAGGTCGCGCGTTCGGCTGTGCTTGCCCTCGCGTTCACGCCGCAGTTCCTGCTGCAGGCCAAGGGCGCGCAAATCGATGCCGTGGTCTGCTTTTGGGTCACGCTCGGCTGCTACGGACTGGTTCGTCACTTCCTGCTCGGTCCGGCCTGGGGCTGGTATGCCGCCAGCTGGGTGACGATGGCACTGGGCATCGTGACCAAGGGCGTCGGTTTTCTTCCGGTTCTGATGCTGATACCGCTGGCGATCTGGCGCCGGACCGCCACCGCATCCGAGCAGCAGGTCTGGCGCGCGCGCGCGTGGTGGGGACCGGCCCTGATGCTGGGCACACTGGCGCTGTGGCTGGTGCCGATGTGGATGGTGGTCGAGCGCATCCAGAGTCCGGAACTGCTGGCCTACCGCGACAACATCCTACTCAGGCAAACCGCTGAACGCTATGCAAATGCCTGGCACCACATCAAGCCCTGGCACTATTACCTGACGACCGCGCTGCCGAGCATGTGGTTTCCGCTGGCCGTGCTGTTCCTGCTACGGTTGCGCGGCATCAAGGATCTGTGGCCGTCCAGCGCGGCAATGCGCGTTCTGCTGAGCTGGGTTGCGCTGGTGCTGCTCTTCTTTTCCATCAGCCCCGGCAAGCGCGAAGTTTACATCCTGCCCGCGCTGCCGATGTCCGCCCTTGCGCTCGCGTATGTCTGGGAACAGGCGCCGGCAGAAGGGCGCCGCGCCACGTCTCTTTTGTTGCGCGCAGCGCTCGCGATCGTGGGTCTGCTGCTCGTACTGCTTGCGGCGGTATCGCTGTTTGCGCCGGATCGCCTGTCTTCCCGGGCGGACGACTACGCCGACGCTGTTGTTGCAGTGGCTCCGGGCTTGCTGATCCTCGGACTGGCGCTGTCCGGCATCGTCTGGCTATTGCGCAAACGTGCTTTGTTCGAACAGCTCGCCTTGGCCAGCGTGCTGGCCTGGCTGTTCATTTCTTTCTGGGTGTGGCCCATCCTCAACACACATCGGACGCCGCGTGCCATCATGCAGAAACTCGAATGGAGCATCGCCCCCGAAACGGAAGTCAGCATGCTCGAGTTCAAGGAACAATTCCTGTTGTTTTCAGACCGGCCCGTGGTCCATTTTAGTTATCTGGCACCGCTACCCCAGCAGGAGTGGAATGCCTGGCGCTGGGTGCGTGCAGACCCAGCGAGGGTGCTGCTGCTTCCCGATCATCTGGCGCTGCGCTGCTTCGATCTGGCGAAGAAACGCGTTCTTGGCGAAGCCCATCGCCGCAACTGGGTCTTGCTCGATGCCTCGTCCGCACATGAAAGCTGCAACGTGGCTGCCGACCGCGCACCCTACCGCTACGTACCCGTAAAGAAGGACATCCTTTCGTAAATCCAAGGCAGAAAGACAAGCATCACGAACGCATCCATTTATCATCTTCAAGATCCACTGCTGTAGGCACTTGAGTTCTGTCCGCTTTTGGCCGAAAGCAGACTTGGCTGAACGCCTGCTTAATACACACAGCACCAGGACTTTCATCTCTCACTTCTTAACCGCAAGTCTGACTAGCCGCAGCTCACGGACGGCCTGGTCAAGCGGGAGGCTCGGCGCCGTTAAATCACGAGGACGGTTCGCACTACTGAAAACTAACCAGCGTTTGATGAGCCCATTTTTGTCGCGAACCGGGCTGCCGGGCTCGTACGGCGAACCTAGCCAAGCGCTCACTCCGCAGCTGGCACCGAGGCCGGAGGTCACCGTATGGTATCGCTCGCCCGCTCGTAGCTTGCCCTTGAAAACCTCATCAATGCGAAACACCAACGACTCCGTCTGGAGGTCGCTAGGTTGGCCATGCGGCCCCCGTTTGGCACGCACGATCGTAGCGATGAACACTTTGTCCGCCATGCGCACCTGGGCCCGTAAACGCTGTTCTTCGTTCGGGTAGATTGGCGGCGGCGCGCATGCGTATGCCCCAGCACTGGCAAGCGTTAGCAGCAGCGCTGCCTCCCAACGGCGGATCCCAAGCTTGTACCGTTCATGATGCATCGTCCGTCTCCAGCTAATAGGTAAGACTATGGCATTACCTCCTTGCCGGCATCAAGCCCCGGTCAGAGGCGATTATTCGGCGGATTCTTTAACTCTCTCGCTAACAGTCTGCGCCTCGCCAATCTCTGCGGCTGTGGAGGACCGCTCCTAGCCGATAGCGGTCCTATTGTAGCGTCCGCTTACGACCCAAGCAGACCTTTTAGCTGGTCAGTGAAACGGTCCGACTGTCTCAGGAAAGGTTACGGGCTTTGGAAATGAATTACAGGAGCTTCGAGCGAGCTTTAGGAGACGCCGAGCATATTTAGCACCAGCGACGGTCGTACTCCCTGACGATATCCAACACATCATCTGAATGATGACCAACGTAGTGCGCTCAGGGTCTACTTCGGTATTCGGCGACGCTCAACCGGGGGAAGCATCGGTTCAGCACGCACGCCAAATCCTTCGATGTTCGTTTCCAATAGCCGCCGAAGCACCTCAAGGGAAGCTTGAGGCGGCACCACTGCACTGACACCGACGGGCGGATACAACTTTTTGACGATGTACTCCTTATCGTTAGCCGCGATAACGACCACTGCCGCCTCAGGCGCAACCCTCTTCAGCTCTCCTGGCACTTCACGTCTGTCGTCAGGCAGAGTCAGCACAGACGTAAAGATCAAATCAAAGTTTGCTGCAGCTGCAACTTCAAGAGCCTCATCAGCAGACTTCGCAACCGCTGGTGTGTAGCCGAGCCATCCGACTAACTTCTTAAGACGCTCACGCGCGTTTTCATTCGGTTCTAGTATCAATGCAAGTTTCATCGAGCACCTCCTATGCCTTAGGAGTTGTGGTCGACTTAACAATTTCAAGTAATTTCTTTGCAGTTTCTCTCAGCAGTATCCAATAACAAAACGTTGAAGTGAAAAAATGCCCGGCACAAGGCCGGGCGTAACCAAAGCGTCTAAAAGAGTGAAGGTTTTATGCTAGCTAAGGGTGCGACGACTGTGACGCACAGTTGAGGGTGCGAAGGCACCAGAGGCCCAGATGTGTTCAGACTCTGCGGACGATAGATCATACGTCCGAGAGTAGGAACACTCCTGAGGCCTCCTGTGCTGGTGAGGCGAAGACACCTCGACCCACTATCGATTGCGTCCGCTTACGACTGCGCAGACATTCCGGTTTTGGGCGAAAACGATTCAATGCAACTGTTCACCCGCGCGCCGCTGTGGGGTGCCATGAGCAACGAACTCTACGCCGAACTGATTTGCTCCGACCTGAGCAAGTATAGAAAGTAGCTCCTGTGCATTAACCGGTTTGACGAGGTGATAATCAAAGCCAGCAGAAAATGTAGCCTGTCGGTCGTTTTCTTGGCCATAACCTGTAACCGCGATCAGAACTGCATGTGCAGTCTCAGGTTGCATCCGCAGCCTTCGGGCCAGCTCATTGCCATCAATCTCAGGTAAGCCGATATCGAGCAGGAACACTTGTGGCGCTTCCTTCTGGCTCCGTTCGAGTGCTTGCAAAGGTGCATGCTCAATCACTACCTGATGCCCTGAGGCCTCGAGCAGCATGGCCAGCATTGACGCTGCATCGACATTGTCGTCCACAATCATTACGTGCAGAGAATAAGGTGTCCTTCCGGTATTGTGATTATCGGCGTTCCGATTGTCTTGACGCCGATCTCTGAACAAGCGCGGCAAACGAATGGTAAACTTGCTTCCTTTTCCGACCCCGGCACTGGTGCAGGTGACCGACCCTTGGTGAAGCGCAACCAAGCTCTTGACCAATGCAAGTCCGAGACCAAGGCCACCTGATGAACGGTCGGAGGTACGCCGCCCCTGCATGAACAAATCGAATACGTGCGACGTCAGTTCCGGTTCTATACCGATACCGTTATCGAGAACGTTAATGACCACTTCGGATTCCTGCACGCCGATATCTACCGAGATATTTCCACACTCAGGAGTGTACTTCGCAGCGTTATTTAGGATGTTGGCAACAACCTGCACAAGCCGTTTTTCATCGCCGAGTACCATGTCACTGTCCGGTGGCAAATGCATTTCGAGATTGTGGTGCCGGGACTGGATCAGAGGCGAGACCTGTTCCATGGCGCTGGCCAAAACATCCTTGATGTTAAGCGGAACAATGTCCAGTTCAATCAGCCCCCGGGAAACGCGTGAGACGTCAAGCAGGTCATCGATCAGCCCTGTCATGTGGCGGACTTGGCGGCCAATAATCTGACAGCTGTGCCGCATTCGCTCATTGTCAAGCTTCATTGTCTCAAGTAATTGCGCCGCCGCGCTGATCGGCGCCATTGGATTTCTGAGCTCGTGCGCTAACATCGCCAAGAACTCATCCTTGTGGCGGACTGATTCCATCAGCTGTTCCTCGGCCGCTTTGCGGTCGGTTATATCGCTGGCAGCCCCGATCCATTCGTAGATGTTACCTTGTTCGTCGAGCATGGGTACTGCTCTGGAGAAGGTCCATCCATATGTCCCGTCCACGCGGCGAACCCGATGTTCCAGTGTGAAAACTGACTTGCCGCCGATCGCATGTTCGATGGCCTCCTGGACCATCTCCTGGTCTTCGGTCGGAATGTACGCGTCAATCCAAGCACGACGGGAGTCGCAGGTATCTTGCAAAAAACCGCGTCCTTCGAGTTGGTGCATTTCACTCCAGTCGGGTCCCATACGATAGACCACTTCCGCACTCGCGCTGACCAAGGCCCTGTAACGTCTCTCGCTTTCGCTCCGCGCAGCCTCCGCACGGATCAGTGACGTAACATCCGTCGTGCTATGCGATATGCAAGCAAGCTTTCCGTCTTCCCCGAAGATCGGCGTACTGACCGCATTCCAGAAACGTTCCTCGTAACGCATATCGCCAGACGGAAGCTCGATACGAATCGGGTAACGAATCGCCAGCAAGGTATCCGGCTTTCCTGTTGCGATGACACGAGCGAGCGAGCAGCGCAGGGCAACCTCGCCTGTATCTTCAGGATCGTTCGGATTGCCAGGAAAGGCAACAAAGAGGCTAAGCCCAACTAGATCCGTCCGCTGTCGCCCCGACGCCTGAAGGAATGTATCGTTTACCGCGAGAATGATTGCGTCCGGCGTGGGCGACACCAAGTAGTTACCCGTCGGAGAACTGGCGAAGACTGCTTCGTACAGAAACGCTGAGTTCATTGAATTAAACATCGATATTGACTGGTCATCGAGACAATAAATAATCTTATCGGATCTTTAAGAAAGCAGGCGCGTCCATGACGTGTCGGGGGTCCCGTTGCATAGGCTGCTTCGGACCTTAGCCTCCGACCACCCTCAAATTTTTGGTGGAGTAACTGAATTTTGGGCCAATTGCAGACCTAACTCGAGTGTTCGTAATCGACTCGTAGTGCAGACAACGTCCGCTTCTGGCCGGTAGCAGACCTTTAATGTGCGATAAGTCTACCGGAGTTGTTGCTGACTAGGAAAGTTCAGCCTGGCTGCTCGAGGCGTGCCGGACGTCTGCTACCGACCCAGAGCAGACGCTAGCTTGACTCCACTTCGTCAACGGATACGACCTCAATGCCAGTGTCGGCGAGCGCCGCAACGACAGCGTGCCCCAGACGTTCGACCTCAGCGTCATGAGAAATGCCTTTGAACCGCTGCCTTATTGACGTGTGCGGGCGAATAAAGATGGACCATTGGATTGGCAGCCCTCGATACCCTTCGCTTTCTTCAGCCATGCTGGAACAACCGATAGTGAATTCGACCTTTGCGGGGTTTGAATATTCGATCATCCAGCCCCAGTCTTCCCCGAGAGGGTAGCTCGTAACGATGCCTTGAGCGGCGAGCATCTTGGCGAGCCAAAAAGCTAGTTCAAAGCCATACACTCCCGGGTTGCCTTGGCATTCCTCGGGGAGGGTCGGAAGAAATTCTGAAGAGGTAAATTCAATACGCCACATGAGGAGTGTTCGCCTAACGATAGATAACGGCGGTGTGCCGATATAGTGGGTTGTCTCTGGCCGCCGTAAGTGTTGACCCGCTCAACGACTTGTTCAAAGTCCGCTTCTGGCCGAAAGCAGACCTATTGTAACGTCCGCTAACGACCTTATTTCTGAAATCGGTTCGAAGGACTGATTGTTGGCGAAAGACCAGACCTTACTCCGGCTGCGTACTTGTTCACTTTCTATGAACGCTGTAAGCCTAATGGGCCGTCTCGTCTGACCAAGCGACGTACACTGCACACTCGATAACGTCCTCGTCAGCCGTCGAGTACCTAGTCAGCTCTTCAGCTGTGAGCCTAGCAAGTTGGAAATGTTCAGGATCGTCTCTCATCTTGCGCAGCCATTCGTCGCGAGAGACTGTTTCGCCGGTAGTGGCTGGCAGACCTATCCAAAAGCCTGTTTCTTTTTCGGCAACGACAGTATAAAGATCTAAAAATTTGTCCATGGCGTAGATTGATTGTAATGATTTCCGCAGCATACCAAAGGTAAATGCTGCTCTTACGATTCGAGTTGAGCCTTTGCCATCAGAACGGCAGGAACCGCAGCCGCTATCCCAACCATTCGCAGACGACGAATACTCTTGGCTGTCGTCTGCGACTAACGGCGAAGCGTATCGTTTGACATAAAATTCGTTCTACGTTGAGCGGAAAACCGTGACATCTGTCCGGGCCTGCGCAGGATAAGTAGAACTGGCTAAATAGCTGCGCGGGGCAGCCGGCGTCTGGTTGCACAAACATACAGCTCGAGCCGGCTGGCGACGCCGAGCTTTTTGTAGATGGTAACGAGATAGTTGCGTAGGGTGTGTTCGGAAATGAACAGGCTTTCGGCCAGGGCCTTGTTAGTCTCGCCGCTACCGGCGACGATGGCCTCGACGATCTTGCGCTCCTCGGGAGTAAGCGAGTCGATCTTGACCTGATGGGAATCGGGCTCGGCCGGCAGGCGCTGACGGGTCAGTTCGCCAAAGATACGGCTCATCATGTTCTGGTCGACCCATATTTCGCCCTGGTAAATTTTTCAATCGCGCGCAGCGCGATCTCGGCCGTCGCATCCTTACGCAATACCCCGCGCGCGCCGGCTAGGATAGAGCGGTCAAGCACGGCTTGGTCGCGCATGCCAGTGAATACGAGTGCACGCGACACCCCGCTTACTAACAGGGCCGGCAGAAAATCGAGAGAACAGGCGCCGCCAAGGTCGATATCGAGGAGGATGACGTCCGGCCCGTGCGTCGCGGCCAACGCTAGCGCTTCCTCTTGGCAGGTGGCCCAGGCCACCACCTTCATGCCGCTGCCTTCCCTGCCGATGAGACGCTCCAGAGCCCAGAGCAGGGTCCTGTGGTCGTCCACGAGTAAAACGGTGATGAGGGGCGGCAGGAGAGGGGGCATCTTAGTTGAGAAAGGAATGTCGATCTGAACCAAGGGGTCCCGTCCACGCTGCCCATACGAACACCGAGGACAAGCAAATCACGTGACAACCTGCGCTAGAATGCTGTCCTTAGATGATAAACGGTATTATCGTCGAAGTGACTTTGCTGCGAGCGCCGATCAGTGTGTTGCCCAATTTTCAGGCACCCCCCAGAGAGCCGCACGAGCGCTGGTTCTTACGAAGTTATGAGTAAGGTTATCCACCAAAAATGTGGGTAACCATGCCTCGCACTGCACAGTACTCCGGCGCTCCGAGATGTAGCGATATGCCTTGTGGCAGCAGAGAACAACCGATAGATCAGGGGAAGAAAGGCGGACGTCCCCGGGTCTTCTTTGTGCCCAGACAGACAAGCGGCCGTT
This sequence comes from Telluria sp. LT2P34, assembly GCF_059685915.1. NCBI lineage: Bacteria > Pseudomonadati > Pseudomonadota > Betaproteobacteria > Burkholderiales > Oxalobacteraceae > Telluria > Telluria sp. LT2P34. The sequence goes on from NZ_JCASIN010000008.1 coordinate 49,528, forward strand.
CGGACTTCCTGCCGCTGCTTAGAAGTAACGCGGGTCGTAGTGCCACTTGCGCACGGCCGTAGCCACAATGCGCGTCGCGTCAGGATGCAGCGGGTTGATGAGCACGTTGAATTCCTCCGGCACCATTACCGAAGGTACCACTGCCAGCGCGGATGCTTTGCTCAGCAGCCAAGCCTCGCCCGTGTGTACGCTGGCCATCCCCGCAGGCAGCGCATCCCACCCGATCGGCGGTGCCAGCACTCGGCGCGCAGTCCAGACATCGTCCGGCACATCGATGCGCACCAAGTAGCGGTTCAATGGCAAACCGCCGCTGCGCAGGTGCACGATCGTTTCGTGCACGGCCAGCGCAATACTCTCTGAGCTGTACGTGACGGCCATGCCCACCGGGTTCCAACGCCCGCCCGTGTTCTTAGCGCCCGTACCGGACATATCATCGGCGACATACTTTGGTGTGGTGGCTGCGATCCGCCAAAGCGACACCGTCACGCGTACGCTCCGCCCTGGACTATCTCCAGCAGATTGCCAACGTACTTCTGGCCCTCGACCGTGTCCATGAAGCTCGCGGGCGTGGCGCCGCCGAGCGCGGGCAGAGGAGCCGCTAACCAGCCTGCCAACCACTTCGCGGCGTCAAATTCTGGCGTACTCTCCGTGTCGATCATTGCCTGCACCTGGCCGATCAGCGCTTGCATGCCCATCACGCGTTCGGTTTCGTCGGGAGATAGCCGCTGCTCGCGCTGCACCTTGCGATTGATGGTGGCGCGAGACAGGCCCAGCGAGTCCATCAACGCCTCTTTCGGCATGTTCATGACTGAAGACAGTTCTCCTACGCGCTGCGCGGGTACGCCTGACCGAATAACCTGAATTTTGTCGGCAACGTCCATTTTGTACCAAGAAGTTAATTGCCCGGTTTTTGCGTCCCGCTTGAGGCTGAGCATCGTCACCTCACGCGCCGTTTTCCGGGCTGCGGGCGTCGCTGCAGACTTTGCTACCGCCGGCGGCGCTGAGCGCTTGGCGGCAGACTTATCAGTTTCAGATCGAGTCGTCATATTTGGCTCCTTTGAGCCTAAAGGATAGCTCATATGAGCGCAGCTCGCAACTTGGGCTCGGTGTGGTGTTGATCAAGTCTGACCGCCGCAGGGCACGAGAAAAGAACACTCATCATGCGTTCGGCGCCCCAAATCATTCATCCACGTGAGCTATCGCTTCAACGCACAGGCCGGCCAAAACCTGAATCTGACGTTTGAAGAAGACGTCGAGAAGGTCTGCAAACAGCTCAACGAAACGCTCTCGAAAAAAACGCCGTTTGGTGGCGCCGTGTGCCCGTACGGCAGATATCTTTTCAAAAATTCATACGCTCGCCTTAGATGATAATTCGTATTATCAGCGAAAGGACTTTGCAGCCAGCGCCAATCTGGGCAGTTGCACAGTTATCGGGCAACCACCAAGAGTCGCATGTACGCTGGTTCTTACGGACTTATCAGTAACGTTATCCACCAAAAATGTGGGTAACCTTGCCTTGCACTGAGCAGTACTCGGGCGCTCAAGGTGTAGCGATACTCCTTTTAGTACGTGTACCCCTGATGTTGAATGGAGACCCGTAAGACAGACGCTCCTTCTATAAACTACTAGTGCATATGACAGAACCTATAGATGTTTGCAGCCAGTTCGAATGTTGACACGAATACCACTAGTGTTCAGCGACGGTCGTATCCTACCTTTGTCTAGTTATTCATCGAGTTGCCAAGTTGCAGTTATTTTGAGCATAGGAACTTTCTCCTTTAAAATCAAAGGCTTCCACACATGGCGCTGAGGTTCCTCACAAAGTTATCAACATTTTTTGCGAAGAAGTAACCCTCTATTGTAACGATCAAGTCTGCGGGGTAGATTTGGTATTCGCTGTGCCCCTATGCGTGGTCGTGGAGCATCGCCTCCGTTCAGTTTTGATACCAGACGACGACTGCCGCTGGCGGTTGTTCTTCGAGCACTTAGGCAGGAGTAGGAGCGCACGCGGGGTAACCTTCGGCGATCACCCAATTCTTGGAGCAGACCATGCAGCGCCTTAAATTTGTGAGAAAATGATCAAAGCGTGTGCACGCCGAGCTGATATTGCCGCGAGGGCACTGGTTGACCCCGCGCTCGACGTCATCCGGCAGCAGTTCCACCTGTCCCCTCACGATTTTCTCAAAATTACACAGCTATCGGCGCTGGTACCGAGCGACCGCGCTGACTTGGTGGCCAAGGGGCTCTATGCCGGCTACTGCCGCGATTTCGTCCAGGCCATTCACATCCTGATCCCGCAGTTCGAGCACATGGTCCGGATGGTGCTCAAGGAAGCTGGTAGGCCGACCACGAGCCGCCAGGAGGGGATTGAGATGGAATTGGGCTTGTCAACGCTGGTTGAACTCCCGGCCATGATAGAGCGCTTTGGCGAGCACCTGACGTTCACGATCCGTTCTCTGATGTGCAAGCCGATCGGACCGAACCTGCGCAACCAAATCGCGCGCGGCCTAGCAGGCGCAAACCTGTGCAACAGCGGCTACGGGGTCTACGCTTGGTGGCTGATCCTCGCCTTGGTCGTGGAGGGTTTCCACATGATGCTGCGAGCTGAACAAGCCAATCATCGTGATAGTCCCCTAGAGGCTCAAACATGAGCCAGCACGCCAACGTCGAATTTCCGGAGCTAAGCTTTGATCGGGCCAACTACACGGCTCTGCGAGCATTGTATAAAAACTCCCGCTGCCGCGCATCGCCAACTGTACTAAAGTGAGGGTAGTCCGCAGGTCGGACAAGGCTTAGCGCGCTGGCTCATCGACATGCGCGCGAAACTTGTGGAACGTGCGCGTGAACACAACGCGCATATCGCCGAAGTCCTTGTGGGAACCCGGTAAGGCGGCGCGATTACCACCAAGGCGCTCAATGTACTGTTCCAAGCTGCAGATCAAGACGCGCATGTATTTCACCCTCGATCGGATAACTCCTGCGTCACCAGCTCTTGAGTGAGTTCGATCAATCTAACTGGCGACAGTCCCAAGGCAGTGGCGAGCTTAAAGAGAACACGTACCGTTGGCTGTCGTTCGCCGCGCTCGAGTAGGCTTACAAATGAGCCAGGCACTGGCACAACTGGAGCGTCACCTGAATGTGCGCCCGTTTCACCGCACGACCCGGGTCATGTCCCTGACGGACGAAGGGCTGCGCTTTCTCTACGAGGCCCGCCCCGCCTTGCTCTGCATGCAAACAGCCTTGCACAATGCCAGACACAACAAGGACGAGATAACCGGGCCACTGAGGATTGTGAAACCGCGTACGACCTTCCACCCGATCATCTGGCGCTTGATTGATGAATTCTGCGAATGCCATTCAGGAGTACAGCCAGACGTGCAGCTCGACGACCGCCTCGAAAACTGGGTCGAGGATGAGCCATGACGTCAAGGTTGAGGCAATGTCACTTGCTCAACGAACTTCTCCGTGCTTTTACCGAGATAGATTCCCGCCCCGGCGAAAATAAGTCCGCAGGCGAGAAACCCCCACCCGGCCGTGGTCAAAGTGAACGTCGCGCATAGGGCAGGTGCGGCAAGCATAAATGCTTTCTCAACGACGGCGCCGGATGCCTTTCCGCCCAATTCTGCAACAGCTTTACGCCGCTCACTTTCGCTCTCTGTCGTCAGCACAATAACTGTCGCAGGCATAAGCTCGACCACCTGTATAACGTCGCCGACAAAAGTGAGTTTTTTGGCAAGCTTCTTATTTAATATCATTGGGGCGTCCTCAAGCACCGACACCCCTTGATCTAGCCTCTTGATGGATTGCCTTGCCAAATTATTGGCTGTCTTGCCAGTCGTCTTGGACATTGCACCGATGTCATTTTCAAGGCGTTTAAGCGTCTGCATGCTCTCTAGTGCAGGGTCCATGGTTGATATATTGAATCGGCTCTGCCCAGGAATGACTGCCTTGAATTCCTCTGCAAGTCGAGTCTGCGCATTGAAAATGTTTTTAGCATGCTCTGGCGTGTACTTTCCCGTCTTTTTAACATCCTGAGCGACCTCGAGTACTACTCGCTGAGCACGGTCAGCTGCCGCTTGCACCTGCTGAACATAAATTTCGCCGGCCAATGTCGTTTTCGACGCGGCAAGTAATGCGTCAGCAGCAGTGTGTTTGCTTGCATCCTGCCATTGCAAGCCCAACGACTCGATTAGTTGACGGGCATTCTGTGGACTGGACACAGGAAGATTGACGTCATAATGCTTGCCGGTGGGCGCGGGAACTAAATAGGCATGCCCGTCCGACTCGGCGGTCCCGGTTGCAGCGCGAAGCTCGGCCTGAGCAGGATAGTATGTCGTTCTTGGGTCTGCCATGAGAAACCTAGCGATATATGCCTTCTGATGAACCGGCGCTTAGATTAAAAACGTTAGCTCCTGCCTTGTCTCCGCATGAATAAGAGAAGCCAGCTCAACGGTGTCGTGAGACAACCAGGCTTGATCTTGATCGAATTTCAGTTCGTGAACCAGCTTTTCTTTTTCAATCGTAAATTCTTTAGCAAGGCTGGTGGCAACAAACAATTTCCATTCTCCGTGCAATGGAGCGCTCTCAAAAGTAAGACGTAGCGTTTTCAAATCCACCGCTTCTCCCTTGACTACGTTGCCCGGTTCAGGTTTCGAAAGACGTCTTGCCATAGCTTCGCTGTACTCTGCTCGCGCCATGATTTCACGGACTTCCGCTTGTTTGCGAGACAATTCCATAATGCGCATCTCTTCAGAATAAGGCTCAGTGGCGGCCCTCGCGCCAATATTAGCGTCAAGATACAATCCTGGGGAGCCGACCACAAGCGTATCGGATTTTCCATCAGCGCCCGGAGGGGTGATATCGTCGCCAGTGTATTGAATCGCGTTAAGCAACTTGGTAATGTGATCGATATGTTCATTGACTGGCGCCGAGGGGCCGCCGGGCGGCGTCCAATCGCCCTCAATTTTCGCAGCACCTGATGAGCCTTCTCTGCCCTTGACGTACTCATCGAGTGTATTCGTAAGACATTCCAATACGATTTTAGCGTATGCCTCTTTAGCCTGATTTGCGGGCGGTGGATCCTTTGGATCTGTGGGATTGGGATACAGCCGTGGATTCGGAATGACAGGCAAGCCGTCTATCATCAGCTTTTCTAGTGCCGATCGGAGGCCTGAAAGTGAAAAGACTTCAGGCAAGACAATTCCGCTGCCCGCAATGATTTCGCGTCCAGATAGAACCGTAAAAGACATGCGTTCCAGCTGCAAACTCAAACTATAGATGTTATACAATTGAAAAAATAACAAGTTCAGCGTTCGTCCCTGGTTGATATTTTGAATGTTAATTGTCGTGCTTGACCGCGTGCTGACGTTGCTTTTCGTAGCGGACTCCGTCTTTATTTCTTGGCGAGTTTGACGTGTCACCGAGCGTGATGCCTTATTAGCCACCTTTTGCAGGTCACGCGCGAACTGACGGGTCGTAAGGGTCGACGAGGTCGATCCTTCTACCCCGCCTGAAAAACCGCCGTAACTGCCTCCGGCCTTCGCACTGAGACTTTGGGTCGCTACCTTTTCTGTAGATGAGGTCGACTCCCGCTCCATCTCGGTCGACAAGTCGACCCGGTCGTTTTCGGTCAAATCACTGATTGACGTGGCAGTGCGACGCGTTTCCTGCTCAGCCAAGGTCGTTTTTTCAAATGTTATCTCTCGCTCTTCGCCAGGAGCTAAATTTATTGACTCCACGAGTTCGCCGACCTCGACCTGGCGAAAGTGGGTCGAAAAGAGCAAATCTTCTTCGACGAATAGTCGAGGCATTCTAATTTGACGAACGCCGCGACGAGGTGCTTTGATAACGATGTAGCGTGAAAGGACTTCTCCACTGACTAAACTTTGCTCGTATATCGGAATGAGCACAGCACAGCGCCTAGTAAAATCCGAGTCCACTTCACATCTCTGCATAATAGTTTCGATTGCGTCTCCGTTTGCGGTGACATACTTTTGCCCGAACCGCTCGAACCGAAATACTTCAAACCCTGCAGAAGCAAGCTCGCGTTCTTTTTCAGCCCAGGGATCAAAGTCTGGTATCACCTTCTTGTATCGAACGACCCGGGTCAAATGCTGCACAATGTAAGGGACCTGGAGCACCCAGCTGAAAGAGAAGAAAAATCCCGACTCCCGTACTAAATACTGCCGATAGTGAGTCGTACTCCACCTCACTTCCGTCAAATACGGCAAGTATAGATCGCCCGGCTGCAATTCGTCCTTTGATCCGTCTGGAAAGGTAATGGTCTCTGCTTCAAGCGCTAAGTAATATCCTAAGTCACGAGCACGGTCGCGCAGACGCTCGAGCTTGATTTCTGTATCCGTCTTGATCAACCGCATCCTCTGATATCCGGAGGTCAGCTCATTTAATTCCTCGGCCGTGGGAAATTCGGTGAGCTCTTTGGATATAATTTTATCGGCGTTTGCCGCTAGTGCATCGCCAAGCTTACTGATTGCAACTAATTCTCTATATTGCCTGTAGATTATAGCTGGAGCGAGATCAACGTACGACATCTCAGTGATGTCTTGATCCTCGGAGCTGATCCTTTCAATATATTTCCAAAAAAGCTCGTATTCCTTCAGTGTCATTATAAACGGCCCCTGCTCCGGGGGGACTGAGATTTCGCGATTGAACTTGATGGCTGCGAGATAATACCGCTGCGTATTAGGAATTGAGAGGCGGACAATAGGAGGATCAACTGCATAGATGTTCAGGCCGGCTGAATATGCCATTACATCATCAACTACCCCGCCGGGGAAACCCCATAGCCTTTCGATTTCCCGACGAAAATACAGCATGCCCGCACTTTCCGAGCTTACGTAAGGTATCTCTTCCTTTTCGCTTGCCCCAATTACCCTGTTCCAATCAATTGAAATTTCCCGGCTGCGAGAAAAGCTGATACGCTCCAAAGCGCGATCCTTTGGCACATTGGTAAGCGCAACGTGCGTCTCAAGCCCGTTCCCGGCGATGAATATCTCGCGCATTGCTTGGGCAGATACGTGCAAAGATTCCATTGTCTTCTCTCACTCAACGGTAAAGTCGCAAAAGGTGGCATCCTGGAAAATCACTTGACCGCCGGTCCGCATAGAAACTTTTACTTCAATCTTAATGAATTCCTTGGCTCGTACCAGTGGCAGCGAGTACTCAAGTTTAATGTTCTCCATTGACGTCCCAAGCGCGAGGTCAGCATCTTTTGTCACGGAATGAAGCACTTGACCAACTCTTCCGACCGTCAGCAATATCGCAACTGGGGCGGGCGAACTGGAGTTGTTTTCAAACGTGCATGCAACGTTGGGGGTGAAGCTATAACTACCGCCGGCAGTCAAGAAGGGTGGAGAGGGGCACATTACGTTGAGTACAGCTGAACCAATAATATCTTGCTGGAATACAATTCTGTTACTCATGGGATTCTCCGATCACCGGTTAGAACAGATACTTGTGCATTCAGCGCATTTATTGTGTTTACTCTTACGCGGATTATTCGTCAAGCAGAGAGCGAATTAAATAGTGTGCTGTGTCTTTATGTGTTGCGTCTGTGCGCTACCAACCTAGGTAAATTCATCTAAAACACCAGCCGCACTTCAGTGCGCGTTTCATATTGGCAGGTGACTAAGAGCGCCTAACAAAACCGCCAGGGCAAGGCGCAGCGCCGAAGACAGTACGAGGGTACGGCAAGGGTGCTGCAACGTAGCCATGGCGGTTTTGTTAGGCGCTCTAAGAGACTGCGGTGAAGTCCGGTGATCTCATCAGGATCGAAGCTTAACCGCCGCAGGCTTCGTAGAAGCTCCATCGTTTAGAAGACCGCAATGATCGAGCGTACAGTGCCCATATTTAGCGGAGCGGTCAGCCAGTACGAATCGCAGTAGGCAGTTATCACGTTAATCGCGGCCATTCGGACGCGGTGGTTTTCGAAGGCGTATGGACGGATCCAGTCGATGGAACTGGTGGATGGACCTTCACAATAGACCGTGAGAGCGATGAAGTCCCGGCACTTCGGCGCGCTCTTCCGGCGGACGACGACGGGATCACCACCGATCCAAATCCTCTCGATGAGTTATTTGCATCCGATGCGGTTACGGACTGGTTTCCAATCGACCTCCAGCCCGTACGGCCAGGGCTGTACCAGGTTCGATTCAATGGCCAGGCCGAAAGGTTTAGCTATGCGAACTGGAACGGCGGCAAATGGAGCATCGACAAGCTTAAGTTAGGTTCAGGTTCCGGTACGCGCCTGCGGGTGAAGATAGACATCGGCAATATGGCGTCTTGGCGTGGGCCGCCCGAGGCAGGCGCACTCAGGCTTTCCGGCCGGTAGCGGCTAGCGTCCGGGTAAGGGGTTCCTCCGCCAGCGCCGCCAATGTGCAGTGCGCCAGCGTCAGGGAAAATCGAATTTGAAACGCAGCGCCAGAGACGTGCTGCTCCTCTTGGCCATGGACTCCATCGGGTTGGTGCCGTATTCGCGCGCTAGCCCGATAATAGGTGTGAAATTGCGCTTAGATTCCCGGGGATCGTACAGGTACCAGTCGGCGCTGAGCTGATAGTACGAATGGTAGCGTTTGTCCAGCGAGGACGACACATTGATGTCGACAAAACGCTGGGCAAACAGGTTGATTTGCACGAGCGGCGCGATGCGTGGCCAGTAGGCGAGCCGTAGCCCAGCGTAGACCGACGTTGCGTTGCCCACATCACTGCCAGCCCCTGTTCCCCGCAAGTCCTCGCGCAGCAGGCCGAAGCTGGGCAGCAGTCGGTACGAAACCTCCGGACTGAATGCGTACCCGCGCGCTAGCCGGTCGACAACCAGAAGGTTATCGACGACGAGCTGGCGCGACCGCGTATGCGCCTCAGAGTCTTTTAAAAGCTTAAAGTGAATGGCGGTGTCGAACGCCACGCCTCGCGCGGGGAAGCCCCAGGTCCCTCGCGCGCCGACGCCGGCCGCCTTGCTATTGACTCTCGTGGAGTCTGATAAGTCGTGGATGACTTCGGCGGCGAGGAAGGGCTGCCAACCCCAGCTGTTCGGTCTGCGCCAGCGTGCTGACACAGCGGCTTTGAATAGTCCCGTAGTTTCGCCTCCCGACCTGACGAAGCCGATGGTCGCGGGCTGCTCGAGATCCTGCATGCTGGGAAGCCCTTTCTCGCGCACCACGATCTGCCAGTTGCCGGGCTCGTCGCCGTCGTCCGCAACGACCGGCGCCTGGAGGGCGTCGAAGCACGCCGGCTGATCCCGCTCCGCCAAGGTAAAGCAATACGCTGGATCGGATTTGTCCATGTAGGCAGCATAGCTGTCGCGGTAGCAAGCAAGCTTGCGCCCTTGGTCGGTGATGGTAAGGCAGGCGCTTGCCGGCAGCACCTTCTGGGCTCGGGGGACTGGCGGCCGCGCGCGGTCGTAGCAGACCAATCGCCGGGTGTCATCCGCAATGGCCCGGCATTGCGCGGCTGAAGCCGGCATCTGCTCGGCTGACGTCGCATCGTGGCAGCCAAGGCGCGCGACCGCGTCGTGCATGCTTGGGCATGGGTAAGCAGGCGCTTGGGCATGGCCGGTCAGGGGCAGCACAAGAAACGCAAACAGGACAAGTATTTTCATGGCCCGCTCCTCACCCCTGCCCCGGGGAGTGGCCGCCTGGTTTTTTGACTTTCGCATGTAAAGCCATCAGCGAGATAAAAGCGCCGATTGTTTCACATTTTCCCATCTCGTCAGGGAAGACATTGTCCCAATCGCGCTTGTAGCGCCTTTCGAAAAAATCGTTGATGAGCTTGACCTTGGTACTCCGAATTGGCGCAGTAAGCTGGACCGTATCGAGTTTGGTGGCGTCGGAATATTTGTCACCGTAATTGATCCAGATGTCTGCCGGCGTAAGGTCGTCCAGGCATTGCAGCGCAAGACTTTTCAGAATATAAAAGCTCATCGGTATTCCCCCTGTCCAGATAGGTACGAAAACGCTGATACTCTTTTTTAATCTACGGATGCAATAAATTATTGTCAATACTTATCAGTGCTGCGCGCATAGTTGTCGTATCGACGCCAATTGGCCTCTTGATGGTCCGGTTAGTTGATCGGCTGAACGCATGCGCCCCCCAAGCGCATGCCTGTCAGTGCCTGTTTCAGACAACAGAGGCTTGGGCAGGTCATATCCGAACTAATATCAACTCGGTAAAGAACGCTGACCGGGCCTGCCGCCGGTGCAGTCTATGGAAAATGCAAACGCTACTGGCGCCGCACCAGTCGGCAAGTGGCTGGGTGTGCCTCGCTCTCTCGCTCCCTCTTCATAGGAACATTGGCCGAAGCGTCATGCGGCTTGTGTATTTTCCAAAACTTACTATTCTTCGGTTACCAGATGGCGATCTTTACCGTTCGCCATTCCTGATAAGCGCAGCGGACCGGCGAAGCACAGCGGAGGCGGGTCAATGTACTTGCCCGGGTGGAACTCGATCCGTCAATTGACTACTGCCGTACGTAAAGGAGGGGAGATCATGCAAGATGTTAAGTCAAAGACGCCTCAAGGAGAGCAGTCGACCGGGGAAGCGGACGAGAACCCAGGCGAAAGTAGCACGGGACGACGCCACTTTTGTTCCCAGCCGCCAGCACCGATGCGGGTTTTCGACAGCTCGGTGAGTATGCATCGCGAACGGCTAATACTGATTTATGGGAACAAATGGGTTAGCGGCACCGTATTGCACTACTATTTTTTCGATCGCAAGGAAGATGGGGAAAACGTGGTATTGAGAGATGGTCGAACCGAGTTTCGCAGCTGGGTCGGCACCCGGCAGGAACAGGACGTGGTACGCCGCGCATTCGACGTGTGGGCCGCCCAGCAGATCGGCATCCGGTTCGAGGAGGTCAATGACCGTACCGAGGCGGAAATTCGGATTGGATTCATGAGAGATGATGGAGCTTGGTCCTATCTCGGTAGGCAAATACTCGACTTTGGTCCGAACGAGCGAACCATGAACTACGGCTGGGATATTACCCGGCCTGGCGAGCTCGATACGGCAGTCCATGAAATAGGTCACACGCTTGGCTTCAACCACGAACACCAGAATCCTCTGTCGGGCATTGAATGGGACGAGGAGGCGGTCTATGCGGCGCTTGCCAAACCTCCCAATGAATGGGATCGCAAGCGCACCCATTGGAACATCATCCGAAAGCTCGATCCGAACGAGGTACAGGGGTCAACTTGGGATCCAGATTCGATCATGCACTATCCATTCGAGAAGGGCATGATCAAGAAGCCGGCGCACTATTTTCTTCAAGGCCTAACTCCACCAGGCGGATTGTCCGAGCGCGATAAAAGCTGGGTCCGTACGTTGTATCCGCCCGTGGCGGCGGTTCCCGCGACCCGGCTCGTTCCGGCAGAGTCGGTACCGTTAAATCTGCCTTCCGGCGAGCAGCGTGATTTTTCGGTAACGCCCGACGCAACCCGTTACTATCACTTCAAGACCTTCGGTACGTCCGACGCCGTGATGGTGTTGTTCGAGGTAAAAGGCGGACAGCCGCGCTACCGAACCGCGGACGACGATAGCGGCGAGGAGCGCAACGGGTCATTCCGCATCAAGCTTGTAAAGGGACACGAATATATCTTGCGTGTTCGAATGTACAACTCGGAGCGTCCAGCACAAACATCAGTGATGATGTGGTGAAACGGCACATTTAACAACCATCGCGATCATTCCTCGAGTAGGCCGGACCGGCTTCGCCGGCTGCCCGGCTTGCTCGGACCGACGCGAGGGTACCGCGCGGAACGCGTCCCGTCGTTCTAGCGAATTTTATCCGTGTTACGGCGGCAGGACTCCGATGCCGCAAGCAGACCGCGTCGATCAGGGCAATAGGCGCTGGCTCTGGAACCTCATTGCGTGCAACCGCTGAATATAGCCTGTCGCTCCCTAACATGAGCGCGACAAGCCACTCACAGCTGGCGTCGCTATGCTCGTACCAGACATCATGATCACGCCGTTCCCGGTTCCTGAACTTGAGCAAGGACCCCGTGGCCAGGCGCAGACAACTCTGGCTTATGGCGCCCGCCACGCCTTGGCCCCATGCTCGAAAAATACGACAAGGTGCGCTGCGATTTATGGGCGTCATAGGAACCAACACAAATCGTTTCCTGACCACAGGATATTGACCCGAGGGTATGGCTCTCGGTCGGGTCAGCGAAGGTGGATTGTCCGCCATCCGCACGTGGATGGCAGAATCTTTGGCAAACGTCAAGAAGCACGACGACTTCGTAATGAAATGAGGGCCGTCTTAGCCAAGGAGCGCCGCCTGACCAACGTCTGCAACCGGCTAGAAAAGGACATAAATGTGAAGAAAAGCGATGAATCACTACAGCCTAGCAATGCTTCGGCGTAGTGCTTGACCATTGGCTGAGCCGTACTTGATGCTGCCCTTCACTCAGGCTGCGGTACGTGTACGAAAGGTTGCAAGGTTACCTGCCAATTGTCCAATACCGCAAGGACGCGACTTACGCGATGACAATTTCGCGAGAGCGCTACCGCGCACGCGGCAACGTCGAACATTACCCCGCACCAGTCCGCATACTGTACCATTGCATGCAACCACGTATGTGGGTCTCGCCTTACCAGCAAACGAAAGCCGTGCGTCTTGAATTCCACCGGGCCGTCAGGCAACAGCGTGTCGACAATGTTGAGGAACTCCTCCAGCGCGTCGGTTTCGTTGGAGAATGCTTCGAGCAACGCCTGGCGCAAGGGACGATAGAGTTCGGGTAGGCGCAAATAGGCAAAGACGTGCGTGCCCTGCGCTACCACACCCATACCTAGGTGACGATAGAAACGCTGATACGCTGACCACCGCTTACCCTCAAGGTCAACGAGCTCGTCGATCGCCGCAGTGCTGCTGTTGCGAAGAACCACCGAGCTTACGGATGCGGGCTGGCCAAATCGTACAACGGCAGCACCCGTGAGTGGAACGCGGATGTCCGCATCGAAATCGCCCGAACGCAGGAGCAGAATGCGGTCGGATTTCGGGCTCGGTCGCATGCGTTCTAGGAACTTGCCCGACAGATAGCGCCGCCCGTGGAACGCCTCCGCGATAGCGAACGTGTCACCGACGGTAGGCGTGGCGCCGTAAGCACCACAACGGGGAACTAGCTGACCCAGCAGGTCACCCAGCGCGCCCGGCGCGTCGCCGGGACGAGAGAACAAAGCAAAGCGCACCAGTGCTGCCAAGTGCTGCAGGTGAGGGCTCCAGCGGTCAGCGTCCGAGAACTTGGCCAGCAATTCGTCGCAGGCGGCAGCCATGTCAAACTCCAGTTCGTCCCAGCGAGCGCTGTCGCAGGCCGCGTGCAGCGCGTAGGCTGGTGGCAGCGCGCCGCTCGCAGTCGGGCGGGTGACATACAGCTGGTGCGCCACAAGCGGATCCTCGCGACTGACTATCTCCTGGCCGCGTCCAGAGCGACCATCGCCCCCGTCCATCATGCGCCGCCATTCGGCTTCACTCAGCGAGTCTATAGCACTTTGAAGGTTGACCTGGTCGCCCGACCGCTCAGCGAAAACCACACGCAAACTGGGAGGCAGGTCGGCGGAAAATGGTGCAAGCTCGCGCGCGTGATGACGCACTTGCTCCGCGAAACCCGCCAGCGTTGCCGGCGGTGCCTCAGATTGAACCGCTTCGCTAATCCGATAATAGAGCGCCATCGCCTGATGCCAGCTGTCGGCAATCCGCTCGTGGTAGGCTAGCGCATTGGCGCGCAGGCGTTGATGGACACTGTGCTTTGTGCTATCGCCCGTGACCAAGACTTGTATCAGTTCGCGTTGATCGGCTCTGAGCCTCAGTTTGTCACCGGAACGCTCGATCAGCCAATGTACCCCCGCAAGCGCATCGAACCGGTCGGACGCGCCACTAGTGTCGACTGCGTCCGGCTCTACTTCCGGCATGAGCACGTTGGCTAGTACCCCAGCGTCCAGTTCAGTAAGCGCTAGGGAAGCATGCGCATACTCGCGCAGGATCGGGTCGGATATATGGGCCAGGACGCGCATATACAAATAGGCCGACAATAGGCCATCGGGAATTTGGCCTTCCCGTAATTTGTCGAGCAATGCCGAACCTTCGCTGGCGCTGCTGTTCACGGCGTCTGCCGCCAAGCGCAGGATCAATGGCGAGCGCACGGGAAGATGGGTCGCCAGCAGATGTGACAAATCCGCCGGGCATCCCGCCGTCGTCAGCAGTCGGAGGGAATCCCTGCGCGACAACTGCCCCAGGTGCATATCGACCAACTGTACTTGCTGCCTTGGGAAATCGCACTCTAGTTGGCTGCGCCCGGCGATTATGGCCAGTGCGGGGATCTCAGGCGCATGCAATATGTTGACGATCCAGTCCAACACCTTGCCGACCGCGTTACCACCGACCACTTCGACACGTTCGAAAGTATCGAGCATCACGACGAACCGGCGAACATGCAGCCTTGCCAGGTTGAAGACGTGCAGCATGTCCGAGCGCTGCGTGGAACTGGCACTCTCCATGTCCGAGTCCGCCCATCCCGAATCGAAGTTCGTAGTGCCGTCGTGCGTAATTCTGGAATCGTACATGAACCGCTTGCTTCCGCTGCGGGCTTGCAGCACGCGCGCGCTGGCCGCGGCGAAGTCGAGCATAGCACCCAGCACCGCTCGAGATTCGTGCCACAGGGCCGGAATCTCACGGCCGATTTGGCGCACAATCTCGCGGTCAAGGGAAGCGGGCACTATCGGATTGAGGTCAGGACGATCAAAATCCAGGCGCAAGACCAAGGTGCCGCTATCTGCCTCAATGCCCCGCCTGAATGCGGCCAGCAACGTCGACTTTCCGATGCCGCCTTTGCCCCAGATATTGACGACCCGTCGCTCGCCAAAGTCGTCGGGCAGTAGCTGGTGCAGGCGGCGCAGCTGAATCGCGCGACCGACGAAGCGCGGACCGATGAGCAGGTCGACGTCCTCATCAGCAGCCGTTCGTTCGATTTGCTGCGTCAGCTCGTCATGGTCGGGCCGCGAGGGATCGTGCAGGTGCGGGGGCAACCAGTGTAGAGCGGCGCGGCGGTCGGTCAGCTCGCAGGTGGGCGGTAAGGGGCGCAAATCCGTCAGCATGCCGATGGCCCATTTCAACGAGGCGGCCACCGTGTTGTCCGGAACCGCATTCAGTGCTGCGACCAGGTCGTCGCGCTTCCAGCCCGAGAACAGGCGTCGGCGCGCCTCGTCGGTGAGCCGCCACAGGCCATCGTGCGAACCGGTTCCAACAGTGCAATATACTCGCAATTGCCTGAACACCTCGGCCAGGCGCTCGGGCGGCGCGGCGACATCGGCGAGTTCGCGCGGGCTAAGCCAACCGTCCACGGCCATCCTGCGCAGCATGCCATACAGGATCCTAGTGTCAGCCAAGCTATTCATCGGCACTCTCTTTCGCGATCAATTCGTTACGCACCTGGATCACGATGCGGGCCGCATCGGCGACAGCATATCGGGTGTCGGTGCCTGGTCGCCCCGCATTCCACAGCTCGCCCGCTCGCGTCTTTGCCCAGCCGGCATGCGAGGCCATGTCCAGTTGTTCTGCCACCGCCTTGCAATGCCGTTCGACTGCCTCGAAGGTGATCGTCGGACAGACGATGCGGCCGATGTTGAGCACATTCAGTTCATTGCGGAGTATCTCCGATGGCCCACACAGGAGCAGACGGAGGGTACTACGCCCAGTGCATAGCAGCGCCAGTTCGCGCCAGAACTCGTAGGCATCCTCCCAATACGCACCTGCGGGATTGAGGTCGACCGCGATCAGGAGATACTTGCCGGTCCCCTGGGCGGCCAACTCCTCAAAATAGCCGAGTACGCTCTCCGCGTTGCGCCGCAACCTGCCTTCGGCTGGCCGGGTGATGTCGCTGAATGAACCCGTGGGATGCAGCCTTAACAGCATGTCCATCAAGCTCGAGCCACTCGAAATGTCGGAATTCACCAAATACGTACTGCCGCTGCTGTAGCGCGCCTGAGCGTACTGCAGGGCGAACGACTTACCCTGTCCTGACACGCCCTCGACGCAGAGTACCCTCGACGAATCGCGCGCGGCGGAGGGCAGATCTAACCAGTCCTGCAGCTGAGGGAAGTAGAAGATTGGATAATAGTCGTCGGCAGGATCGGCCAATCCTTCTCCACGCTCGCCGACCCCCGCGCTTGCGAGCGCCTGCCGCCAGCGCTTTCGCGCTGGCGGGGCACCGGCTCGCAGCCCATACTCGGCCCACTGGCGGCGCAAGCCAGCGCTGTTGATGTAGGCAGGCGCCGGCGCCGCGCCATGCTTCGCTCTCTCGATCGCGGCTGAGATCGAGCGCAGCAACGTGGCCCGATTATGCAGGAGCGCGCCCTTCGCACTCTCGATTCGCCCTTCGTGCAGCGCGATGATGCGTGCCGAGGCATCCATCAGCGGCGAACCCGACATCCCGTTATCCGATCCGCACCGATGCAGGATGCGCGCTGCCTGTTTGTCGATTCCGACCACTGAACCGAACGAGAACTTAGCGTCGCGTCCTCCAGGGTAGCCCATGATGTAATAGCGGCGACTTAGTTCGCCAGCCGAGAGCGGAGCCTCGGGAACCCGTCCCACGCTCGCAAGGTTGAGCGGTGGAATGTTGGCGGGGATCGCCCTGTCCAGCTTCACAAGCATGTAGTCGAGCGACGTAGCGGCATCGGGTGGGATTGCGCCGTTAACACTCTGCTTAATGCATGACTTGGCGTACGCGACCTTCCAGCGATTGGAGAGCTTGGCCGTCTCGGCAAGGGAACCGTTCGGACTATAGAACTGGAACTCGAGCAAGCTACTCAGTTCTTCGTCCTTCGTTCCGTCATCCAGGTATCCAATATCCTCGAAGACATGTGCCGCTGATAGGACGAGGTCGTTTTCCACCAGGATACCGGTACCTACCGCCTTCTTCCCATTGAGTACTACGCAGATTGCGCGATTGACCTCGCAAAGCCCGAACAGTACTGTGGCGTCGGTCAGATCGTTTTCCGTATCGAACACACCCTCCGCCATCGCGATGGCACCGCGATTGCCAAATGCGTGCACGCGTCCGCGAGCGTCATTGCCTTTCGCGAAAGCCATACGCTCGGCAAGTTTCACAAGCAGTCCCTGGGTGCGTGCAAACTTGATCGCTTCCACACACGCTTGGTTCGGTCCTCCGTAGGCCGCCTCGAGCGCATCGAAAGATTGCGGCTGTGCGACTTCGGCAAGGTTGAGCTCGTCGAACTGTTCCTTCAGCATGGCCACGTTGCGCGGAGCGTATTCACGTAGGCGCGCTTCCTGCTCGTCCGCTGTCAGCTCTGCGAACGGCACCGCGCTATCGCCAAACTTGACGACCTTCTTCATGTTCATGTTCAGGTCGCCGGCATAACGCCGAATGCGCGCAGCAACTCTTCGGTGTACGGCGACGAAAAACCGTGGGCACGGTTGCTCTCGGCACCGACGCCGGAGAAGTGCAGGCCGAACACCTTCTTCTTGTCCTTCCAGGCGCAGATGGCTGACCCGGAACTGCCACCTAGGGTTGTCGCATCATGGCCGAACGTGTAGCCGGCCCCATGTCGGTCGATCTGCTCAAACGACTTGGTGACGATGCCAGGGGCTAACCGCTTGACGCCGTAGTGCTCATTGAAAATGGCGCGATCGATGTAGGCCCAATCGATGCCGTCGACGATCCCAGTGCGCCGCGCCGGCGGCCCCGGAAAACCGATCGTGCAGAACGAGTTGAGCGTCCCCTCCATTTCGAATTGCGCGTCCGCCTGCAGCATGATCGGATCCGGCATATTGTCGGGCAAGTCTGGCCCCAGTTCCAAAACGGCGATATCCATGCTCGGTTGCTCCGCAGAGTTCGGCCACGGGGGCAGGATCACGCGTTGTACGGCGGCCAGCTTGCTTGCGGCACTGTCCTGCAGTCCTTCGAATTCCACCTCGATTGTGCCGGCGTGAACCTGGTAACTGGTAAGAATGGTATGCAGCGCCGCTTCACGCGTAGCGACGGCGCGCCGCAATGCCTGCATCGCAACATGGCGATTGGTTACCATGCGCGCAGGGTCCGTCCCGACGAGGAACGCCGTCCCGAAGAACCTAGTACGTGAGCCGGCTCGGGGCTGGACCCGTGCCGTCGCCGGTGCGAGTAGCTCGATCGCGTGCCTGGCGCCGACCAGTCGATCACGCCAGGCGGCTGCCATCGGGTGATTCAGATCGACACCGCCGCCGGTAACCAGCAGACTCGGCCGCGTGCCATCGGCCCGCACCACGCTTTCCAAGCCGAGCCGTTGGTTGCGGCTCAGGACTGCTTCAGGATCCTGGCGCAGTTGCTTAAACGCGTGCTCCACCTGTTGCGCAACCATGTCCTCAGCCGTCGCATTGGCTGCGGCCCGCGCATCGGAAGCAGCAGCCCGCCGAAGCGCCTTGTCGAAACGTTCAAGAACATCGGCCGCTACCGGCTCCACGAACCCGGCGCCGTGCGCCGCCTCAGCGTTGCCTGCTTGGCGCGCTCCCAGGAGGCGGTATAGCGGATTCATGGGTGGACCGCCGCCAGCCGTTCCAGCGCCGTGGACGGCACGGCATCGCGCAGCTGCTCGGACGCCTCCACAGACGCGCCTTCCTCGCTGGCTTCGCCATCAACACAGCACAGACGCGCCTCGAGGGCCATGTCGGCCAGTTCCATGCCATACAGGTCGAGCTCGTCGTCATCGAGAGGCGCGCTGGCTGTGGCTTCGTCCAGCAGGCTCCGGATACTCTCTGCGGCAGCCAAGTCGGTTTCGTTGCCTTCCTCGCCTGCGCCAAGGAAGAGCGGCGCCTTGAGAAGCGCCTCGGCGTCAACGATGCCGGTGCCCATGCTCGCTTCGTCCCATGCTGCAGGCTTCCGGGCGGTCGCCCTCAGCAGCCGCTTGAACAGCGTCTGCACCGAAATGTCTTGGGCTGCCGCGGCTGCCATCACCGCCCCCCTTCCGTGATGGGCCAGCCAGAGCGCGGCCACGCCGGCAGTCAGCGCGACGGCATAGCTCGTGCCCTGGCCCTGCTCGGTGTGATAGGTGCTGACACCGCCGTTCTTGATCGTCAGCGCCTTGATCACGTTCTCGCCGGGCGCAGCAACGGCCACGGCGCCCCCCTTACACGAACCACGCCAGGGCTCGTCGTCTATGTTGACACCAGCGATCGCGATGCAAGCATCGTAGCGGGCTGGCCATACGACCGTCTTGACGCAATTGCCGGCTGCGGCCAGTACGATCAAGTTCTTCTTGACGGCGCGCCGCAGCGCCAGCCACAGGAACATCGAGGGTAGGCCTCCCAAGCTCATTGTGATGACGTGGGCACCACTGTCGACCGCGTGGTTGATGGCCTGAGCAACGCTCAGCTGCGAGATCCGGACCACGTTGCGGATCGCCCTGATTGGCATGTGTATGGCGCCCGGTGCCGCGCCGGTGACCCGTTCTGCCGTCCGGCTCAGAAGCACGCTGCAGGTGGCGGTTCCGTGCGAAGTATTGCCGAGGTAGTCCAGCGGGTCGCTGGCGGTATCGCCACCGTCGAGGACGTCGACCGCGCCCTGCTGCGGCACATCGCGTAGTTCCGGGTGGTCGGTCACACCCGTGTCGGGCTGGGCGACGACGATTCCTTCGCCGAACGCCGGACGCCCCTGCTGTCGCGACCATTCCCATGCCTCGGGCACGCGTAACGTGTCGAGCGCCCAGCGCGGCTTGTCATCAATCCTGGGATCGTGCGGCGCGGTGCAACTGTCGCGGACTGATTCGTCCGTGCCATCGCCAGGCACTGCATCGTTCTCGGGAAAGAAGTCGGTATATAACTCGGGTTCCGCCGACTTCAGCTGCCAGTGCTGCACCATCACGTATGCAGCTTCGTATGGCGCGGGGCCTTTGATCATAATACGCGCCGGCAGAGTCACGATGATGACGGCCCGCTCGGTCTCGTTGTCGACAACGGCTTCCGCGCTGAACGTCTCCAACGCGGCTTCGACCTGGCCGGCAAGTGCTACCGGTTCCTGATCGGTACGCGGATATAGCATGAAGCGGGCCGGCAGCTCGTCGACATCGGGTACTTCGGCGGTCGCGCGGTCGAGTGCGCCCAATACGTTTGACAGAGTCATGGTCGTCTCCCGAATGGAAATTGTTGGTTAGCCCTACGCAACACCTTATTCGTAGGTTTATCGAATGTCAACGTCGGCATTTCACGTACGACATCAGCGGCAGGACACGCGCTGCGTACCTGGCTTGGACTCGGCGGCGCACCGGACCAAACGTATCGTCCAGGCGTGCAGGAGCAGCAGGTTCGCTTAGGTTACCCGATGGCGAGTACCGCGTTTACATTGATCCTGCCATAAGCATGTTCCACAATACGCCAAGCCATCGAGATATGGAGAAACGGCGCATGGCGCCGGCTGCAATTTGCCAACGAGGTGCCCACGACCGGTTGCAGAATCGGCACGTGCAACAATCTGCTATCCTCGACGTGGATGTCGCTGCACGTCCACAATCAAGAATACGACGAAGCCAACTGCATGCAGATCATCACGCTCCATTCCATTGACAGCGAACAGGCTTCGGTCCTTATCGTGACGCGCAATAGTGCGCTGGTGAAGCAGTCTCTGTCCTACGGCGTCCGGTCACGGTGGACTTACTACCCCCAGACGCCCCTGTTTCCGCGCCAAATGGGAGGACCAACCCCTGGCTCATGGCGGCGACGATTTCCCGCGTTTTAGGAATGGTGGGAGGCGCTTTACGACGAGTAAGACGCCGCTCCTGTTTTCGCGTGGACGACAGCGCCAGTCCGATTCAACGCGCCGCATACAGTTAGCGCCCGCGATCTGTCGGCTTTCAAGGTCAGATCGGCCACCAGATCTCGAGGCCGGCCGCGATCCAGACAACGACCTTCGCACCTGGACTCCCGGCCTTCCCGCTCTTATAGTACAAAGTCGCCGTCAACCCTCGCGCGCAACGTATCGGCTCCTTGACGTTCTTCGGTATCGCACCTGTTAGGTGCTGCTGGATAATCTAGGCGCATGTGCTTTTTTAAAGCGCATGCGCCTGGTTTGGTCGTTAGCGGACATCGCCACCATTGTTCTCCGGCCTCAAATACTTTAGCGGGAAACGTAGGGTCATCGATAACGCGCGGGACCCACTGTTCATTGATTACCACAAAGAAGGAGTCGGTTAAACGCTTTTTTGAATTTGGCTCGGCAACACCGCTTATCTGCGGCATTGTAGGGTATTCTCGGCTTACCTCTCGCCGGCGATTGCTTCCTGTTGCCATCCAGTTCATCAAAGGATTTTGGTGCGCGTAGCGTTTTTCCAAAATCATTGCATTATAAAAAGCACGAATCCCTGAAAGAAAATGAGATATCGTCGTTGAGCTTCCGTGTGAAGACTCGACTAGGCGAACGCCGGTGATTCTTTATCTTGCATAAGAACCGCAGCGACAAATAATTAACTACTTGGTTTCGAACATATTCAATGTCGGCGTCCCAACTTTCATCTGCTGCAATCCCGCGGTCCAAAGCCCAGACGAAGTACTCGACCACGGCATTGAGGTACGAGCGGAGCGTAGGAGGCGCGTATTGCACTGCCAGATACCGCCTGAACAATGTCAACGGCAAGTGGATCGCACCCGTTTCGTCGAGAACAATTTGAGGCACCTGTCCATCGTCAGTGTCGACGACGTACAACCCTCGCTTGGTAAGCTTCATAACCACTACTAGTTCATATAAATTCTGCATTGTAACCTACGTTACGCCCCTAACAGTGCAGTCGCGTTAACTCTTCTGTGGCAGCAGAGAACAACCGATAGTTAGATTCTAAAATCGTCTAACGACTTCCCGCCAGCCAATCCCTCAGCAATCCACTTTGGCTGTCGGCCGCGACCGGTCCAGGTCTGCGCATTGTCAGCTGGGTTCTGATACTGCGCTTGCACCTTTTTGCCACTGCCTTTCGATTTTGCGCCACCGTTCGCAAGTAGCTCCTCTACCGAGACACCCAAACCCTGAGCAATAGCAAAAATTTGTTCGCGCGCTTTAGCGACTTCCTGTTGTTGGCGGGCTTTGATTTGTTTCTCAATGTCTGCCTGTAGTCCTTTAAGTTCGCTGAGGTTATAGTCCGACAGATTTACCTTGGCCATATATTCATCCTTTTTCATTAGGTTGCTAGTGAGTTAATGCCACAATCGATTCTACTATGTGCAAGCCGATCAAACGTGTTCGCGACAATTTCGGGCGAGGGAAAAGCGCTACGGTTGTGCGCTGGCGAAATTGGGCTTTCCATAATAGAAGAAGTCGAACGGTTGTTTATGGCCGTTGTTCTATCACTTTTCCGAGGACCGCAGCATTCAAGCCGTGCTACGCTGGAAAAAGAGTCTACCCACGACTCCCTCTGAATCCGTTTTCGATCAATCCTGTTCAGAGGTTCACATGGCCCAAGCCACCTCGCTCCAGCCGGGGCAAATCCGTCACCTTCTCCGCGTCACTGCGTCCACCAGCAGGCATCCAGAGCGAGACATCCTTGTTCTGCTGCTGGGCCTAACTGCCGGCATGCGCGTAACCGAGATCGCACAGATCGAAGTGCAAGACGTGCTGTTCCCGTCGGGTGCGCTCCACCAAGAAATTAGTCTGCGCGCCGCGATCACCAAAGGATGCCGGCAACGCTGCATCTACCTAAGCCACGCAAAGGCCATCGAAGCCATCGATCAGTTCCTAGGCGACCGGGTTGTGCGGCTCTTCCGAACGACCAGCGATCCGAGCCGCTACCAAGGCCTTGAGCCAGCGAGCAAGCTGATCCTGACACACAAGGGTTATAAGTTTCATCTCAACACGAAGCGCAGGGTGAACTGGGCCGGCGAGCCAATCGATTACCTGGCGTGCGACAGCTTGCAATCACACGTCACAAAGCTGTACAAGGATGCCGGCATAAGAGGCGGATCCTCGCACAGCGGTAGACGCACGATGGCTTCCAGGCTGATGCAGCAAGGAGCGGATGTGGAAACCGTCCAGCTGCTACTGGGACACGCCGAACTGGACCACGTTCGCCCGTACCTCCATGTGTCGCAAAACCGCTGGAAGAGATGTTCACGAACGTCCTTTGACGGCAGAGTGTGCATCACACGCCAGTATCGCAACCAGCAGCCATACGGTTGCGATCGCTAAGTGAAATCTCGTCAACTTTTCATGGACCAGACACTTACACAGTTATAAAATTGCACAAACGAAATCAACTCAGTACCGCCAAACACCCGCCCCTGCCGGAAGCCGCTCTGGGAAAAATCTATAGGCGTCTACCTTAGCCAACCAATTGAACTAGACCAGAAAAATATGAAACGAATCATTGCTGCAGTTGCTATCGCATTCAGTTGTGCTCCTCCTCTGGTGACGGCGCAACATATCCCTCTAACTTGCGGTGATTATGCGCTTTTAACCGAAACCG
Source organism: Telluria sp. LT2P34 (assembly GCF_059685915.1). NCBI lineage: Bacteria > Pseudomonadati > Pseudomonadota > Betaproteobacteria > Burkholderiales > Oxalobacteraceae > Telluria > Telluria sp. LT2P34. The sequence goes on from NZ_JCASIN010000008.1 coordinate 72,973, forward strand.
CAGTCCAGCACAGGGACACAAACATCACTAAGGAGAAGTCGAAATACTATCTGTACGATGATTCTCTGTCTCGTAAAGAGAACAGCAAAGTCCGCGCAATGATTGACCGAGTATACGCATCCCCCTCAAAAAACAAGTCTTATTTTGTCGCGGAGGCATACAAAGAATGCAAGAAGTTTAAGTAAAGCTTTGAACCAAAAAAAGGGCGGAAAAGAACATGACCAGAACCATAGTCGACACGGCGTCCGATTTGGACGTTATGGAGGAAGCAAACAAACGGGCGAACGAAGTCATCTATGCAAAGCAATATTTCCTTGACATGTACGAGGATACATTAGCTCGGGTTGAAGGCGATCTTGGGGATGGCTTTCCATCATGCGCGGGCTGAACCTGGATCCAGAAGAGCTGATCTGCCTCGGTCGACTGCAAATCGAATCCCCTAGCCAAGCGAAGAGCTTACCGCAGACCTCCCCGCCTGACGACATTTGCTAATTTCCGCAGAAAAATCCATGAAAAAGCAACTTGTGTACGTGCCGCCTGCAGAGGGCTCGAAAGAAGTATTCACGGAAGACGCAGTCGCGGCGTGCAGCACAGCAAACGGTCACTTTTTCGTGCCGTCGCAAGGTGTCGGCCACACGTTCATCTTTGGATCGACGCGCACCGGAATGCGCATTGGCCCGGTCTTGCCGCAGATGCTTGACCTGGCCGGCAAGCCGAAGCCCTAACGGAGCAGAAAACCGCGCTTCGCGCCCGCACCTGACCGGCCCTCACTGGCCAACGATAGCGGGCTAGCGGCCAGAGAAAAAGGGAAACACATGATATCTGAAGTTTGGCAAACGACCCTGACCTCAATGGGGGGAAGCGCTGTTGTTGCATGTGCTCTCGTAGCTTGGCTCGGAAGCGTTTGGAAGAACCGGATTGCAGGGGATGAGGCTGAGATTCGCGAAAAACGACTTGCGTAGGTCGTCGCCGACGTTGAGCGTAGGAGTACCGGACAGATGGCTCGACTTAGCGCTGGCCTTGAGCATGTGACACTAGTTAATCGAATCAGATTCGAACATGAGTACGAAGTCTATAAACAAGCTTGGGCGCGCTTGATTCCGCTTCGCCATGCAGTGCTCAGCATACGCCCAATCCTTGATCACGTTAACCCGAGCGAAACGAACGAGGATCGACTGAGGCGACGGCTCGCTGCAGTTACTGAACCATACAATGCTTTTTTGGAGATAGTCGAAGCGAACAAACCGTTCTTTGATTTAGCAGTTGATCTTGCCTTTAAGGAAATTCGCACTGCGTCCCACACCGAGTATGTCGCCGCGGAGTACGCTGACACGGAGGACGACCTGCGGAAACGGTGGGATAGGAAAATGAGCAATGATAAAGCCATCGTACACGCTATCGAAGCGGCTTGTACCGCGATCCAGAGTCGCATTGCCGCAGTACGCGTGGTTTGACGAATAGATCAAGGAAATCTGTATGACCAGAGATGAATGTTTGATGGCAGTAAGCAATGCATTTGATGGTGCGCTCGCAGAAGCCAGAGTCGGCTTTTGGAATGTGCGCGTGTCGACGACGCAAGCCCGCGAGGTGATCATTACGTCGCGTTTTTTGGAGGAGAAAGTTCTGGGCGGACGTATGACGCCTGCGGAGCTGACCGGCCACATTAAAGCGATACCGGATACCAGGTGGGCGACGCAACCCGATGGCCTGATGATACTGCCCCTCTAATTGGCGGAAAACGATATGAGCGCGCCTTCCGCCAACCCTGCAGCTCTACCCCACTACTGGCACGGCAATCTTGACGTCGGTTTTGTGTTTTCGGTACCTGGCACGTACGAGGCGGAAAACAACAAGCCGTTGTATGACGCTTCGGGTAGAAATTTAGACCATGCACTGGAACGACACCTCAGCGTGACCCTGCCAACAATTTTTAGGTCAGCAGATCGCTACGATTACCGCATCACGAATGCTTTCGATGTTCCGATTTCCTTAGCCCTTGGTCATGGCAGAACAGAAGCAACAGCCTGTCAAATTTTAGACAAGTCGAATGTAGACCGCGTTACACGGGAACTAGAGGGGGTGCACTTCGTAGTGTTGTGCGGGAATAAAGCAAAACTTCTGAAGCGAGTACTGAACGGACGGCCACTTGTTCTGACAAGCCATACGAGCATGGCAGGCTTGAACAGCCGTTGGAGTGGAAAAAAGCTGGGAGTTGAATGGCAGAACCGCCTTGGCCCCGATTTGACAGCTGAGCGCTTACGACGTTGGGCTCTCGACGTGCAGCAGCAGGTAGAAATTCTTCAAGCAAGCGGAAAATGCTATGCGCTTTGATGAAGCCTGCAAGGCTGTAAACGATCTGTCTGGGACATTGCCGCACCTGTTCGAAGGCGTAACGTTGTCGTTTCACTTTGGCGACGATAGGTGTTCTATTGGAGACTGGTCAGAACAAGCTCGGATCGGTATGTTGATCTCGGGGGACGGGATTGGTTGCCTCAGCGGCGTCTACCTCTTCAGTTCAAGCAGCGGTAACGTGGTGTACATTGGCAAGGCCGCGAAGAATAACTTGCACAACCGTGTTTGGCATCATATGCAGACTCCGAACACACTACCGTTAAGACGCCGTAGCTTTCCCAACAATCGCTTCGGATCGAAGACACTCTGCCCACTGCTGCGTGCAGAGATCGAGGACGGACGCATTAGCCTGGGAGTCATCACGGTTTCGCAACCACATCTTGTGCCGCTAATCGAGGTGTATCTACAGACATTGCATGTACAACTCCACAATGGTTGTCTGCCCGAGTTGAACCTCCAGATCGGGTAGGTAGGGTGCTCGATAAGACGGAACGGAAAGTACCCAGCAGTACTCACGCCGCGCTCGACGCGGCTGTGGCTTTGAAGCGTAGCGCCAAACGTGGTGCCATAAAACACTAACCGTGACTTTGAAATGAGCAAAATGAGCAATATCGAAGAACTGACGAAACGCAAAGAGCAACTCCTGCTCGAGCAAGAAGTGGCCCGCCTTGAGCGCAAACAGAATATGGGCAAGGCCGGCGGCTGGTCATGGAAATGGCTTGCCCCACTTACGTTAATCGCTGCATTCTTCGTTTTGGGCGGACTGGGCGAAGGTGAAGCTGCTCCAGTTGTCCTCGGGCTCGTGGCTCTAGTACCAGTGGCAATGAAGGTCTACTTCAAGCGCGGCGACTGATTAGAGTGGAAAACATGAGTCAACCGAAAGTATTTATTGCCTCGTCAGTAGAGGGATTAAGCGTTGCCTATAGCGTGCAAGCGAATCTCGATCACGACGCTGATTGCACGGTCTGGTCACAGGGCGTTTTCGGCCTGTCGACACCTCCGATCGACTCCTTGGTAAGTGTACTGGACAGCTCCGACTTCGCGATTTTTGTTTTCAGTCCCGATGACGACGTAAAGATGCGTGGGCAATCCTCAAGCGCTGTCCGGGACAACGTTCTTTTCGAGCTCGGACTGTTTATTGGCCGTCTAGGTAAGGTCAGATGTTTCATCGTTGCTCCCGACGCCCCCAAAATGCATATCGCAAGTGACCTCACTGGCGTAACACCGGCGACCTATTCTAGTAACAGGTCCCCCGATGAGCTCTTAGCAGCCTTGGGTCCAGCTTGTCATCAGATTAGGCTGGCAATGAAGCGACTAGGGCGGATGAGACCGGAAGCGATCCCTGGGCATATTCCTGCCGTAGCCGATGAGTACGACGAGGGCGACAAGGAGATTCTTCTGGCTGATTGGCTCAATCTAGCAAACGTTAACGAAGCTTATAAGTACGACCATGTCGACAAGTCCATCAAGGTCGATAGGGGAACAAACCGACGACTTCTGCCAAAAGTTTTGGCAGAATTCAGACATTACAAAATTGCAAAGGCAAGCACGAACTTCTTCTCGCTTACTGAAAATTTCGGCGACGTTTAATTTTATGAAAGATGGTCACGTGATGCTCCAAACACATCGTGAGTGCCGTCTCGGGGACAACAGCCTCGAACGCGATTACAACCTCAAATAAAACGGAAAATCGCGCCATGCCGCCCGCTACCAGCCGGCTGCTGGAACAGAGGAACATATGGACTACGACTACGAATCTCACGAGCTGCTTCAGGAGGCGGTAGATGAAGGAATGATCGAGGAAGGTTCAACGGCACACGGCGTAGCAAAGCAGTGCATTGATAGCGGCTATGAGGCCCTCAGCCCTGCCCAGAAAGCCATGTATGACAGACATGTCACACCACACCTCAAGACGCTCGTGGAGCGACGCGAAGTGGACGAGCGCATGCGTGGCATGCCCGACTGAGCACGACGCCACGGAAAACCCAGCATTACTTACATCACGCTCGACGCGGCTGTGGCCTTAGACCAGTGCGGAGCGGCGATGAACGAGGGGAAAATGATGACGAACGACGAACGACGCAATGAGATACAGCGTTTGGGAGACAGGCATCAGAATGTCTGCCAGCTACAGGTCCGTTCGGGTCGCGAAATTCAAGCTGCAAACTACCAAATGTCGCCCGGCATGCAAACGCGACTCGGTCGCCTGATCGAAGCTGAAAAGCAAGCTCGGGCTGAGTTCGGTACAGCGAGCAAGGGGTGGCACGAAACTGTGTATGTGAAGCCGATCCGGTAACGGAAAACAGATGATTTTCAACAACTGCCGAAATCGCGACTATACGCCTATCTATGGTCCTGACGCCTTCTATGACATTGACCTTCGCCACCGGAACATTGAGTTAGCGAATGAACTCAACCGTGGTGATACCTGTGTCGTCGCAAGCTACGCAGGCAACTCAAAAACTCTTGTCAAGCTATCGTGGTACATACTCGCTTCGAAGACTACGAATCCTGACGAAAAGGGGGCTGCGACTCGTGTGTTCAGAGGGACGCTCATAAAGACCGAGACGATGCTGAAGGTCGGTGCGGTAGCCGACGAACGCTATCAGAACATCTTTACTGTCAAAGGTGCGTTCAAGTTCGAGCAGGCCGTGCGAAGCGTGCCGAAGCGTTGACCTCTTAGAAGTTGGCCCGAGCGTTGTACTTTTAATGCGCTAATAGCTTCTGATATCGGAAAAACGATGAACGACCAAACATACTCTCTGCTGCGTAAGGTTGCGAAAGACATTCGACAACCAGCATTAGAGGCAGGGCGAACGGCATTCGCCCTTGAGCAGCTGACAAAGGCGACTGCGTTCCTCGCCGTTGAGGTTCAACAGCATGGCGATGTCACCCTGGCACAGCGTGCCGATTTCGCAGAGGCCTTGCGAGACGCCGCGGCGATAGTCGAGCAGCGGAGTACATCCTCGGAAACGGTGGAAGCCCCCGCTGAAGAAGCTCTTGCTGAGGATTACATCGAACATGCACGGAATCCCGAGTACGTAGCCCGCGCTCTTGAATACGCTGCCAATTTGATCCGCGATGGCGATAGCGAAACTGGACAAGATCTGGTTCTTCTAATGGCAGGGGCTTTCAGAATCCATAAAGAGAGAGACCAAGAGTAGGTTTCGTTAATACGCGATACCGATTTGATCGACTAAATATCTCGGAAAAGACCATGGCTATATTTGTAATTCGCGAGGGCGACAAAGAAGGGGCTGTGCAGACCTCTGAGCTGCCCACCGGTGACATCGCAGTAAACTGCCACATCACCGTGAACGACAGCGTAAAGACCATTTGTTCGTCGTTTGCCGAAACTACCTTCAACTGAACTTACAAAAATTGGATCGTCCAAAAATCGTGCAAGGATGTCTTATTCGAGGCGCTGACAACGTGCGGGACGCGCACCCATTAGGCTCAACCAGACGGAAAACACCGCACTCTGTAGCCGGCCATGATTCGGCTTTTCCACTGAAAGGTTTGGGCAAGGTGCCTAGTCTCCGAGGGCTCGTTGTGCCACGCGCGGCGCATTACGTTTGCCCAAGTATTCCCGCGCCTCCGGCCTTGAACTGGCTGCGCCTCAACACGTCAGTGAAGCCTGCCTGCTTACGCAGGAACTGCGCTAACTTATTCTTCATTTCAATACGCGCCAGGCTGCGCCTGTCGATGCCGTGTAATCTGCATAAGAGCAAAAATCGCGTGCCGACCTTACGCCCTGCGGGCTTCCCCTAGGATGATAATCGGTATCATCATTGAATCTTATACTAATAGTCAAAGCATCGCCGGCTGTGCATGTTCAACAGGCAAATGAGCAAATAGGGAGTTATAAGCTGTTATCTAGTTGAAATAAATTCTCATTTGATTTCTAGTGTCTCAACTTCCGCCAACTCAGCCTGAATTACTTCTACAGGTTTTAGGAAGTTCTTTAACGCCTCTTGCTGTTCCAAAAGAAAAGGTGCATCTTTCACTTTACTGTGAAGATTCAACAGTCGCTTTTCTGCTCGTATCAAAATGGTTTCATACAATAAAGGAGAGATTTTTACCTCTTCCCCATGCTTGGTAGCTTCATTTTCACCTGGCTCAATCTTGTCACCGAGCACGAAGCCGTCAACACGCGTATATTTCTTTAGGTACCCTTTAGCTCTAAGTTCTTTCACATATTTCCAGACTTGGTCTTTTTCTTTACTACCTAACGCAAGCCCTGTTGTCTTCAAATCTATTATGACCAAGTGCTCCACGCCGTCTTCGTCATGGTTTTCGTCGTAGGAAGCACGAGCATAAAATCCCACGCTACTGTCTGGCAGGGCCACGAAATCAGGCCGGTTTCGTGTTCCTTTGCCGCCCGCGTCCTTGAAAATCGTCTTGATTACATTGGTCATTCCCTTATTAGACGTGAATTCAATGGACTCAAACTGGGCTCCGAACATCCAAAGACCTCGTTCAAATAATGGCTGCAACTCATGCACTTCATCAATGCCCACTTCTTTCAGCTTCGTGCGTAGCTCGCCAATGAGCTTCAAGCGGTTCTGGATCTCGTCAAGAACGAGCTTCGCCATTCCAATCGTCCATTCCTCTAGAATGTCGTGGAGCGTGTCATAGTCCGTCGGATCGCATCGGTGAAGCAGGTCAAGAAGTCCATAGCGAGACTTCGACTGTTCCAGCTTCGCAAGTATACTGGATAGCTGAACTATCTCATTTTCACCGAAGTTGGGACAGGTATCCACTACCTCATTTACGAAGCTCTCAACCCTATCTTTGCTAACCGGAGACAAAGTATTCATCGTAGTGCCAATTCTTTCAATGACAGCACTACGACGAGTTTCACGCTCTACTTTGCTTGAATCAAAGATAATTTGGCGAATACGATCTTGAACAGCCTCACGGGTTTTTGTCCATGCCGGGTTTTCTTCCTTAAAGCTACTCCAATCACCGAGAACGGCATCAGCCGCGTTCAAATAGTCAGCCTGAACGATGAAGGTGAACCGTTTAGCCTCAGAGGTTCTACCGTCTAGAATTCGTTCATAGTCACTACGGCTCCACTTGCATTCTCCGACAGCGCGGCCTTGCACCCACCACGCCAAACCATGCTGCTTGGTTGTCTTGTCTGCTTTTTTGGTATCAATATGGAGAATGATCGCTTTACCGTATCCAGCAACATTCACTTCGCTTTTCGCCAGTAAGTCAGGAATATCATTGAAGGTTATTTGACTTCCGTTTAGCTTGACTTTGAAGGCTGGGTTTGCAAGAAAGCGGCTTCCGATCAATTCGCGCGCTTTTTCTGGTGCATACAAGATAGTTGGAACAATGCCGTTGCCAATAATTTCTGTTCCATGACCTTTTACGCCGCTATCTTTAAATGAAAGCTCTTCGAGAACAAGTGGATCAGTAGGCGTACGGTGAACACGGCAGATAAATTCCTGGCCGTTTTTCCTTGACGTAATTTGATATGCAGATGCAAAGCAAAAGCTGGCAAAACGACCTTTGCCATTCTTGCCAAATACCAATCGTGGGAGCCCTTGAACGTCTTCAGGTGGGGCAGTCGTGTTTCCGCCAGAGGATATGCGGTTGTAAGCAATCGTTCGCCAGATGTGTTGAAACTCCTCACGAGTCATGCCGTGCCCGTTGTCCGATATCTTGAACTGTGTTTCAAGTTTCGAATTAGGCCACGTGATGCTGACTTCTGTAGCGTATGCATCCCAGCAGTTAGCGACAAGCTCTACAATTGCGGTAGCAGGGTCGGTGATAATCGCGCCCGTATAGCTTTCAAGAAAGCGCTCGTCATAAAGAAGTGTTCGTTGCTCCATCTATGCCCTCATTCAGCTCTTTTTTAGCTTCTTCTGTCTCTGCATTTCTCATCCATACTTTGCCCCATGTCCCAACAAAGCTTACATAATTTCTCTCGCATTAGGGTAACGCGTCGGTAGCTTTAGCAGTCAGGTGCTGGCGTCCGATGCGATCTAAGCTAAGAAGCTCAATATGTGGGCTTGTGGATTCCTTCCTCCCAGTAACGAGGACTTTGATGGGCTCATTAAACGCAATGCTTACTTCGTCTAGTTGCTCGTCAACGAAGGAGAACGTAAGATCAGTTCCGTCGGTTGTTCCACGCAATATGAAAGTTAACAGACCTCGATCCAGTGCATTAATAACACCTTCTGCCGTCACAGCCTCAGGAGGTGCAGCAAGTAATTTGTACTCTGATATATACGTTTTGATCTTCTTAGTCGCATTACGTCGTAGCGTGACAGTATGTGTGCTTCCTAGCACTGTGCCACGTATTTCAACAGCATCAACAATCCCGTGCATCGGAGGTGCAAGCCGGTCTATAGCTTCCAATATTGAAAGAGAAGGAATCTCATCACTATTAACAGGCGAGGAAGCCCACTTTAGCGCCTGTTCTAAAGCAGGTTTCTGTACATCATATGATAATGATGTGTCTACGGCCGGCAATTGGGACATCGCTGGGCGGAATGATATTTCAAAACTGTTAAACGCCAACATTTGAGCTTCAAGATCGTATGAGTTCCGTACTGCTTCGTCGGGACGCCCCTTAGTCGGGCCGAAAGTATTTTCTATAAGCTTCTTAAAAGCAGCAGGCACGCTATCGGCTGCACGCTTAATTACGCTGGCGGGTACATGTCCTTCTTTAAGGCCTTCACCAATAAGCCTAATCGAGATCAAGGGCATTAATTCCGGCCAAAGCATAGCATTTCTTTTTGGCTTAAAACCCTCCGGAACAATGGAAAGGCCATCGTTTAGCGAAACGCATTGCACAATCTTTCCGGAGAATAGTTGATCAATCCCCCACACCCATGGTTGGTCAAGTGCTTGTATAATCGTGCAATTGCCTTCTTTAAGTGATTTGAGAATGCGTTCGCTTGTGGGAGCTGCTAGATACCGTATTGATCCGAGATTAAAATCAATGTACGATTCGTAAACTAAGACGGGACTCGCACCTAAATTTGCGGTGAAAACTTTCGGAGTATCAAGTTCGTATAGCACTTCCAATGGCTCTAGATCGCCATCAGCGAATTGTGGATGCTGCTCGCCAGCAAGATGCCAAGCCATTACTTACTCCCTTCAAATGGGGCAACACGATCAATATCGTCGTACGGCCACCAAGTCATATGTCCTGGTTTACCACTTGTTAGGCAAATCTGGCCATGATGAGCTAGAAGAGTTCCTTCAAGGATGAAGGGACCATGGGACGGCAACACTTCTAACATGTGTTCACACTCTTCTTTAGTGCGAAAAACCGATATACCAAACCTTTTACATGCACCCGCGCCCTTGGCGTTTGACGCTAAACCCATCTCCGCATAGGTCCTGAGCTCAGATGCATTAGCTGTTGCAGTGGTGCTAGCACGATACACAATGCCGTTGCATGGTGCCGCTTCGGGAAACGGACAGTCAGAGGGAATGTTAGATGGGAATTTGCTCATGTCAAAATAGCTAGAATTTGAACGGAGCATACCATAGCTGCGCATGAGAGCGGGAAGTGTCTTCATGCTAGGTGGGTCGCTGCGCAAAAGCAGTCTATCGTCAGCGTTTGATCGTCTGTCGGGAAGACGATGTGCTGGATTTTTTTGATCTTGAGCTGCATGACAAACTCCTCCATCCGGCCGGCGCCGTCCAGCCTTGCTCGTTCAGAAGAATTTGTTGTAGAGAGCGGTTAAAACGGAAAGCAACCGCTGCTGCAAATCCGCGAAATATTTGTTGCCTTAAAAACATTAGTAAAGCAGCCATCCGGATAATGTCCCAGGTGCGAATTAAAGGGTTCACTGCGAGCCGACCGATCCGACGAACTGATCGAGGGGCTGCCTCGAGGTGTAACTCCTCTTCCAGAATGAGAAGCAAATCGTGAACCAAAAAGCAAGGCAACTAGAAAAACAATACATCACCGCAGGAGTTCGCAGACTTACTTTTGTATGACGCATAACGAAGGCTTAAACCTCGCGCGCTGAGCCATGCCTCCCGCTCGAAACCGCGAACGGTTCGGGTATGTGGGTCTACCTCAAGGACTTTCCTAAGATAGGGTTCTTCTTTTCGGTCCGGCAACCCTTAATGTCCTCTTTAGTTCAGCCGACATGAGGTGTCGCCTGCGTCGCTAGGTCGTCATCGCCATCACGGCCATATTCTCGAATCTGGTCGAGCGCACTCTGCCGGGTGTAGGCCATGGTCGTCGTCACGCTAGCGTGACCCAAGGATTCGGCCACGACTCGGATGTCCCGGCCACGCACAATCAACGCTTTGGCAAAGGTGTGACGTAACCAATGCGGAGACACGTCGCGCAGTTGGGCGGCCTCGCCGCCGCGGCCGTCCCGTTCGAGCGACAGAGCGACCTGGTCGAGCCGGTCCGTGACGATCTGGTACAGGCTCTTGCGCGACGTTAGGCTGGCCCAGGCCCGGAAGTAGCGTCGGGACTTGGCCTCAGTTAGCAATTGGTTCCCGATCGCCACTGGCTTGGTCTGCACCGACAGCAACAGGCCGTATTCTTCACCACGTTCTGGCACCGCCGGGAGACCGAAGACGTTCCGGTACGTCATCAGTTCTTCGAACACTGCCCGCGTCATCGGCACATCACGCGCCGTACTACCCTTGGCGTGTTCCTCGCCGACTTTCAGGATCCAGTACGTCCGGGCGGTCTTCGGATCCGTTAGCGGATACACGTCGCGCATGCGCACGCCCACCAGTTCGGACGCGCGTAGCCCGAGCTCGCGCAGTGCGACAAACGCGAACCGGTCACGGACGCGCAGGCGGGCTGCTGCGTCACTCAGCACGGGTAGCGCATCGAGATAATCGAGCACATAGGCATATAAATCCAGGTCGAGCGAGCGCTCCGCATTTATCCGCCGCGATTTCCGGGTTTTGACCTTTGCCATCGGATTACGGCGGATAACACCGTCGTCATGCAGCTCATTGAACAGGGCGCGTACGCAGCGCAGGATATCGTCGCGGCTGCCGGGGGAGGGGGCAGTGCGGAAGGGCGTATAGCCAGGTTCATCGGCCCGAGCGAAACGCAGCACGGGCGCTTCGCTGCCGTCGGGCCCGGGACGCATGCGTCCCGTTTCGATCTTCCGGCACAGACAGTCCAGGGGCAGGTCGCGCAAGAACGCAATGAACGCGTTGGCGTGGGCTTGCGTCCAGTGCACGGGGGCCACGCCGATGCGGTTGCAGTACCAGCGCAGTTTCGCCACATGATAATTGTACGTGTTGGCCGTCTCCTGGCTATAGTCGCCGCCATTATGGCGCACACCCTCGAGCCAGACCTCGACCGCCTGCCAGCCTGCGGCCACGATGAGGTCGCCCTCGCTCCTGATCGCCAGGTCATCGGCGGTATCCCTCATCGCATGCCTCCGGAATTACCGCGCGCCATGCGCAGATGGTCGACCATGGTCTCGAGCCGGTCGTTCTTTGCCTGCAGCTCAGCGACGCGCTCTTTTACAAGTCGGGTTTCGCCCCGTCCCATCTCGATCGCCTGCATTGCGAAATAACGCTGCCCCTTTAGTTCTTCCGTAAGGCTGCCCACGACCTGCTGCTGTTGCGCCAACGCCGCCTGGCTCGCTGCGAGTTCTTGGGCGAGCAGGGCGGCGCGCCCGGTCTGTTCCTGCAACTCTGCGGCGAGACGGGCCGCAGCAGCTTTTGCGTCTGCCGTTGAGCGTTCAATGTCACGCAGCCGCGCCTGTAAATACTCGACCTGCGTGTCGCGACTAGCCTGAACGGCCATGCGGGCGAACTGCGGCAGTTGCTCGGCGAACGCGGTGCGGATCAAAGACAGGTCAAGCGCCGGCGCATTGGCCGCCGCTAGATATGAGGCCGGTCCAGCAGAGGATGGCGCGGATGTTAGGACCGCCGCAGCCAGCTCGCGCTCGAGGTCACCGCGTTCGGTGGCGATGGTCGACGTCGACGGACTACGGCCCGGTGCATAGGCGCGCAGCAGTCGCCGATAAATGTCGGGGCCATACAGTTTGCCGGTGACGGCGTGCACGACACGCATGAACGCGCGCAGGAACGGCCGGTGGTCGCGCGGATCGACCGGATAGCGTTCGAGCAGCGGCGCCACACCCTGCAAAAGATCACGCGCCTGGTCGTCGCTGAGGGAGAACGGCGGCCGGCTCATGCGGACTCCAAGGCATCGCGGCCATTTGTACAGCGCACGCCACACCGGTTTCGCGAAATTGCGCGGCAGGGAACTAAGGAAGTCGAAGTTGTCATGACAATGGCTGAGCAGGGTTAGCGGTAGCTTAACAGGTATTAAATGGGGCGTCAAAACCATACATTCGACTTAGCCAGTATTAAGTCGAATTATTGTTGGGCCTGCTGTCATTTAGCACTTGGCCGATTTCTTGCGTCGCTGCTTCTCTTTCCGAAGCGGCGTTCGCCTCAGTTTTGGCCTGGACCGGCGCCACACCGCATCTCGTCTCGCTCCGGTCGCAACTCTGCTACTGGCACACGCGCGCCGGATGTGTCAGCGCTACGCACTCCAGGACGCTTGCGGAGATGCTCAGTCTGATGCAAAATCGGCTCATATTTGATGATGGAGGCATTGTGAGAACAACTGTGACGATTGATGACGAGCTGTACGCGAAAGCCCTGGACATGGCCGACCCGGAGATGGATCGGGCAGACCTGTTCCGCGAGGCGATCAAAACCTTTGTCCGGGTGCAGGCTGCAAAACGGCTCGCGGCGCTCGGGGGCGCATCCCCGGAAATGCCCGAGGTGCCGCGCCGGGGCGCCGAACTGGCATGACGGGCGGTGTTTTGGTCGATACCTCGGTGTGGGTCGATCATTTCCGGCGTCGCAACGAAGTCCTTGTCACTCTACTTACACTGGATCTGGCGCTAACGCATCCAATGATCGTGACAGAACTAGCGTGTGGCACGCCGCCGGCACCGCGGGCGCGCACGCTAACCGACATCGCAACGCTTCCGCAGGCACGACAAGCAAATCTCGATGAAGTAAGAAAGCTGATCGAGCGTGAACAGTTGTTCGGGCTCGGATGTGACCTAGTCGATCTGACGCTGTTGACGTCAGCGTTGCTGACGCCAGGCTCTCAGTTGTGGACGCAAGACAAACGCCTTCTGCAACTGGCGCAGCGGTTTAGCATTGCTTACCAGCCAGCCCGACACTAGTAACGGCTGTCTTGTCGCAGGAACCTCGCGGCACCTGGATGCCGGAGCTGTGCTGGCGATACCAGTAATAAGAACACAGAATCTAGTCTGGAGGCCCGTCATTCAGGACTTGGCTCCAGCCCATGCTTCAGCCTCGTCAAGCGCATCGTTGTACGCTTCGGCGAGGAGGTAAGCATGACGCGCGGCGGCTGGCATTGCCGAAGCCGCCATCATAAGCCAGTGTCTGCGCTTCTCCTCTGTCAACCCGTTCCACCATGCGATGCCAGCAGCAGCTTGTTCCTGGTCGACCTGAAAGACACCGCCGCCCGCCTCCTGCCCGTTTTCGATCAGCGTTAAGCTCCACCCAGCCCCCAAGCTGGCCGGTCGTGGATGGATCTCATAGCTGCGGCTCATTTTTATCCTTATCAACACGGTGAACAAGATGCTAAAGTCTACACTCGCTTTATTTATCCAGCCAGCCCAGCTACACCAGCCCCAGCCGCATCTGAGCTGACACTTTGACCGTGCGCAACAGCAACGTTTTGACGAGTGAGGGTACGCCGTATCTCATGCGGAGGACGCCTCGAGAACCGCCTTCCCATACGTTTCCTAAAACCGCCAAAGCGGTAAGGTCGATGCGTACTTTCTCTTCACGTCGGCGCTGGCGATACAAGCTGCCAACTGACCCGTTCCGGACCGAGACTGACGCATATTTGTACCGCCGAAATGCCTGCAGTTGCCTTAGCCGTTATTAAAAAACGGTTATGGTGCAAATTATGGATGAAGGACGCACGAATCCACATGTGATAGTGACATTCATGCTGCAAGAACAGCTGCCCAGATTTTGGACGGAGTTTGCCCCTGAATTGCAAGAAAACGCAGGTCAAACTGCCCTATTCGGATGCGATGCACGAGCTCGACGCCACGAATTGTCGTCGCAGCGCAAGTGAAGCTCTTCAGACCCAGCATCGTGTCCAGCCTGGACTTCACGTTGCGATGGTCTCGCTCTATTAGGTTGTTCAGATTTTTTTTGACGAGCGGAGCTTCGTCAAGTGGCTCTGGTGCAAACTGCAGCTGGGCTAGAATGACGGCCTTTGCCCGACATGCGTACCCACCCGAGCCAGAGCAACCTGTTCAGAGGCAGACACTTCGAACAAGAGATCATCATTTTGTGCGTGCGCTGGTACCTGCGCTACAAACTCTCGTACCGGGACTTGGTCGAAATGATGGCCGAGCGAGGCTTGTCGATCTCTCACATGACAATCCTTCGCTGGGTTCAGCGGTATGCACCGGAGTTCGACAAACGCTGGAGCCGCTTCGCAATGCCGGCTGGCACCTCTTGGCGAGTAGACGAGACCTACGTGAGGATCTGCGGCCGGTGGGCTTATCTCTATCGGGCTGTTGATACTTCCGGCAAAACCGTCGACTTCCGGCTCAGCCCGCGGCGCAACGTCGCCTCAGCAAAGGCGTTCTTTCGCAAAGCCGTGCGTTCACAACGCCGGCCTCCCGAAACCATCACACTTGATGGTTACGCTGCCTCCCACCGTGCCGTCCGTGAACTTCAAGAGCAGGACCGGCTTCCTAACTTGACGCAGCTACGCTCGTCAAAATATCTGAACAATCTAATCGAGCAGGACCATCGCAACGTGAAGTCCAGGCTCGGCACTATGCTGGGCATGAAGAGCATCGCTTACGCTGCCATTACTATCCTTAGCGTCGAGCTCATGCATCGCATCCGCAAAGGGCAATTTGACCTGCGTGCTCTTGCAACTCAGGGGCAAACTCCGTCCAAAATCTGGGCAGCTGTCCTAGCAGTATGAATGCCACTAGCACATGTGGATTCCTGCGTCCCTCATCCATAATTTGCACCAGAGCCAAGCCGGTGTCCCTTTCGGCGACCGCCCTGTACAGGTCCAGCATTTTTTTTATTTTGTCCATGCCAGCAGTATTAATAATTTAAAAGTGAACAATGCGAGTGGTATTGAGCACGTCTGACCCCGCCAGCGTCCTGCCATTCACCAGCCTGAGCGGAATACTGGAAGGCCATGTAGACAACGACAGCCGCAGCTACAGCCCCGACAGCTCGTAGAGCAACTGTGGCAGGTTTTCTTCCATATTGAGGGCATCGGGTTACAAAAGTAGAGCGATATCCGCACTCAACACATGCTTGCAGAGCCATACGATTATCCTTAGCAGCCAGGCACCTAAGCACCTCGAGCCAAGAATTATACGGATCAGAAGTCGTCAAATCCTCACCAATTATTGCGATTGCTCGTGCGCCGGACGTTGCTGAGCTACTAAGGATCAATCTTAAAAACAACGGCAGCTATTACCAAAAGGGCCTGCGTCCCTGCCATTGTAACTTCCACTGTGCTTGATATCCTGTACTTGATGGCAGGCTAAGCGCTGCTGCTGGGGTACATAACGTGGACATTTTTTCAGCTGTTGAGCGTAAGAACCTGCGTGAGATCAAACGGATCTTAGAACGCAACCCGGGTGCAGCTCGCGACAGAGATTCTTGGGGTCGCACTGCACTGATGCTTGCGTCTGTTGAGGGCGAGGCGTTCTTTGTTGAGTTGCTGTTGCCTTGGAGCGATGCCACCAAAAGCGACAGGGATGGGGAGACTGCTTTGATGCTTGCTGCGTTTGGGCACCCTAATTGCGTTGAATTGCTGTTACCAGCTAGTGACCCATTGGCAGGCGATACAGATGGGTGGACGGCATTGATGTGGGCAGCGTCTAGCGGCAACGAGAAATGCGTGGAACTGCTCCTTCCCCACAGTGACGTAACCGCGACCAATCAATCTGGAGTGACTGCGCTTGACATTGCACGAGTGTATAACCAACAAGCGCGTGAGCAGCAGATCCGCCACCATATCGCCGCGGAGGGAGCTTTCAAGGTTACTGGAGCTATGGCGCAAGCGGAGACCCTCGGCGTCCGGAACTAACTCAGACTCTGGCGCTGATCTTTGGCGTCAGATTCACGCGACCCATAGTCTACGCAGTCCCATGCCCTCCTAGAGCGGGATCAAGGGTGTTGTTCGAAATTTTTTACGTCTGCGGTATGTCGACAGCAGCCACTGTTGCTCCTAGTTGTTCAGTCAAAAGCTGCGGTATCGATGTGCATGTGAAGTGCTGATAGCGTCCTAGTGACTTTGTCGATGGCCAAAGAAACTGATACTCGCGGAAGTCTTGGACGGTCAGAAAATACATCTGTTCAACCACTTCATTAGTTTCATTCATACGGAGCCAGAGGATAAAGTCAGCTATTGGGTGTTGGCGCAGTGTAATCCTCCAACGAGGGTAGCGGTAATCATGGCGGCATCGAGTGCACAACAAGCGTATCTTATAGCCATTAATGCAGTACGAAAACGTCGATAGCTTCTGTATGCGAATGTTTGCTGCCACCGCACAACCTTCCAGCTCTTTTCCAATGCTTTTCGTTATGCATCGAAGTCTGTGTTGAATCATGGTTGCTCGAAATAACGCCGGGCCAGCGAGGCCTGCCGCTTCAACCGTTTCCACCAGCTTACGGAAATGCGATGCGTATGACATCTCCAGCGGCAGGTCACTTTTCTCGATTAGATCGAATGATATCTCCCCATGCTTATTCAGTATCTCAAGCAGTCCAAAAAATATTTCACTATCGGTCCATCGCCTCTTGCGCCGAGAACGAACCTGCATCGCTTGATTAAAAATATCGATGCTAACGATACCTGGCAGGGCGTTCTCGACTTTAATCCACTTATCTGATGCATTCGGACGTCGCAAACTCCTGAGCGGCTGGGTGTACCGGTTAAAGACTAACGTGCCTGCATATTTCTCGTTTGTAAGAATTTCTTTGATAGTGCGGCTATTCCATGGTCTACCATTCTGATTTATAAGTCCTTCTTTATTAAGAATCTCGGCAATTCTCATATCCATCATGTGTTTCGTTGCACACATTTCAAAAATTCTTTTTACTACTTCGACTTCCTTGTAGGGTCCATGGGCCAACCCGACCCGATCAGTTTGTAAATTTTTTCGTTCTCCCATCTCGAGCTTACGGGTCAGACCCCCTTTCACTGAAATGCACTGCCGTCTAAGGCCATATCCCGCTGTTCCCCCTTGCCTGTACCCAGCGGCTGAGAAGCGACATTGAGCACTAAGAACTTTAGCCGAGAGCTCTCGGCTGTATTCTGCGGCCATTGCGCGCTTCAAGCTTTTGAGCAATGTCGCCATCGGTGAGCCATCATTTGTGAAAGGTTCCGCGCAGTAAGTAACCATGACCCCGGCCTTTCGACACGCGTACTCGTAGTAAGCGCTCTCATCAACATCCTGAAAACGCCCCCACCGACTTATATCGTAGACAAGAATTGTTACGTAATTTGCTTGACCAGTCTGAACGTCGACGAGAAGGTTTACCAGCCCTTCCCGTCCGTCAAGGGTTAAGCCACTTTTCCCTTCGTCACGATATATACAAACCACTTCATAACTATGCTGCTCAGCATATTCTCTCAACGCTAATTCCTGATGAGCTGTCGAATATTTTTGATGTTCGGTTGAAGCCCGCACGTATAGTGCAGCACCGCGCAAAGTCGGCGAACCCATTGCGATACCCCTCAAGAGTTTTCTGCAATTCAATATCTAACGTTATATGTATCAAGTAGCAACCAAGCAAACTATATTCTTGTGAGAAGGAATAGCAAGCATCATTTAGCGCTAAATTCAGAAGTTATCTTAGACAGGCGAGTTGGCTTGTAGATCAGTGTTCTCTGCAGCTTTAACGAACGGTCAAGGACCTTCAAGGGTCAGATTCGCCTCTGCGCCGGCAGGCGCTTTTCTTTTAGGATATTCGCCGTCTAAATTCATGGACACACACGCAGTGCCGTTATGCGTGCTCTAGATCATGCTCCGCTGGCGGCGGGCGCGCAAACCACTATGTGACTGGACCAGGCCAAATCGTTGACACAAACTTCTGCTCCAAGCAGGGCTGCGCGCGGTAGCGTTACCCTGTGCATAGGATGGGCCTAAAGGCATTTATCGGACACGCCGGGGCGGAGACGGCCTTGGAATCGGGCCTAGCGAATTTTCATTAAGGCTCAGGATGCGTGTTCCGATGTGATCCGCGTTTATCGTGAAACGCAGGCGGACGAGGCCGAGCGGCTCCCAGCCACCTGTAGCAAGCAATTCTGGTAACCAGCCGCGCGCATAAAGGCGAATCGACACAATTGACGAAATCGACACCGCACTTTCATGTCTGCGCTTGGCCAACCAAAAACCTGCGAGAGAACCTGATTAAGCCGAGCTGCCATACTCGCGCGGAGTCCGCGCCGTACTGTAGAAAGGTTGCTTCCGCACCATTTGGCCTAGCCCTGGGTGCCAGTTTCTTCATCCGGTCGGCTACTCCTTTACTTCGGCAATGATCGCAGGGTATAGACCTATTTAGCGCGTCAGCCTGCGCGATTGGCAAGCAATGAAAAGTCCGCGAATGCGACCTTAAGATGTTAGTGCCGGTATATTTCCCGACCGCCGGCTCCGGTAGTAACGTCTCCTCAGACGTTAATTGCACTGTATTCTGATGGAGCAGAAAGTATGTCGGTTTGATTCAAATCAAAGAATAGTGCTTGCCTATTCAGCAATCGTCAGGTCGACAGGTGGGCAAGCATCGTAGCGCGCCGCTAATTTCGTTGGTGAGAGCGTTGCGGACAAGTTCGCTTACTCCTGTTTAAAAATTGCGGGCAGAATATCTCGCCGCGCCATCAGGGTCTCGGTGTGGCACACCTGCACCCCGGAAACGACTGTATGGTCTACTGACTATTTCGTGTGATTCCAGCCATCGATTGTGGAGCGGCCGGCGGTGTTAGAGCCTTCTGTCGGCAAGAAACCGCTAAGGCGTCGGTGGCGGGAGAGTTGTCGAAGCATCGGGCTTAACCACCGCTTTACTTGCCGCAGACGCGCGGGCGGCAGGTTTGGACTTTGTTTTGGGAGCCGAGAGCGCCGCGGCAACAGGGGCCGGCGCAACATCGAGCGGCACTAGTCCACCAAGTTGCTTAGGCTTTCTGCTGGCAGGGAACGGTAAAAACGCTGCTGGTAATAGAGTGATCAAAGCGTCGGCTTGACTGCCGGCGATTTCCTCTTCACTGACACGCGCGCGGAGCGTCGGGTCTTGTCTTGTCCGTGATATATGGAAACGCTACGACAGCAGCGGCCGTCGACACATCGAGCGGCACTTTTCCACTGCGCCGTTTCTAAACCGCTATTGGTCAATGGCCGGCCTCATTGTGTTGCTGTTCTTTAGCTCGGAGTACTTTGTAGTACGCCGGACTGTGCGTCCGAGACGGCCGCCGGGAATAACGCCGTTTGCACCCCTGCTAACCAGGTTGTAACCTGCTTCGATGTATTTGGCGATGAAATCGTCTTCGTCCACGCCCCATATCGCATGCTTTGCTAGGATGAAACACATGATCTTGAATCAGCTGCACATGACCCTTCTTTTCCACCTGCTCAGCTGCCGCTGGGGGACGGCTCGGATCTCGCGGGCATGCCCCTTAATACGCCCGACCAGATCGCGCGTCTGCACGATGGGCTGCATGGTGCGATCCTTACTCGACGCGATTCCGTAGACGGTGATAGGGCGGTCGAGGTCGTTACTAAACAACATGCTTGGCTGTTGTGTATAGAAGTCTTGATTCTCCCGCTCGAACAGGAGGCGCCGTTTGATGTACTACAACCGGACCTGTATCGTTTGCAATTGACCAGCCATGGGTCAACCTCAGCCAAGCTAACTAGCGCACCGCCGTTTGTGATCGGCGGCGTTGGTTTGCAGGATCCATCATTAATTCCCTGGCGGCGCCAGGTGCACTGCACACGGTCGGTGCGTCGCCGGCCTAAGCCGATGCCGCTGGCCGCGGTGCTCACCGAGAACGCCCAACTGTCCAAGGAGCTGCACGACATTAAGGGTGGCGCTGCCGGAACGCTGGCCGACAACGTGGCCAGTACCAGCAGCGTGTCAGCGGCTTAATGTGACGTCATCGTCCGTTGTGCCAAGGCGTGGAGGCCCGCTCGCGTCCAAGCAGCGGCCGAGGACCCGCTCGCGCTTTCTCTACGTCCGGTTCATACTTTGCTTGCTGCGCACTTGAAAACGCCATCTAGGCCTTTTGTATGCACGTCTAAGCGTCGATGCGCAATTGGTTACTAAAAAGTTATTGAGCGAGATGAACATGACCCAGTACGTGCTGCATGTGTACCTTGACCCTTTCGGCTGGGTATTTGGCCGCCTCTTCACCGGCGATGATGAAACCTGTAGCGTCACCGGTTGCGCTACAGTCAATGAGGTCAGGGAGGTCATCGAGAACACGGGCAATCGCGTTGATTTTGTGGTGGATGGCATGACTGGCAATGGACTTTGAATCTGGGGAGGTCTGCCAGCAAGCACCGGATGGCGTCTATGTCAGCCTTGTCGTCCGCGCGGGCCACCATGCTCTTACTGGTGCACTTACTGGCCGGCGCCGGCGACCCCTACGACTTACGGACCGGCTGACTACTAAATGCCTGGACCAACACTTGGTGTAAATGATGAGAAGCTAGCGATGACATGTACTCTGTCCAAACAGAACGCGACCGAGCTATCTGACCGTTCGTTACACAAAAATGAGGCATTGAGAATAAGCGCTTCATTGAGTCGTCGAAAGCGACGCGAGTAAAGCTGCTAACTTCGAACGCCCCTTCGCTCTTGCGAGCGAATATGGGTCGGTGATGTAAGGACACGAAGCGCAAGGAGGCGTGACACGCCCACCTCCTCCATGAAGGCCAACGCCGGACCTACGCCCTCGCACTCCGCTATGTAAAGCGCGCGTTCAATCTGATGAGCGGTCAGCGGGTCGTTCCGCTTATCTGTTTCAGGGCGACGTGACATTCGATGATTTGGACGGCCGAAAGAAGCATACGATGTTAGCAGTCCTGCACTGACAAGGCGCGCGCTTGAATCTGCAGTAGAGCGATCCGCAGCGTTTGAGTGTCCGTATATGGACTCCTCCTCGTTTGCAAACAATCCGTCTTCAGGCTATGAGGTACGACTGCTCACGTATATCCGGTCTCGTACTACTGCACCTGTCCAGGTGCAAGACCCTGATGGGCTATTCGCGCGCTGACTCTCTATCGCTTCGACGGGCTTGGAGGCCTCAGACGTTATCGGGTTTCATCAGCGTCAGTTCGACATGTTGGCCATCATGCGGCTTGTCATGCAATCATGCTTCGAATACTTCTTCAGGTACTTCTACAGTTGTGCTACGCGGCTTTACGTTGGTAGTCTGTTCCTCTAGCAAGCATCGCCCAAGCTATACGGGCCGTCATGTTCGCCAACGCTACCGCGGCAATATTCGGGTGTCGCGTCATCGCGATAAGCATCACCCAAATACTTAATCGATCCGTTTTCGCTTGTGCCGTTCGGGGAAGCCCGGGCGCCATGCACCAGCAAACTGCGCAGGTAAGCATCGCCCCGCTTGCTTATACCGAGCAAGCGCTCCTTTCCTCCAGAGCTGCTTTGCTTGCGCGTAAGCCCAAATGAAGCAGCCATCTGTCGACCGTTAGAAAACTGACTCGGGACTCCAACCGTTGCCAGCAATGCCGTCGCGGTAAGCGGCCCGACGCGACGCACTTGCTGCAACCGTACGGACACTCCGTCTTGCCGAGCGAGCTGTTCGATCTCCCGGTCGAGTTCCTCGATACGCTCATCGAAAGCCAGCAGATCTCGCCACGGCCCACGCAACAGCCGACGAAAACGTTCGTTTAGCACGTTTTCCTCGCCCTCGAGCCACCGGGGGATTGCCAACCTCAAGTGCAGCAGTTCTTTCGGCGCCACCAATCCATATTCGGACGCCACGCCCCGCAGCTGGTTGGCCTTCGCCTTGCGCTGATCCATCAGGCCCGAGCGCACCCGGTGTACGGCCTGGATATCCTGTTGCTCGACGGTTCTAACTGCGACGAAACGCATGCTCGGCCGGCTCATCGCTTCACAGATCGTTTCGGCATCGTTCGCGTCATTCTTGTTGCTCTTCACATAGGGCTTAACGAACTGCGGAGCGATTAGCTGCACCGTGTATCCCTTTGCCTGTAGCAACCCGGCCCAGTGGTGCGCGCCGCTACATGCTTCCATTCCGATCTCGCAGCCCGGTTCGATCCTGTCGAGCAGTACCTTGATCCAATCACCACGGACCAGCGTGCGCTGCCAGACCGTCGTTTCCAAGCAGTTTACGCCGTGCACTTGAAAGACATTCTTTGCCAGGACGACGCTGCAAGTTTCGCTGCTTGGGTGTAAGCTAAGTCGCTGCACTCTGCTTGCATGACTAAAGTGTAGTTTGTTCCACCGAAGGAAAATCAATCATGTCCTTGCGTGCTGAACTGGTACAGGTTCTGTTAGAAAGGAATGAGGTTGGACAGTCTCCGAGCTTCGGGATTATCAAAACGTGGCGTGATTACATGGCGAAATTTTCTCTTTTGCTAAATCCCACCCTCGTGAACGTGATGTTCTTGCGCAGCGCAGAGAAACATCGAGCCGAATTTCCATGGTTACCTTTATTACACATCAATCAATCACGCAGCGAAATTCTGAATTTACTTGAAGAGAGCTTTTCGAGCCAATCTTCCTTTCAAATTGAATGCGCTACACGTGCGCTCTTAAGTACAAATATCGACATGCTTTTCGAGCTGATAGGAGAGACGTTGACCGTTAAGTTCGTGTGCAGCGTGGCGGCACAACGAGATGCACAAGGCTGAGCACTTCAGTTTTAATTGCCACGACTACCGTAGACACTCCTGAGCCATAATCTCGGGCACAAGGAGAACGTATGGGTGGCAAGCGGTACACAGAAGAATTCAAGATAGCAGCAGTCAAGCAGGTAGCCCAGCGTGGGCACCCGGCGAGCGAAGTAGCGGAGCGGCTCGCGGTAAGCATCCACAACCTGTATTGCTAAACGAAGCGCCACGGTGTGCCTGAGGCTGAACGCAAGGCAGTCGATGCCCAGTGCGACGAGAAGCGTCGCTTATAGGCCGAGCTCAGCGTGTCACTGAGGAGCGCGACATATTGAAAAAGACCGCGGTGTACTTTGCCAAGACGTCCGGGTAATGTACACGTTAATTGCAGAGTTACAGGACCAATGCATGGTGCGCCGGCTGTGCAAAGTGCTCGAGGTGCAGCCGAGCGGCTTCTATGCCTAACAACTGAATCCCGAAAGCCATTGCACCAAGAAAGACCAGCGGCTACCCGCGCCGATTTAAGGAGCCCTCGCTTGGGGAAGCGTCTATAGTTATCGGAAAGTCAGCGACGATCTGCGTGAACTCGGTGAGCAATGCGGCATTAATCACGTCCACCGTCTTATGAGCTCGACCAGGTTTCATTCGCAAACCTGTTACGCCAGGCGCAAACACAAGCGTAGCGGCGCGCCTTCGCTCGTGGCGCTCAACTATCTTCAACGCCAATTTAACGTGCAAAAACCCCAACCGCGTTTGGGTAACAGATATTACATACGTCCGCACTTATGAGGGCTGGTTAGATTTGGCCGTAGTGCTTGATCTCTTTTCGCGCCGACTAATTGACTAGTCGATGAGTTCACGCATCGAGCGAGAGATGGCAATGAATCCGCTCACGATGGCGGCTTGGCGACGGCCGCCCAAGAATATGGTAACGCTGCATTCTGATCAGGGTAGTCAGTTCAGAAGCTATGACCGGCGCGACTTCCTCGACCAGCGCAATCTGCAGCAAAGCATGAGCCGACGAGGAATCTGCCACGATAACGTTGCGGCCCAGAGCTTCTTCCAGATCTCTAGAAAGGGAGCGAATCCGACGCAAGACTACGGCACCCGAGAAGAAGCAAAGCTGATGTCTTCGATTACATCATATGTTTTACAATCCGAAGCGCCGGCACAGCTTGAGCAATGACTTGCCGTCGGTCGAATATGAAAGGCAGTATTTCCAGCGGATCGTGAGTGTCTATGAAACCCGTGGCGATTCACTACTCACTACAAATAAGCCATAAAAGCGAACCATAAAATAGAACCGATGTTACAACGATCAAACACAATGCGAGAAGTGTATATATATTAACATTGCGAAACAAAGGCTTATGTTTCCGTGAGCGGTTAGTGTCACAGCTCATGCTACCCCCCCACATGCTCCTACCTATGTAGTTCTCAAATACATTATTACCCATTGTACAACGAGAATACTGGCTCAAAAAACATAATCCTGGATTTTCAGAGTCGGGCAAACAAAGAAGAAGAATAAATTTTTAAATTCGACAAGAGGTATTTACTTGAAAAAAAGCATTCCTTTGGTTCTTTTAACGTCGTGCCAGCATACGCTATAGAATTGAAATAACACCTGGAGACGGTCACTGGTAGGAAATACAAACCGCTACAAGTGATAGCCTAAGTGCCGTTAATTGTCCGCTATTTTTCCAGCCCCTTAATTATGCATCCGGCGTTTCTCGAATAAATAGAATTCCTCTGATTCTGACCATCCATTTCGTATCGCCAACTGTGCGATACGTCTTTCCAGATTTTCGCCAAGCCTTTTGAGCCATGACAACACAGCAGTCTTTAAAGAATTAGTCAACATAAGCAAAATATGGACCTGAAGTTTTTGCCTCTTCATATCTTGGAATCGAAATAGCTTTTATATTCAGAAACTGTCCGGACTTAGAGTTTTAAAGCGTACGTCGTCTCTCACTCGGAATCCGCTACCTTTCTAGTGGCTAAAATTCAATTGATGCAACTAGTTAATGCAGTGCATGCGCCGTTGAGGCAGACGGCTGCAGTCGCGCTGAACAGCTGAGGCATACTTATTGCTGTCATTAAAATAATATATATTCTAGCGAACCAAAATTATGTCACTTTTGATCGTTATCAATCATCGGCTATTTTGAATGGCCAGCGGAGCTGATGCAACGCTGTTTTCGAAAAGCTCGCTGCCGACCCTTAGGTGACCGGGTAGTATGAAAAAAACATCGATATTTCAGCTCTGAACTACCTATCATGACACGGCGACCCTAGCCTACAAACTGCCGCGCTACATTCTGTTGCCACCTGCTAGGTAGTACCCAATGGGAACTTGTCGCACAACGACAGTAGCCCTCTAAAACGGGAAAAGGTGCAAGGTTGCACGACTTGTCGAATCAAGGGTTACGCACCAGTGATAACGCCGTATAGCAAGTGGAAATTTTTGATGGCGATCTACGGCAATGTCAGGGTGTGCGCCGAGTAGTGAGGCACTGGCGATCTCATGCAAAGATTTAAAAACCTTTAGGAAGTCAAAATGACTTTTTTAAGAATCATATCTTGCAGTTCGTCATACGGCACAGCTGGGCTGAAGTAAAACCCTTGCATCTGGTCGCAGTCATGGAAACGCAGAAAGTCCAACTGTTCCTGCGTCTCAACGCCTTCCGCCACAACCTGCAGTTTCAGATTATGACCTAGTGCAATAATGGCACGGGGAATGACGTCATTCTCATCCACGTCGAGGTTGTTTAAAAACGACCGATCGATTTTTATGTAGTCAACTGGAAAGTTGCGCAAGTGGCTGAGACTTGAGTAACCAGCGCCAAAATCGTCGATTGACAAACGCACGCCTAACGCCTTAAGTTGAAAAAGTGCATTTTTAGCATCCTTAGGGTTGTCCATTAACTGACTTTCTGTCACTTCCAGCTCAAGATTGCATGGGCAAATTTGATGATTTCGGAGATTATCTTTTACCACATCAACAAAAAGACGATTTCGTAATTGACGTGCGGATAAATTAATTGAGATAAAAAAGTCGTTAATACCTACCGCTGATAACGCTTTTAACGCCTTACAAGCTTCGTTTAGTACCCACTCGCCGAGGGGTATGATTAAGCCTGTTTCTTCCGCGACTGGGATGAAGCTATCCGGCGCGAGCATACCGTAGTTGGGCCGTTGCCAACGTACTAGAGCCTCAGCCCCAATTACCCTACCGCTGCGCAGACAGATCCTCGGCTGAAAGCCCAGCATTAGCTCGTCAGTGGCAATGGCACTGCTCAGGCTGGTTTGCAAGAGCAAATGTTCTCGCGCAGCCTCACCCAGCTCAGTGGAATAGTATTGAACATTGTTCTTGCCCAGCGATTTTGCATGGTACATAGCAGCGTCCGCAGCACGCATGACTTGGTCAACCTCATTACCGTCATGAGGAAAGACGCTAACGCCGATGCTTGTGCTTGGCACAATCTCATGCCCATTGATGAGCATTGGTGTGCTTACGCTGCGTCGAATACGCTCTAGTAAGTCAGCTACGTGTTCATGGCTTGGCTGCTCATTTATTAGGAGTATAAATTCGTCGCCGCCGAATCGGGCAACCGTATCATGCTCTCGCACGTTTGCACGCAACCGTTCAGCAATCTCGCGCAGTACAGCATCCCCCGAGTCATGCCCTAACTTATCGTTAATGTGTTTAAAGTTGTCGAGATCGAGGAAGGCCAAGGCCCCAAGTGTTCGGTTACGCACTGCCTCATCGATAGCAAGTTGTAAGCGTTCCAACAACAACATGCGATTTGCGAGACCGGTAAGTGAATCATGGTGCGCCAAGTGGTGTAAACGTCGCTCGTAATGCCTAGTCTCAGTTATGTCTGCAATTACAGCGACGAAATGAGTAACATCCTCATTGACGCTTATGACAGGATCGACGCGAAGATCGTTCCAGAAAATCTCTCCGTTCTTCTTCCGGTTTCGCACTACGCAACGTACACTCTTCCCGTGACGAAAGGCCTCATATAGGCGTTCATAGTCATGGACGTCGCTGCCTTCGACGCGCATAAAATCGAGATTGCGCCCTTGAATTTCTGTAAGCGTGTAACCGGTGATCTGCTCGAAGGCAGGATTGACGTATTCAATCTCGTGGTCACCCTCGTCCCCTACACAGCGAGTGATTAGGACTGCATTAACGCTTGCGTACAAAGCACGCTCGCGTACTTGCAGGCTGCGCTCGACTCTTTTTCTCGCCGAAATATCTAGACCTGTCCCAAATATACAAGGTCGTCCCGCTAGAATTGTTCGAGTACAATGGAAAAGGTATTGAGTGCGCTTGCCTTGAGTGCCCACGAGTTCTGCTTCAATTGATGAGTGCCCCTGCTCGAATGCCTCCGCGATTTTCTGAACAATTACACAACGATCACGTGCGTCAAAAAGGTGTTGAACCTTGATAGAGCGGATCTCTTCAGCGCTCATCCCAAGTGCATCCTCGAGCTGACGGTTCCATAAAACCAAATGGAAGCTCTCATCGATTACGTAGAAGACACCAGGCAGTTCTTCGATCACCCCGCCAATTGTGAGATCAAGGACTAGAGAAGTACTAGGTAGCTCCGCTGGCAGCAGAATTACACTGACTGTCGGGCAAGTCCCTAATGGCTCCGCGGAAAACATCGTGCGAATAGCAATGCGCTGCCCGTCAGCACGGTTCAGGTGAGCTGTATATATCCGATTTTCGGTTTGACCAAGTAATACCAATTTATCATCGGGATTAAGCTCCAAAAAGCGCTCTATTTTTTTCACTTTAATCTGCTCGCCTAGATACCCAGTGATATTTTCACATGCCGAATTCCAGTGCAAAATCTGACCACTGACATCAATCATAAAAGCCGCGAGAGGCAGTTGAGGCACTGTCACAGGACACTCCATCCGTTAAGGTCGACGACAATTATGATTAATTGAGTAACTATGGCCTTTAGCCTCTCGCAGAAACCTCGTCGTAGCGAACCGTACTACGAACTTGAGCGATATTAACACTTTTGCATCAAAGCGCAAATTGATTGTTATCTGCTAAAGATCAGCCAACAGAGTTGTGCACGCTCTTGTCGAGTTTTTTAGGGCAGAAGTAGCCCTGGCACTCCTCTACGAAGATATGCTCACGCGCGCGCTTTATGGTTTCGCTACTTAGATACGTTGGTTCACTCTACGGGTCGCGTCAGTAGCTCAACAAGGAGGGGGCTGTCTCATTAGGCAATAAAAGAGTGTCTTTTCACTTTGGGCATCTTTGACCGTTCCTTGTCTCTACAGGCCAAACCTGCTTCTTCTCCCCTTGCGTTGTTCAATTTTCGGCCTAATCTGGATATGCGGTGGTTTGCCGCTTACGGTGTCCATACGCTTGCTTCCGCGCTGCGCGCTGACTTTTTGCCATTCGCCGGGAGGTCGAAATGACAAATCGTTTGATCCTAAAGCTCGCTGCATCCGTTGGCCTCGTGTTTGGCATCGCGCTGATGTTCGCTCCGGATGCGCTGCTTGAAACATATGGTGCCGACAGCCTCAACACTCCGGGCCGCGGCATGGCCATGTTGTACGGGGCATTGCTCACCGGTTTCGCCGTGATGAACTTTGCGGCCAGCCGCGTGCAGGACATCGCCGAAATTCATTACGTCGTGATCGGCAACGTAGCGGCGTTTACGCTTGCCTTTGCGATTACGTTGTACCCGCAGCTAATAATCGACACTGTGCCCGACACTGCCTAGTTCAATGTCATGCTTAACTTCGGGTTTGCGGCCCTGTTTGGCTACCTATACATGACCAGTCCCGCATGCTACCGTCTGCACGCCTCGGGCCGCCATGCATAACCCTTTTTGCTGCCGTGCCTAACTCGCATTGGTCAGAGGGCTATCGGGCATATGACGTTTTTTGGCTGGTAGTACTGCCAGTCAGCAGCTAAAGGACTGCTGCGGGGCGATAGCGGTCGTGCGAGCCCGTCTGCTCAAAACGATACGTCGCGGCTCGAGGACCAGATCGCATGCCACGGTACGTTAGCCTACCATTGCAGGTTTCCTATGGTCGCAACCTAGACTAGTGAGTGGCAGCTAATTCTTCATTCGTGGTAGGGTGCAGCTTCACCCATTGGAGACACCACGCAAATGCACGACCTATCTAAATATTCGCTGGCCCAGCTCCGCGCCTTAGAAGTTCAAGTGATCGACGAGTTAAAAACTCAACATTTTCTGAGTATTAGTAAGGCGCGTGAGCAAATTCTTCATATTGCGCGGAACGCCGGGCTGTCTGAAAAGCAGCTTCGCGCCATCAAAGTCGGTAAAGCGCCAAAACAAGGCGTTGCTTCGATCAAGTATCGTAATCCCGAAGATCCAACTCAGCAGTGGAGTGGTCGTGGACGACCGCCAGCATGGGTCAAAGCTTGGATTACATCTGGAAACTCTCTTGAAGATGTGAAAGTGTAAAGCCGTTGCGAACGCTCCAAAAATTTGAGTCGGATCAGAACTAGGGCTGAACATCTCGTTGGGTTTCGACGGACGAGCATAAAAGTCCGGTTTTGGCCTATTGCGTTGAAAAATTCAGCTCGAGTTTGCGATCTTAGTGACCTAGTGTTGTCCAAGTGGTCATGTAATGGGGGTCGCGACGATGGGACATTAAGCAACGAAGCGGGAGCTATTTGTATCGATCAGTTCTAGAATACGTTCCCGAAGACCATCTGTTGAGCCCAGTGGACCGCTTCCTCGATCCCGACGAATTTTGTGCCAGGTTGCAAATTCATACATCCATACTGGTCGACGATCGATCGATCCCGATATAATGGCTCGCATGCTGATCATTGGCTATTGCTATAGATTCGGTCAGAGCGCCGACTATGTGAAGAAGTTGGCATGATTCTGGCCTACCTATGCTTACGGCAGCTGCGGATTCAATGGTACCTCAACAGTATACTCGAACAGGTTAGGACTGCCAATCGCAAACGGACTTAAGCGAATGAGTTAAAAGCCACTCAGTTATTTGTTTGCGGTTAAGTGCGCGGTCAAGCGCTGTTTCAAACACTAATAAAGTGCCGTCAAGAAAAAGACAACGCGAACCAAGGATCATAAGTGCAACGATTCGTACAGCGACCTAGAGATGAAAGCCGGGGGTCCTGTTTGCTCTTAATCAACTCTCAGTATACAGGTCAGAATTACCGTATTGAAACATTGCTTAACCGCCATTGTGGCCTCTAATACGGTCGTTTAAACTTTTAGTGGTTTACAGAGGTATGCATCGACTTCCTTGTCTTAGCTCTTCCACTTACCGAAAAAACTAGTGCAGCACTTCGTCCGACCATGTTGCCAGCACCGTGCACTCAATGACGTCTTCTTCATATGTTAAGTGTAAATTCAACTCTTCAGCTGGAAACGTGGCAAGCTGAAAATGATCACGATCTTCCCTCATCAAGCTCATCCATTCCTCGCGTGCGACTAACCGTCCAGTAGCTACTGGCTGGTCTCTCAAGAAGCCTTTTTCATGATCGGCAAATGAGTTGGTGAGATATAGGATTTTGTCCATAGTTCAGATTCGATTTTAATTGCTTTAGTAGCCATAAACCGACAATCTGATTTTCGTAGACATTAGGTCAAGCGATCACGCTTCAGACTGCTTGTTTCGATGCCGGTGCGCGAGCCATATGACTTTGTTATTTTACGTGGTGAAATAGATCATAACGGAAACTTTTTTCGATGAAACGTTGAACTTTGGCAGTTGATTCTCGTCAAAGTTACTTCTCTTCACGATTAAAGGTATTCCCGTTGAAAACTTTTGTTCTATCCAAGACATCAATCGCGCTCTTCGTCGCTGGATCTGTTTCACTGTTCAGCGCAAGCGCGAACGCAGCGACGTTGTATGTTTCAACACTGGGCAAGGACACGAATTTGGGCACGTCAGGCAGCTCGCCGCTTCGTACCATCCAGCGCGCCGCTAACCTAGCTAAGCCGGGGACGACGGTGCACGTCGCAGCTGGTTTGTACGTCGAGACCGTTACTTCCACCGTTAGCGGTACGGCAAGTGCGCGTATCCGCTTTGTTTCAACAACCAAACATGGCGCCGTGCTTAAACCCGTTGCTGGCGCCTACACAATGTGGAGTGTTAGAGGCGGATATACGGATGTCGAAGGTTTCCAAGTCGACGGCGCGGGTAGTACAAGCGTACGTATCGGTATCGCAATGACCGGTGGCAATTCATCTGTCAGAGGGAGTTGGATTCATCATGTTGCCACCGCATCTGGTTGTGATAACCGGGGCGGAGGCGGTATTGTCACCGACCAGAGCCGCGGTAAGACGTACTCCAACTATAGCATCGTGGGTAACAAAGTCCACAATGTTGGCGGCGGTTGTGGATACATTCAGGGGATCTACCACAATTCGTCGGGAACTATTACGAACAACATTGTCTATGCAACCAGCCAGGGCATCAACTTAGGGCATGACGACAACAACACCCTAATCATGAACAATACACTGTTCGGAAACTCTGGATATGGTGTCAGGTATGGGGGCTGCAAGGAAGCCTATAACAATGGCTGCCCTACTCGCGGAATTAAAGTACACAACAACATCATCTACGCAAACGGTGGCGGCATTCAGGGTCCCATCACATCTGAGGACGTGGGCAACAGCGTGGCCAACAATCTGGTGTTTGCCAATCGCACTAACTTTGACATGGCCAGTCCAAGCAGCGCTACAAAGACTGGAATAATCGCGGCTGATCCAAAGTTTGTGCGCTATATCGCTGGTGGAGGTGGCGACTATCGTTTGCAAGCCACATCTCCAGCCATTGCCCGTGGCCTGACCACCAATGCCCCATCGGTGGATATCGACGGCAAGGCACGCGGCGTCAGGATTGACATGGGCGCATACGAAACAGACCTAAATTAAAACTCATGGCGCCGGTCGAAAAACCGGCGCCGACATTGATTTTAATCTTCTTGTAGCAATGCGTGCAGTATACCGGCAGCTTACGTTAAGTTTCGTGTCCCGCCTTAAAGAATTGGTAAAGATGTAACCGTTCTAACTTCTTCGGTAGGTTCGCGCCATCAACGCGGACCGCACGATCATTTAACGTCTCCTGAGGTTGGGCAGACAGTTAGCGCATTAGCGACATCCTCATAGTTTGGGAGCAGTAACCTTCTCTGAGAAAAATGAAGTCGCTGTGCGGGTGTTTGGTAGTTGAGAGTTTCCGTGGACGCTCGTTCAGGGCCTGGCTACGTTGCCAATATTACCCTGCGAGTACGTCGAGAGGTTCGCCCCTTTTGAAAAATACTACCTCAAGAACCCGTTGGCGTTTTCGTTAGAGCCACGTTGCCAAGGCTGATGAGGATCGCAAAAATATAGCTGGATATGGGTGTCCAAAGTAAAGCGCTTGTGGTCAGCCAGTTCCTTTCCGCAGTCTCATTTCAGTGATTTATAGAGTTCCTGTGGAAGCTTTCGTGCATTCAAGATCAATGCATCAGCGACGGATGTGGTGTCTTTGCCTGCGGAATTCACGAGCATGACGTAACGACTCTGGCGCTCGACCAAGGTAGCAATCTGGCTGTTATGGCTGCCAAAGAGCAGGTCGCCTTCCCAGTGCCCGGGCACTGCTCGATCCTCTGCAGTGGCAGGCCGTTCGCTGATCGATACCGTTCCATTGATCCTGCCGTGGTCGTCGGTCTTTTGTGTGTGATGGCGAGATAGGCGCATGTTTCGGCTGCGCCGCAAGTGCTCGTGCAATTCCTTTTTCAAAGCGCCTCGAGCCTGAATATAAAAGCTATGGTAAACCGTTTCGTGCGATACATGGAAGTCCACGTCACCCGTGTATGCCTGCTTTAGCCAACCAGCGATTTGCTCCGGCAATTATTGGAACTGCAGTTTGCCGGCGACGATGTCGGCCAGCGTTGGATTCATCACGAGCTTACACGGCTTGGGACGTCGCGCCCGATCCCAGGCGCGCTGCTCGGCCTGGGTTGCCCGGTAGCTTCCAGACCGCCATTTCGCCTGACCTCTCAACTGACTGTGGATGGTGCCCGTCCGAGAGTGGCGGCAAGGGGGCGAATCGATTGGCCAGCTACTACTGATCGCGATATTTCCTCGCGCTCAGCGAGCATTAGCGCCAGTCGAGAGCATCATCTTTGGGCTGGACGGATGCCACCCGTTTCCGCCAGAATCAGAATAACAGACGAGTGATTACGGTCGACCAGCTGGGCAATTTTTTGCGACGAATCGCCTTGGCGCCATGTAGAAAATTCCAGGTCGCTGTTTCATGCGAACACTCCTCAATAACCCTTAAAGTGTTGCATTCCCAATTTTAATCCACGGCGGATAGTGGACATTCTATTAACCTTTAGTGCCGTGCGCTTGCTTGCTTGCTTTAACTAATCTATTCCTGCAGTTGGCTTCGTAGTAAGGCAGTTGCGCTGCAGTTTTACACGTCAGCTGCAAGACATCGGTACTGAAGACGCGAGCGATCGGCTAACGTAACTGCCGGAGGGGAGTTTGATCTATGCCAATGCGGCCGATGCACGCCGAAGTACACTAGATTGATCGCTTTTCAGGAGACTGCTTTGGACCAACTGATGAAACGGCTCGATTGCGACGTGCTCATCGTTGGCGGCGGCATCAATGGAGTAGCAATCGCACGTGACGCAGCTGGACGCGGTCTGCGCGTAGTGTTATGCGAGAAGGACGACCTCGCAGGGCACACATCTTCCGCGTCGAGCAAACTCATCCACGGTGGCCTGCGCTACCTTGAACATTACCAGTTCGCCTCTGTACGCAATGCTCTGCTAGAACGTGAAACATTATTGCGCAGTGCGCCACACATCATCCGCCCACTGCACTTCGTGATGCCCTATCAAGTGGGTAAGACATCAGGAATGCGGCCTGCGTGGCTCATCCGCGCTGGGCTTTTCCTCTATGACCGCTTGGCTCAGCGGGAGTTTCTGCCCGGCTCGCATGCCATCGAACTCCGCTCCCATCCGGCCGGCGCTCCCCTACAGCCACGGTTCACGCACGGGTTCATGTATTCCGACGCCTGGGTCGACGATGCGCGACTCGTCGTTCTCAATGCGGTCGATGCACACGAGCGCGGAGCCACTATCCTCACTCAAACCAGTTGCGCGCCGCCACATCGCCACCCAGGCTACTGGAGTGCGACGCTGGATGGAAAGCGGCACTGCCTCCAAGTTACCGCACGCTGTTTAGTTAACGCTACTGGACCATGGGCAGCGCGCTTCCTGCACAGGGTAATGAATGTTTCAAATGCGCCCCGGGTCGCATGCACACTACGCCTTATCAAAGGTAGCCATATCGTTGTACCGCGCCTGTTCGAGCATCCGCATGCCTACGTCTTCCAGCATTTAGACGGGCGCATAGTGTTCGCGTTGCCCTACGAAAGCGCCTTTACGCTGATTGGCACTACCGATGTCGATTACCCGGGCGACCTAGACAGGATAGTCATCAGCGCTCAGGAAATCAGCTATCTATGCGAGATCGCAAATCAATACTTCTCGCGCCAAATTACGCCGGACGACGTCATTTGGAGCTATTCGGGAGTTCGTCCTCTGGTCGATGACGGCGCTTCTAGCGCAGCCAGCGCCACGCGAGACTACCGAGTTGAAATCGACCGGTCAGGCGCACCGTTGCTCTCCGTATTCGGGGGCAAGATCACGGCAAGCCGCAAGCTCGCCGAGAACGCCGTTGACCAAATTAGTGCCGCTCTTGCTCACCCTACCCCTGCCTGGACGGCAAACGCTTGCCTGCCTGGAGGTGACCTGTTCGGCTCCAAGCCCGATAAACGAAGCGTACTCGAATATGCTGAGTGGAAAGAACGTCAGACGCGACGTTACCCATGGATGCCCACACAGCTAATGGAGCGTTACGGTCGCGCTTACGGGACCCGCATCAGAACTTTGCTCGACCAACGAAACAGCTTGGCAGAGATGGGGGACGAGGTCGTGCCCGGCTTATACGCCGCCGAAATCGACTACCTGATGCGCCACGAATGGGCGAAGAGCAGCGCAGACATACTCTGGAGGCGCACAAAGCTTGGCTTACACGTGCCACCTCACAGCGCTGCAGTCCTCGAAAACTGGATACGCGCTACTACTAGCAGAACAGTTGAGAGTGCTGTGTAACACTACATGGATGGTGGTTCTTCGATGCAACTCACATCCATGCAAAGGATGTTTGCTTTGATTCAACGCCCGGTAAACTTTTATGCTGAACAGGACGCGCGCCACATCTTCATTGATTACGAACTTGATAACAACTGCTTGAAGTCGATGGCATTGATTGGCATACAGTAACTACCGGACAAAACTAGCGAGGTTTGACATGTACGATCTATCAAAATTTTCAGACAGGCGGCTTCGGGATCTAGAAACAAAAGTGATCAATGAGCTAAAAAACCGCAATTCCCTCGATAGCAGTAAAGCGCGCGAAAAAACGCTTCACATCGCACGCAGTACCGGGCAAAAATCCTCACAGCAAAGCGTCATTAAAGTTGAATAACGTTACCCGGACGAGATTGCCCAGCAATAAAGCGATTGAGATCTCCGGCTAGCCACGCTTAAAGCCTGCGCTGCATCTACAGAATGGACACCGTTGTCTGATCGCTGACTACTCGCGGCTATCCGTTCGACTAGCGCCGACTAAAGGACAGCCGCCGGTGCTATAAAATCTCGCAATCTGTAAGCAATTTTCGAGAAACATACATTAGTTGGTGCCCGATCCGTCCTTCACAGTGCTGATCGTCCTCAACCTTTGTTTTGCTCGTACCATAAATAAGCATACTACGTACTTTTCTGACTCTTCGACATATAGCAATGCAGTCGTCGTTGGAACAAAAACACCCTAACACTATGCTGGCTCTACGGTTCTGTTAATGCACCCTACCGGAGTGAGATCAGCAGAACGTGCTTATCCAACGTTTTACCTATACTCCAAAAAGACTTAGTCCTTACAAATCACTGCATGAAGGACAGTTGGCAGACCATTGCCAAGTCATTCATTAATAAACAACCAAGTTGAAAACTTCTATGAGGAAACGCTTGGGGAGCATGGGCAACACGTCTTTACCAGCAACAACCTTCGCCCGAATGCGACGTTTGTTCAAGCTTGTTTTTGTCACGCATGAGATGGGCGCCGTGTTCAGACAATGATGTGACTGAATTTGATATAGGCCAAAGTCTAGGCCGGTTACTGGGTCTACTCTGGATTTCAGATATGCAAACTTTAACTCAACTCGGCAGGCACATATGAAAATTGCGCTTAAGCATTCTTGTCAAGGCATCAATGGTAGCCTGCGCCGGCTTGGGCTGGTCCTGGCTATCGAAATGTCCCTTTCGGGTTGTGCGCCGTCTGTTCAGTTTCTAAAAAACAGCGACGTTGGAGCCAGCGGCTCTCCTTCCGCTGAAATGATCACCGACACGCTAATCGCAGCCGAACGTCGGCAGCACCGGCAAGTGGACGATCAAAACCTAAAACAGCTACTTGTGCAAAATCAGCCGCCCTACGTGATCGGCAGTGGTGACGTGCTCTCGATCGTGGTATGGGACCACCCCGAGCTGGCCAGCGGGACCACTATTGCAGGGGCTGCCGATACGGGCAATGCGGCAATTTCGCAACAAGGTTTTGTAGTAGACCATCAAGGCCGAATCCAGTTTCCCTTGATTGGTCTGTTGGCTGTAGACGGAAAGACTGAGGAACAGGCGCGCGCTCTGCTAACAACAAAACTTGCAAAGTATTTAACAAATCCAAACATTACGCTGCGTGTGCAGGCTTATCGGAGTAAACGGGTCTATATCGATGGAGAGGTCAAGCAGCCTGGTCTGCAGGCGATCAATGACATTCCGATGACTCTTGTTGAAGCGCTCAACCGGGCCGGCGGTTTACTGCCCACGGCCGACCAGAGCCGTATCGCACTCGAGCGGGGCGAGGAGCGCTATCGCATTAACCTGCGCGAGCTTATACAGAGAGGCGTCAACCCCGGACTGGTAATGCTCGCTCCAGGAGACGTCGTTCGCGTCCATTCTCGGGATGAAAGCAAGGTCTTTATCTCAGGCGAGGTGATCACACCTAAGGCGCTGATGATGCACGACGGCCGCCTCACGCTAAATGAAGCACTCGGTGAAACCGGCGGTATCAACCCGTTAAGCGGGGATGCTCGCCAAGTCTTTGTCGTTCGTAAAACACCAACGCGTACCCGTGTGTTCCAACTTGACGCTCGTATCGCTGGCTCATTGGCAATGGCTGAGGATTTTGAGCTACAGCCCAAAGACATTGTGTATGTGGCCGCGACGCCGCTTGCAAACTGGAACCGCATAATCAGCCTTTTAATCCCAGGCGCCCTTTCATCTGCAGTTACTGCGACCAACCGACAATGATTCTACGGCCTCGAACATGGAGAAATATATGAGTACCGTAACCGAGCACCATGCCCTGATCCAGGTCGCCCCCCGTCCCCCTATCCTCGGCGTTCCTTTCGATCCACACACTGACCATGAACAGGACGAATCTGCCCTAGACCTTAAGGCGTATCTGTACACAGTGTACGACAGCCGATGGTTAATTAGCGGAATCACCGTCCTTATTACACTTATAGCAGTTTTATATGTGCTGCTAGCGAAATCAGTGTACGAGGCTGATTTAACAATTCATGTTGAGGAAGAGAGTTCAAACGCGTCCAAAAATATACTAAGCGAAGCGTCCTCACTGTTCGAGACAAAAAAGAACGCAATCGCTGAAATCGAGTTGTTGCGATCACGTACAGTGGTGTCGCGTTCGCTCGACAAACTGCAACTGTATATTGACGTACAACCAAAATACTTTCCAGCAATAGGATCGTGGATTGCCAGGCGAAACGAGAAAGGCGTATTCCGACCCGGTCTATTCGGCTACGGGGGGTACGTTTGGGGTAGGGAGAAAGCAGATGTATCATTGTTCGAGGTGCCTGATTCATTGCTAGGACGCGAATTCTCACTTACCTCGCTAGGCGGCCAGCGCTTCCGCTTGGCCAGCAGTGATAGCACCATCTTACTGGACGGTAAAGTCGGTCTACGCTACCGCGTACCGACACATGAAGGCTTGATTGAATTACAGGTCGACGGCATAGCCGATAAGCCAAGCGCGCAGTTCGTTCTACGCCGTCTGTCGCGCATGTCGATGACTCAGACAATACAAAATTCCCTCATAATGACTGAGCAGGGGAAACAGTCTGGCATCATCGAAGTAAAACTGCAGGGGGAAAATGCGAACCGTGTGTATAGCGTTCTGAGCGAAATTGGACGCGAATACATGCGGCAAAATCTTGCCCGTAAAACCGAAGAAGCGGAAAAGTCGCTTGCATTCCTCGACCAGCAACTTCCCGTCTTGAAGCGTCAGCTAGAGCAGGCCGAGGATCGGTATAACGAGTTCCGTAACGTTAATAGCACGGTAGACCTCCAAGAGGAAGCTCGTTTGAGCCTGACACAGGAAGCAGCGGCGCGCACACGACGTGCTGAGCTCATCAATAAAAAAGCGGAGTTATTAGTGCGCTTCACCGAGAATCATCCCCTCATGGAGGCCGTCAACCACGAGCGCAGGGAAATCGACGCGGAGATCGTGGCCATTAACGCGCGCATTAAGACGATACCTAAGTTAGAGCAAGAACAAGCCAAACTTACGCGGGACATTAAGGTGAAGTCTGACCTCTACGCTGCCCTGTCGAACACCGCCCAACAGCTGCGCTTAAGTTCCTTGGGACAAGTCAGTAACGTACGAATGGTGGACATGCCAATATTTCCAGAAAGGCCGATCAAGCCGAGACGTTCGCTTATAGTAGCACTGGCCGCTATCACCGGTCTGTTCTTGGGAACGCTAGTTGCGTATATTCGCAAGGCAATAAAAGGAGGGATTGATAACCCAAAGAAAATTGAACGAATGCTACGAGCGCGCGCAGTCTATGCAACGATCCCACACAGCACCATCCAGGAGAAGTTAATGCGTAAGGCAAAGGGAGCGGGCCGGTTCCCGCTGCTGGCTGAAGTGATGCCTGAGGACTCAGCGGTGGAAAGTCTAAAAAGTTTCCGCGCCGCAGTACAGTTTTCGATGCCACATTTTCGGAACAACATTGTAATGCTAGCTGGACCCACCAAGGGCGTCGGCAAATCGTTTATTACAGCCAATTTTGCTGCCGTGATGGCCGCAAGCGGAAAACGCGTGCTCGTAATCGATGCCGACTTACGCAACGGCCAACTGAACAATTACTTTGGAGTAAATCGCGAGCCAGGGCTGTCTAGCATAATTCTGGGCAAGGCGTCCGTCAGTGAAACTATTCACAGTGAAGTAGCGCGCAACCTTGATTTCATTTCTACCGGAGAACTCCTGCCGAACTGTTCTGAACTCCTTCTAAACGTTAATTTCAGCCAATTTTTGAAACAGATTAGCGTGCATTACGACCTCGTGCTGCTCGATTCGCCCCCACTATTGACAGCTTCCGAGGCGCTGATTATTGGGACACAGGCGGGCGCAGTATTCCTGGTTGCAAATTCCAGCCTCACTAATAAAGCTCAAATTAGTGAGTCGATCAATCGTTTGAACCACGCTGGGATTACGCTTCAAGGCATATTGTTAAACGACATGTCCCCACGACTGAGCGACTACGGCTCTGACGGCCGCCCGGCATCGCCTTGCTCGCAAGGTCCGCTCTCCTACACACACGTATAGTCAATTATTTGAAAATTTCACCTCGTCCCGTGCTGGACTGCGGTTTGAACCCAATTAAAAGCCATTATCTTTCTGGTTGCGGTAGAACGAGGTGAAGTCATGGGCAATAAGACGACTGCCCAGAAATATACTTCACCACTTCCAGTAATGTTCGTGTCCTACATCGCCGCCGACCGCGAAGCCGGTTCCACTGACAATGCGCTATCGCATGCGGCAATTGACGAAGGAATCATCTTATCTGTAGCTTAGCTGAAATAGCGTCGGACATGATGATTGATCTTGAACAAAGTGAAGCATCTTATTTGCCGTAGCATAAAGTGTGCGCTGTACTTTCTACGCTAGTTAATCCCGACAAGGCCTATGTCATTTAAACTAGCGTGTCTACTTAAGCGTGGGATGACGTGAAACTTCGTCGAGGATAATCCGAAAATTTTGCAGGATTCTGAGATCATGTTTAATATCGACACTAACCGCGCTCAGCAACTATGCCAAAAAATGATTTCGCTACATCGCGGAGAAAAAATTGCGTTAATGGCCACGGCAGACCTCATTGCATTGCCTTTTTGTTTTTTAGTAGCAATGCTGCTGCGCGGTGGTGACTTGAGACTCGCTTCGCAGTTTAGTCCCGTTTCTTACGTATTAATTTCGCTGCTTACGGTCGCAATTTTCTCTTTTTCTGATCTTTATCGAGCAGTCATTCGTTTCATAGACCAACGTCTGCTCAGTGTCATTGGAGTGTCACTGGCAGCAGCTATTTTTGGTGCGTATGTTGTCATGTTGATCCTCAACGAGGAACGGTTTCCGCATAGCGTATTGGTCATCTACTGGTTTATAGGATTTTCTTATGTCGTAGCCTCGCGGGTCGGCATGCGTAACTTTCTCCGTAATCACCTGGATCAGACGGCCCCCTTGTCGGAGGTAGTCGCCATCTACGGTGCCGGCGAGGCTGGTGCGCAGCTAGCGCAAACAATGCACAGTAGTGGCGAATACCGTCCAGTCTGCTTCTTTGATGATAAGAGCATACTCAATGAACGCAACATATGCGGACTTCGCGTTTTCAACACTCAACGGTTGGTTGAGATCGTCAATACGATGTGCATCCGCTCAATAATTATCGCGATTCCTTCAGTTTCCAAACAGCGCCTACGCGAAATCATGCAGCGTCTTGCACAGGCTGGAATCAGCACGCGTATTCTGACCCGGTTAGTTGATTTGGCTGACAATCAATCTGGCGGGCATGAATCGATCCGCGAATTAAAGTTTGAGGACATACTAGGCCGTGCGCCTGTACCACCCCGTGCGGACTTGTTTGCACGCTGTGTCCGTGACAAGTCAGTTCTGGTGACCGGCGCCGGAGGCTCGATCGGGAGCGAGTTGGCTCGCCAAGTTGCAACGCTCGCTCCGACGCAACTCCACTTACTCGACCATTCCGAGTTCGCCCTCTATGGCATTCGGGAGGAGCTGACGACCCAATTCCCTAATATACCTATCTACGCTCACCTGGGCTCCGTCTGCAATGCCGAGCTAGTCGAACGCATCCTGCAAGACGGGCGAGTTAACACGATATATCATGCAGCAGCCTATAAGCACGTGTCGCTTGTTGAATTTAACATTGCTGAGGGAATTCGTAACAACGTGCTCGGAGCCCGAGTAGTCGCGGCTCAGGCAGCCAAGCACCAAGTCGAAACATGTGTGCTGATCTCAAGCGACAAGGCAGTGCGGCCAACGAGCGTTATGGGCGCAAGTAAGCGCATCGCTGAGCTGATCTTTCAGGCCGCCGCAGTGCGCTGCGACGCACGTACCACGTTTTCTATGGTTCGCTTTGGAAATGTGCTTGGCTCATCAGGGTCGGTTATTCCCTTGTTCCAACGTCAGATTGCGAATGGGGGGCCGCTTACCGTCACCCACCCGGAGGTGTCGCGCTATTTCATGCTAATTCCAGAGGCAGCGCAGTTGGTAATCCAAGCCGGCGCAATGGCTAAGGGCGGCGACGTATTCGTGCTGGATATGGGTGAGCCCGTCAAGATACTTGACTTAGCACGCAGTCTGATTGCCTTATCTGGGCTAACGGAGAAGACATCGCAAAATCCAACTGGGGACATCGAAATTCGGTGTATCGGCCTTTCCCCTGGCGAAAAGCTACACGAGGAGCTCCTGACCGAAGGCAATGTATACCCTAGCGAGCACCCACGCATTATGCGTATGAAGGAAAACGCCCTGCGTCCCAGCGTTCTTGAGACGTTCATCACCTGCCTAATGATGGCCTGCGAAACCCAAGACAGGGCAATGATCGGAGCAATGGCTAAGGCCATCGTACCTGAATATACCCCGGAGCATCCTTCAAACATACCTGTGGTGGCGCTACTTCCCAGGCCGGTCGATTCGCGCATTGGCCGGATCAAAAACCTCGTTCCATTTCGGTTCTAAGCCCTTGGTTAACTTAACTTAATGCCGCCTAACGATTCGCGAGGATACTCATGCGTGACCAAAACGAAATAGGTTATCTTGAAGAGCTTACTTCCAAGCTGCGCGACCGCACAGCAGTCGTTGGTATTATCGGCCTTGGCTACGTGGGCTTACCGCTAACGGTGCGCTTTGCGGAAGCTGGTTTTCGTGTCCTCGGAATCGATATTGACGGCCAAAAGGTTAGTTGCTTGAACCGTGGAGAAAGCTACATTCGACACATCACCTCGGCGGACATCGCTGCGGCCCGCGTCGGGGGTTTCGAGGCGACAACTGACTTTGCTCGCGCTGGCGAACCAGACGCGCTCATTATTTGTGTACCTACGCCCCTGAATGCCTACCGTGAACCTGACCTGTCCTTTGTACTCAATACTGCTGACGCAATACTGAGCTTTATGCGTCCTGGTCAAATACTGGCACTTGAAAGCACGACTTACCCGGGAACCACTGACGAGGAATTGAAGCCGCGTTTAGAATCGCGCGGATTCATAGTCGGGCAAGACGTGTTTTTGGTGTTTTCGCCAGAGCGTGAAGATCCTGGTAACCCCGATTTCCACACGCGCACCATTCCGAAAATATGTGGCGGTGTAACCGCGGCGTGTCTTGAAGCCGGTGTAGTTCTGTACAGCCAAGCCATCGATCACGTAGTGCCCGTTAGCTCGACGCGTGCGGCCGAACTCACTAAGCTATTGGAGAACATCCATCGTGCCGTCAACATTGGCTTGGTCAATGAAATGAAGATAATAGCAGACCGGATGGACATCGATATCTATGAAGTCATCCGGGCAGCTGCAACGAAGCCCTTCGGCTTCACGGCCTTCTACCCGGGTCCCGGCCTTGGCGGACATTGCATCCCAATCGATCCATTCTATCTTACTTGGAAAGCGCGCGAGTTTGGTCTGCACACGCGTTTTATTGAACTAGCCGGCGAAATTAACAGCGACATGCCTCACTGGGTGGTCGGTAAAGTAACCGATGCGCTTAACCAACGCGGCCAATCTGTCATGAGTAGCCGCGTTCTAGTACTAGGTATAGCTTATAAGAAGAACGTTGAGGACATGCGCGAATCGCCTTCAGTTAAATTAATGGAAATCCTGCGCGACAAAGGAGCGTTGGTCGCATACTCTGACCCCTACGTGCCTGAATTTCCCAAAATGCGCGAGCACCATTTCGAACTCAAGAGTACCCACTTAGACGCGCACAGCATCGCATCTTTTGATTTGGTGCTAGTTGCAACAGCCCACACCTCTTTTGACTACGATCTAATTCGGGAGTGCGCATCACTAATCGTAGATACCCGCGGGGTCTATTCGACACCGCTGCCGAACGTTGTCAGGGCCTGAGGAGATATCATGCGCAACTTTCCTGCACCAATCATTGATCGAAAGATCCGGTTCGCATTGGTCGGCTGTGGCCGCATCGCTAAAAGCCATTTCGATGCAATAAGCCAGCACCACGACCGCGCGACACTGGTGGGGATCTGTGATATCGATCCGCGGGCTTTAGACCGCGCTGCAAGCGTCACTGGTGCTATCCCTTACTCCAGCCTTGAACGAATGTTATGTGATTGCGATGCCGACGCCTTCATAATTACTACACCATCAGGTCTACATCCGGAACAAGCGATCCGCATTGCTGCAGCCGGACGCCACGTAATTACTGAAAAACCTATGGCGACTCGGTGGGAGGACGGAAAGCGCATGGTCGCGGCTGCAGATGCTGCGGGCGTGCGGTTGTTCGTGGTAAAGCAGAACCGTCGAAATGCTACTTTGCAGCTGCTTAAGCGTGCCGTCGAGAAGAAGCGAT
Organism: Telluria sp. LT2P34; assembly: GCF_059685915.1. Taxonomy (NCBI): domain Bacteria; kingdom Pseudomonadati; phylum Pseudomonadota; class Betaproteobacteria; order Burkholderiales; family Oxalobacteraceae; genus Telluria; species Telluria sp. LT2P34. The sequence continues at coordinate 117,203 of NZ_JCASIN010000008.1, forward strand.
TCGGGCGCATTTACATGGTGAACCTCAACGTTTTTTGGAGCCGTTCGCCTGAGTATTATCAAAGTGCAAAATGGCGCGGTACATGGGAATTCGATGGCGGCGCTTTCATGAACCAGGCTAGTCATTATGTTGACTTGATTGACTGGATTGTGGGACCCGTTGAAAGTTTGCAGGCGTATACCGCGACGTTAGCACGAGACATCGAAGTTGAGGATACCGGCGTAATCAGTCTGCGCTGGCGCAACGGGGCCCTCGGCTCGATGAACGTAACGATGCTGACCTATCCGCGCAATATGGAAGGTTCAATTACTATTCTCGGGGAATTCGGGACGGTACGTATCGGCGGCGTTGCCGTGAACGAGATCCAGCATTGGGATTTCGCGACGTCCGATCCCGATGACGAAAAGGTGAGCCAAGTGAGCTACCAAACGACTTCGATCTACGGTTATGGCCATCCGTTGTATTATGACAACGTGATTCGGGTGTTGCGCGGGGAGGCTGAACCAGAAACTGACGGCCGTGAGGGCTTGAAGTCACTCGAGGTTCTAGTCGCTGCATACCTTTCCGCGCGCGACAGCAAGCGCGTTGCTCTACCCTTAGAGTGCTGAACATGCAACCCTTGATCCATCCCAGCGCTATCATCGACGAAGGTGCCGTTCTTGGCGACAACACTGCGGTCTGGCACTTCGCACATGTATGCTCAGGTGCGCGTATCGGTAACGGATGTTCGCTTGGTCAGAATGTCTTCGTGGGCAACGATGTGTCAATAGGCGACCATGTCAGAATTCAGAATAACGTTTCTGTCTATGATGCTGTAACCCTAGAGGACGAGGTATTTTGCGGACCCAGCATGGTTTTTACAAATGTTCACAATCCGCGTGCCGGGATTAAGCGTAAGGACCAGTACCGACGTACCTTAGTGCGACGTGGAGCCACAATTGGCGCCAATGCAACCATCGTCTGCGGCCTCAATATCGGCGAGTACGCCTTCATCGGTGCAGGTGCAGTGGTGACGCGCGACGTGCCTTCATTTGCCCTAATGGCAGGGGTGCCAGCGCGACAAATCGGGTGGATGAGCCGCTATGGGGAGCGTATACCGTTGCCAGTAGCAGGTAACGGTAGGGCCATCTGTCCACACACGGGAGACCTGTACTTATTGCAAGACGGTGTTTGCTCGCTCATACGGCCCCTAGAAATTGACGCAAGCTAATCAACCACAGGGAATTAGCATGGAATTTATTGACCTAAAAGCGCAATATGCGGCGTCACGAGAGTTAATCAATCGTCGTATTCAGACGGTTCTTGACCACGGCCAGTATATCATGGGCCCAGAAGTAGCTGAACTTGAAACGTGCCTCGCTAAATACACCGGAGCACAACATTGCATCACAGTATCATCGGGAACTGAAGCATTGATCATTTCGCTCATGGCCCTCGGCATTAAACCAGGTGACGAAGTAATTACTACTCCGTTCTCGTTCATTGCCACAGCTGAAGCAATAGTGTTAGTTGGTGCTACTCCGGTATTCGCAGACATTGACCGTGCATCTTGTAATTTGGCGCCGAGTCAAATCGAGGCTCAGGTGACGTCGCGCACCCGTGCGATCATGCCTGTGTCACTGTTTGGCCAGACAGCAGACATGGACGAACTTAATACCATCGCTAAACGCCACGGTTTGGCCGTCATTGAAGATGCAGCCCAAAGCTTTGGCGCTTCATACCTCGGGAACAAAAGCTGTAACCTATCGACAGTTGGCTGTACTAGTTTCTTCCCCAGCAAACCACTCGGCTGCTACGGCGATGGTGGCGCGATCTTCACTAATGACGATGAACTTGCTGCGTCCATGCGCGAAATCCGCGTTCATGGCCAGTCACACCGCTACGTGCACACCCGTATTGGTGTCGGCGGTCGAATGGATACGCTTCAATGTGCAATCGTGTTAGCAAAGCTGGAGCGTTTTGCCTGGGAAGTCGAACAGCGATCTAGGGTGGCCGAGCTTTATGATGCTCTGCTGTCAGGGCACGTCGAGCTTGTTTCCCGCATGGCCTCTCGCACTAGTGTGTACGCGCAATACACCGTTGTGGTTGAAGAACGCGAGCGCATCCAGGCGGCGCTGCATGCCGCCGGCATCCCTACCGCTGTCCACTACCCCGTCCCGATTCACATGCAGCCAGCATATGCCCATTTTGCTGCTAGAGACTGTTGTCCAATCGCGCTCGAGATGGCTGACAAAGTTATGAGCCTTCCCATGGGTCCGTATATGTCGGCTGAGTCTGTTCGGACGGTGGCGGCCCACTTACTGTCTGAGACTAAAGTTGCACCGCATAGAGAACGCAGCACTGAGAAACCAACCAAGGAAGTGGGTATCGCTATTATAGACGACGTTTAACTCACCATTTGGCAACGGGTCAGCTTCTTAATCCTCAGCCGTATGTAAATTAATCTGGTCGGCTGCTTCAAGTACGATATCCAGCAGAAATTTAACGCGCGCATTGGCAAATTTGGCGGTCGGACAACACATTCAAGAATCGAATATAGCCTGCATGACCCAGAGAATCCTCTACCCAGATTATCGCAGGATGGGAACGCTTATCACATAATCTACCTCTGTATGCAAAGGTAGGTCCGAACGCCCATCCATAATACGTGGAGTAAATGTCATGAATATTCTCCTGATTAACCACTATGCAGGCTCGCCCCGACACGGCATGGCATACCGTCCATATTACTTAGCGCGCGAATGGGTGCGATCTGGCCATCACGTGCATATTCTTGCATCCAACAATTCGCACATCCGAGCTCGCCAACCTAAGTTGGACGGAATGGATCACCTTGACGAGGTTATCGACGGTATCGAATATAGATGGTACCGGACACCAGTCTACCGAGGAAATGGAATCGGGCGCGTCCGGAACATCGCCACGTTTGTTATGGCGTTATATCGAGACGGAAACCGCATAGCAAAGGTGTATAAGCCGGACCTTGTAATTGCATCAAGCACTTACCCGATGGATATCTGGCCTGCACATCGCATCGCTAGGCTGGCGAAGGCGAAACTGTTGTTCGAAGTGCATGACCTATGGCCACTGTCACCGATCGAACTGGGTGGAATGTCGAGAAAGCATCCATTCATTATGTTGGTCCAGCGAGCTGAGGACTATGCGTACTGCCATGCAGACCACGTAGTATCTATGCTTCCTAAAGTACGCGATTACATGATGTCGCGAGGCTTAATTCCGGAAAAACTGCACATTGTGCCAAACGGCATCGATCCAGCAGAGTGGCAGACTCAAACACCTGATTTATGCTATGAAGTACGCGACGCGCTCCAGGCGCTCCAGGCTCAGGGAAACTCAATTGTAGGCTATGCCGGAACCCATGGAGTGTCAAACGCACTAGACAATATCTTGAGCGCAGCCAAGCTAATGCAAAATGAAAAGGTAGCCTTTGTACTGGTCGGTGGCGGTCCGGATAAGGTGAGCCTTCAGGAGCGCGCACGGGCAGAAAACCTAACCAATGTTCACTTTTTTGATCCGATCGAGAAAAGTCAAATACCGTCTTTGCTCACATACTTTGACATTGCGTATATTGGCTGGCACCGCCATCCATTGTATCGCTTCGGAATTTCACCAAACAAACTGATCGATTACATGATGGCCGGCCGCCCGGTGTTGCACGCCGTAGCAGCTGGCAACGACCCTGTGCGTGAGGCTGGCTGTGGAATGACAGTCGAGCCCGATAGTCCAACGGCAATTGCTCACGGAGTTCGAGCTCTACTCGCAATCCCTTCTGACGAAAGGCATGCGATGGGGTTGAAAGGCAAAGCATTTGTGCTTGAAAACCTAACCTATCCGGTGCTGGGTCAACGCTTTCTCTCACTGTGCATGTCAGACTAACCCGCGTTTCGTCAGCCGGGTGCCATATCTGGGCGTTCAATATTCCAGAATAGTCTTCTTTTTTTTCATGTGTCAACATTGAGCTAAACGTATTCAGACGTTCAAGGGCTGACAAATAAATGAAACGCTTTCTCGACTTATCTTTAGGATTGGCTGCTACAGCTATCCTAATTTTACCATTCCTTATCATTGCCATACTCGTAAAGATCAGCTCGGCAGGTCCAATCATATTTTGGTCAGAACGGGTGGGGCGAGACAACGTTATTTTCTCAATGCCAAAGTTACGCACTATGCACGTGGGCACACAAGTCGTCGCTACTCACCTATTGCAAAATCCTCGTCAATGCATTACTCCAATTGGGCGTTTTCTTCGATACTTGAGTCTGGACGAGCTGCCTCAGTTGTGGTGCATATTGCGCGGTGACATGAGCGTCGTTGGACCGCGGCCTGCCCTATTCAACCAATACAATCTCATCGAGCTACGCACACGTCACGGCATTCACCTAGTTCGTCCTGGCCTCACCGGTTGGGCACAAGTTAATGGCCGCGACGCGTTATCAATACCAGAAAAAGTTAATCTCGACCTTTATTATGTACGGCACCAATCACTAGCGTTCGATATAAAAGTAATCGTCCTTACATTCTTCAACGTGATTCGCCGCGATGACATCGCTCATTGAGATTTGTCGCTCCCTGGAGAGATCACAAAAAAATGGACCAGTCATATCAAACTCTCAACAGCAAGCCGCTTTGCCGTTTTAACGATATAGCCCAATCAAGCGGGTCATCAAGAGTCACGTGTTCAATAGTTGCTGCTATTTTGTACAGAGAAATTTTTTCTATAGCTACGCCCAAAGTCGTAGACATTCCTCAAAGAACTAAGCCTGTACTATCGGCTACGTCTTTGCGACCTTATTTTTTTGGCATAAAACGGGAGGGTCTATGAATACAATTGCCGTTATCGGGGCGACCGGTGAAGTTGGGTTTAGGTTAATTAGATCCTTACACTCATCATATAGGATAATTGCCATCGTTCGAGACCCATGCAAGCGTAATTTTAGTCGCTACCCAAACGTTGAATTGCGCGAAGTTAGCGATATATCAGATGTGGACGGCTTGGCGCAATCCCTAGAAAGTTGCGAAGCTATTGTCAATACCGGTTATATTTGGTTTGCACAGTCAATTCACAAAGCAATACTGAAGAGTGGGGTTCCGATTCAACACGTTCTATTCACCGGCTCAACGGGTATCTATACACATCTACCTTCAGAAAGCGCAGATAGGAAACGCGTGGCAGAGGGTTTTATAAGAAATAATTTTAGCTGCCCATGGACAATTATTCGTCCGACCATGATTTATGGCCACAAAAACGATCGAAATATCTCGAGGCTGATTAAGGCACTTGCTCGATATCCCGTACTGCCCTTAGTCGGCAATGGAAGTGGCCTGATTCAGCCGGTACTTATACACGATCTTGTAAAAGCCTATCAAATAGCATTAATGAATTCTAAGTTCTATAACAAATCGTATGACATCGGCGGCGGAAAAGCATATTCAAATCGAGAATTAATTTCCGTAGCAGCCTCGAGCCTAGGCCGACACACGAAGTTGATTCCTATTCCTACAACGATAGTTCGCAGCGGAGTAGCTTTGCTGTCAATGTTGAGGAAAAGTCCTTTCTCACAAGAGCAAGTGCAGCGCTTTCAAGAGGACAAAGATATTGACCTCAGCCAGTTTGTCGCAGATTTCGACTATATACCTCGTAATCTCGAGCAAGGAATCCGGTTTTTAATCCGGGACCTGAAAGCGAACGGATTGCTTCGATGAGATCAGCCTGCACTACCGATGCAATATGACGGCCAGTAGGTATTGAGCGACCGATTTGGCAGTTAATAATTCTGTGACACAGTGTTCGATTTACTAGATTTCGAACTGGGGTATGCGAACCTTCAGTCAATACTATTGCTAAACTAAAAATTTCCACATATCAGTGTGTCAGCCTGCGCGCCCTGCTCTCCACTCGCTAACGGCGTCGCGCCCCAAGGTTGTTAGCGCGACGCAGAGCTGTTCCTGTCGTTAAAAGATCGATCATACCGAAGCGCAGCGGTTAGCAATTCGTACTCACTGAATTGATCCAATCTATTTCATATTACATCGGTCTTGTGGTGTTAATGGCCGGGCAAGGTCAAAGTTAATCCGATTGGCAAACACCAGATTGTTGGCCACGCTGTTGCCCACGTCCTCAGATGTGATGGGACCCTGAATGCCGCCACCGTTTGCGTAGATGATGTTGTTGTGTACTTTAATTCCGCGAGTAGGGCAGCCATTGTTATAGGCTTCCTTGCAGCCCCCGTACCTGACACCATATCCAGAGTTTCCGAACAGTGTATTGTTCATGATTAGGGTGTTGTTGTCGTCATGCCCTAAGTTGATGCCCTGGCTGGTTGCATAGACAATGTTGTTCGTAATAGTTCCCGACGAATTGTGGTAGATCCCCTGAATGTATCCACAACCGCCGCCAACATTGTGGACTTTGTTACCCACGATGCTATAGTTGGAGTACGTCTTACCACGGCTCTGGTCGGTGACAATACCGCCTCCGCCCCGGTTATCACAACCAGATGCGGTGGCAACATGATGAATCCAACTCCCTCTGACAGATGAATTGCCACCGGTCATTGCGATACCGATACGTACGCTTGTACTACCCGCGCCGTCGACTTGGAAACCTTCGACATCCGTATATCCGCCTCTAACACTCCACATTGTGTAGGCGCCAGCAACGGGTTTAAGCACGGCGCCATGTTTAATTGTTGAAACAAAGCGGATACGCGCACTTGCCGTACCGCTAACGGTGGAAGTAACGGTCTCGACGTACAAACCAGTTGCGACGTGCACCGTCGTCCCCGGCCTAGCTAGGTTAGCGGCGCGCTGGATGGTACGAAGCGGCGCGCTTTTTGACGTGCCCAGGTTCGTGTCGTTGCCCAGTGTTGAAACATACAAGGTTGTTGCGCCCGCGCTCGCGCTGAACAGAGAAACGGAATTCGCGATGACGAGTGCTACAGACCTTAATGGCTGAATTTTCAAACGAATTCCTTTAAACGAACTAACCGAAATCGCTCGAGAATGTCACTAATCTCGCTCGCATGCAATGATCGGCATGTAGACGCCCTGAGCAGCGCTTGCCATGGCAACGCTAAAACATCAACCCGGCCACTTATGTCCTATGTGCATCTAAAATTAAGTATGCTTGATTTCCATAGTTAGCATGGGTACAGACGGTATTTGCGCATCCAATTGACGGTACTACGCATCCATTGCACCGGCGCATACAAATTGCGGTAATCACGAAATGATTTATTCGGCACACGCATGATTTCTTGGAACTGCTGGGGAGATAGTTGTAATTTTTTCGACACGTAGGCTAAATCTTGCTGCTGTAAGTCTTCGGCATACGGAGGTAGTTTGATTTGTGCTAACGCTTGCTCGCGGCTTAGCTGGCCAGCATTGATCAGGTCCGAAAGGTGCCCGTATCGCTTGTCGATCTGAAATTTGCGCGGCAATACGTATCCTTGGAAAAATCGTGTATAGATTGATTCATGATGCTTTCCTCCGTAGTCCCTCCACCCCAACTGGTTGCATAGTAAATCCATAGCTTTTTGTTTGTCGTAATTAACGTAATTCAAGATTGAAACGATACGTACTCGACGGACGACGTTAGCATAGAATAAATAAAGAAGATTGAAATGTGGATAAGTCTTAAGTTTCACATTTCCGAAACGGTCATGCATATCTTTTATATACCGCCAGTCCGAATGTCCATACGACCAGCTTGGAACATTGATTGACTCAGTGGCAAAATTCATCCCTGAAATAATGTATTTGATACCTCGTGAAACTGCTTCTTTCCAAAGCAATGCGTTAATCGCGTGATCGGTAGGGATTTCTCCGTCCGGCGTGGCCCCCTTAAGGAAAGCCAGCTGCAAGTCTCGAAATTCTTCCCAATCAACAACATAAGTGTGCAAATCGATGCCAATTTTGCAAAGCACGCGTTCAATGTTCTTCGTGGCAAGCTCGGAATTCCAGCCGTTATCGAAATGTACCGCTAGAGGGCGTAAGCCTTGCTCCTTCACAAGCCAGGCTACGTAGGTACTGTCTACGCCACCGCTCACACCGATGATACAGTCGTACTCCCGGCCTCGGCCCGCACGCTTAATGCGATCGACGAGCGTATGCAATGCGTCTTTACCGAGATCACCCTTCAGGTGACGCGCGCTAACTAGTCTGTCATAGCGCATACAGTGGCAACACAAGCCCTCATCATTAAAGGCAATACCAGAGTCGGCAACGCTATCCATAATGCAACGAGTGCACGCCTTATACGATGCTTTGCCTGGCGCTGTCGAGTGATGGAAGTCGTGCGTGAGGAGCGTCATGTGAAAACCCTTTCAAGTTCTTCGTACTCTGGATAAGTGATCAACACCGCCTTGTGCCTGCCGTGGAATACGAACATGCTACCGGCTGCCAAGCCGGATGCTCCGGCACTGACAGCCTCGCGAAAATGCGGAAGGACAGCCGCTCCGCCGGCGGATACTACTGGAATCGACACCGCATTACATACCTGACCAACCAGATCCAAGTCGTATCCTTGCATAGTGCCATCGCGATCGATTGCAGTTAGCAAGATTTCGCCCGCCCCGAGCTGCTCGATCTCGCGTGCATATTCGATCGGATCGCGTTGAATATCCCGCGTGCCGCCTGCTACGTGAACCGAATAATTGCCAAACCAGTTGCGTCGGACATCTATGGATACTATTACCCCTGAGCTGCCTGCAAGAGATGCTGCTTCAGATACCAGATGCGGCTGGTCGGCCGCAGCGGTGTTGAGTACGACCTTTTCGACTCCAAGCCCATATAGACGCTTAATGTGTTCAATGTTGGAAATACCGCCACCGTAGGCAAACGGCATGAATGCTTCGCTCGCAATGTCAGCCAACAAATCGAAATCCGGCGCGCTGCGATTACCGCCATTTCCAATATTAAGAAATACTAGCTCATCAACTTCTTTCTCATTGAATATTCTTACTGCGTTGATCGGGTCCCCGATGTAACGCGCATTTTTGAACTTTACTGTTTTGACTAGTCCTCCATTACGCATTAGTAGGCAAGGAATCACGCGCGCATGCAACATCACAACCTCGCAAAGTTATGTAATAGTGCCATTCCAAACCGGTGGCTCTTTTCCGGATGAAACTGTACGCCATACACGTTGTCGCGCTGGACCATTGCGACGAATTCGTCGCCGTGACCAGCCGCTGCTACCACATCGTACGGATCGTTACATACTAAACTGTACGAATGACAGAAATAGAAGCGAGACTTGAAGTCAAGTGAATGCAGTAATGCGCTCTCGCGCCGGGGTGTGAGTAGACTCCAACCCATGTGCGGTACCCTAAGCACGCTGCCCGGCGGGAAGCGGAAGCGTATAGCTTCCGCATCAATAAGACCTAGACCTTCAGCGCTCCCCTCTTCGCTACGTCGTCCAAGCATTTGCATACCCAGACATACGCCCAGAAGTGGCACTTTGTCCACGAGAACCCTAGCTCGCAGCGGTTCGATAAGATCCTGCCTACGTAGCGCGGCAATGCCGCTGTCAAATGCCCCAACACCTGGAAGAAGAATTTTCTCGGCGTTACTTAACTCTTCAGGAGTGGAGATTAGACGCGCCTGTGCGCCGATTCTGTGCAACATGTTAAGCATCGAACCAAGGTTACTGACGCCATAATCAATGACAGAGATCATTATGCTTTTCCTGTTGATCACTAAACTGCGGTCCGAACGCAGAAATTTTGAGTACATCCTCGTAGGCAGCTTTCATCTTCTTTTCCTGCGCTTCCCAACAATACTCCTTAGCGGTGCGGGCTAGAGCGACCTGTAACGCGGTTCGATCCCGCGATAGTAACGTCAGAACGCTCTGGCGAATTGCTAATGGCGTTGTATCCCGTGCTACCTCACCAATGCCATGGGTCCTTACGAAATCGCTCTGCTCCCTGGTTGGGGACACGATTACAGGCTTATTTGCCATAACGTATTCGAACAGCTTATTGGGCATGCAATAATCATAACTAAGCGATGTAGATTCGATCATGGACAGACCGAAGTCAGCAGCTGCTGTATAGTCAAGCAAGCAATCGGGTGAGACAGCGGGCTGATAATGGATATTTTTATGGCGTTGAACCTCTTCTGTAAGCCAGCCAACAAGGGCTCCGTACCCCATTACGACCAGCACTGCCCGTCCGCCCAGAGCTGAGAAAGCTTCGACTAAATTAGGTATTCCCCGACCTGCCCCAATCACACCTTGGTAAAGAAAGATTGGAACATCGTTCGCTACAGCAAATTTTTTACGGAAGTAATCATTTGACTTAACTTCACGGTGCAGCGGACAGTTGAAAAGCACTGTGGTGTTTACCAGACCATACTCACGGACGTACCACTGTTCAATCGCGCGGCTGACGAAAATGCAGTGGTCCACATATCGGATTAGCACGCGTTCTGCATGCTTGGTAAGCAATTGACGTACGCCAGCAAGACCATTGGTTTCGGTCTCAAGCTCATGCGCGTCGTACACGAGCTTGGCGCCAGTCTTCCGCGCTAACACAACTCCGGCCGGCAGTGTCGCCACGCTGTGGCAATTAATGCACCCAACGTTTTCGTTTCGGTAACGCCGATAAAGCGCGCGGCTCCAAACGAAGGTAGACCCTACCTTGCCGAGCAGCCCCTCAGCGCCGCGTCCACCGATACGTACAATGCGAATGCCAGTGACGACGTCCTCTATGGTTGAAAGTCCATCCTGTCCCGTACCAATTAGATCGATTCGTTCAAACAGCGATAGTGCCAATAGCGAACCTGCTTCACGCAAGATCCTACTTTCGTTCAAGAATGCTGATGGATACAAATGAACGTTAATCATGTGCCATCCTCCTGTGATCCCCGACCAGGTTTAATATGTCGATCGCGGCTTCGATAGTTTGCGTAGGCGCCCATCGCTGCGCCGACAAACATGTCGTTAAATGTCTTAGCAAACAGTAGAAAGAACAGTGCCATGCAAATCAAAGACCAGGCGAGTAGAAACTGACTAGACCGGGATTTCTCACGCCAGCCTAAGATACACAGCGTCGCAATCGCATACGCAAGCATCAACAACATATACGCAAACCCAAATACCCCAAGGTCTACCCAAACCGACAAAATGTTATGGGCGTATCCGCCCGGTGCATAGCTAGCGTAGCTCCCCAGTAATGGGCGTTCGGCGATCGTTTGTACTGCTATCCAGGTAAGGTCATACCTACTTCTCGCTGATTCCGAACGTGACAAATCGAAAAGCTCCCACACTCTATTTTCGGGGAAATAACCCGTCACAATCTGCGGACCGAAAAAAACTACAATCGACACCAAAACCAGGATGCACACAACGCGCAGCGCATTATTCGCATGGTACACCTCGATTACAGGTAACAGCAGGATGACTGCAACCAACTCACTACGTGCGCCATTCAAGAACATCGATACGATTGCGATCAGATATAATCCGAGTCGTAGTGTGGCCGACTTGGTGAAGCAAATCACTGCTGCAAAAGTCAGCGCGTAGGAGCGGGCGAATCCTTGATACGTTGCAACGCTCTCTTGACTTTTAGCAGAGCCGAGCTGCCCGGGTTGGAAAGTTCCCCCTTGAGAAAACAGAAAAATAGTAGCCGACATCACCGTAAGAGAAAGCAGCGTAAAGAAATTTACTTTTTGTCTGGAAAAGTCGATATATTTAAAGACGAGGTAAATATTGACGAAATATAGGATGGACAAAAGGTGCGCTTTAACGGTGACGGTGTTTGCACCAAATACAGCATTTGTAGTAACGATGAGCAAGAAATAGGCAAGAAAAAATCCAAAATACAGGTCGACGCGAGAGACTCTATATTTAGCAGCTCGTACAAAAACGCAGTACTTGTAAATAAGTGGAAACAAGAGCACGATCGAAACAACAGAAAAATATCCGCCTAAAAGCGCCGGGAGCGTACCGACGGCAATTAGAGTGTGATAGAAAAAAAACCCCGGAAAAAGCAGAAAGAACGCAAGCGACGCCACACTCGTCGTCTGGCGTACTTTCCCAGCGCTATGTCCTTGAATGTAATCTGTATGCATGGCCCGACTCGTCATCGATTGGGAATAGACAGCGGCGAACTGCTGCCCTTCAGATAATATAAAATTATGGGAGAGCAGCGTTTAGTTGCCGGCAATAAAAATCCCAGGGCGCGCATGGCCCGAAATAACAAACGCGCGGTGTTACTGATACGCAATACAAAGTCTAGTATAAAGAGCGTTATGCCCTTTGTATTAACAGATAACGTATAATGGATCGTTGGCATCTTAGCGTGCTTCTGGAGCCAAAATTTGAATGTTCCTAAGTGAACTAGTCTGATAATCCGTGCAGGTCTCAGGTCGGGAGCAAAGGAATAAGGAAAAAAACCGTTCCTCCACGATAAGGCGGCAATAACATCACTTTGTCCCGATGAGGGCAGTAATGCCCTTCCGTATCAAGAGTAGACGTGATTGTGTTTTGCTAACGTGGGAATACGGCACATGCTGTCCTCCGAATGAACGAATGTAGCGCTCGACCGGTTGAAGCATGGAACCGCAAAAGTTATACTGTCGGGTAACGCTTGCAGCTTGAAGAATAGTCGACCAAAGACAGTAGCTATTTGCCCCGCTTTGTCGGTACTCAGGATCCAAGCCGGAAATCAGTCCGTAGGCACTTTGTTGGTCCCAAACGTAGTAATAGCCGGAAAGCGGGATTCCATTAGCGCCCACCGCTACAAGCAATTTTCCGCAGCCTCTATCGGTGCATGCAGTATAAATTCGGCGCACTAAGTCATCCGGGTAGGGAGGTACAAGGCCCTGCCGCTTAAATGTCTTACGGTTAAGTTCTAAAAGCACATCGACAGGCAAATCATCACGCAGCTGAAATTGCTGCTCTCCCTCGACTCTACGAAATGCTTGCCGTAATTTGCTGTCCAAGCCACACCATAGTTTTTCAGCGCTCGAAAGATCCTGCAGAATATACGTGTAATAAATTGTTTGTTTGAAGCCATTCCAAAAAAAGGGCTGCCAGTTCCTTATATTAGGATGCCAGGTCTGTGCAAAGTGGTCGAAAGAAGGTAATTGATCGATAAGCGCCTGCATAAGCTCGAACTCGTTGCTAACCTGTGCTGCAGGCTTACCATCGGTGCTTCGCAGCCACGGTCCCAAGATCGGCGTCAAAGCGGATTGGGTCAAAATTTTCATACCCCAACGGCTACGTATGATATAAGGCATCGCCGCAAAGATCTTTGTGCCTTTTTTAACAAGCGCAACGTCCCATGCATCAGGACCGACAACTGCGTCCAGCCACCAATCGCGAGAAAATAGCGGCAATGTGTTTTCCTGATCGCAAAAGTCTCTGTATTCGTCCTTCGCGGATTTAGCGCCGCCTATGTTCGGCCGTTTCCCAGATGAGTCAGAGCTTGCGATACCTGAGCCAGTAAAATCTTCGATTGGCGCACTCACGATAATCCTTTATTTAAGGCAAGACATTTCGATATCGAGTATGCGTGCACCATAACTGACAATATAATTACTGATTGGTAGCGCGAATATTTCCAGTGGCGATTGCAGTTGATTATGCGAATGTCCGCGATAGCTCGGAAGGCCCAGATTCAGAGTCGCCTTTAACACGATGAGACCATCATCTTCGTTCGACTTTGCTTGAGGGCATCTCCGTATTAAATAGGATTGCAATCCTGTTTCAATTGATCAAACCAGCAAGCGATCATACAAACTCCGCCCGCGCGCAGCAACAGTATTAATCGATGGAATCCGAAGAAATTTCCACACGGACCTCGCCAAGACCGATGACGGGTTCTTTAGGACTATTATCCCCACTAACTCGCACAAACGAGACAGACATCATACCGATTCCGGTAGCCGATGCGCTCGACAATGCTTGGCTGATCAGATATCGCAATTTTGGACGGCCGTTTCCATGATGGTTAGCGGCGTTGATTTCAAACGGTCCGAGTGAGCCAAGGTAGAACGTACTCGGATTAACCGATGCACTCTTCGATGAGGGAATGTTCAAATACAATCGATAGAAGTACCCTCCAGCTTGTCCGATCTGCGCAATCTCGACATTATCAAGGACAATGTACACTGCCCGGTATGCTTTCTGATCACCCGGGATGATGGTTGGTTTACCGGCCGCAATCTGCGTTAATACTCGGCTGTGTTCGGAGTTAATCGGAAGCTGCACGCTTATAGATTTTTGTTCGAGGCCTACATTGAGTGCCCCACCGACGGAGAATGTTAGCTCGCCCGTTTTACGAGGTGCTGATATTTGGAAGGAGCCTACAGGGGGAAGAGCTCCTGGCAGCATGTCAGACGTTGCTTGCACACGCAGAATCTTCGGACTGCCCAATTGTGCTAGCGGTAATCTGGTTGGAAAAGTCTCATTTGCATATTTGTATCCTAAGGAGCTACTAGTATTGTACGTGTGGGTTCTCAAAGTTGTCAGCGTACTATTATAGGTATGTCTTCCAGACCAATACCGGTTGGATATTGCCGGCATCGTCCGACCGGCACCGGCATTAACCCAAGCGACCCATAGCCTGTCAATGTTGGCATGGTGAAGCCAAAAAATAGGGTCGACAGGAGACTGCAAAGTAGCCATTGCGTTTCCGATTATATTATGTAGCTGGTTATGTGGCGCGCCCTCGATGTTCGGCTCAAACGCGTAGCTCTTTCCAGTCTGGAAATTAGTAAGGCTTGATCCAAAGGGCGCCATTGTTAGCGCCGGCCTTACGTTCGTGTTGACTCTTTCGACATACAGAGGATTTCCGCTCGTTGGATTGGTGAACTCGGCGGGCAAGGTTGCGTATGAGTAGTAATCCCAATATGGGAGTATAAGTTGAGTATCGCCTGAAACTGCCCGTAGTTGACGCTCGAAGTGGAATAGATAGCCCCGGTGCCAAGCCAAGAAATACGCGACACCGTGTGGGCAGCTGTTACGATGAATGCTAGTCCAATAAGACCAGCTATTCGGATCCGCAGAATTCGAATTCGACTTCATCAGACTAATTGCTTTCAGCAAGGAGTCGTAACGGGGCGTTGTTTTAAATGCCTGCCATTCTGGACGGATCTTTAAGGTGGTTTGCCCCATAACACCAAGCGGAAGGGTAGATGCCCCGATCAAAGCAGCAGAGCGGCTTATGAATGACCGCCTTCCCAAAGCTCTAACGTTCATTGCAGCCTCCTTGGCAATTAGTTGTAGAAATTCAACAGGTGCGGTGATCTATTTTAACTTTTACCTGCGGAAATCGATCATTCACGTAGCGGTGATGAAGTTGCGTATGTCGCCACTCAATGATATCGGCGAGTAGTCGTCATACTTTGACAAATCTCATACATTGAGCCGGTTTCCAGAGCGAAGAGCACGTCTTACAAAATTTCGTCTGCAACATTAAGGTAGCGTCGGGAGGAGCTCACACCGCTCCTATAGGATGTCCCTAACCAATCTTCTGGAACAGCGGTACGAGTTTCTTCACCATCGTTGGGAAAGCACACGCTCAACGATCTGTAATTTCCAGGAGATCGCGATCTGAATTGTTGGGTAATCCTGTGTGCTCATCTAACGCTGGCCGCCGCTAAGCTATCAAACGGAGCAATGTATAACGCATGCGGTTGAGTTAAGATTCAGACTTGCTAATGCGCGCCGCTGACAGATGCTCGGCATACTGTTCAGAAACCAGTCTAGGCGCCACTAAATAGGCCGGCTAATTACAGATCACGCTTGTGTAGCGTTTGCGTTGGCGTGTTGTTCGTCTAACTTTTTGCTACTTGCGAGAGTGTAATTTTCCTGACCAGCGACTGATGACAGAGTCCTAGAAAGGTCGCTCTTGCTACGGCGATATCGGCTGGCAGCTCATCTTCATTGCCGCAGTTCCTCCCCTAACTGGATGTTATGTCGCAAGAAATCTGTGGTGCGAGAGTGCTGGGAACGTTGTCCAATAAGGCTAAGTTACTACGCGGGTACAGCGCGTGCGCCGCGCGTTTCCCGCGACATAGAACGCGACGTCGCGAGCCGTTAGCCTATGGCTGGGAAGCTGTGACCCGTCCGAATTAGATTGATAACAAGCGCGTCATGATCGTGTGTAAAACATAGGTTACAAGGTCCCCCATTTTATGGCTCACGGCTAACACTCGGTATCAACTTTTTTTAGGGTCATGAGCATTAAAACGGATAACTAGATGAAGATCAGTTTCTGATGTGAAGAGATACAGCACTGGAGAAATATGCGACTTAATTGACGCGCGGTACAACCACAGTATCGGGGGTCCATACCTTAGGTAATTAGATCGAGATATATTTCGCGATCAGTTTCGCTTACGAACGAAGAGTTATGCCATAGCAGTGTAAAGTCGCCGTCAAACTGGTGGCAGATATACTTGTATCGCTTCATTGCGGAGAGCGCCGCCTCACCGTGGCCCAGTCCCATATTAGCCTTGTCGATGACTGCATTTTCCATTACGATCAGGGGTCGCTGCTTCACCGCTAGCGGACGACGGTCAACTAGATCGTACATCGAATACTCATGACACGTTCCGGCTCGGAATCCTGCAACCGTTGGGTAGGAAAGAGTGCTGTCGTAGCTCAGTTCGTTTGCAGCCCACAATTGCGCAGTAGCGGCTACATCCCAGCGCAAGTAATGCTGTCGACCGCCCAGTTCGTCCTGATATATGCCTTCACTGTCCAGCGCACGTCGTAGCTTGACTACCGAGCGGGCGAATGCCCGCGGATCACGGTAGGTGTTATATCCTGGGTGAATGCCTACTAAGTGCCCGCGTTTAGATATGGTACGCAGCAAACGGCGCATTCGGATGTCATCAATGCTTGGCGCATTGTCCCTAGTGACGTCAGTACGCTCCGGTATAAAGTTAAACGTAACTTGGTTGCCTGCCTTTTCGTTCACGTTCATGATCCAGTCGAGTGCGCTCCAGTAAGGATCGCGATCCCTGTTCCCGCATTTTACCGCCAAATAATTGCCAATGCTCGCGGCGACGGCACTAAGCGATCGCTCACGACATGCACGACCAAGCAGCCTCCTCCCGAGTCGGGATATGGATGCACAAGCCGGATCGAACGGTAGATCAATATCGCAGCTAATTAGCTTACGCGGTAACCGACACTTTCGCTTCATCCCAGGCCAAACTACGCGCATCGCTGCCCAGAGGATATCTACATATTCGTCCACGATCGGACGGTCCAGAAAACCGAGTTGTGCCGCTGCCGACGCGTGAACCGGAAAGCGATCATGTCGGTCCCGCTCGGGCCGCACCCATTCTTCGTATCTGCTTAACATAAAAAACGCTATGCCAAATACGTCAACCGAAAGCAGCGCATTTCCCTCGGAATTAATTGAGAAGCCAGGTGAGCCAAATAGTATCGGAATGGTCGGCGCGCAAAGCCTCGATTTAAGCTTGCTCTCTGCGACAGACCAGCGAACCGATGTGGTCTCGATTCCCATTCCTCTCGAAAAAAAATCGTCCGAAAGAGAAAGCCTCTTTCCCGCCGATCTGATGTCGACAGATTCGGCTTCTGCGAAAGTTAGCTCGTACTCAAGTCCAAGAAATTGATTGAGCACGACGTCAGCAATCCATCGGCGCTCTGGGCACCAGCTATTTGAAAAAGTAACGTGCAGCATTACGCTCCTCTGTTCCAACCAGCAAATCGTCTCACGGTTGCACTTCAAGGCGACGATGCTTATGAATGCTGGTCAATCCTTCGAACAAACTTATTGAAATATAACAAAACGAGACATCGGGGCGCTTAGATTTTCACTAATTACGTAAAAAAGGATGAAAGAAACGAATTGTTAATGGGCGACCGCCGAATCTTTTTTTGCCTATAGAATTGGTGCTCGTGCTTTGCTGCTGAGTCCTGCCGATAATATTGAACAATCACAACATTCGATCATTGTTGGAGTAAAGGCCGTATTTGAAGCCGCTCGGGCGGATGGCTGCCCGTTACTGATATTCCGAGGCCAAGTTCGGCTTAACCGAGCACCACGCTACATTCGTCGATCAAGGCTTACATAAGCCAGCCTCCTTTGTTCATCGTGAACACATTTCACTCCGAGTTGTAAGGGAGTTTCGTCCAGAAACACCGACAGTTAAGGCTGGATTACTGCTCGCGGGCACACTTGTCGCATAGAGCATATGACGCCGTCAGTGAGGTGTCCTTGTCATTATTTAGTAGCGCCACCCGCACACCGGCGAACGCCGGATGAACGATGCGAAGACAGATCCTCCGAAAGCAAAGGCGCCAACGCTCCGTGACGGAAAGGTCGCCGACAACCCCTTTGTGCAAATTTCGCATAGCTTGCTTCACGAACTCAAGGAAATGTTGACGCTAGCAAGCGTATTTACGATCAATATTTTACGAGACTCGTCATTATGTTTTTTATCGTAGGCTCGGGCTAACGGCCGCTGGCGAGTACGCCCTTAATCCCCTGGCGCAAACGAAGCAGCCTAGACGGTGTCTTAGTTATCGAAAAGACAGACGTTTGCTCTGCCCCGAAGCTGCGCACGTAAGGCTCAATTGAAGGATTCATATTTCCAAGAAAATCGTACTTCGCTGCCACTGTCGAACTAAATTTAATGGCCTCCCATTGGCAGAGGCTTGGAGCGCTTGCGTGCTCGACGGCGGGACTCGAACCCTTCATCAATGCGTAGGCACAGTTGTCGTCCCAAACGGTGTACGTCCCAGCGCAAGGCCGTCCTGAATCGTCAACAACGATTTGAATTTTACGGCGATTACGCGCGACGCACGCGGCATCTAGCCGTCGTAGGCAATCGTCGGTAAAGGACTGGTGGACTCCGCGACTCTGCAGTGTCATCTTGTGCAATGCCAGGAACGCTTCCAAAGGAAAGTCCTCACGTACCTTAAAGCGACTCGCTCCATCCTTGCAGTGCTTGCGGCGGGCCGACTCAAATCGGTTCCAAACCCCGTCCAAATCATCAATTCCATACAAAACGTAAGTGTATTCTGTCGTCTGATTAAACCCGTTCCAATAAAACGGGAGCCAGTTCGAAAAACCTTTGTTCCACGTCTGATTAAAACTGTCAAAGTTAGGTAGTTGCTCGATCAACAGCTGCATCACTTTCTGCTCGTTGCTCAGTTTAGACGACGGTTTTTCGCCTTTAGGGAGTATCCATGGGCCGAGGCACGGCGTTAGAGGCGGCTGCCGAATTAAGTTCATCCCGAACCGCCGAGCGGTAGCGAAAGGCAAGGCCCCTATAACCTGTCCATTCTTTTTTACAAGTACGACATCCCAATTCTCTCGTCCCACAACGGCGTCGAGCCACCAATCTGTTGAAAAAATCGGGATCGATTTCGCAGTTTCGCAAAGACGTCGGTACTCGGATTTCTCGGGCTTGTGCTTTTCTGAGCAAGCCAGGGTAGAATGTTCCGGGTCGCTGCCGGCGAGTTTAACAGCTGCATCCATGGGATCACCTTTTTAAACAAATCGTTTAACGCTTCGTCAGTCAACACTTAGATGCAGCACCTCGTGAATCACGATCGCATGCGAACCTGTAACTAGCCCGCAAAATCACTAGATCAAATATAACGTTGATAATCACGAAAGCTATGATGTACGACTTTGCGCCAAGCGGGAAAAAGTAGTATGACACCGCTGCTATCGATAAAGACGATAACAGTCCGATATGCCAAAAACATTCGTATCGGTTTTTCTGCGCCACGATTGCAATTAAGCTTAAAGGACCAGCGATGAATCGACTATAAAACATTGGACACATCAGTTGTGCATATTCTCCAGAGATTCGCCATCTGTCTCCGAAAACCACTTCGAATAGCCCAGGCGCAACTAGGACTAGACCAATAAACGGCGGTGTCGCCATCGCGACAAGTTTTACTAAGGTCGAAAGAAATTCCTGCTTGCAATGCTCCGCGGCAAGGTATCGCTCAGTCATCTTTTGTCGAAAAACATCCCCAATCGATGCCGAAACCAATGAAACGGGCAGACCTACTACCCGTTCGGCCATCATGAAATAGCCGGCTGCAGACATGCCGAACGCAGTGTTTATAAAAACTGCAGGGAGTACGATTGAAAGCGCACTTAACGTATGAGCTGGCACTAGTAACTTGGGGCAACTCCTGTACCGTTTGGCTAGTGCCCACATCTTTCTGTGGTTGACGTCTTTCCAGAAACATTGTTCACGTCGTTGCACCATTTTCACCATCGTCACCGCCGCCAGCGCTTGTCCAAATATCATTCCTATGATCAGGCTCCCAGCGTCTGGACGTAGTAAGCCCAGGGCAAGTTGAGTCGCTGCAGTGCCGCTGCTATGTATAACCCTTCGCTGAGCCATCAGAACATACAACTTCTTGCGATTGCTCCAATAGCTCAAATTCAAGTAAATACTATTAAGCAGTACAGCTAACGGAACCAAATAAATCCATATGTACACGTCCCCGTAGCGGAATGTCCTCGATAACTGATCATTAAATCCGGATATAGCGGCGAGAAGAAATACACTTACCGCTGCACTCATTGCGACAGACAGTACAACGATATTAACGGCATCCGTGTCCTTCCGCGGCAATAGGACAGCTAATTCGTACCGACCAGTCGCGATAATTGACACGCTCGATACCGCCGCCGTAAAAATCGCTAACGCCCCAAATTGCGCTGGGGAGTAGATGCGCGATAATACCGGGGTTAAGGCCAGAGGTATCAATTGCGCAAGCCCTGTTCCGGCGATTAGAGTTATTACATTGCGGTTGAACTCGTTTTTCAAGAAGACAGCGACCGCCTTACATAGTGGGATTTGCCTCAGCATACGTATGCAGTCAGTAATTAGGAAGACTACCCCTTCCGATGGGACCCGATATCATGTCTTTCCGATCGCAGGAGATACGGTTCAACCAATACTCTCACGTTACCAACGACGGCATTTGATATTTATCAATAACTGTCTTACGATGACCCGCCGTCATTCTACGACGATTGTTCGAGAACGTAGGCCGGGGGCAACTAATGACCGCTGAGCTTCGCAGGGCACTACGATTGCTAACAGACCGGTGCTTAATTGCACTATTGACTTACCTGTTTTCTGTTACTGGTCGGCATTACATCCCTGCATTTATCACTGATCCGTACGAGTGAGCATAGGCAATAGTTGTAGACCCAGCGATTGCGTCTAAGTAAAAGTAGCTATTGTCACTGGTGAGGGAATGGTCGTAGTCGCGTGCGCGCGGCGTTTAAAAGTAGACTGATTGCGGTTGGCCCACTTGCGATCTCTCAAAGGGCGTCGTCGCACACCATGACTGCGGGAAATACTCATTAAGCTGACTGCTGAGCACATGTCATTACCTGATCTAGTGTTTGCAAAGACTATAGAGGGATACGGCTTATTAAGTAGATGAACGAATCGATAGTGCGACATAGGTATGCGCGCAACCATTGCGACGCTAGCGGAATCTGAAGCAAAATCGAATATTACTGACGCTCGGTCGTGACTGGTCGCGCGCTGTTATCAGATAATATGATTGGATATATGGCGAAGCAAGATTTTTAATAAAAGTATCTTATTCCCAGAACTGTCTATTGCAATTTTTCTGCACAGAAATTGCCCGCCAAACGTTCATGGATGCGGAAGAAGTTTCGGATGTGGCGGATGAAAAAACGTAGAACCCTCGAGCTGCTTTCCTTTATTAGCGCCAATTAACTTCCTACTGACGGCACAAGTAGAACAATCAAGCGCGCTGCGGCGGTTACAAAATTCTTTACAGAATTTTTGGAATTCGCATCGACGTCTGCGTGATTTTTGCAAATCGATTGTAACCCCGGGGTTGTTGAATTTACTGGGCGAAACGTCGTGGAAAGGATGTTCGCCGCACACTTGGCTAACTGTCGCGATGCTCATTGTTAGAAGCCAATTCTGTGCTGCGAAATCATGTGTGGCCGCCCTTCCGTGAGGAAATGATTGCGCAACGTTAATATTGCAAGCGCATGTCGTTATGCCAATATAACCGGTTGTATTAATTCGACTGTCTGCCCCCTTTCATAGCCACTACCCCTAGTTGTACACTGAGCGTTATCAATCCTTTGCGGAACATCAAGAAACATTGAATTATTGACTCGCGTTCACTTGAATTCGGATTAAGATTAAATGGTCTGAGTGCAGAAAGAGACTTCGAGGGTTTTCAATAACGCTCACTACCGCACTAGCGTTTAGGGGGTTACATGCCGCGTCTTACCTCACAACGGTTGATTTCCGAGATCACCATGGCTTTACCACTGCGAGGGGGGGCTGATTTCGATTGCCGCGTTCGCTATCTTCTTGAGCGACAACTCGTGCTCTTGGTGCGGGTTGCCAAAAGAGAACAGCTGGCGGACATTCAGAAGAAAGCCGATTCGGTGCTCGCCGCGCCGCCAACGATTAATCTTCACTAGTCGCAGATGACTCCTCGGCGCGTGCGATCGGTTTAGAATTCAGCATGAGGCCACCGAATTCTTATAAGCTGCCCATGGTCCTACCGTTTGGCCGCTTGAATTTGTCAAAACTCCGCGTCGGTGAATAGGGCGACCTGAGTATATCGGTTCAAAATTGGAGCCAACTGCTGGTTGGTATTTTTCGGCCGCACCGTATGTTAGCTTTACGTTGCAAATAAGACGATGAGAAGTTCGAAAGAATTTACCTACGACGTTTGGATCGTGGGATGAGTTGATAGTTCTAGACGGCTAAAATAATTGAACTGCTTTGATGGGTACTCTATTACGTGGCTTAGATTGCTATATAGCGTTATCGCTCGATCATCTTATTGGTTAATCATCACTTAGAAATACCTTTGCGTCAAACCCTGATCTTTTTTTAAATCGCTAAATTCACGGCCGGCCTGGGCGATAGAATCTTCCCCAACTGTAAATGTCGCCCGTTTTTTTGAAAGCAGTATTGTCGCCTTAGGTCCGGATATTAACTTTTCAACTTCGCAATCACTATGGAAATTACAGCTCAGTTAAAAAGTGTTTTTTTAGCACGTCCCGCGCAATGTTAGTCATAATCGGTAAAGAATTTCTATAGCGCGACATTCATAAAGGTTGTTATCTACTTTTAGGACGCTGTAAAAATATATGATTTTGGTGAAAAATTTGCTTATTAGGGGTTCGCTGATTGTGACTAACCGGATCTGACCAGTTTTCTTAAACGCACGTACAAGAAAATCGTTTGTACCGATCTGTGCCGAGTTTCTGCATCGATCTGCGGCGTGATATTCGCGCACCATTGCGTACGCGTATCCAGCGATATTCGAACGACGCGGAAGGTTGCACTTGTCAGTCGGGAACTAATTGCGCGTTCCTCTCGCGATGTTACGGCAACATTAGCGGGAGTTGCAACGTGTTATTGTTCCTGTAATTGCCGTCCGCATTTAACAGGACGAGGCTTGCGATGGATCCGAACCGTGACGGCGATAGATTGTTAGTTCATTTAGCACAGCAAGGGCAACGTCAGGCTTTCAACCTTTTGGTCGTGAAATATCGGCTGCGAATCGTGAGGGTCGTTTCGCGTCTTATGGCGAATCCGGCAGATGTCGAGGATATCGTTCAGGAAACATTTATCAAGGCCTTTCGTGCGGTAAATAGCTTCCGCGGCGATTCGGCGTTCTCAACGTGGCTTTATAGGATTGCCGTCAATGTAGCGAAATCGGGAATCAGACGAAACAGTTCGCGTTCCGCGATGCTGGTGTCATCCGATTTTGCTCCGGATTCCGCCGGCCTAACGCGAGATGTTCTTGTCGACGTAGAAACCCCAGAATCAATTTTTGAGCAAAAACAGCTTGAGGCGCTGTTGATTTCTAGCATCGATGCCCTTCCATATGAATTGCGGACTACCCTCGTTTTGCGGGAGTTAGAGGGCAAGAGTTACGAAGAAATTTCAGAAATTATGGCATGCCCGATAGGAACGGTACGGAGCCGAATTTTTCGGGCGCGTGAAATCATTTCACAGTTCATCTTCCGGGCATAGGACACCGTAGCTAACAGTTAAGTACCAAAAAAACTTTTTGAGCAATAGCCCCTCAAATTAGAAGAACACTCAAACGTGCGCGTATGACTGTCGCGCGGCTTACCCTAACAGAGCAGTCCTTTAGATTTTCGGGGCGGTGGCTGATACGTGTACTTGGGACAATTTGTCGGAACGTTGCGTTCTTAGACTTTTCGCTCATTGGGCGAGATTGTCAGAATTTTTGATCGGGTTGACAAGCGTTAATCAGCTATTTCGGATCGCTAATTTTTTTGCGACATTCAACAATCTTCAGTTATGGAAGCGTTGATCAATTGACCTTCCCAGCGCATTATCTTTCTTGCCGAAGCAACGGCATCGCATCGCGGGAAGAGTGTTATTCGGTCCCACTACAGCACGTTTTGTTACCGACTCGGCACAATTCTTGGCACCTTCCGGCGCTCAGGCCACACTTTGACTTTCATTGATCGTAATCGCCGCTCGCCACCAGATCGGCAAACGAACGGAGTAAACAGCTAAGTCGGGTTTTTCCTGGGTGGCGATAGCGCGTCTTCCGGTGACGAATCAGGTTCGTGATGCTGCGGAAAGGATCCATGGTCGTGGCTTAGCTTGCCTGCCTGCATCACATCTGAGACATTGCCAGCAGTTCAAATTTGGGTGCGGCACTTGGTCCGACCCGGCATCCATGCTGACATACCCTCTCATCCCGAAGTGATAGCCGTTATCTTTACCCGATTGGTGCATTTCCGGATCGCGGCCGCCGTCGCTGCCCTTTTTTGAAAGAGGCGCGGCTATCACGGTGATGTTGTCTTTACGAATCATCGAACGCATCCCGGCCGAGTGCGCATTGTTCGTCTCGAAAATCTGGCGCCTGGTGTTATTTGCTTAGAGCAAATGACGAAACTCGAACAGCGTCGTCGCATCCGGCGTCGACTCTCGGTTGAAGTCGACGTTAACAAAACAGCGAATCGGTTGCTCGTCGTCAATCGTATGTTCAATGCGACCATCCAGCAAGCCGAAGCACTGCTAGACCATGTACATGCAAGATATTTGCGCAAGCGCCATCGATAGACATTCAGGGCTGCCGGCTTGGGATGATGCGCTCGATCACCTTGTGCAGTTTGCCTTGAGGCGAAACGCTATCGATCTCGGCGAGAGAGCGCTCGTGTTGGGTACGCTCTTCATGGCGACGTATTCAAGGTCAAAAGAGGTTGTCTTGCTGGTCTTATGGGCACTGATGAAGGTGCGGCTATTGTCTCCGGTCTGGCGAGCCCACTAGACGGCAGGCCGGGAACGAGTCTGCGGTTTCTTACGCGTTAGGCATTGCTGCAGCGCAGTCACCGAACGAGCCAAAAGTCAAACCGTTCATGTCTTTGTAGCCATTGTCAGTACAAGCGAGGCTTGCGCATAAGGCGTATCTATGTTACCAATTCGGCGGTCTAGACTATATTCCAAAGTCATTTGCATGACAGAATTGACCATTCTGATTTCTTCTTCGCCGCCTTCAAAAATATCACATCGGCTAGACGAATAGGGCCGGTATTGCGCCGCAACTGATCTTTGGCTAAGTTGCTTCTTTTAAGAATCAGTTCAACATCCTGTTTGGGACTGAGTCTTTTGATGTAGCTCAAATAATATCACTGTAAACGATTGTCCTACGCGTGAAACTTGGTTAAGATTGTTACGAAACCGAATTACTTTAACTGGCGGGATTGAATTTGGGAAACCTTTTTCGTTAGAAATGTACGTTTTCGTGGGCGGTCAAGCGGCTTTCCATGTGCTTGTTAAACAGTTCCAGCTTGTAAGTTTACCTAACTCGCCCGACCGTAGCATGTAGCCGATAACATTTCGTGCGGTTCCTTAGCTGCCCGTACGAGCGGAGCATTAATGCGCGTTTTCATCTTTTCTCAAACGAGGCTGTTGGCTGAAGGAATTGCGCTCCTTCTGGCTGAGGAAAATTGTGAGTGCGAGACTTGGAATGACCTCGGCGTTCTCAAAGGCGAAAAAGCAATTCCAAAGTTTCGCCCCGGCGACGTATTGGTGTTGACACACCCAAGTTTCGGCTGTTCAATTGAATGTGCTCTTCAGGGACTTTCACTGATAAGTGAAGGAATGCCTGTCGTTGTGATAACTTGCGCCGAGGAGGTCAAGTCGCCGGCTCCTTTGTTTCGTAATTCCGTACACGGGGTTTTGACAAGAAGCTGCGGAGCCTCGGAGTTAATCGCAGCAATCAAAATGGCGTCCGTTAGAAAAATATATCTAACGCCCGGAATCGCTTTAGCACTGGTTACGAGTGTTGCTAAGCCACCGACCGTTGAGGTAGTACTTTCACCTCGTCAGAAGCAAGTAGTTTTTTTGATTGTCAAGGGTATGCATACTTGCCAGATAGCTAAGCACCTATCGATTAGCGAAAAGACTGTAAGTACACATATAAATAGGATCAAAGCTCGGCTAGGTCTCGGAAGTATCAGCGAAATCCTGCAATTCGCATTTGAGTACAATCTATTTACTCTCGAAAATGATAGGTTTGTTTGGAAACTGGGCAACAAGAATTGATTGGTGGGATATCTTATTTACTCTTATATCAGGTGCTTCGCGGGCGTGAATACGCGCGCTAATTCCAAATTCACCTTTTCCGAGCGCTCCCTTCACCGGGTCGTTAGTGAGTCTATTTCCGTTGTCCTCACTGTGTTGCTAGTATGGATTAGCCTGATCAAGGCGCATAACGTAGCATTTATCTTGTGAGTAATAACTAAAAGTTTCGATCACAACCAATATGTTTACGTTTATGACTTATTTGGAATTGTACCGTTCGTTATCTCACATTCAATATAAGGTCACGATACCTGGTGCGGGTAGTTCTAAGTCTAGTGGCGCTTGGGATGGACTCTTTAGCGAGCTCACGATAGATCTAACCAATTTCTGAAACGGGTCTTGACCGTGTTCTCGCTGCCGATAGATTGCAAGAGGAATTTCCTCAGACGTACTATCTCTGCCAGTTCAGCATGTGTCCATTCAATAAACGTAATGTAGTTTTCTGCCATATTTAAGGCCAGCTTCCATATTGGTAGAATTAAACGTTCCGACATGTGGTACTTTATCGAATACCTCTCGCCCAGCTTGGGTAACGACGATCGTGTCTGTTGCTTTATGTTTCAATGAAGATTTCATAAGTAGTTAGCGCGGGCGTAGCTTTTTTACCAGATCATCGAGTCCTATTTTCCGGACGTAGGGATCCCTGTAAGTTCGGTCGTATTCACTGCGTGCAACTTTCAAGGACTTTGTTTCACGGTTTTGTTTGACGTTTTCGAGAACTATATCTAGTGCTAACTGATCAGCAGCTCTACGACATTTCCTATCGCACAGAACTCGAAGTATAATTGCGTTGTGCACCCCGTTGTTAGTCATGAATGTCCACGCGTTGACGGCGCCGTGTTTATGGTCGAGGATTAGCCCGTAACGCACAGCTAGCTCAAGAGTCTTGTTGCAACGTCTGGTTATTTTCATCGCTAATTCTCCTACAGTATGCGGGTATTGCCGGTTAAGGCGGGAATTGCGGCCTCCAGGTGAATCGTTTTGGGTTAGTCTATCGACCAAATCGTATTTCAGCAAAAACTTTCGGTTAAAAGTTGATCGGTATCAAATTCACTGATACCCCGGGCGGACTCCCGAAGGTCAAATTTTAGAGGACGTGTGCTTTGGCTCGATTAGAAGCTTATCCTCAATTTACTTCAGTCGAAGAGACCGTTCGTAATTGGAACAGCGAGTGGCATATATGCTCAGGACAGAGTGATGTCGATTTGCCACTGGCTCTATATTGCGAAGTTGAGATTTAGAAAGATTTGTTGGCTTTTCGCGTTTCCGTATAGCAAAGTGTACAAGTTTGGATGCAATTCTGTAATTTTCCGTGGTTAAATAAATCATAGGGTAAACTTTTTTCGATGAAACGTTGAACTTTGGCAGTTGATTCCCGTCAAAGTTACTCCTGTTCACGATTAAAGGTATTCCCGTTGAAAACTTTTGTTCTCTCCAAGACGTCTATTGTGCTCGTCATCGCTGGATCTGTTTCACTGTTCAGCGCAAGCGCGAACGCATCATCTTTGTATGTCTCGACACAAGGCAAGGACACGAATTTGGGCACGTCAGGCAGCGCGCCACTTCGTACCATCCAACGCGCAGCTAACCTTGCTGTCCCCGGGACGACTGTGTATGTCGATCCCGGTTCGTACGTCGAGACCGTTACTTCTACCGTTAGCGGTACGGCAAGTGCGCGTATCCGTTTCGTTTCAACAAGCAAACACGGCGCTGTACTTAAGCCCGTTGCTGGGGCCTACACAATGTGGAGCGTCAGAGGCGGATATACGGATGTCGAGGGTTTCCAAGTCGACGGCGCCGGCAGTACAAGCGTACGTATCGGTATCGCAATGACCGGTGGCAATTCCTCTGTCAGGGGGAGTTGGATTCATCATGTTGCCACCGCATCTGGTTGTGATAACCGGGGCGGAGGCGGTATTGTCACCGACCAGAGTCGCGGTCAGGCGTACTCCAACTATAGCATCGTGGGTAACAAAGTCCATAATGTTGGCGGCGGTTGTGGATACATTCAGGGGATCTACCACAATTCGTCGGGAACGATTACGAACAACATCGTCTATGCAACCAGCCAAGGCATCAACTTAGGGCATGACGACAATAACACCCTAATCATGAACAATACACTGTTCGGAAACTCTGGATATGGTGTCAGGTACGGGGGCTGCAAGGAAGCCTATAACAATGGCTGCCCTACTCGCGGAATTAAAGTACACAACAACATCATCTACGCAAACGGTGGCGGCATTCAGGGTCCCATCACATCTGAGGACGTGGGCAACAGCGTGGCTAACAATCTGGTGTTTGCCAATCGCACTAACTTTGACATGGCCAGTCCAAGCAGCGCTACGAAGACCGGAATAATCGCGGCTGATCCGCTATTCGTTCGCTATATCGCTGGCGGAGGCGGCGACTATCGTTTGCAATCCACCTCTCCAGCCATTGCCCGTGGCCTGACCACCAATGCCCCATCTGTCGATATCGACGGTAATTCACGTGGCGCTAAAATTGACATGGGCGCTTACGAGACAGACGTGGGGGACGCAGGCACGGCAGTCCCTGTACCAGTACCCGCACCTGCACCAGCGCCCGGTATAGGCTGGACTGGGTGCGCGGGCGAAGGCGGTGTGTGTGTCGTTAGCGGAACGCGTGAAGTTCGGTACGGCGCAGGCACCAGTTTCGCGGCAAAAATGGTAACTGGGTCGATTGTTTGCTCTAATGCAGTATTTGGTGACCCGGCACCGAACGTCGTGAAGTCGTGCAGCTTTGCGAACACCAGCGTGGAACCGTCACCAGCACCTGCACCAGGTACTGCCTGGACCGAGTGCGCGCCCGAAGGCGGTATGTGTGCTTTTACTGGGACGCGTGAAGTGCGATATGGGGCAGCCACCAGCTTCGTTAGGAAAGTTGCAACTAGCTCGATTGCGTGCTCGAATGCAGTATTTGGCGACCCAGCTCCCAACGTCGTGAAGTCATGTAGTTTTGCGAACTAATGGCCTGAAGTCTGACAGTTTTTCAAACACATTCGTTGAGCCGCGATAGTAATCTCACGGCCTTCGAAAGGTCAGCGTCTGTATAGTGCCAGTCAGTTAAGCTGACTGGCATTTTTTTCAAGGGTGTTTGATTTTCACAGGATTAGCTTGTGCCGTTAGCCCTGCGGCGAAACCCTGTCGATCTCGCCGAGATAGCGGTAGTGTCGGGTCAGCTTCTTCTTGGCATGGTATCAAGGTCGGAAGGTTTCTCTGTGTGATCTGATGGGCACTGACGAACGTACCGCTATTGTTTCCGGTCAGGCACGCCCGCTAGACGGAAGGTCGGGAAGGAATCAGCGCTTCCTTAGGTCGTGGGAATTTCATACGACATCGGATTAGCTAGCGTGTTTGAATGTCGGTATCTATAAGTCGAAGGCGCAGAAATTTCCGATCTGCGGAAGCGCCAATTAGGGGTTGGCAATTGCGCCATGCTTTGCCAATTTACGCTTACGTTGTCTGCATGACGCGCACGCGATCAAAAAAGTAAACGCACGCTGTATTAAGCGGCGCTAATATTCGCCAATTGCCGCCTTCTTCCACCGACGGTGGACGCGCAGGCATTTATTTCAAAGCTACCTCAGTCGCCTTCCCTAAGATCCTCCGCATTCTTGGTTTTCTTGCCGAGCATGCCTGTTCTTTGCACGACCTTAACGCAAGCAGCAGCCACCTTACCCATATACCTACTGATTTGCGTAAGTGAATAGCTTCGGGCCGCTTTCAGATGGAGCCTGCGCCAAACGAACCGCTAGATGCACTGCCGCCGTGCTCGGAAGTCACTACTTAGACGCTCCTCCTGTCCAGTGAGTTTTCTTGACTAGCGCAGCGGTTTCCTGCACTGACCTCTTACGGCACTACCAGACATTGTCAATACTTGTTAACGTTCTTTCTATTCACAATTGTTTTCGATTTCCAGCTGAAATCTCACTGAATTTGATAGGCAAAACAGTAGGAAATCTCAACTCGTCTAAAAGCGAACACAGCGGTCGCGTCAGCAGTACCTGCACGGGAAGCGTCGGTTATTGATCTCGCACAATGCAACGCGATATTAGCCGCCATCAGAACTCGGAAGCGACCTATGATTAAAACATATGTGTTAGCGGTGTATCTCGGTAGCCGAACTAGCTGATATCAGAGGAAACCTGTTTGACTGTATGTACGCAGTTGCAATGGTCCCTGATTACATTTTCGCAAGTCTTATTTCTGCTCAACAGTTCCTCCTTACACGGGACAGCCTGACGTTTGGTTAAATCAACGGGATGTAACCGTCCTAACGGGAAAGGCCTGCGATGACTGAACGCGAACTTGACGAGCTTCTTATCGAACGTATCCGGTCCGGCGATAATAAAGCATTCGATTTGCTTTTTATAAAGTATCGCCGCAGGATAGTCCGTCTTGCGTTTCAGTTTGTAAATAATGACGAAGATGCGGAAGATATTGCTCAGGAGTCCTTTGCTCAGGCGTGCCGAGCAATTAGCGGCTTCCGCAATGAGTGTGCATTTTATACTTGGCTCTATCAGATTGCCGCGAACGCCGCAAGAAATTTCCTTGCCAAGGAGAGTAGGCGAATTCCGAGCACAAGAAAATTTAGGGAGTGTGCTGAGACGGAGAATGAATCGGATAGCTCGTACAGTTTGAGCACTCCTGAATCAGCGTTTGCGAACAACGAACTTAGGTCTTCGATCAAAATCGCGATGGATGGGCTCCCGCGACACATCCGGTTGCTGATTGACCTGCATGAATCCTACGATTTAAGCTACGATCAAATAGCGAAACTTGTTGACTGCCCTGTGGGAACAGTGCGAAGTAGAATTTTTAGGGGCCGTCGGATGATTCTCAATAGATTAAGATCGTTGCTTAATATAGAATGAGTGTTTCCATAAGTCATGCCAGTGATCTAATATTGCGGTTCCAGTTGACTGGAGCATTAACCCGTTAACTTGGAATTACCGCGTGACGAACTCCATAGTGTCAGACAGGGAACTCAACACATCTAGTTCCAGGCACAACTGACTGGTCGTAACAATCGACAACGATATGGAAAAATTAATCCGCTATTTCGTCACTGCCCGTTTTGGCGTTGGGAAGGTTGAGACTTCAATGCGCAGTAATGGGAGCGGCATGGTTGATCTCGTTCTCGAAAGCAAAGAGCTTTATCGCAAACGCACCTCGTGCTTTTATGCGTCAGCCGACGCAGTCGCTTCCCTGGGTTTGGGGAGACCCGACTTAGAATTTTGCCTGAGTAGAATCGCTATCTCACAATTTCAGCGCCAACTTGCTTCGGCTCAATCTCATCAGGAACAGGCAACACCACTAGATTTTTCGCTGCCCGCTTGGAATGGCGATCTCAGTGAAACGAAGCACCAGGGTAGGTTGACAGGAATGACGCGTCTGAAACGCCGAACTTGAAGTCAAACAAGCAGAGCGTGATTAATTAGTTTTTTCGGTATTCACCTCCGTTTTTGCTGATTTTGACGTGGTTGCAAGCAAAATCTTGGACGTCCACACACGTTCGTATATAAATCCGTCTATGTCTTTGCTATCGCCTTAAGCCGCCAGTTTTATGCTAGGTATGCGCTAGTAGATAAAACGAATGCAGTGTACATCACGATGTAGGTGGGATGTGGAGTCAAATCAAACGTAATTTGGTTGCCAGATTTTCGTGAACCCTTATTACCCCGACCGTGCCTGCTAATAACGGGCTGACCTATGTGTGCAATTGGGAATTACGGCTGATTGTGGACACCGCTGGTAAGGGCGTCTGCTAATCGATCACCCGCATTACGCCCCGTGTTCACCGAAGCGGTGTTGCGAGCCGATGCAAACACTGCATTGCCACTCACGCCTTACCTGGTAAGCTCACACGATTCTCCCGGCATTCGCTGATGCCTCAGTTTGAATTAATCATTGTTCGCAAGATATTTCAACTTTGTTTTTCTACAATTTGCCACTTCAGAAAGTCGGTATGCGAGAACAATGCTTCTGCAGCGAATTAAATGTGGCTATCACTCTCAGGCTTCGCTCTTTCATGTAGGGCGTAGAATTATAAAAAACGCCGAGCCGAGTTCCTGGGCCGCCAGCAGCCCGAGACGCGCGTCGTTATTTTTACTTGATGAGCGAAAGCATACATTGGCGAATTTCAAGTAGCCGGGACGTTGTTTTGGTCACATGGAAGTAGGGGATATTAACGCCTCCAAATGCGCGAAAGAAACTGTCGATTGATTTGATCATCGATCCGCAATGGTTGTAAGCATGGGCGACCTTTGCTGCATGTAATATTGCAGCCCATTGACAAAGTGTACTAGCACCCTTCTGGCGATAGAGCGGGTCCGTGCCCGACAATAAACCATATGCGCATTGGGCGTCCCAAACAAAATATTCGCCCGAGACCGGCGTCCCGTCCGCAGTAACGATACCAATGATTTTACGACAGCCTCGTTGGACGCAAGCATTGTCGAGCCGGCGGACCAGATCGTCTGGATAAGGTTGCGGCAGACCCTGCCTTGCGAAAGTTTTTTTGTTCAGTTCCAAGAATGCGTCTAGAGGCAAATTATCACACACTTGTAACTGATGCTCCTGTTCTGCCTTGGCAATCGCCCCTCTTACTCTGCTTCCGAGATTTGCCCACAATTGGGAGGTATTAGACAAATCGCGGAGTACATAGGTGTAGTAAGTGGTCTGCTGGAATCCATTCCAATAAAACGGTTGCCAATTTTTTAGACTACAATGCCACGTCTGCGCAAAGTGATGAAATGGTGGCAACTGATCGATAAGCTCTTGCATTAGCTCGCTATCGTTACTCAATCGTTTCGCCATTTTGCCACCGCAAGATCGAATCCAAGGGCCGAGGAACGGAGCTAATGGCGGTTGAGTGAGAATCTGCATACCATAACGGCGCCGGAGAACAAAAGGCATCGACGCTACGACTAGGCTTTTTCTCGTCACAAGCGCAACATCCCATCCTTGCGGGTCGACAGCCGCGTCGAGCCACCAGTCACGCGAAAAAAGCGGCACCGAATTTTCTTGCATGCATAATGTCCGATACTCATCCTTGGAAGTAACGCTACCTGCTTTAAGCACCTCGTCTGTCACGGAAGGGCTAAAGGGGTAAAGTGATACGTTTTTCGTTGGAATTTTCATCAGCTGTTGCCTCCGTTGTTTCAGCTGTAACGCAGGAATGTAACCAGGTTTCAATGAAACAGATAACGGCGAGCATGGTTGAACTTACGCTAGCTTGTTCACCGATATGCAGACCAAATTCCTATCGCGGACGTCGTGGTGAGTCCAGCGTAGGTCTGCATATGTTCCTACTATCGCCGTTACTGGATTCAAGATTAAACGCCAAGCGTTATCAGCGCCTCCGGCGATTAGCTAAGAGCCAAATCGCGACCGATCTTTGTAGCTATCCGCAGAATGGTAGAGATTTCGCCATCGTTTAGTTCAGACCAGCAAGTCTGTTTTTCTTTGAAGATCGGTCAAGTTATATTGATAGAGCGAACCCTGAGATTCTTGATTCCGAAACAAAGTGATAAACCCGTTGGCGGCCAAGCAGAGTCGGCACTTGTCATTTAAATACGCAATTACTGATTGGCTCTGGCTAAAATGATCTTTATTATTTTTTAAAAATGCTAGCAGTATGGTTTCTTGAAACGGATTAAACATGAATATTAAATTGTTGCCGGCGGGTAGACAAAAGTCAGCAGCGTTTTTATTAATAAATAATATATCATGGTCATGAAACCGTTTGCCAAATTTTACATTATTGTTGTTTGCCGTCTCCACTAATGGTCCTGAAAATTCTACACCGACAATTTTTTTAAATTTCTGCCTCGTCGCAGCATAAAAGCATGCTTTCCCCTTGCCAGAACCGAGATCAATAAAATTTTCAAATAAGATCCCAGTTTTTTTGGCTTCGTTCATCAATTTTCGAATCGAAGAGCATTTAACTGCCTGATAAGCTTTGGAATAGTGCGAAGCCGATGAATGGACTGTCTCAAGTTCGTGGCCCTCAATAAAGCCCCCACACCGCACTTTATAGCGTCGCTCAAATATTAGGTCTTCAATATGATCTAGTTTGTCTCCTGCTATAGCAAGAATTAAGCTGATTTTTATATGCAAAGGTTTTTTTAGCCATGCAGCCGTCCTGCTGCGTAATCTGTTGTAATTTTTCTCAAAGCGATTTTTCATTGCTGTCTCTCCATCATTTCCAGCTTAAATAGATGATTTTTTAATACGAAATGAGTTCTGTCTAAAAAGTTCCACGGGATGCTCTTTTATAAGCAAACAACCTAGTTCTTGGGAGTCGATCTACTGGTACTGCTTTTCGCGTGAGGTAGTGGCGGGACTCGATCTGTCTTTGGTGCGGTAGGACGGATTTGAGCAGGAGTGCCTGAACGAGTTATTGGCTGCGCCGGCGGCGGTACCGTGGCCAGGGTGCCGCCCGGAGGCGGCTGGCCATTCGTCAATGGTGGCAGTTCCGGCGATCCGATGTCGCGCACCAGGATGGTGTCGTCGACCGGACGCGTCGTATTGCCCAGCGCGCGCATGTATTCGTAGCGGTCGAGCGAGATGCTGTTGTTCTGCTCCTTGCTGCGCACCACCACCGGGCGCAGGAAGACCATCAGGTTGGTCTTGCTGCGGGTGCGGGTGCGGTATTTGAACAGGTTGCCCAGCACCGGGATATCGCCCAGGCCGCGCACTTTTTCCTGGCCATGGTTCTCGTTGTCGGAAATCAGGCCGCCGAGCACGATGATCTGGCCATCGTCGGCCAGGACATTGCTTTCGATCGCACGCACGGTGGTGACGATGCCCTCGGCCCGCACCACGGAA
>NZ_JCASIN010000009.1:0-116414 GCF_059685915.1 Telluria sp. LT2P34
TGAAATCCCAATGGGCCGGCCAGGTACTGCTCAACAACGGCTAGCTTGAACTGCTCCGAGTACTTCGACATGAAAAAACCCCAATAAGTTGGTGTCCAACTTATTGGGGTCAGTT
Organism: Telluria sp. LT2P34; assembly: GCF_059685915.1. Classification (NCBI taxonomy): domain Bacteria; kingdom Pseudomonadati; phylum Pseudomonadota; class Betaproteobacteria; order Burkholderiales; family Oxalobacteraceae; genus Telluria; species Telluria sp. LT2P34. The sequence goes on from NZ_JCASIN010000009.1 coordinate 116, forward strand.
CATCAGACTGGCGGGGTTTTTTTTGGGATCTCCCGTAGCTTAGCGCGGCACGATCGCGAACTGCGGGCTCACGCCATAGTCGGGCTTGACCGTACGCGACATGAACTTGGCCCAGGCGGTGGCGCCGTTGGGCAGGCGTGCATCGACGGCGTAGGCCAGGGCGGGCTGCATGTTCGACGGGTAGCCGGCGATACTGCTCGAGAAACCGGTCATTTCACCAACCTTCAGGTTCAGCGCAGTTGCCATGGCCTGGCTGTTGCAGGGCAGGTTAGGCGATTCCGCCGTGTAGTTGGCTGCTACGACCTGCGCCATTGTCGTATAGATTGGGCTTGTGGCCGAATCGCGGATGTTCATCGAGTATAAGGCACCGTTAATCCAGCACATTGGCTCGCTCATGCGCAGTACCGGCGCCTTCGCTTTCCAGGCCAGCAAGGTTTTGGCGCCGCTGAAGCCGAGCTCGGCGGCATGGCCAACAGCCGCAGTAAAGAAATCGTCCTGCCATGGCGCGACGCCGCGGCCGCTGTTATACACAACTGCGCCGCCGCCATCGAGCACGCCCAAGACGTTGGCGGCGGCGTTGTTTGTGTAGCGGGCGTTGTACCAATCCAGGTTGTTCGTCAGAATGCGTGTGAAGTGCCCCTTCAGGACGTCGCTGTCGGGCGTGATGTAGGTTGCTTCAGCCACGGTGCGCAAGCTCCATGCTTCGGCGCGCACCTGGCCGCCTGCCGCCAGCAAGCCTTTGCCGGATTCGCGATAGCCAGGATTGGACTCGAAGATGTCGTACATAGCCCAGAACTGCAGCTCTTCCAGGTAATAGTAATCACCGGTGACCAGATAAGGCAGGTAGGCGAAGCCTGGCTGGTGCGCACTATCATGGGCGTTCGGTGTTGCGCAGATGGCGGTTGCACACCATGGGAACGCTTCGTGCTTCTTGGTAGTCGAATTAAATGTGTCCCCATAGTTGCCAAGAATGGTGATGTTGGGGTAATCGACCAAACTGACCGGGCGGCCGGTATTCTTGTCGCGGTAGTGCATCGACCAGCTGCCGGCGAGATCCGCCGTGCCCAGCGTGACTTGCTTGGCACGTGCATCCATCGACAGCAGATAGCTGGCTGCCCAGCCAGGCAACAGGCCGATGTCATTGCGCCCGCCACCCATTGGCATGTACGAAACAGCCAGGCCAACGCCCATCGGCTCGACAGCGGTGCCGGTCCAGCTCTTCTTGTAATCGGCCAGGGTTGTTTCTGGGATCACTACGCTCTGGTCATAGTTCGGCACCGCACGACTGGCGATCAGGTAAGAAGTATTGTGCTTCACATGGGCCTGGCCGGCATCCCCGCCCCACCAGAAGACCTTGCGCCAGCGGCTGTGGTGCAGGTGGTTCATAGCCGGTTTCGAATATACGACGACGCCGCGTACCATGACTTCGGCGTCATAGCTGATGTTCTGCGGGTTCGGCTCGTAGGCCCAGGCGTTTTCGATGGTGACGTCGACCCGTGCCTTCTTGATGGCGTCGTACCAGCGGATCGCAAAGCGTGCGCTCAGGTGCGGGTGGGCGACGCCCTCGGACGTCGTCAGTGGGGCCGAGACATGCCACTCATTGGCGACGGCACCGGAGAGCCAGGTCTGGACAGGCGCGCCGGTCTTGATCAGGTCGTCGGCCGACGCCGAATAACGCACGCCGCCAATGGTCGCCTGCACGGAAGAACTGAAACCGTTCGCCAACAGTTTCTGCGGGGCGAGTCCAGCGACATGCGGCGCGTTCGATTTCATCAGCGACAGTGCGCGGCCTTCACCTGCGGCCATGTTGGGGACGATGCCTGACACCACCGCGTGACGCACCGAACCGTCGGCATGGGTTGCCTTGACATTGAGCTGGAGCGGAATGGTAAGGCCGTTGTCGAAGCGGCCGACCAGAGATTCGCTTGGCAGCAGGTCGCCGACTGCAAATACCTGGCCGAAGGTCACCGGCAGTTTTTCCTGAGCGGTGGCGGAAGTGTTCTCGATACGCACGTCGGTAACGACACCAAACACGCTATAGGTTGTTGTCGACGTCCCCGAGGCAACGACAACCGGCTGGGATACGACGACTGGCGCGCTGACAGGGGTTGGCGTAACAGGCGCCACCTGGGCGCCCTCGGTCGGCGTGCCAGCGACAGGAGCGATAGCAGCGAAGGATGGCACAGTGGAAACAGCAGGTGCGGTCGGGCTGGCGGAGGTAGGCGATGCGAGGCTGGTGTTCGAGCCTGCCCCGCCACCACCACATGCAGCGAGGGTAGTACCGAATGCCGCGATTGCGGCAATTCGCATTGCAAAGTTCTGGAGTGAGAGTTTCATGGCCATCTTCGAAGAGTTACTATGGGGAATAAATATTGCCCCAAGGAATTTCTACGAGATTACGCCAAAGCAAAGATGTAGGACAGGACCCACAAAAAATCTGTTCAAAAATTCGTCCAAATACAACATATCGTTGTCGAATATTTAGCGAATATTATTTGCTTTGAAAGCTTCTTATCTTTTTTTTATTGCTTCGATCAACAGTATTGCTAAATAAAAAAACCGCCCTATAGGCGGTTTTTAACATGGAGGCTGACCTGGCTCAACGTGACGACGCCACCATGAAGTCCACTGCCGCCTTGACGTCGGCGTCCGGTGCGCTCGAACCGCCCTTCGGCGGCATCACGCCGGCCTTACCCTGGTAGCCCTTGATCGCGTGCTCATACAGCACGGCATTGCCTTGTTTGATGCGCGCCGCCCAGTTGGCCTTGTCGCCCACTTTCGGGGCGCCGGCGATGCCGGAACCGTGGCAGGCGATGCAGGCGCTGTTGTAGAGCGCCTTGCCGGTATCGGCACTCGCGACGACCGGGGCCGCGGCTGGCGCCGGGACTGCAGCGGCTGCGACAGGCGGGGTCGCCGCGCTTGCCGGCGCTGTCGGCGTGGCGCTGGCCGGGGTGCCGGCGACTGGCGAAGCCGTGTTCGGATTCACCGCAACCGGCGCGGCCGCCACCTCGGTTCCTGGCATTGGAGCTGCTGGTGCCGCAGGCACTGCCGGCTCCTTGAAACTGGCACCGCTCTGATTGGCCATGTAGACGACAGCGCGTTCAACTTCGAGATTGTCCAGGTCCGGGTTGCCGCCTTTGGCCGGCATGGCGCGGATGCCTTCGATGGCGTGTTTGACCAGCGTGTCATAACCCTGCGCAAAGCGCGCGGTCCAGTCGGCGGCGACGCCGGTTTTTGGCGCGCCTGCCGCACCGCTGGCGTGGCAGGCTGCGCACACGGCGCTATAGACCGCGCCGCCCGCTTGCAGCACTTTCGGCGCGTTCGCGTCGCGCAGCGTAAAACCTTCCTCGGCCACAGGGCGCATACGTGCCGCTACCGCTTGCGGCGCCATGCTGTTGGCGCCGGCGCCTTCCAGACTGTCGCTGGTGACAAACACAACCAGAAGAATGATGCCGATGACGATTACCAGGAAGAAGCCTGCGACTACGCCGATCAGTTGCTTTGGCGTCCGGATAAACGATTGTTCATTATGTGCGTCGCTCATGATTTCCCTAATGCGAATAAAAAAACCTGCTACCCGGCGTGTCTGCTTTCTGCATGACTTTTTGCAAAGGCCGCCAACCGGCGATTATAGTCTCAAAAGATTCCTTATGGCACATGCATTATGTGCGGAGCCTAGCTTTCCGTGGACGTGGGGCGCGAAAGGCGGTATCCTTCGCCTCGCTCAGGCATTCCTCGTGGGATTTTCCCGGCAGTGTGCCTCGACATGTTACCCCGTGCGGCTGTAGCTCAGTGGATAGAGTATTGGCCTCCGAAGCCAAGGGTCGCTGGTTCGATCCCAGCCAGCCGCACCATTTTCCCGTCAGTCCCTGCGCATTGACGCCCGCCAACATCTTGGCCGGTCCGCTTTACCTCCTGTGCTCATCCTTCGACATTGCCAACACAGCAATCGTTTGCCTTGGCTCGACCGTAATGTCAGCAAAAACAACAGCTTCCGCGAATTTCCCTGTCTCAAATGCAAGCTGAATAGTGCATCGGTTATACTTTCGGTCTCAGTTACAGTCGCGGTTGCCGCTGCCGTAATGTCCAAGGAAATGTCGAAATGTCAGTAGAAGAACGGGTGCGCTTACGCATCGCCATGTGGCACTTCCTGATGATTTTCGGGGTGGTCCTCCTGCTTGTTCCATCGCTCTTTCCTTTCGTCTGCAGTTCCGCTCTGTTGGTCGTAGTCATTGAGCTGCTGCGGTTTCGCACCATGCCTGAACTGTCGGGTGCCTGTGGCGAGATCCCATTTGGGCGGAAGTTGATACAGTGCATATATAAATCCGGTGCGCACGATTCATTTTCAAATCGCAACTTGTTTCGTGGAAAATGCTAAGATTTCAATTATTCACTGTGGGCCGCCGTCCCTGTCGCTGCCGCACACAGGAAGAAGACAGATGCCAGACGGGTTCCCTGTATGCGCGCTCTTCAATGACCGGCATGTACAACACACGCTGCCGGTGTGACCGGGGCACCACAATTTTCCTTGCCACCTAGTTGGCGCAATAGCAAAACTTTATTCGAAAACGGAAGCTGATAATGAAAGCAGATCAGGTCGTCGCGGTAGTAGGACTGGGATATGTCGGGTTACCGCTCGCAGTAGAATTCGGCAAGAAAGTACGGACGATCGGTTTCGACCTGTCGGCGGCGAAAATCGAAAACTACAAAAAATTTATTGACCCGACCGGCGAAGTCTCGACCGAACAGCTGCAGGCTGCGCGTCAACTCGAAGTCTCGACCGATCCGGCCATGCTGGCCCAGGCGGACTATGTTGTCGTTGCCGTGCCGACCCCGGTCGACATCGCACACAACCCGGACTTCACGCCGCTGATCGGCGCCAGCACCACGGTGGGCAAGAACCTCAAAAAGGGTGCCATCGTCATTTTCGAGTCGACCGTCTACCCGGGCGCCACCGAAGAGATCTGTATCCCGCTGCTGGAAAAGCATTCGGGACTGACCTGGATGCAAGACTTCCACGTCGGCTTCTCGCCGGAGCGTATCAATCCGGGCGACAAGGAACATACGCTGACGACGATCCTGAAAGTGGTGTCGGGCGACGATGCCGAGACCCTGGAAAGCGTCGCTCAGCTGTACGAGTCGGTCATCACCGCCGGCGTGCACCGCGCCTCGAGCATCAAGGTGGCCGAAGCGGCAAAGGTCATCGAAAACACCCAGCGCGACCTCAACATCGCTCTCATGAACGAACTGGCGCTCATCTTCGACAAGATCGGCATCGACACGCTGGAAGTGCTGAAAGCGGCCGGCACCAAGTGGAACTTTTTACCGTTCCGCCCAGGCCTGGTCGGCGGCCACTGCATCGGCGTCGATCCCTACTACCTGACGCACAAGGCCGAGATGGTCGGCTACCACCCGCAGGTGATCCTGGCAGGCCGCCGCATCAACGATGGCATGGCCAAGTTCATTGCGGAAAAAACCGTGAAGTCGATGATCTCCTCGGGCTTCCACGTAAAAGGCGCAAAGGTTAACGTCATCGGCCTGACCTTCAAGGAAAACTGCCCGGACCTGCGTAACTCGAAAGTAGCCGATATCGTCCATGAGCTGCAAAGCTACGGCGTCGACGTCCATGTCTACGATCCGCTGGCCGATGCCGGCGAAGCTGAGCACGAGTACGGCATCAAGCTGGAAAGCTGGGATAGCCTGCCGAAGGCCGATGCCGTGATCGCCGCCGTGCCGCACAAGGAAGTGCTGGCCATGTCGCTGGCCGATTTCCAGACCAAGCTCAACGACGGTGGCTGCTTCATCGACGTCAAGTCGCAGTTTGATCAGAAAGCCATCCGTGAAGCGGGCTATTGCGTCTGGCGTCTGTAACACGAAGTAATAAAATGACAAGGCCGCGCGGCCTTGTCGTACCGTCCGGCACTGCCGTACGGGGTTTTTTCTTCGTTATCCATGAAATGTTCGGAAAATTGTGAATAAGATTCAAGACGTTAGGCAGCAGCTGGGCGAACACAGCCATCATTGGTTGGTCACCGGTGCAGCCGGCTTCATCGGTTCGAACCTGGTCGAGGCGCTGCTCGCGCTCGGCCAGCGCGTGACCGGGCTCGATAACTTTGCCACCGGGCATCGCCACAACCTGGAGCAGGTGAAAGAATCTGTCACGCCGGAAGCCTGGATGAAATTTAATTTCATCGAAGGCGACATCCGTAATCCTGTCGACTGCGCCGCAGCCTGCGCCGGGGTCGATTTTGTCCTGCACCAGGCCGCGCTCGGCTCCGTGTCGCGCTCGATCGACAACCCGATCGTCACCAACGAAACCAACGTCACGGGCTTCCTCAACATGCTCGTCGCCGCGCGTGATGCCAAAGTACGGCGCTTCGTCTACGCAGCTTCGAGCTCGACCTATGGCGACCATCCGGCACTGCCGAAAGTCGAAGACGTGATCGGGAATCCGCTCTCGCCTTACGCCGTGACGAAGTACGTCAACGAGCTGTATGCGAACGTGTTCGGCCGTACCTACGGTACCGAAGCGATCGGCCTGCGCTACTTCAACGTGTTTGGCCCGCGCCAGGATCCGAATGGCGCGTACGCTGCCGTGATCCCGCAGTGGGTGGCCGCGCTGATCCGCAACCAGCCGCTGCGCATCAACGGCGACGGCGAAACCAGCCGCGATTTCTGCTACATCGCCAACGTGGTGCAGGCGAACCTGCTGGCGGCCATGGCCCCGGCCGAAGCGGCGAACCAGGTGTATAACGTGGCGCTCAACGAGCGCACCAGCCTGAACCAGCTGTACGCGATGATGCGCGACCTGCTGCGTGCGCGCTTCCCGCATGTCGACGCACACCAGCCGCAGTATGGCGACTTCCGCCGTGGCGACGTGCGCCATTCGCAGGCAGACATCGGCAAGGCCGCCGCGCTGTTGGGCTACGCGCCCACGCACCGCATTGGCGAAGGCCTGGCACAAGCCATGGACTGGTATGTCCACGACCTCCTGGGGCAGGGCGTGCACGGGGCACCCGCGCCTGTTGTATCCGAGTAAGTAAAAAGAATTATCAGGAGGCTGACGTGTTCAGGATTTCTAACCACTACGTGTCAAAGATTGTTTCCATGCTGTTGGTCGTGGAAGTGCTGGTGCTGCTTGGCGCAGCCTATGCCGGCGCCGCACTGCGCTTCATGGACATCGATGCCGGGGTGAGCGCGCCATCGCTCGACCATTTCTTCACCTCGGCCCTCGCGTTCACGCTGGCGATCGTGTTCAGCATGAGCGCCATGGGCATGTACCAGCTCGATTTCGAGGAAGGCCTGCGCCATCCCTTCCTGATGAAGCTGATGCCATCGTTCGTGATGGGCTTCCTGATCCTGACGCTGGTGTTTTATATGGCCCCGGAGCTGGCTTTCGGGCGTGGCATCCTGGTGCTGGTGTTCGGTCTGTCGGCGGTGGGCATCTTCACTGCACGCATGATCTTCTTCAAAACTTCGGAAGCGCGCTTCCTGCAGTCGCGCATCATGTTCCTCGGCGGCGGCCCGCTGGCCAAGGAATGCGCCGACCTGGCCGAGCGCGCCAACCGCTACCACCGCTACAGCATCGCCGGCTTCATCCCGGCCCCGGGCGAAGAGCTGTGCGTGGAGGACAAAAACCTGCTCAAGATGCGCGATGGCGATTCTCTGGTAAAACTGGCGCGCCAGTACAACGTGTCGGAAATTGTCGTGTCGGTGCAAAACCGCCGCGGCGGCTTTCCGATCAAGGAACTGCTCGACTGCAAACTGCAAGGCTTGAAAGTGACCGACGCGGCCACCTTCTTCGAGCGCGAAACCTGCCAGATCCGGGTCGATTCGATTCAGCCGAGCTGGCTCGTGTTCGGCGGCGGCTTCGACCAGAGTTTCGTGCGCATGTTCATGAAGCGCACCTTCGACTTGTTGTGCAGCGGCGCGATCCTGGCAGCCACCTTCCCTCTGATGCTGCTCGCTGCCCTGGCGGTGCGCCTGGAAGATCGCGGCCCGGTGTTCTATTCGCAGGAACGGGTCGGTCGTGACGGCAAGAGCTTCCTCGTGCACAAATTCCGCAGCATGCGCGCCGACGCCGAAAAGAGCGGCAAGCCACAGTGGGCCGCGCAGAACGACCCGCGCGTCACGCGCGTGGGCAACTTCATGCGCAAGACCCGTATCGACGAGCTGCCGCAGATCCTCAACGTTTTCAAGGGCGAAATGTCCTTCGTCGGCCCGCGTCCGGAGCGTCCTTACTTCGTCGAGCAACTGATCGAAGTAGTTCCGTACTACAATGTTCGTCACAGCATCAAGCCAGGCATTACCGGCTGGGCCCAGGTGCGTTACGGCTACGGTTCGTCGGCCGAGGACGCGCTGCAAAAGCTGCAGTACGACCTGTATTACGTGAAGAACAACAGCTTGTTCCTGGACTTCCTGGTTCTCATTAACACTTTGAAAGTTGTCCTGTTCCGCAGCGGCCGTTAAGGACGCCGGGCCAGGCCCGGATAACGTTTTGCCTGGGGCTTGAAAACAGCCCGGCTCCCGCCCATGGATAGTGTGTCCCCCACCAGCATCGCCGCCTACAGCTATGGCCTGGCCGCCATCGGCTTCTTTGGCCTGTGCGTTCCGCTCTTGACGAGCTGGCGCGAGCGCGCCTACGGCCCGGTGCTGGTCGCCGCCTGCCTGGCATCGGGATTCTGGGCTGCTTCCCTGGCTTGGGCCGCTACCGACTTGCTGATGTGGACCGACCTCTCGGACGGTTTCGAGGTGGCCCGGAATGCCGCCTGGTCGCTGTTCCTGGTGGTGCTGCTGGGCGACTGGCGCAAACCCGGCAGCCGCCTGACCCTGGGCCTGCGCCCGACCCTGTTCGTGGCAGCGCTGTGTTACCTGCTGGCCTTGTGCGCCGCCATGCTCGGCTACTGGGACCTGGCCCTGCTCGACAGCTTGTTGCCGGTGATGGCGCGTGTGATGCAGGCGGTCGGCGGCATGTTGCTGGTCGAGCAGGTCTATCGCAACAAGACGATCCAAGAACGCTGGGCCATCAAGTTCGCCTGCCTCGGCATCGGCGGCATGTTCGCCTACGATTTCTACCTGTACAGCCACGCGATGCTGTTCCGCGAAGTCGACCAGGATATCTGGATCGCGCGCGGCGTCATCAACGCGCTGACGGTGCCGCTGCTGGCCTTGTCGATGGGCCGTGCGAAGTCCTGGCGCTCGCCGCTGGCGGTGTCGCGCCGCGTGATGTTCCACTCGGCCGCGCTGTTCGGCTCGGCCATCTACCTGCTGGCAATGGGCTCGGCCGGCTACTACCTGCGCTACTTCGGCGGCAGCTGGGGCACGGTGATGCAGGTCACCTTCCTGTTCGGCGCGCTGCTGCTGCTGGCCGGTATCCTGTTCTCTGGCACCTTCCGCGCCTGGCTGAAGGTTTTCATCAGCAAGCATTTCTACAGCTACGGCTATGACTACCGCGAGGAGTGGACGCGTTTCACGCGCACCCTGTCGCAGGCCGGGCCGAACCTGGGCGAGCGCGCCGTACACGCCGTGGCCGCGCTGGTCGAGAGCCAGGGCGGGGCGCTCTGGCAGCGCCGCGAGTCGGGCGCCTTCGAGCCAGTGGCCGGCTGGCAGGTACCGATGCCCGATGCGGTCGAAGCGGCCGATTCGCCGCTGGTCCGCTTCCTCGAGTCGACCCAATGGGTAATCGACCTTGGCGAATACGCGGACGACCCGGACAAATACGATGGCCTGAAGCTGCCGGAATGGTTGCCCGCCTGGCCGCGCGGCTGGCTGGTGGTGCCGCTGATGATGGGCGCGCGGCTGTTCGGCTTCGTGGTGCTGCAATCGGCGCGCAGCCGCGTCAAGCTGAACTGGGAAGTGCTGGACCTGCTCGAAATCGCCGGCAGCCAGGCCGCCAGCTACCTGGCGCAGCAGGACGCCGCCAACGAACTGATGGTGGCCCGCCAGTTCGAATCCTTCAACCGCATGTCCACCTTCGTCGTGCACGACCTGAAAAACCTGGTATCGCAGCTGTCGCTGATGAACGCCAACGCCGAAAAGCACAAGGACAATCCCGAGTTCCAGGCCGACATGCTGGAAACGGTGTCGCTGTCAGTGCAAAAGATGCGCCTGATGCTGCAAAAGCTCTCGCGCATCGACATCGCGGAAAAGCCAGTGCCGCTGGCGATGGACCAGGTGGTGCGCCAGGCCGTGGCCATGAAGGCGGCGTTCGAACCGCGCCCGAAGCTCGACGTGCGCGACACCGGCCTGCGCGTGCTGGCCGACCGCGAGCGGTTAGAGCGCGTTGTCGGCCACCTGATCCAGAACGCAATCGAAGCCACGCCGAAAGAGGGCAGCGTCACCATCGCCCTGTCGCGCGCCGAAGGTGTTGCGGGGCATGGGGCGGTGCAGATCGAGATCACCGACACCGGCGAAGGGATGAGCGAAGAGTTCATCCGCGAGCGCCTGTTCAAACCCTTCGAGTCGACCAAGTCGGCAGGCATGGGCATCGGCGTCTTCGAGAGCCGCGAATACATCAATGAGCTGGGCGGACGCCTGGAAGTCATCAGCCAGCCGTCCGCCGGCACCACTTTCAAAGTCATCCTGCCGCTCTACCAGCAGGATGCGCTGCTCGCCGAACGGGCAGCCTGAACCCGAGGATTACCGTGACACAGACCAAACAGAAACTCCTGATCATCGAGGACGATCCCGGCCTGCAAAAGCAGCTGAAATGGAGCCTCGACGCCTATGACGTGGCCGTCGCGGGCGACCGCGAAGCGGCGCTGGCCCAGATCCGCCGCCACGAGCCGGCGGTGGTGACGATGGACCTCGGCCTGCCGCCTGATCCGGACGGCTCGACCGAAGGCCTGGCCACGCTGCAGCAAATCCTGGCGCTGGCACCGGACACGCGCGTCATCGTCCTGACCGGCAACCAGGACCACACCAACGCGGTCAAGGCGATCGGCCTCGGCGCCTACGACTTTCACCAGAAGCCGTGCGACCCGGAAGTGCTGAACCTGGTGATCCAGCGCGCCTTCTTCCTGCACGAACTACAGCAGGAAAACCGCCGCATGCAGCAGCAGCAGGCCGACTCGCCGATGTCGGGCGTGATCTCGCGCGCCCCGAGCATGCTGAAAATCTGCCGCAATGTCGAAAAGGTGGCGCCAACCTCCGCTTCGGTCATGCTGCTGGGCGAATCGGGCACCGGCAAGGAAGTGCTGGCGCGCGCCGTGCACGCGCTGTCGCCGCGCGCCAAGGAACGCTTCATGGCGATCAACTGCGCCGCCATTCCCGAAAACCTGCTCGAGAGCGAACTGTTCGGCTACGAAAAGGGCGCATTCACCGGCGCGGCCAAGCAGACCAAGGGCAAGGTCGAAATGGCGCACGGCGGCACCTTCTTCCTCGATGAAGTCGGCGACCTGCCAATGCCGTTGCAGGCGAAACTGCTGCGCTTCCTGCAGGAGCGCGTGATCGAGCGCTTGGGCGGGCATGAAGAGATTCCGGTGGATGTGCGCATCGTCTGCGCAACGCACCAGAAACTGAAGGAACTGTGCGCCACCGGGCGCTTCCGCGAGGACTTGTATTACCGCCTGTCCGAGATCGTGGTCACGATCCCGCCGCTGCGCGATCGCGAGGGTGACGCCGCCCTGCTGGCGCACCACTTCAAGAACAAGTTCTGCAACGCTGAAGGGCGCGCGGCGCTGCACTTCGCACCGGACGCGATCGCCGCGATCGAAGCGTATCCGTGGCCGGGCAATGTGCGCGAGATGGAAAACTACATCAAGCGCGCCGTCATCATGGCCGACGGGAACACCATCGTCGCCGACGACCTCGGACTGCCGGGCGAGGGCCTGGAAGAAGAGCCGATCAACCTGCGCCAGGTGCGCGACGAAGCCGAGTACAAGGCCATCATCAAGGCGCTGGCGCGCGTCGACGGCAATATCGTCAAGGCGTCCGAAATCCTCGGCATCAGCCGCCCGACCATGTACGACCTGATGAGCCGTCACAACATCAAGACCGCGGCATGAAGCGCTCGCGCGTGCTCGCCCTGCTGGCCGTGCCGCTGCTGCTGGCGGCAGGCGCCGGCGTTGCCGGCCTTGTCTTCCTGCAGTCCCAGGGCGTGACCCCGCGCGCGCTCGCGCCTTATATCCTGAAGCGCTCCAGCGGCCACAATCCTGTGATCGTCAAGACCGGGCAGTTTGCCGCCGCGACCCTGATGCGCCTCGACAGGGGGGCCGCCACCCCCTATCTGTTGCCGGCGCTGACGCTGGGCGCCCAGCTCCAAGCAGCGCCGGCGACCGGCGGCAATGAGCGCCTGGTCGGCACCGCCGACGAAGCGCGCAAGGCGATGGCGGAGGCTTCCCCGGGCGATGTCATCACTTTCCTGCCTGGCGACTATGCAATCGGCGCTACCGTCTACGCCAGCCGGCCCGGCAGCGCCACGGCCCCGATCGTGGTGCGCGCAGCGCGGCCAGGTACGGTGACGATCGCCTTCACTAGCGGCGAGGGCTTCAACGTTGCGGCGCCGTACTGGCGTTTTGAGAACCTGACGATCAAGGGCGCCTGCAGCGACGACGGCCACTGCGAACATGCATTCCATGTCGTGGGAAAGGCCCAGCATTTCGTTGCCCGCAACAATACGATTCTTGATTTCAACGCTCACTTCAAGATCAATGGCGAGCACGGCAGCTTCCCCGACCATGGCCTGATTGAATCGAATACCCTGAGTAACACAGCGCCGCGCCGCACCGCTAATCCGGTCACGCCGATCGACCTCGTGGCGGCCAGCGACTGGATCGTCCGCGCCAACCTAATCACGGATTTCGTGAAGGCCTGGGGGGATGGCATCAGCTATGGAGCCTTCGCCAAGGGCGGGGCGCAGCGTACCGTCTTCGAGCGTAACGTGGTGCTGTGCGAGCGCGCGCTGGCCGGCCAGCCGGGACAGCGCGTCGGCCTGTCCTTCGGCGGCGGCGGCACCGGCAAGCCCTACTGTCGCGACGGGCGCTGTATTACCGAGCATGACGGCGGCATCATGCGCGCCAACCTCATATCCGGCTGCTCGGATGCGGGAATTTACCTCAACAGCGCTGCCACTACCCAAGTGCTCGACAACACCCTGCTCGATACCGCCGGGGTTCAGGTGCGCTTCCCTGAAAGTGGCGCCAGCTTCGAGGGCAACCTGGTCGACGGACCGTTGCAGTCACGCGACGGCGGCGTGCTGCACTTGGGCGACAACCTCAGCACCGACATCGCTTGGCTGTATCTGGGACGGCATCCGCAGCGAAACCAGTTCGCCAATCCTGACCGGCTCGATTTGCGCTGGATCGATGGCGGGGCGCCGCGCCGCGCGGAAGCTCCAGGGCGCAGCGATTTGTGCGGCACGGCGCCCGCCGGGCGAGTGACCTATGGCGCTTTCGACGACTTCGCAGGCTGCCTGCGGCCGCGCTCGGCCCATGCACCCGGTCTGTAGCGAAGTTGCAACGATGAAAAGATATTATGCGTCTGATGTCCGATTCACTATTAAGATAGAATCGCCGCTAGGAAAACTCCTACAATTATCGGAATATTACAGAGTCCTGTCTTGGGCTCAGGCTTTTTCCGTCCAAATCCCGCCTTATGAATGAATCTCGTGCCGGCCAACGCAACGCTGCCATGACCTTGCGCACGCCAACCCTGCAGTTCTTCAGCTTCGTCCTGGTCGGCGCTGCCGGCACTGTCTTGCATTATCTGGCCCTGACCGCCCTGGTCTTGCTGTCGCTGGCTTCGCCCGGTGTCGCCTCGGCAGTGGGCGCATCACTTGGCGCCGGCGTCAACTATTGGTTGAACCAGCGGTTCACGTTTGCGAGCACCCGTCCGCATCGCGAGATGATGCCGCGGTTTTTTGCTGTGGCAGCCGTTGGCGCCGTCGCCAACGGCCTGATCGTCAGCAAGCTGTCGGGCCTTGGCATGCATTTCCTGTTTGCCCAGTTCATTGCCACCGCCACCATTCTCATTGCAAATTTTTTGATAAGTAAAAAATGGATATTTCAAAAACCGAAATAACGGCATTTGCAAATGCAGGTATCAGCGCCGCCCTGTCCCCGCGCGATGCGATGGCCATGCCAAGTATCTCTGTGGTCGCGCCGGCCTATAACGAACAGGAAGTGCTGGGAGAATTTCACCGGCGCGTGACCGAGGTACTCACCAAGCTGGGCTGCGAATACGAAATCGTCCTGGTCAATGACGGCAGTCGCGACACCACGCTTGCACTCATGCATGCGCTACGCGAACGCGATCCCCATGTTGCTGTGGTCGATTTGTCACGCAACTTCGGCAAAGAGATTGCGCTGAGTGCAGGGCTCGACCACACCAAGGGCGATGTTGTCGTGATTCTCGATTCCGACCTTCAGGATCCGCCAGAACTGATTCCGGAAATGCTCGCTTCCTGGCGCCTCGGATATGACGTCGTCTATGGCGTGCGCACCCAGCGCGACGGCGAAACCTGGTTCAAGAAACTGACGGCCAAGTATTTTTACCGCCTTATCAAGAAGATTAGCCGCGTGAATATCCCGACCGATACCGGCGACTTCCGGTTGATGACGCGGCGTGCGGTGGATGCGGTCTGCCAGTTGCGCGAAGAGCACCGTTTCATGAAGGGCCTGTTCGCCTGGATCGGATTTCCTTCAACACCGGTTTTCTACCGCCGCGACCCCCGCGCGGCCGGCACAACAACCTGGAACTACTGGAACCTGTGGAATTTTGCCCTCGAAGGCATCACCTCCTTCACCGTAGCGCCACTCAAGGTCGCGACCTATCTCGGCCTGTCGGTCGCCGTGATGGCGCTCGTGTATGCAGCAGTGGTGATCTGGAAAGCACTGATGTTCTCGGATCCGGTCAAGGGTTATCCGTCACTGATGGCGGTTATGCTTTTCCTCGGCGGCGTGCAACTGATTTCGATCGGCTTGCTCGGGGAATACGTGGGGCGAATTTTCAACGAAGTCAAACAGCGCCCGCTGTATCTGGTAAACCGACTGCTGGGTTCTAATCTCCGCGACGCGGGCGCGTCCGATAGCGGAAACAATCCATGACAGTGTCGGGACGCGACCGGTTCGAGGGCCTGGCGTGGCTACTGCTGTTGACAGTGCTGATCTGGCTTTCCAGCCTGCTGAGCTTGCGCCTGCCTTACCAGAACGACACGATCGTCCATCTGCGCTGGGCCGACCAGTTCCTGGCAGCACTGCGTGAAGGCTGGTTGCTGCCACGTTGGGCCTCGGCCTCGATCGGTGGCCTGGGCGACCCGACTTTCCTTTATTACCAGCCGCTGTTCTATTACATCACCAGCGCGTTTTCGCTGCTCGGCTTGCGCGCGGAATACGCCTTGCTGTGCGCGGCGATGGTGCCGTTCATGCTGCTTGGCGCTATCGTTTATTGTTACCTCCTGCGTCCTTACCACAAGCGCACCGCATTGCTGGGAGCGATATTCATCCTGGCCTGCCCGGTACTGTATTTTGTTACTGCCAGCGTCGGCGCATTCCCGTGGGCGCTAAGCTTGCCTTTCAGTGTGCTGTTTGTCGCAGAGAGCACGCGCACCGAACCGCGGCCCGTGCGCCTTGCCCTTTTTCTCGGGTTGATCTGCCTGAGCCATTTGCTCAGCGGCCTGATGGCGCTGCTGTGCGTTGGCGTGGCGCGCCTGGTGTTTGCCGTTCCAAGCAACCGGCCGGCCGTGACCGCTCATCTCAAGTGGGCAGCTGGTGTAGTGCTGGGGCTGGGATTGGCTGGTTTCTTCCTCTATCCGGCCATCAGCCAGCTGCACCTGATTAATACGAATGGCTGGGTCCAGGGTGACAATTTCGACTGGCGCCGCGCATTTGCCCTGCCGACGTTCACGTTCGCTCAATATGGTTTCCGCTGGTTCGCTATCCAAGTACCGTATGCGTTAATTGCGCTGGTGCTGAGTGCCTTGGTTGTGTCGCGGCTGGCCGGCGCTGCCGACACACCCGGTAAGGTGTCGGCCAAACGCCTGGGCTATGTCGCGCTTGCGGCGCTCGCACTGGGAAGCGAACTCGCCTATCCACTGTATGCCCTCCTGAGCCCCCTGCAGAAGCTTCAGTTCCCCTACCGGTTTGTTTTCGTTGCCTTATTGCTGGCAAACATCGCGCTGGTGATCCAGCTAAGCGAAGGGGCGTGGCAGCGGTGGGTTCGGCCTGTCCGCATAGTTGTGCTCGGTCTGGTATTGGCCCAAGCCGCCATCATGGCGCACTTGCAGTGGGACCTGGTCAAGCGTGGGGTGAAACTGCCTGCGCAATCGACATTCATGCAGGGCAAGTTTGGGCAACCGGAATATATTCCCGGCGTCCGCGGCCCCGATTGGGAAGCCTATCTTGCAATGAACAAGTTCGCCGGCGAGTGCACCCGCCTGAACATCGCTTGTAGCGACACGGTGCAGCGCACGCATGATTTCTCTACCCGGATTACCGTTGCCGCACCGGTGAGCGTACGCTTGCCTGTCTTTGCCTTCCCAGCGTGGCGTGTTACGGTCGATGGCAAGCCCGTTGCCCTGGTTGCTGATGAGGCAGCCGGGCTGATTCTGGTTACACTCTCGCCGGGCGTACATGTCGTCAACGTGGGCTGGTCTCGGATGCCTGCGGAAATCATCGGCTGGTGGATCACGGGGATCGCGCTGCTGGCGCTGCTCGCTACGCTGTCAGCGGGGCGCTTGCGCCGCGGCCGCCAGCCACCCGGCGCTGCCGGGCAGGGGGCAGGCGGCTTGCACAAGGCCCGGGAAACGCGCGCCGTGAGCAATGCCTGAGACTGCAGGGCAGCCACCCGGCTTCCCATATCAACGCACGCCATGCTGCAGGCTAATAAACTTTACCCATTAATATCATGAATACAGCGGTAGCACGTACGCGGGTCTGCATTACCATCGACACCGAATTCAGTATTGGAGGAGCGTTTGCGGACCAGGCCAGACAGCCGGTCGCGGAGCCTCTGGTCTGGTGCAATGTCGAGGGCCGTTCGGAGGGCCTCGGCTTCATGCTCGACACGTTTCGTCAATATGATGTACAGGCGACCTTCTTCGTCGAAACCCAGCAACGACACCATTTCCGACACGACCCCATGCGCCCGATTGCGCAGAAGATCCATGCGGAAGGACATGAAGTGCAACTGCATACCCATCCCTGCTGGTCGGTATTCCAGCATGCCGACTGGTGGAGTCTCACCCGCGGCCAGAAGGAAACCGACGACATCGGCAAGCGCAGCGTCGATGAGGCAGTCAAGCTGATCAACCAGGGCATCGACACGTTCAGGGAGTGGGGGCTTCCCCGCCCCCAGGTTTTCCGTAGCGGTAATCTGAATCACAGCGACGACCTGTACCGCGCTCTTGCGCTGACCGGCATTCCCTACAGTTCGAACGTGGGCGTGGCGATCTACGACAGTGGCAATCCCGACTACAAGCTCTACAGCGGCCAGCATGAGCGCCACGGCGTCAGGGAGTTTCCGGTACTGTCGTTTTCGGACTGGAAGATCGGGTCCAGACAAAACGTCAAGTCCCTGACCATCGCCGGCTCGAGCTTTGCCGAAACGCGGCATTTGCTGGAGAAGGCCCGCAGCGAAGGCATTCCGCTGGTGGTTGTGCTGACCCATCCGTTCGAATATGTACAAAATCGCGACCTGGCCTTCCAGCAAACGCGGCGCAACCACATGACCCAATCACGGCTGAAAAAATTGTGCCATTTCCTGCAGCAAAACAGCGACCGCTTTGATGCCTCGGGCATGGCGGCGGCGGCATCGACGATTCCTGCGAACACTGTGCCGGGGAACACTCTCCTCAAGGGCGCGCTAAGACACGCTGTACCCCGCATGGCGGCGCAGGTTGCGTATCACCGCTTCGGCCGCTGGATGCTGGCGCGTAAACATGGATCATTCAAGAGCTTGGTATGAAAAATTGGATCAATAATCAATACGGTACCTGGCGCGGCCTGGTACGCGCATTGCTGGCCCGCGCTGAACTGGCCACTGGCCGCCTGCAGGCTTTTACCTTGAAAAAGCCCGCGACGGTGCAGCGCGTGGTATTCGTTTGCCACGGCAATATCTGTCGTAGCGCATTCGGGCACCACGAGGCAGTGAAATACGGCCTGAACGTGGCCTCGCTGGGGCTGTCGACAACGACCGGCGGGCGCTCGCCGGCGCCGGCCATCGCCAGCGCCGCGCGCGCCGGCATTGACCTTGAGGTCCATCGCGCTACGGCATGGCCGGACTTCGACGTGCGTCCTGGCGACCTGTTCCTGGTGATGGAGGTGCGCCAAGCCCATGAAGTCAGGCGCAGGCTGGGCGGCCGTGACGACGTGCAAATCTGCCTGCTTGGCATGTGGTGCAAACCCGTCATGCCGCACCTGCACGACCCATACACGCTGAGCGATCGCTATTTCGATCGCTGCTTTGAACGCGTCAAGCAAGCGGTCAGGTACCTGGACGCTGACTTGCCGAACGCGCGTGCCGGGCTGGCGCAGGAACGTACTTACCAGAAGGCCAGTCAGCATGCATGACAGTGTGAGCACCAACAAGATGCCTGCCGTGGTCTTTGGCATCGATACGCCGATCGGACTGACGATCGTGCGCGACTTGGGACGCAGCGGCATCGAAGTGCATGGCATTGCGCGTTCGGCGCAAGCGCTCGGCCTGACCTCGCGTTACCTTCGCTCCGGCCTGGTGCGCGACAAAGGCGAGGAAGCAACGATCGACCAGCTCGTCGCTTTGAATCGGCGCCTCGGCACGGCCTGCCTGTTTGCGATTTCCGAAGGCGATATCGCCTTGCTGAACCGCCACCGGCCTCGCCTGACTGGCTACAAGATCATGTTCGCTGATAATGAGCGCATGGACAGCGTTCTCAACAAGGACCGGACTTATGCGGCCGCAGCGCGCGTTGGCATCCGCACGCCACGCACCGAGCAAGTCACCAGCATGGCGCAGGCCGAGGCGCTGGGAACGTCGCTACGTTTTCCGGTCGTGCTGAAATGGGCCAATCCGCTGCTCGTCGTCGATGCGCTGGACGCTGCCGGGCTGCACCTCGACAAAACGCATTACTGCGACACGCCGGCCGAGTTGCTGGCCTACCTGCAGCCTTTCAAAGCGGTCGGCCTTTATCCCCTGATTCAGGAATACTGCCCTGGTTACGGCCTGGGGCAGTTTATCCTGATAAAAAACGGCCAAGTGCAGTACAACTTCCAGCACAAACGTCTGCACGAATGGCCGCCCGAAGGCGGATTTTCGAGCATGTGCGAATCAATCGGACGTGAAGAGCATGTTGAACTGATGGACAAGTCGGTGGCCCTGCTGCGCGAACTCGGCTGGGAAGGGGTGGCGATGGTCGAATATCGCCATGACCCGGCCACGGGCGAGTCGGCACTGATGGAAATTAATGGCCGCTTCTGGGGCAGCCTGCCGCTGGCCTATCATGCCGGCGCCAATTTCCCGACCCTGTGCTACCAGGTGCTCGGCCTTGGCGAACAGGTCGTGAATGCGCCTTATCGCAGCGGCATGCGTTGCCGCTATATGGTGCCGGAGACGAAGCGCCTGCTGCGTGTCCTGTTCGGCCAGCAGCATATTGCGGACAAGACGCTGGTATTTCGACGGTTACCGACGTTGGTAGGATTTTGCATCGATTTTCTGCGCCCCAGCAGCCGCTACTACGTTTTCGATACACGCGATCCTAAGCCATTCTTCAGCGACTTGGGGCAAATGCTTCGGAAAGCAATTCCTGGTGCGCGCAGCCGCTGATATCAATCCAAACGACATGACGAAAAACCGATGATCCGCTTGAATGCCAGGCTCTTGGCCTCAATCGGTGTGCTCGTGTTTATCCTCGTGCTCTGGTCTTATCCGTTGTTGACGATGCAGCTGGCCGCGCAATGGGATGCTGCCGTGCACCTGCGTTGGTCCGACCAGTTTCACTCGGCACTGCAAGAGGGCCGGCTGCTGCCGCGCTGGGCGTATGCTTCGTTCGACGGCTTGGGTGACCCGACCTTCTTTTATTACCAGCCGCTCTTTTACTATCTCACTAGCTGTTTCGCGCTTCTTGGCATGTCAATGCCGTACAGCCTGCTGTCAGGAGGCGTCAGCGTTTACTTGCTGTTAAGCATCGTCGTCTATCGGTCTTTCCTACGCCAGTATCGCCCGTATCGCGGGGCGCTCGGGGTCATGTTTGTAGTGGCCTGTCCGCCGATGTTTTTCCTGTCGACGCAAATGGCCGCATTCCCATGGGTACTAAGCTTCCCGTTCAGCATATGGTTTGTTGCAGAAAGCATTCGGGAACGCCCGCGTTCCGGGCACCTGGCCGTCTTGATTGCCCTTATATGCCTGAGCCACCTGCTAAGCGCAATGATGACAGTGATGTGTACAGGGCTGGCCAGGCTGATCTTCGCATTCCCGAGCCGAACGACGATCCGTAGTCACCTCGTTTGGGGGGCTGGCGTCGCCCTGGGCTTCGGGCTGGCAGCGTTTTATCTGTACCCGGCATTGACGGAACTGCGCCTTATTACGCCTGCGGGTTGGACGAATGGCAACGGGTTTGACTGGCGGCGCGGATTCATCTTTCCCCTGTTTACTTACTTCCAGTACGGGATCAAATGGCTCGGGCCACAGTGGCCGTTCCCATTGCTCGCGCTCATCATGGGCATTTTGGCCCTGTTGCCTGATAAGGCGAAGCAACCCACACCGATGACCACCACGGCGCGCCGGCTGGCCATTGTCGCGCTTGCGGCTCTCGTTCTCGGCAGCGAACTGGCTTATCCCCTTTACTCGGTGTTCACCCCACTACATAAACTGCAGTTTCCCTACCGTTTCCTGTTCTTGGCAACGTTGCTGGCAGGGGTAGCATTCATGATCCAATTGAACGAAGGGGCCTGGCGTCGTTGGGGTATGACGGCCAGGGTGGCAGCAGTATGCCTGTTCTTCGCATATTTCGGACAGATCGCTGTGTTGGAATGGAAAATCATTCGCGGCGGGGAACGCCTTCCCGACCGGGGAACCGTTATGGCAGGGCGCTTCGGGCAGCCAGAGTACCTGCCGGCGGTACATGGCCCAGAATGGAAATGGTATGCAGACGAGGGCAAGCTGGCCGGCGAATGCCGCCGCCTGCAGATCGCGTGCAGCGAACCGCGACAATGTACCCACGAGATGTCGGTTGTAATCACAAGCCCCCGCTCCGTCAGCGTGCGTTTGCCCGTGTTCGCATTCCCGGCTTGGCAGGCCAGCGTGGATGGCCAGATTTATCCCTACGCCGTGGACAAGGCCACGGGAATGTTTCTGGTCGAATTGCCGGCTGGCCAGCATGTAGTCGCCCTGCAATGGGTCCCCCTGGCTGCGGAAAAACACGGCTTGCGCATCAGTGCAATGGCGCTCTGCCTGCTGGCCACCCTCGAATTCCTCAGACGCCGCGCACAACGCAAGGAGCAATCACGATTTCGGAACCGGGAACAAGGTGATAAATCGCTGGCTGCTCTAAGGCGGGTAATTCCGAACAAAGTCGAGAGGTAAACGCTTGCATTAAGCGACAAGCGGTTTTGTAATGCTGAAGCGTGACATTAGCGATGCTGCCGACGCTGAAAGTACGAATACGGCAGTTATATACAGAATGTCGTCAGCCCATGCAATTCCGGTCCAGTGGTGCTGGAAAGCGAGCAGCTCCACGAATATGAAATGGACAGCATACACCCCCAAAATGAGCGGTCCAAAAGCCGAGAGTTTATCCCAGCTGAGTTTGGGATGATTCGAGAGTGCCATCATGGACACTCCAATGCCTAGAAAAAACGTACTGAACACATAATCTTGCAAACGGCTTGTCCCCCATGTGTTGAAAAGAAAATTCAACTCAAAAAATTGACCTATAAGCGCAGCGATGGTGAGGAAAAATCCATACATCAACCAAGAATGCTTTGGCTCGAATTGCTGCAACACGTGGCCAGCGACGAAAAACAAAAGGCCAAAGAAAGGGCCGTTTCTAAAATTGAAATGCGCCTGAATACCAAGAGGGCTGTCGCGATAGGCGCCCCCCAGCAGGCCAATAATGTAAAAACCAAGCGCAACTATGAGCAATGCGCGGAGTTGATTTTTTGCTAGAAAGAAGGCCGTGGCCAGTAGACTGATGAGCAGGGCGGGCAAAAACCACAGATGACCTTTACTTCCCTGAAGCAGCGAAGTGAGAGGGCGATGAATCAGGGCATCGAGAAAGAAGTGCACTTCTTTCAAATAAGCAGCGTGTCCGTTCATCAACAGGAGGTTAGTCCCTGTGATGCAGACATAAGCGAACGACCACAACAGGAAAAGCGTAAGAATGCGTCTGGCTGCTTTTATCGACAGCGCGAGTATTTCTTCGCGAGTGGTGATTTTTTTTGACCAGAAATAACCGGATGCGACAAAGAAAAAAGGAACTGCAAAACGCGCCAGTTGGTTGACGATGAGTGCCAGATTTAACTCGTTGCCAATGCTCTTCGACTCCGAAAAAGGAACCGTATGT
Organism: Telluria sp. LT2P34; assembly: GCF_059685915.1. Lineage (NCBI taxonomy): Bacteria > Pseudomonadati > Pseudomonadota > Betaproteobacteria > Burkholderiales > Oxalobacteraceae > Telluria > Telluria sp. LT2P34. The sequence continues at coordinate 22,590 of NZ_JCASIN010000009.1, forward strand.
ATGACAATGACGGCCAAGATAGCCAGCACGCGGAAAGAATCGACGCTTGTGATACGTGGCACGATAGGGTTCACGAAAAATGAAGTAATTGCAATTTAAACAGGGTATCAGCTGCCTATCGGTAAAACAACAAGGTAGTCGCAAATTTGCCACTAACCAAGCATTGCTTTCGAGCTTGCCTCGCAGGTGCAACCCAGCACCGCCTCAGTGGTTCTTGCAGTAATTCGCCGCTTGCCAATACAGCATTTATAGATCAAAATCTGCCTTAAGGTAACTTTTATTGCGCTGCCATTGGTGTCCCTACAAGAACGTAGGCACCAAACCTTGGTAGCGCAACAGGGGGTTGTAACGCTTTAATCAGTTCCAACAAGTTCATCCTCATATCGGCTCTGCTGTCGACTCGGGTTTGCTGACTCAGGCTGTACCTTTGAGCCGCTCCGTACGACATGCGCCGTCACCAGCAGCGCTTTTTTACCAGACTTTTTATGCCATTACTCTTCCTGGAGGCCGCGCGCGGCCTGGCTGCACTGTGGGTCTTCGCGTTCCATATCTACCCAATGGTGCTTTCGTCCAGTCCTGCAGCAGCCCCCCTTGCCGCTCACGGTCATTTTGGCGTGGCTTTGTTCTTCGTCATCTCGGGCTACTGCCTGTACTCCGCAACCGCTGCCGCGGTGACCAGTGGCCGCACTCCTGCCGCATTCCTGAAACGCCGCTTCATGCGCATCTTTCCGCCGTTCTGGATTTCCATCGTGGTCGTACTGGCGCTGCCTTACCTGTTCGAGTTAATCAGTTCGGTCAAGAACGGCGTGTTCGTCACTCCGACGCCCATCTGGATGAACTTGAGCAGCATGGACTGGGTTGGCATCGTTACCCTGGCACAGGTTTTCGTCGCGCCTCCCGGTGACTTGCAGGCAGCCTTCACTCCGGTCAACGCGGTGTACTGGACCCTGGCCATCGAATTCCAGTTCTACCTGGTTATGTATGGGGTCCTGTTTTTCCCGCGTATCTGGCGCGTGCTGCTCGTGCTTGTGTTGGGAATAAGCCTGATACCAGCCACTGCCAACGTGACCGGCCTGTTCCTGCCGTATTGGCCGGCATTCTCATGCGGTCTCGCCTTGCGCTACCTGCATGAGGAGGGCTGGACCGCACAGGGTATCTTCGGCCGCCATGCAGGGCCTTGTGCTTTGCTCGGCTTGGGTGTCCTAATGGCCGGCGGCCTTGTTGCAGTTTATTCCCCTGCCTGGTCGGCCCGCCTGGAGGCGGCCATGTCAGCGCAAGCCGGTTTCATCGTGTTCTCGCTCTACTCGGCGGGATTGCTGTGGTGCGGGGGTGGCGTTGAGCAAGCGTTCGCGGGGCATACTGGGCGGCCTGCGTGGCAAGTGCTGCGCACTGCGCTGCTGAAACCGTTTTTATTCCTGGGCGCCTCGAGTTATTCCCTGTACTTGTTACACGGTAAACTCTACCTCCTGCCGGACATGATCGCTCGACAATTGCTGTCGCCACGAAACCCGCTGTATCTCATATTTACCATCGTGCTCACGTCAACGCTCTGCTATTTTTTCTATCGATACTGCGAAGCGCCTTTCATGAGCACGCGCCATCAGCGACGCGTTGCTCCTGCCGTTCTCACCGAGGTGCCGGCTGTAAGGGACGCAGAGTTGCAACCAGCCTCGTAACGGGACTGCACCACACATAATGCTCAGTCCTTGCCCGTTCGTCGCCGCGTCGGGTAGCCGCATCCCTTGCCCTGAGATTTTGTCAGGCGTTCTCAACCTGCAATTGCTCGGCATTTGCGCACACGACATGGGAGCGTGTAGACCGAATGCAGCGTCCAGCCATGTGGCCGCATCGGCGCCGATCGGTTGAGGACCCAATCCAAGTCGAAGCAGCCCTTGCCCAGTGACGGCGGCCGCCAGCAGGGGCAGGTCAAAGCTCAGGAAAGGAAGGATCAGCGAATCGAAGTTCCGGGACGCCGGTTGCGCGGGTTTGCGGTCGAGTCCGGAGCTGAATAACATGTAGCCCGACAGGAAGGTCAGTACGGTCGCTGTGGTCCGGAAAAGCGCGCTTTGGAAAAAGCCTTCATGAGATCGAATCGGCCACTGCCAAGTTCGGCGAGCAAAACATATTCCGGGCGTGCGAGATCACTACCCCCCAAACCATGACACACCGCAGCGACGCAATGCGGTCGCGGACTCTGCCTGGATAGCAGAGTTCGTCTGGACCGATCAGGCCTCGCGCTGGACGATAAGCTCGTCGAGCAGCGCAGCCAGCTGCAGCGCGCGTGCCTGGCGCGAGTTGGCCAGCACCACCGCATCGGCCGGCAGTACTACGCCGCCTGCCTTGACGCTCGCGAGGAAATCGAGCAGTAGCGCGGCGATGCGCGCCGGCTCGTCGAGCGGGCCGATGGCATTGATACCGGCCCGGCGCAGGGTGGCAGCGGTGTCGCCGGCGCCGTCGGTCAGCGCCAGGATCGGGCGCCGCGCGCGCAGGTATTCGTAGAGCTTGGCGGGCACCTGGCAATTGCAGTTCGCCCCTTGCAGCACCAGCAAGGCGTCTGCCGACAGCATTTCGGAGAGCGCCTCGCGGTAAGGCAGGTGCGGCGCCAGCGAGACGATTGTGCCGATCCCGTAATGCTCGATCAGCCCGCCGAGGTAGGCATCGTGCACCGCCGCGCGCAGGCGCACCTGCAGACTCGCCGCCGATATTTTTCCCTCCGCCAGTAACGCCGCCAGGGCCTGGAAAAATGGCACCGGATCGCGTTCGGAAGGGTAGATGATGCCGCTGTGGAGCAGCAGCAAGGGCTGCGATTCGTCCGCGCGGGGAGCCGCCTGGGCGCCGGCAAAATTGTCCTCGTCGTAGCCGTTTTCGATCAGGACGAATTTGGCGGGGTCAAGCTCCGGGTACTTGTCGCGGTAGGCCGCGATGGCGCCGCGGGTGGTGCAGACGACGCGCGCTGCATGCCTGACGGTACGCGCTTCGATCCAGGTAAAAAAGCTGCGCTCGGCAGGTGCGCGCGGATACTCGGCGTCGATCATCGGGTCGCGCATGTCGGCCACCCAGGGCAGGCCCGTCATCCGGTGCAGCGCCAGCCCGATCAGGTGGGCGGTCGCGATCGGATAGGTCGACCAGATCACGGCCGGGCGCAGGCGCCGGATCATGCGCAGGCCGGCGGGAATCGCGCCCAGACACCAGGCCACCCAGCGGTCGGGCAAGGCCAGCAGGCCCAGGTAACGGCCGCGGATGCTCAAATGGCGCGCGGTGTCGAGTGCGAAGGCACGTTCCACCGGCAGATCCGGGGCGATTTCTCTGACCTGTTCCTCGCCCCGGCTGGCGTGGGCGCGCGGATGCGCAGTCAGCACGGCCGGCTGCCAGCCGAGCGCGGGCAGGTGGCGCGAAAACGCCAGCGTGCGCTGCACGCCGCTGCTGCCACGCTGCGGCGGAAAGTGAAAGGCGATCATCAGCACGCGCTTTGGCGCGTGATTCACCGCATGATTTACCACGAACGCAACCACGCTGCCGTCCATGCGGCGACATGGTCGCGCCAGGCGCGGCGCGAAAACGTGTGGTCGGCCGCGGCCAGCTCGTGCCGGGTCACGCGCGGCGCCGCCAGCAGGCGGCGCCAGGCAGGCGACGCCGCCGCCAGGTCGTCGAATTCGCGCGCCGTCAGGTCCTTGCCACTGGTGATCAGGAGGACTTTTCCGGAGAACGACTCGAGGCTGGTGCGCATTCGTTCGGGGAGGAAAAGGGTATTGCCTGCATCCGGCTGGCGCGCGCTGCCCATGAGCTGGCGCAGCGACGCCACGGCGGTGCGCCACTCGAAGCGTCCTCCCAGCAGCTTGCGCCACAGCGTCGGGTCGAACAGGCGCGCCCGGTAATAGTGCTTGATGGTTGCCCTGGCGATGCCCTGTTCGGTGCGCACCCAGGGATTAAGCAGGGCCACGCCGGTCACGCGCGCATCCTGCGCCGCGTAGAACAGGGCCGCCGACGCACCGTCGCAAAGACCCCACAGCGCCACCTCACGCAGGCTGGGTACGGCCGCGAAAAACGCGTCGGTGGCGGCCCGCAGGTCGGCATCGACCAACTCGAAACTGCGCGGCTGGCCTTCGCTGTCGCCCATTCCGCGGTAGTCGAAGCGCAGCGCCGCGATTCCCTGTTCGGCCAGGCTGCGCGCGAGCAGGGCGAACTGGCGATGGCTGCCGACCCGGTACTGGGGGCCGCCCACCACGATCAGCACGCCGCGCGTGCACGCTTGCTGCGGCAGGCTGGCGACGCCGTACAACCAGTCCTGCTCGCAGCGGAAGGCGAGCGCCTGCTCTCGCATCATGGCTGTTCCTTCATGGCTGCTCCATCAGGCACTGGCAGGTGGCCTCGACCAGGGCTGCCGATTCGGTCATTTCCGGGGTCGACCAGAACGGCGGCCCGGCTACCGCATGCAGGTTCACCCGCACTCCGACCAGGCGCCAGTTGGTCGCCACCCGCTCGGTCGCCGGCGACACCGGGCGTCCGGCGCCGGCGCCGATCTCGAACCAATCGACCGGGATCCCAATCGGAAATAGCTTGGTGGCGTCAGCGCCGTCGATGGCTGCCGCCAGCGCCGGCGCCAGGTCGTAGCCGGCGATTTCCAGCATCTCACCGGCCGCCAGCGTCTTGCGCAGCGCTTCAGTGCCACCGCGCGCGGGTTCGCCGCCGAGCATGTCGTTGGCGATGCGCAGGCGCAGGAACTGGGTCAGGTGGGAGGCGCCGCTGGTGACCGGTTGCCACAGCAGCAGGCGCGCAGGGCGCACCGCCGCGCCGGCGGCGTAATCGAGCGCCAGCAGCGCGCCCAGGCGCAGGCCCCAGAGCGTGACTGGTTGCCCTAGGCGCTCGCTCAGCCAGGCGCAGCCCGCGGCTACGTCGTCCTTCCAGGTGCTCCAGCGCGCCTCGTTGAAGTCGCCGCTGCTGTCGCCGCAGCCATGCAGGTCGATCTGCAACACACCATAACCCAGCGCGGCCAGCGCGCGCGACTGCAGGGCCGCCATCCGGCGCGAACGGTTCGTCTCTTCGGCAAACGGATGCAGGTAGAGCACAGCGCCGCGGCAGGCGGAGCCAGCCGGCGGGTAGTCAGCGGGCGGGTAATACAGGCAAAAGCGCTGGCCATCGTCCCGTGCGAGGAAGAAGGGCTGGGCGCCAGGGCTGTCCACCGCCGCGCTCATTGCTGCGTTTTCTCGGCGACGAAAGCGGCCAGGCTGCCCAGAGTTTCAAAGGTGCTGGCGCTGATGTCGTCGTCGTCGACGACGATGCCGAAGCTGTCCTCGAGGGCGCCGATCACGCCGACCACGGCCATCGAATCGAGTTCCGGGACGGCGCCCAGCAGGGGCGAATCGGCGCCCAGCGCCTGGCCGGCCTCACCCAGGTTGAGGACATCGATCAGGATGGTTTTTACTTGGTCTAGATACATCCGAACTCCAGAAATCGGTGAGGAAGCGCAGTGGCGACAGCGCCAAGGCGATGCGCAGGATTGTAGCAAATCGGCCATGACGCTCATGGCTGTCTTGCCCGCCGCTGCAGACGCAGGTGCAGCGCCTTCAGCGGCGCCCAGCGGTAGCGGTTCAGGTGGTACAGGGTGCGTACTTCATCGGTCCAGCGCAGATGCCAGGGCATCACTTTTCCGTAGAACTCGATGCGCGCGAAGCGGCCCTCGTCGAACAACTGGCGGCAGATCGCTTCACGCATCAAGAAGGCGGGCGAGAAGGCCGAAGGGACGCTTTCGTCGTAGGCGGTCTTCAACACCACGATACAGTCGTCGTTTTCGATACACAGGTCCATCGCCACCACCTGGTCGCCGAAGCGGTAGCGGTAGATGCGCCCAAGCCCCTGGCTACAAAACGCGGTCAGCATCGCGCGATAAAAGCGGCCCTGGGCGTTCTCGGCGCCGATCGCGGTGCCGTCTTGCGCCTTCCAGCCGCCGCCCTCGAGGCGCCCGTAGTCGACGATCGCCGCCGCCACGTCTGCAGGCGTGCGAATCGTCTCGAGGCTGAGCGCCACGTCGTCTTTCTCGAGGCGCGCGCGCTGCTTTTTCAGGTTGCTGCGCAGGTTCTTGCCGCGCCCGTTCCAGAAGTCGTCGAAGCTGCCCGCGACCGTGATGCGGGCCGTGTCGATATAGTCAAGGCTATGCTGGCGCGCGCCAGCGGGGGGGCGTGGAGCGAACAACGGATCGCACTGCGTGAGCGCGAGCACCAGCGGCAAGCCGGGCAGCACGGCAAACAGCGCGTCGAGCAGGGGCGCGGTATCGGCGCCGGCTTCCTGCAGCCATAGTCCGAGGGGGGCCTGAGGCGGCTGGAAGGTCGACCAGGCGCCGCGCGCGCCGCGCGTCAGCACGGCCATGGCGCGGACCTGGCCGCCGCTCGTATAGCAGGCGAGCAGCTCACCGCTGCCGGCGAATTCGTCCAGCAGCGGCGCGACGAAGTTGGCGGAGAGCATCGGCGGCGTGCGCGCGGCCAGGTGCAGCGCCTCCCAGCGCGGGGCGAACTCGGCGAAGGCGGAGACCGGAGCCAGCGACCAGCTCATGCGGCGCCCGCTTCCTTGATGCGCGCGATCATCCAGTCCAGCTCCGAGGGCGTTAGCTCCTGGTGGCAGGGAAAGGCCAGCACGTGGCGCGACAGGTAGGCGCTGTTGGCGCAGGTGGCGGCGTCGACGCCTGGCCACAAGGTTTCGGCGAAGCGGACCACCGGCACACCCTGCCCACGCAGGCGTTGAAACAGCGGCTCCGGATCGTCGACCAGCAGCGGGAACTGCCACGGGCAGACACCGTCCGGCAGGTGCGCGAACAGCGGCCGGCAGCCGGGCAGGCCCCGCACCGCGTGTTGCAGGCGCAGGTAGTGAGCGCGGCGCAGGGCTACGATGCGCCGGCGCGAGACGATGCGCAACATCAGCCGCGAAAAAATCGAGGAGCGCTTGTCGATCCAGCGCGGATCGAAGCGATAGCTGCTGTCGGACGAATCCGGCGCGAGCGCGGCGGCTCCTGGAGCCGCGGGCCGGCGTGCCTTCAGCGCCCGCCATATCAGGTCCTTCGCCCTCAAAGGCAGCCACAGCGCCGCTCGCAGCGCGCCCAGGCGGCGATAGGCAAAACTCTTTTCCAGCGTGGTCAGCGCCACCTTCGCTTCGAAGCCGGCACCGGCCGAATGCAGGGGCACGCCCGCCAGCGAATGGCGCGCCGACACCAGTACGCCGCCTTCGTACACCGGGAAGAACTTCATGCTGCTGGCGATGGCGTAGTCGCCGAAGGAGCCGACCGGGCGGCCCGCGTGCTCGCCGAAGAAGCAGTGGGCGCAGTCTTCGAGCAGCGCGATGCCGTGCGCGTCGCAAAAGGCGCGGATGCGCACCAGATCCTGGTGAAAACCGAAGTAATTGGTGGCGATGATCGCCTTCACTGCCGGGCCCAGCCTGGCGGCGACGTCCGCCAGGTCGACCGCGGTATCCGGGCCGACCTTGTAGAACACCGCTGTTGCGCCGCGCCACAGCACCGGCGACACCATCGACATGCTGTGATACGCCGGCAGCAGCACCACGTCGCCTTCGCCCACGCCCATTTCGCGCAGCGCAAGGCCGATCGCGATGCGCCCGCTGGTGACCAGGCGCGCCGGGCCGGCGTCGAGCACGCAGGGCATGCCCTTGCCCGAGCGCCCGAATGCCCCGAACGACAACAATGGCGCAATCGGCACGGCGGGCTGGAGCGCTCCCATGCCGGTCGTGGTGGTCTGTTTCAGGTTGCGCATCATTAAAGTATACGCGCAGCCACATGTTCCGGTCGAGCACAATCGCCGGGCACGTTTATCAAGGGGTTTCGGCTCGTGCCAATGGTAAGATTGCGGCTTTGGAAACAATCAATGAGCGACCTGGTCCACGACTTCCTGTTCCGTACCGCCGAGCGTCGGCCGACCGCGCCGGCGCTGGTGTACGCCGGCCAGCGCCTCGATTATGCGGCCCTGGCAGGGGAAGTGCGCGGCGCCGCCCAGGCGCTGCTGGACGCCGGGATCGAGGCCGGTGAACGGGTCGCGGTGTACCTGGAGAAGCGCGTCGAAAACGTGGCCGCCCTGTTCGGGGCGGCGGCGGCCGGCGCCGTGTTCGTACCGGTCAACCCGCTCCTGAAACCCGACCAGGTCGCGCACATCCTGGCCGACTGCAATGTGCGGGTGCTGGTGACCTCGCCCGAACGCTTGACGCTGCTGGCGCCGGCGCTGGCCGCTTGCCCCGACCTGCATACGGTCCTCGTCACCGGCGCCGCCGTGCGCCACGGCCTGCCCCTCAGGCTGGTGCTGCGCGAATGGCAGGGCGGGGCGACCGATGGCTTGATGGCGACGCACCGCCGGATCGATACCGATGTCGCCGCCATCCTGTATACCTCAGGCAGTACCGGCAAACCGAAGGGCGTCGTGCTGTCGCACCGGAACTTGGTGGCCGGCGCCACCAGCGTTGCCGGCTACCTGCGCATGCGTACCTCGGACCGGGTGCTGTCGGTGCTGCCGCTCAGTTTCGACTATGGCCTGTCGCAGCTGACCTGCGCTTTCCATGTCGGCGCCTGCGTGGTGCTGATCAACCACCTGTTCGCCAAGGATGTCGTGCGCGCCGTGGTCGAGGAATCCATCACCGGGCTGGCGGCGGTGCCGCCACTGTGGAACCAGCTGGCGCGGCTCGAGTGGCCGCGCCCGAACAGCCTGCGCTATCTGACCAATTCGGGGGGCGCGCTGCCGGGTGCCACGGTCGCCGCCCTGTGCGCGCGGCTGCCCGATGCCGAGCTGTTCCTGATGTACGGCCTGACCGAGGCCTTCCGCTCGACCTACCTGCCGCCGGACCAGATCGCGCAGCGCCCCGGTTCGATGGGCCGCGCGATCCCAAACGCCGAGGTGATGGTGGTGCGCCCCGACGGCAGCCGCTGCGCGCCGCACGAGCCAGGCGAACTGGTGCATCGCGGCGCCCTGGTCGCGCTCGGCTACTGGAACGACCCGGCCAAGACCGCCGAACGTTTCAAGCCGGCCCCCGGACAGGATCCCGGACTGCCGCTGCCCGAAATGGCGGTCTGGTCGGGCGACACCGTGTACGCCGACGAGGACGGCTACCTGTATTTCGTCGGCCGCGGCGACGACCTGATCAAGGTATCGGGCTACCGAGTCAGTCCGCTTGAAGTCGAGGAAGTCGTGCATGCCAGCGGCCTGGTCGACGACGTCGTGGTATTCGGCGTGCCCCATCCCGAGCTCGGCCAGGCCATCGTGCTGCTGGCAGTGGCCGCCGAGGCCGAGCCGCAGGCGCTGCTCAAGGCTTGCCAGCGCCAGCTTCCGGCATATATGGTGCCGGTCCACGTGGCGCTGCGGCGCGAGCCCTTTCCGCGTAATCCGAATGGCAAGATCGACCGCGCATCGCTGCGGGCGGAATTTGCCACGTTATTTGAAAGTCCCCAAACATGAGCAGCAAACCCGTACACGCGCCGCAAACCCAGTTTTCCGTCGCCGGCGACGAACTCCAGGTGGGCGGCGTCACGCTCACGCGCCTGGCTGCGCGCGTGGGCAGCACCCCCTTCTATGCCTATGACCGGGCGCTGCTGACGGCGCGCGTGGCCGCAGTGCGCGCGGCGCTGCCGGAGCAAATCCGCCTGCATTACTCGATCAAGGCCAATCCGATGCCGGCGCTGGTGCAGCACCTGGCCGCCCTGGTGGACGGCCTCGACGTGGCGTCTGCGGGCGAACTCAAAACCGCGCTCGACACCGGCTTCGATCCCGCCCACATCAGCTTTGCCGGCCCGGGCAAGACCGATGCCGAACTGGCCCGCGCGGTGGCGGCCGGGGTCTGCATCAACCTCGAGTCGGGCGCCGAAATCGAGCGGGTGGCGCGTGCCGGCGACACGCTCGGCATCCGTCCGCGCGTCGTGCTGCGGGTGAATCCCGACTTCGAACTGAAATCCTCCGGCATGCGCATGGGCGGCGGCGCCAAGCCCTTCGGCATCGACGCCGAACAGGTGCCGGCGCGCCTGGCGCAAGCGGCGGCGTTTGACCTCGACATGCTGGGCTTTCACATCTTCTGCGGCTCGCAAAGTTTGAAGGCCGACGCCATCATCGAGGCCCATACCCGCAGCTTCGAGCTGGCTGCGCGACTGGCCGACGGCGCCCGCGCGCCGCTGCAAGTGCTGAACCTCGGCGCTGGCTTCGGCATCCCGTATTTTCCCGGCGAGGCGCCTCTGGTGCTCGACGCCATCGGAGAAAGTCTCGCGCTGGCGCTCGGTCGCCTCGACGGCGCCCTTACCCATGCGCGGGTCTCGCTCGAATCGGGCCGCTACCTGGTCGGCGAGGCCGGGGTGTATGTGGCGAAGATTATCGACCGCAAGGAGTCGCGCGGCCAGGTGTTCCTCGTCACCGACGGCGGCATGCACCACCACCTGGCCGCCTCGGGCAACCTGGGCCAGGTGATCCGCAAAAATTATCCGGTCGCGATCGGCACCCGGATGGCGACGCTCGAGCGCGAAAACGCCTCGGTCGTGGGCCCCCTGTGCACGCCGCTCGATATCCTGGCCGACAAGATGGAACTGGCGCCGGCCGAGCCGGGCGACCTGGTGGTGGTGTTCCAGTCGGGCGCCTACGGCTTGTCAACCAGTCCGGTCGGCTTCCTCGGGCATGCGCTGCCGGCCGAGGTGCTGGTTTAGAAAGAGAGGCGCCTCCGGCGGACTAGGATTTGACGGGTTTGGCCTGGCTCGCTTTCAGCACGGCATGACGGGCGTCTTCAATACGTCCGAAGCGCCCGGCCCGGAAGTCGGCGACCCCCATTCGAATCGCCTGCGCTGACGCCCTGGACGAAAATACCCAGGACAGGAATTGAAGCGGGCCAAGCGGTCGGCCATCGCCAGTGGCCGAGGCCAGGTTGGACAGCGACCAGTACAGCGCTTTCAGTTCACGCAGTTTGGCGCCAAGGCCAAGCTGCTTCTTTTGCATCAATAGCAGGGTATTGCGTGTCGAATAATAGGTCTTGATCGGTGCCGTAGTTCCACCGAAGGCGCGTGATTCCTTGTGAAAGATCCGCACCTTTGGCTCGCACACTGCCCGGTAGCCCTTTTGCACCACCCGGAGGTAGAAGTCGGTTTCTTCCAGCTGGAGGAAGAAGCGCTCATCGAACACACCCACCTGTTCGAAAATCGAACGGTGCACGCCGAGGCATGCTCCATAGGCGTAGTCCATCGCGATTTTGCCTTGCAGGGGCGGCGCGACCGATTCCGGGCGACCGTCCTTGCCGGGATTTACCTGCGCCACTTCCGGCTCGTCCCAGTAGTAGATCGATGGATGGAGCAGGCAGGGCGGCAAGCCATCCACCGCTGCCAGCCAGTTGGCGACCGCTCCGTCCGGAAACACAAGGTCATTGTTGAGCAGGCAGATCCATTCGTAGCCGCGCTCGAGTCCCCAGCGGATGCCGACATTGTTGCCACCGGCCCAACCAAGGTTTTCGCTGAGGGCAAGCAATTCGGTAGCGGGAAATTCCTCGCGCAAGCGTTCCACAACCCCTGGCTCGGAGGCATTGTCGACCACCAGCAAGTCGAAACGCCCTGGTCCCTGGTCAAGTATGCTTTTCAGGCAGTGCGACGTATCATCGTAGCCGTTGAAGCTGAGCACAATACACAGCATCTTGCTCTGTGTCTGAGTCGGAATAGTGGTTGGCTGCACGATATGGTTCTCTGGTGACTGCGGATTAAGGGGATAGTGAAGGCATGGCAGTGCGTACTCTCCACTGGCGCTTGCCGAGAGAGCGCATCCAGGTGCGCAATGCTTCGGTAGCCGGGGTGGCTGCATAAACGATGGCCAGCGTCCCGACAATGACGAGTGCGCGGCGGGACCAGCTCGACGGGTCTTCAGGGCCGAGATAGCTGAACATCTGGATCAGCGGACGATGGAACAGATACAGCACGAAAGTCGTTCCCGCGATATGCGCCACAATGCCGGCAGAACGCGCAGACAGTTGCCTGCTGTGGCGGCACAAGCCGTATGCGCCGACCAGGTTCATGAAGAACCCCAGGGCGTCTATATAGCGCTCAATAACCACTTGACCCATCACTTTGAGTGGGAATAGGTCGCTTGCGCGAATGTACGGAGACGCAGCCAACAGCAGGGCGCCCGCGATAAACAAGGCGGCACTAACCGGTGCGCTCAATTCCAGGCGGGTAGTTAGGCGATACGACAGGAAACCCAGGATCCAGATCGGGAACAGTGCTGCAATGACCGGCCCGCCGAGCACCAGCACGGCCGCGACAGCGAGCCACTTCCAGCGTGAGCGTGCGAAGAACGCGATGCCGAAGGCCAGGTAATAGATAGCCTCGAAGCTGAGCGACCAGAACGGCGCATTAATTCCCGGAACCATGTGGGTATTCCACACTTCCTGCAACATCAGCAGCGAAGCCAGATAGCGCAAGGCAGGCATGTCGCCCGCATACCACGCTTGCCCGATGTACAGTTCTGGCGCGATGCGCACCCCGGCAAAGTCGATTGCGTAAGTCAGCGCCAGTGCAGGAATTACTACCGACCACAAGCGCGCTGCACGGTTGGTAGCGTAGTTCTGCCAGGTTTTCTCCTTCACATCGCAGACGTAGCCAATCACGTACCCGGACAGGAGGAAAAATATGACGACACAGGTGTCGCCGTAGCCGCCGAGCTGCCAAAGGAAGCTCCCGGTCCACGACCGGCCCGATGCATGCCCCAGAAACACGACCATGGCGGCTGTAAAGCGGATGATGTCCAGGTACATGGAGAAGTTTCTTGGCATGGCATTGCGCTTTCGTTGACGGTCATGACGTGTGCAGGGGGCAGGCGAGATAACTCAGCAGGCAATGTTAGCAGGACGCAAGAAAAAGATAAAGTTTATGTTGCTATTAAGAAACAGTTTGTGGCTAGTTGAGGGCGTGCAGACGCCTGATGCTTATCACTAACCATTTCCAACTGTAAACGCTCATTGTCCGAACCCAGTGTAAAATCGAAAATTCGCCGACAAGATTCAGCTTCGTCATGTCGGTGCGCACTATGTGCTAAATCGGGGAAGCATCAGGATCAACATGGCAAATCTGCGTCGCTCGCTTGTAATTAACTTTTTCTCATCGTCGGGCGCGGCGGTCCTGCAATTTATCGTTAGCGTGTTGCTCGCGCGCATGCTCAGCCCGAGTGAAATTGGGGTGTTCTCAATGACGGTCGTGTTCGTCAACGTTGCCCACATTTTTCGTGATTTCGGGGTTGCCACTTATATTCAGCGCGAGCCAGATCTGACGCGGGAAAAGATGCGTTCGGCCATCGGGGTGCTGTTCACCTCGTCATGGCTGATCGCACTGGTGCTGTTCGCAATCAGTTCCTGGTTAGCAGAGTGGTTCAAAGAACCTGCAATGGAGCCGGTGATGCGGGTGCTGGCGATCGGCTTCCTCATCATTCCGTTCGGGTCGATTACGCAAGGGCTGCTCGTACGTGAATTAGCCGCCGACAAGCAGGCCATCGTTATTGCCACCTCCACTGTCGCCTACTGCGTCAGTTGCCTGTTGTTCGCAAAGCTTGGCTTCGGGACCATGAGCCTGGCTTGGGCTAACCTGGTTAACATCATCACTTGCGCGCTCTGCTATATCCCGTTCCGTCCGAAGGGCATGCCGTGGATGCCGTCGTTCCGCCACTGGCGCAGCATCACGCACTTCGGCGTTGGCACCCTAATTACGAACACTGCCACTGCAGTGAACAATTCAATTCCCGACCTGCTGCTTGGCAAGCTCGGCAGCGCACATCATGTCGGCCTGTTTAGTCGTGCCAATTCGACCGTGTCGATTTTTACCTATGCCGCAGGCTCGACGATTAACTACGGCGCCATCACGTATTTGTCGCAGTCGCACCACCGTGGCGAATCACTGTCGCCTGTGCTCAGCCGCGCAACTGCACTGCTGACCGGCGTCGGTTGGCCGGCATATGCGCTGACCGCTATGTTGGGACATGAGATCGTGCTGGTACTGTACGGCGCGAAATGGATCGAGTGCGTGCCGGCGATCCTGCCACTGACGATTGCCGCAGCGGTGTCGATGATGTTCCAGTACGCCCCCACCGCACTGACTGCCATCGGATCGCCTTATCTCGGCGCAATTTCAGTGGGGGTGACGCTGCTGACCCGCATCGGCTTCGGCTTCTGGTTGTTCGACGGCACCCTCAGTACTTTTTCCTGGACAATCTGCCTGGCAACCTTGATTGCCGCCCCTGTGATGGCGCTTCAGCAGCGGCGCTACCTTGGCTATCCGATTCGCGAGGCCCTGGGTAGCGTGCGCCTGAGCGCGCTGGTAACGCTTATGTGCGTGTTAGTGTGCATGGGGTTGAAGCTGGTGCTCCCGGACTCGATTCCCGTCCTGGCGCGCCTGTTGACGATGGCGCTCGTGCTCGCGGCAGTCTGGTATATGGCGCTCCGGGTCACGCGCCATGAACTGCTGCTCGAAGTGCATCTGTTAGCGGCAGGATTGAAGTCGCGCTTCGTGCGCGCGCCGCTGGCCTAGCAGGCATCTGTGAGCCGGCGCGTCAGCGATGAAAGGCGCGCCGCCGGATACTCTCTTTTAACGGGGCGATTCGCTCAGCAGGCGTTCACAAGTGCGCAGGAACTGCCGCGCTACCGCCGCCGTGTCATTGTCCCGAGCCAATTGCAAACCATTGTCGGCTAGGTTCGCCGCCAGCGCGGAATCCGACAACACACGAACGATCGCATCCGAGATTTCCTGCGGATTCGTGCCGTCCACAAGCAAGCCACTGTGGCCATCCAGCACTGCTTCGACCGCGCCCCCTGCACGCCCGCCGATGACCGGTTTGTGGCAAGCGTTGGCTTCGCGGAAGACCAAGCCAAAACCTTCGGTTTCGCCATCGGGCATGGTGCGGTTTGGCATGACGAACAGGTCGCAAGTGCGCAAGTAGCAGAGCAGCTCATGGTCGCTCACTTTGCCAACCAGGGTAACGTAGTCGCTTAGTCCTTCGGCAGCAACCAGTTGCTCGAGCTCGGCGCGGATCTCGCCATCGCCGACAATCAGATAACGCACGTCATCGCGCGCACGCACGACCGTCGCCATCGCTCGGATCGTCATGTCGATGCCTTTGCGCGGGATAAGGCGGCCAACGGTGAGCACTATTTTTTTTCCTTCCAGCCCGTGGCGCGCGATGAGCGCAGGATCCCGCGGGCCTGGACTGAAGCGGTCGGTGTCGACGCCGTTGTGGATCAGCACGACCGACTCCGGTTGTACGTCCATTTGCAAGGTCAGGGCGTCGCACGTAAACGAACTGACTGCGACGATTTTGTCAGCCGCCGCCAAGTACTGCTTGCGCTTGTTCGCAAACAGGCGTCCGCTGCCGGTCGTAGTGATTTCTTCGCCGTGCACATACAAAACCAGTTTGCAATTGAACAGCTTGCTCAAGGCGATACCGAGCCAGCTGCCGGCGCCCAGTTCGCCGATACAGATCACATTGATATCGTGGCGCCGCACGAGGCTGGCGGCACGCATCAACACTTTTGCGTACAAGGGTGCGTCTTGGAAAATCAGGCGCGCGAGCGAGACAACGATGTTGGCAGGCGGAGGCGCAAGGAGCGGGCGCAGCAATTCGATACGGTCGATCGGGAAGGTGCAGCTGGCATCATGTTCACGCCAGCCTTCGATCTCACGGTTGTTCTGGTAATTCCTGCGCGCCGAGAGCACTCGTATACTTCCGTTGGGCATTTTCTCGCAGATGTTCTGGTAAACAACTGCCGAGCCGCCATGGATCGGCGGGAAAGTGCTCGCAATCATCATGCACCGTACTTTCGTGTCGGCCTCGACGTCATCATCGCGCAGCACATGAACCGGTTTCAAAGGCGGCAATACGGTACGCATGTTACGCCCAAGCTGGAACGCGATCTCGCAATCACCGATCCCCCAAGGGGTAAAGCGCGGAATCTGGAAGATATCGGAGGAGGCATTGGCTACCCCGATGTCGGTGGTTACCGCATTCCTGTAGCCGAGCGATTTGACC
Source organism: Telluria sp. LT2P34 (assembly GCF_059685915.1). Lineage (NCBI taxonomy): Bacteria > Pseudomonadati > Pseudomonadota > Betaproteobacteria > Burkholderiales > Oxalobacteraceae > Telluria > Telluria sp. LT2P34. The sequence continues at coordinate 38,600 of NZ_JCASIN010000009.1, forward strand.
ATTGCCACATGTTCGGCGTTAAAGTCTTCGTGCGGACGACCGTTCGGATAAGCAAACGAGTGTATCGGTCCGCCAATCAGTGATTCGAGTTCTTCTTTGCAGCCGCCGATTTCCGCGCGCGCTTGGGTGCGCGTACATTCGTTGAGGATCGGATGATTGACAGTATGCCCGCCGATTTCAAATCCCTGGCTGTGCAGGGTCCGTACCGCGGCCGCGTCGAATGCGGGCGGCAGGATCAGCTGGCTGTTCGCCTGCGCTTCCAAAAGTTCAATGGCGCTCGTGCGCTGCTCGAGCGGCGCATATTTCAGCCGTTCCTGGAGTTCCACCGCCAGCCGGCTGCGGTTTTCGATCTTGCTGAGATCGGCATAATTGCCGAAGCCATACGGTAGCGATACCCCCGACGCGGGCAGGGCGCGCACGGCAGCGACGATGCGCTCGTGCCAGAGGTGGCCGCTGCCGCCGAGTTGTCCAGTAGTGACGAAGAAGGCGGCCGGCAGGTTACGCTTGCGTAGTGCCGGACTCACATTGGTTAACCACTCCGCATAGCCATCGTCGAATGTCAGGGCCATGGCGCGTCTTGGCAGCGTTCCCTTTTGCAGCGCAACCGTGGCCTCGCTCAGCGGCAGCACGTTGGCATGCTCGACCAGGAAATCCAGGATCCGTTCCAGTCGAGGCAAGTCCATCTCGTCCTTGGTGACAGGATCGGCGACCGTCGGCACCTTGTGAAACATTAGAACCGATAAGCGCCCCGCGCTGCCGTTCGGCGAAAGAAGCGAAAGCATGCTTCGTACAAATGTTGATCTCATGTATTAGGCGGAGGGTTCAGGGTCTATGGGCGCGCTGGCGTCGGTTTGATTCTGGCAGCGAATTGGCTATCGAACCGGCCGCGAGCTGTCCACACCATCAAATGCATTCGATTGGGTGAAAGCGTAAGCGGGCGGCACGCCATGTTTCCCTGCGCCGCTCGAAGCGGCGGTATCGGCTTGCGCTTTGCGGCACTCGGCCAGAACAGCAGGGAGAAGACGTTTTTCGATAGCGATTACCAAGCCAAATAGAGTGAAGACGAGGTCGAAATAGGCAAAACTGAGCGCTGCACCGCCCAGTGCGAATGCAAAGATGCTGAGCTGGAGCATCGACGCCAGCGTCCGCAACCATGCGGGGCCGCCGTGCAGTTTCATGGTTTTCGCAATCTTGCCTGCTTTCCGGAAGGCGCCGACCAGGCAGGCCAGGTAAATAGCCAGGCCTGCGAAACCGTGCTCGCCCAATACCTGGAAGTATACGCTGTGCGCGGCACGGACTTGATTCGTCGGTGGCAGTGCGTCGCCGGTATAGAACCACGAGTACGAGAAGAATTCGCGCGTCAGCTCGATCCAGACCGGAAAGTATTCGAGCGACTTGAAGCCGCCGCCGAAGAACGGATTCTGTGAAGCCATGATGAAACTGAGTTTCCAGGCCACCAGACGGCCCATGAACGAGGCGTCATCACCTGCCGAATTGATGCTGTCGATGCGCGAACTCCATTCTGAAGAGACAAGGTAGGACAAAGCGATGGTCAGCACCACGGCCAGCGCTCCCAGCAGCAGTTTGCGGTCGCTCTTGACGAACAGATAACCTCCCAGCGCTAGCAGCGCGAGGAAGCCGCCACGCGATTGGGTTCCGATCACCCCGATCGACAGCAGCGCCATCGTACCGATCAGGCCTAGATTGAGAATACGCGAGCGCTTACCGTACTCGCCCAGCAGATAGACACACAGGGGAAGCGTCATGACGAAGGCAACCGCGAGCTCGTTACGGTCGCCCAGCACATGTTCGGCCATGCCGGCGATCTTGTGGGAACCGCCGCTCGCAATGAACTTGAGTGCTTCGAGATTGCCATAGAAGCCCACCGACAGCACGATGCCCCAGAGGATGACGTCGACGTGCAGCTTTTTCTCGACAATGAGCACGACGAATATGAACAAGGTAATCACTTTGGCGAAGCGATTCCAGATTTCCCAAGGCGCCTCGTCTGCCCTGAGCGACATGGAAGTACTAATGGTGGTCCACACGAAAAACAGTAAGACCATCATGCCGAGCGCGCCGAAATCGACTTTCGGTTTATGCTTGTGAAACAGGTAGGCGAATATCGTCACGCCCGCGAACAGCAGGTTGTAGCGGATACTGCCGGCGGCCCCGTACACCCAGCCGTTCGGGTTGAACAGCGCGGTCCAGGGCCACATCGCCAGTGCGATGAACGGGCGTTGCAGCATGGCATACAGCAGTAGCGGGAGTATTGCCAGCAGAAATATGTCACGCATTCTTCGATCCCTGCGGCGGTGTGGCTTTGTCTGTCTTGGCCTCGGCCTTGTCGGCGCGTAGCGCCCACAGGCAAAGATAACCGACGGCGGCCAAGTCCAACGCCCATAAAATTGTTTCCATCGTCCTGTCCCTGTATCTCTTAGCTGTCTGTGCGTGTCAAACCGACAAGGCGCTTGCCACGCAACCCGTGCGCCGCGCCAGTACGCTGTTGAACAGCCGCAGTTGACCGGCCGTGGTGTCATCCCAGCTGAAGCCTTCGGCATAACGGCGGGTCGCGGCGCGGTCCGGGTAATTCGCGCGCAGCGCGTTGACGGCGTCGGCCAGGCCCTGGGGCGTACGTTCGGCCATCAGCACGCCCGCTTCCGCCGCCGCCACTACTTCAGGCGTGCCGTACACGCGGCTGGCGACGACCGGCGTGCCGCAAGCCATCGATTCTAACAGGACGTTGGCCCAGCCTTCGCGTGACGAGGCCAGCACCAGGGCGTCGGCGCTGCCGTAATGGCCGCGCAGTTGGGCTTGTGGTACAGCGCCGAGGAATTCGACCCGCTCGGCGACGTGCAAGCGCCGTGCAAGGTCTTCCAGCATTTGCCGGTTCGGGCCGTCGCCGGCGACCACCAGGCGCACGCCGGCGAGCAGCGGCAGCGCCGCGATAATCAACTCCTGGGCCTTGACCGGCACCAGGTGGCCGACCGTCAGCAGGGTAAAGCTGGCATTGGCGGCCCGCTCGATTGGCTGGAACAGCGCCAGGTCGACGCCGTTGCGCAGCGAGGTCACGCGTTCGGCGTCGACGCCGAGTGCGATGACTTCGTCGCGCAGCGCATTGCAGACGGTGATGACGGCGTCGGCGCGGCGGGCGGCCCAGCGGATCATGCGGCGCGGCAGCGGGTAGTTCGGCAGCAGCGTGATGTCCGAGCCGCGTGCGGTGATCACCAGCGGCTTGTTGAAGTAACGCCCGAGCATGGCCGCGGCCACGCCGTCCGGATAAAAATAATGGGCGTCGATCAGGTCGAAGTCGTAGCCTTCGTCGAGCATGCGCGCGATGGTCGGCTTGGCCGCCTGCGCCAACAGCAGGGGCGCGACGTTCATGCCGATTTTCGGAATCGTCGGATAACGCGGGTGCGCCACGCGCAGGCCGTGGCGGATTTCCTCCCGCGGGACCCTGGCCTGTTTCGCATACGTGCCGAAGCGCGGATTGGTCGACGGGAACCAGGGCACCGGCGCCACGACGCGCGCCTCGACCTGGCCGCTGGCGACCAGGTGGCGCAGGCGCGTTTCCACGAAAATCCCGTGGCCGGGCTTTTCGCTGTTCGGGAACAGGGTGCTGAAGGTCAGGATCTTCATGCAGCTTGACGCCTTGTCAGGCGGGTGTAGATGTCCTGGTAGCGCGCCACGCTGACCGGCCAGTTGCGCTCGGTCTCGACGTAATGGCGGCCATTCGCGCGCAGTTGCGGCCACAGTTCCTGCTGCTCGAGCAGGTCGCCGACTTTGTTCGCCAGCGACACGGGGTCGGCCGCCTTGAACAGCACGCCGGTCTTGCCGTCTTCGATCAGTTCCAGGTGGCCGCCGACGTCGGAGGCGGCCAGGATGCGGCCCTGCGCCATCGCTTCCAGCGGTTTCAATGGCGTGACCAGCTCGGTCAGGCGCATCGGCAGGCGCGGGTAGACCAGCACGTCGAGCAGGTCGTAATACATGTTGACCTGGTCGTGCGGTACACGGCCGGTAAACACCACCTTGTCGGCGATGTTCAAGTCTTGCGCCAGCTGGCGCAGCTGCGCGTCCTGCGGACCGCCGCCCACCAGCAGCACGCGCAGGTCCGGCAGGCGCGCCACCATGGCCGGGACCGCGCGCAGCAGCACGTCGAGGCCTTCGTAGGCGTAGAACGAGCCGATGAAACCGATCAGGCGGGCGCCGCCCAGGCCCAGGCGCGACTTCAGGTCCTGGTCGGCGCTGCCACCCACCGCAAACTTGTCGATGTCGACCGCATTTGGGATGACGGTCACCTTATCGGCTGGGATGCCGCGCGCGACGATGTCACGGCGCAGGCCTTCGCAAATGGTGGTGACGGCATCGGCCTGGCGCAGCGCATAGGTTTCCAGGGCGCGCGTGGCGCGGTAGCGCAGGCCGTTCTCGGCGCTGGTGCCGTGGTCGACGGCCGCGTCCTCCCAGAAGGCGCGCACTTCGTAGACCACCGGGATGCCGAAGCGCTTGCCGGCGCGCAGGGCGGCGATCGCGTTCAGGCTCGGCGAGTGCGCGTGCAGCACGTCGGGCTTCACTATAGGGATGATCTCCGCCAGGCGCCGGGCCAGGCCGTCGATGACTTCCTTCTGGTTCAGCACCGGCAGGCGCGCCAGCGTCCCGGTCGACTTCGGCGTGCGGTAGAAATGCAGGCCATCGACGGTTTCTTCGAGCGCGTCGTCGGAATTCTGCTTGGAGCCGGTGACGTGGAAGGTTTCCCAGCCGAGCGCGCGCTGTTCGCGCAGGATCGAACGGGTACGGAAGGTATAGCCGCTGTGGAGCGGGATCGAATGGTCGAGGACGTGAAGGACTCGCATCAGTTGCTCCTTGGGGCGGCGGCGCCGTTCTTGCGCAAAAAGGCTTCGAACATCAGCACCGACCACAGCGTCGTGCTGTGGTCCTTGGTCGATGCCTGGTGTTCGTCAACCATCTGCTTGAGGGTGTTCGCGTTGAAAATGCCGGTGTCGAGCAGGGCGGGATTGAGCACCGCCGCTTTCATGGCGCCGGCCAGCGGGCCGCGCAGCCAGCTGGCCAGCGGAATCGAAAAGCCCATCTTCTTGCGGTATAAAATATCGTCCGACAGGTAAGGCTTGAGCGCCTTTTTGAAAATGTACTTGCCTTCGCCGTTGCGCAGCTTGCAGCTTGATGGCAGTCCCGACACCCATTCGACGAACTGGTGGTCGAGCAGGGGCACGCGCACCTCCAGGGCGTGCGCCATCGATGCGCGGTCTACCTTGGTCAGGATATCGCCCGGCAGGTAGGTTTTCATGTCGATGTACTGGATGATCGACAGCGGGTCGTCGGTTGGCGCGTTATTCGCATAGCCGCGCATGACTTCCACCGCGCGGTAGCCCTGCAGCTTGGCTTTGAAGCCATCCGAGAACATGCCATCGCGCACGCGGTCGTTATTGATCGACACGCCATGGAAGTAACCCTCGGTCAGGTCGCGCGCCAGCGCCTCGAAGGTGGTCTTGGCACGGAACACGCGCGGCGCCCAGTCGGCCTTCGGATAGGCTTTGCCGAGCATGCCGAACACTGGCTTGCGCAGCGCCAGCGGCAGCATCGAACGCACCCGCTCTTCGCCCATCGCCATCCGGTGTCGGCGGTAGCCGGCGAAATTCTCGTCGCCGCCGTCGCCCGACAGCGCCACGGTCACGGTTTTGCGCGCCAGTTCGCAGACGCGGTAGGTCGGGATCGCCGAGCTGTCGGCATACGGCTCGTCGTACAGGCCGGCGAGCAGGTCGAGCAGGCCGTAATCGTCCTTGTCGACGATCTCGGTCCGGTGATTGGTCTTGTAGCGCTCGGCCACCTGCTTCGCATAGGTCGATTCGTCGAAGTCGGCCTCGTCGAAGCCGATCGAGCAGGTGTTCACCGGCCGGTCCGACAGGCCGGCCATCATCGCCACGATCGCGGACGAGTCAACGCCGCCCGACAGGAAGGCGCCGAGCGGCACGTCCGCTTCCATGTGGCTCTCGACCGCTTCACGCAGGCGGTGAATGGTTTCGCCTTCGATGTCCCCATCGGTCATGGCGGCGTGCGGCGTGAACGGCACGTCCCAGAATTGCTTCGAGGCCGGCAGCGCCGTCATCCCGGGTTTCAAGGTGAGCGTATGTCCCGGCAGCAGTTTGAAAGCGCCGGTGAAGATCGTGCGCGGCTCGGGCACGTAGCCGTAGGCGAAATACTCCTCGACCGCGCAGGGGTCGATCTCGCGCACCAGGTTCGGCAGGGTCAGCAGCGACTTGAGTTCCGAGCCGAACGCGAACATCCCGTCCGGCAGCAGCGCGTAGTGGAAGGGCTTGATGCCGAGGCGGTCGCGCGCCATGAACAGGGTCTGCTTGTTGCGGTCCCAGATCGCGAAGCCGAACATGCCGCGCAGGCGGTGGACGCATTCTTCGCCCCATTCTTCCCAGGCGTGGACGATGACTTCGGTGTCGCAGCGGGTGCGAAACTCGTGGCCCAGGCCTTTCAGTTCCGTCATCAGCGCGCGGAAGTTGTAGATTTCGCCGTTGAACACGATGACCACGCTGTGGTCTTCGTTGAACATCGGCTGCAGGCCGGCGGCCAGATCCATCACCGACAGGCGCCGGTGGCCGAAGGCGACGCCCGGTTCCAGGTGCAGGTCGCCTTCCGACGGGCCGCGATGAAATTGCGAGTCGTTCATCCGCTGCAGCAAGACCGGGTCGATCGGCCGGTTGCCGCGCAGGTCAAAAATGCCAGTTATTCCGCACATGGTGTGATTGCTTGTTGAAGTGTTGTCTTGCGCTTGCAAAGGCGGTCGTAGAGGCCGAGGTAGGCGGTCAGCATGGCCGCCATGCTGTAGGTGTGTTCAATGCGTGCACGAGCGGCGCGCCCGTGCGCCGCCGCGAGATCGGGGTCGCGCACGTAGGCGGCCAGCGCCTGCGCCAGCGCTTCCGGGTCGCCGGCCGGCACCAGGCTGCCATTCATGCCATGCGTGACGACTTCCGGAATGCCGCCGACGCGGCTCGCCACGACGGGCAGTTCGCTGGCCATGGCTTCAAGCAGGGTCACCGGCGTGCCTTCGGCGATCGAGGGCAGGGCGAACAGGGAGAAGCCGCCCAGCACCGCGGCGACGTTCGCGTGCGCCCCGGCGAAGACGATGTCGGTACCAAGCCCGCTCGTTGCGACCTGCTGTTCCAGGCGCGTGCGCAGCGGGCCGTCGCCGACCAGCACCAGGCGCAGTTTTCGTTCCGGGATGCGCGTGCGCAGGCGGGCAAAGGCGTCGATCAGAGCGGCATGGTTCTTGACGTCCTGCAGGCGGCCGACGGCGCCGATGACAAAGGCGCCGTCGGCGCGCCAGGCGGCCGCTTCCGGATGCACCGGCGCTCCCGCGTAAAACCGCTCGGTGTCGACGCCGTTGATGATGGTTTCGACCTTGTGCGCAGGCAGGCGTACGACCGTATCGAGCCAGCGCGCGAGGTCGGCGGAGACTGGAACATAGCGGTCGATCGCCTTTGCCAGCAGGCGCCGCAGCAGGTTGTGCTTGCGGTTCAGGCCTTGCGGGTCGCCGGCATCGCGCCCGTGCTCGGCGTGGATGCGCACCGGTACGCCCGCCAGCAGGGCGACGGCCTGGTATTCAATGGTGCCGAGGTTATACGTGTGCAGGATCGCCGGGCGCAGCCGGCGCAGCAGTTTGAAGAGTTGCAGGTGCACGCCGGGCGCGAGGCCCGGCGCCTTGTGCAGTGCGAACAACTCCACGTCGCTGCGCTCGATGCGCTTGGCGAAATCGGTGTAGTCGGTCAGGCAGACGACCGCATGCCGGTAGCGTCCGGCCGGCATGCGGTTGATCGTGTCGACCAGCAGCGTTTCGAGCCCGCCGATGTCGAGACGGTAAATCAGGTGCACCACCAGCGGGGCGGTGCGATCAGACGTTACCACGGCCATCCTAGCGCCCCCGCGTTTGCTGCAGCGTGGCATCGATGGCGCTGCCGCCCCGGGCCATGAAGGCGCGCAGCGCAGCGCGTGCCGCCTGCGGGTCGTCGTTCATGGGCGTGGCCAGCAGCACCAATGCACCATCGTCGCCATGGAACAGCAGTTTGCCTCGGGCCTGGTACAGCTTGCCGACGATGTTGCTGGTGGTGTTCCGGCCATCGATCCACATCCAGTGCCAGACCAGCAGCGGCCCGCCGGGACCGGCGAGGGTGGTTTCGCGCACTGCCAGGCCGCTTTCAAGGCGGCTGCTGCTATCGGTCGCGTGCCACGCATCCTTCGGGCCGGTCAGGCGGTTGATCGAACTGATCAGGCCTTTGGTCTTGTCCTGATTGCGGTAGTAGAGCACCTGCAGTTTCACCAAGCGGCTGCCTTCGGTGTAGACGGCGGCCGCTTTGGCGTCCGGCGTCATGTAATCCGGTTCCCAGCCCGGGAAGCTGGCGCCGGCGTCGAGGCCGGCCAGTTGCGGCAGGCCCAGGCTCACCGCCTGCGGATTGTGGTTGGCGCGATCGTTATAGACAGCAAAGGCCGGCCAGATGGCGGCCACGGCAACGACCGCAAAGGCCATCGGCAGGGGCGAGCGGCTCGACTGCGCCGCCGCCTGTGCAATCTGGGTGGCGGCGACAGGCGCCGGCGCCTCTTCCTGGCGCCAGTAGCTGCCGATCCAGAACATCAGGAACATCACGATGCCGAAAAATAGCCAGCCGTAGATCAGGTGGTCGACGCCGGTAGCCAGCTCCATGCCGGAAAAATGGCCGATCATGACGATCATGTAGGCGCGCAAACCGTTGGCGATGATCGGCACGATCACCGACAGGCCGATGAACAGCGCACGCCGCGTGCTCGAGCGGTAAGTCAGGTAAGCGTACAGGCAGCCGAGCGTGATCGAGGAGATCAGGTAGCGCACGCCGCTGCAGGCTTCCACGACCGACCAGCTGCCGGTGGGCAGGTCGAAGCGGGTGCCATTCCTCAGCACCGGAATGCCGGTCATCTGCACCGCCCAGACCGTGAAGTCGGCGGTGATGCCGATCAGCGGATCGACGAAGACTTCGCCGAAGGGCACTGCGAACAGCAGGAACAGCAGCGGAAAGGCGAACGAGCCGGCCAGGCGCCGCCCGAGCAGAGCAAAGGCCGCCAGCGGGAACATGGCGACGAACGCGTACTGCATCACGACTTGTACGCCGGCGATGCGCGCGACCAGCCAGCCGGCGCCCGCGAGGGCAAGCAACACCAGCGGCGGCCAGCTTGGCGCGGCCGGAATCAGCGAAAAATTGGCGCGCCGGCGCCAGATCAGCCACAGGCTGATCGGCACGATGGCATAACCGTGGGCGAAGGTTTCCGAACTGTTCCAGACGTCGACGATCGACCGCGCGGTGCCGAAATACAGCGCCAGCGGCGCCAGCAGCGCGAGGACGATCAGGACCAGCGTGGAGGTAGCGACGGGGCGCGCGGAACTGGCGGCCACGCCGGGCGGCGGTTTCAGGAACATTCCAGTTGCTCTCCGATGCAGGCCAGGTTGCTCGGCCAGCTGTATTGGCGCTCGACGCAGCTGCGGGCGGCGCGTCCCATGTCATCCCGGCGCGCACCCAGCATGCCGCTGACGGCGTCGACAAACGCTTCGGCGCCGTCGGCCAGCACCAGTTCGGCGTCGGGACGGGCCTCGATGCCTTCCAGGGCTTGGGGCGAGACCACGACCGGGGTCGCCATTGCCATCGCTTCGAGCACCTTGTTCTGGATGCCGCGCGCGATGCGCAGCGGCGCCACCGAGGCCTGGGCATGGAAGATGTACGGGCGCACATCGGGCACGGTGCCGGTCACAAAAACGCCCGGCAGCTTGGCCAGGTCGCGCACGGCCTGGGTCGGGCGCGCGCCGACGATATAGAAATGCAGGTCGGCGAAGCGGGTGCGCAGTGCGGGCAATACCTCGCCCGTGAACCAGCTCACCGCGTCGACGTTCGGCCAGTAATCCATGGCGCCGGTGAACACGATGGCGCGCTCGCCTGGCTGGTAGGGATTCGGGTAAACGGTGTCGGGGCTGAAGTAATCGGTGTCGACGCCGTTATTGAAGAAGCCGATGCGCTCACGGCTTTCCGGGGCCAGCTTGCGAAACAGGTCCGCTTCCGGCGCCGAGACGAACAGCGAGGCGTCGTAGTCGCGCGCGACGCGCCGTTCGTAGGACAGCAGCTGGCGCGCCTCGTGGCGGTACAGCCAGCTCATCGGCCAGGATTTCTGGTCGGCGTACTGGCGCCATTTATCGGAATCGACGTCGCAGAAATCGACCACGCGGCGCGCCTGCGGATACTTGTCGGCGTATTGCGCCATCGCCGACGAGAAGACCAGCACGCGCGTAATCTTGTGCTGGGCAACTGTGGCGTCGACCCAACGCTCGAGGCTCGCGTCGCGGTAGTAGTCGAGCGACAGGGAGCGGTTCTTGAGCAGGGCGCCGAGGCTGCGCACGCGCGCCAGCGTCGGGTTGAGCGGTGCGAAGTGGCTGCTGGCGCACATCGCCTCGACCTTGGGGACGTGCTGCCAATCGTCGGCATCGTCGACAAAGGTGGCAAGATGGACGCGGTACTGGCCTGCGAGGTGCTTGAGCAGGTGGTAGGAGCGGATCTTGTCGCCCTTGTTCGGCGGGTAAGGGATCCGGTGGATCAGTAGCAGCAGGTCTTGCACGGATTACCCCAGGTTTCGAACGATGTGTGGCCCGATCAGGTTTGCCAGTGGGATTGGCAACTTTTTCCACATCTTGATGAAGAGCTGGTATTTCGGGTTCAGCGGGTTATTATCCGGCAACGCATCGGCGCCGTACAGCTTGTATTCATACGGCAGCGGCTGGGCGGTAAAACCCCAGTTCTTCTTGAAATCGTAGGCGCCGGTACCGAGCTTGCTGCGGCCGAAATCGAACAGGCGGCTGCCGCGCGCGGCGGCGGCCTGCATCAGATTCCAGTACATGAAGTCATTGCCCGCCACTTCGCGCGCCAGGTCCATGCCGCCGCCGTAGTAGGGAACGACCTCGTCGCGCCAGTAGAAGCTCAGTACCGAGCCGACCAGGCGGCCGTCCTCGGTAACGATGGTGCGCACTTCGCATTCGTCGCCGAACTCTTTTTGCAAGTTCGCGAAGTATTTTTTCGGGAACACCGGGGTGCCGAGACGGTGCACGCTGTGCGAGTAAGCCGTGAACAGGCGATCGACATTGCTGTCGACTTCGCCGCGCAGGCCGAGCTTGATCCCTTTGCGGACCATCGCGCGCTGCTTGCGCGGGATCGCGTTCAGGTTTTCCTCGTCGTCGCCCGAGATCGCCTTGCGGAAGGTGACGTAGAGTTCCTTGGTCAGCCAGCTTGGATCGTCCGGGTGGGCGCGTTCCATGCCGCGGTATTCGAGGTGGCCGGCGCCGAGTTCGCGCGCCAGCTTGTCGGCTGCTTCGTCGAGCAGCACTTTGGCCTGGCTGTCGAGCGCGACCACGCCGCCATACACGCAGAACGGCATCGCGCCCAGCGCGTGGCCGAACAGGCGGCTCTTGACTTGCGCCAGCGGCAGCACGCCCTGGATCTGGCCGTCCCGTTCCACATAATAGAACCAGGTTTTGATGCCGAAGGACTGCTCGATCACCGGCTGCCAGCCGGAGAGGTGGAAGAAAGTAGCGTCCGGGCAGCTGCGCACGAAGGCGTCCCAGCGGGCCCGGTCTTGCGGTTTCAACAGGTGCAGGGTCGGAGGCGAGGCGTGCGGACGCTCGGTCCGCAACTCCTGGGACTTTTCAATAATCGAATTCATGGCTTGTTCAGGAAGATCCGGTCCATCCGGTCCCAGGCGAAATCGCCGGCGAGGGCGGCCAGGCGCCCTTCCATGCGATCGATGTTGATGTAGTGACGAAAGCGCGCCTTGGCGCCCAGGCCTTCCGGGCGCGGCTGGCCGGGATCGACTTCCCACGGGTGGAAGTAGAACAGCGCCGGCTCGTTGTCGATCTCGTTGACGCGCTTGACCATCCATTTCGACAGCGCGTAAGGCAGCAGGCGGAAGTAGCCGCCGCCGCCGGCCGGCAGCTTGCGCCCGCCCAGCATGGCGGTCGTGATCGGCACTTCGAGCAGGCCGTCCGGGCCGTTCGGATAAAAGGCGAAGCGCGGTGCGTCCGGCATGCCGTAGTGGTCGTGGGCAATCGGGTAGATGCTCGAGCTGTAGCGATACCCCGCTTCGCTCAGGACGTCCAGCGCCCACAGGTTGCCGTGGCCGATCGAGAAGCTCGGGGCGCGGTAGCCGATGACGGCCTGGCCGCCGATGTCTTCCAGCAGGGCCTTCGCCGAGCGGATATCGTTGTCGAACTGCTCGCGGTTCTGGTCCGACGCGCGCTCGTGGCCATACCCGTGGCTGGCCAGTTCATGGCCGGCCGCGACGATGCGGCGCACCATTGCCGGATAGCGTTCGGCGATCCAGCCGAGCGTGAAGAAGGTCGCCTTGACGTCGTTTTTCTCAAACAGCGCGAGAATGCGTTCGATGTTCGCCTCGACCCGGCATTCGCGCGCCGGCCAGCTGTCGCGGCTGATGTAAGGAGCGAAGGCCGAGACCTGGAAATAGTCTTCGACATCGCAGGTCATGGCATTTCGGATGCGCTCGCCCGGCTGGCGCTGCGGCCGGGCTGCGGGGGTCTGCATCTTCATTCCTGGGTATCCACGTGTTGGGCCGCCTGCACTCCTTGCGGGTTGGCGACGATTTTTTTCAGGATCGACAGCACCGAGACGACCGATTTCTCGAGGCGCATCATGCGCTCGTCGAGCACTTCGATACTGTCGCGGCGGTCCGGCGTGCCGCCGATGCCGTCGTCGAGGAAGGAAGCGCCCGAGGCCAGGGAGGGCGCGCGCGTCGCTTCCGGCTGCTGGAACTCTTCGCTGACGTCGTCGATCACGGTCTGGATATGCTCGCCGGTAAAGTGGTGCAATTCTTCCAGGTAGCCCATCAGCAGCACGCGGTCGAGCAAGGTGTTGGTCTTGCGCGGAATGCCGCCGGTGTAGCCGAAGATCGCCGCGTGGGCCTCGTCGTCGAAACTCGGGTCGCCGTTCCAGCCGACCGTGTGCAGGCGGTGCTCGATATAGGCGCGGGTTTCCTGCGCATCCATCGGGCCGAGGTGGTAGCTGGCGATGACGCGCTGGCGCAGCTGCTGCATGCCGGGGCTGTGCAGCGTGGCGCGAAACTCCGGCTGGCCGAGCAGGAAGGTCTGCAGCAGGGATTTTTCGTCGGTCTGGAAGTTCGACAGCATGCGCAGTTCTTCCACCGTCTTCGGGTTCAGGTTCTGCGCCTCGTCGATGACGAGCAGGGCGCGCTTGCCCTGGCGGTCGACGCCGTGCAGGAAGGCCTCCAAACGGGTCAGGAGGTCGGTCTTGGTGGCGCCTTCATGGGGCAGGCCAAAGCTCGAGGCCACCATGCGCAGCGTGTCGTCCGGATCGAGGTGGGTATTGACGATGTGGGCGGCGACGATCTGCTCGTGCGTCATCTTGTTGAACAGGTTGCGCACCAGCGTGGTCTTGCCGGCACCGACTTCGCCGGTAACGACGATGAAGCCCTCGCCCTGCGACAGGCCGTACTCGAGGTAGGCCATGGCGCGCTTGTGGCCCTTGCTGCCGAAGAAAAAGTGCGGGTCGGGGCGCAGCTGGAAGGGCTTGGCCGAAAATCCATAATATGATTCGTACATCGTGTCACTCCACTTAAAGCTGGGCCGATAGGGTGGCGCTGATCGAATTGGCGTAGTAATGCCTGCCGCCGAAGCGGCCAAAGGCGTCCTGGCCGCGCGTGTGGCGCAGTTCGACACTTCCCAGCATCTTGCGGCTGAAAATATGCCTCAGGCCCGTGCTGAGCGTTTGCTGGTCCTGTTCGATGTTGGTGTCCAGGGAACGCGCGCGCGACGCCGTCAGCGAGGCCGTTGCGCTGGTCTTCGTGTTGAGCCGATAGCTGTGGGCGAGATCGAGCCCGACCTGGCGAACATTGGCGTCAAATGGAAACGCCGGGGTGCCGACCTGGACGATGCCGGTCTCGGCCGGCGACAAGGCGACCCGCTCGTTGGCGTAGGCGCCCAGGATCGTGCTGTGGGTGCTCCAGGTGTAGACCACCGAGGCCCGGGCGCTCTTCTGGCGGAAGTAGCGGTTGCTGAGGAAATTCACTGCTTCGATCGTGCTGGCCGGCAAGCCGGTGACCCGCAGGTAGGCGTCGATCGCCTCCCGCCGTGCGAACGCATCGGGAATCGTCGCCGCATACAGCGAATCGAGCAGGCCCGCGGTGTCGATCGTTCTTGAAGAGGCGAACTGTTCACGCGCGGTCGTCACATTGTCCGAGTAGTTCAGGCTGGTGACCGTGTGGCGGCTGCGGTGCAAGGCCGACAGCGAGCCGGTGTTGCCGAAGAAATGGCGACCCGCCGACACGTCCAGGCTGGTGCGCGAGGACGGCCGCCAGGCGAAGCCCGCCGACCAGAAGCGCCCGGCGGTGCGTCCGCCGATGGCATTGAAGTCATAGCTTTCGTAGCCCCCGCTGGCGGTCAGGCGCAAAGTGCGGCTGAGGCGATAGTTGAGGTCGAGCAGGGCGTCTTCCGATGCGGTGTCTGGAAACAATTCGTTGTCGACTTCCTGGCGTGAATAGCTCAGGTTCCAGCCCAGGTCTTGCCACGAGCGCCCGCTGGCCAGGTTGAACGATGGACCGTGAGCGGTACTGCTGCCGAACAGTGTCCGGTCGGCTTTGACGCTGTTCAGGGTGTAGCGCAGCGTGGCCTTGGCAAAGTTACCAAAGCGCTGGTTGATATTCGGGCTGATGCTCCAGGTACTGACGTCGGTGACGTTCTCGTTGTTGTAGCGTGCTTCCTTGCCGAGCAGGCCGAAGGCCGAGATGGCCTGGTTGCTGCTTTGCGCACTGGCGTCGACATACATGAATTCGTCGATCACCTTCAGGCGGCCGGCCGCGTCGTACTGAACCAGGTTCCTGCGCGAATCGTCCCTGCCGCCGCCGACGTAGCCGAACAGCGAGGCGCTCGCATTGGCCCTGAGCTGGACATATTCGTTCTGGCCATAAGCGCTGATCCGAGGCGTCAGCTCGGTGATCAGGCGGGCGTTCCGGTTCGGGCTGCTGTTGAAGTTGGCGTTATCGGTCAGCACTTCGGTGACGGACAGCGCGGGCGTCACGCGCCACTGCGCCTGGGCCGGCAGCACCACCAGCAGCGCCGCTGCCAGCGGCAGAAGCCGGGGCAGCTTGCCGATGATTTGCTTAGCCGTAGTTGTAGTCATACTTCTCTTCGATCCCCGGGATGTCCCGCGCCTTGTTATAGATGAGGTTGACGTTGCTGCAGCCTTCGAGCTGGCGCAGCGATTCCTGGACCGCTTGCTGGGTCGTGCCCTGGGCTTCGACCACCATCACGATCTGGCCCATGTGGCTGGCCAGGACCCGCGATTCGCTCGTCAGCAGCAGCGGCGGCGAATCGAAAATGATGACGCGATCCGGATAGCGGTGGGCAATCTCGTTGACCAGGTTGCTCATCGTCGAACTGGCCAGCAGTTCGGTGGCGCGCGGCGTGCTGGTGCCGGCCGGGAGGATGCTCAGGGTGTCGACATTGGTGCGCAGCATCACGTCGGCCAGGTCGAGTTTGTCGTCGACCAGGATATCCATCAGGCCGCGCTGGGCCGGCAGGCCAAGCGTGCGCAGCACCGACGGACGGGCGACATCGGCGTCGACCAGCAGCACCGTGTGGTCGAGTTCCATCGCGATGCTCATCGCCAGGTTGATCGCCGAATACGTCTTGCCTTCGCCCGGCAGCGAGCTGGTGATCATGATCAGGTTGTTCGGACGGCCACCGGTGGCCGGGGTGAAGGCGCGCTGCAGCAACGGGCGCTTGATGACGCGGAAATCTTCCAGCAGGCTGGTACGGCCGCTGGCAGCCGTCACCAGGCCTGCTTCACGCATCGCCGCCAGGTCGAGGTCGACCTTGCGCGTGCCCGGCTTCGGGGTGGTCATGCGCGACGACTCGAGGCGTGGCTCGGCGCGTGCGGAGCGTGAATCCGCCCGCGGCGCGGCCGCAGGGGCAAGCGGGGCAGGCGCCGGCGCAGCAGGCGCACTGGCAGGGGTGTGCGACAGGGCGGCCGGGGTTGTGGCGGCCGGCGTAGCGACGCCCGGCGTGGCGACGCCCGGTGCCGTGTGCGGCTGCAGGACGACCGTCTGGTCGCCGTGCTCGACGACGACTGGGGCCGGCGCTGGCGCGCGGGTGTGGTCAATGCGGCTGGCCGCTTTTTCGATAATGCTCACGTTCGCTCCTAATATTGTTCCGTTACGGCGCTTACGCGCCAGCGCGCATCAGCATGGCGGCGACGCCGATGCCATAGGCGCCGAACAGCGCCAGCAAGGCAGCGCCGAGGCCGATCAGGCGGCGCTTGCGCATCGCCTTCTGGCTGCCGGTCCAGTGCATGTTGATCGATCCGAGCACCGGCACGCCGGTCGTTTCGCGCAGCGCTGCATGGCTCAGGAAGGTCGGACGCACCTGGGCCATCAGGAATGCGCCAGCCAGGCCGGCAAGCAGGGCGCCCACGAACACGGCCGAGAACAGCGCCAGGCGGTTCGGGCCGACCGGCTTGAGCGCGGCCACTGGCGGCTCAATCGTGCGGAAGGTCATCATGTTGGTAGCCGAGGTCAGGTTGCCCGACAGCTTTGCCTGTTCGCGGCGCTGGACCAGCTGGTTATAGTTCTCGCGGTTGACCTCGTAGTCGCGGTTCAGCTGGACCAGCTGGGCCTCGACTTCGGGCGCCGTCGTGCTCTGGCCGCGCAGGACCGCCACGCGCTGGGCGTATTCGCTGACACGGGCACGCAGCGCGGCTTCCTTCGATTCGGCTTCCGACAGCGACACCGTCAGCTGCTGCATCATCGGGCTGGCGGCGACGGCAGGATCAGGACGGCTCTTCTTCGCATCTTCACGCTTGCGCGCCTGGAGCTGCTCGACCAAGCGCTTGGTGGCGATGATGTCAGGGTGCTCCTCGGTGTACTGGAGGCGCAAGGTGTCAAGGCTCTTCTGGGCAGCGATGATGCGGCTTTCCAGTTCCGGATCGAGCGGGCCGCTGCCGCTGCTCATGGCGACGCCGCCGCCGGCCATGCGGCGGCGGATCGCACTGCTCGACTGCGCTGCCTCGGCCAGCTCCAGACGGGCCTGGCTCAGGGCATCGTTGGCGGCAGCGACCTTGGTGCCGAAATCGCCGCCATTCGGCAGCAAGCCGACGTTCTTGATCTTGAATTCCTTCAGCTTGTTCTCGGCCGTGGCCAGCTTTTCCTCGTAATTGCGGATCTCGTTGTCGATAAACTGGATCGCATTGTCGGACTCCTGCTTCTTGCCGCCGAAGCTGCCTTCCATGAAGATCGTCAGCAGAGCCTGGACGACGTCCTTGGCCAGCTTCGGATCAGGCGAGGTATAACTGATGGTGTAGATGTCGTCACGCTCGGTACCGGCCATCTTGATATTCTTCATCAGCTCATCGACCATCTCGTCCTTTTCGTCGCTGTTGGCAGCCTTGACGTCGAGGTCGGTATCGCGCATCACCTTCTCAACGTTCGGGCGGCTGATCAGGGTCTGGCGCATGAACATGACTTGCTGGTCCACGTTCGGCAAGGTCGTCATGCCAGCCAGCAGAGGCTTGAGGATGCTCTGGGTATCGACATACACGCGTGCCGAGGTCTCGTACTGGTTCGGCAGCTTGAGCACGACGGCCCAGCCAACCAGCGCCACCAACCAGGTGATGGCCAGTGCATGCCAGCGGTATTTACCGATGGCCTTAAGGAAATTCAGGATTAGGGCTGTTATCTCTGCCATCTCATCAGTCTCGCCATGAGTGCCCGGCAGGAAGCCAAGCACGTACAATCAACAAAAGAACACGCATCATCGCTTGTAGTTTGTGCAATTGCAATTGCATGCAGGCAAATCGTGCTAATAAACGTCATGCATAGCGCGCGTTACAACACAAATTCCCCAATGCAACGCTGAAATCGGGTGCCAGACCTCGCCTGGAGCGTTATTATTGCTTCCAGACAAACTTCAACTCCCAAAAGTGTTGCGTTACATCAATGCATTACTACAAACGAAAGTCCTGACTTTCGTCCCGGACCACGTCTTTGCTCAACATCAAGCTGCAGTATTGTAATGTTGGAATAGCTAAAGGGTCTGCACGATTGATTCCTATCCGAAATAATGAATGCAACATGAATAAGTTCTCAATACGCCGCCGTTTAATGTTGGCTTTCGGCGTTTTTACGCTGAGCGCTGCGACAGCGTCCAGCCACGCCGATGGCCTGGCGCGCACGATTGCCGCGCTCAAGCCGTCGGTTGTCGGTGTCGGCAGTTTCCTCAAGACCCGTAGTCCCTCGGTCGTGTTCAGCGGCACCGGCTTCGCCGTCGGCGACGGGCTGTCCATTATCACGAATGCGCATGTGGTGCCGACCATGCTCGACGCTGCGAAAATGGAAGAGCTGGGCATCGTGGTCGGCGCCGGCCGTGACTTCAGCTTCCGGCCGGCACGCCTGGTGGCGCTCGACCGCGGACGCGACCTGGCGCATCTGCGCTTGACGAGCGGGCCGCCGTTGCCGGCACTGGCCCTGGGCGACTCGCGCAGTGCGCTCGAAGGGCAGGCCTTGGCGTTCACTGGTTTCCCTCTCGGGATGGTGCTGGGACTGAACCACGTTACCCACCGCGCCACGCTGTCGGCGGTGACGCCGCTCGTCATGCCGTCGATGAGTTCGCGTGGGCTTGATGCGCGTGCGATCACCCAGTTGCAGCGCGATCCCCTGAAAATCTTCCAGCTCGACGGCACTGCTTACCCCGGCAATAGCGGCAGTCCCGTGTACGATCCGGATACCGGCGCCGTGCTCGGAGTCATCAATATGGTGTTCGTCAAGGGATTGAAGGAAAACGCGATTACCAGCCCGAGCGGGATCAGCTATGCGATCCCGGCCCAGTACGTGCATGAGCTGTTGCAGCGAAAGTAAAAAAATGGAATATTTCAATCGTGCATGGCTTATTGGCCTGCATGATTACGATACAATACGCCGGTTTGATGGCTAAATAACAATTTTTAATTTGCTTTAACAACAGTCTGGCGATGCCGCCGCTGCTTGTCGTGAAGGGGAATGAAGTGAGCAAGATGATGATGAATCTGACGAAACTGGCCCTGGCTTCGGCCTGTGCCCTGACCGTGTCCGGCTGCGCGGTGTGGGACAAGTTCCGCTCGCCGGCGCAGTCGCCCGTCTCGATGACGAGTGTCGTACCAGCCGATTACTTGATCGGCCCCGGCGACGCGGTCAACATCATCGTCTGGCGCAATCCGGAAGTGTCGATGTCGGTGCCTGTCCGTCCGGACGGCAAGATCACGACCCCGCTGGTCGAAGACCTGCCGGCAGCGGGCAAGACCTCGACCGAACTGGCGCGCGACATCGAGAAGGCGCTGGCTAAATTCATCCAGCAACCAGTCGTCACCGTCGTCGTTACCGGTTTCGTCGGCAATTACGGCGAGCAGATCCGGGTGATTGGCCAGGCCGCCAAGCCACAAGCCCTGCCATATCGCCGCGACATGTCGCTGATGGATGTCCTGATTGCCGTCGGCGGCGTCACCGAGTTCGCTTCGGGCAACCGGGCCAGCATCATCCGCACCATCGACGGCAGGCAGCAGAAGCTGAACGTGCGCCTCGACGACCTGATCAAGGATGGCGACATCTCGGCCAACATGCCGATGCGTCCTGGCGATATCCTGGTGATTCCGGAAAGCTTCTTCTAAGAAGCTGCGTGTTTGGATACTCTCGTTACGGCGCCTTCGGGCGCCGTTTGTCGTTCTGGTGCAGCGCAAGCGCGCTGTGAGCAGCAGGTCCTGAACATGACTTATGCACGCTTCTGTATAGAAGGACATGTGCGAGCGTATATTGAAGAGAAATTTCCTCGGAAATAGGCTTTGGACCGCCATCGCTATGCAAGCAACGTAAATTCCATCATATTCCATGGTCCGTAGGAGTGCTCTTACAAGCCCGCGAGCCCTTCAGGAAAAAAGCAACATTGTGACTTATTCCTTAAAAAAAAATACAGATTCCTCAAGGAATTATTATTCGAAATATGCTGTCGGGATTCTTTACAGACGTGTTGAGTTACCTTTGTTTTGATCAGATAAGTCATTGATTCTAATGAAATATTAAAATCTGGCACGGCACTTGCTAATAGGTGAGTGTGTTTGCCCAACCGATCAACTAAACGAGGATTACGAATCATGAAATTTCTGAAGAAACTGGCCTGCGCCACCGCTGTTGCAATGTCCTTCGCTGGCGCCGCCAGTGCCGAAGTCGTGCTGAACAACTGGGTCTTCAACCCAATCGGTGGCGGTTTCGCCACCGGCCAGGTGATTAACGAATACCTGGACGTGAACGGCAATGGTTTCATCCAACTGACCCCAACTGGCGGCAGCAGCTTCACCTTCACCGAAAACGCTGTGTTCAACATCCTGCAAGCTGACAGCAACGGCCAGCCGTTCGCGGCACGTTTCCCAGGCGGCAACATCAGCGCACTCTTCGAAGCCACTGGCCAGGGTAACTTCAGCGGCGCGTTCCAGTTCAGCGGCGGTACCATCCGCCTGTTCCAGAACACGACCAACCAGTACGGCACCACCGCAGGCATCTACGGCGCCAACCTGGGCAACGAAATCGCTTCGTTCAGCGTTCTGCCTGGTGGCGGCGGTAATGTCGATGCAAGCGGCTCGCCAATCAACAATGGTCAGGTGAGTGTGCTGGCCAAGGCGATCGACATGGACGCTGGCTACTTCTTCCGCAGCAACGGCATGGACCTGTCGCTGGAAGACATCATGGCCTTCGCCTTCACCAACGCTAACACCGTCGGTTCGCCTACCAGCACGCTGGTGAGCGAAGTGGCTTGCCAATACGCTGGCTACACTGGCAACGGCTGCAACGGCCAAGCCTACAGCAACACCAACCGCGCGTTCTTCGTTTCGAACAACGGCCAGTTCAAGCTGGCTGAAGTTCCAGAGCCAGGTTCGCTGGCCCTGTTCGGCATCGCCATGCTGGGCGCTGGCATCGTCAGCCGCAAGCGCGCCAAGAAGGCTTGATTGCTTTTTGAACGCGGGGTAATGAAATGAAAAGAGCGGGCTTGCCCGCTCTTTTCATTTGTGCGGCGGCTTCGCACCGGCGTCGGATTTCTTTACAGTCGAGTTCGAGTAAAACTGTCTGTTATGCATAAGTCGTTGATTTAATGAAACAATATTATATGGCACGGTAATTGCTTACGTAGGCTTATAACCTTATAATCAATTACATAAAGATACTTATCATGAAATTCCTGAAAAAAATCGCTTGCGCCGCTGCTGTTGCAATGACCTTCGCCGGCTCGGCCAGCGCCGCTGGTATCGTACTGAACAACTGGGTATTTAACCCAGTCGGTGGCGGCTTCGCGGGCGGCCAGGTGATCAACGAATACCTGGACGTGAACGGCAATGGCTTCATCCAGCTGACCCCAACCGGCGGCAATAGTTTCACGTTCACCGAACACGCTGTGTTCAACATCCTGCAAGCTGACAGCAACGGGCAGCCGTTCGCATCGAACTACGCTGGCGGCAACATCAGCGCACTCTTCGAAGCGACCGGCCAGGGTAACTTCAGCGGCGCGTTCCAGTTCAGCGGCGGTACCATTCGCCTGTTCCAGAACACGACCAACCAGTACGGCACCACCGCAGGCATCTACGGCGCCAACCTGGGCAATGAAATCGCTTCGTTCAACGTGCTCCCTGGCGGCGGCGGCAACGTCAATGCCAACGGCTCGCCAGTCAACAACGGCCAGGTGAGTGTCCTGGCACAGGCAATCGACATGGACGCCGGCTACTTCTTCCGCGGCAATGGCATGGACCTGTCGCTGGAAGACATCATGGCCTTCGCTTTCACCAACGCTAACACCGTCGGCTCGCCTACCAGCACCCTCGTGGGCGAAGTGGCTTGCCAATACGCTGGCTTCACCGGCAGCGGCTGCGGTGGCGGTGACTACGCTAACAGCAACCGTGCGTTCTTCGTGTCGAACAACGGCCAGTTCAAGCTGGCTGAAGTTCCAGAGCCAGGTTCGCTGGCCCTGTTCGGCATCGCCATGCTGGGCGCCGGCATCGTCAGCCGCAAGCGCGCCAAGCAGGCTTGATTGCCTCCTGAACGCAGCGTAGCTGGATGAAAAAAAGCGGCGGCGACCTCCATGGTCGCCGCCGCTTTTTTTCGCTTCTTTTCTTCAGCGCTTCATCAGTTCGGCCAGCGGCCGGCGCACCGAGCGGGCGTCGGGGGCCGGGCCATAGCCGAGGCGCCCCATGTAGACCGGGAACAGGGCATCGTTGAAGATCAGCGCCTCGGTCTGGCGCTGCAATTCCAGCGCCGCCGTTTGCAGTTTCGGCTGGGCCGTGAAGCGCGTGCCTTCGCGCGCGTATTTCGAAAAAATCAGCGGCGTCATTTCCGGCTGCATGTATAGCCCGAACGTGGTCATGGTCAGCCAGAAGCGCTGCAGCGCGCGGCCGGCGGCGACGTAGTCGTCGATCGACTGCGGTGCCTGCTTCGCTTTGAGCACGAAGTGGGCCGCGCAGGCCATGCCGGGCGCCAGGTCCATCTGCAGGCGCGGCGCCCAGGTGCCCATCAGGGTATTCACGGTGGCCATGCGGCGCCAGCTCACCATCGCCCATTTCATCAGGTGCAAGGTCATGGCATCGACGCCGAGCGCGCCTGCCGGCACCTTGTCCGGACTCTCCTTGCGGTTTTCCCAGTCGATGATGCTGCGGTGCGTCTCGAACGCTTCCGGCATCGTCAGGCGCAGGCGCGCGTTATTGAACATCAGTTTGGCCGCTTTCCACTTCTGGTCACGGCTCTCGAGCCAGCTCAGAGAATAACCGGGCGCGACGGTCGCTTCCAGCAGGCGCTTGTGTTCGGCGGTCAGCGGGGTGGTGCGCATCGGACGGCGCTGCACCGTGCGCTTGTCGATGACATCGACCAGGGGGCTGCGCACAATGCCCGGGTCGGCAACGAAGCGAACGTCGAAAATCGGGTGCGTCGCGCGCGCATCCGGGCGCCGTTCGAAGTCGGCGCGCAGGCCGTGGGCGCTGGCGGCGATCGCGATCGTCTCGAGCAGGGTGCCGAAGGCGATCTGGCTCGGGTGGCCGTCGAGGTCGTAGACGCAGTGGTCGCGCGTGTCATAGGCATGCACGGCCAGCTGGTCGGGCGCCGTGACTTCGAAGCGCCAGGTCTGCATGTTGTCGCCGCTGGGCGCCCAGCGCGCCAGTTCCAGGATCTGTTCGACGGTGGTGTTGGTGCTCGTGTTCATGGTGTCGCTCCCGCGGTGGTCAGTTCCGCCGCCGCCAAATCTTTCGCCAGTTGCTTCTTGCCGATCCTGATCATCAGGCGGTGCAGCGGATTACGGTTTCCGCCCGGACGCCATGAACGCACCAGCTTGTTGCGGTAGGCATCGAACTGGATGCTCCAGGGCGCGGCCAGCACGCGCCCGCGGCCGAGCAGGATCTTGAGCACTTCGGTGCCCATCACGCCGGCGCATAACTGGCAGGCCATGATGGTCGAAGGCCCGCGCCGCTCGACGAAGTTGACGGCTTCGGGCACCACCAGGTAGGCGCGGTGCAAACCGGCGGGCGCCAGGCCGACGACGAAATGGACGGCCTTGTCGGTTTCCGGCAGGTCGCCCCATTGGAAGTATTCCTCGAAGGTCATCTTCCCCGGCAGGAAGTTCAGCAGCGCCGCGCCCATGCCGAGCGGGGCCACCGTGCTGGCGGGGATGCCAAGCCGAGCGCACAGCGCAAAGGTTTTCTGGCGGATATCGAAGGCAAAGAAATCGAGCGCGTCGACATAGGTGTCGACGCCGTCGAGGAAGGCGAGCAGGTTGGCGTCGTTGATGCCATCGGCAAACACCTCGACCTCACATTCGGGATTGATATCGAGCAGCATGCGACGGATGACGTCGACCTTCGGCTGCCCGATGGTCGACATCATGGCGCCGACCTGGCGATTGAAGTTCGGTACGTCGAAGGTATCGAAATCGGCGATGCGAAACCTGGTCACGCCGAGCCGGGCGAGGGTCAGCGCATGGACCCCGCCGACGCCGCCGCCGCCTGCGATCGCAACCCGCTTGGTTCGCAACAGCGCCTGCTCCTCTCGCGTTACCCAGCCAATATTTCGAGAAAAAGCCTGCTCATAGCGAAAAGGAGTGGTCATGTGCTGGAACGATAAAGCTGAGGAAAGGGGCAGCACCCGGAGACGCCGATGGCGAAGCTCCCTGGTGCGCATATTGATACGCCGGGACGCCGTCCCGGCGCAGGGAGGCGTTACACCACCTGCTGTTCGTCGATACGGCGCAGGCGGTTGATAATACCCTGCTCTTCGCGTGCCGAGAAAAAGTAGGGATAAAACGAGCGCTCGGTCGAGGTTTCGCTGAAGGTGCCGCCGTGTTTTTTGATCTGCTCGGTGACATACGACAGTTCGATCCGCAGCAGATAAGCCGGTGCACTTACGCGCGGATTGTCCTTCAAATCGCCTTCACGCTTGAATCCGAGCATATGCTCGTAAAAACGGCGGTGGCGGGGATTGACTTCGATAACGATGTCGGTGCAGTCGTGGATGTCGCGGGCGTAAATCACGGCCAGGTGGAACAGGTTGGCGAGCGAGGTTTTCGAGCGAACGGTGGGGTCGAAGGCCAGTTTCGTGAATTCGCACAGCTTCGCCCCACGTGCGCGGTGCACGTCGAGTTCATTCTTGAAAATCTGATCGGCCATCAGGCCGATCGGCGAATCGATACCGAGCGTCAGGGTGCCTACCACATCGCCTTTGTCAGTGGCAGTCAGGGTAATGCGATTGGGATCGTCGCTGAACTGGTGCGAGCCAGCATAGCCGCGCCAAGCGTACATTTTGTTGACCAGCATGCTGGCCGAGTTGCGTCCTTTTGCCGTATCGGTAAGCCGGATTCCATATGAATCTTGGTTCACGATAACATCCTCTAATTCTGAGTTCGCTATATTATCGCGATCCTCTGAAACATGAGCGTTCGATAGAAATTCGACGGTACTCTCTTCAAGTTCCTGCAAATCGTCGTGATTCATGATCGGGACACCTTCGTTTGGCGGCGCCGCCGCTTGTGCTGGCGGCGCCTTTTGGCGTTTGCCGCACCTGGTTCGCCGAAGCGAAAAGCGCGGTCCATTGTGGGTATTATTTATTTCAGATAGTAGACGGTTATAACGTTTTTAGCAACGAACGTGCTTCCTCGAGCTGCGGGAATGGACGGTTTTGTGCAAGCAGCGTTTCAAGCTCCTTGCGTGCGCCATTCTTGTCGCCCGATTTATGCAGGCCAACCGCCAGGTGATAGCGAATTTCCGGCGCGGTTGGCGCTCCGGCAGCGGCTTTTTGCAGCAGCGGCAAGCCACGCGCGGTATTGCCCTGTTCGACCAGCATCCAGCCCAGCGTGTCCATCACGGAGGCATTGTCCCCGGCCACCTTGTAAGCCTGCTCGGCCGTGGCCAGCGCGCGCGGGTCTTTCTGCTGCGAGTAAGCCCACGCCAGGTTATTGAGCGCTGCGCCGTTGTTCGGGTAGCGCTTGACAAGGCCTTCGAGGATGCCTGCCGCCGGCTTGTATTCGCCCGCCGTCAGGTGCGATTCGGCCAGATACATCTGGACCGCGCCGTCGTTCGGATTGGCTTTTGCATACGCGGCGACGCGTGCCTGCGCTTCCTTGGCCTTGCCCATGGTCTTGAGCAGCTCGGCGGTGCGGATCGTGATGGCGCCCGACTTGTTGATGGCCAATGCCTTGTCATAGGCAGCCAGTGCCAGCGCCGGCTTCTTCTGGGCCTGGTGCAGGTCGGCCTCGAGCAGGAAGCCGATCGGCGATTTCGCGTCTTGCGCCTGGACTTCACGGGCCAGTGCCAGCGCTTCGTCGGTACGGCCGCGGCGCACCGCCAGTTCGACCTGGGCCACGCGTGCCTGGACCAGGTTGGGCTGGAGCGCGACGGCGCGCTTGAGTGCTTCGGCGGCGGCGCTGTCGTTCTTCAGTTTGATGTGGGCCGAGGCCAGGCGCATTTGCGCCATGGCCGATTTCGGCACTACGTTGATCAGCTTGCTGTAACTGTCGAGTGCGCCTTGGGCGTCGTCATTCGCCATCTGGGCCTGGCCCAGCAGCTCGAGCAGCTCGGCGTTGGCCGGATTCGCAGCCTGGAACTTGCGCGCCAGCGTCAGCGCCTTTTTTTCCTGTTTGGTCGACAGGTAATGGCCGCCCAGCTTGAGCGCCGGTGGAATCGCGTCCGGGTTTTCCGCCAGGGCCTTCTCCAGCCAGGTCGTTGCTTCCTCGGGACGCTTCTGTAGGACCGCTATCTCGGCCAGCGCCGCCATCGCACCGAAGTTCTTCTTGTCGGTTGCCAGCACGGTCTCGAAACGCTTGCGCGCCGCGTCAGGCTTGTTTTGCAGCAGGTCGAGCCTGGCGAGGTTGGCCGCAGCCGGGAAGAAGGTGGGCTTCAGCTGCAAGGCCTTCTCGAAAGCGGCGCGGGCGCCGGCGACGTCGCCCTTGCCGATCAGGATGGTCGCCTTCAGGTTATGGGTCTGGGGGTCGTCGCCCTTGATCTGCTCGAGCCTGGTCACGGCGGCGAGGGCCTTGTCGAAGTGCTTCAGGCTGTACTCGGCTTGCACCAGGGCGGAGAGGGCGCGGTCCGACTTCGGATCGAGCTCGGTGGCGCGTTCGAGTTCAGTGATTGCGCGGCTGGTGTCGCCCTGGGCCAGGCGCGCCAGGCCCAGCGAGGTGCGCAGGACGGCTGCCTGCGGCGCCAGCTCGGCCGCTTTTTCGAAATACGTGATCGCCTTGGCGAAGTCGCGCGCCTGCATGTGCGATTCGCCGGCCAGCGCCAGCATTTGCGGGTCGCTCGACTTGTCCAGCATCGGCGCCAGCGTGCTGACCGCATCGCCCGGCTGCGCGGTCCGGAGCTGGGCTTGCGCCATCAGCTTGCGTGCATGCTGGTGGTTCGGGTCCACTTCCAGGTACTTGCGCAGGTGCATTTGCGCCTGTTCGGGCGCATTCAGGTTCAGCTCGATGGCGCCGGCCAGCAGGATGCTCGGCATGTGCTCGGGGGCGCTTTTCAGGACGCGCTGCAGCGACTCGCGTGCCGCTTCATTCTTGCCTTCGCTGTAGTCGAGCAGGCCCTGGGCGTAGGTCACGAGCAGGCTGTTGGGCGCGTTCTTGCGGCTCGCCTCGATTTCGGCGCGCGCTTCAGTGAATTTGCGCTGGTTGATGCGGATATAGGCTTTTTCCAAATTCGCGTTGCGGTCGCGCGGACGCAGGCTGAGCACCTTGTCGAAGGCGGCGATCGCCTCGTCCGGCTTGTTCATGCCCCGCAGCATTCCGCCGCGGAACATCCAGACTTCCGGATTGTTCGGGTCTTTTGCGATAGCTTCGCTGGCATAGCGTTCGGCCGTCGGCATGTCCTGCTTGATCAGCGCCACGCGCGCCAGGCCGGTCAGGGCGGCGCCGTTCGCCGGCTGCAACGCCAGCGCCGCCTCGTAGGCGGCCTTGGCGGCGTCGACATCGTTGGTGGCGATCAGCGCGTCGCCGCGGGTTGCCGTCAGCGGCGCCGACCTGGCGACGCGTTCCGGCGTGATCTCGGCCAGCAATTCCTTGAACTTGCCCTGCGTCTGCATCGCCTGGGCGAGCAGGGGCTGGGTGCGCTCGGCAGGCAGGCCGAGGCTGGCCGCCTTGCGCAGTTCCTTCTCGGCCGAGACGGGGTCGCCGGTCTCCAGGTACAAGCTGCCCAGCTGTATGCGCGCCTCGCCATCTTCCGGGCTCTTCGCTACTGCATTCTTCAGCTGGATCAGGGCGGCCTTGTCGTCGCCCTTTTGTTGGTATTGCTTTGCTTCAGCCAGCAGGCTGGCGGTCGACTGGTCGCGGTTGCAGCCGCCCAGGCCTGCCAGCAGCAGTGCGCCGGATACGACGGCGGTGGTCAACTTGATCTTAGAGATAGTACGGGACATGGATTCCTCAGGTTTTACGTAGTGCACGCCGCCGACATCGTGGCCGCGAGTTTCCTCACTAACAATAATACCTCAAGGAATGGCTTCATTCCCGCACATTGCGTTTGTTGTTGCACAGATGCGATTTCTGTGCGGAATCGCGACGTGCGGCGCCTATTCGGACTCGCCCTTGCGCAGACGGCTCAGCAGCGCATCGACGTTGTCGCCGACCGGCAAACCGTGGCGGCGCAGCAACTGAACGTGCAATACCAGGTTTTCCAGCACCAGCTTGGCCGAGACGGCGAGCAGCGTCATCAACTTGTCTTCGGTACTGAAATTTTCCATGGCCCCCGCCATTTCGCACAGATGGGTCGCTACCAGGCCGCGCAGCTCGTCCTCGGCAAAGGGCAGGTCGGCGAAATCGATCGGATCTTCCTGCTCGACTTCGCGCATCAGGGCAGCGAGTTGGTCCGGCTTGATCGGCATGCGAAGCCTCACGGTGTTGGCAGACGCTCTTATTGTAGGGCAGGGCCGAAAAAAAGGGAGCGCAAGGCGCTCCCAAAGGTCACAGCTCTGCAGGCTTGAATCA
Source organism: Telluria sp. LT2P34 (assembly GCF_059685915.1). Lineage (NCBI taxonomy): Bacteria > Pseudomonadati > Pseudomonadota > Betaproteobacteria > Burkholderiales > Oxalobacteraceae > Telluria > Telluria sp. LT2P34. The sequence continues at coordinate 67,167 of NZ_JCASIN010000009.1, forward strand.
GAAGCGGTACATCACCGATGCTTCCACGGCGCGTCCGAAGATCGGACGGGCGTTGATCGGGCCGCTGCTCTGGGCGCCGGTCAGGCGCGAATTGCCTTCGGTGAGGCCCAGTTCATTCGTCAGGTTGGTTGCGGCGACGCGCACTTCCCAGTTGGCGCCGATGCTGGCCAGCGCGCCCAGGTCGACCGTCTGGTAGGACGGCAGGTAAGACAGGTTGGCCTGATCGGCCCAGCGGTCGCCGATGTGGGTGTAGGTGCCGTACAGTTTTACGCTGTTTTCGCCCAGCGGGATGCGGTAGCTCGGCGTGAAGCGGAACTGCAGGTTCGGCTGGCGCTGCACGTCGTTGCCGGCGATGGCTGGATTGTCGCGGTACTCCGATTTCTGGTAGTTACCGGTCAGCGTCATTTGCAGGTTCGTGGTCGGACGCAGGGCTAGTTCGAATTCGAGGCCATGCCCGCGCGAGCCGCTGACCGAATTCAGGACGGCATTGGTCGTGATCTGCTGGAACGAGATGCCGGTGAAGTCGGTGTAGAACGCGTTGATGTAAGCGCTATACAACGGGTTGGCGGTCTTGAAGCCGATTTCGTACTGTGTCACTTCCGGGTTCGGCACGCCGTTGCGGTCGTTCAGCGCGGCCTGGGTGCCGGCGTTGCGCATGTCGTCGAAGTAGATGAAGGTGTTGCCGGTGTTGGCGCGCACGAACACGCTGGTGTCCTTGTCCAGCTTGTACAAACCGCCGGCGGTGAAGGAAGTGACGCTGTCGTCGCGTTCCAGGCGGGTGAAGCTGCCGGTCGGAATCGAGGTGCCGTTGTTATAGACGGTCAGCGGATTGTTGTCGGTGTCGCCCGAACGCAGGTTCGAGACCGAGCCTTCCAGGCTCTGGCGCTCGCGGCGCAGGCCGGCATCGACGCGCAGGCGGTTGCTGATCTTCCACTCGTCGGCCAGGAACAGAGCCAGGTTGTTGCCCTTGTAGCTGGCCACGGGTGCGTAGAAGACATTGCCATCCTTGCCGTTACGCGCAACGACGGTACCGTTGGTCAGGCTGACGTTGATCAGGCGCGCGTTCGGCGTGGCCGTCATCAGATGGCTGTTACCCAGGTACCACTCGTCGTCCGACTTGTAGTTGGCATAGTAGCTGCCGGCGGTCAGCGTGTGGCCGGCGAACAGTTCGCGGCTGATGCGCAATTCGTTGGTGAACGAAGTCAATTTTTTCTCGACCGACCAGAGGCCCGCCTGCACCACTTGCTGGTTCGGATCGACGACGCCGCCGCTGACATAGGTCATGCTGCCGGAAGCGGTCGCGGCGGTCGGGTTGTAGGTCCGGTTGGCGCCGGCGAGGTAGTCGCGCGCCGTCAGCGGGTTGTTACCGGTGAACATCGAGATCGTGTTCAGGTCGCCATTGAAATAATTCGCCTTGTTCGACACATCCCAGCCGCCGAGCTTTTGCTCGTAGTTCAAGCCCCAGACGGCCGCCTGCATGCCGCGCCCGTCGGCCAGGTCGCGCTCGAGGGTTTTTCCTGGCGCCGCATCGATGGTGAAGCGGCGCATCTCGTTGCTCATCAGGGTGCCGGTCAGCGGGTCGAAGCCGGGGAATTCGCTGATGTCGCGCCCTTCATTGCTGGAAATGAGGGGTACGCCGGTATAGAAGGCGTTTTTCTCGTCGGTAGCGCGCACGTACATCGTCACGGCGCCGCCATCGAGCTTGCGGGTGAGGGTGGCGGTCAGCTGGCCGCCGTCGTCGGCGAGAAATTGCGGGTCGCGCACGCCGTGGCTCTGGCGATAGAAGCCGCCGAAGGTGCCGTACCAGCCTTCAGCGATCTTGCCGCCCAGGAAAATGTCGCCGCGGCGCAGGCTGCCGGTGCCGGTGGTCAGGCGGATCGTACGCTCAGGCTCGTCTTCACCGGTTTTCAGGATGAAGTTCATGGTCGCCCCAGGCTGGCCGACCGAATAGATCGTGCTCGGACCGCCGCGCAGCACTTCGACGCGCTCGATGGTGTCGTCCAGGCGGAAGGCCGAGGTGCCTTCGAAGAAGGACAGCACCGGCACAGGATAGATCGGGTTACCGTTCAGCTGCACCGACACGAAGGGCGAATCGCTGCCCGACGGGAAACCGCGGACCTCGACGTTGGCGCCGGACTGGCCGCCGGTGGATTCGGCATACACGCCCGGCACCAGTTTCAGGATGTCGGCGGTGCTGCTCGGCGAAGCTGCTTTCAGCTGTTCCGCGGTGGCGGTGGTGATCGAAAACGCGGTGTCGATCTTGCGGGTGCCGCTGGCGCGCGCGGTACCGGTGACGACGACTTGCTGGATTTCCTGGGTCAGCTGGACGCCGGCAGCATCCTGGACGGCCGGGGTGGCCGAGGTGGCTTGCCCGGCGGCCTGGACCTGGCTTACCAAGGTCAGTACGGCCAGTGCCACCGCAGACCGGAGAAAATGCTTGGAATTATTCATGTGTATGCTCTCGTTTTTATGGTTCAAGATCGGTCTCCTGGACAAAGTACGCCCTGTCACTGTGTGGCATTGAAACAAGGAATGATATCGATGTCAATCTAAATGTTATCGATGTCATTTGGCCTTCCATCGACATTTAAATCTGTCATAATTTGCCGCAGAGTTGTTTTTCCTTCACGCGAGCACAATGGCGACTAACAAGACATCCACACGCAAGAGCGAGGCCGGCACCACGATGGAAGACCTGGCGCGGCTCGCCGGCGTCTCCCCGATCACGGTATCGCGCGCCTTGCGCGACAGTCCGCTCGTCACCGACAAGACGCGCGCCAAGGTGCGCCGCATCGCCGAGGAGCAGGGCTACCGCCTGAACATCAGCGCGCGCAACCTGCGCATGGGGCGCAGCAATTCGGTGGCGGTGGTGGTGGAGATGACGCCGGTCAAAGGGCGTCCGATGTCGGATCCGTATCCGCTGGCGCTGCTCGGCGGGATCACACAGGAGCTGACCACGGCTGGCTATACGGTCGTGCTGACCTCGCGCCAGCTGCTCGACAGCGCGCCGGTGCGCGGCGCCGACGGCATGATCCTGCTCGGCCAGGGTTCGCATGGCGAAGCCGTGAAGGTATTGCAGAAGGCGGGATTGCCGCTGGTGGTCTGGGGCGCGCCGGAAGAAAGCGCGTCGTATGTGGTGGTCGGCAGCGACAACCGGGCGGGCGGCGCCAGCGCGGCCGAACGCTTCATCGAACAGCGCCGCCGCAAGCTCGTGTTCCTGGGCGACGTCGACCATGCCGAGGTGCAGCAGCGCTGCTCCGGCTTCATCGACGCCATGCGCGGCAACGGCAGCGTGCACATCCTGCGCCCGAAAGCGTTTACGTTCGAAGCCGGCTTCGAGAGCATGACCAGCCTGCTCAAGAAAAAGGGCGCGGCCGTGGCCGACGGCGTGTTCGCCGCCAGCGACCTGCTGGCCATGGGCGCGATCCGCGCGCTGTCCGAGCATGGCTTGCGCGTGCCGGACCAGGTGTCGGTGATCGGCTATGACGACACCCCGGGCGCCGCCAGCTTCGTGCCGCCTCTGACGAGCGTGCACCAGGACCTGCGCGACGGCGGCGTGCTGTTGGGGCGCAAGATGCTGGCGCTGCTCAACGACGAAGCCGTCGAATCGGAAATGCTGCCGACCCGCCTGATCGTGCGCCAGACCTGATTGTTGACCTGTTATTTGTAGCTTCCGGCGCGCCGCGCGCGCCGGCACCAGTGTCGACTTCGATCGACAGACACCACCGCTTTGAGGACCCGACGTGCAGCCATCAGACAGCCCCATTTCCACTTCCACCCTTCCGCTCGACCCCTGGTGCATCCGCGAAACCGGTTTCGACACCGCCTCGCACTTCCTGCGCGAGACCCTGTTCGCGCTCGGTAACGGCTACATCGGCCTGCGCGGCACCGGCGAGGAAGGGTACAGCGGCCCGGCCGGCACCTCGCTCGACGGCACCTACCTGAACGGATTCTACGAGTCCGAGCCGATTGTCTACCCGGAAGCGGCGCATGCGCTGGCCAGGACCAACCAGTTCATGCTCAACGTCCCGAACGCCAAGGGGATCGCGTTGACGATCGACGGCGAGCGCTTCGATCCGCTGCTCGGCAAGCTCGATCGCTACGAGCGCTCGCTCGACTTTCGCAGCGGCGTGCTGCAGCGTTCCCTCGAATGGACCGCGCCGAGCGGCAAGCGCATCGCGCTGCGCAGCCGCAGGCTGGTGGCGTTCACGAACAAACACCTGTTCGCCATAGAATTCGAGCTGACTGCGTTGAATTTTTCGGGACAGGTCACGCTGCGCTCCTTCATCGACGGCCTGGTCAGGAACCAGGAGGCGGGCGACGATCCGCGCGTCGGTTCGGCCGTCTCGGGTCCGGCGCTGCAAACCATGTCCGTCGCCCAGGACGCGTCGCTGTCGATGCTGGTGCAGCGCACCCACAACAGCGGCTTCAGTCTGGTCAGCGCGATCGACAGCAGCGTCGATGGCGTGATCCCCGCCGCCTGGCATGAAGGAGAGCAGCTGGGCCAGGTGTTCACCTGCGCCGCCGTCGAGGGCCAGCCGCTGCGCCTGACCAAATACGGCGCGTATTACTCGTCGCGCGACTATCCGGAAGGCGAACTGCCGGCTCTTGCGCGCGCTACCCTGGCCGCCGCCAAGGCCGCCGGTATCGAGGCCCTGTGCGCATCGCAGGCGGCCTACCTGGCCGACTTCTGGGACAGCGCCGACGTCGAGATCGCCGGCGACGACGCCCTGCAGCAGGGCATCCGTTTCAATCAATACCACCTGCTGCAGTCGGTGGGCCGCGACGGCCGCACCAACATCGCAGCCAAGGGCGTGACCGGGGAGGGCTACGAAGGCCACTATTTCTGGGATACCGAAATCTACATCTTCCCCTTCTTCCTGTACTCGAAACCGGAGATCGCACGCAAGCTGCTGGACTACCGCTACGCGGGTTTGAAACAGGCGCGCGAGCGCGCACGCCAGATGTCGCACACGCGCGGCGCCTTGTACCCATGGCGCACCATCGCCGGCGGCGAGTGCTCGGCCTACTTCCCGGCCGGAACCGCGCAGTACCACATCAACGCCGACATCGCCTATTCGATCAAGTCCTATTACGAAGCGACGGACGACCTGGATTACATGGCGCAGGCCGGTCTCGAGATCGTACTGGAAACGGCGCGCATCTGGCTCGGCATCGGCAACTACGACCGTGAGCAGCGCTTCTGCATTAACGAAGTGACCGGCCCCGACGAATATACGGCGCTGGTCAACAACAACTATTACACGAATGCGATGGCGCGCATGCACCTGCACTTCGCCGCCGACATGGTCGACACCATCCGGAAAGAGCGTCCGGACGATTTCGCACGCATCGCCGGCGCCACCGCCCTCGAGGCGGGCGAGGTCGACGAATGGCGCCGTGCCGCCTCCCTGATGCACCTGCCTTATGACGCGACGCTCGGCATCCACGAGCAGGACGACAGCTTCCTGTCGAAAAAGGCCTGGGATTTCGCGAATACGCCGAAAGAGAATTATCCGCTGCTGCTGAACTACCACCCGATGGTGATCTACCGCCACCAGGTCTGCAAGCAGGCCGACGTGGTGCTGGCGCTGCTGCTGCTGTCGAACGAGTTCACCTTGCACGACAAGCGGCGCGACTTCGATTACTACGAGGCGGTAACGACCCACGACTCTTCACTGTCGTCCTGCATCTTCAGCATCATCGCCTCCGAAGTGGGCTACCACGACAAGGCCTACGATTACTTCATGGAGACGGCGCGCCTGGACCTCGACGACACCCATGGCAACACCCATTACGGCGTGCACACGGCGGCGATGGCCGGCACCTGGATGGGCGTGGCCTATGGCTTCGGCGGCATGCGCGTGAGCCATGGCGAACTGCGTTTCGCGCCGACCCTGCCGCAGCAGTGGCAGCACTACCGGTTCCAGGTGCAGCTGCACGGCGCGATGCTGGCCGTGCGCGTCAGCAGCGAGGGAACCGACTACACGCTGCTGCAGGGCGAGGCCCTCGACTTTACCCACCAGGGCCAGGCGGTGGCCCTGACCCGCGCGGCGCCAGAGGCCCGCATCCCGCTGGAGGCATGACCCCGATGAACCACTATAAAGCAGTTATTTTCGATCTCGACGGCGTCATCACCGACACCGCCCATTACCACTACCTGGCCTGGAAGGCGCTGGCCGAGTCCGAGGGCGTGCACTTCGACCACGCCTTCAACGAGAATTTGAAGGGCGTCGACCGCATGGGGTCGCTGGAGCTGATCCTGGCCGGCGCCAGCAAGGCCTATTCGATGGAACAAAAGCTGGCGCTGGCCGAGCGCAAGAACCGCCAGTACGTCGAACTGATCGCGACCATGAGCGCGGCGGACCTGCTGCCGGGCGCCCTCGATGCGCTCGCCGCGGTGCGCGCGGCGGGCCTGCGCATCGGCCTGGCCTCGGTCAGCAAGAACGCCTTTACGGTGCTCGACCGCCTTGGTATCCGCGAGCACTTCGATTACGTGGTCGATGCGGCCCTGATCGCCAACAGCAAGCCGCACCCGGAGATTTTCCTGAATGCCGCGGCAAGCCTCGGCGTGGCGCCTGCCGATTGCCTCGGGGTCGAGGACGCGGTGGCGGGCGTCGCCTCGATCAAGTCGGCGGGCATGTTTGCCCTTGGCGTGGGCAGTCCGGCCGTACTGACCCAGGCCGACCGCGTGATCCCGAGCCTGGCGCAGTTCCGGCTCGGCGACTACTGACACGCAAGCACACACACAATAAAAATCGGAGACAGCGTGGAGCATTCTAAAACAGCAAACCAACGGATTTTGCTTGCCTTATTCCTGATCTACTTCGTGTTCGCGATCCTGCTCAACAGCGTGGGTACGGTGATCCTGCAAGTGATCAACAATTATGACGTCAGCAAGTCCGGCGCGAGCGTGCTGGAGGCTTTCAAGGACTTGCCGATCGCGGTGGTCTCCTTCCTGGTCGCCTCCTTCCTGCCGCGGCTTGGTTACAAGAACGCGATGCTGGTCGGCCTGGCGATCGTCAGCGCCGCCTGCATCGCGATGCCGCTGCTGCCGAGCTTCCTGACGACCAAGATGCTGTTCCTGTGCGTCGGCGTCGCTTTTGCGCTGGTAAAAGTGTCGGTATATTCGACCCTCGGCCTGATCGCCACCGATCGCAAGCACCATGCCAGCATCATGAATACGCTGGAGGGCTTTTTCATGGTCGGCGTACTCAGTGCCTACTGGGTATTCGCGCACTTCATCGATTCAAACAACCCGAAGTCGCAGAGCTGGCTGCAGGTGTACTGGGTGCTGGGCGCGCTGTGCGCCTTCACCTTCGTCCTGCTCGCCCTGACGCCTTTCGACGAGCGTGAAGCGCAGCTGCCCGAAGGGCGCAGCCGCTGGGAAGACTTCTGCGCGATGTTCAAGCTGTTCTTCAAGCCGCTGGTGTGCGTGTTCGTGCTGACCGCTTTCCTGTACGTGCTGATCGAGCAGAGCGTCGGCACCTGGCTGCCAACCTTCAATAACGAAATCCTGAAGCTGCCGACCGCGATGAGCGTGCAGGTGGCCAGCATCTTCGCGGCCTGCCTCGCGATCGGGCGCCTGTCGGCCGGTGTCGTGATGCGCAAGGTGCACTGGTACACGGTAATGAACGCTTGCGTGATCGGGATGGCGGCGATGGTCTTGCTGGCGCTGCCGCTCACGCGCGACCTGGCCATCGACGCCAATGTCACCTGGGCCAACGCGCCGCTGGCGATCTTCCTGTTCCCGCTGATGGGCCTGTTCATGGCGCCGATCTACCCGGGCATCAATTCGGTCATGCTCAGTTCCCTGCCGAAAAACCAGCACTCGAGCATGACCGGGCTGCTGGTGATCTTTTCGGCGCTGGGCGGCACCACCGGCTCGTTCGTGACGGGCTATGTGTTCGGCAACTTCAGCGGGCATTTCGCGTTTTACCTGACGCTGGTGCCGATCACGCTGGTGCTGATCACGCTGTTCTTCTTCCGCCGCCAGGTGGAGCGAAGCGGAGATGCGGTGGCGCAGGTGGCTTGACGCAACCCGGAGGCCGCCAGCTCATCCGGCAGGTGGATTGATGACGGCGGCCGCACTGGCCTGTCGTAGCGCTGCCCAGTCTGGATGTCGGACGTCAGTTTTCGCCAGCCGTCGTTGGCGCTCTGCTTGTCGCTGATGGCGTTGCCGGAGTGCTGGCGGCTTGGCGTTGCTGCCACCAGTCGGCCAGTCTGACCAACACAGATTTAATCCAACGCTTCAGCACATGTCGCTTCTGTTCAGTGAACCGACCAACCACAGCAACGGTGGCGAAAGTACAAGCCAGCACCTGGAAATAAAACACAGGCGTGCTGTTATCGCCGCGGATCAGGGCGGCAAAGAAGAACAGCAACGGCTGGTGCATGATGTACAGGGAAAAGGTCAGTCCTGCCACCCATCGGATCGGCCGCTCCGCAGGCAGCAGAAGCCAGGAAAATTGATGAGCAATACCGCGAAAGCCGATGAAGTTGGCGGCGATGATCAGTGCAAGCGGATAGTCGCCAGGGAAAAGCCGGGAGTACGCAAGGAGGTCGTGCCAGTGTGCGCCCACCAGGTCGCGCAACAGGCGGCCCCCATGTGTGGTCATCTCATAGTAATGCACTAACACGTACGCCGCGATCGATCCGATGAATAGGGCCCAGCAGACGGGCACTGACAAGCTGGCAAGTGCTTTCGATCGATGCAATACGACGCCCAGCATCCAGATCGGCGCCAACAGGAGAATTTTCGGACCAACGACAAGGGCCACCGCGGCCAGCAGAAAATAGCGCATACGGCCACGCGTGAAGATGGCGACCGCAAACATTAGGTAATACCACATCTCGTAGCAAAGCGACCAGAACGGTACGTTTGAAAACGACATGATGGAGAGGTGCCAGATCTCGTTCATGTAGGTCAGGCTGGCCAGTATTCTGACCAATACCAAGTCATGTGTCGTCTTGCCGACGTAAAACTGGGGCGCCATCGATTCGCCGATGACATCGAGCAACGGGGTAAGGAGCACAACCGGGATAACCAGCGAATAAAAACGCGAGAGCCGGCTCGACCAATAGTCGATCGGCGTTTTTTCGCGTTCCGTCGTGATGTACGAGATGACATAGCCCGACAGGATGAAGAACACCACCACTGCCTCATGTCCGTGACCGCTCAACGGCACGGGCACGGGCTCCGCGATCAGATTGCGAAGGTTAGAATGGGCGATCACAACTAGGACCGCAGCAATAAAGCGGACCAGGTCGAGATAAATTGAAAATTCCTTCTGCATAGCGCTCCTGAAAGCTCGCACCAAGTTGTCAAATGTAAAGTTAGTGCAAGAATCTTTGCGATGTTAACATGGCTTCCAATGGGGGAGCCACCGATTTGCGATCTTGCAGGCAGACACACTGTGTAAAAAGATGGTCATGAGGCTGGCCGCCCGGATATATACGTAAAAATGGCATTGGAGCATACGCCGCCAATGCCATTCGCCTTACAACCCGCGCGCTTACATGTTACGGCGGTACTGGCCACCCACTTCGAACAAGGCAGTCGTGATCTGGCCCAGCGAGCAGACGCGCACGGCCTCCATCAATTTTTCGAACACGTTCTGGTTGTCGATCGCGGCCTGCTGCAGCGCCGCCAGTGCGGCCGGGGCCTGCGCCGCATGGCGCGCGTGGAAGGCGTCCAGGCGCGTCAGCTGCGACTGCTTTTCATCGTCGGTGGAACGGGCCAGCTCGATCGTGGTCGGGGCGTTGCCGCCATTCGGGTTGCGGAAGGTGTTGACGCCGATGATAGGCAGCGAGCCGTCGTGCTTCTTGTGCTCGTAGAGCATCGACTCTTCCTGGATCTTGCCGCGCTGGTAGCCGGTTTCCATGGCGCCCAGCACGCCGCCGCGCTCGGCGATGCGCTCGAATTCCTGCAGCACGGCTTCTTCGACCATGTCGGTCAGTTCATCCATGATGAACGAGCCCTGGTTCGGATTTTCGTTCTTCGCCAGGCCCCATTCACGGTTGATGATCAACTGAATGGCCAGCGCGCGCCGCACCGATTCGTCGGTCGGCGTGGTGATCGCTTCGTCGTAGGCGTTGGTGTGCAGGCTGTTGCAGTTGTCGTAGATCGCGATCAGGGCCTGCAGCGTGGTGCGGATGTCGTTGAAGTCGATTTCCTGCGCGTGCAGCGAGCGGCCCGAGGTCTGGATGTGGTATTTCAGTTTTTGCGAGCGGTCGTTGGCGCCGTACTTGTCGCGCATGGCGACGGCCCAGATGCGGCGCGCCACGCGGCCCAGTACCGTGTATTCCGGGTCCATGCCGTTCGAGAAGAAGAAGGACAGGTTCGGCGCGAAGTCGTCGATGTGCATGCCGCGCGCGAGGTAGGCTTCGACAAAGGTAAAACCGTTCGACAGCGTGAAGGCGAGCTGCGAGATCGGGTTCGCGCCCGCTTCGGCGATGTGGTAGCCCGAGATCGACACGGAATAAAAATTGCGCACCTGGTGGTGCACGAAATATTCCTGGATGTCGCCCATCACCTTCAGCGAGAACTCGGTCGAGAAGATGCAGGTGTTCTGGCCCTGGTCTTCTTTGAGGATGTCGGCCTGCACGGTGCCGCGCACGTTGGCGAGCACCCATTCGCGGATTTTCGCCGCTTCGTCGTCAGTCGGCTGGCGGCCGTTATCGCTGATGAATTTGTCGATCTGCTGGTCGATGGCGGTGTTCATGAACATCGCCAGGATGGTTGGCGCCGGGCCGTTGATCGTCATCGAGACCGAGGTACTCGGGCTGCACAAATCAAAACCGTCGTACAGCACCTTCATGTCGTCGAGGGTGGCGATCGAGACGCCCGAGTTGCCGACTTTACCGTAGATGTCGGGGCGCAGCGCCGGGTCGGCGCCGTACAGCGTGACCGAATCGAAGGCGGTGGACAGGCGCTTGGCATCCATGCCGGTCGAGACCAGTTTGAAACGCTTGTTGGTGCGGAAGGCGTCGCCTTCGCCGGCGAACATGCGGGTCGGGTCTTCGTTCTCGCGTTTGAAGGCGAACACGCCGGCCGTGAACGGGAAGGAGCCCGGCACGTTTTCCAGCATCAGGAAGCGCAGCACTTCGCCGTGGTCTTCGTACTTCGGCAGGGCGACCTTGCGGATGGTGGTGCCGGACAGGGTTTTCTGCACCAGCTTGGTGCGGATTTCCTTGTCGCGGATTTTGACGACGTAATCGTCTCCGGCGTAGGCGGCCTGCATGTCCGGCCACATGGCCAGGAGTTTTTTCGCGCTGCCGTCCATCGCGTTCTCGCGCTCGAGAATCAGGTCGTCGAGGACCACGTCGCGGTTGGCGGCCGACAGCATGCGCTTCGTTTCCGATAACTGCTGGCGCTCGCGCGCGAGTTTCACTTGCTTCGCGGTGTTCTTGTGGTAGCCGCGCACGGTGTCCGAGATTTCGGCCAGGTAGCGCGCACGGGCCGGCGGCACGATCACGTTCTTGCCGCTCGAGGCTTTCTGTTCGGGGACGGCGAGCCGGCTTGGCTCGAGCGGCAGGCCCAGCTCGGCCAGCTTCGGCAGCAGGCCGTGGTAGAGGGCGGTGACGCCGTCGTCGTTGAAGCGCGAGGCTTGCGTGCCGAAGACCGGCATCTGGTCCGGGCTCTGGCTCCACAGCTCGCGGTTGCGCTGGTATTGCTTGGAGACGTCGCGCAGTGCGTCGAGAGAGCCTTTGCGGTCGAACTTGTTGATGGCGATGAAATCGGCGAAATCGAGCATGTCGATTTTTTCCAGCTGCGAGGCGGCGCCGAATTCCGGGGTCATAACGTACATCGAGGCATCGACGTGCGGCACGATGGCCGCATCGCCCTGGCCGATGCCCGAGGTCTCGACGATGATCAGGTCGAAGCCGGCGACTTTACAAGCGGCGATCACGTCGGGCAGCGCGTGCGAGATTTCCGAACCGGCTTCGCGCGTGGCGAGCGAGCGCATGAAGACGCGGCTCGCGCCATTCCACGGCGCGATCGCATTCATGCGGATGCGGTCGCCCAGCAGGGCGCCGCCGGACTTGCGGCGCGACGGGTCGATCGAGATGACGGCGATGTTCAGGCGGTCGTTCTGGTCGAGGCGGATGCGGCGGATCAGTTCATCGGTCAGCGAGGACTTGCCGGCGCCGCCGGTGCCGGTGATGCCGAGGGCCGGCACGCGCAGGGCGTCGGCGGCGTCGACGATCTGCTTGCGCAGTTCCGGGTCGGCTTTGCCGTTTTCCAGCGCCGTGACCAGCTGGGCCAGCGGCCGGTGGCGCTCTGCCATGTCGCCGCTGCGCAGGGCGTCGATCGTGGTCGGTGCATAAGGGGAGAGGTCGATGTCGCAGGTCTCGATCATCGAGCGGATCATGCCGACCAGGCCCATGCGCTGGCCATCTTCCGGGCTGAAGATGCGGGTCACGCCATAGGCATGCAGTTCTTCGATCTCGGACGGGACGATGACGCCGCCGCCGCCGCCGAAGACCTTGATATGGGCGCCGCCGCGCTGGCGCAGCAGGTCGATCATGTACTTGAAATACTCGACGTGGCCACCCTGGTAGCTGGAGATGGCGATGCCTTGCACGTCTTCGGCGAGGGCCGCGGTGACGACGTCGTCGACCGAGCGGTTGTGGCCGAGGTGGATAACCTCGACGCCATTCGACTGCAGGATGCGGCGCATGATGTTAATCGAGGCATCGTGGCCGTCGAACAGCGACGCGGCGGTGACGAAGCGGACCTTGTTGGCGAGCTTCGGCTGCTCCGGCAGGTCGAGCTTGGCGGCGGGGGTGATGTCGTTCATGGGATTCCTTGTGAATTCGGGCACGGAAAGGGTCGATTTGTACGGTATATGACGTTAACGTTAACGTCAAGTTCAGGATGGTGCGGCGATCAACAGGTCGAGCGCTTGTATTTGTGTCTGGTTGCAACACCCGAATGACAAGAAGTTTATGATCGGCAACTTAATTGCTATACTGCATGTCCGTCGCAGTCGTGGGCGCAGATTAATATACCCGTCAGGCCGCAGGATGCTAAAGAAAATCGATTCCTCCCAATTACGCGTGGGCATGGCTATCCACGACCTCGATTGCGGCTGGATGGAACACCCGTTCGTCCGCGCCAGGTTTGTCCTGAGCAGCGAGGACGAGATCCGCAAGATTACCAGTGCCGGGATCCGCAACGTCGTCATCGATTGCTCGAAGGGCCTCGATGTGGAAGCGCCGACGCTGGCCGAAGCCGAAGCGAAAACCGAAGCGGAAGTGACGGCGATTGCCGCCAGGCTGGTGAAACCGGTGCGCACGTCGCTGGGCGACGAGATGCAGCGCGCCGTCGGGATCCGGCGCCAGGCGGTCAACGTGGTGCGCAGCGTGATGCAGGACGTGCGCCTGGGCAGGGCCGTGGAGCTGGAAAATGTGTCGCCGGTGGTCGAAAACATTACCGAATCGATCTTGCGTAATTCCGGCGCCTTGCTCAGCCTGATGCGCATCAAGACCAAGGACGATTACACCTTCCTGCACTCGGTCAGCGTCTGCACCTTGCTGGTGGCGTTTTGCCGCTCGCGCGGAATGGACGAGGACACGATTTACCAGGCGGGCATCGGCGGCCTGCTGCACGATGCCGGCAAGGCGCTGGTGCCTGATGCAATCCTGAACAAGCCCGGGCGTCTCACCGACGAGGAATTCGCGATCATCAAGCGCCATCCGCGCGATGGTTATGATCTCCTGCGCCAGACGCCGGGCATCGGGGCCATCCCGCTCGACATCACGCTGCACCACCACGAGCGGCGCGACGGCAGCGGTTATCCGGAAATGCAGGGCGAGTCGGAGATTTCGGAGCTGGCGCAGATGGCGGCGATCGTCGACGTGTATGACGCGATCACGTCCGACCGCTGCTACCACAAGGGCATGTCGGCGGCCGAGGCGCTACGCAAGATCTACGAGTGGAGCAAATTCCATTTCAATCCGGGGCTGGTCCAGGAATTCATGCGCTGTGTCGGCATCTACCCGGTCGGCACGATGGTGATGTTGCAGTCGGGGCGCCTGGGGGTGGTGGTCGAGCCGCACGAAACGAATTTGCTCACGCCGAAGGTCAATGTGTTCTTCAACACCAAGAGCGAGACCTATATCCGTCCCCAGCTGGTGGATTTGTCGCGCGCACTCGGTCTCGGCGGCGGCGACAAGATCATGTCCCACGAGTCGCCTGACAAGTGGCGGGTCGACCCGGAAAAATTCCTGCTTGTTTCCTGAGCGCCTGGTCAGAAAAATTCGGCGGTATCGTTCGATGCCACCGTTTTGAGCAGGCCCTGCTCGACCAGGTCGTCGTAGTGGCAAGCCTGGTTGCGGCCATTGGTCTTGGCGTAGTACAGGGCCTGGTCGGCGTGGCCAAGCGTGACGACTGGTGAGTCGTAGGGGCTGATGCTGACGAAGCCGATGCTGACCGTGACCCGTCCCACTTGCGGAAAAGCATAGGCCTCGATGTTGCCGCGGAAGCGGTCGATGATGCGGCGCGCGTGTGCGAGCGTCGTCGGGCGCAGCAGGATGACGAATTCTTCTCCGCCGAAACGAAATACCCGGTCCCGTGAGCGAAACGACGCCTGCAGCTGGTTGGCGATCAGGATCAGTACTTCGTCGCCATACAGGTGGCCGAAGGTATCGTTCACCACCTTGAAATGGTCGACATCGACCACCGCCAGCCACCCTTTTTCTTCTCCATTGCTGCAGCGCCGCTCGGGTTGGCCTGGCAGCGGCGGCTCCTGCTCGACCGGGCATTGCAGCATGCGGGCCAGTTGGTCCTCGAAGGTTTTGCGGTTGAGCAGGCCGGTGAGCGAATCGCGCTCGCTGTAGTCGAGCAAATTCTGGAAGTTGCGGTAGACGCCGACGATGCCGGCGATGGTGTGGATGGTCGCGGCCCGGAACGGCGTATGGCGCACGATCTCGAGGCAGGTAAGCGCCTGGTCGCCTAGCCAGATCGGCAGCCAGAGGGTGCGCGACGACTGCGGCCCGCAGGCCAGGGCGCTGGTTTCGCGACGCGCGAGGCAGGCGGCCAGCTCGGGGAAGGCTTCGAGCGGCTGGCCGGGGGTAGTGCTGTCATGGGTGTCTTCAATGCGGGCATGGCCTCCCGCCATGATGCTGGCACGTACCCGCACCCAGGTGCGGTCGCCGATCGTCGAGATGGACCAGACCCGTGCCTGCGCGGCGGCGGCCAGTTCCTGCACCGCCGACACCACCGAGATGTCGAGCATCGTGTGATCGCGGTGGCCAGTCATGTCCACCATGTGTTTCAGAAGGGAATCCATGTCGTTCTCAGATAGGTAACCAGCCCACCACACTCGGAAATGCCGCTGTCGCAACACTGAAATTTCCAAAGGGCAAGTGAAATAGAATAATCCTTTTCTGTTAACGCGGCAATTTTTCTAACGGCTTTTCCAGGTGTTAGTGGGTCAGGCCAGACGAAATGCGATTTGGATCAATAATTTCCCAGGGCAAATAATTCACTCGGGAAAGCTTGCCTGCAATCAACTTGCCGTGCGGCATCATCTTTTATAGTGAACTCACTGAAACGGAAACGGCAAAGCGCAGTTAGCCAAGTCAAGGGAAAGTCTCCTGCCGCTTCAGGGTTGTTCTTATAAACCACCATATGGAGTTCATTATGAAAACGTTCTTCACTGCTGTGCAAGCTTTCGTTGCTGACGAAGACGGTGTGACTGCCATCGAGTATGGCCTGATCGCTGCTTTGATCGGTGTGGCGATGGCGACCGTGGCGGCGACCGTGGGCAACCAGATTGAAACCACCTTTACCCGGATCTCGACGGCGCTGGCCGCAGCTTTGGTGTAATCGGTTCAGTTTGCCCTCCGGACTTGTCCGGAGGGCTTTTTTTTTGGAGTACGCCCATGCTCGCGACCACCTGGCTCGATCTGTTGCTGCTCGTTCTCGTCGTATCGGCTGCGGTTATCGATCTGGCGATCCGCAAAATCCCGAATTTGTTATTGCTGGGCGGCTGGATCGGCGCGCTCGGCTTGTATTGCAGCTTTGCGGCGCCTGCCGCCGCGATCGGCATGGCGCTTGGCGGCGCCCTCGTCGGCTTTGCGCTGTTCTTGCCCTTGTACATATTGCGCGGTATGGCTGCGGGGGACGTGAAAATGATGGCCACCGTCGGCCTGTTCCTGGGGCCTGCCGAAACTCTGTATGCCTGCATCCTTACCTGGTGCCTGGGTGGTGCGATGGCACTGCTCATCATCCTTTTCACCCGCCGTTGGTCCGCTGCCTATACCAACCTGCGCGCGATGCTGCTGCCGATACTGCTGCGCCTGGGGCCATCGGCGCCGGGAACCGAACCAGTCCGTACCAGTGTCGGTTCGATGCCTTACGGACTTGCAATTGCTCTCAGCACACTTTGGCTGCTGGCACAACGCCACCATGCGTGAAGGTAAGGACTTGCTGTTCCTCAATGGCCGTAGAGACACGGTCGTTAGAATGAATTCAATGTTCTCGGGGAATTTACCCCGATGAATGCAAGGAGAAATACATGAACGAAACGCTGTCGTTCGTCGCGTCCGGTACGGCGTCTCGTACGGCGCCGCCCTCGGCACCCGACGAGCTGGAAGTGGCGGCAACCCTGCCACGCCAGCCAAGGACAATCGGCGATACGGGACTCGAGCCGCGCTTGCTATGCGCCCTTGTGCTCAAGACCCTGCATGCTACCGGTCGCGCGCCATTGCCCCAGCTTGCCGGAAAACTTCGATTGTCAGTCAGTGTGCTGCGTGAGGTGCTCAACCTCCTGACGGTGGACCAGCAAACCGAAGTGGCGTGGTCGGGCGACTCGGACATCGACGTGCAATACCAGCTGACCCCGATCGGCCAACGCGCTGCAATCGTCTGCCTGGAAGCGTGCCGCTATGTCGGCCCGGCGCCGGTGACGCTGGCTTCTTACCGTGCCATGGTCGAGCGCCAGTCCTTGCGCCTGGCAATGCCGGGGCGGCAAGGGGCGCCCGCATCGACGGCGCGCGGCCCGACGCCAAGTGAACTGGCGGCCGTGCTGGCCGATGACGGACTCGATCCCGCTGTTTGTGAACTGCTCGGCGCGGCTCTCCACGCGCAGCGTCCGCTGCTGCTGCATGGCCCGACCGGCTCCGGCAAAACTACGCTGGCACGCAAGTTGACGCGCCTGCTGCCGGGCGCGGTCGCGCTACCGTATGCGCTCCTGGTGGAGGGCCACATCGTCCCGTTTCACGATCCGCTACGCCACCCGCCACCGCTGCACCAGGGACGCCAGCTGGAAGAGCGCCGCAGCTGCGACGGGCGCTGGGCGATTTGCCAGCGTCCGCTGGTGCATGTTGGCGCGGAACTCGACGCGTCGATGCTGACGCTGCGCCCTGACCCGGAAAGCGGCATCCATCACGCGCCCCTGCAGCTGCAAGCGAACAATGGCATCTTCGTCCTCGACGATCTCGGCTGCGGTCGGACGCCAGTGGCCGAACTGCTTGCCGGCTGGCTCGGTACACTCGATGGCGGTGCGGCGCGCCTGGTAGCGGGCGGACATGGCGAGACCATTCCATTCGACGCGATGCTGGTTTTCGTCACCCATCAGGCGCCGGCCAGCGTGTTCGACCCCGCTTTCCTGCGCCGCATCGGCTACCGGGTCGGCCTTGGGCCGCTGGCCGAACCGGCCTACCGGGCAATGCTGCGGCGCGCAAGCCGCTTGCATGGCATCGATTGCGACGACACGGTGCTTGATTATCTGGTTGGACGGCTGCATCGCGCCAGCGGCACGCCTCTGCTGGCCTGTTATCCACACGAGCTGCTCAGCCGTGTATTTGATTTCGCCGGCTTTGCCGGAACCGAACCACGCCTGACGATCGCTGCCCTGGAGCAGGCGTGGAACAGCATGTCCAGCGGCAGCGCCCCGGCCCCGTGCCAAGTCGCAGGAATCGACCAATGAAAAACAAGCGCGCTCTCGTCGTGATGGCCGTTGCCATCCTGTTCGGCCTGACGGCCGTGGTTCTCGCTTCGCGATGGCTGCTGTTGCAGCCCAGCACTAGTAGCGGACACATCGTGGTTGCGGCTGCGGATGTCAGCCTTGGCCAGCGCCTTACCCCCGAGATGGTCAAGCTGGCCGAATGGCCTGCCGACAGCGTGCCGAAGGGCTCCTTTGTCGATCCTCAGAAGCTGGCCGGGCGCGTCCTGAAGAGCAGTGTGCTGATTGGCGAACCGGTCAGCGAAGCGAAGCTGGCGCCGGTCGGTACGCTGGGTGGCCTGTCGGCCTTGATCACTGAAGGCAAACGTGCGATCACGGTGCGGGTCAACGACGTCATCGGTGTCGCCGGCTTCACTCTGCCTGGCAATTACGTCGACATCATCGTCAGCACTGAAAAGGACGCGACCCCGGAGGCCAATAACCGCGAACAGAGCATCTCGAAGATCGTGCTCGAGCGCATTCTGGTGCTGGCGGTGGCGCAGGAGGTCAACCGCGACGAAACCAAGCCGCGCGTCGTCAATGCGGTCACGCTCGAGGTGACGCCAGGACAGGCCGAAACGCTCGATTTGGCGCGCAGTGTCGGCACGCTGTCACTGGCGCTGCGTAACCAGGTCGATCCGCAATCGGCCCAGACCGAGGGCGCTACCAAACTGACCCTGCTCCCAGCGGCGCCAGTCGTCAAGCCCGTCCCCGTAAAACCGGTGGCCGCGCCGCGGCGTCCCGAGAAGCCTGCCGTGCACCGGGTCGCGATGCCTCCCGTGAGGCGCAGCTGCGTCACCGTCATCAACGGCTTGCATTCCTCGCAAGAGTGCTTCTGATCCCTTACCGCGTCAGGTGAAACCATGAATACACGCCCAATGCAATCATACCGGCCGAATGCCGCGTCGCACGCGGTGCGCCGTCCCCTGCTGCGTCCTGTCGTCCTTGGCAGCATGGCGCTGCTGCTGGCAGGCGGTGCCCACGGCGCACGCCCGGCGGCGCAGTCCGAGGTGATCTCCGTTGTCGGAGAGCGTAATGAAATCGGTCCGCGCTGCAAAGGTGAAGCCGCGCGCCCGGCCCAGATCGCACTTCAGATGGGCAAATCGACCCTGATGCGACTGCCGGAGCCAGTCCAGAACCGTAGTGTCGGCAATCCGGCTGTTGTCCAGGCAATGCTGGTCGCACCGGATACGATGTATATCGCCGGGGTCGACGTCGGTACCACCAATATGATCGTTCAGGGACGCAGCGGCCTGTGCAGCATGCTCGACATCACGGTAGCGATGGACCCGACCGCGCTGCAGGCCACGCTCGCCACCGTCATGCCCGAAGAAAAAGAAATTCGGGTATTGGCTGCCGCCGATTCGCTGGTGCTGACCGGTACCGTTACCGATGCCTCAGCAGTGGCACGCGCCGCCGAACTGGCGGCGGCCTATGTACGCCGTCCGCTGCGCCCGTTGGGCGCGGTGCCGAAGGAGCTTGAGTCAAAGGCTGGTGGCGCGGCCGCCACCAGCGGAGGACCCGAGGTGCGCGTAGTCAACCTGCTGAGCGTCAGCGCACCGCAGCAGGTGATGCTGGAGGTGAAGATCGCCGAAGTGTCGAAGACCCTGCTTGAACGGCTCGAGGCCGGCGCTACCTGGAGCTTCTCGCCAGGTAGCTGGGCCGCTACCCTGACATCGAACTTCTTGAGTGGCACGGCCGGCGCAAGACTGCTTGCCGGTCGCGAGAGCGGCAAGGGCATCGCTTTGGACGCTCAGACTCAGAACGGCCTAATTCGCGTCCTGGCCGAGCCAAACGTGATGGCGATCAGTGGCCAGGAAGGCAGCTTCCTCGCCGGCGGCAAGTTTTATATCCCGGTAGCGCAGGACAATAATAAGGTCACGCTCGAAGAAAAGGAATTCGGCGTGGGCCTGCGCTTTACGCCAACGGTGCTCAGCGCTGGGCGGATCAATCTGCGCGTGGCGCCTGAGGTGTCGGAATTGTCGCGCGAAGGCATCGGCATCAACGCCACTGGCACCAATGGCAGTTCAGTTCTGCCGGTTGTGACGACGCGCCGGGCCAGCACCACCGTGCAGCTGTACGACGGGCAGAGCTTTGCAATTGGCGGCCTGATCAAGAACAACCTTGTCACCAACCTGAAGGGCTTGCCAATGCTGGGCGAGGTGCCGGTACTCGGGGCGCTGTTTCGCAGTACTGACTTCCAACAGGACCGAACCGAGCTGGTCTTCGTGATCACTGCGCGTCTGGTCAAGCCGTTGACGGCAATCGGCTACGCACTGCCTACCGACAACGTCGGTGTGCCTTCGCGCGCTGCGCTGATGCTTGGCGGGCGCCTCGAAAGTGCCGCCAAGGCGCCTGCGCCTGCTGCGCGCACGGCCCAGAGCGTCGACGGTTTCGAACTCAAATAGGAGGCAGCTATGCCAACCAAGACACTCGCATGTATCGCAGTTTTCGTACTGCTGCAGGGCTGTTCGACAACGCCGCGTTTCGAGAAGAATTTCGGTGCCTCCGTGCGTGCCAATCTCGCGGCGCAGACGGTCGACCCGCGCGGCGCAGCGAATGCCAATCCTGCCAGCGGCATCGACGGAGCAGCCGCGCAGGCGGCACACGCGCGTTACCAGCGTTCGTTTACCCGGCCCGAGAGCGCTGCAGCCGCGCCTCTGCTCAATACGCTCGGCAGCGGGCAATGACAGACGGCGGCTGACCGTTTCGGCTCCCATCCCAGTGCTTCAACAAGGATCGTCATGAAAGCCCTTTTGATCAGCCCCGACAGCCTGCTGTTTGCCGAGCTTGCGTCCCAGGGTGCGGCCCGCGTGCCGCCGCTGAACGTGGCCAACAGCCGTGACTCGATGCGCGAGGCACTCGATCGGCCGCTGGGCGAGGCGCCGGGACTGGTCCTGGTCGACGCCAGCCAAGTCGGGCCTGATGATGCCGACCTGCTCGAGCGCCTGGCGCGCCAGTACCCCGACGCCCAGTTCATGCTGCTGACCAGCCAGCACCAGCCTGAATTCCTGATCCGTGCGATGCGTGCGGGCGTGCGCGAGGTGCTCCAGCTGCCGTTGGTACACCGCGCCTTCCATGAGGCGATGGATCGCATTGCCATTGCGGCTGGTGTCGGCCAGCTGCGCGAAGGTAAAGTGCTGGCCTTTATCGCTTGCAAAGGCGGGAGCGGCGCCACCTTCATCTCCACCAATTTCGGCTACGCGCTGGCGACGCTGGCCGAGAAGAAGGTGCTGCTGATCGACCTGCACGGCCAGTTCGGGGATGCTGCTTTATATGTGTCGGACCAGAAGCCGGCCATGACCCTGTCCGACGTATGCGAACAGATCGCGCGCATCGACGGCCCGTTTCTCGATTCCTGCCTGGTGCATGTAACGCGCGGTTTCGGGGTGCTGGCCGCAGCCGATGACCCGGCCCAGACCAAGGAAGCCAAGCCCGAGCACATCGACGCCATCCTGCGCGTCGCACGCCAGCACTACGACTACATCGTGCTCGACGTCGGGCGCCAGATCGACGCCGTTTCGCTGCGCGCGCTCGACAGCACCGACACCATCTATCCGGTGCTCCAGCTGGCACTGCCCGACATCCGCGACGCACGCCGCCTGCTCGACATCTTCCGCTCTCTCGGCTACCCGCTCGAGACCATCCGGCTGATCGTCAATCGCTACGAAAAAGGCGGCCGCCTGCGCTTGCCGGACCTGCACGCGGCGCTTGGCTGCGAAGTCGTGCATACGGTGCCGAACGACTACGTGGCCGTTACCGATTCGGTCAACCAGGGCGTGCCGGTACTCGAACTGTCACGCACCAGCGCCGCTGCGCGCAGCCTGGCCGATTTGGTCGAACTGGTGACCGCACGGCGCGCTCCCGAATCCCGTGGCTTGCTGGACCGCCTGTTCGGGCGCGGCGAAGCCGACTTTTAATTCGTAAGGAGAATCCATGTCGCTGCGCGAACGCCTTTCCGCCCCGGACGACGACCGCAAGGCCAGCGTCTTGCCTGCCGAGGCCAGCAACGGGGCTTACCAGGAACTCAAAAGGACGATGCACCAGATGATCCTCGACCGGATCGACCTGGAGCGCCTGAAGCGCCTGACCGCCGAACAGTTCAAGCACGAACTGGCGCTGCTGATCCAACGCATCATCGAGGAAGAACGCATCGTTCTGAACCAGCACGAGCGCCACAATCTCGTGCTCGATATCCAGCATGAAATGCTTGGCTTCGGCCCGCTCGAGCCGCTGCTGAACGACCCGAGCGTCTCCGACATCCTGGTCAACACCGCCAACCGGGTGTATGTCGAACGTCGCGGCAAACTCGAACTGACCGATATCAGCTTCCATGACAACGCGCACCTGATGAAGATCATCGAGAAGATTGTCTCGCGCGTGGGGCGCCGTGTCGACGAGTCGAGCCCGATGGTCGATGCCCGCCTGCCGGACGGTTCGCGCGTCAATGCCATCATTCCGCCACTGGCGGTCGATGGACCGATCCTGTCGATTCGCCGCTTCAGCGCCTCGCCCCTGTCGGTGCAGAACCTGCTCGATTACAAGAGCATGACGCCGCCGATGGTCAAGGTGCTGCAGGGCCTGGGTGTCGCCAAGATCAACATCCTGATCTCGGGCGGCACAGGCAGCGGCAAGACCACACTGCTCAACCTGCTGTCAGGCTTCATTCCGGCCAACGAGCGCCTTGTTACCATTGAAGACGCGGCCGAACTACAGCTGCGCCAGCCACACGTGGTCCGCCTCGAAACGCGTCCATCGAATATCGAAGGCAAGGGCGAGGTCACTCAGCGCGCGCTGGTCAAAAACGCGCTGCGCATGCGGCCGGATCGCATCATCCTTGGCGAAGTGCGGGGCGCCGAAGCGCTCGACATGCTGCAGGCAATGAACACGGGCCACGAAGGCTCGCTCGCCACGATCCACTCGAACACCCCGCGCGACGCCCTTGCACGTCTCGAGAACATGGTCGGCATGGCCGGGGCAAACCTGACGCCACGCGCGATCCGCCAGCAGATCTGCTCGGCGGTAACGGTGGTGGTGCAGGCCTCGCGCCTGATCGACGGCGGCCGCAAGCTGGTCAGCATCCAGGAAATTACCGGGATGGAAGGCGACATCATTTCCATGCAGGAGATCTTCCGTTTCGAGCAGACCGGTGTCGACCGCGACGGCAAGGTGCTCGGCCATTTCTCTGCAACGGGCGTGAGGCCGCGCTTTGCCGACCGCCTCAAGATGTACGGCTTCGACATTCCCGACGATACCTTCAATCCCGACCGTATTTATCAATGAACCCGCAGGCCCTGCCTGCAGTGGAGCCGCTCCATGGACCTGCTTTTCTACAGCTTCACCGTGTTCCTGTTCGCTGCCATCATCCTGTTGATGGAAGGCGTCTATCTATGGTGGTCGAGCACGCATGGCAAGGCCGCGCAACGCATCGCGCGCCGGCTGCAGGTCATGTCTGGCGGGGCAGGGCGCGGTGCCGAACGCATCTCGATCCTCAAGCAGCGCCGTTTCAGCGTCAATGACGGATTCGATCGCCTGCTGCAGCAGTTTACGCTCCTGCAGCGACTCGATACCTTGCTGGTCCAGGCCGGCAGCAAGCTGACAATCGAGCGATTCCTCGGCTGCTCCCTGGCGTTGTTCCTGCTGGTCTTTATGGCGAGTGCACGGTGGCCGATGCCGGCCGCACTGCGTGTCGTGCTGGCGCTGATGGCATTCGGCATTCCATATTGCCTGTTGCGGCGCTCACGCAAGCAACGCCTGCGCCGTATCGAACACCAGCTGCCGGACGCGGCCGATTTCATCGCCCGCGCCTTGCGTGCCGGACACTCGTTCACGAATGTGCTGCAAATTGTCGGCAATGAGCTGCCCGAGCCGCTGAGCAGCGAATTTCGCGTCGCGCGCGAGGAAATCAACTACGGCGTGCCGATGGACGAAGCCCTGCACAACATGGCCGAGCGCATCCCTCTGACCGATCTGCGCTACCTGATCATTGCAGTGCTGATCCAGCGCGAGTCAGGCGGCAACCTGGCCGAAATTCTCGGGAATATCAGCACCATCATCCGCAGCCGCCTGAAGTTGATCGCCCAGGTGCGCGTGCTGTCGGCCGAAGGACGCATGTCGGCCTGGATCCTCGGCCTGTTGCCGTTTGGCGTCGCGCTGATGCTGACATTGGTCAACCCGAAATACGTCAGCATGCTGTGGACCGACCCCAGCGGGGTGCGCATGCTGTGGTACGCCGCCGGCATGATCCTGTTCGGGGTGGTGTGGCTGCGCAGGGTCATCCGAATCCGTGTCTGAGGAGCCGCAATGAATGCTGCACAATTATCGTTCCTGTTGATCATCTTCGGCATCGTCTGTGCATTGGCCTGGCTGGCGATGATGCTGTTCGCGCCGGTAGCGCTGCGTAACAGGCTGCGCCGCTTCAGCGGAAAATCCGAGACCACCGCGCTTGAATCCGACGGATGGGTCGAACGCGTAGCCAAGGTCACTCGGCCGTTGGGGAAATTGTCGGTGCCGGAGGAGGGCTGGGAAAAGTCGGCACTGCGCACCCGCTTCATGAATGCGGGCTGGCGTAACCCGGTCTCGCCAACCCTGTTCTTCGCTTCGAAAACGATGCTTGCGCTGCTCGGGCCGGCAGTTGTCGGCGTGCTGGTCGCAACCTCGGTCATCCTGCTTGCAGGGAGCAAGCTGATGTTGCTGCTGCTGCTGACGGCGACGCTGGGTTACTACCTGCCGAACCTCGCCCTCGAGCGCATCGTGCGCCGTCGCAAGCGCGAGATTTTCGAGACACTCCCTGATGCGCTCGATCTGCTGACCGTGTGCGTCGAGGCCGGCCTGAGCCTGGAACGCGCCTTCGTCAAGGTGGCCGGCGAGATTCACATCAAAAGCGTGACTCTGGCGCAGGAATTGCAACTCGTGCTGATGGAAATGCGCGCTGGCTTTACCAAGGAAAAAGCCTTGCGCAACTTCGCCTTGCGCAGCGGCGTCGACGATATCGACACGCTGGTAGCAATGCTGATCCAGTCCGAGCGTTTCGGCACCAGCGTCGGCGATTCCCTGCGCGTGTACTCCGAAAACCTGCGTACCAAACGCCGCATGGTAGCCGAGGAATGCGCGGCCAAGATCGGCTTGAAGCTGCTGTTTCCACTGATTTTCTGCATTTTCCCGACGCTGCTGATGGTCCTGGTCGGGCCGGCCGTACTGCAGCTGACCCGCACACTGGCAACGGTCAGCAGCGGGCAATGATTTTCATAGGAGTACGACCATGTCCACCTGCATGATGCTCAAAAAAATGTCGATCCTGTGCGCAGGCACGCTCCTGCTCGCCTGTGCCGAGACCAGGCGCCTCCCTGAACAAACGCTGCAGGTCGACACTGACCTGGTCTACGATGGAGGACGCCAGCATCACCTCGCCGGACGCTATGAGGAAGCCATCGCCGCCTATCGCACGGTACTGGCGACAGCGCCGGGCCATGTCCGTGCACGCAATGCACTGGCTGCCACCTACGCGCGCAAGGGCGACTTCGCCCAGGCCATCCCGATCTGGCGTGCGCTGACCGAAGAGACGACCGCGGGCGCCGGCCCGGACAACGCCTACCTGTTCGCCAACCTTGGCTATGCCTATTTGCTGGGCGGCGACTTTGAGAAAGCCGTCGCCGTGCTGGAACGCGCCTGCCTGCTCGACCCGCTCGATCACCGCGCCTGGCATAACCTGGGAGAATCGCTGCGCCGCCTCGGCAAGCTCGATCGCGCGGACATGATGCTGCGCCAGGCCACGGCTCTGCGCGAGCACAATTTTCAGAGCGACCACGCCGCCGTCGGCGGCACCGCCGTAGCGGCAATCGAAGCGGCCGTCGCCATGCCGACGCGGCCGGATCAGGACTGGGCTGCGACCGAGGTGCGTACCGCCGCCGACGGTACCCTCGAGCTGCTGCGGGTGCCCGCGCAGCGAGCCATTGCCGCGGCGCCGCAGCGCGAACCCGCACCGCTTCCACCGGCGGACAGGCATCCGGATTTGGTGCTGCTGGAAATTCGCAATGGAAATGGCGTGACCGGCATGGCAC
The DNA here is from genome assembly GCF_059685915.1 of Telluria sp. LT2P34. Lineage (NCBI taxonomy): Bacteria > Pseudomonadati > Pseudomonadota > Betaproteobacteria > Burkholderiales > Oxalobacteraceae > Telluria > Telluria sp. LT2P34. The sequence continues at coordinate 93,181 of NZ_JCASIN010000009.1, forward strand.
GCACGCTGTCGCGCCAGGTCAAGGATGACGGCCTGCGGGTCACGCGTTTGAGTAACGCAAAGAATTTCAACGTGCAGCGCACGCGCATCGAGCACAGCGCGGCTTTCCGCGGCGCCGCCGAGCGGCTGGCTGAACGCCTCGGCGGGCGCTTCGACAAGGTCCAGGTGGTGCAGGTCGACAATTGCAATGCGACCGATATGCGGCTGGTACTCGGCCGCGACCTGGGGCGCGGGCAGCTGACGTTGCGGCCAGCGCCCGAACGCGGACAAACCTTTGCGGCAACGCCATTGCCGACATCGGCCCCCTGACAGGCGCCGAAAGCACCTTTGTTCCGTATCAAACCGCAGCAATGAGCGCACCCGAAAATGGACGATATCACTTCATCCTACGGGAGCGTTGCCATGAATATTGCACAGCGTTTCACTGCCATCCTCGCCACCATCATCGTCTTCCTGGTGGCGGGATGCGCCCCAACGAGCTCGCGCCAGGGTACGGGCGAATTCATCGACGATGCCGTCATCACCAGCAAGGTCAAGGCTGCCTTTGCCGCCGATCCCACCGTCAAAGCCACGGAAGTACAAGTCGAAACCTTCAAGGGGACGGTACAGCTGAGCGGCTTCGTCGAATCGCGTGAAAGCGCGCAAAAAGCCGTGCAGATCGCGCGTCAGGTCAAGGGCGTCACCGAAGTGCGCAACAACACCATCGTGAAATAGCCCCGGCGCTTAGCGCCAGGTCACCCTGCCCAGGCCGCCCGTCGTGGCGTTGCGCTGGGTGGGTTTGCCGTACACCGTGACCGACCCCATGCCGTTCAGGTCGACATCAATCGCCGAACTGGCATGCACGGTCGCGCCACCAAGACCACTCACGTCGAGGTCGACCGTATCTGCGCGCAGCTTTTCCGCGTCGAGATTGCCAACGCCGGCCAGCCTCGCATGCAGGGTTCGCGTGTGTCCCGTGACAGCCAGTTGCCCCGCACCATTGAGCGCCAGATCCATCCGCTCCGTCTTCGCCGCGTCGATCTTCAGGCTGCCGGCTCCGCCGAGACGGGCATCGATATTGCGATAGCTGCCGTTGAGCGTCATGCTCCCGGCGCCGTCGAGGGCGAGCTTGATCTTGTCGCCGCCAAAGCCGCTGACCGTGCTCGCTCCCACGCCTTCGGACACGAATTCGGTCAGGTTCGGCACGGTGAGTTCGGCGCGCAAACGCGGCTTGCTGTTCCCGAAGTTCCAGTTGTTGCGGCGCTCAGTGTCGATTTCCAGCGTGTCGCCGCGCTGGTGAATCGTCACGCGTGCGATATCGTCGCGTTCGCCGGAGAGCACGAGCGATGGCCTGGCGCCCTGGCGCACAACGAGATCGACGACGCCGTCCAGCTTGATCCGCGACACGCGCGCATCGACCGCACGCGTCTCGCGCACGATATCGGCCGCCGCGGCGGCGCCGGTGCTGAGGGTGAGGGCGGTTGCCATCAGGGTGGTGCCGAGCAGTTTGTTCATGGTGGTCTCCGTGATCGAATAGTGATTGCACTATAGATCCGTGAGTAACACCGGGCCTCGGCTGTGCGACGGGCTGCACAATATGCGGAATGGAAGGTCGAACGGCGATGCAAGGCAGTGCCGCCGTACCCCCGAAGGGGCCTGCTGTGCCGGTCGATGAGCGAATAGCTTATCTGGTCGAGTCAGCAACTGTCGTCGGAAACGCCAGTGCCGCCAACTGCCAACTCCAGAGTCCAGTGCGTTTCAGGATGAAGCGTCCGCCATCATCTCCAGGCTTCGAAATGGCCACCCTGTTCCATGTTTCGTAATTGACTGCATAGTCCGCCCTCGCCTCGGCGTCCTGCGGCGCCGTCTTGCCGGCCCGGGCCTCCATCAGTCCGGTCTTGCCCGACTCAAACATCGCGATGACGCTCGCCGGCGAAACCGCCGCATCGACGATCGGATTGATCAGGGCCGCCCCCATCGCCTGGCCAATCCCGGCAAACGGATTGTCGGCCAGCTCCGGACGCGACATGTGCCGGCTCATCAAGGCCATCATCTGGCCCTTGACACTCTCACGCAAGGCAGGAAAGTCGACATAGCTGGAAAAGCGCGCCGCATCCTTCTCGGCGACGGCCGACTGCATCCGATGCAGCGTCCAGTACGGACTGGCATAGCTGGACAGGACAAGGCTTGCCGCGACGGCGACCGCTGCAATCAGGACGTGGTTTCTTTTCATCGTGGATCGGCTCCGGAAACAGGCCATTCAGTATAGCCGGGCGAAAACAAAAAAGCCCAGCCGGTGAGGGCTGGGCTTTTGCACTTGCTGTTGGTGCCGGCTGCCGGTTTCGAACTGGCCACCTGATGATTACAAATCAACTGCTCTACCAAATGAGCTAAGCCGGCGTAATCTGTACGACAGGAATTATAACGCTATTTAATCCGGGTCAGCGTCGGGCGGCCGCCTTTTTTCGGCGGGTCCGTGTCGTCGTCGGGCGAATGCGACAAGCTTGCCGCGGCCGCGTCATTGGTCCCGGCAGGCACCGACGACAGGGTCGGCGATGGCGTCGCCGCTTCCTCCTTCGGAGCCGGCATATCGGCAGCCGCGGTGCTGACCTCGAAGGCCATGCCCTGGCCGTTTTCGTTGGCGTAGATCGCCAGCACATTGTGCACCGGCACATAGATGTCGCGCGATACGCCGGCGAAACGGGCGCGGAACTGCACGGCGTCGTTATCCATCTTCAGCCCCGACGTCGCGCCGTAGCTGATGTTGAGAATGATTTCGCCCTTCTTGACATATTCCATCGGAACCGTCGTGGACGCATCGACCTTCACGGCGAGATAAGGCGTAAAACCGCTGTCGGTGCACCACTCATAGATGGCGCGCAGCAGGTAGGGCTTGGTGGAGATTTCGGGCATGTGCGAATGAAATAAACAAGAATCCGTTAATAGGCAAGCATTCGCGACCGGCAAACGGATGTGCAGCCGCACTCGACGCGACACGCAAGGCGCGGCGTGGCGCGTATGAAGCGTGTCATTACAGTGTCATTACAGTGTCATTACAGCGGCAGTCTACTGCGAATCGCCGGAGGGCGGCGCGAGACCGGCGCAAGGAGCGCAAGGGCAGGTAGCGGGGGGGAATGCGGCGCCGGCCGCGTGGCGGCCGGCAGCATGCATCAGCGCCGCATCAGCGGCCCCCGCGGTCCATTAACGGCGCATGACCTTTTCCGACGGGGTCAGTGCTTCGATGTAGGCCGGGCGCGAGAAGATGCGCTCGGCGTACTTCATCAGCGGCGCTGCCGTCTTCGACAGTTCGATGCCGTAGTGGTCCAGGCGCCACAGCAACGGGGCAATGGCCACGTCCAGCATCGAGAACTCGTCGCCCAGCATGTACTTGTTCTTCAGGAACAGGGGAGCGAGCGTGGTCAGGCGGTCGCGGATTTCGGTGCGGGCCTTGTCGTGGGCTTTTTCGTTCGTCTTGTTGCGGTCGCTTTCCAGCACGTGCACGTGGACGAACAGTTCTTTTTCGAAGTTGAACAGCATCAGGCGGGCGCGGGCGCGCATCAGCGGGTCGGCCGGCATCAGTTGCGGATGCGGGAAGCGCTCGTCGATGTACTCGTTGATGATGTTCGATTCGTACAGGATCAGTTCGCGCTCGACCAGAATCGGCACCTGGCCATACGGGTTCATCGTCGAAATGTCTTCCGGCTTGTTGAACAGGTCGACGTCACGCACCTCGAAATCCATGCCTTTTTCGAACAGGACCAAGCGGCAGCGTTGGGAGAACGGGCACGTGGTGCCGGAGTAGAGAACCATCATGGTGGGTCGTTCCTTAAGAAACAAAGGGGCGAGCGTCTAGCTCACCCCGAAAAATGTGCCCACATTATAGCCAAGCGGGCAAGGAAAACGAATTACTTCATGTCTTTCCAGTACGACGCATTCAAACGCCAGGCCAGGAACGCAAAGATCGACAGGAAAATCAACACGATAGCACCAAGCTTCTTGCGGGTTCCTTGCGCTGGCTCAGCCATCCAGCTCATGTAGGCAACCAAGTCGGCGGTCGCGGTGTCGAACTCCGGCTGCGACATCGTTCCTGGTGCAACCTGCTCCCAGCCTGCGAACTTGTGGATCGTCTTGGTAGCGTCGTGCGGGTCCGGCGCGTCGACCATTTTTACCGTGCGTACGCCCTGCATTTGCCACATCGCGTGCGGCATCGCCACGTTCGGCACCACCATGTTGTTCCAGCCCGTCGGGCGCGCATCGTCCTTGTAGAAAGTGCGCAGGTAGGTGTACAGGTAATCGGCGCCGCTGCCTGCCGGCGACGACTTGGCACGCACAATCACCGACAGGTCCGGCGGCACCGCGCCGAACCATGCCTTGGCATCGGCCGGGCGCAGCGCGGTCGTCATCACATCGCCGACCTTGTCTGCCGAGAACAACAGGTTGGTCTTGATCTGCTCGTCGCTCAAGCCGAGATCGCGCAGGCGGTTGTAACGCATTGCCGTGGCCGAGTGGCAGTTCAGGCAATAGTTGACGAACAGCTTGGCGCCGTTTTGCAGCGACACCATGTCGCTGCGCTCTGGTGCGCGGTCGAGCGCAAAATTGCCTTCGGCCGCAAATGCCAGCCCTGGCACCAGTGCCAGGACCGCAATCAGTTTCTTCGTAAAGTTCATGGTTGTCCTTAAGCTCGTTTCCTGGGGCATCAGTGCGGGTGGAAGGTCACGCGCGACGGTACCGGCTTGAAATGCCCGGCCGTGCTCCACCATGGCATCAGGAGGAAGAAGCTGAAGTACAACAGCGTGCACACCTGCGAAATGATGGTGTACGTCGCCGTCGGCAGCTGGGTGCCGAGGTAGCCCAGGGCGAGGAAGGACAGGCCAAACAGCGCGAGCACCCACTTGTGCCAGGTCGGGCGGTAGCGGATCGAGCGCGCCGGCGAATGGTCGAGCCACGGCAGGGCGCCGATGATTACCACCGACAGACCGAACAGCACCACACCCCAGAATTTCGCATCCAGCACCTGCGGCAGCATACCGATGATGATGACCAGGGCAATCACCGCGATCGCGGCCTTCGCCTTGAACGACAGCTTCGACTTCATCCAGATGAACACGACATACAGGGCGATGGCAGCCATCAGCACGTACATGAAGTCGGCCGTGGTGGCGCGCAGCACCGAATAGAAGGGCGTGAAATACCAGGTCGGCGCGATGTGGTTCGGCGTCTTCATCGAATCGGCCGGGATGAAGTTGTTGTACTCCAGGAAGTAACCACCCATTTCAGGCGCGAAGAAGATGACCGCCGAGAAGATCAGCAAGAACATCGACACACCGAACAAGTCCTTCGTCGAGTAGTACGGATGCGACGGAATCGCATCGACCGGATGGCCGTCAGGGCCGATCGTGTTCTTGATTTCGATGCCGTCCGGATTGTTCGAGCCGACTTCGTGCAAGGCGATCAGGTGCGCTGCAACCAGGCCCAGCAGCACCAGCGGCAGGGCGATGACGTGGAAGGCGAAGAAGCGGTTCAGGGTTGCATCCGACACGACGTAATCGCCGCGGATCCACAAGGACAGGTCCGGACCGATCACGGGAATCGCACCGAACAGGTTGACGATCACCTGGGCGCCCCAGTACGACATCTGGCCCCAAGGCAGCAGGTAGCCGAAGAAGGCTTCGGCCATCAGGCACAGGAAGATTGCGAAACCGAACAGCCAGATCAACTCGCGCGGCTTGCGGTAGGAACCGTAGAGCAGGGCGCGGGTCATATGCAGGTAGACCACGATGAAGAAGGCCGAAGCGCCGGTCGAGTGCATGTAACGCACCAGCCAGCCCCAGGGCACGTCGCGCATGATCGTCAGCTCGACCGAATTGAAGGCCAGGTTGGCGTCCGGCTTGTAGTGCATCGTCAGGAAGATGCCGGTCACGATCTGCAGCACCAGGATCAGCATCGCAAGCGAGCCGAACAGGTACCAGATATTGAAGTTTTTCGGGGCGTAATACTTGCCCCACTGGTCATTCCAGAGTTTCGACAGCGGGAAGCGGTCGTCGACCCAGGCCAGCGCCTTCTGCCCCGCCGGCGCGTCGGCCGGCAGTTTTGTTTCGTTGAATCCAGCGCCCATGTTTACGCCTCGCCTTTCTCGTCTTTGCCGATGACGATCTTGTTATCGGCGAGGTACATGTATGGAGGAATGTCCATGTTTGTCGGTGCAGGCTTGTTCTTGAACACGCGGCCGGCCAGGTCGAAGGTCGAGCCATGGCAAGGGCACAGGAAGCCGCCGCGCCAGTCGTCCGGCAGGTTCGGCTGGGCGCCTTCGGCCAGGCGCGACGATGGCGAGCAGCCCAGGTGCGAGCAAATGCCCACGGTAACGAGCACTTCCTTGTGCTCGGTCCGGGCGCGGAATTCGTTCTTCGCGTATTCCGGCATGTCGAGCTGATAGATTTTTTCGGAGTTCGGGTCGGCCACGAGTTCGGTATTCTTCGGCAGGCTGGCCAGCATTTCCGGCGTGCGGCGCAAGATCCACACCGGCTTGCCGCGCCACTCCACGACCTTCATTTCACCCGGCTTGACGTCGGATATATCCACTTCCACCGGAGCACCGGCGGCCTTGGCCCGCTCGGACGGCTGGAACGTACTGACCAGGGCGCCCGCCGTGGCTACACCGACGACGCCGCCGGCCGCGCATGTCGCGATCAACAACCCGCGTCGGCCTGAATCGACCTGCTTTTCATTACTCATACCAACCCCGTTACGTGAAATGTCGAATCTTGAGTATCAATTAAATGCTTACAGCAACGCAAAATTATATGTGAATGGCAATCTTTATTGGAGAAAAAAATATTGAGTGTGGGTTAATGGTGGCATGAACGTCCCCGCCAGCCTCGAAAAACCCCCCTGTCACGGGGCGTGCATGGCTTAACGGGGGAGTGTTCCCGAACAGCATGGCTACCCGGAATTGGCGGGCCGGCGCGGAATAAGGCGAGCGTGCAGACGCTCCCAAGGCCTTGCGGTATCATCACATTGGCTATTTCGATAACAGGAGAACGGCATGGCAATGATGGGCGAATTCAAGCAGTTTGTCCTGCGCGGCAACGTCATGGATCTCGCAGTTGGCGTGATCATCGGCGCCGCCTTCGGACGCATCGTCGATTCGCTGGTGCAGGACATCATCATGCCCCCGATCGGCAGGCTGCTGGGCGGACTCGATTTCGCCAATTATTATATTCCCCTGAATGGCCAGCTCACCGGGCTGGCGCTGGCGGAGGCAAAAAAAGCCGGCGCCGTCATCGCCTACGGTAATTTCCTCACGATCTTGCTGAATTTCGTCATCCTCGCCTTCCTCATCTTTCAGATGGTGCGCATGACCAACCGCCTGCGCCGGCGCGTCATGCCCGACGACGTGGCAGCCACGCCCGCGACGCCGGAAGACGTGGTGCTGCTGCGCGAAATCCGCGATGCCTTGACACTAAAAAAGTGAAAAAGTGAAAGATGACGTCATCACCTCCACAGCCAGCGCGGCGCGCCGCCTGTGGCTGCTGTTCGCCCAGACGGTAACCGTCGCGCTCGCCCTGTATTTCGTGGTCGCGGCCCTGCAACCCGACTGGCTGGGGCGGCCGCCGGTCCAGGTCCCGGTCGGCCCCGGCGCCAGCACGGTGCCGGTGCTGCAGGCCCAATCCGGCCCGCCGGCGGCCAGTTACCGCGACGCCGCCGGACGCGCCATGCCGGCGGTGGTCAATATCCTCACCAGCAAGGCCTCGCGCCAAGCCCATCCAATCCTGAAAGACCCGTTCTTCCGCCGCTTTTTCGGCGACCGCCTGCCGCCCGAAGAACAGCTCTCGAGCCTTGGGTCCGGCGTCATCGTCAGCGGCGAAGGCTATATCGTCACCAACTTCCACGTTGTCGAAGGCGCCGACCAGATCGAAGTCGGCCTGGCCGATGGGCGCAAGGTCGCCGCCCGCGTCGTCGGCACCGACCCCGAAACCGATCTCGCCGTACTCCGCATTGCCGAGCGCAAGCTGCCGGTGATGGTGTTGGCCGAGGCCGACAATGCACGGGTCGGCGATGTGGTACTGGCGATCGGCAATCCCTTTGGCGTCGGCCAGACGGTAACCATGGGCATCATCTCGGCCGTGGGACGCAACAACCTGCACATCAACCACTTCGAAAATTTCATCCAGACCGACGCGGCGATTAACTTCGGCAACTCGGGCGGCGCGCTGGTCGACATCCACGGCAACCTGCTTGGCATCAATTCGGCGATCTATTCCCAGACCGGCGGCTCGGTCGGCATCGGCTTCGCCATCCCCGTGTCGACCGCCCGCAACGTGCTCGAATCGATCATCAAGCACGGCCAGGTCGTGCGCGGCTGGATCGGCATCGAATCGCAGGACATCACGCCGGAACTGGCCGACAGTTTCGGCCTGGCGCGCAAGAGCGGCGCCATCATTGCCGGCGTGGTGCGCAATGGCCCGGCCGACCGCGCCGGCGTGCGCCCCGGCGACATCCTGCTTGCGGTCGAGGGCAAGGCGGTCGCCAGCACCGGCGACATGCTCAACCTGGTCGCCGCCCTGGCGCCGGGCGCCAAGGCGCGCCTGACACTGATGCGCCAGAACCGCGAATCGACGGTCGCCGTCACCGTCGGCAAGCGGCCGCTTCCAAAACCACGATAATCACTTTCCGGACCCTCCATGCACCTGCGTGACCTGACGCAATTCCTTCACGAGCTGAGCGAAAACAACACCCGTCCCTGGTTCATCATGAACAAGCCGCGCTATGACATCCTGCGCGAAGAGTTCCTTGCCGTCGTTACCGAACTGATCCCCGAATTGACGCGTTTCGACCGCCAGTTAGCCGGCGTCGATCCGAAGAAAGCGATGTTCCGCATCAACCGCGACATCCGCTTCTCGAACGACAAGACGCCCTACAAGACGCGTTTTTCGGCCGGCATCTCGCCCAACAACAAGCGCCGCCCGAGCGCCGGCGGCGGCTCGACCTACTACTTCCAGGTCGACGCCAAGGGCGCCCTCGGCATCGGCGCCGGCGAATACCTGCCCCCGGCCGCCCGCCTGAAGGCGATCCGCGAACACGTGGTCAACGATGCGACAGGTTTCGCAAAAATGTTAAAGAATAAACACCTGCGCGCGACCTACGGCGACCTGCTGGATGAAGACAAACTGCAGCGTCCGCCCAAAGGTTTCGACCCGGCGCACCCGCACATCGAACACATCAAGCTGAAGAGCTTTTTCGTGTGGACCGAATTACCGCTGAAGGTGAACGATCCGGACGAGCTGGTGCCGCGGCTGGCGCGCGGATTCGAGGATGCCTTTGCGCTGGTTACCTGGCTGCGCGCGGTGCCCCACACCCACGAAGATTGAATAGGAGGCGACATGGCCTTGCAACACGCAGCATCGGGCGAGCGGATCGCCTTGAACCGGGGCGAAGACGACATCGCGAATTTCACGTCGATCGCGCTGGCGAAGACCGAGCACATGGAACTGATCCGGCTGGTTGTCACCAAAGACAAGCCGATGCCGGAGCACCGGGTCGAAGGGGAAGTCACGCTGCTGTGCTTGGAAGGCGAAATCGCCTTTGACGCCCACGGGCGCACCGTCGTGCTGCGCCCGAACGAGATGGTGTACCTCGCCGGCGGCGAGCCGCATGCGATCCGCGCCAACCAGGACGCGGTGGCGCTGATGACTATCCTGCTGGGGCCGGTGCGGACGGGCGGGCCGACGAATGCGGCGCGCGGCCAGGGCGGCTGACCCTAGTCTCGTGGTTCGGCTTTCGTAGGGTGGGCGGCTTTGCCGCTCACGCGTTCAACCCGCATCAGAATCGGTCGAGCGGGTAGTTCATACGTGATTTGAACGCGTGAGCGGGGGACCCGCCCACCCTACGCCAGCTCGTTGCGCGGATCGCGCGCCAATAAGGTCCTGGCCATCTCGGCCGCATCGTAGCCATCGAACAGCACCGCGGCCACCGCATCGGTGATCGGCATCTCGACGCCGAGCCTGGCCGCCAGGTCGCGCACGGCTTTCGAGCAGGGCACGCCCTCGGCCACGTGGCCCAGTTCGGCCACGATGGTCTCCAGGGGTTTGCCGTGGGCCAGCGCCAGGCCGACGCGGCGGTTGCGCGACAGGTCGCCGGTGCAGGTCAGGATCAGGTCGCCCATGCCCGTCAGTCCCATGAAGGTGGCGGCACGTCCGCCAAGGGCGGTGCCGAGGCGGGTGATCTCGGCGAGGCCGCGCGTGATCAGGGCCGCGCGCGCATTCAGGCCAAGGCCCAGTCCGTCGGCGGTGCCGGTGGCGATCGCCAGCACGTTTTTCACGGCGCCGCCTACTTCCACGCCGACCAGGTCGTCGCAGGCATAGACCCGCAAATTACCGCCATGCACGGCAGCGACCACGCGGTCGCGCAAAGCGGCGTTATCGGACGCCACCGTCAGCGCGCACGGCAGCCCGCGCGCCACTTCCTGCGCGAACGAGGGCCCCGACAGTGCAGCGCCCGGCACGGCGTCGCCCAGCACTTCGCGCACCACCTGGTGCGGCAACAGGCCGGTGCCGTATTCAAAACCTTTACAGAGCCAGACCACGTTCGGAACGGCGCGCCCCTTCAGCTGCTCGAGCAGGGGACGCAGGCCGGCCACCGGGCAGGCCGCGATCAGCAGCGAACCGGGGCCGCCACCTTCAACGTGCGCCAGCGCCGCATCGAGGTCGGCCGTGAGGCGCAGCGCGTCGGGCAGGGGCTGTCCCGGCAGGTAAGCCGTGTTTTCGCGCGCCGCTGCGGTAGCGGCCATTTGTTCGGGATTGCGGCCCCACAGCAGCACGTCGTTGCGCGCGGACACGGCGATGGCGACGGCGGTGCCCCAGGCACCCGCGCCCAGGACGGTAATCTTGTTCATGGTTGTCGGGAGAATAAGCGCAGCAGGGTCATGGCGAGCTTTCCGAATTCGGTAAAACCGGGCGCCAGAAGGGAAACGAGGAAGATCGGAAGGAAGGCCACCTGCGCCCCGCTCGGAGCGCGGCGCAGATGACAGGCAGCATGGTCGCTGAGGACGCGCTGCTTAGTTTGCCGGTGCTGCGGCAGCGGCTTCGGCCATTGCCTGGCGGCGCTGCTGGTAGAACACTTCGAAGTTGATCTCGGCCAGGTGCACTGGCGGGAAGCCGGCACGGGTGATCACGTCGGCGATGTTCGCGCGCAGGTAAGGATAAACGATGTTCGGGCAGCCGATGCCGAGCAGCGGGTCCATCTGGTCAGCAGGAATGTTGCGTGCTTCGAAGATGCCGCCTTGCTTGCCTTCGACCAGGAAAGCGACCTTGTCCTTGACCTTGGCGGTCACGGTGATCGTCACGGTCGACTCGTAGATGCCTTCAGCGATCGCTTCGGCGCCGACGTCCAGCGACACTTCGATCGTCGGGGCTTCTTGCTCGAGGAAGATGGCCGGGGAATTCGGCTGTTCCAGCGACATGTCTTTCAGATAGACGCGTTGGATTTGGAATACTGGTTGCAGGTTTTCGTCGGACATGGAACGCTTTCGTTGTGAAGTAATAGGGACGGCAAAGCGCCGCCCCCGATGGGCTTGGAGTCAAACGCAACGGCAATTGTATCAAAATCAATTTGGATGCAATAGCGGTTTGACCACGGCCCATTGGCGGCAGTTCGGCAGGCCAGGTCGGCCCGGGATTTATTCGCCCTTCAGCAGGGGATCGAGGCGACCGGCCTGGTCCAGCGCGTACAGATCGTCGAAGCCGCCGACGTGGGTCTCGCCCACATAAATCTGCGGCACCGTACGGCGGCCGGTCTTTTGCATCATGATCTGGCGCTGTTCCGGGTCAAGGTCGACACGGATGCGTTCGATCTCGGTCACGCCTTTCGCTTCGAGCAGGCGCTCGGCGCGCACGCAATACGGGCAGCTGGCGGTGTGATAAAGCACAACATGGGCAGTCATCGGTATTCCTTCCTGTCTTGATTACTTTACTTGGTGACTGGCAAACCGGCAGCGGTCCAGCCCGTCACGCCGCCGTCGAGGCTGAGCACGTCTTCGAAACCGGCTGCCTTGAGCTGGCGCACGGCCTTGTCGGAACGGGCGCCTGCCTGGCAAATGACGACGATGGTGCGGGTTTTGGATTTTTCCAGTTCGCCGAGGCGATTGCCCAAGTCTGCCAGCGGAATGTTTTTCGCGTCGCGCAGATGAGCCGCGGCAAATTCCTCGGCGCTGCGGACGTCGAGCAGCGTGGTCTTGCCGCGGTTGATGAGCTGGGTCACCTGCAGCGGCGTCGCGCGGCGGCCCTTGGGCGCGAGGGCCGGCCACAGCAGTGCACCACCGGAAACGGCGGCAAGTGCGACGAAGAGGATATTATCGAGGATGAATTTCACAAGGCTTCCATTGGTTGAACGCAATCCGCGCATTATAAAATAGAAGCTGGAGCAATCATCTAACGCAGTTTTTTTCCAAGTAGAGAAGAAAAGCTTATGTACAAAATCGTATTCATGCGCCATGGCGAATCCACCTGGAACCTGGCCAACCGTTTTACCGGCTGGGTCGACGTCGACCTGACCGAGAAGGGCATCAACGAAGCTCGCACCGCGGGCCGCGTGCTGCGCGAGAACGGCTTTGCCTTCGACCTGGCCTATACCTCGGTGCTGAAACGCGCGATCCGCACGCTCTGGCTGGCGCTCGACGAAATGGACCAGATGTACCTGCCGATCAAGAACGACTGGCGCCTGAACGAACGCCACTACGGCGCGCTGCAGGGCCTGGACAAGGCCGAGACGGCCGCGAAATACGGCGACGAGCAGGTGCTGGTCTGGCGCCGCAGCTACGACACGCCGCCGCCGGCCCTGGAAGAATCGGACGAGCGCGCCTCGTTCAAGGACCCGCGCTACGCCGGCCTGGCGAAAGACAGCATTCCGCTGACCGAATGCCTGAAGGACACGGTAGCGCGCGTGATGCCGGTCTGGGATGACGAGATCGCCCCGGCCATCCGCGCCGGCAAGCAGATCCTGATCTCGGCCCACGGCAACAGCCTGCGCGCCCTGATCAAGATGCTCGACAACATCAGCGACGCCGACATCGTCGGCCTGAACATCCCGAACGGCCAGCCGCTCGTGTATGAACTGGACGAGAATCTGAAGCCGATCCGCCACTACTACCTGGGCGACCAGGCAGCGGTGGCGGCAGCGGTCGCGGCCGTGGCGAACCAAGGGAAGGCGAAGTAAGTCTTGCGTTTTCCAAAGAAGAAATTGACCGGCGGTGCACTGCTGTGCGCGCTGGTATGGGGCCTGGCCATGCCTGTCGTGGTCACGGCCGCGCCTGCCAAACCGACCGAGCGCAGCCGCCAGAAAGCCGCTGCCGAAGCCAAGCGTGCGGGCATCCAGCAAAAGCTGACGGCGCTCAAGAAAGAGATCAGCCGCACCGAGAGCGAAAAGGACGACGTCGCCGACACCCTGGCCGCGTCCGAAGAAGCCATCTCGAACGCCAACCGCGCGCTGCGCGACCTGGCCCAGGAGCAGCTCGACACCAACCTGCGCCTGCAGGAGCTGGGCGCCGAGCAGGAGCGGCTCGCCCTGACGATCATCAACCAGAAAAAGCAATTGTCGTCGCTGCTGCGCGAGCATTATGTCGCCGGCAATGAAGACCGCATCAAGCTGCTGCTCTCCGGCGACAACCCGAACCGCATCAACCGCGACCTGCAGATGATGGCCTATGTGTCGCAGGCCCAGGCCAAATTGCTGGCCTCGCTGAACGCGAACCTGGTGCAAGTCGAGCAGAACCGCGCGAAGGTCGAGAACGCCAAGGTCGAGCTCGAGGAAATCGCCGGCGAGCAGCGCGACCAGAAAAGCGTGCTGGAACAGGAAAAAGTCCGTCGCGCGGCCCTGCTGAGCGAGCTGTCGAGCAAACTCGTCACCCAGCGCAAACAGGTCGACAGCCTGCAGCGCGACGAGCAGCGCATGAGCGGGCTGGTCGACCAGTTGACGCGCCTGATCCGCGAGCAGGCCGAGGCCGAACGCAAGCGCCAGGAGGCACTGGCCGCCGCGCGCGCCAAAGCGGCGGCCCAGGCCGCGATCGAGGAAAAAGCGCGTATCGCAGCGCGTGCCGCCGCCAAGGCCGAACGCGACCGCCTGGCGCGCGAAGCGGCAAAAGCCGGCAAACCGCCACCGAAGCCGCTGCCGGAAGAGCCGCGCGTGGCCGAGACGCCGAAACCGGTGGCGGAAGAACGCACGCCGGACATCTCGCTGGCGCCGGCTGCACCGAAAGGCGCCTTTGCCGGCATGCGCGGGCGCTTGAGCTCCCCGGTCAGCGGCAGCATCGCGGCGCGTTTCGGCGCCAAGCGCGGCGGCGACGGCCCGAGCTGGAAAGGCATGTTCATCAAGGCGCCGGAAGGCACCGAGGTGCGTGCCGTCGCGGTCGGCCGGGTGGTGCACTCGGGCTGGATGCGCGGCTTCGGCAACCTTATCATCATCGACCATGGCGGCGACTATCTTTCGATCTACGCCAACAACCAGACCTTGCTGAAACGCCTGGGCGATGCAGTGCGCGCCGGCGAGCCGATTGCGAGTGCGGGCAACACCGGCGGTAACGAAGAATCAGGGCTATACTTTGAACTCAGGCATCTGGGCAAAGCCTTCGACCCGGCGAGCTGGGTCAAATTCTAGGTTTTTAGGGGCAGCGATGGGCAAAGTGAAAAGCATGGGGCTGGTCGGCCTGGGCGTGGTCGCCGGCGTGGCACTGACGGTACAGGTATCGGCCTGGGCCCAGAAGGGCGGAGGCAGTCCGCTGCCGCTGGACGAGCTGCGCCAGCTGGCCGATGTCTACGGCCTCATCAAGAGCGATTATGTCGTGCCGGTCGAGGACAAGAAACTCTTGTCCGAAGCCATCGGCGGCATGGTCGCCTCGCTCGACCCGCATTCGGTCTACCTCGACCAGAAGACCTACCGCGAGATGCGCGAGAGCGTCGCCGGCAAGTTCGTCGGCGTCGGCATCGAAGTGGCGGCCGAGGACGGGTACGTGAAAATCGTGTCCCCGATCGAGGATTCGCCGGCCTACCGCGCCGGGATCAAGGCGGGCGACCTGATCACCCGGATCGACAACGTCCCGGTCAAGGGCTTGTCGCTCGACGATGCTGTCAAGAAAATGCGCGGTAAACCAGGCAGCCAGGTCACCCTCACCATCGCCCGCCGCGGCGAGGACCGGCCCTGGGTCGTGCCCGTCACGCGCGAGGAAATCCGCGTGCTGAGCGTCAAGGCCAAAATGGTCGAGCCCGGTTACGCCTGGGTGCGCATCAGCCAGTTCCAGGAAGCCACGCTCGACGAACTGGTCACCAAGACCGCCGCCCTGTACGCCGACAATCCGAACATCAAGGGCCTCGTGCTCGACTTGCGCAACGATCCGGGCGGCTTGCTGCCGGGCGCCATCGGCGTTTCGAGCGCCTTCCTGCCAAAGGAAGAACTGATTGTCTCGACCAAGGGTCAATTGCCCGATTCGAACCAGAGCTTTTACGGCCGCCGCGAGTTTTATGCCCCGCGCGGCGCCGACCCGCTGGCGAAACTGCCGGCCGCCGCGAAAACCGTGCCGATGGTGGTGCTGGTCAATGGCGGCTCGGCCTCGGCTTCGGAAATCGTCGCCGGCGCCCTGCAGGACTACAAGCGCGCCATCGTGATGGGTACCCAGACCTTCGGCAAGGGCTCGGTGCAGACGCTGCGCCCCCTGTCCGCCGACACCGCCATCAAGCTGACCACGGCGCGCTACTACACGCCGAAAGGCCGGCCGATCCAGGCCACCGGCATCAAGCCGGATCTGCTGGTCGACGAAAGCCTCGAGGGCGACGGCCTGAACGCGCTGCGCGTGCGCGAATCCGACCTGCAGCGCCACCTCGCCAGCGAAGGTGACAAGACCGGCGACAAGACCGCCGACAAGCCGGGCGCGCCGGCCAGGCAGGCACGCGACAGCGCCGAGCAGCAACAGCGCGCGCTGGCCCTGCTGAAGAACCGCAAGCCGCTCGAGCTCGGTGGCAAGGACGACTTCCAGCTGGCCCAGGCGCTGAACCATTTCAAGGGTTTGCCGGTCAAATTGGCGAAGGCCGAGACACCTGAGCCCGACGCCGCGCCCAAACAATTGCCCGGCGCCGAAATGAAACCGCCTGAACTGAAGGGCTCGAAGAAATAAGTTTTTTCGAACGCGTCCTTGAACGACCACCAGCTCCTGCGCTATTCGCGCCACATCCTGCTTGACGAGATCGGCATCGAAGGCCAGGCTCGCCTGCTGGCTGCGCACGCGGTCGTGATCGGCGCCGGCGGGCTGGGTTCGCCGGCGGCGCTGTACCTGGCCGCCAGCGGCGTCGGCCGCATCACCCTGGTCGACGACGACACGGTCGACCTCACCAACCTGCAGCGCCAGCTCATGCACACGAGCGCACGCATCGGCATGGCGAAGGTCGACTCCGGCCGCATCGCCCTGGGCGAGATCAATCCGGAAGTATGCGTGACAAGCCTGCGCGAACGCGCCGGCCCGCAGCGCCTGCTCGAACTGGCATGCGGCGCCTCGGTCGTGCTCGATTGCAGCGACAACTTCGCCACCCGCCACGCCCTGAACCGCGCCTGCGTCGCCGCCGGGGTACCGCTGGTGGCGGGCGCCGCAATCCGCTTCGACGGCCAGTTGTCCGTGTTCGACAGCCGCCGCCCCGATTGCCCCTGCTATGCCTGCCTGTTTCCCGAGGACAGCGGTTTCGAGGATGCCGCCTGCGGCACGATGGGCGTGTTCGCGCCGCTGGTCGGGATCGTCGGCGCGGCGCAGGCGGCCGAGGCTTTAAAACTGCTGCTGGGCATTGGCGAGCCGCTGCGCGGACGCCTGCTCCTGCTCGACGGCCGCGCCATGGAATGGACAGCCGTGAGCGTCGCGCGTAATCCGGCCTGCCCGGTCTGCGCGGCCGGTTCGGCCCACTCGGCTCACTCAACCTACCCTGCGCACGGTTGAACGCGACAGGTCTGGCTCTGCCCTACAATGTTGCACCCACCGGTGGCCGCTGTCGCCATTCGGCCTTATACTAAGTCGCTTGTTCCACTCCACCTACCAAGATTGACTATGCAGATCGTTCCGCACCGTGCAGTTCGCCGCCGTTTTGCGCGCGGCTTCACCCTCGTTGAAATCATGGTTGTCGTGGTCATCATCGGCATCCTGGGCGCCTTGGTGGTGCCGAAGTTGCTCGGCCGTACCGGCGAGTCGCGCGTCGTCGCGGCCAGGACCGACATCGCCACCCTGATGCAGGCGCTGAAACTCTACAAGCTGGACAACCAGCGCTATCCGACCACCGAGCAGGGCTTGCAGTCGCTGACCACCAAGCCGACGTCCGGCCCGGCGGCCAACGGCTGGAAAGACGGCGGCTATGTCGAAAAGCTGCCGAAGGATCCCTGGGGTAATGCCTATCAGTACCTGTCGCCCGGCCTGCACGGCGAGATCGACGTCTTCTCGTTCGGCGCCGACGGCCAGTCCGGCGGCGAGGGCGAGGACGCCGACGTCGGCTCCTGGCAGGGATAACAGCACACCATGGCTGCCAGCGCGCCGCCACGCAAAGCTCACCGGGCGGCAGGCTTTACCCTGGTCGAAATCCTGATCGTGATGACCATCATCGGCATCACGCTGGGGATGGTGTCGCTGAACGCCATTCCCAGCCCGCGCCAGGATCTCGAGGACGAAGCCAAGCGCCTGACGCTGCTGCTGCAGCTAGCGCGCGACGAAGCCATCGTGCGCAACCGCCAGGTGGCCTTCGAGGCCAGCCCCGAGCGCTACCGTTTCATGGTGCGCAACGAGGACGGCTGGGCGCCGGTGACCCGCGACGACCTGCTGCGCGAACGGCCGTTTCGCAATGCGCCGGTGCGGCTCCTGCTCGACCCGCCCGCACCGGGCTTCAACGAGTCGCTGCGCGTCACCTTTGGACGCGAGCCGGTCGACAAGCCGTTCGTGCTGACGCTGGCCAGCGGCGACCATAGCGTGGCGATCCGCGCCGACGGCGTGGGCCACTTTACGGTCGTCGAACCGGGCCAACAATAAAATGCTGCGCCGAAATCATTCCCGAGGCTTTACCCTGCTCGAAGTGCTGGTCGCCCTCGTCATCGTCGGCACGGCGCTGGCCGCCGGCCTGCGCGCGGTCGGCAGCCTGGCCTCGAACAGCGCCGGCCTGCGGGCCTCGATGATGGCCACCTGGTCGGCCGAGAACCGCCTCGTGCAGATTCGCCTGACCCGGGAATTTCCCGAAGTGGGCAAGCGCAGCTTTGCCTGCGGCCAGGGCGACCTGCGCCTGATGTGCCAGGAAGAAGTCCTGGTCAGCCCGAATCCGCAACTGCGCCGGGTCGAAGTGTCGGTCTACGACATGGACAACCCGAACCGGCGCATCCTGAAACTGATCCAGCTTGTGCTGAGGCCGCGATGACAGCACGGTGCGGCTCCTTTTCCCGCTCGGCCCACGGCTTCACGCTGGTCGAATTGCTGGTGGCGATCGGCATCCTGGCCATGGTGGCCGTGCTCGGCTGGCGCGGCCTCGACGGCATCGTGCGCGCGCGCGTCGCCCTCACCGAGCAGATGGAAATGACGCGCGGCCTGCAGCTGACCTTTGCCCAGATGCAGAGCGACTGCGAGCACGCCGCCGACGCCACCCTGATGGGCCGCCGGCCCTACCTGGCCCAGGACGACAACCGCCTGACCCTGATCCGCACCGTGTTCAACGAAAACGAGCCGGCGCGGCTGCAGGTGGTGGCCTACCGCCTGCAGGACGGCAACTTGCTGCGGCGCGAATCGATCGCCACCCGCGACCTGCTCGAACTCGACGCCCTGTGGCAAGCCTCGCTCAGCGATACCGACACCACGCCGCCGGTGCGCCTGCATGGCGGCGTCGATTCGATGGGCGTGCTGGTCTGGCAAAACAATGCCTGGCGCAAGCAGCCCGAGGCCGTGCCGCAGGGCGCCCCGGCGGCGCTTGCCATCGGCGGCGTGCAGGTGGTGCTGGCGACGCGCGGCTATCCTCAGCCCCTGACGAAATCTTTCCTCTTGGGGAATATCTGATGGGGAATATGTGATGCGCCCTTACCGTGCCCCGCGGCGCCAGCGCGGCGTCGCCGTGATCACCGCCTTGCTGCTGACCACGCTGGCGATCTCGATCGTCACCAGCCTGTTCTGGCAGCAGCAAGTGCAGGTGCGCTCGATGGAAAACCAGCGCCTGAACCAGCAGACGCGCTGGATCCTGCGCGGCGCCCTCGACTGGGCCACCCTGGTCTTGCGCCAGGACGCTTACACCAGTACCTATACGGCGCTGACCCAGGTCTGGGCCACGCCGCTGGCCGAAACCCGGCTCGACCAGTACATCGAGCGCGAGCGCGTGGAAGGCGAAACTTTCGACGCCAGCCTGTCGGGCGAGATCATGGATGCCACCTCGCGTTACAATCTGCGTAACTTGGAAAGCGGAAACAGGATCGACAAGGCGCAGATGGAGATTTTCCAGCGCCTTTTGACCAACCTGCGCATCAATCCGGCGCTGGCGCGCACCACGGCGAATCTGGTTGCGGCCAGCCAGCCGGTGTTCGAGCCGGAGGGCAATGTCGATCCGAACACGGGCGAAGAAACTGGCGGCCGCGAACGCGATCCGGGTTCGATCGGCAATCCGGGCGGCGAGGGCGCCGGCGGCGCCGGTGGGGGCGGCCTGGCCGGAGCCGGCCGCGACGGCGACAATACGGGCGTCGACCCGAGTGCACTCAATACGCTGCCGGTGTCGCGCGAAGGCATCGGCACCCCGATCCGTTTCATGGAAGTCGACGATTTGCTGACAGTAAAAGGTTTTACGCCAGAAATGCTCGAGCGGCTGCGTCCCTTCGTGATCGTGCTGCCCAACCGCACCGCGGTGAATGTGAATACGGCCTCGGCCGAAGTGCTGGCGGCGGTGGTACCGAATTATTCGCTGTCCGAAGCCAATGCCTTGCTGGCGCGGCGGCGTAATGTGCCATGGATCGACCCGGAAAAGTTCAAAACGGATGTCGGCGGCGCCCGCGTCTGGGCCGACGATTCGATCAGCGTCAAAAGCAACTGGTTCATTGTGAATAGCCGGATCCGGCTCGAGCGCGCCGCACTCAACGCGCAGTCCCTGATCCAGCGCGAAGACAACACGCCGGGCGGCATCGGCGGCGCTGTCAAGGTTGTGTGGGTTCGTCAAAACTAAAAGAAAGCGAGACGGTTTGGCTACACTTTATATCCGGCATCCGGCGCGCGCAGAAGGTGAAGACACGCCCTGCCGTTATGCCCTCGTCGGCGACGGCGGCAACATCGAACAACAAGGCGAGGGCGTGCTGCGCGGCTTGAGCGACATCGTCGCCGCCAGCCGCCGCGTCGTGCTGCTGCTGGCCGGTACTGACGTCAACATGCTGGCGCTGCAGGTGCCGCCGCTGTCCGGTCCGCGCCTGCGCGCAGCGCTGCCCGGCCTGGTCGAAGAACACATCCTGGGCGATCCGCTCGACTGCGTACTGGTCGCGGCGCCCGCCAGCGCCGCCGGCGTGTGTCCGGTGGCGGTCGTTGCGCGCGACTGGCTCGAACCGCTGGTGCGCACGTTGCTGGCGCAAGGCGCACGCGGCGTGTCGGCGCTGCCGGCGCAGCTGTGCCTGCCTTGGCAGCCGGGCGGCGTGAGCGCGGCCATCGTCGGCGGCGAACTGCTGCTGCGCCAGGGCCAGTACGAAGGGCTCGGAATGGCACTCGAAGCCAACCCGGCGGTGGCGCTGCAGACGGCGCGCGCGCTGGCCGGCGACGCGCCCCTGACGCTCTACGTGCCGCGTGATCAGATGGGCGAATACGGCGTGCTGCTGGCCGAAGCCGGTCCCGGCACCATGCTCGAGGCCGACGACTGGGCGCACTGGATCGCCGGCGCGCGCAGCGTCACTTTTGATTTGGTGCCTGGCCTGGGCGCGGCCGGTGCGCGCCAGCGCGACTGGCGCCCCTGGCGCGTGCCGATCGCGCTGACTTTCCTGGCGGTGGTCGTCAACCTGGCCGGCATCAACATCGAATGGCTGCGCCTGCGTGGCGAGGCGAACGTCGTGCGCCAGCAAATCAACGACACCTTCAAGTCGGTGTATCCGAACGAGCCGGCCGCCGATCCCGTTGCCCAGATGCGCCAGAACATCGCCCGGGCCCAGAGCGGCACCGGCAAGATCGGCCCCGACGAATTCATTTACATGGCCGGCTCGCTGGGCGACGCCATCCGCGAAATGATGAGCCCACCAGGCATTAGCTCAATCGAATACAAGGAACGCACGCTGCGGGTCACAGTCAAACCTGAAACGGTCGACCCGAACGCGCTGCGCCAGCTGCAGGCGGCCCTGGCCGCACGCGGCCTCACTCTGGACTCATCCGCACCCGCCAACTGGGTGGTGCGCAGTACGGGAGCCAAGCCATGAGCCTGGGTAATACTGTCGGCCGGGCGCGCGAGCGCGCCGGCGCTTACTGGATCGCGCGCACCGAGCAGGAGCGCCGCTATCTTGCCGCCGGTTTCGTCGTCGTCGCGCTGGCGCTGACCTACATGGGCCTGATCGAACCGGCGGTCGAAGGCCGCGCTCGCCTGCAGCGCTCGCTGCCCGCGCTGCGCCTGCAGGCGGCCGAGGTGGCCAGCATGGCCGGCCAGGCGCGTGCGCTCGTCGGCCAGGCGCCGGTGGCAGTCACGCCCATGACGCGCGAGACCCTGCAGGCCAGCCTGAACGCGCGCGGCATCACGCCCACCTCGCTGACACTGACCGGCGAATTCGCCCGCCTGCAAGTGTCCAAGGTGTCCTTCGCCAACCTGGTCGGATGGCTCGACGCCCAGCGCCGCGAAAACCGCATCGCCGTGCAAGAAGGCACATTCAGCGCCCAGGACCCGGTCGGCCAGGTCGACGCCAGCCTGACCTTGCGCCAGGACCTTGGCACCGGCGCCCGATGAAGCGAACATTCGGATGGTTGATGGTGCTGGTACTGGCAGTCACGCTGACGATGCTCGTGTTCCTGCCGGCAAGTTGGCTCGGGACGATCGTGGAACGCCAGACCGGCGGCCGTTTGACTCTCGGGGATGCGCAAGGTACGCTCTGGAACGGTTCAGCCTTCGTGGGCGGGGCGGCGGGCCAGGGTGGATCGGTGACGCCGCTGTTGCCGGGACGCTTTTCTTGGCAGTTGTCGCCGCTGGTCCTGTTCGGACGCGTGAACATGCGCCTTGAAAACGCCCAGGCGCTGGCCGGCCCGGTGCGCATCGAGGGCAGCTGGTCGCAATGGCAGGTCAGCGAAGGGCAGCTGCTGTTGCCGGCCGAAGGCCTTGCCGGACTGGGCGCACCGCTCAATACGCTGATGCCGTCGGGCGTGCTGCGCCTGTCATGGAACCGGCTCGACCTCGTACGCCAGCCGGGCAGCATCGCGGTCACCGGACGCACGGTCCTGTCGATGAACGACATGGGTTCGCGCATGTCGCCGATCCGGCCGCTGGGCAGCTATGAAATGGCGCTGGACTGGCGTGGCGCCCAGGCTGACCTGGTGTTGCGCACGGTGCGCGGCGCCTTGCTGTTGTCGGGAAGTGGAACGCTGCAGGACGGACGCCTGCGTTTTTCCGGGCAAGCGTCGGCTGCCGAAGGATATGAAGAGACCCTGGGCAATATGCTGAACCTGTTGGGACAGCGCCGCATGGTGGACGGTAAAAACATAATCGCATTAGAGTTCAGATAATGAAAACATCCTTCCGTAGCACCCCTTATTTTCCAGCACGCGATTCGGCACGACGCCCGGCGCGACAGCGCATCGTCGCCGCCCTGCTGTGCTGCGCGGTGGCCACGGCGCCGCTGCCGGCCCTGTCCCAGGGACAGGAAAACGCCGCCGCCCTCAGCTTCGTGAACGCCGACATCGAGTCCGTCATCAAGGCCGTCGGCCACTACACCGGGATGACCTTCATCGTCGACCCGCGCGTCAAAGGCACGATCACCCTGCAATCGGAAAGGTCGCTGACCAAGAGCCAGGCCTTCGGCCTGCTGACGTCGGCACTGCGGCTGCAGGGCTTTGCCGTGGTCACCACCGGCGAAGGCTATGCCAAGGTAGTGCCGGAAGCGGAAGCCAAGCTGCAATCTTCGCCGACCCAGGTGGGCAAGCGCGGCACCCGCGTCCAGGGCGACCAGATCGCCACGCAAATCTTCCACCTGTCGTATGAATCGGCGGCCAACCTCACCGCCGTGCTGCGGCCGCTGATTTCGCCGAACAATTCGATCATGGCCAATCCGGGCAAC
>NZ_JCASIN010000010.1:0-107156 GCF_059685915.1 Telluria sp. LT2P34
ACGAGGTGAAGGGCTTGATCTACATTGCAAGGTCGAGCCTTAAGGGTGGACCCAAGATGACCTTCACCTCTATTGATAGTAGCTAACCATCAATACGATCAAGATACAAGGGTGGACTCCCGAGTCCACGCCGTTGAACAAGCGCGCCCGACATCGCCCATACAGGTAAAATAACGCCGTCCCGCATTCGAGAGCCGCCATGTCCACCATCGAGATCCCGCAATCCATCACGATCACCCGTCCAGACGACTGGCACCTGCACCTGCGCGACGGCGCGGCGCTGGCCAGCGTGCTGCCGCATACGGCGCGCCAGTTCGCCCGCGCCATCGTGATGCCGAACCTGAAGCCGCCGGTCACGACCGTGGCTGCCGCTGCCGCCTACCGCGACCGCATCCTGGCCGCGCTCCCGGAAGGCATGGCGTTCGAGCCGCTGATGACGCTTTACCTGACCGACGACACCGACCCCGACGAGATCCGGCGCGCCCAGGACAGCGGCTTCATCCACGCGGTGAAACTGTACCCGGCCGGCGCGACCACCAATTCGCAGGCCGGCGTCACCGACCTCAAAAAATGCTACCGCACGCTCGAGGTGATGCAGGAAGTCGGCATGCCGCTGCTGGTGCATGGCGAAGTCACCGACAATGACATCGACCTGTTCGACCGCGAAGCCGTCTTCATCGAGCGCGTGATGCGTCCGCTGCGCCGCGACATGCCGGCGCTGGCCATCGTCTTCGAGCACATCACCACCCGCGACGCGGCCCAGTACGTGGCCGAAGCCGAAGGCCCGATCGCCGCCACCATCACCGCGCACCACCTGCTCTACAACCGCAACGAGATCTTCCGCGGCGGTATCCGTCCGCACTATTACTGCCTGCCGGTGCTGAAACGCGAAGAGCACCGCCTGGCGCTGGTCACGGCCGCCACCAGCGGCGACGAGCGCTTTTTCCTCGGCACCGATTCGGCCCCGCACGCCATCGGCGCGAAAGAGTCGAGCTGCGGCTGCGCCGGCTGCTATACGGCGCTGCACGCGATGGAGCTGTACACCGAAGCCTTTGCCCAGGCGGGCGCGCTTGACAAACTGGAAGCCTTTGCCAGCTTCAACGGTCCGGCCTTCTACAACCTGCCGCGCAACGTCGACACGATCACGCTGGTGCGCGAATCCTGGAACCTGCCGGCGACGGTACCGATGGGTGAGGACGCGCTGGTGCCGTTGAACGCCGGCGAACGCATCGACTGGAAGATGCTGTAAGTGGCGCAGGAGCTTGCGCAGATTGACTGGTCGCGGCCGTGGTACGACAGCGTGCGCCCCGCGCATGACGCCCTGCTGCTCGACGGCGAGACCTTCGCCGCTGCCTTCAACCGCAACGCGGCGCGCCTCGACCTGCGCAACCACACGGGCCTGCCGATCAGCTTCGTGCCGCAGGAAGCGCTGCCCGAGGGCAGGGCCTATGAAGAATTCATCGGCGCCACCGGCCAGGTGCCCACGCGCGACAACCTGCACGACTTTTTCAATGGCCTCGTCTGGCAGACTTTTCCACTCACCAAGCGCGAACTCAACGCCCTGCAGGCGGCGCAGATCGCGGCCCTCGGCGGCGCCGGCAAAGCGCGCGGGCCGGCACGCGACGCCGCCACCATCTTCGACGAAAACGCCGCGCTGCTGGTGGTGCGCGCGTCGAGCGAGGGGCGCGAGCTGGTGGACGAGCTGCGCGCGCACTGCTGGGAGTCGGTGTTGTTCGAAAAGCGCGCCATGTTCGGTGCCGACGCCCAGCTCTGGCTGTTCGGCCACGCCCTGATGGAAAAGCTGGTCGCCCCGCGCAAGGCGATCACCGCCCACACCCGCATCGTCTTCGCCGACGACGCCTATTTCGATCTCGATACTGGCGGCCGGCGCACCTGGCTCGACGCGACAGTCGCCGCCGCGCTGCGCAGCGACGAACTGACCACGGCCAGCTTCACGCCGCTGCCTGTGCTGGGCGTGCCGGGCTGGTGGCCGGGGCAGGACCGCGATTTCTACCGGGACGCGACGGTGTTCCGGCCGAAGCGCATCACATAAAAGGACAAGGCCATGACTGACGCGGTACGCTGGGGCATCCTCGGCACGGGCAAGATCGCACGCGCCTTTGCCGAGGCTTTACGAGACGTGCCGGATGCGGTGCTGGCCGGCGTCGCCTCGCGCAGCCAGGACAAGGCCGACGCCTTTGCCGGCGACTTTCCAGCTAGCGCGTATGGCTCTTACGAGACGTTGGTGGCAGCGCCCGACATCGACCTGGTCTACATCGCCACACCGCATCCGCAACACGCCGCCAACGCGCTGCTGGCCCTGGAGGCAGGCAAGGGCGTGCTGTGCGAAAAAGCGTTTACGGTGAACCGGCGCGAGGCCGAAGGGGTCGTGGCCAGCGCGCGTCATCAACGCCTGTTCCTGATGGAGGCGATGTGGACGCGCTTCATGCCGGCACTGGCAGAGGTCAAGCGCATCGTCGCCTCGGGCGAGATCGGCGACGTCAGCCAGGTCGTGGCCGACTTCGGCTTCACCGCCAAGGTCGATCCCGAGCACCGCGTCTTCAATCCCGAACTGGGCGGCGGCGCGCTGCTCGACCTGGGCATTTATCCGCTGTCGATTGCGGCCAGCCTGCTCGGCCCCGTGCGCTCGGTGCGCGCCCAGGCGCAGCTGGGACCAACCGGCGTCGACGTCCAGACCGGGTTCACCCTGAGTCACGAAGGCGGCGGTCTATCCGTCTGCAGCTGCTCGCTCATCGCGCGCACGCCGGGCGAACTGACGGTGTCGGGCACGCGCGGCCACGTGCGCATGAACAGCATGTTCCACCGCGCCCGCTCCCTGACGGTCACGCTGGAGGATGGCAGCACGCGCACGGTCGACACGCCATTCCTGGGCAACGGCTACGTGCACGAAGTGATCGAAGCGCAGCGCTGCTGGCGTGCGGGGCTCATCGAGAGCCCCGGCATGACGCACGACGAGACGCTGGCCTTGATGGGCGTGATGGACGAGATCCGGCGCCAGATCGGGGTGAGTTACGAGGCGGACACGGCGCTTTAAGCGACAGGCAATCTGGAGTATGCATGTTGACAATGCAAGGTGTCAGGCGAATACTCGGCAGCTTGTTGCACATCCACTGTTTGCCAAGGCCTTCCATGCATATCCTGCGCACCGCCATCCTCGCCGCTTGCTTCCTGTCTGTACCAGCTCAAGCAGCGCCGCTTCCCATCCCCGCCGACAAGATCGCCTATGTCGGCGACTGGCAAGGCAAGGACATGCGCCTGCAACTCGGCAAGGACGGCAAGGTCAAGTACAAGCGCGACCGCCCGAACAAGAAGATGGACCTGAACCTCGATTTGCAGGGCTTCGATGGCGACAATTTCGATGTCGGCGCCTTGATGGTGCGCTCTACCTTCGTCGTCAGCAAGCCGCCGCACCGCGTCGGCGACAAATGGAAAATGACGGTGGATGGGGTTGAACTGACCAGGGCGGAATAATATGCAACTCGCCCCAATCACCCCGATCCTGCGCATCTTCGACGAAACCAAGGCACGCGAGTTTTATCTTGGTTTCCTCGGCTTCCAGGTCGACTGGGAACACCGCTTCGAGCCAGACTTGCCGCTCTACCTGCAGGTATCGCGCGCCGGCTGCGTGCTGCACCTGACCGAGCACCATGGCGATTGCTGCCCGGGCTCCGCAATGCGGATCGCCTGCGATGATATCGACGCGTATCACGCCGAGCTGACGAACAAGCAGTACGGCTACTACCGGCCGTCGGTGGACGATACGCCCTGGGGTTCGCGCGACATGACGGTAAAGGATCCGTTCGGGAACCGGTTGACGTTCACGAGCGCGATCGGGACCTAGCCGGCGTCTCCGCGATGGCGGTTCACACCTTCAGAAATTCCTCGCGCCCGCCCAGCCATCGCGCCAGGTGCGCATCCACGATCGCCACGTTCTCGGCCGTTTCGCGCTCCAGCAGCGCGGCCGCGATATCGCGCGCATGTTCCACCAGCCACTGGTCGGTTTCCAGGTCGGCAAAGCGCAGCATCGCCTGCCCCGACTGGCGCGCACCCAAGAACTCGCCGGGGCCGCGAATTTCCAAATCGCGGCGGGCGATCTCGAAACCGTCGGTGGTCTCGCGCATCGTCATCAAGCGCTGCTTGGCCACCTGCCCGAGCGGGCTCTGGTACAGCAGCAGGCAGACGCTGGCGGCCGATCCGCGCCCGACGCGTCCGCGCAGCTGGTGCAGCTGCGACAAGCCGAAACGCTCGGCATGCTCGATCACCATCAGCGAGGCATTCGGCACGTCGACGCCGACCTCGATCACGGTGGTCGCCACCAGCACGTGCACCTCGGCCGCGGTAAACGCATCCATCACCGCCTGCTTCTCGGCCGGCTTCATGCGCCCGTGCACCAGCCCGACCTGCAGGTCGGGCAGCGCTTCGGCCAGGGTGTCGTAGGTTTCGGTGGCCGTTTGCAGCTGCAGCACTTCCGATTCCTCGATCAGGGGGCAGACCCAGTAGACCTGGCGCCCCTCGAGCGCGGCAGCGTGCACGCGTTCGATGACTTCCTCGCGCCGGTTCTGGTCGATCGCGCGCGTGACGATCGGGCTGCGGCCGGGCGGCAGCTCGTCGATCACCGAGACCTCCAGATCCGCGTAATAGGTCATCGCCAGGGTGCGCGGGATCGGCGTGGCCGACATCATCAATTGGTGCGGCACCAGGCCGTCGCTGCCCTTGTTGCGCAGGGTCAGGCGCTGGCCGACGCCGAAGCGGTGCTGCTCGTCGACGATCACCAGGCCCAGTTTCGCGAACTGCACCGTGTCCTGGATCAGGGCGTGGGTGCCGATCACCAGGTGCGCCTCGCCCGACTCGACCAGTTCGTTGGCCGCCGCCTTGTCCTTTTTCTTCAGGCTGCCGGTCAGCCAGGCCACTTTCACGCCGAGCGGCTCCATCCACGCGGCGATTTTCCTGAAATGCTGCTCGGCCAGGATTTCGGTGGGCGCCATCAGCGCCGCCTGGTAGCCGCTGTCGATGGCCTGGGCGGCGGCCAGCGCCGCCACCACCGTCTTGCCGCTGCCGACGTCGCCCTGCAACAGGCGCTGCATCGGGTAACCCTCGCGCAGGTCGGCGCGGATCTCTTTCACCACGCGCTGCTGGGCGCCGGTCAGCGCGAAGGGGAGCGTGGCCAGAAAACCTTCCGACAAGGCGCCGACCGTGCGCAGCGTCGGCGCACCCTTGTCGCGGCGGGCGCGCTGGGCGCGTTTCAAAGACAGCTGCTGCGCCAGCAACTCGTCGAACTTCATGCGCGTCCAGGCCGGATGCGATTTTTCCATCAGCGCGTATTCGTCGGCATCCACCGGCGGGTAGTGCAGCAGTTTCACCGCCGGCTCGAAGTCGATCAGGTCCATCTGGCGCCGGATGGCGACCGGCACGGTGTCGACCCAGCTGACGCGCCGCATCGCGTCGGCGATCGCGCGCCGCAGGATCGGCTGCGACAGGCCCTCGCCCGACGGATACACCGGCGTGAGCGAGGTCGGCAGCGGCGCGTTTTCGTTCACCACCTTGTAGATCGGGTGCACCATCTCGGCGCCGAAGAAGCCGTGCTTGATCTCGGTGCGGGCGCGCACGCGCACGCCTTCGGACAGCTGCTTGACCTGGCTGCCGTAGAAATTCATGAAGCGCAGCAGCAGCTCGCCGGACGCGTCGGCAATGGTGACGAGCAGCTGGCGCCGCGGCTTCAGGCTGATCTCGTTTTTCGTGACGACGCCCTCGACCTGCGACACATGGCCGCCGCGCAGGCAGGCCTCGCGAATGGACACGATCTTGGTCTCGTCCTCGTAGCGCATCGGCAGGTGCAGGACCAGGTCCATGTCCGTGCGCAGGCCGAGCTTGGCGAGCTTGGTTTGTGTCGTTTTAGGGGCGGCTGGGGTCTTGGGAGCGGGCATAAACACGGCAGATTGGCATGCATCAGGCTAAAATAGAGGGTTCGCCACACATGCTTGGCCCATATTGTAAGGCTGCCAGCATACATTTTCCCAGAATTGAACAGAACGCATTCGCTTATGTCCCCGCTCCCGTACTCGCTCTCCGATTTCGATTTCGAACTGCCGCCCGAGCGCATTGCGCAATTGCCCCTGGCTAGCCGCAGCGCTTCGCGCCTGCTCCAGCTCGACGGCGACCAGATCCTGGACCGCCATTTCGCCGACATCGTCGACCAGCTCCAGCCTGGCGACCTGCTCGTGATGAACGACACGCGCGTTCTGAAGGCGCGCTTTTTCGGCGTCAAGGAAACCGGCGGCCAGGTCGAGGTGCTGGTCGAGCGCGTGCTGGACGAGCGCACGGTGCTGGCGCAGGTGCGCGCTTCCAAGTCGCCAAAACCCGGCAACCGCATCCGCCTGGCCGACGCCTTCGATGTCACCACGGGCGAGCGCGCCGGCGAGTTCTTCACCCTGCACTTCGAAGGCGACGTCTTCGAGCTGATCGAGGCGCACGGCCGCCTGCCGCTGCCGCCGTATATCGAGCATGCGGCTGACGACTTCGACGAGCAGCGTTACCAGACGGTGTACTCGAAAGAGCCGGGGGCGGTGGCCGCGCCCACCGCCGGCCTGCATTTCGACCAGCCGCTGCTCGACAAGCTGAAAGCCAAGGGCGTCAACTTCGCGTATGTCACGCTGCACGTCGGCGCCGGCACCTTCCAGCCGGTGCGCGTGGAAGACCTGTCGGCGCACCAGATGCACACCGAGTGGTACACAATCGGGCAAGAGACGGTCGATGCCGTGCGCGCGGCCAAAGCCGCCGGACGCGATGTGGTCGCCGTCGGCACCACCTCCCTGCGCGCGCTCGAGTCGGCCTCGCAATCGGGCGAGCTGGTCGCCGGCAGCGCCGACACGGCCCTGTTCATCACGCCCGGCTACACATTCAAGACCGTCACGCGCCTGATCACCAATTTTCACCTGCCGAAGTCGACCCTCCTGATGCTGGTGTCGGCCTTTGCCGGTTACGCGCCGATCCGTGCGGCCTATGTCCACGCGATCGCCAACGAATACCGCTTCTTCAGCTACGGCGACGCCATGCTGCTGACAACCACTTCACGTCAATAATTACCGATGCTCGAATTTACCCTCCTTAAAAAAGACACCAGCGGCCTGTCGAACGCGCGCCGCGGCCGCCTGACTCTGAACCACGGCACGATCGAGACGCCGATCTTCATGCCGGTCGGGACCTATGGCACGGTCAAGGCGATGGACCCGGTCGAATTGAAAGAAGTCGGCTCGCAGATCATCCTCGGCAACACCTTCCACCTGTGGCTGCGCCCGGGCGTGGAAGTGTTCAACAAGTTCGGCGGCCTGCACGGCTTCATGGGCTGGGACAAGCCGATCCTCACCGACTCGGGCGGCTTCCAGGTGTTTTCGCTGGGCGCAATGCGCAAGATCACGGAAGAGGGCGTCACTTTTGCTTCGCCGATCGACGGTTCGCGCCGCTTCCTGTCGCCGGAAGTGTCGATGCAGATCCAGCGCGCGCTGAACTCGGACGTCGTGATGCAGTTCGACGAATGCACGCCCTACGAGATCGATGGCCGCGCCGCCACCGCCGAAGAAGCGGCGAAGTCGATGCGCATGTCGCTGCGCTGGGCCCAGCGCTCGATGAACGAATTTAACCGCGGTGAAAATCCGAATGCGCTGTTCGGCATCGTCCAGGGCGGCATGTACGAGCACCTGCGCGACGAATCCCTGGCCGGACTGGAAGAGATCGATTTCCCGGGCCTCGCCATCGGCGGCCTGTCGGTGGGCGAACCGAAGGAAGACATGCAGCGCATCCTGGCCCACGTCGGCCCGCGCCTGCCGGAAAACAAGCCGCATTACCTGATGGGCGTCGGCACGCCGGAAGACCTGGTCGACGGCGTGGCCAATGGCGTCGACATGTTCGATTGCGTCATGCCGACCCGAAATGCCCGCAACGGCTGGCTGTTCACGCGTTTCGGCGACGTGAAGATCAAGAACGCGCGCTACAAGGAAGACACCGCGCCGCTGGACGAGTCCTGCACCTGCTACTGCTGCAAGAATTTCTCGCGCGCCTACCTGCACCACCTGCACCGCTCGAACGAAATTTTGGGCGCGCGCCTGAACACGATCCACAACCTGCACTATTACCTGAACCTGATGCAGGAGATGCGCGATGCGATCGATGCGGACGGGTTCAACGCGTTTAGACTGCAGTTCGCGGCGGACCGCGCACGCGGGATTTAAACGATTTCCTACTTGCAATTTCCGAAAGTCCCTCCAACTACCCGAAATGGCCGCTGCCGGTTCGCCGGTGCTAGAATACAGCGCTAATTTTTATCTCATAATCGGAGTCCTTGTGTTCATTTCCAACGCGTACGCGCAAACCACCACCGCTGCCGATCCTGGCCTGATGGCCAACCTGACGACCTTCGCACCGCTGATCATCATGTTCGTGGTCATGTATTTCCTCATGATCCGTCCCCAGCAAAAGCGCCAGAAAGAAATGAAGGCGATGATGGAAGCGCTGACCAAGGGCGACGAAGTCATTACCGCCGGCGGCGTCCTGGGCCGTGTCGTGCAAGTAAAAGATGCCTATGTCACGCTGGAAGTGGCGGCCGGTACCGAGATGATTGTGCAAAAGAACGCCGTCACGACGCTGCTGCCGAAGGGCACGCTCAAGTCGCTGTAAGCACGCGCGCAGCCCCGGGCATTGCCCAGGGCTTCCCGTCCGGGCCGTACGCCGCTCAACATTGAACGCTGGAACACTATGAATCGCTATCCCGTCTGGAAATACATACTGATCGCTGTCGCGCTCCTGCTGGGTGCGCTGTACACGGCGCCCAACTACTTCGGCGAATCGCCGGCCTTGCAGGTCACGACCGGCAAAACGGCGGTCAAGATCACGAGCGACACTGCGCAGCAGGTCGGAGACGCGTTGAAACGCGAAGGTGTTCCGGCCAACCAGGTGAGCCTGGAAGGTTCGGGTAATTCCTCGGCCGTACGCGCCCGTTTCGACAATACCGACGCCCAGTTCAAGGCCAAGCTCGCGCTCGAGCGCCAGCTCAACCGCGACCAGGCCGATCCCGACTACATCGTCACCGTCAACCTGGTCAAAAATACGCCGGCCTGGATGCAGTCCCTGCGCGCGCTGCCGATGAACCTCGGCCTCGACCTGCGCGGCGGCGTCCACTTCCTGCTGCAAGTCGATTCGCGCGCCGTCCTGGAAACCAAGATGAAGGGCACGCAAGCGAGCGTGCGCAGCATCCTGCGCGACAAGAACATCCGCCACGCCGGTATCGAGCGCGTCGGCAACACCGTGGAAGTCACCTTCCGCGACGAAGCCACCCGCAGCGCGGCCCGCGCCACCCTCGGCGGCCAGTCGCAAGACCTGCTGCTGGCCGACGCCGCCGACGGCACCGACCTGAAACTCATGGTCACGCTCAAGCCGGAAGCGCTCAAGCGCACGGTGGAAGAGGGCGTCAACCAGAACATCACGACCCTGTCGAAGCGCATCAACGAACTGGGCGTGACCGAGCCGGTCATCCAGCGCCAGGGCGCCGACCGCATCGTCGTGCAATTGCCGGGCGTGCAGGACGTGGCCCGTGCGAAAGACATCATCGGCCGCACCGCGACCCTGGAAATGCGCATGGTCGATTCGACCATCACCCCGGGCACCGAACTGTCGGCGGCCATTCCGCTCAATTCGGAACTGTTCACCGAAGGCCGCGGCGCCCCGGTCGTGGTGTCGAAAGACATCATCATCACCGGCGACTACATCTCCAGCGCCGTTGCCACCTTCGACCAGAACCAGCAGCCGGCCGTCTCGCTCGACCTGAACGGCGACGGCGGGCGCAAGGTGCGCCTGGTCACCCGTGAAAACATCGGCAAGCGCATGGCGATCCTGCTCAAGGAAAAGGGCAAGTACACGGTGCCGACCGCCCCGACCATCCAGGGCGAACTCGGCTCGACCTTCCAGATCACCGGCATCGGCAGCATCGAGGACGCCAACGAACTGGCGCTGCTGCTGCGCTCGGGCGCGCTGTCGGCGCCGATGGAATTCATCGAGGAACGCGTGGTCGGCCCGCAGCTGGGCGCTGAAAACATCAGCCGCGGCCTGAACTCCACGGTCTGGGGTTTTGCCGCGATCGTGATCTTCATGATCGTCTACTACCACATGTTCGGCGTCTTCAGCGCCCTGGCGCTGGCCGCCAACGTGCTGTTCCTGCTGGCCCTGCTGTCGATGCTGCAGGCGACCTTGACCTTGCCGGGTATCGCCGCTATCGCGCTGGCCCTCGGTATGGCGATTGACGCAAACGTGCTGATCAACGAGCGCATCCGCGAGGAATTGCGCGCCGGGGCCACGCCGCAGATGGCGATCACGAACGGCTTCAGCCATGCCTGGGACACGATTTTCGACTCGAACGTCACCACCCTGATCGTCGGCCTGGCGCTGCTGATCTTCGGTTCGGGCGCCGTCCGTGGTTTTGCTGTCGTGCACACCCTGGGTATCCTGACCTCGATGTTCTCGGCAGTGTTCGTTTCGCGCGGCATCGCCAACCTGTGGTACGGCCGTCGCGGCAAGAAACTCACGAAGCTGGCGGTCGGCACAGTCTGGACGCCGGGCCTGCCAGCTGAAAAGAAATAAGACTAGGGAATCGTCATGGAATTTTTCAAAATCAAGCGGGACATCCCGTTCATGCGCCACGCGTTGATCTTCAACGTGATCTCGGCGCTGACCTTCGTCGCCGCGGTGTACTTCCTGGTGACCAAGCAACTGCACTTCTCGGTCGAGTTCACCGGCGGCACCGTGATGGAACTGCGTTACCCGCACGCGGCCGACCAGGAAAAGATCCGCGCGACCCTGCGCGGCATCGGCCATGAAGCGCCTGAAGTCAGCACCTTCGGCACCGCCCAGAACGTCATGCTGCGCCTGCCGCCGGTCAAGACCGCCGTCGGCGCCACCGTGTCGTCGGAAGCGTTCAACGCGATCTGCGCTTCGGAGGGCGGTTCGCCGAAGCAGGTGACCGTGCTCGAGAAAGGCCAGCAAGTGGCGCGCACCACCTGCGCCAACCCGGCCGGCGCCGAAATGGTGACCCTGCAGCGCGTCGACTTCGTCGGCCCGCAGGTCGGCGACGAACTGGCGACCGACGGCCTGAACGCGCTGATCATGGTGATCGTCGGCGTCGTGATCTACCTGGCCGTGCGCTTCGAGTGGAAGTTCGCCGTCGCCGCCATCCTGGCCAACCTGCACGACGTCGTCATCATTCTCGGCTTCTTCGCCTTCTTCCAGTGGGAATTCTCGCTGACGGTGTTGGCGGCGGTGCTCGCGGTGCTCGGTTACTCGGTCAACGAATCGGTCGTCATCTTCGACCGGATCCGCGAAACCTTCCGCAAGCAGCGCAAGATGAGCGTGCACGAGGTCATCGACCACGCGATCACCAGCACCATTTCGCGCACCATCATCACCCACGCCTGTACCCAGATGATGGTGCTGTCGATGCTGCTCTTCGGCGGCCCCTCGCTGCACCACTTCGCCATGGCGCTGACCATCGG
Source organism: Telluria sp. LT2P34 (assembly GCF_059685915.1). Taxonomy (NCBI): domain Bacteria; kingdom Pseudomonadati; phylum Pseudomonadota; class Betaproteobacteria; order Burkholderiales; family Oxalobacteraceae; genus Telluria; species Telluria sp. LT2P34. Next base: position 11,556 of record NZ_JCASIN010000010.1, read on the forward strand.
CATTTGCTTCGGTATCTATTCGTCGGTGTTCGTGGCGGCTGCGATTGCGATGTGGCTGGGCGTGAAGCGCGAAGACCTGATCAAGCCGGTCAAGGAAAAGGACGAAACCGACGGCGCCGTCGTGTAATTCGCCTGGCTGCGCCTGCGGGCGCCGCAATGAAAAACCCCGCCGGGTTCACACTCGGCGGGGTTTTTCATTTCTACGACACGACTGCTGCACCGATTTGGACGAAATGTCACATAACCGGCATTTGTGTGAGATGACGCACAGAGGAGGCTGCCAGCCGAACCGTATAGTGGAACTGTCTCTTTCAGGACATCCCTAGTTTTGGACTTCACCCGCTCCACTGGAGTGGGTTTTTTTTTGCCGATTCACTTCGTCACCGAAGAAAATGAAAAATGTCACATAACTGTGAACTGGCGCACAGAGTGTGCGGGAACCGGGAACTATAGTGGAGCTGTCTCTTTCAGGACATCCCTAGTTTTGGACTTTGCCCGCTTCCCAGCGGGCATTTTTTTTGCCGGTCTCAGACCAGCGCGGCGGTCAGGCTCTGCACTTCATGCGCAGACTCTTCCATGATCCGCGCCAGTGTGCCGTCACCAACCGCGAAATCGATCGAAGATGCAGCGGCGATGGTCGTCGCCCCCGGCCGCTCGAGCAGGGGGGAGGACACCGGCGACAAATCGTTGGCCAGCAGCAGGGTATCGCCCAGGGTTTCCGGCGGCAGGGCGCGCATGCCGTTCCACATCGCCTCGATCGCGCCCATTACCGGCGCCGGCACGCCCAGGCGCAGCAGCACGCCGCGGCCGATGGCCACTTCGCCATGCTCGAGCCATTCGTCGGCGCCGCCTTCGACCAGTCCCGGAAACTCGTGCGCCCGCGACAGCAAATAAAAGCCGCCCACTTCATGCACGATGCCGGCGAACATCGCCGTTTCGGGATCGACGAACGAGACCCGGCGCGCAATCACCTGCGCCAGCGCGGCCACATGGGCCGTATGGCGCCACAGGGCATCGGCTTTCGCCCGCAAGATGGGATCGGTAATTTCGCTGCTCAGCTGGCGCACGATCACGGCCGCAGCCAGTGCGCCCAGCGTGCGGAAACCGACCCGCTGCACGGCGGCGCGCACATTCGTGACGTCGTTGCCGGAGCGGTTATAGGTAACGGAGTTGGCGATCGCGACGGTGCGCGCCGCAAGCAGCGGCTCGGCCTGCACCAGGCGCGCGGCGGCGTCGGCGTGGCATTCGGGATCGTTCAGGGCTTGTTGCAGCCTGAGCGTGGCGTCGACATTCGTCGGGAAACTGAGTTCGCCGCGGATGGCCTGGGCCGCGATACTCTTGAGGGCGTCAAGTCTGTCCATCGAAAAATTATACTTCAACGATCAGACGTGCCCCAGACAAACTTTTCTCTAGGGCACTTTTACAACGCTCGTCACTCTTCGCTGAAGATCGCGTCGCAACCGTCTTTCGGCTCTTCGGTGTCCTGCAGCTCGTCGACCAGGCCGAGGTCGATCAGCTCTTCGACGGCATTCATGAAATTGTTCACTTTCATCGCACCGATGAGGCGATAGATGTCGCCCTCTTCGTTGCGCACGCCGATCAGCATCTTTTCCTGGCGCACTTCATCTTCCGGAGCCACGTCGAGCAGAATATTGCCGATGATGTGCTTGTCGAAGTGGGCGGGCTTCATGCCCTCGAGCAGGGTAGTTTTCAAGATTCTTCCTTTTGTTGTAGTGATAAGGGGACCGGGCGCCCGGCCTGGCCTATGCGCTCGCGCAGCTTCCTGAGTACAGTTTCCAACTCGTCGAATTCGGCATCGCCAAACTCCGCGAACAGCCGCTTGCCATGCGATACCACCTTCGGGAACACGTCGCGGAAGGTAGCCTCGCCCGCATCGCTCAAGCGTACAGAAAACGACCGTTTGTCGTCGCTGCTGCGCTCGCGCAGCACCAGGCCCTTTTGTTCCAGGCGCTCGATGACGCCGGTCAGCGTGCCCTTGGTGATCAGGGTGCGCTCGCCCAGTTCCTTGTAACTCATGCCCGGCGTATTGCCGAGCGTGGCAATGATATCGAACTGCGCATGCGTCAGGCCGTACTGCCGTACCGATTCGCCCGAATACCGCTCGAAGCCTTGCAGGCACTCGGCCAGCAAGCGAACGCTCTTTAAATATCGTTCCCCCATGGCGTGGAATTATAGCCGCCAGCGGCGCTTTGGCAGCGGGTGTTCGCCCGCGGCTTCCCTTTTTACTGACGAGGCGCGTACCATACGGCTTTTTGTGTATGCATCGCCACCTCCACGGCATCCTCGCCTTGCTGCTCGTCACCCTGGTCTGGGGCACGACCTTTCCTGCCATGAAAGACCTCACCGGGCATTTCTCGGCGGTCTGGATCATCCTGGTCCGCTTCGCCCTCGGCGCACTGCTGCTGGCGCCTTTCCTGTGGCGCGCCAAACTCGACGACGTGCGATCCGGCGCCATCCTCGGCGTGCTCCTGTTCTTTTGCTTCGTGTTCCAGGTCGAGGGCCTGGCCCTGACCACCTCCAACCGCAATGCCTTCATCTGCGGCCTGAACGTATTGGTCGTGCCGCTGCTGGGCGTGCTGGGCGGACGCCTGCCGGAGCGCCGCATCGTACTGGCATTGATCATGTCGGTGCTGGGCCTGGCCGCCCTGTGCTGGGACGGCGGCGCCTGGGGCCTGGGCGACTCGCTCGCCCTGATGAGCGCGCTGTGCTTCGGCGTGTATGTCAAGCTGATGGAAGTGCGCACCCGCCGCGCCACCCGCCTGCTTACCGTCACCGCCGCCCAGATTGGCACCGTGGCGCTGTGCGCCGCGCTGTGGCTGCTGGCGCGCGAGGTGCCGGGCGATGCCGCCGTCCGCGCCGCCTGGCTGGGCGCGGTGGTCGACGCCATCGGTGAACACCGCTGGAACTTCCTCTACCTGGGCGTGGTCGCTACCGCCGCCATCATCTCGCTGCAAACCTGGGGCCAGTCGCGCACCACGGCCAACGAAGCGGCCGTGGTGTATGCCTTCGAGCCGGCCGCCGCGGCCTTTTTCGGTTTCCTGTGGCTGGGCGAAGCCATGACCGGCCGTGGCTGGCTCGGCGGCTTGCTGTTGATCTCCGGTATGATAGTCAGTCAATGGAATTCCGAGCGCCGGCCCGCCGCCGCGCTTGCCCCCGAGTGATGACGTTTCCACGCCTCTCCGATGCCGCAAGCTGAACTGTCCGTCCTGGCGCAGGAACGGCCGCTGCGCATCCTGCTCATCAACGCCGGCGAACCGGATGCCATGACCTGGTCGGGCCTGGTGCAACCGCTGCGCCAGGCCGCCAAGATCCTCGGCCCGGATCGCCTGCACGTGGACGTGCGCAGCCCCGACAAATTCACGAGCGACGCCGCGCGCCACTGGCACCTGGTGCTGCTCGCCGCCGACGAAGCGCAAGCTGGTCTGAAACCGGCGAATTTCCGCGCCCTCGTCGAACGCTGCCGCGCCGCACCCTTCTGGGGCGGCGTCGGCGCCGGCGTGCTGTGGCTGGCCGAGGCCGGCGCGCTGAATGGCGTGAAAACCGCGCTGCCCTGGTCTTTGTATGCCGACGCCGACAGCCGCGCCGACCAGGCCTCGTTCACCCCGCACCTTTACGAAATCGACGGCAACCGCCTGACCTGCTGTGGCGGCGCCGCCTCGGTCGACTTCGCCCTGACCCTGATCGACATCATTTTCGGCTCCAACGTGCAAGCGCCAGTCAAGGAGCTGCTCTGCGTCGACCGCGTGCGCGGCAGGGAAGAGCGCCAGCGCGTGGCGCTGCAGGCCCGCTTCGGCACGCTGCAGCCGAAGCTGACGGAAGCCGTGACCTTGATGGAAGCGAACATCGAAGAGCCGCTCTCGACCGACGAGATTGCGCAACTGGCGGGAGTGTCGCGGCGCCAGCTGGAGCGCTTGTTCAAGCAATACCTCGGCAGTTTGCCATCGCGCTATTACCTGGAGCTGCGCCTGAACCGGGCGCGCCAGTTGCTGCTCGATACGAACAACTCGATCGTGCAGGTGGGGCTGATGTGCGGGTTTTCGTCGGGCTCGCATTTTTCGACGGCCTTCGGGGCCTTGTTCGGGAACACGCCGCGGGAAGAGCGGCAGCGCAGGTTGGCCGAGTAAGGGCTATCTCTTCCATTAATAAAATGAATTAGGTTTTATCTATTAATTGTCATAAGCTATCGATATCACGCCAACTAAGGGGATCGAGATGAACGACAACAATATGGATGTACAAGCCGCCGAGACGGAATTGAAGTGCCCGATGGGCCACGGCGCCAAGCCCAAGCAGACGCGCACGAACGCGCATTGGTGGCCGGACCAGCTGAACCTGGGCATCCTGCACCAGCATGCAAAGCTCGGCGATCCGATGCTGGAAGATTTCAACTACGTCGCCGAATTCAAAAAGCTCGACCTCGACGCCGTCATTGCCGACCTCAACGCGCTGATGACCGATTCACAGGACTGGTGGCCGGCCGACTATGGCCACTACGGTCCCTTCTTTGTCCGCATGGCCTGGCATTCGGCCGGCACCTACCGCATCTTCGACGGCCGCGGCGGCGCCCGCTCGGGCGAGCAGCGCTTTGCACCACTGAACAGCTGGCCCGACAACGGCAACCTCGACAAGGCACGCCGGCTGCTCTGGCCGATCAAACAGAAATACGGCAAGCAGCTGTCCTGGGCCGACCTCATGATCCTGGCCGGTAACGTGGCGCTGGAATCCATGGGCTTCAAGACCTTCGGCTTCGGCGGCGGCCGCGACGACATCTGGGAGCCGCTGCCGATCGACTGGGGCCCGGAATCGACCTGGCTCGGCGACGAGCGCTACAGCGGCGAACGCGAGCTGGCCAAGCCGCTCGCCGCCGTCCAGATGGGCCTGATCTACGTGAACCCGGAAGGCCCGAACGGCAAGCCCGATCCCCTCGGCTCGGCACGCGACATCCGCGATACCTTTGCCCGCATGGCGATGGACGACGAAGAAACCGTGGCGCTGGTCGCCGGCGGCCACACCTTCGGCAAATGCCACGGCGCCGGCCCGGCGCACCACCTGACTGCCGACCCTGAAGGCGCGAATATCGAGGAACTGGGTCTGGGCTGGAAGAGCGCCTACGAAAGCGGCGTTGGCGCGCACGCCATCACCAGCGGCCTGGAAGGCGCATGGACGGCCACGCCAATTACCTGGGACATGAGCTACCTCGAGACCCTGTTCGGCTTCGAATGGGAGCTGACCACCAGCCCGGCCGGCGCGCACCAGTGGAAGCCGGTGGGCGACGCCGGTTGCAACGTGCCCGACGCGCACATCCCCGGCAAACTCCACCAGCCGATGATGACCACCGCCGACCTGGCGCTGCGCTTCGATCCGGCGTATGAAGCCATCGCGCGCCGCTTCCTGGCCAACCCTGACCAGTTCGCCGACGCTTTCGCGCGCGCCTGGTTCAAGCTGACCCACCGCGACATGGGGCCGAAGCTGCGCTACCTGGGCCCGCTGGTGCCGCAGGAAGAGCTGATCTGGCAAGATCCGATTCCGGAGGCGGACCACCCGCTGGTCGACGATGCCGACATCGCTCGGCTCAAACAGCAGCTGCTCGGCTCAGGTTTGAGCACCCAGCAACTGGTGAAAGCCGCCTGGGCCTCCGCCTCCACCTTCCGCGGCAGCGACATGCGCGGCGGCGCGAACGGCGCCCGCATCCGCCTGGCGCCGCAAAAGGATTGGGAAGCGAACGATCCGGCCGAACTGGCCGACGTGCTAGGTCGCCTGGAAGCGATCCAGGAACAGTTCAATAGCGCGGCAGGCGGCGGCAAGCGCATCTCGCTGGCCGACCTGATCGTGCTGGGCGGATCCGCCGCGGTGGAAGCCGCGGCCAGGGCGGCCGGCCACGATATCCGCGTGCCTTTCCGTCCGGGCCGCATGGACGCTTCGCTCGAGCAGACCGACGTCGAGGCCTTCGAGGTGCTTGAACCGGCCGTCGACGGCTTCCGCAACTACATCCATGCGGGGAGCGTCGGCAATGTGGCCAATGCCATGATCGACAAGGCGAATCTGCTGATGCTGACCGCGCCCGAGATGACGGCGCTGGTGGGCGGCATGCGCGCCCTGGGCGCCACCAGCGGCAACGTGCAGCACGGCGTCTTCACCACCCGCGCCGGCACGCTCACGCCTGACTTCTTCATCAACCTGCTCGATATGCGTACTGCATGGAAGCGCGTCGACGGCAGCCAGCACCTGTTCGAAGGCAGCGACCGCCAGAGCGGCGAGCGCCGCTGGACCGCCACCCTGGCCGACCTGATCTTCGGCAGCAATGCGCAACTGCGCGCGCTGTCGGAAGTCTATGCCGCGCACGATGGCGAGGTGCACTTCGTGCAGGACTTCGTGAAAGCGTGGGTCAAGGTCATGGAGCTGGACCGCTTCGACCTGAAGTACCGCAAGGAGGGCTGATCGGTGCATGGCCCTGCCGCGATGAAGCGGCAGGGTCGATGTTTCAGGCTACCAGTCGCGCCGGCGCTCCAGCCGCTCGGCGACCAGCGCGGTGACGACGGCCTGCAGCACGTGCACAGCCCAGCGCTCGCCGGCCTTGCGCGGGCCGGCCTTGACTTCGCCCTCGGTGATGCCGAGTACTGGCGCGATGCCGGCAATGTTGACGGCGTACAGCGCAGTGCCGTACAGCGTGCCCAGCGCGACCGGCGACAGGTTCGGCGCCCACTCGCGCAGCGTCGGCAGGGCGGCGCCGAAAGCGGCTGACGCGCCCAGGTGATTGACGAATTCAACGGCGCTGGTGCCAGTGTCCCCAATGAGCTCGCGCGATCCCGTCGTGCGGTCGATCCAGTCCACCGCGTCGCGGTCCAGCGTCTTGGTCAGGAGCCCGCTCTTGCGGCCCGCCACCATGAACGCTGTCGTGACCAAGCCGGCGATCACGCCTCCCAACATCGCTGCTTTGTACTTTTCCATAATGCTCCGATCGAAACGGTAAGTGATGGACGCACCCTGCCGAGGGCCTGACGTCCGTTTGTGATTTCACGATACGTCGGTAGCAGGAAGGGAACAGTACGGTGCTGCACATATCGCGCAATGGCCGGGTCGCGGGCCTCAGCGATACCGGCGCTGCTCGGCAGGCGCCGCAACGGACGCTTCCGGCTCCGGCGCCAGGAAGCGCGTCGACGGCTGGCCGTCGGCGTTGTGCTGCATGATGCGCACTGGCCGTCCTTGCGCGTCGAGCCATACCTGGCCGATGCCGGCGCCGTTCCAGACACGTTCGCCTTGCCGGCGTGCGTCAGGCAGATAGGGTGTCAAGGCCAGGTCGCGGCGCTTGGTGAACCAGTTCAGCGGCGAGCGCGGAGAATACAGCCAGCGGTTGAGGCGATCGAGCCAGTCCAGCAGGCGGCGCGGGAACTCGTTCTTGATGCCGCTGCTGGTGATCTGCCAGACATGCGGCGTGCGCTCGCAGTCGCCCACCTCGCGCACCTCGACATCGTAGGCGAACGAGTAGTGCACGTCGCCCGACAGCAGCACGTAATTGCCCGGGGTGCGCGAATGGCTGAAGATATTCAGCATGCTGCTCGCTGCGCCCCGGTGCGCCATCCAGTTCTCGGCGTCGACGGTCAAAGCCAGGCCGGCGAAGGTCGCGATCCTTTGAATCACCTCGATCAGCTTGACCCCGAACATCGGCGTCGACGAGACGATGACAGCGGCCGTTTCGTCCAGCAGCTCGTGCTGCAGCTCGGTCAGCGATTCCCAATCCATCAGGCCCGAAGGGTGGCCGGGCCGGCGCCGGTTGCGCCAGCGCCGGGTGCGGGTGTCGAGGACGATGATCGTGGGCGTCGTCCGCAAGACGAAATGCCACTGGCGGAACGACCGCAGGCGTTCGATCAGCGCGTCCTGCCTTGGTGCGTCGAGCCGGGCGTCGCCAGCGGCCGTCGCGGCCAGCGCCGCCATCTCGTCCAGCGCCGCCGCGAATACCTCGGGGCGGTTGCCCCAGCCCTGGCACAGCATGTAGGCGATCAGCGCATTGCCGACAATGCGTCGCGAGAACGGGTGCTCGTAGACGGTGGTTTCCCACTTGGCCGACAGGTTCCAGTCGTCGGTGATGTCATGGTCGTCGAAGATCATCAGCGTCTGCACATGCGCCAGCAGGCGCGCGGCGGCCGGCAGATCGCGACAAAAACCCGCGATCGCCTTTGACTCGCGTTCCCAGCGCTCCCCATGCCTGGGCTCCAGCACCGGCGGCGGCGCACCGGCCACCAGTTGCCACGGCACCGGCGACCAGACCAGCAGGTACATCGCCATCACTTCGGCCAGCGTCACCAGGTGGTTGTGCGCATTCGCCGTCGTAAAGATCGGCTTTTCGCTGCCGCCGAAGAAGCGGTCGCGCAGCGCATCGTTCGACTTGAACGAAGGCAGCAGCTCGACGCGCCGGTAGTAACTGGCCTGGTGGCTGTACAAGGCCTCGCTGTCGGCGACCACTGCCCCTTCCAGGCATTCGCCATACAGGCCCAAACGCCGGATCAGCGCATGGATCGCCGCCAGCATCGGGCCTGCCACATCGTCCGCATACACCTGGTCGCCGCACATGATGAGCATCGCGGGCCGCTCGTCGGCCCGTTCAAGGTGCTCGGCGATCAAGGCATCGCCGCGCGCCAGGCCGTCCCGCACCGGATGATGCGGCTTGCGGCAGGAGCCATACAGGATATTGTCGCTGCGGCTGCGCAGCACCAGGCTCAAACGCGCCGCGCCGTCATGCAGCAGGTGCGGCGCCCACTGTGCGATGCCCGCCTGTTTGCCATCGCCCGATGTGACGAGGAGGTCGTACTCGATGAGTGTGTCCTGCGGCAGCGGCTCGGGCAGCGCGACATCGATCAGGTGCAGGAAGGCGTGGCGGCCGATGGGGATCGCACGGCAGCTGCCCGCGTCCAGCAGTATGCGCCGGGGCGTGCTCGCCTTCGGCGCCAGCACCAGCGTCAGCTCGAGCGGCGCGCTGCCGACCAGCCATAGCACCAGCCGGCCCGGCTCGAGGCGGCGCAGGATGGGGCCGGCAAGCACGGGCAGGCCCTCGGGGGCGGGAGGCTGGATCAATCGGGGCGCTAGGCTGGGTTGAGGAACAAATGAGTGTAGCAGAGAGGCCAGGAGGGCTTGAGCACGCCCTGGCCTACTAATCCTGCTGTGTCTTGCAGCCCGTGACAAAAATCCAGCGTATGCGCGCACTGCGTTGGTAATGAGCAGGCAACTGCGCGTTTGGATTGTTCATGACGCGTTCCGGCATTTCTGCATTCGTCATGTAACTGATCCCGCAGCGGTTTGCTGGTATTAGCACAAGGCTTAAACCAGGGCCGATTTCGCGACGGAGTGAGCGATTTGCACGAAACAGTTTTTGTACACTATCGCCGACCTGTGAACCGTCTCGAGTCCTCAGGCCACGACGCATGAGTGAGATTCGCCAGATCTTGCCATCGAAGATTTCTGCGTCGACTGGAATGCCCCCAACCCTTGCTGTCAAACGCTCGTATCGCTCGCCATTTTCATCTTCTTCCCATTGTCGAGAGATAAGGCGCTTTCCTGTGAGGGGCGGCGGCTCTCGCCCGATGATGAGGTCAGCGATCCCTCGCCCATCCACTATCGGCTCGCTGGCGTGGCAGCTTACCGCGACCATAAACACGGAGAGCGCAAGAAAGCTTCTTGGTAATAAGTTCACTTGACGCTTCATAGAAGCATTTTATTCGGAAAGTGACTTTTGTTTAGTATGCGTTTGTGCCTTAGCCCCATGCTGCGCGTATTGGCAATGTCACTACTCTTGAGGCCGGGGCCGTCAAAAATGAAAATCCCCGTCGCAGTTCTGCAAGAACTTGCCACCCCGTCTTCCTATAATGATCAGGTTCGGCGTCCGCCTCCCGGCGCGCCAGTCACTAACGTGGATGAGGAAAAAGTCATGAATGCAAAGCTCGAATCGGGTGTCACAACGCGGCCTGTCACTCGGCAGACCTTCGACGAAGTCCTCGTCCCGACCTACGCGCCGGCGGCCATGGTGCCGGTCAAGGCGGCGGGCCTGAGTGTGTGGGACCAGGAGGGCAAGCACTACCTCGACTTCACCTCGGGCATCGCCGTGTCCAGCCTCGGGCACTGCCACCCGGTGCTGGTCGACGCCATGACGAAACAGATCAACACCCTCTGGCACCTCGGTAATGGCTACACCAACGAGCCGGTGCTGCGCCTGGCCTCGACCCTGGTCGAAGCGACGTTTGCCGACCGCGCCTTCTTCTGCAACTCGGGCGCGGAAGCGAACGAAGCGGCCCTGAAACTGGCGCGCAAGTACGCGCACACCAAGTTTGGCCCGCACAAGTCGCGCATCGTGTCCTGCCTGTCGTCCTTCCACGGCCGTACCCTGTTCACCGTGTCGGTCGGCGGCCAGCCGAAGTACACCGAAGGCTTCGAGCCGCTGCCGCAGGAAATCGGTCACATCCCGTACAACGACATCGAGGCGGCGCGCGCCGCCATCCTAGATGACGTGGCGGCAGTGATCGTCGAGCCGATCCAGGGCGAGGGCGGCGTGATCCCGGGCGACCACGACTTCCTCGTCGCGCTGCGCGAACTGTGCGACAAGACCGGCGCGCTGCTGATTTTCGATGAAGTGCAGTCCGGCGTGGGCCGCACCGGCGCCCTGTATGCCTACATGAATACCTCAGTGATCCCGGACATCCTGACCAGCGCCAAGGCGCTCGGCAACGGCTATCCGATCGGCGCCATGCTCACCACCGAGGACATCGCCCAGCATTTCAACGTCGGCTCGCACGGCACCACCTACGGCGGCAATCCGCTGGCGGCGAGCATCGCGCTGAACGTGGTCGACATGATCAACCAGCCGGCCTTTTTGGCGCGCGTGAACGAAGCGAGCACCAAGGTCTTCGCCAACCTGGAAAAGCTCACTGCCGAATTCCCCCAGCTGTTCGGCAAGGCGCGTGGCATGGGTCTTCTCATCGGCCTGCCGCTGGCCGATGGCTTTAAAGGCCGCGCCAAGGACATCACCAAGATCGCCGAGAAGATGGGGCTGATGCTGCTGATCGCCGGTCCGGATGTCATTCGCATGGCGCCGGCGCTGATCGTCAGCGACGAGCAGATCATGGAAGCGGACCGCATCCTGCGCGCCGCGATCGCGGAATTCCTGGCCGCCGCCTGACGCTGCCCGCCTTTCCATTGCACCCGGCCCGCGCAGCGTCGCGGGCCGTGGTTCGTTCGCAGCGTAGTGACTTGGAGTCCATATGTATGTAGTCCGTCCGGTAGAACTGAGGGATGTCGAGGCGCTGGTGACGCTGGCGGCCGTGATGACGCCCGGCGTGCACACGCTGCCGCGCACGCGCGAAACGATCGCCCCCTTCGTCGAGCTGTCCGTGGCTTCGTTTGCGGCGCAGGTCGACATTCCGAGCGAAGAGTCCTACCTGTTCGTGCTGGAAGACACGGCAACGGGCGAGGTCGTCGGCACCGCCGCGGTCCATGCATCGGCCGGCTCGAACGGCACCTATTTCGCGTTCCGCAACGACGTCATCCAGCAGGTCTCGCGCGACCTGAACATCTGCCACAGCGTGCATGCGCTGACGCTGTGCTCGGAGCTGACGGCCTGCTCGCAGCTGGCCGGTTTTCATTTGCGCGACCGCGAGCATGCCGGCATCGAGGCCGCGCTGCTGTCGCGTGCGCGCCTGCTGTATGCGGTGATGGCGCCGAACCGCTTCGGCGACCGCTTCTTCGTGCCGCTGGCCGGCGTTACCGATGCCGATGGCGAATCGCCGTTCTGGAATGCGCTGGGCCGCAAGTTCTTCAAGATGGATTTTCTGGACGCCGAACGCGTCATCGGCGGTACCCGCAACCGCACCATGATCGTCGAGCTGATGCCGCACTATCCGGTCTACGTGCCGCTGCTGCCGGGCGACGCCCAGGCGGCGATGGGCCAGATCCATCCGAGCGGCGAACTCGCCTTCAACCTGCTGACCGAAGAAGGCTTCGAAGCGGACGAATATGTCGACATCTTCGACGGCGGCCCGATCCTGGCGGCGCACAGGCACGCGCTGCGCTCGTTCTGTGGCTCGCAGCAGCGCAAGGTAGCGTCAAGAGCCGACACCACGCGCGAGGGTAACAGCGACCATCTCGTCACCTATGCGGTGGCGACCAACGCCGAGCGCTTCCGCGCCATCACCGTGGCCTGCCCGCCCTGCGACACCTCCGACGCCATCTGCCTGCCGCTCGCGGCGCAGGAAGCGCTGGGCGTGCAGCCGGGCGATCTCGTTACCTGCGTCAGAATCTGAAAGAGGCACCATGCTCGTCATTCGCTCTATTGCCGCTACAGACCTCGATCCGCTGATCGAGATGGCCCATCAGGTCGGCGGCGGCATGACCACCCTGAAGCCCGACCGCAAGATGCTGGGCGACCGCGTCGACTGCGCGGTGGCCTCCTTCGCCGGCACCATCCCGCCGGAAGAGCGCGACTACATGTTCGTGATGGAAGACACCGAGAACGGCCAGCTGGCCGGCATCTGCGCCATCAAGGGCGCGGTCGGTCTCACCGAACCGTTCTACAACTACCGGATCGGCACCCTGGTTCATTCCAGCCGCGAGCTGAACGTGTTCTCGCGCATGGAGACCCTGTACCTGTCGAACGACCTGACCGGCGCGACCGAACTGTGCTCGCTGTTCCTGCGGCCGGACTACCGCAAGGGCTACAACGGCAAGTGGCTCTCGAAAAGCCGGTTTCTCTTCATCGCCCAGTTCCAGCAGCTGTTCACCGAAAAGATCATCGCCGAGATGCGCGGCTACCTGCTGGAAGACGGCACCAGCCCCTTCTATGAAGGCCTGGGCCGCCACTTCTTCAAGATGGACTTCAACCACGTCGACGGCCTGACCGCGATCGGCAAGAAATCCTTCATCGCCGAACTGATGCCGCGCCAGCCGCTGTATGTCGACTACCTGCCGGAGTCGGCGCGCGAAGTGATCGGGCAGGTGCACCGTTCGACGCTGCCGGCGCGCAAACTGCTCGAGCAGGAAGGCATGCATTACGAAGGTTATGTCGATATCTTCGATGCCGGCCCGGTGCTGCAGGGGCGTGTAAAGGAGCTGCGTTCGGTGCGCGACAGCGTGCTGCGCGTGGCCGCCGAAGGGCGCCCGGAAGGCGAGACCGAGGCGCTGCTGGTGTCGAACACGAAGCTCGAAGATTTCCGGATGGTGCTGGCGCAGACCACGATCGACGGCGCCCGCATCGCCCTGTCGGCGCAGGAACTGGCGCTGCTGCATGTCCAGCCGGGCGATCCGCTGCGCATGCTGACTCTCAACGTAAGGAAGAACAATGGCTAATCTGTCGAACTACATCAACGGCGAATGGTCTGCTGGCAGTGGCGCGGAACTGGTCACGATCGACCCGTCCAGCGGCCGCCAGACCTGGAGCAGCAAGCAATCCACGGCGGACGACGTCGCCCGCGCCGCGCAAGCCGCGCACGATGCTTTTGAGGCCTGGGCGCTGCGCCCGCTGGAAGAGCGCATCGCCGTGTGCACGCGCTATCGCGACCTGCTGAAGGAGCACGCCGAAGAACTGGCGGCGATTATCGCCGAGGAAGTCGGTAAGCCTTTGTGGGAAGCGCGCACGGAAGCCGCCACCATGGCGAATAAAGTCGACATCTCGGTGCAGGCCTATGGCGCGCGCACCGGCGAGACGGCAGCGAAGGTCGCCGACGGCAATGCCGTGCTGCGCCATCGCCCGCACGGCGTATTCGGCGTGTTCGGCCCGTATAACTTCCCCGGCCACCTGCCGAACGGGCATATCGTGCCGGCCCTGATCGCCGGGAACACGGTGGTGTTCAAGCCGAGCGAGTACGCGCCGCGCACCGCCGTGAAAACCGTGCAGCTGTGGGAGCAGGCCGGCTTGCCGCCCGGCGTGCTGAACCTGGTGAACGGTGGCCGCGACACCGGCATCGCCCTTGGCCAGAACGCGCTGATCGACGGCGTGCTGTTTACCGGCAGCAGCCAGACCGGCGCCGCCCTGCATAAACAGTTCGGCGGCCAGCCGGGCAAGATGCTGGCGCTGGAAATGGGCGGTAATAACCCGCTCGTGGTCTGGGATTTGCAGGATGACGCGAAAGCCATCGACGCCGCCGTGCACCATGCCGTGATGTCGGCCTTTGTCTCGGCCGGCCAGCGCTGCACCTGCGCGCGCCGCCTGGTGGTGCAGGACGACGCCATGGGCCAGAAATTCATCGAGCGCCTGGTCGATGTCGCCTCGCGCTTGCAGGTCGGCGCCTCGACCGCCGAGCCGCAGCCCTTCATGGGGCCGGTCGTCTCGAGTGCCGTGGCCGCGCGCCTGGTGCAGGCGCAGGCCGAGATGGCGGCCAAGGGCGGCAAGGTGCTGCTGCAGATGCGCCAGCTCGACCCGAACGCCGGTTTCGTCACGGCCGGCATCGTCGACGTGACCGATGCGAAAGGCATCCCCGACGAAGAATGGTTCGGCCCGCTGCTGCAGGTGATCCGTGTAAAAAGTTTCGACGAAGCCGTGCGCGCCGCGAACGCCACCGAATTCGGCCTGGCTGCCGCACTGCTGTCGCCTTCGGAAGAGTTGTGGAAGCGCTTTGCGATCAAGGCGCGCGCCGGCATCGTCAACTGGAACCGTCCGACGACCGGTGCGGCCAGTTCGGCGCCGTTTGGCGGCGTCGGCAAATCGGGCAACCATCGCCCGAGCGCCTATTACGCCGCGGATTACTGCGCCTATCCGGTCGCCTCGATCGAGACGTCTGAACTTGAAATGCCGGCAAAACTGTCGCCAGGATTGGTGTTTTAAGATGCGTAACGCTCGCGAATACAATTTCGATGGTCTGGTCGGGCCCTCGCACAACTACGCCGGACTTTCGTTCGGCAACGTCGCCTCGTTCAGCAATGTGCGCAGCGCTTCGAACCCGCGCCTGGCCGCGCTGCAGGGCCTGGCCAAGATGCGCGACCTGGCCGCGCGCGGCTTCGCCCAGGCCGTGATGCCGCCGCAGGCGCGTCCGAACTTCCGCCTGCTGCGCAGCCTGGGCTTTTCGGGAACGGATGCCGACGTGCTGGCGCAAGCCTGGCGCGACGCCCCGGTGATCCTGTCCTGCGCCTGGTCGGCCGCGCCGATGTGGACCGCGAACGCGGCGACCGTCAGTCCTTCGGCCGACACCCGCGACGGCCGCGTGCACTTCACGGCCGCGAACCTGAACAACAAGCTGCATCGCTCGGAAGAACATGTGCAGACCACGCGTACGCTGCGCGCGATTTTTGCGGACCACGAGCACTTCGTGGTGCACGATCCGCTGCCGTCGACGCCGGCTTTTGGCGACGAGGGCGCGGCCAACCACACGCGCTTTGCCGCCGACCACGGCGCGGCGGGTGTCGAGTTCTTTGTCTACGGCCGGGTCGAGTTCGATCCGTCGGCGCCGTTTCCGAAAAAATACCCGGCGCGCCAAACCCTGGAAGCGTCGCAGGCCGTGGCCCGCCTGCACGGCCTGGACCCTGCGCGCACCGTGTTCGCGGCGCAGAATCCGGACGTGATCGACCAGGGCGTGTTCCATAACGACGTGATCGCAGTCGGCAACGGCAACGTCTTGTTTTATCATGAGCAGGCTTTTGCCGACGAGGCCTCGACCATCGATGCGCTGCGCCGCTCGGTCGCCGCCGTTGGCGCCGAGTTCATGCCGCTGCGCGTCGACGGCGCCATGGTGCCGGTGGCGGACGCGGTGGCGAGCTACCTGTTCAACAGCCAGCTGCTCTCAAAAGACGACGGCAAGATGGCGCTGCTGGTGCCGCACGAGTGCCGCGAGAACGTGGCGGTGGCGAACTACCTGGCCGGGCTGGTGGCCAGCGGCGGCCCGGTCGACGAGCTGCTCGAATTCGACCTGCGCCAGAGCATGCGCAATGGCGGCGGCCCCGCCTGCCTGCGCCTGCGCGTGGCCCTGACCGACGAACAGGCCGCAGCCCTGCACGGCGGCGTCATCATGAACGAGACGCTGCATGCGCAGCTGGTAGAGTGGGTCGAGCGCCATTACCGCGACCGGGTTGAGCCGAAGGATCTGGCGGACCCGCAGCTGGCGATTGAATGCATGACGGCGCTGGAGGCCTTGGAGCGGATTCTTGGTTTGCCGGGGCTGTACGATTTTAGTTAATTCACACCGCGTGGAGTCCTGACTCCACGCCATACAACAGTAAAAAAGAAGACGGCGCTGACAAAGCGCCCGCAGCGTTAAAGAGCGCGGTGCACGAAGCACCGCATGTGAAGCACAGCCGTAACGCTTCCGGGACAAGGAAGCCAGAGACTTGGACGGGCCAACCCCGTCCATCAAACGCCGGTCCGCGCAAAGCCACAAGCCGGAGCGCCGACGGGCGACAACATTAGCTTTTGGAGAAGCACAATGAACTACATGACGCAAGATTTGCGTACCCAGACCCTCGCACTGGTGACCAGCCAGCCTGCAGCCGGCGCCCCGGACCAGGTCCGTGACCTGATCAGCGCCTGGCTCGGCGCGCTCGACGAGGAAGACCTGGCCGGCACCACGCCCGAAGCCCTGGCCCCTGTCCTGTGGGACGGCTTCACGCAAGTCGCCAAGCGCACCGGTCCTGGCTGCCAGATCGCGCAGATGCGCTACCTTGACGCCAAGGGCAACAAGGACACGGCGCTGCTGATCCTGAACGAAGACATGCCTTATCTGGTCGATTCCTTCGTCATGGCGCTGCGCAAGGAGCGCGTCACCGCCGCCGGCGTCATGAACGCCGTGCTGCCGGTGCAACGCGATGGCAATGGTGTCGTCACCAGCGTCGGCGACCCTGGTGCGCCGCTGGAGTCGGTCGTGCTGGTGCTGATGAACGACGAACTGACTTTCGATGAACTCGACAAGCTGACCGCGCGCATCCGCATGGTCGCGAACGACGCTGCCGTCGTCCACCGCGACGCCGTCGCCATGGGCGACCGCATGACCGCAGTCGCCGCCGCGGCTGCCGCGAACGGCACCCCGGCCGGCCAGGAAGTGGCCGCCTTCCTCGAGTGGGCCAGGAACGAAGGCTACGAGCCCTTCGGTTATGCCTACTACACCGTGCAGCCCGGCCAGACCGAGCTGGCGCGCGATGTCCAGAGCCGCATCGGCGTGCTGAAGGACACCACGCATCCGGTGTACGGCACCTGCCTGGCCAACATCCCGGGCGAACTGAGTACCCTCTCAAGCCGTGCCGAGACCCTGTCGATCGTCAAGGCCGACGTCGAGGGCACGCTGCACCGCGACCAGCCGCTCGACTTCATCGGCGTGCGCAATACCGACGCACAAGGCAACATCCTCGGCGAGCACTGCTTCGTGGGCCTGTTCACCCGTGCCGCCACCTCGACCCCGCTGGCGCGCCTGCCGTTCGCGCGTGGCCGCGTGGCCAAGGTGCTGAGCCTGGCCGGCGTGCGCCAGGAAGGCTTCCGCGCCGAGAAATTCCTCGAGATCCTGGAATCCCTGCCGCGCACCGAAACCGTGGAAGCCGATCCGGAGTGGCTTGCAAAAGTGTGCAGCTCGGTGGTGTCGCTGTACAAGCAGCCGCGCGCGAAAGTGTTCGCCCGCCGCGACGTCTATGGCCGCCACATGAACGCGTTGGTCTACCTGCCGCGCGAGCGCTACAGCGCGTCCATGGCCGCTTCCCTGGCCCAGGCCATGAAGGACAGCACCGGCGCCCATGACGTGCGCTACTTCACTCTGGTGGCCGACGGCCCGCTGGCCCGCGTCTACCTGATCGCCCACGGCGCCCGCAAGGAACTCGACCTGGAAAAAGACGTGCAGCAGCCGTTGATGTCGGTGTTGGACGACTGGCATGAGCGCTTCAACACGCTTACCAACGACATGCAGGACACGACCCTGCGCAGCAGCCTGCGCAAGCTGGTGTCGACCCTGCCGGTCAACTACATCGGCGCGACCGAACCCTCGGTGGCCTTCCGCGACCTGCAGGTCATCATGCAGAACGAGCGCACGAATCGCGTCTCGGCGCGCATCGAAGCTGGCGACGCCGGCACCGCGTCGGTGCGCCTGTACTCGGACGAGACCGTGCCGCCGCTGTCGCGCATCCTGCCGGCCCTGCATAACGCCGGCGTCGCGATCGACCGCGAACAGACCTACCGCATCACCACCGCCGACGGCGGCCGCCACTACGTGACGGCGCTGGCGGTCGATGCCGAATCGGCCGCCAAGCTGGCCAAGCCGGGCATCGTGGGCGTGGCCGAAGAACTGTTCGCCGCGCTGTTCAACGACGAAGCCGAAGACGGCCGCATGAACGGCCTGTCGATCGAAGGCGGCTTGAGCATGCGCGAAGTGCAGCTGGTGCGCGCCTACATCAGCTACTGGCGCCAGCTCGGCTCGAAGTTCTCGGTGCGCTACATGGCCGAGACGCTGCGCTCGCAGCCGGCATTGGTAAAAGAATTCGTCACCGCCTTCCTGCAGCGCTTCAACCCGGCCCTGGCCGAGTCCGAGCGTGCGGCGGGCACCGCCAAGCTGGCCTCGCTCAAAGCCGGCCTGTCGAGCGTGAACCACGCCGATACCGAAGAAATCATGTCCGCGCTGGTCGAGCTGGCGCAGGCAACGGTCCGCACCAACTACTTCCAGAACGACGGTGAAAAGATCATCTTCAAGTTCGACACCAGCAACCTGTCGCTGGCGCCGGAGCCGCGTCCTTACCGCGAGATCTACGTGTTCTCGCGCCGCTTCGAAGGCGTGCACCTGCGCGGCGGCCCGGTCGCCCGCGGCGGCCTGCGCTGGTCGGACCGCATGGAAGACTACCGTACCGAAGTCCTGGGCCTGGTGAAGGCGCAGATGGTGAAGAACGCCGTCATCGTGCCGGCCGGCTCGAAGGGCGGCTTTGTCTGCAAGCAGATGCCGAAGGACGCCGCACGTGAAGTCGTGGCGGCCGAAGGCGAGGGCGTCTATCGCCTGTTCATCGCCAGCCTGCTGGAAGTGACCGACAACCGCGTGCGCGGCGCCATCGTCGCGCCGGAATCGACCGTGCGTTACGACCAGGACGATCCTTACCTGGTTGTCGCCGCCGACAAGGGCACCGCAACCTTCTCCGACATCGCCAACGGCATTGCGGTGCAGCGCGGCTTCTGGCTGGGCGACGCCTTTGCCTCGGGCGGCTCGAACGGCTACGACCACAAGAAGATGGGCATTACCGCCAAGGGCGCTTTCGAAGCAGTCAAGCGCCACTTCTACGAAATCGGCCACGACATGAGCACGATGCCGATCACGATGGTCGGCGTGGGCGACATGTCGGGCGACGTGTTCGGCAACGGCGTGCTGCTGTCGCGCCAGCTGAAAGTGCTGGCCGCCTTCGACCACCGCCACATCTTCCTGGATCCGGCGCCCGACGTCGCGACCTCGTTCGCCGAGCGCCAGCGCATGTTCGCGCTGCCACGCTCCTCGTGGGAAGACTACAACAAGGACCTGATCTCGGCAGGCGGCGGCGTATTCCCGCGTTCTGCCCGTTCGATCGACTTGAGTCCTCAAGTCCGTTCTGCCCTCGCCATCGAGGAAACCGCGCTGTCTCCGGAAGAGCTGATGCACCGCATCCTGCTGGCCCCGGTCGACCTGTTCTACAACGGCGGCATCGGCACGTATATCAAGTCTTCAAACGAAACCCACGCCCAGGTGAAGGACCGCGCGAATGACCGCATCCGCGTCGACGGCAACGAACTGCGCTGCAAGGTGGTGTCCGAAGGCGGCAACCTGGGCGCGACCCAGGCCGGCCGTATCGAGTTCGCCCTGAATGGCGGCCGCATCTTCACCGACGCGATCGACAACTCGGCCGGCGTGGACTGCTCGGACCACGAAGTCAATATCAAGATCTGGCTCGACACCGAAGTCAATGCCGGCAAGCTGCCTGAAGCCGACCGTAACCGCGTCCTGAACGACATGACCGGCGACGTCGAGGACCTGGTCCTGCGCGACAACACCCAGCAGACCCACCTGATCACGCGCGAAGTGCAGGCGCAGACCAACCCGTCGATCGTCGACAGCTATGCTGCCCTGATCACCAGCCTGGAAAGCGAAGGCGCGGTGTCGCGCGAGCTGGAACAGCTGCCGCTGGACAGCGAACTGCAACGCCGCAAAGCCCTGGGCATGGGCCTGACCGCGCCTGAACTGGCGGTCGTCATCGCCAACGTCAAGAACCGCTTCAAGCGCGTCCTGGCGGCCCTGCCTTTGATCGACGAGCCATGGGCCGATACGGTCTTGCGTCCTTACTTCCCGGCCCAACTGGTCGCCACCCGCGACCCGCTGGACCACCCGCTGGCCAACGCCATCCTGGCCACCGTGCTGGCCAACGAGGCGGTCAACCGCTGCGGCCCGCTGATGATCCGCGACCTGGCCGCCGAGCACCGCGTCGACGAAGCGGAAGTCGTCAAGGCCTGGGGCCGTGCCTGGGCCGCGCTGAACCTGGCGCCGGTCTTCGACGCCCTCGACGCCGATGCCTTGACCGTGCCGCGTGAAGTGTCGATCGCGGTCGATGCGCGCACCCGTGCGCTGCTGCGCGCCGTGATCGAAGGCGTGCTGTCGCTGCCGCAGGGCGCCGATGGCATGGACGAGCTGAAGTCCTTGTTCGCGAATGGCGAGCAGGTGCGCCAGCTGATGCCGGCCAAATCCGAAGCCGACGGCCATGCTGGGCTGAACGCGAGCTTCGTGCAGGCCTGGAAGACGGTCGAGACGGTCGAGTCGCTGGCCACCTTCCTGTTCGCCGCGGTATCGGTCCAGCGTCCAGCGGGCATGTCGCTGGCCGAGTTCCTGCAGGTCGGCATGGCGCTGCGCGAGCGCGCCGGCATCGACACGCTCGAGCGTGGCCTGAAGCTGCCGCCGCAGAGCAAGTCGCAGGAACAGCTGCGCAACTACGCGATGCAGGCACTGCGCCGCACCCAGCAGCGACTGCTGCTGCAGGTGATCGAGCGTGCCGGCAGCGGCGACGCGCTGGCGGCGGTGAATACCCTGACCGGGGAAATGGGCTTGAAGGGCTACGCGCCAATCACCGACCTCGAACAGGCCATGCTGGACGTCTGGTCGCTGTCGGAAGGCGTCAATCCCGAGCGCCTGGCGGCCTAAGTCATGAGCGCACCCGTGATTCCGGTTGTGCCTGATGCGGTGCGCGCGCTGGCCGAAGCCGATTTCGGCACGGTTGCGCAGCGTTTCGAGGCTGCCGGCTTGGTGGTCGGGATGCCCTATAAAGGCATCCTGACGGTGAAGGGCGCGCAGCCGGACATCTCGCGTCCGGCGGTGCTGCTGTCGGTGGGCGTGCATGGTGACGAGACCGGGCCGATCGAAATGGTCGCGCACGTGATCGAGTCGCTGTCGCGCACACCTGGCGACTTGCTGGTGGACCTGATGCTCTGCGTCGGCAACATCGACGCCATCGCCGCCGGCAAGCGCTTCATCGACGCCGACCTGAACCGCATGTTCAGGCCGCAGCGCGGTTCGCTGGCCGGGACCGCGGAAAGCGCGCGTGCCGACGAGCTGATCGCCGCGACCGACGCCTTTTTCGCTGACACCGGGCCGGTGCGCTGGCACCTCGACCTGCACACGGCGATCCGCGCCTCGCACTATCCGATGTTCGCGATCGTGCCGGACATCGTCGCCGACGAAGTCCAGGCGATGCTGATCGATTGGCTGGGGCAGGCGGCGATCGGCGCCATCGTCATGAACCCGAAATCGGCCGGCACCTACAGTTATTACTCGGCCGAGCACCACGGCGCCGCCGGCAGCACCGTGGAACTGGGACGGGTCGGTGCGCTGGGGCAGAACAACCTGGCCCAGTTTGCCGACGCGTCGAACGCGCTCGCCGGCCTGCTGCGCGGCGCGCATGCGGGCAGCAAGACCGTGCCGCACGTGTACAAGGTGGCCCAGGAGATCATCAAATCGTCCGACGATTTCAAGATGGGCTTCAGCCGCGACACCCCCAACTTCGCCTCGCTCAAGCGCGGCGACGTGATCGCCACCGACGGGGAGACGGTGTACACCGTCTTCCATGAAGAGGAGATGGTGGTGTTTCCGAATCCGGATGTGCGGGTCGGATTGCGTGCCGGCTTGATGGTGGTGCGTGTAAAGTGAAGTAGAGAAGCCGCGGATTCCGCGGCTTTTTCGTAGTGGCACCGCGTGGGCTCAGGAGCCCACCCTACGAACCCCCGCCGACACGGATAAAGAGATTTGGGTAGTCGAGGACGACTAATTCATCATCGACCTCCAGCTCGGCTCGAAATCCACTGCCATCCAGGCTTTCAAAGAGATACACGCCATCCTTCAAGCGCGTGTACGCCTGAGGCTTCGCTTCCACCGTCAGTTCCGGAGCGCAGACCCATGCCATCCGATACTCCCGCCTTTCGTTGATGCCGAGGCGAGTTCGCCAAAGAGGCAGGCTGTTCGTCAGCGGAGTTGGCCAGATGTCGATATCGATGCAGCCGTCGAGCTCAGGAAGCTCGTCTCCGTGAGCGTGCCGCCAGTGCCCGTTCCCGTCGGACCGCAGGCGCAGTAGCCGCTTCTCCTCACCTTCCTGAACCTCCAGGTCCGCTTCTCGTATCCGGCCCTGGTCATCCCACGCGAGGCGATAGATCAGCCGGAAGGGCGTTCCAGCTTCAGTGAAGGCGAGCAGTATGCTGTCGGCCCCGCGCTCGGTCAAAACGACGTTTTCCAGTCCCGGGCCTGTTGAATTGGGATTCCAGATAGCGGACCAGCAGACAGTTCGAGGCGTTTTACGCAGCATGCGCCCTCCGGTGTGGGGTGCGGAGCGACCAGATTATCCGGCAGGTCGTGCCGAACGATTCCGCCGAATGTTCCTTAATAAAGTCAACGCAGCTACACTGATCGTTCCCATTCACGGCAAGCCTGCCGATGCTGTTGCAGGCAGCGACTTCTTACGGAAACCGACCATGCACCGCACCCGCTCCCGCAATTGCCGCACCCACCGTACGCGACCCATGCTGCTGGCCTGCCTGTCGGCGCTGACGCTGCTGTCATCGGCCAGTATCGATGCCGTGGCACAGGCAGCGACCGCCGAAACGCGCTATGAGCGGATCGTACCCAGCCCGGATGGCATCGGCAAGCGCTACATGGGCCGCGAGATCTCCGGCGTGATGGGATGGGAGGGCGCGCAATGGCTCGAGCGCGAAAGCCGCGCACGCGAGGAACGGCCGGAATTGCTTATTCGGGAACTGGCCTTGGCGCCCGGCATGACGGTGGCCGACATCGGCGCCGGCACCGGCTACTACACCTGGCAGCTGGCGAAACAGGTCGGGCCCGGCGGCCGTGTGTATGCAGTCGACGTGCAGCCGGAAATGATCCGCATGCTCGACAGCCAGATGGCAAAGCGCGGCGTGCGCAACGTCGTCTCGGTGCTGGGCAGCGAAACCGCCGTCAAACTGCCGCCGGCCAGCGTCGACCTGGCAATCATGGTCGATGTCTATCACGAGCTCGCCTATCCCGCGGAAGTCCTCGACAGCCTCGTCCGCGCCCTGAAGCCGGGCGGGCGCGTGGTCTTCGTTGAATATCGCGCCGAGGATCCGGCAGTCGCGATCAAGCCGCTGCACAAGATGAGCCAGCAGCAGATACGGCGTGAAGCCACGGCGCCTGGCCTGAAATGGGAACGCAGCATCGAGTCGCTGCCGATCCAGCATGCGATCGTGTTCAGGAAGCCCTGAGCGCGGATTTTCTTGCCCTTGCTATCGATGAGTAGCGGCTTGAAGGCTGAAGTGGCAAAGCAGCTTCAGCCGCTAAGCAGACGTGGATGGCAGGATGCGATTGCATGGCTTTCCAGCTGGCGGCGCCTACAGTTGAATCCAAGACCCGAAGCTGACATTCCCATTGGGTTGCATCCCTAGCGTTTCGTGGCCTGAAGACGTTTATTGTCAAAGAAGCGCCACGCCGCTTCAGGCGTATCCTCATCGTGATTCATGTCCCCGATCAGTTTCCGAAGTACCCAGGTAAGATTCTCCGTACGCGACGATCCAGTGTGTCCACCACCGTCAATACGGAGAAGCTCCACTTGTAGCTGTGCCGGGTCCAGACCCCAGGTCACCCGGGTGGCACTTGTCGGGTCGTTCGCCTGAAGGTGCGGATAGCGATAGGAGACTGGGGTGTCGGCCAAACCAGCAAGCGTCCGCCATATAGCGACCGACTCATCAACTGAGCGACCACTGCCGCGTCCTGTGAGGCCGAACGCAGTAACTGCGCCGCCGCTATAGGGAGCGATTTTATCGGCAGTTCCATGGGTGACGAATACTGACAATGGGTGCGTCGGAGGTTTGCAGTTACTGTGCGCCGCCATCAAACTGCTTTGCACCCCAATCGCGGCGAGTCGAGGACCTAACTCAATACCGGCTCTGTAAGCCATTCCCCCGCCGTTCGACGTACCGAACAGGTAGATACGGCTGGGATCTGCACCGAACTCCGAAATGGCGCGGTCGATCAGCTCTGACAAGAAACCGACGTCATCCGCCGGCGCATTAGTCGTGGCATCGGCGCGGCAATCATTCCAGGCCTGCTTGCCATTGCTGGCCTTGATGCCGTCGGGTGCAATAAGCATCACTTTCTTGTTGACTGCAAGCCTTGCCCAGTCTTGCGAGCGATAGTCGCCGAAGGAGTCCTGTCCAAGCATCCATGCTGCGTTAGCGCCATGTCCGTGGAGAAGAATCACTACCGGCCGCAATGTCACAGACAAACCATCTGGCTGCATGACCCGGAACTGCCGGAGACCTTCCGGGCGCACCAGCTCGTGGGTGGTGATGGTCGAGGCATACGCCGAATGCCAGCCCATCAGGCTGGCGAACAGCAAGGTGACGCTTCTGCGAATGGTCATCGTAGAGTCTCGGTAGGGGTGGCTCGACATTACGCTACATTACTAAGCTGATCACGGCGCCAAAGCTACGCTACCAAGGTCCACTGCTGGCCGGAAGGAGACCTACTGTCACGTCCGCCAACGACCCGAAGTGGACCGTGGCGAGCGAGGATTTCCGTAACGGTCGATAAGCAAGATTGCTAACGCACTCGCGTTAAGTTCTGTCCCTGCTCGACAAAACTTGCTGCTGCGCCGCTGAAGCCAGCGCATCGATCTTCGGTAATCACCTTGGCCCGGGCTTCACTCGTACTGATCACCAGGGTGCACAACGATGGGTTGTCCAGCACCCCGTCATCTCGAAATATCGGCACTCGAAGCGTCAAGCGATCACCGTCGCTCGTAGCTAGTCCACGAAGATGACCGGTATGCTGCGTTGGATTCGGAGCAACAATCGAGAAGTCCACCGCATAAGTGCCGGTAGCCACTGGCGTAACGCGCAATCGACTAACGCCAATTGGAGAGGTTGCCGTGACGGTTTCATAGGTGACGGTTTGGGGACTTGGTGGCTGCGCATGGGCAAGTGTTCCGAGCAGCGTGAAAACGCAAATAATTAGTCTACGCACGCGTTACTTCCCCCAAGGTTTTTGATGGTTCGCTAGTCATATTCCACGGCCGCTGTTGGCTGGTCGCCGCCGTTCGGCCGCGGCTGCTTACGACCCGAAGCGGACGTCGTAATGGATGGGCGACAGTCAGCGAGCATTGCGTATGCTCTTAAACAATCTGTAACCTAGCCATACGCTTAGACTGAGTAGGACATAAAACAAAGTGTTTAGAACAAAAAGCTTGAAGCTTTGAGGACAGCCCCACATGCAGAAAACCATGGTAGTCCCCCATGTCCATACCAGCCCCACAACCGACGCAATCAGTGCAAACGATAGCAGCACCTTGTTCATAAACCCTCTATTGTTGAGTGTTGTGCGGTAGTCAGCTTCTGGCCGATTGCAGACCTGTTGTAGCGTCTGCTTACGACCCATTGCGGACCTTCCGCTATGGGCGCCATGCTCGGTGCCCCATCAGCCAACCATAGTCCCGGCTTTACGCACGAGTTCAAACTCGTGAGGCAGCATGTAAAGTCCGCCGTGTCCTGTTAGCCCGGGTCCAATCTCCCAACTGATCGAAACGCTTGCTTTGCCGTGCTCCGGGAAATTTTCAATTGGATACTCATGATTGAGCATCTTTTTGATGTGGATTAGCTCATCCCCCGATAGCACGTTGAGGAACTCTTGACATATCTCGACGACGCGGACGATGTCACCAAGTTCCACCACGTTCCCGTGCCTGTCGTTCATATTTATCGCGTCGACGTCGTAAATCGTTATGTGGTGACCATCTGCTTCTGGCCGGTTGCAGACCTGATGTTGCGTCCGCTCCCGACCCATTTCAGACGTCCAGACCACAGGTTTAAGAACGCGCTTTTTCGAGCGATTCCTGCAACTTCACGATCAGGGCTTCGACTTCGCTTTCGGAAAGATCTAACGGATCTCCATGCGAACCAACGGCGATAACGCATACTGCAGAACCGTCGTACCAGACGTCCAGACGGTCCTGTTCAAAGAGTTGGGGCATTGCACAATTCCTTGCGTGAGTTTTGGTCTGCTCATGGCCGTTTGCAGATCTGACGTAACGTCCGCTACCGACCCAAGCGGACCTAATCCGAACTAGACCCGACTAGTAACACGTGCTGGTCCTTTCTAAGGAAAAGATATGCAAAATCCCAGAATACTGGGTAGTCGGGATGCCCCTCTGCAAACTCAAACGACTTGATTTCGTGGGCTCTTTGACTCAACTGTACGACGCTATCGCGAATGTTTCCCAACAGGCGGGAGAAATCTGCCGACCTGAGGACGTTTGGACCAGGTCCAGCGCCTTTGTCGCCAACATAAGCCAAGCTTTGAAGCAGTGTTTCTACAACCTCGGTCGCGCCCACGTCGCGTACACCATTAAGCACGGCTTCATGACCAATCAATCTGTTGACGATACTGTTGATCTCATCTGTACTTTCCGGCATGCCCGAGTACACGCGGAGAGACACCGAATAGTTGATGCCGTCGGAGTTCAACAGATCAGCCATGTCGGTCAGCGTTCTTGGCATCACCATCTATTCATCCCTCTATCTGTGCTCAGAAACGCATGCCTGATCGTCTGCTTTTGGCCGATAGCGGCCATATTGTAGCGCCGCCTACGACTCAGAGCTGCGGCACTTTTTTTCAGCCTGCAGAGTGCGCTCAGGCTAGCGACAGGTAAAATTGAACGACAAGGACAAGTTCAACATCTTAACAAGTCTAGTTGCGGATATGTCCGTCACAATCATTGGATATGGAATGTCAGACAGGCATCCCAGGCATAAATCAGCCCAAGCAGCTTTCTCCACGATTTGTGCGAAGAACGCCTCATGAGAGCTCACGGCACCAAGCAACCAGTTGATGTGCTCGTTGATGGGAGAGTTGCGACTAAGCGGCGATGCCAGCATCCACAAGTCTTCCTTTCGTATCGCTGAAGATCGGGTTGAGACCCTATCACCTGCCAAATGACTCTTCGAGGCCAAAAGACCAGTCGTCAGAAATATCGCTTCGTGATACGCGCCGACCCCTCCGATACGAATGGATGCATCGAACTGAAAAAAGGGCGATGTGACAGGATACTGTCTGATTGACGAGACTCTCTCGTGGCGCTTTTGAATACGCGTCAGCTTTCTCTTTGTCGAAGTACTTACGCGAGTCATTCTCATCCTTAACGGTAGCGGGTAGCACCATAGGCAATGAAGTGCGGGTGCCCCACCGGGCTGTGGATTGTCCGCTATTGGCCGGTAGCGGACGTACTGCAGCGTCCGCTTCCGACCGAAAGCAGCCCCGCGCGGGGGGACCGCTGGGTGGCTGACTCTAACGCTTGAGATTGAATAGTTAGGGCTTTACGCGCCATGGCGGATTAAGCCTGTTCTCGCCTGCATGGTAGAGACAAACGACATTTCCGGACGGATCAGCAAGCCTTGCCTCTCGCCAAAGCCATGGCTGATCTTGTGGCTCATGGATGAAGGTCAGGCCGAGAGACTTAAGTTCTGCGGCCTGAAGGTCGACATTGGCGCACTCGAAGTAGACCGTTGTCACGGGGCAGCTAACTCTATCGTCCGCGGCGTGAACCGAAAACGTGCTATCGCCGACAGTAGACTTGAAGCGGGCGTAGTGGGGTGAGCTCACAATCAGCTCGAAGCCCATCACCCGATAGAAGGCCACGGAGGCACCAACATCTATTACTGGAATTGTTATTTGGTTGAGCTGCATTGAACGGGCCTAACGTAATGTAGATACCCGAAAAGGTGTTTTTGTGTCGGGTCGCTGAATTTGATCATGTGGATGACGCTTTTGAGGTATCAATGACTTAGCGGACTTTATCACGCCCTAATAGTGAGAACAAATGCACCTCATGGATGATACGTAATGAAATCATCCAAGGTCCGCTTTTGGCCGTGTGCGGACCTATTGTAGCGTCTGCTTTCGACCCGAAGCGGCCAGCTGCGCCTGCATCCTTGACTGGATGCAGGTGGCACATGGTGCCAGGTCGGACGATACAGGTCGGCCTATTGGACGTCTGCAATCCACGACCCATTGCGGACCTTCTTTAGCATCTCTGATCTCAACGGCTTCGCCGTAGTGCAAAAACCATGAACTCAACGTCGCTAGGATCGGCGAGCCATCTTGCTGCGATCATCTTTCCCGGATTTTCTGCGTTTAGAAGATCGGTATCCGCCTGCCATGTCTTGCTGTCAGGATCACCAAAGCCAACCGTGCATCCTGAGCTAATAAGGCAGTCGTAACGCGAGCAATTACCAAGGGAAGCACTTCCCTTGTGAAAGCTGGTCCGCCGAACTTCGCGGCAGCGACATGCCAGAGGAAAACGAGATCGCGCTCAGCTTCACAAATCAAGGACCTGATCCACTCTTGTTCAAGCCGGTCTGTTTCGCTCATAAAGGGTATCCGCCTACAGAAAAGGCCACCACGCTCAATGTCCGCTACTGGCCGGAAGCAGACCGCCCTCGACGTCCGCAAACGACCCACAGCAGAAGTTAGAGTGCATAGGTGCTCGAGTGTGTAATGTTCAGTTGGCGGTCAAAATGGCAAGAAAAGTGGCACCGGAAAAAACTGCCAGAATACTTAACCACATCACGATTACTCCGTCTCGTGTTCTTTCTCGCCATAACCTTAGGAAATAGCCAAAATCATCGGCACGACACTTTCCTTCGTTGACATGCTTGGCCCACAAATAGTTGTTCACGACGCCGCAAAATATGATGAGGAAACTGAAGAAGTTACGGTAGGGGTAGAGCCACTCGAGGACGTCCGTCAGCATATCGCTCCTGGCAGGGATGAGTTGCGTATTCTGTACCTATAGTACGTCCGCTCTTGGCCAACAGCGGAAAGGCGGCATGGTTCAGTGTACGAGCTTGTTGCTAGCCGGACAAGTCGCCAAGCCACGGCAGCGCTCGGTCGATGTCGCAGATCTGATTACTCTGCAGAGTGCATTGTTAAACCGCCCGTCACTACCGTACACCTCCCAAATCTGCAGAATCATTCCAGGTTCGCTAGACTTTGCAGTTCAAACAAGAACCGAAAGCCCCTCATGAGCATGCTTTTCACCCCCTACCAACTCGGCCCTTTGGCGCTGTCGAACCGGATCGCCATCGCGCCGATGTGCCAGTACTCGGCCATCGACGGTCACGCCACCGACTGGCACATGATCCACCTCGGCCAGCTGGCCGTGTCGGGCGCGGCGCTCCTGATCATCGAGGCCACCGCCGTCACGCCCGAGGGTCGCATCTCGCCAGACGACCTCGGGCTGTGGTCCGACGCGCACCTGGAATCATTGAAACCCGTTATCGCTGCGATCCGCCGCCATGCGCCAATAAAAATCGCGGTTCAGCTCGCGCACGCCGGCCGCAAGGCGTCGAGCGCCGCGCCCTGGTTCGGCGGCGCCAACATCAAGCCGGATGAGGAGCGCGGCTGGCAAACGGTCGCGCCCTCGAGCCTGGCGCATGCCGAAGGCGAGACCGTGCCGCTGGCGCTCGATGCCGGCGGCCTGCAGCGTATCAAACAGGGTTTCGTGGACGCAACGCTGCGTGCGCAGGCGCTCGGACTGGACGCCATCGAACTGCACGGCGCGCATGGCTACCTGCTGCACCAGTTCCTGTCGCCGCTGTCGAACCGGCGCGAGGACGACTACGGCGGCGCGCTGGAAAACCGCATGCGTTTTCCGCTCGAAGTGTTCGAGGCCGTGCGCGCGGCGGCACCAAGCTCGATGTGCGTCGGCATGCGCATTTCGGCCACCGACTGGGTTGAGGGCGGGTGGGACATCGAACAAAGCGTGTGCTTTGCGCGCGAGCTGGAACAGCGCGGTTGCGGTTTCATGCACGTGTCGAGCGGCGGGGTGTCGCCGGCGCAAAAAATCCCGGTCGGCGCCGGCTACCAGATCGCCTTTGCCGAGCGCATCAAGCGAGAGACGGGTATGCCGACCATCGGCGTGGGCATGATCACCGAGCCGCAGCAGGCCGAACATATCCTGCAGTCAGGCCAGGCCGACATGGTGGCGCTGGCGCGCGCCATGCTGTACAACCCGCGCTGGCCCTGGCACGCCGCCGCCGAACTCGGTGCGCAGGTGACCGCGCCGCCCCAGTACTGGCGCTCGCAGCCGCACCAGCACAAGGAGTTGTTCGGCGAAACAAGGCTGGGTCAACGTTAAAAGTATTTCCTCAACAACAGCCGAAGCGTCCAGAACCGCCCTATAATCGCGAACTTTGGCGAGGTTTTCACCCCAGCCATTTCTCGATAAAGCAACAAAAGGACACTCTGTGAATTTGACCCTGGGCCAGAAGCTGTTTCGTACCAAATCGGCAGAACGCGCGCATGAAGACAGCCAGGCCCACGGCGGCCTTCAACGTTCGCTGGGCCTGTTCCCGCTGACGATGATCGGCGTTGGCGCCACCGTCGGTACCGGGATTTTCTTCACGATGGTGGAAGCCGTGCCCAAGGCCGGCCCGGCCGTGATCCTCTCCTTCTTGATCGCGGCGATCACCGCCGGCCTCACTGCCCTGTGCTACGCCGAACTGGCCGGGCGCGTGCCCGCCTCGGGCTCGTCGTATTCGTTTGCTTACGCCACCGTCGGCGAATTCGCCGCCTTCATCGTCGCCGCCTGCCTGCTGCTCGAATACGGCCTGGCCGGCAGCGCGGTCGCAATCGGCTGGTCCGATTACCTGAATAATTTCCTCTTGAACGCCTTTGGCTGGGAGATACCCGCCCACCTGCGCTCGCCGATGTTCGTCTCCGACCACAGCAACTTGAGCGTCCAGTCCGGGAACTTCAACCTGCCGCCGGTGATCCTGATCGTCATGTGCTGCTTCCTGCTGGTGCGCGGCGCCAAGGAATCGGCCACGACGAATGCGGTGATGGTGGTCATCAAACTGGCGATCCTGGCCTTCTTCGCGGCCATCGCATTTACCGGTTTCGACGCCAATAATTTCACGCCTTTCTTCAATACCGATAACAGCAAGGGCTTTGCCGGCATGGCCGGCGTCACGGCCGCCGCGGGTACCGTGTTCTTCTCCTTCATCGGCCTGGATACCATCGCCACCGCCGGCGAAGAAGTCAAGGACCCGCGCCGCAATGTGCCGATCGGTATCCTGGCGGCCCTGGTCATCGTCACCGTGTTCTACATGCTGGTCGCCCTGGCCGCGATGGGCGCCCAGCCGGCGCACCTGTTCGAAGGACAAGAGGCGGGTCTGTCGGTGATCCTGCAAAACGTCACGGGCCAGGCCTGGCCGGCGCTGATCCTGTCGGCCGGCGCCGTGGTGTCGGTGTTCTCGGTGACGCTGGTAACCATCTACGGCCAGACGCGCATCCTGTACGCCATCAGCCGCGACGGCCTGATTCCGAAAACCTTCCAGAAGGTGAACCCGCGCACCGGCGCACCGGTGTCGAACACCATCATCGTCTGCGTGGTGGTGGGCCTGATCGCCGGCCTGGTCGACTCGACCTTCTTGTGGGACATGGTCAGCATGGGCACGCTGACGGCGTTCATCGTGGTCTCGATCGCGGTGCCGGTGATCCGCGCCAAGCAGGGTCCGAACGCCGAAGTGGGTTTCCGCGTGCCGTTCGGCCCCTACGTGATTCCGGGCCTGTCGATCCTGGCTTGCCTGTACATCATGAAAGACCTGCCGTTGGCGACCTACCGCGTGTTCCTGATCTGGATGGCGGCCGCGGTGGCGACCTATTTCCTGTACAGCGTGCGGCATAGCCGGCTGAACAAAAAGGCTTAAACGATCGCCTGAATTGAAAAGCCGCGTGTAACGCGGCTTTTTTGATTTGAACAGAGGAGCGCCTGGTCAGCAGCTCGGAGGAAGCGGGCGCAGGTAACGACCCACCTTTTGTGCCACGCTGCCGTCCTTGTTCAACAGGATCATCTGGCCATCCTGCCATTTCACCTTGTTTTCCATTCTCATCGACCTGCCATTGGCCTTGAACTCCGAAATCAGGTAGCCCGCTTCCGTCAGTTTCCAGCTTCCCTTGAGTGAATCGAGACCGGCCTTGCGCATGTCAGCGCGTTTCGCACCACAGGACGGGTACACAACCAAAGTATGATCCGGATTGAACTGGGTTACCGTGCCGAGCAAACCTGCCTTCGTCGCCATGGCCAGTTGTTTCTCATTCCATGCTGCGGCCTGCGGCGTCATGCCTTCCTGCCAGGCGCCGACCAAGGGAGCCTCGGTCGGCGAGACAGCTGGCGCGGCTGCCTTGACGCTGCCGGCAAACAAGAACATGAACAGGGCACAAGCTGTTTTCAATTCACGCTTCATTTGACTGCCTCCGTTTTTGAAGCCTTTATCCTGCCATCATCTTTGCATAAGAGCAATAATTTATTGTGCGGGCGGGGGCACAATGATCGGCTTTCCAGCATGATTCATCCTCGCCATGCATGCCGCGAAATCACGAATGAACCCGTCGCGCAGGACCTTGTACTCGTCGAAGCTTTGGAACGCGCGCCGTTTCGGGTCCTGGTTCAGCAGATAAGCCGTGGCGATGACTTCCTGCCGGTCGTCAAACAGGGTGACAAAGCTGATGACGCCATTGACCAGCGCGGTGTTGTTGATGGCTGCGATGTCGATGCCATGCTCGCTGCGCTCCTCGATTCCCACCCCGGAGCCCGCCGGTGCGCGCTTGATCATCTGGCGCATCTGGTCGCGTACCGCCTGCTTGTCGGCCGCATACCGTCCGGCAACCGAGCGTTCCACCTTGAGGTTGACGAAATCCGCGGTGTTTGGAAAAGCGAACATCGCCTTGTAGCCGTCCGCCACCGAAATCGTGCGCTGGCCAGCTTCTGTGTCGACCTTGCGCTCGCTTGGCATGACCGCACCGCGGATGATCGACGTCGCCTTTAAACTTCCATTCAGCGGGCACTGCGTGTACGACACAAGCGGGCTTTGCTCCGACGCTGCGGCGGGAATGTGGAACAGCGAAGTCAGCAAAAGGGCGCCAAGGAGTTGTTTCATCGTGAACCTGTCTCGTAATGTGTATTTGAATGCACCAGTATGCTGCCGAACACGCTGAAGAATGCGGCGTCATTGGAGTATTTGCAGGAGGGCGGGGCGGTATCGCGTCGCGCTACGGACGAAAAAAAAGCCACGCGCCTTGCGGCAGCGTGGCTATCTTTCATCGAACGCCGATTACAGAGCGTTCATTTCCTTCAGCAGGTTGTCCGCCTTGTCCACATGCTTCATGTTCCACAGCATGTAGCGCGAGTCGACCTGGATCGAACGGGTGTTGGCCGAGTTGAAGTCCCAGTCCGAAATGATCGAATCGAGGGTGCCGTCAAAGGCCAGGCCGATCAGTTCGCCGCGCTTGTTCAGTGCCGCCGAACCCGAGTTGCCGCCGGTGATGTCGAGGTTTGCCAGGTAGTTGACAGGCACGGTCTTCAGCGCAGGGTCGACATACTTGCCGAAGTCCTTGGCCTTGATCGCAGCGAGCTGGGCGGTTGGGGCGTTGAACTCGCCTTCGCCGGTGTGCTTCGCGACCACACCCTTGGTAGTGGTGAACGCGGTCCACGAACCGGTGCCGTCGGCGCCATGTGGGCGGCCCATGATCTTGCCGAAGGTAACACGCAGGGTGCCGTTGGCGTCAGGGTAGACGGCCTGGCCCTTGCTGTTCATGTAGGCGATCTTCGCCTTCATGTAGGCGCCGTAGGACTTCTGGATCTTGCCGCCGAGTTCTTCCTGCTTGGCTTCGTCCTTCATGTCCTGCTCGTACATGGCAACGGCGGCGCGGATAAAGCTGTCGTTGCTGGCCTTGAACTCGGCCGGCGTCTTCTTCAGCCACGCGGTGCGTGCTTCCTTGTTGGCCAGGGTCGAACCGGCGTAGGCCTTGTCGATCGCGGCTTTCAGTTCATCGGCACTCATGCCGGCGCGCAGGCCGAGGGCGGCGTTGAACGACTTGTCCTGCTCCGCTGCCGGCTGGGCCAGGTATTTGGTCAGGAAGTGCTGCACCAGGGCCTTGTCGACCTTTTCGTCGTAGGTGCGGTCCTGGCCGGTAACGACCGAGGTCAGGCGCGCCATGTCGCGTTCCTGGTAGCCCGACTTGCGCTGGGCGTCCGGCTTGGTACGCTCGTTGGCCAGGCGGTACAGCGAACGTGCCGTGCTCAGGAAGCGTGGCTGGGCGTAGGTGGCATAGAAGCCTTCCTTGGTCTTGCTGTCGCGCTCGGCGATCAGCTTTTCGACCGTGTCGATCTCTGCGCCGAACTGCTTCTTGCGGGCGGCATCGGCGTTGACCCAGGCTTTCAGGGCATTGTGCTCGGCCGTCTTGCGCGCCAGGAAATCGCTTTCCCCGTAGGAGGTCAGCATGCCCTTGCGGTTCTTGTAGTAATTGTTCACGCCCGCGACCTGGCCGGCATACTTCAGCTTGGCGGCCGGATCGTTCTTGGTCTCGCGCTCGATAATTGCCAGCACCTCACCCGAGGCTTGCACGAATGCAGGGTAGTTCCAGTCGAAGGTGTACTGCACTTCCGACGGCAGGCGGTGGCGGTTGGTGCGGCCAGGGTAGCCCAGGACCATGACGAAATCGCCTTCCTTCGAGCCTTCGGCAGCAATCTTCAGGTGGTGCTTCGGCACGTAGGGAACGTTGTCGGTCGAGTAGTCGGCGGCCTTGCCGTCTTTCGACACGTAGGCGCGGTAGAAACCGTAATCGCCGGTGTGGCGCGGCCACATCCAGTTATCGGTGTCGCCGCCGAATTTACCGACGCCCGACGGTGGCGCGTGCACCAGGCGCACGTCGCGGATTTCCAGTTGCTTCAGGCGATAGAACTCGAGGCCGCCGTAATAGCTGGCCACGGTGCAGCGGTAGCCGGCAGTCTTTTCGCAGGCTGCAACCATTTCTTTCTGGTTCTTTTCGATCGCATCGATACGCGCCTTGCCGGTCAGCTTGGCCACTTTGGAGTCGATGATCTGCTCGGTGACATTTGCCACTTCCTCGGTCACGAACACGCGGCTGCCCGGCGAGGCCGGCACTTCTTCAGCGAAAGTCTTGGCCAGGAAACCGTTTGCCAGCAGATCTTTCTGCGGGGTCGAGTTGACGGCGATGCTGTTGTAGACGCAGTGGTGGTTGGTGACAACCAGGCCCTGCGGCGACACGAACGAGGCCGAGCAGCCGCCCAGGCTGACGATCGCGCCCATCGGGAATTCGGTCAGTTTGGTCAGCGTTGCCGGGTCGAGTTCGAGGCCTGCAGCCTTCAGTTGCTGGGCTACTTGTGGCAGCTGCTGCGGCATCCACATGCCTTCGTCCGCTTGTGCGGCGAAGCTGGTGAAGATGGCCAGCGAGAGGAGAGTCTTTTTCATTCGCGATCGATCAGAAAGAGTGTTGTCGGATACGTCTCGGCTCCATAGGAAGATCCCATGCGAGTATCCCGAGAGTATCCGTAATCCTCTGTCGCCTCGTCAACCGTTATTTCCTGACGGCGCCCTTTTGCCGGACGCCGGGTATTTACAGTTGCGCGCCGAACAGCGAAAAGACTTCGCTGCCCAGTTTTTCCAGCCACGGCCGGTTCTGCAGGGCCGCCAGCGTGATCGGGCGCGCCCGGCGCCAGTCGTCCTCGAAGATGCCCACCTGGGTCTTGGCGAAATCGGCATCGAGCACGTTCAGGTTCGCTTCGTCGTTAATGCTGAACGAGCGATTGTCGAAGTTGGTCGAGCCGACCGACACCATCAGCGCGTCCACGATCAGCGCCTTCACGTGGTACATCGTCGGCTGGTATTCGGAGATCTTGATACCGGCCGCCAGCAGCTCTGGCCAGCGCTCGCGCGAGGCCTGGCGCACGACTTCCGCGTCGATCTTGGTGCCGGGCGTGATGATGCGCACCCGCACGCCGCGCTTGGCGGCGGCCACCAGGGCGCGGATGGCCAGCTCGTCGGGCACGAAGTAGGACGCCGACAAGTCGATCGACTCGCGCGCGGCCGTGATGGCAAGCAGGTACATCAGGTGCATGCTGGCGCTGCCGCCGGTCGGCGAACTGGAAAACATTTGTGCCGGCATGCTTCCGCGTGCCTGGAGCGGCGGGAAATACAGCGGGCCGTCGAGCACCCTGCCGGTTGCCTTGGTCCAGTTATCCGTGAACACGGCCTGCATCTGGCCGATCACCGGCCCCTCGATGCGGAAATGGGTGTCGCGCCAGTGGTTCGCGTCTTGCGCATTGCCGCGCCACTGGTCGGCAATGCCGACGCCGCCGGTGAAGCCGATCAGGCCGTCGACGATGAGCAGCTTGCGGTGGGTGCGGTTGTTCAGGCGCGCAAGTTTCCACCAGGTCGGCTTGTGATAGCGCTGCACTTGCACCCCGGCATCGCGCATGCGCTGGATCGAAGCGTCGTCCATCTTCATGCTGCCGACAAAGTCGAGCATCAGGTGAACCTTCACGCCGGCCCTGGCCCGTTCGGACAGGGCATCGGAAAACTCCTTGCCGATCGACTCGGACCAATAAATATACGTTTCCAGGGTAATACTTTTTTGCGCACCGCGAATGGCGGTCAGCATGGCAGGGAAAATCTGGTCGCCGTTGAGCAGCGCATCGACTTTGTTGCCTTCGATGATGGGAGGTCCCAGCAGGACGCCCATCGAGCGCCGGAACTGGGGGTCGTGCACATTGTATTGGTGGGTCAGTTGCGTCTCGATCTGCTTCTCGCTCGGCATGAAATTGAGCGCAAGAAAGCCGACGAGGAGCGTCAGGATACTGGTGGAAATTGAAACGGCGACGGTATTGGCGCGCATAGTGACATCCGGGCGAAAAAAAACCAACGCATGGAAGCGTTGGTTTATGTGGGGCAGACCAACTTTTATTAGCGAACGCGGCCGCGACGCAGCAGGTTCACGATAGCCAGCAGGATGACAGCACCCAGGAAGGACACCAGCAGCGACGACACGCTGAAGTCATCCGAGTTGATGGTGCCGGAACCGAACAGTGGGGAGAGCAACCAGCCACCCAGGAAGGCGCCAATAATACCAACCACGATGTTCAGGATCATACCTTGCTCAGCATCCGTCTTCATGACCATGCTTGCGAGCCAGCCCAGGATACCACCGACGACGATCCAGATAATGAATAGCATTTTGATTCCTCCTCAATGTAAAAAAAATTCAACCGAGGCCAAGTAATTGCAAAGGCCATGTGAAAAAGTCTACGGAACCTCAGCACAGCGGGTCGGTGCGGCAACGAACGTTAGACGATGAATCTGTGATGTCGTTCCGCAAACTTTTTGCTGGTGCGTCTGTCTTTACGCAAATGTTAGTACGGCACCATGAAAATTGCCATATTGGAATGTCCTGAAGTGAGTGCGTCAGCGTACAGAAGAGCGGGTTCGAGGGGCATATTGTGGGATCACTGGCAACGCAATGTTGCAAGAAATGAACGCCATAATGACCTTTGAAAGGGATACACCATGAGCTACGACACCAACAAAACCCAGAATTCGCGTATGGTCACCGGCCTGTTCCCGGACCGTGCCAGCGCCGAGCGCGCTTACGGCGCCGTCTCCGAGCGCGGTTACACCAAGGACGACGTCAACCTGATGATGGCTGACGAGACCCGCAAGACCCATTTCGCTGACTCCGACACTGAACTCGGCAGCAAAGCAGCCGAAGGCGCCGGTATCGGCGCCGGCATCGGCGGCACCATTGGCGCCGTCCTGGCAGGTATCGCCGCCGTCGGCACCACCCTCGTGCTGCCAGGCGTTGGCCTGGTTGTCGCTGGTCCCCTGGCAGCGGCCCTGGCCGGCGCCGGTGCAGGCGGCCTGACCGGTGGCCTGATCGGTGCCCTGATCGGCGCCGGCATTCCTGAAGAGCGTGCCGCTCATTATGAGTCGGGCATCAAGCAGGGCGGCATCCTGATGGGCGTGAATGCCCGTTCGGACGACGACGCTGCCCACTTCGAGCGTACCTTTACTGAACATGGCGGTTCGCACGTCATCGGCACCGGCGTTGGCGCTGTTGGCGGTGCACTGGCCGGCGCCGCTATCGGCTCCGTCGCCGGTCCGATCGGTACGGTTGCAGGCGCTGCCATCGGCGGCATCACCGGCGGCATGGCCGGCAAGGGCGTGGGCGAAGTCGTCAACCCGAAGTCGGGTGACGACCTGAACGAACACCACCTGGCCAAAGGCGTTGGCGCCGGCACTGGCGCGGCAACCGGCGCGATGCTGGGCGCCGTTGGCGGCCCGATCGGCATGGCTGCGGGCGCCGTTGTCGGCGGCCTGGCGGGCGGTGCTGCCGGCCGCGGTGCCGGCGAAGTCGTCAACCCGAAGGGCGACGATGACCTGAACGACCATAACCTGGCGCAAGGCGTCGGCGGCGCCGGCGGTGCAGTTGCAGGTGCAACGGTTGGTGCAGTCGGCGGCCCGATCGGCATGGCTGCGGGCGCGATCATCGGCGGCCTGGCCGGCGGTGCTGCAGGCCGTGGCACTGGCGAAGTCATCAACTCGAAGCCGGACGACGAGCGTAGCGACCACAATCTGGCCAAAGGTGTTGGCGCAGGTGGCGGCGCAGCAGCTGGCGCAGCAGTCGGTGCGGTCGGCGGCCCGATCGGCATGGTCGTGGGTGCAGGCATCGGCGCAGCAGTCGGCGGCATGGCCGGCAAGGGCGTCGGCGGCCTGGTCAACCCTGCCCAGGAAGATGCACACTGGCGCAATGCGTACCAGACTCAGTCGCACTACACGCCTGGCTACACCTACGACGACTACCAGCCTGCTTACGCGCTGGGCTACAACGGCAAGAGCCGTTACCCAGGCAGCTACGACCAGAACGAGTCGCAGCTGGCGAACGAGTGGAATACGACCAAGGGCAATTCGCGCCTGTCGTGGGAGCAGGCCAAGATGGCCAGCCGCTCGGCTTGGGACAAGGTCGAGCGCGCCATTCCTGGCGACTCGGACCGTGACGGCAAGTAATTCGGCCGCGACGTCACCGCTGTAGCATGAAAAAAGCCCCGCTACCGAAAGGTAGCGGGGCTTTTTCTTTGACGCTCTACTGTAAAAGCTTACTGCTTGACGGCTTCCACTTGGATCGCCAGTTTCACTTCCGGCGAGAAGCGCGGCAGGCCGAAGGTCACGCCGTAGTCGCTGCGCTGGAAGGTGGCCGAGGCATCGGCGCCGCAGACTTCGCGCTTGAGCATCGGATGCTCGATGCACTTGAACTTGTTGATGGTCAGCGTCAGCGGCTTGGTGACGCCATGCAGGGTGAAATCGCCATCGACGGCCACCGGGGTGTCGCCATTGAAGCGCATTTTATTGCCCTTGAAGGTGGCGGTCGGGTACTTGGCGACGTCGAAGATGTCCGGCTTCCGTGCATGCTCGTTCATCTTCTGGTGACCGAAATCGACGCTGTTCATGTCGATCGTGATGTCGACGCTGCCGGTCTTGGCTGCGCGGTCGAGCACGACGGTGCCGCTGGTCTTGGTGAACTTGCCGCGCCAGACCGAAATGCCCATGTGGTCGGCTTCGAAGCTCGGGAAGGTGTGGTTCGGCTCGATCTGGTAGGTATCGGCGGCGGCGCAGGCGAGGCTGGCGCTGGTGGCCAGGGTGGCGGCGATCAGGAACTTGAGTTTCATGGGGGATGTCCTTGGTGAATCGTTTTATTGGCCCGCGGTGACGCGGAATTTGATGACAACTTCGTCGGCGACCATGCTTGTGTCTTTCCACTCGCCTTCGCCGATATTGAAAGCCAGCCGTCGGATCGGCAACTGTCCTTCGAATACGTTTTTGCCCGCCTCGGTTTTCACTGTCAGGGGAAAACTGACGTGAGCAACCTTGCCCTTGAGCGTCAGCTTGCCCGCCACGTTCAGTTTGCCGGGAGCGGCAAGCTTGATCGAGGTCGATACAAAACTTGCCTTTGGAAACTGCGCCGTATTGAACCACTCCTTCTTCGCAATTTCCCGATTGTATTCAGCATCGCCGAGGTCGAGGCTGGCGGTGGCGATCTCGACCGCCGCTTTCGCCGCTTGCGGGCGGGCCGCGTCATAGTCGATGGTGGCCGTAACCGTCTTGAATTTAGCGTCCACCGGCACGCCCATCTGCCGGAACACTGCGCTGACGCTGCTTTTGGCAGGATCGGTCTTGAGCGGGACGGCGGTCGCCAGCGAGGCGGAGAATGTGCCGGTGAGCAGCGCGGCGGCAGCGAGCAGATGCAGGGGTTTCATCGATTTCCTTGTTTGGAGAAGGGCAGCATGCGTCCCATGACACCGTCGCGGTCGACCAGCATGTGCTTGAACGCGGCCAGCACGTGCAGCACGACGAGCGCGGCCAGTCCCATGTTGAGCCAGTAGTGCAGGGCGCCGAGCACGGGTTTCAGGACAGGATCGGCATCGATCAGGACGGGCAGCGGCACCAGGCCGAAATACACGACCGGCACGCCGGCCGCCAGGCTGTAGAAATAACCCGACAGGGGAACGGCGAACATCATGACATACAAGAGCCCATGCGACAGATGCGCGCCGCGACGCTGCCAGGGCGCCATGCTCGCAGGATAGGCAGGCGGCTGGCAGCGCAGGCGCCACAGCAGGCGCAGCGTGGCAAGCAGCAAAATCGTAACCCCGGCCCATTTGTGCCATGAAAAATAACGCAGCTTGGTGGGCGTCAGGCCGGGAATGTCGGTCATGACCAGGCCCAGCGTGAAGTTGCCGATGATGAGCAGGGCAAGCAGCCAGTGGAAGGCGATGGCGGTGGAAGAATAACGCTGCATGAAAGGCCCGGGAGACTCTTTGTACTGACTAGAACTAAACTATAACAAAAAAGGACCGCTGACGCTCAAGGGTCAACTGTTTCTTTTGTACACTATCAGCAATTGTTAAACGTGCACAGGTGCAAGCGCGTTGGAATGTAAAATCGGTGCAGCACGGCCATCCCAAAAACCAGGTCAAGCCCGTTTGCACCGTGTCGAGGAATCATATGTATAACTGTCATCCAAGCCAGCCACGCCTGCGTCCCCTGGCACTGCTGCTCGGCTGCGCACTCACTATTGGCGCCGCGGGCGCCGCCGGGGCCGCTGTCGGCCAGCCGCAGCCGCAGGGCGCGGATTTTGCCGATCTGTCGATCGAGGAACTAGCCAACATCCAGGTGACATCGGTGTCGAAAAAGCCCGAACGCCTGCTTGACGCGCCGGCCTCGGTGTTCGTCATCACCGCCGACGACATCCGGCGCTCGGGCGCCGCCAGCTTGCCCGAAGTGCTGCGCCTGGCGCCGAATTTGCAGGTAGCGCAAGTGAACGGCGCCTCATATGCGATCACGGCGCGCGGCCTGAACGGCGGCGGCAACAGCGCCCCGAACAAGCTGCTGGTGCTGATTGATGGACGCTCGGTGTACACGCCGCTGTTTTCGGGCGTGTTCTGGGACGTGCAGGACGTGATACTCGAGGACATCGAGCGCATCGAAGTCGTCAGCGGTCCGGGCGGCACCCTGTGGGGCGTGAATGCGGTCAATGGCGTTATCAACATCACGACGCGCTCCGCGCATGAGACGCAGGGCAGCCTGGCGATGTTGCGCGGCGCGAACAATGGCGCGGACGTGGCTTTTCGCCAGGGAGGACGCAGGGGCGAAGACAGCTGGCGCGTCTACGGCAAGGCGCAGGGACGCTCGCATACGGAACTGGCGAGCGGGGCGGCGAAGGACGATGCCTGGCATTCGGGGCAATTGGGCTTTCGCGCCGACTGGGACCGCGGCGCCGACCGGTTCAGCCTGAAGGGCAACGCGAACCGCGGCGCCTTCGGGCAGCCGGCGCCGGGTCTGCTCGTCGTCGCCGGAAGCAATCTCCAACTGGGTGAGGTTGACACCCGTGGCGTCAACCTCACCGCCGGCTGGCAGCATGCGCTGCAGGATGGCGGCAACGTCGAGCTGCAGCTGTATTACGACTACACCCGGCGTGTCGTGCCGCCGACGTTCACCGAATCGCTCGATATCGCCGACCTGCAGTTCCAGCACACGCTGGCCCCGAAGGGCGCGCACAGCCTGGCCTGGGGCGCGAGTGCACGCCACAGCTGGGACCGCGTGCAAGGCAGCCAATTCGTCGCATTCCTGCCTGAGCGCCTGAACCAGACCTGGCTCAGCCTGTTCGCACAGGACGAGATCGCACTCACGCCCACGCTGCGCGCCACGCTCGGCGCACGCGTCGAGCACAATGACTACACCGGTGTCGAATTCCTGCCGAGCGCGCGCCTGTCGTGGAGCATGGCGCCGGGCCATTCCTTCTGGAGCGCCGCCTCGCGCACCGTGCGCGCGCCGTCGCGCCTCGACGCCGACGTCTTCATCCCGGGGCGCCCGCCGTATATCCTGGCGGGCAGCCATGGGGTGCGCTCGGAAGTGGCCAAGGTCTTCGAACTGGGCTACCGGGGCCAGCCAATGCCGGGCCTGTCCTACTCGGCCACGCTGTTCTACAACGATTACGACCACCTGCGCACCCAGGAACTCTTGCCGAGCCGCACGGCAGTGCGCTTCGCCAACCTGATGGAGGGCCATGCGCTGGGTATCGAGATGTGGGGCAGTTATCAGGCGACGACATCATGGCGCCTGTCGGGCGGGCTGACGGCCATGCGCGAACGGGTGCACCTGAAGCCCGGCAGCAACGATGCCGCCGGGGCCTTGCGCGCCGGCTTCGACCCGTCCCACAGCCTGCAGCTGCGCTCGACCTATACCATCGACGCGGCGCGCGAGGCCGAGCTGGCCGTGC
This sequence comes from Telluria sp. LT2P34, assembly GCF_059685915.1. Lineage (NCBI taxonomy): Bacteria > Pseudomonadati > Pseudomonadota > Betaproteobacteria > Burkholderiales > Oxalobacteraceae > Telluria > Telluria sp. LT2P34. Next base: position 54,668 of record NZ_JCASIN010000010.1, read on the forward strand.
GCAAGGTCGGCGTGCTCGATAGCGGTCCGGTGCCGGGCTACACCGCGGTCGATGCGCGCTTTGGCTGGCGCCTGCGGCCGGGCCTCGAGCTGTCGGTCGCCGCCATCAACCTCAACGGCAGCCATGCCGAATACGGGTCGATTGCGACCCGTTCGGAAGTGCCGCGCACGGTGGCGGTCAAACTGGTGTGGCAGGACTGAGAACGATGGGTTACCGCGACGCATGCTTTCGCGTGGGCACGGGGTGCCTACGCCGGCCGCGCCCACCCTACTAAATCGCCTTCGCCAGCTCGGCCGCCAGACCCGTGTAATTCGCCGGCGTCATCGCCAGCAGCAAGTCTTTTGCATCCTGCGGAATGGCCAGCGTGGCGATGAATTCGCGCAGCGCTTCCTTCGTGATGCCTTTGCCGCGGGTCAGTTCCTTCAGCTGTTCGTAGGGATTTTCGATGCCGTAGCGGCGCATCACCGTCTGCACCGGCTCGGCCAGCACTTCCCAGTTGGCGTCGAGATCCTGCTCGAGGCGGGCGGCGTTCACTTCCAGCTTGTTCAGGCCGCGCAGGCAGCTGTCGTAGGCCAGCAGCGCATAGCCGAAGCCGACGCCGATGTTGCGCAGCACGGTGGAGTCGGTCAGGTCGCGCTGCATGCGCGAGACCGGCAGTTTTTCGGCCATGTGGCGCAGCACGGCATTGGCCAGGCCCAGGTTGCCTTCGGAGTTCTCGAAGTCGATCGGGTTGACTTTATGCGGCATGGTCGACGAGCCGATCTCGCCGGCTTTCAGCCTTTGCTTGAAATAGCCGAGCGAAACGTAGGTCCAGATGTCGCGGTTCAGGTCGAGCAGGATGGTGTTGGCGCGGCAGATCGCGTCGAACATCTCGGCCATGTAGTCGTGCGGTTCGATCTGGATCGTGTACGGGTTGAAGGTCAGGCCGAGGCGCGACTCGATCACGTCTTTCGAAAATGCCGGCCAGTCGACATCGGGGTAGGCCGACAAATGCGCGTTGTAGTTGCCGACCGCGCCGTTCATCTTGCCCAGGATTTGCACGTCGGCGATGCGCTGCACGGCGCGCTGCAGCCGGGCGACGACGTTGGCGAATTCCTTGCCCAGGGTGGTCGGGCTGGCGGTCTGGCCGTGGGTGCGCGAGAGCATCGGCAGCGCCGCATTGGTGTGGGCGATCTCGGTCAGCTTGGCGATGATGCTTTGCAAGGCCGGCAGCATCACCGTGTCGCGCGCGGCTTTGAGCATCATGCCGTGCGAGGTGTTGTTGATGTCTTCCGAGGTGCAGCCGAAGTGGATGAATTCGCTTGCCGCCAGCAGTTCCGGCACGTCCTTGACCTGTTCCTTCAGCCAGTACTCGACGGCCTTGACGTCGTGATTCGTGACCGCCTCGATTTCCTTGATGCGCGCGGCATCGTTTTCGCCGAAGCCGGACGCGATCCGGTCGAGGTAAGCACTTCCTTCCGCGGAGAACGGCTTGATCTCGGCAAAACCGGCCTGCGCCAGCGCCTGCAGCCAGGCAATCTCGACCATGACGCGATGGTGCATGAAGCCGGCTTCGGACAGGATCGGGCGCAGCTTGTCGGTCTTGGCGGCGTAGCGGCCGTCGAGCGGCGACAGGGCCGACAGGGAAGAAAGTGGGGCGGTAGCGGTCATGGCGGCGGTCCGTGCAAAAACGCGGATTTTACCACCGCGCTCCCGATGCGGCTTTGCGGCGGGCGCAGCGAAACGGGCGAGCTTGGCCGGATTCGGGCCTGAGGCCGATGTTATACTGGGTTCAAATTCCCTTTCCGAGCATCTATGAAACTCATCGGTTCGAACACCAGTCCCTATGTGCGCAAGGTCCGCGTCGTGATGGCCGAGAAAAAGCTCGACTATGCGTTCGAGCTCGACAACGTGTGGGGCGCCGAGACGCAAGTGCACCTGTCGAATCCGCTTGGCAAGGTGCCCTGCCTCGTGATGGAGGACGGCAGTGCGCTCTACGATTCGCGCGTGATCGCCGAATACCTCGACACGCTCACGCCGGTGTGCAAGCTGCTGCCGCCGAACGGGCGCGACCGCGCGGATGTGAAGATGTGGGAAGCGCTGGCCGACGGCGTGCTCGATGCGGCCATCCTGGTGCGCCTGGAAAGAACTCTGCGTCCGCAAGAGCAGCAAAGCCAGCAATGGATCGAGCGCCAGCTGGGGAAGGTGCATGCCGGCCTGGGCGTGATGGCCGGCAAACTCGGCGAGCAGGCCTTTTGCATGGGCAAGTCGTACACGCTGGCCGATGTGGCCCTTGGCTGCACGCTCGGCTGGATCAGCTTCCGTTTTCCCGACATCGACTGGCGCGGCGACTACCCGAACCTGGCCAGGCTGCACGACAAGCTCGCCGAGCGCGTTTCCTTCAGGGATACCGTCCCGTTCGAAGCATGAGCGCGCAGCTGCATGGCGTGAACGGCGGCGCAAGCAGGCAGTCCACCATCGTCTTCGGCGAAGCCCTGGTCGATAATTTCGCCACCGAGCAGGTCGTCGGCGGCGCGCCCTTCAACGTCGCGCGCCACCTGGCCGCCTTCATGGCGCCGCAACTGATGATTACCCGCGTCGGCGCCGACCAGGATGGCGACACCATCCGCGCCGAGTTCGAGCGCTTCGCCATGTCGCAGACCGGCCTGCAGGTCGATGCGATCGAGGAGAGCGGCCGCGTGCTGGTCGAGCGTACGCCGAAAGGGCACCGCTTCGTGATCGTGCCGAATGTCGCCTATGACTACATCGCGCGCGACGATGCGCTGGGAGCGCTGGCGGCGCCTGGTGCTGCGGCGCCGGGCGCGCTGTATTTCGGCACGCTGGCCCAGCGCGGCGAGCGTTCGCGCGGCACGCTCAAGGCGCTGCTGTCGGCACTCGGCAGCGCACCCGATGTCACCCGCTTCCTCGACCTCAACCTGCGCGAAGGGCAGGTCGACGAGCGCACCATCGCCGACTCGCTGCACGCCGCCGACATCGTCAAGGTCAACGAGGACGAGCTGCAGCTGCTGTTCCAGACCTATTTCCAGCTTGGTCCGAACGACGCGCCGCTGACCGCCGACGAGGCCCGTTCCGCCTGCCGCGCGCTGCTGCAGATGTTCAGCCTGGAGGCGCTGATCGTCACGCTGGGGCACCGCGGTTCGGTGTATTTCGGCGCCGATGGCGCTACCATCGACACCCGCGACACGCCGGCGCCGCCCTTCGTGATCGACACGGTGGGAGCGGGCGACGCGTTTTCGGCGATCTTCCTGCTCGGCCGCGCGCGCGGCTGGCCGCTCGAACTGACACTGGCGCGCGCCAACGAATTCGCCGGCGCGATCTGCGCCATTCCCGGCGCCGTGCCGAGGGATATGGCCTTTTACGACAAATGGATGACGCGCTGGCGGTGACAGTCTTCGGATGTTCTACCGTGCGTTCAAACCGTATCGGCATGAAGGCGACACGAATATTCAATTAAAACCCGAAGCCTTCCCCCGCCCCCAGCAGCGTCGCCACCCCCAGCGCCGCGAAAATCAGCGCCGCGATCCCGTGCACCAGCGCCAGCGGCGCCTTGCCCGCGATGCGCTCGCCGAACACCACGGCCGGCACGTTCGCCAGCATCATTCCCAGGGTGGTGCCGGCCACCACCATTGCCACTTCACTGTAGCGCGCCGCCAGCGCCACGGTCGCCACCTGCGTCTTGTCGCCCATCTCGGCGATGAAAAAGGCGATCAGCGTCGTCATGAAGACGCCGAAGCGCGCCAGCGTGGCGGCGTTTGCGTCGATCTCGTCCGGGATCATCGTCCACACCGCCATCGCCAGGAAGGACAGACCGAGCACCCAGCGCATCACGGACGGCCCCAGCAGCTCGCTGACGAGGGCGCCGACGGCGGCGGCAAAGGCGTGGTTCAGCAGGGTGGCGACGAAAATGCCGAGCACGATCGGCAGCGGCCGGCGAAAGCGTGCGGCCAGCAGGAAAGCAAGGAGCTGCGTCTTGTCGCCGATTTCAGCGAGGGCGACGATGCCGGTGGCGACGAGAAAGGCATCCATGGGGGGCGCAAGCGGGCAGGCATGCAAAAGCGTACGAAGGCGCGGATCATAGCAGAGTCGGGACATGCTATTCTTCTCGCGCCTCCCGCTCAGCCTCGCATACGACGACATGACTACCACTACCCTCCTGCGCGCCAGCGCCTGCGCCATCCTCGGCCTGTCCTGCGGCGCCGCGCTTGCGCTCGACCCTCTCAGCTACGCCAACTACGACCAGGTCAGGACACGCGCCCTGCACCTCGACCTGAAGGCCGATTTCACGAAGAAGACGCTGTCCGGCCACGCCGAACTGACGCTCGACTGGCTCGATACAACGGCGCGCCGGCTCGACCTCGATACGCGCGACCTGGCGATCTCGAAGGTGGAAGCGATCGGCACCAACGGGCGCTGGGGCCCGGTGAAATACACGCAGGGCAAATTCGATGCCGAGAAAGGCCGCGCGCTGCAGATCGCGCTGCCGGCACAGTCGCCGAAAGTACGCATCCACTACCGCACCGCGCCGACCGCCAGCGCGCTGCAGTGGCTGGGCCCTGCGCAGACGATGTCGGGCAAGCGCCCCTTCATGTTCAGCCAGTCGCAGGCGATCAACGCCCGCTCCTGGGTGCCGGTACAGGACACGCCCTCGGTGCGCTTTACTTACAGCGCCCGCATCGAGGCGCCCGCCGGCCTGCGCGTCGTGATGAGCGCCGACAACGATCCGAAGGCGACGGGGCAGGGCGGCTGGAAGTTCACCATGCCGCAGCCGATTCCTTCTTACCTGCTGGCGATCGGCATCGGCGAACTCGAAGCGCGCACCCTGGGCGCGCGCAGCGGCGTCTACGCCGAACCGCAGCGCATCGAAGCGGCTGCTTATGAATTCGCCGACACCGAAAAGATGATCGCCGCCGCCGAGTCGCTCTATGGCCCCTACCGCTGGGGGCGTTACGACATGCTGGTGCTGCCGCCGTCCTTTCCGATCGGCGGCATGGAAAACCCGCGCCTGACCTTCCTGACCCCGACCGTGATTGCCGGCGACCGCAGCCTGGTCGACCTGGTGGCGCACGAGCTGGCGCACAGCTGGTCGGGCAACCTGGTGACCAACGCCTCGTGGAAGCACTGGTGGCTCAACGAAGGCGTCACCACCTATGTCACGACGCGCATCCTCGAGGTGCTCTACGGCGAAGAAGTCGCGACCATGAACCTGCAGCTCGAGCAGGAAGAGGCGATCGAGTCTTTGAAGGACCTGCCGCTGGCAAAGCAGGCCCTGCTCACGCGCGACCCGGATACCGGGTCCGCCACCTATACCGACGAAGGCCTGGCCTATCCGAAAGGCGCCTGGCTGCTGCGCACCCTCGAGCAGCGCGCCGGGCGCGCCGTGTTCGATCCCTTCTTGCGTGGCTGGTTCGACCAGCACGCCTTCCAGAGCGTCACCACCGAGCAGTTTGTCGCCTACCTGCGCAGCAACTTGCTGGCGAAGCATCCGAAGGTGATGAGCGACGCGGAGCTCGACGCATGGCTGTACGGCCCCGGCATCCCTTCCAGCGCGCAGTATGCCAAGTCGCCGCGCCTGGTCGCCCTCGACGCCACCACGGCGGCCTGGCTGAAAGGGACGCTGCCGACCTCGAAGCTGGAGACGAAGAGCTGGACCGCCAACGAGTGGATGAAGTTCCTGAACGATATCGACAACAAGGCCGACGCCGGCCGCCTGAAAGAGCTCGACGCCGCCTTCGGCCTGGCCAGGACGCGCAACAACGAAGTGGCGTTCCGCTTCTACCGCGCGGCGGTGCATGCCGGCTACCGCGATATCCAGCCGCAGCTGGAGGCCTTTTTGATGAGCGTCGGCCGGCAGCGCTTCGTGGTGCCGCTGTACACCGGCCTGCGCGCCAACCCTGCCGACCGGGCCTGGGCCGAGCGGGTGTACAAGGCGGCGCGCGAGCGCTACCATCCCGAGACCCAGGCCAGCGTCGACAAGCAAATGACCGTGCCGATGACGAAGTCAACCAAGTAAAGGAACCGAAGAGTGCAGCAGATGAAACGCATTGCAGCCGCGATCCTGATCGCCGCCGTTGTCAGCCCCGCCGCCCGCGCCCAGGCGCCAGCCGCCCAGGCCGCGGCGCCGGTCGCCGTCCCCGCCTCCGCCTATAACCTCGAACAGGACGTCACGCGCGTCATGAAGGCCTTCGATGTGCCGGGCATCGCGATCGCCATCGTCAAGGACGGCAAGGTCGTCGCCGCGCGCGGCTTCGGCCTGCGTAAACTCGGCGAGCCGGCCAGGGTCGACGGCCAGACCCTGTTCGAGATCGCCTCGAACTCGAAAGCTTTTACCGCCGCCGCGCTGGCGATGCTGGTCGATGAAGGCAAGCTGAAATGGGACGACCCGGTCGTCAAGCACCTGCCCGGCTTCCAGATGTACGACCCGTATGTGACGCGCGAAATGACCGTGCGCGACCTGCTGGTGCACCGCAGCGGCCTGGGTCTGGGCGCGGGCGACCTGCTGTGGTGGCCGACGACGAATTTCAGCACCGACGAGATCATCGAGCGCCTGCGCTACGTGAAGCCGGCGACGAGTTTTCGCAGCAGCTATGCCTACGACAACCTGCTGTACATCGTGGCCGGCAAGATCATCGCGCAAAAGTCGGGTAAATCCTGGGGCGACACGGTACGCGAGCGTATCCTGAAACCGGTCGGGATGAACACGACCACCACCAGCCTGGCCGAGAACGCGGGCAACCCGAACGCTTCGAACGCGCACAGCAAGATCAACGACCGCATCGCGGCCGTGAAATCGATGCCGGTCGATAACGCGGTCGGTGCGGTAGGCATCAACACCAGCGCTGAGGACATCGCCAAATGGATGAAGGTGCTGCTCGACGGCGGCCGCGTCGAAGGCGCCAAAGCTGCGGACGGCAAGGAGCTGCGCCTGTTCAGCGAGGCGCAGGCGCGCGAGATGTGGACCGCGCAAACGCCGATGAAGATCAATACGCCAAAGCCGCCGCTGGCGGCGACCAAGCCGAACTTCTTCGCCTACGGCCTGGGCTTCCAGCTGCGCGACTACAAGGGCCAGCTCGTCGCCATGCACGGCGGCGCCCTGCAGGGCTTTTATTCGCGCGTGCTGCTGGTGCCGGAATCGAAGCTGGGCGTGGCCATTCTTACCAACGCCGAAAGCGGCGGCTCGCTCAACGCGCTGCAGTACCGCCTGCTCGACCAGTACATGACGGGTTCCGCCCCGACCGACTGGATCAAGGCGATCGCCGACCTGGAAGCCGAGGCGCATGCCAAGGAGAAGGCGCGCCTGAAGAGCACGTCGACGACGCGCGCCGCCGCATCGAAACCGGCGCTGGCGCTGGCAAGCTACGAGGGGCAGTACGAAGACCCGTGGTACGGCGCCATGCAGATCAAACGCGGCCCGGGTAACAAGCTGGTCATGTCGTTCACGCGCACGCCGGACCTGACCGGCGACATGGAGCACTTCCAGCACGACACCTTCATCGTCCGCTGGAAGGAGCGCAACTTCAACGCCGACGCCTACGTGACCTTCGCACTGGACCACGACGGCAGCATCGAAAGCGTCAAGATGAAGGCGGTGTCGACCGAGACCGACTTCAGCTACGACTTCCACGATCTGTTGTTTACGCCGGTGAAAGCCAAATCGGCAAAGCTGTAAAAGAGAACGGGGCCGATAAGATTATCGGCCCCGTTTTTATTGATGCGATCATACCCCTAGGGTGGGCGGCGAGCCGCCCACCCTACGTATCGCGGCTTGCTTACTGCTTCACGAACTTCAGCGTCATGCGGTCGCTCTCGCCGATCGCCATGTATTTTTCGCGGTCCTTGTCCTTGTTGGCCAGGACTGGCGGCAGGGTCCAGACGCCTTTTTCGTGGTTCGCAGTGTCTTTCGGGTTGGCGTTGATCTCGGATTTCGCGGCCAGCTTGAAGCCGGCGCTTTCGGCCATCTTGATCACATAGGCTTCGTGCATGTAGCCGGTGGACGCCTTGGCATCCTGCGTCATCGCGGCGGGGAGGCGGTGCTCGACCACGCCGAGCACGCCGCCCGGCTTCAGGACCTTGTGGATTTCCTTGAACGTGGTCTTGACCGCCTCTTCGCCGCCGCCCATCCAGTTGTGGAGGTTGCGGAAGGTGAGCACCATGTCGACGCTGTTCGCCGGAGCGATCTCGAAGCGGCTCGGCGGCTCGAACACGGCCATCGTGGCCTTGCCGAAGAGCGCAGGGTTGGCGTCGAGCCTGGCGCGGAAGGCCATGCCGCCCTTTTTACCCGGCTCGTTGGCCTGGCCGGCGCCGATGTACTTGCCCTTCGGGGCCAGGTAAGGCGCCAGGATTTCGGTGTACCAGCCGCCGCCCGGAACCAGTTCGACCACGGTCATGGTCGGCTTGATGCCGAAGAAGCTCAGGGTTTCGTAAGGGTGGCGCCATTGGTCGCGGGCCTTGTTGGCGGCGCGGTGTTCGCCGGCGATGACGGCCTTCAGCGCGTCGCCGGCGTAGGCGGTACTTGCAGCGCCGGCGGCGCCCATGGCCAGCATGGCAGCCAGGATCAGTCGTTTCATGAAGTCTCCATTCGTTGGTTGGTCGCGGCACGGTCTTGCCGTACCGTCGCGCCTGATGATCGAACAAGCAACAGATCGAGTCAAGCGAAGTCTGTCGTGACGGTGCCGTCACACATTTTTAAACGCGCTGCCATAGGTCGCGTATTGACACTTTGCGTTTGTGCAAAGATTGCCTATTCAAAAGCGAGACTTGCTGCTAATGTTTAGCGGTTTGCCGTCCGGTTTCCAGGGCGGACTCAGAGGGACATACATATAAATACGCGGCAGTGTTCGTGTACGCGCCGCCCCAAGAAGTAGCTTGCATTCAGGAGACAGCATGGAACGTCGTACTTTTCTCAACATCAGCACCATTGCCTTCGGCACGATGCTCATCCCGGTCGCCGGGCGCGCCATCGCTGCCGAAGAGCTGCTCAGTCCAATGGCGGTCGCCGCCAAGAAGGCATTGGCCGACACCGCGCTGAACGCGGCGACCAAGGCCGGCGCATCGTATTGCGACGTGCGCATCGGCCGCTACCTGAACCAGTTCGTCACCACGCGCGACCTGAACGTCGAAAACGTCGTGAATACCGAATCGGCCGGCGTCGGCGTGCGCGTGATCTGCAACGGCGCCTACGGCTTCGCGGCCACCTCCGACATGACCCCGGACGGCATCGCCAACGCGGCGCGCCAGGCGGTCGCCATCGCCAAGGCGAATGCCAAGCTGCAGACCGAACCCGTGCGCCTGGCGCCGGTGAAGGGCGTCGGCAACGTGGCCTGGGCCACGCCGTTCAAGAAGGACTGGCGCACGGTGCCGATCAAGGAAAAGGCCGAACTGCTGATCGCCGCCAACAAGGCCGGCATGGACGGCGGCGCGAACTTCATGCAGTCGATGCTGTTCCAGGTGAACCAGCAAAAATACTTCGCCTCGACCGACGGCTCCTACATCGACCAGGACCTGCACCGCCTGTGGGCGCCGCTCACGGCCACCGCCGTCGACAAGACGAGCGGCAAATTCCGTTCGCGCCAGGGCCTCGGCGCGCCGGTCGGCATGGGCTACGAATACCTCGACGCCCGTCCCGAGCACAAGCTGAAAGCCGCCGGCGGCGTCGCCACGCTCTACACCGATTCCTACGACATGGTCGAGGATGCGCGTGCCGCCGGCCGCGACGCCAAGCGCAAACTCACGGCGAAATCGGTCACCCCGGGGAAGTACGACCTGATGCTGTCGCCGGAACACCTGTTCCTGACGATACACGAATCAGTCGGCCACCCGACGGAACTCGACCGCGTGCTGGGCTACGAGGCAAACTACGCGGGCACCAGCTTCGCCACGCTCGACAAGTGGCAAACCAAGAAATTCAAGTACGGCGCCCCGATCGTCAACCTGTATGCCGACAAGGTCACCAAGGGCTCGCTCGGCGCGGTCGGCTACGACGACGAAGGCGTGCCCACCAAGCAGTGGGACATCATCAAGGACGGCATCCTGGTCAACTACCAGGCCACGCGCGACCAGGCCCACATCATCGGCGAGAAGGAATCGCACGGCTGCTCGTACGCCGACTCGTGGAGCAATGTGCAGTTCCAGCGCATGCCGAACGTATCGCTGGCGGCCGGCAAGCAGAAGATGACGCCGGACGACATGGTCAAGGGCATCAAGAAGGGCATCTACATCGTCGGCGACGGCTCGTTCTCGATCGACCAGCAGCGCTACAACTTCCAGTTCGGCGGCCAGCTGTTCTATGAAATCAAGGACGGCAAGATCGGCGAGATGCTCGAAGACGTGGCCTACCAGGCCAATACCCAGGAATTCTGGACAGCCTGCGCCGGCATCTGCGACCAGAGCGACTGGCGCATGGGCGGCTCCTTCTTCGACGGCAAAGGACAGCCTCCGCAAATCAGCATCGTCTCGCACGGCTCTTCGACCGCGCGCTTCAACGGCATCAACGTGATCAACACCGCTCGCAAGATCGGCTAAGGCAGGGACCGACCATGACCATCCTGAACCAGGAACAAACCAAACGCATCTGCGACCGCGTGCTGTCGCTTTCGAAAGCCGACGAATGCATCGTCGGCATCAGCGGCGAACGTGCCGGCAACATCCGCTTCGCCCGGAATGCCGTCTCCACCGCCGGCCTGACCGACGACACGACGCTCACCGTGCGCGTCGCCTTCGGCAAGCGCCAGGGCACCGCCAGCATCAACGAGTTCGACGACAAGTCGCTGGAAAAGGCCGTGCGCCGCGCCGAGGACCTGGCGCGCCTGGCGCCGGAAAATCCGGAATTCATGCCGGCCGTCGCCAAGCAGCAGTACAAGGCGACCAACACCTTCGTCCAGAAGACCGCCGACATCGATCCCGAGATCCGCGCCCAGGCCGCCGCCTACGCGATCGAGGCCTGCCGCAAGAAGGGGCTGGTCAGCGCCGGCTTCCTGACCGACACCACCTCCTTCCAGACGGTGGCCAACTCGAATGGCGTGTTCGGCCACCAGGCCCTGACCTCGCTCGACTTCACCTGTACCATCCGCACCGAAGACGGCCGCGGTTCGGGCTGGGTACGCCGCTCCGAGCGCGATCTGGCGCGCTTCGACCCGCGCGAAGCGGCCGATGTCGCCATCGAAAAGGCGCTGCGCTCGGTAGACGCGAAAGCGCTGGAGCCGGGCCGCTACACGGTGATCCTGGAGCCGGCCGCCACCAGCGACCTGATGAGCTTCATGCTGAACGGCTTCAATGCGCGCAACACCGACGAGGGCCGCAGCTTCCTGTCGAAAAAGGGCGGCCTGAACCGCGTGGGCGACAAGCTGTTCGACCAGCAGGTCAACATCTGGTCGGATCCGTGGGACCCGATGGTGCCGGTCCTGCCGTGGGACCAGAACATGCTGCCGCGCGAGCGCCAGAACTGGATCAAGGATGGCCGCGTGGCCGACCTGAATTACTCGCAGTTCTGGGCCAAGCAAAAGAACAAGCGCGCGCTCGGCTCCCCGGGCAACTTCATCATGGGCGGCACCGACAAGACCACCGAGGCGCTGATCGCCAGCACCAAGAAGGGCGTGCTGGTCACCCGCACCTGGTATATCCGCATGGTCGATCCGCAATCGGTGGCGCTGACGGGCCTGACGCGCGACGGCACCTTCTACGTCGAAAACGGCAAGATCAAGCACCCGATCAAGAACTTCCGCTTCAACGAAAGCCCGGTCTCGATGCTCAACAACATCGAGGAAATCGGCAGGTCGGTGGTGCTGGGCGGCGACGAGGGGCCGAACCCATGGGTGGTGCCGGCGATGAAAGTGCGCGACTTTAATTTCACGTCCTTGTCGGACGCGGTGTAAAAAAGGGCGCTGACGCGCTTTTGTGAGGTGGGCACTTGTGCCTACCCCACAAAAAAACGGAGATTGAACATGGAACGACGTAACTTCTTGAAAATCGGCGCCGGCACGGCAGGCGCGATGCTGGTCCCGGTGTTCGGCAACGCCATCGCGGCCGAAGACTTATTGAACCCGATGGCGACGAGCTTCAAGAAAGCCCTCGCCGACGCTGCGCTGAACGCCGCCACCAAGGCCGGCGCATCGTATTGCGACGTGCGCATCGGGCGCTACCTGAACCAGTTCATCATGACGCGCGACCTGAACGTCGAGAACATCACGAACACCGAATCGACCGGCGTCGGCGTGCGCGTGATCGCCGGCGGCGCCTACGGTTTTGCCGCGACCAACAACATGAGCCCGGACGCCGTGGCGGGCGCGGCGCGCCAGGCCGTGGCGATCGCCAAGGCCAACGCCAGACTGCAGAGCGAGCCGGTGCGCCTGGCCCCGGTAAAAGGCGTGGGCGAAGTCGCCTGGGCCACGCCCTTCAAGAAGGACTGGCGCGCGGTGCCGGTCAAGGAAAAGGCCGAGCTGCTGATCGCCGCCAACAAGGCGGGCCTGGAGGCGGGCGCGAGCTTCATGACGGCCAACCTGTTCCAGATTAACCAGCAAAAGTATTTCGCCTCGACCGACGGCTCGTATATCGACCAGGACATCCACCGCCTGTGGGCGCCGATCACGGCCACCGCCGTCGACAAGGCCAGCGGCAAGTTCCGCTCGCGCGCCGGCCTCGGCTCGCCGGTCAGCATGGGCTACGAATACTTCGACATGGCAGGCGGCGGCAAGGTGCGCGCCGCCGGTGGCGTCACGACCCTGTACACCAAATCCTACGACGTGGTCGAAGACGCGCGCCTGGCCGGCAAGCAGGCTAGAGAAAAGCTGTCGGCCAAGTCGGTCGAGCCGGGCAAGTACGACCTCGTGCTGGCCCCGGAACACCTGTTCCTGACCATCCACGAAGCTGTCGGCCACCCGACGGAACTGGACCGCGTGCTGGGCTACGAGGCGAACTACGCCGGCACCAGCTTCGCCACGCTCGACAAGTGGCAGAGCAAAAACTTCAAGTTCGGCGCCAAGAACGTGAACTTCATCGCCGACCGCACCGCGCCGACTTCGCTCGGCCTGATCGGCTATGACGACGAAGGCGTGCGCGCCAAAGAGTGGGACATCATCCGCGACGGCATCCTGGTCAACTACCAGGCCACGCGCGACCAGGCCCACATCATCGGCGAGAAGGAATCGCACGGCTGCTCCTACGCCGATTCGTGGAGCAACGTGCAGTTCCAGCGCATGCCGAACGTGTCGATGGGACCGGGCAAGGCACGCCTGACCCCGGACGAAATGGTCGCCGACGTGAAGAAGGGTATCTATATCGTCGGCCGCGGTTCGTATTCGATCGACCAGCAGCGCTATAACTTCCAGTTCGGCGGCACGCTGTTCTACGAAATCAAGAACGGCAAGATCACCAACCCCCTGGAGGACGTGGCCTACCAGTCGAATACCCAGGAATTCTGGAATGCCTGCAGCGCCATCTGCGACGAGCGCGACTGGCGCATGGGCGGCTCCTTCTTCGACGGCAAGGGCCAGCCGAGCCAGGTCAGCGCGGTGTCGCACGGCTCGAGCACGACGCGCTTCAACGGCATCAATGTGATCAACACCGCACGCAAGATTGCTTAGGGTATAGACGAGGAACGACATGAAACAGCTGAACCAGGAAGAAGCAAAGCGCATCTGCGAGCGCGTCATCAAGTTCTCGAAAGCCGACGAATGCAGCGTGACGATCCAGGGTTCGCGCGAGGGCAATGTGCGCTTTGCGCGCAACAGCATCTCGACCGCGGGCCTGAACGAAGACATGCAGATGACGGTGCGGGTCGCCTTCGGCAAGCGCGCCGGCATCGCCCAGATCAACGAGTTCGACGACAAGTCGCTGGAAAAGGCGGTGCGCCGCGCCGAGGAACTGGCACGGCTGGCGCCTGAAAACCCGGAGTTCATGCCGGCGATCGGCAAGCAGGCCTTCCGCGCGACGCCGACCTTCGTGCGCGCCACCGCCGACATCGATCCGGAGTACCGCGCCCAGGTCGCGGCCTACAGCATCGAAGCGGCGAAAAAGGCGAAGCTGGTCGCGGCCGGCTTCTTCAACGACAGCAAGCGCTTCTCGGTGATCGCCAACTCGAACGGCGTGTTCGGCTTCCAGGAACTGACCGACCTGGCCTATACCTGCACCGTGCGTACCGAAGACGGACGCGGTTCGGGCTGGGTGACGCGCTCGGCGGTCGACGCCGCGCGTTTTGATGCGCGCGAAGCGGCCGGCGTGGCGATCGAAAAGGCGCTGCGCTCGATCGAAGCGAAAGCACTCGAGCCGGGCCGCTATACCGTCATCCTGGAACCGGCGGCGACCTCCGAAATCCTGGGCAACATGTTCGGCAGTTTCGAAGCGCGCGATGCCGACGAGGGACGCAGTTTCCTGACCAAGGCCGGCGGCAAGAACCGCCTGGGCGACAAGCTGTTCGACGAGAAGATCAACGTCTGGGCCGACCCCTGGAATCCGGACGTGCCGGTGATGCCTTGGGATGGCCAGACGATGCAGGCGCGCCAGCGGACCGACATCATCAAGAACGGCCGCATCGCCTCGCTCGACTATTCGCGCTACTGGGCGCAGAAGAAGGGCGTCCCGGCCACGGCCAGCCACGGCAACATGATCATGGCCGGCGGCAGCAAGTCGCTGGAAGAACTGATCGCCTCGACCAAGAAGGGCGTCGTCGTCACCCGCACCTGGTATATCCGCATGGTCGATCCGCAGTCGCTGCTGCTGACGGGCCTGACGCGCGACGGCACCTTCTATGTCGAGAACGGCAAGATCAAGTACCCGATCAAGAACTTCCGCTTCAACGAAAGCCCGGTCTCGATCCTGAACAACGTCGAAGAGCTGGGCAAACCGGTCGTCATCGGCGGCGACGAAGTGCCGTACCAGATGGTGCTGCCGCCAATGAAGGTGCGCGACTTCAACTTCACCTCGCTGTCCGACGCGGTGTAAATGGCTTTTTAAATGGCCCGTTACGATTTTTATTTCACGCGCCTGATGTACGAGTCGGGCGACTGGGATGTCGATATCCGCATGCCCAGCAACGTGCTCAACTCGCTCGTCGAGTACACCACCTTGCGCGTGGACCGGGCCGAACGGATGGTGCAGCTCGCCGACCCGAAGCTGCTGGAAAGCCCGTTCTGCTACCTGGCCGGGCACAAGCTGGTGCAGTTCACTCCCGCCGAGCGCAAGAATTTCGAGCGCTATGTGCGCGGCGGCGGTTTTGTGTTCGTGGACGACTGCAACCACGACGTCGACGGCCTGTTCGCCAAGAGTTTCGAAGCCGAGATGGCGAAGATCTTCGGCGCCTCGGCCCTGCGCAAGATTCCGAACAACCACCCGGTGTATTCGAGCTTCTTCAAGTTCGACGGCCCGCCGAACACCTCGGTGGAGCTGAACGGCTGGGGCGACGACCTGGTGCACGAATATTTAAAGGCGATCGAGATTGGCGGGCGCGTGCGCGTGCTGTACTCGAACAAGGACTACGGTTGCGAGTGGGATTACGACTTCCGCAACAAGCGTTTCCTCGCTGTCGACAATACCCGTTTTGCAGTCAACATCATTCAATATGCGTTGGGAGCCTGAAGTGGCAGAGTACGGAGCAGTAAGCTGGAGCGAGTCGGAAGTCGGCGATCTGGTGGCAAAAGTAGGGGCGCTCAAAGCGAGCATGGCGCGCGTGATCATCGGCCAGGAAGAGGTGGTCGATCTGCTGGTGACCTGCCTGCTGGCCGGCGGCCACGCGCTGGTCGAAGGTGTGCCGGGACTCGGAAAAACGCTGCTGGTGAAATCGCTGGCGCAGGCCACCGACATGCAGTTTCGCCGGGTGCAGTTCACGCCCGACCTGATGCCCTCCGATATCGTCGGCACCGAGATCCTGGAAGAAGACGCTGCCACGCGCCAGCGCTCCTTCCGCTTCCAGCCTGGTCCCGTGTTCACCCAGGTGCTGCTGGCCGACGAGATCAACCGCGCGCCACCGAAAACCCAGTCGGCGCTGCTCGAAGCGATGCAGGAGCGCTCGGTCACCTTCGCCGGCCACACGCACGCCTTGCCGCGTCCTTTCTTCGTGCTGGCCACGCAGAACCCGATCGAACAGAGCGGCACCTACCCGCTGCCCGAAGCGCAGCTCGATCGCTTCCTGCTGCGCATCGACGTCGGCTACCCGACCGAAGACGAAGAAGTCATGATGGTCTCGAAAACCACCCAGGCGGGCCTGGGCGAGGCCGAGCCGGTGCTGGACGTGGCCAGCCTGCTGCGCCTGCAGACGCTGGTGCGCGACATCGAGATCGGCGAGCACCTGCTGCGCTATGCAACACGCATGGTGCGCGCCACCCGGCCCCAGGAAACGACGGTTGCGGCTGTGAAGAAGCATGTCGGCTGGGGCGCCGGACCGCGCGCCGGCCAGGCGCTGGTGCTGGCTTCGAAAGCGCGGGCGCTGATGGCCGGACGCCTGGCCGTCACGCGCGACGACCTGCAGGCGATGCTGCTGCCGGTGCTGGCGCATCGCGTGCTGCGCAACTTCGAAGCGGAAGCCGATGGCGTGGCGATGGCCGACATCCTGCAGGCGATCCGCGCCGAGATCCGGGTCGAGTAATTGGTTTTAACTAGCTCGGCGCTGATCGCGCACACGACCAAACTCGAACTCGTCATCCGCCACGTGCTGGCCGGGCTCGGGCAGGGCATCCACGCCGGCCGCGAACGCGGCGCCGGCGTCGAGTTCTCCGAGTACCGGGCCTATGCGCCGGGCGACGAGTGGCGCCGCGTCGACTGGAAGCTGCTGGCGCGCGCCGACCGTTATTATGTGCGCGAGGCCGAGCGCGACAGCCATGTCGCGGTATGGCTGGTGCTGGACGCCAGCGCTTCGATGGCCGAGCCGAGCCGCGCGATCCCCGGACTCGACAAGCTGGGCTACGCGCGCACGCTGCTGGCCTGCGTGGCGGCCATTGCGCAGCGCCAGGGCGATGCCTTTGGCCTGGCCGTGCTGTCAGGCGGCCGGGTGCAGCTGGTGCCCGCCGCGCGCGGGCCGCGCCAGTTGCAGCGCGTGCTGGCAAGCTTGACGGCGGCAGTGGCCGAAGGCGGCTTGCCCGACGCGCAAGCGCTGCGCACCGGGCTGCGTTTCACCGCCTCGCCCTCCCTGATCTTTGCCGCCACCGATTTTCTCGACTGGCCGTCCCCCCTGTCGGAAGCGCTGGTGCGCCTGCGCGCCATGCGCCACGACGTGCGCGCCGCCTGCCTGCAGACCGAGGCCGAATGCACCGGCGGCTTCGACAGCGCGCCGGCCTACCGCGATCCGGAAGGAGAAGCGGGCGTGTTCCGCTTCGGCGCCGACCTGCGCGAAGACTATCTGCGCAAGCGTGAGGCGCATTTCGGCACTGTCACTGCCGCCCTGCGCGCCAGCGACGTGCCGCTGGTGCACGCCCGTATCGAGGCGGCGCCGGGCGAGGTATTACGGGCCTGGCTGCGCCCGCGCTCCGGTCACGGAGGGCGTCGATGACGAGTTTATGGTGGCTGGCATTGCCGACCCTGCTGCTGCCGGTCTGGTGGCACCGCAAGAAGCGCGTGCAAGTGAAAGCCGAGACGCTGGCCAGCGCGCGCTTCCTGCCGCGTACCGAGCCGCGCCAGATGCGCGTCTGGCGCTGGGCCGATGTAGCGCTTTTGCTCCTGCGCTGCCTGCTGCTGGCCTGCGCGATTGCCTGGCTGGCCGATCCGGTCTTCCCGTGGCGCGGCAATACGGTCGTCGTGGCGCAGGGCGCGGACGCTGCCTGGGTCGAACGCGAGATCAACGCGGCCGGATTCGGCGAGGCGGCGCGCGAATCGATGCCGGCCGCCGAAGCGCTGGCCTGGGTGCGTGCGCACGAGCGCGAATTCGAGCCCGGCGCGCGCTTGCTGGTGTTGGGCGACATCCCGATGCCGGCGGCCAGGCCGCAGTTCCGCCTTCCGCTCGCGCTGCGCACCGAGCCGGCGCCGCTTGCACGCACCGAGGTGCGGGTGGCAGTCGTCGGCGAGCGTGCGGCCGAGTGGCGCCGCATGTTCGCCTCCCTCGACGGGCCGCTGCGGGTCGTGGTCGAGGCGGCGCCGAACGGGAAGACGGAACTGATCGTCTGGGACACGGCCACCACGCCCCCAGGCACGCTGCGTGCGCCGCTGTGGTGGACCACGAACGAGGCCGCCTTCCCCAAGCTGGCCAGGGCGAAGAGCGTTGACGGCATCCGCTACACCGATACCGCGCGCGGCCGGGTGTGGGCCTCGAACGCCTGGCCGCCGGCCAATCCCGCCGCCGCGCGCCGCCTGCTGGAAAGCTGGCGCGCGCTGCATTACGCGCCGGTCCCGTACACGGCGCCGGCAACCAGCTTCGCGCCTTCCTCAGCCGCAGCCACCATGTATGCCAACGGCGCCCTGCGCGACATGCTGATGATGGCGCTGGTCGCCCTGTTTGCCCTCGAGAGGATAGTCACGCATGCACGCCGACGCTGATATCGCGCGGCGCCTGTGGCAAGCCGCATTGCTGCGGCGCCTGCCGCTGTGGGTGCTGGGCACGCTGCCCTGGCTGCCGTGGCTGTCAATGCGCCTGCTGCCGGGCCTGGTGATATGGCTGGTCTTTTGCATCTGGGACGCGGTGCGCCTGCGCCGGCAGGTTCGCCGCGGCTGGGCCGGCTGGCTCGATGCCGCTGTGCCCGAGCTGGAGGACAGCAGCGGTCTGCTGGCCGAGGGGGAAGGCCAGGCGCACACGCCGCTGGCCCGTTTGCAGCGCCAGCGCCTGCTCGCGCGGATCGACAGCACCCTCGATGCGCAGGCCGTGCGCCGGATCGTAGGCCCGCGCGTCGCCACGGGCCTGTTCTGGCTGTTGCCCTGCTTCGCCGTGGCGGCTGCGGCCTGGTTCGCCGGCCAGCAGCCGGCAAGTGTCGTCGCCGCGCCGCTGCCCGGTGCGCAACTGGTGAAAGCCCCGCTGCTGGCCGAACTGAACGTCACGGCCACGCCGCCAGCCTACACGGGCGCCGCGCGCACTACCGGCGGCCCGCGCAACATCGACCTGCCCGAAGGCGGCAGGGTAGAGTGGTGTCTCAAAAAGCCTGCGGCCGGCAGCACCACGCTCGAGCTGAGCGATGGCCGCATACTCAAGGTCGACGCCAAATGCGCGGCGCTGGTGGCGACCGAATCGCTGTTCTGGCGCTGGCGCGGCGTGCGCTACCTGCTCCGCGTCACGCCCGACGCCGCGCCGCTGGTGACCATTTCGCGGCCGCTCCAGATGATCCACGAATTGAAAGAGGGCGCCACCACGGTTGCCATGGCGCTCAGCGTGCGCGACGATTACGCCGTGCGCCGCGCCACCCTGCACCTGACGCTGGCGCGCGGCAGCGGTGAGAGCATCAAGTTCACCGACCGCGAAATGCCGCTGCCGGCCTCGAACGACCCGAAGCTGCGCAACTGGTCGAAGAACTGGACCCTGGCGGAGCTGGGCATGGAGCCGGGCGACGAACTCTACTTTTTCGTGCGCGCCACCGACAATGCGGCGCGCCCGCACACGGTGCAGTCGGCCACCTATACGCTGCGCCTGCCGGCGCCTGAACCGGAAGACGACGAGGAAACCTCGGCCATGCCGATGCTGGTGAAACCCCAGAGCCTGCGCAGCCAGCGCCAGATCATCATCGACACCGAACAGCTGATCGCCGACATGCGTAGCACGCGCATGAGTCCCGATGCAGTGCGCGAACGCAGCGAGACGATCGCCGCCGACCAGGGCGCGCTGCGGCGCCGCTACGGCCAGTTCCTGGGCGAGGAATCGACGCTGTTTGGCGGCGACGAGGATCACGAGGAAGAGGGAGCGGCGGGCAGCACGCAAGACATCCTGCACCAGTACGGCCACGCCCACGACGAGGCCGAGAACGCGACCCTGTACGACGAAAAAACCAAGACCGTGCTGCGCCGCGCCCTGGTGGCGATGTGGGATGCCGAAAAAGCGCTGCGCGCCATCACGCCCAGGAGTGCGCTGGGGCCGGAAAACAAGGCCCTGATCGCGATCAAGGAGCTGCAGCAGGCCGACCGCATCTACCTGCACAAGACCGCCTTCGTGCCGCCGCCGATCAAGGAAGAAATCCGCATGACGGGCGACGTGCTCGGTGCAGCCAGCTATGGGCGCGAGCAGTCCGGCGCCGACGGGGCGATTCCGCTGCCGCTGCGCGAACTGGTGGCGGCCTTGTCGAGCGACGGCCCGCTGCCTGCCCTGTGGACGCGCACCGCGCACGACTGGGTACGCGAGCGCCTGGCGAATGACGACCAGCGCCTCGGCGCCCAGCGTGCGATCCAGGACGTGGCGGATGGCTGCCTGCGCTGCCGCCCGAGCCTGCGCGCCTGGCTGCGTGCCGGCGTCAACCAGGCCCCGGTGCTGCTGCAGGCCAAACCGGTTGTGCAGACGCCGTTCACCCGGGCCTGGCGCGAAGGAGGGGCGAAATGATTGTCGCCATCGCAGTCATCGGCATCCTCAGCGTGCTGCTCTACCTGTGGCGGCGCCGCTGGATCGATGCCGTGCTGGCGGCGATTGCCGGCGCCGCGCTGGCGCTGCTGGCCGCCGGCGTGCCGCTGCCGGGCGAAGCCGGCGCCACGCTGGCGATCGACGCCGATAAGCCGCCCGCGTCGCTGCAAGGTGTGCGTGCGCTGACCCTGAGCGGCGATGGCCTGCGCGCCGCGCAATGGCAAGACCTGCCGGCGCGGCCGCTGACGTGGACGGCGCCCACGAGCGAGACCCTGCAATTGATATTCCCGCGCCGGCTGCCGCTGGGCCGCATGTTCACGCTGACGGTCAAACGCAGTAGCAAGGGGCAGGCGCGCCTGCAGCTGCTGGCCGAAAACGGCCAGGTGCTGGGCGAGGCCAGCGGCGCCGGCGAGCTCGCCGTCAGCTGGCTGCCGCCGCTGGCGGAAACGCTGGAACTGAAGGCGCGCCTGCTGGGCGAGAAGGGCAAAGTGCTGGCCGAAGGGCCGGTGCCGGTGCTCGTCGAAGAGTCGCGGCCGCTGGTCGTGCGTGGCCGCTTCAGCGCCCCTTCGTTCGACCTGCGCGTGCTGAACGAAGTCCTGGCCAACAGCCGCGCCCTCATCGACTGGCAGGTCACGCTCGGCAAAACCGTCACCCGCAGCGAAACCGCGCGCGAAAAAATTGATAAGCCCGACCTGCTGGTGGTCGACGCCGCCTGGTTCGAACGCGCCGCCGCGCCGACTCGCGCGGCCTTGCTGGAACAGGTGGGGCAGGGGGCCGCGCTACTGGTGCTCGGCGCGAATGCCAACGATGCCGGCGTCTGGTCGCGCACGCTGGCCTTGAACCTGCAGGCGCAAGCCGCCGACCGCCTGACGGGCGGACCCTTGAAGCTGCCGGCCGCCCCCCTGAATCCCGCCACGCGCAGTGCCGGCGCCTGGACCGGATCCGAATCGGCGGTCTGGGCGCGCCAGTGGGGCAAGGGCCGCATCGGCTGGCTGGGCGCCGCCGACTGGCACCGCCAGGCGATCGCCGAGCCGCGCGCACTGGCGCTGTGGTGGCAGGGCGTGCTGGATACGCTCGGCATCGAACGGCTGGAAGAAGTGAGCTGGCTGGACCCGGTCGAGATGCCGCTGCCGGGCCAGCGCCTGGAAGTGTGCGCGCTGGGCGTGCGCGGCAAGGTGACTTTCCCTGACCTCGGCCAGACCCTGGCCTGGCAGCGCCGTCCGGACCGCGTCGATGCGTCCTGCACCGCCGTGTGGCCGAAGCAGGCCGGCTGGCTGCGCATGCAGACGCAAGGCGCCAAGCCGGTGGTCGGCCAGGTGTACGTGTATGCGGCGGGCGACTGGCCGCTGTGGCAGGCGCTTGAAAAACGCGAGGCCACCGCCCGCTATGCGGCGCGCACGCCGGTTTTGGCGCCGCCGTCGGAGCGCATGTTCCCGGCGTGGCCCTTCGCGGTCTTGTTTGCACTGGCGATGCTGGCGCTGTGGTGGCGCGAACGGCGCTAGATTTTTTACACAAGAGGTGATTTTTGAATCGTACGAACACTCTGGCCGTCGCGGCGGTCTTCTGCGCAGCCGTATTGCCCTGGCCGGCAGCGCAGGCCGCCGATGTCATCATCAGCGCCGACCGTTTATTGGACGTACGGGGCGGACGGATGATCGAACAGCCCGAGATCCTGGTACGTGACGGCAAGGTGGTCAGCGTCAGGCGGAGTAGCGGCACGCCCGGGCCCGCCCTCGATGCCGGCACGACGCGCATCGCCCTTCCGGGAATGACCCTCGTGCCCGGCCTAATCGACATGCACGTCCACCTCGATTCCGATCCGACCTATGGCGGCTACACCTACCTGGAATACAACGACCGTTTCTGGTCGGCGCTGAGCGTGGTCCATGCCGGCCGCACCCTGGACGCCGGTTTCACGACGGTGCGCAACGTCGGCTCGTCCGACTGGAACGACGTGGGACTGAGCCAGGCCATCGCCGCCGGCAAGGTCCGGGGGCCACGCATCATCCCCGCGGCGTGGTCCTTCGGGCCGACCGGCAGCCACTGCGACAGCACCTATTTTCCGCCGTCGATGGAAGAGAAGGGACCGTACAACGCCGACGGCCCGGACGAGGTGCGCAAGTCGGTACGCGCGCTGCGCAAATACGGCGCCCAGGTCATCAAGGTGTGCGCCACCGGCGGCGTCTTCTCGCGCAATACCGAGCCGGGCCAGCAGCAGATGAATTTCGCCGAGCTGCGCGCCGCGGTCGAGGAAGCCAGCCAGTGGGGCATGCAGGTGGCGGCGCACGCACATGGCGCCGCCGGCATCAAGGAGGCCATCCGCGCCGGCGTCAACACGATCGAGCATGCCAGCCTGATCGACGATGAAGGCATCGCACTGGCAAAAAAGCATGGGGCCTGGCTGTCGATGGACATCTATAACGGCGACTACACCGCCGAAAACGGCAAGAAGAACGGCGTGCTGGAAGATAACCTCAGAAAAGACCGCGAAGTGACCGAGGTGCAGCGCCAGAACTTCCGGCGCGCCCACGCCGCCGGCGCCAAGATGGTGTACGGCACCGACGCCGGCGTGCATCCCCACGGGAACAACGGCAAGCAGTTCGCGGTCATGGTCAAGTACGGCATGACGCCCTTGCAGGCCATCCAGAGCGCCACCATCAATGCGTCCGAAGCGCTGGCGCGCAAGGACGTCGGCGTGATCGAGCCAGGCCGCTTCGCCGACATGGTTGCCGTGCAGGGCGACCCGACGATCGACGTTCGCTTGCTGGAGGCGCCGGCGGTCGTGATCCAGGCCGGAGCGGTGGTCAAGGGTCAGCTGCCACATGCTCCCCGTTGACATCATCGTGCCGGTGGTCGGGATTGTCCTGGGAATTCCCAACCGGATCATCGACCGCAAGCATCGCAAACACTACGAGCCCGGGAATGGGTGGGAATACTATTCCAAACTCGCCAAGGAAGGCAGCCGGGAAGGAAAATTCATGATCCGATCCGCTGTCTTCGCGTTCTACCTCGTCCTGGCGATCATTGGCGATACTTTTTATGAGCTGAGCAGGTGAAAAAAGGGGCGGCTGACGTTGGCTGAACTCGCACTCGGCGCCTGGCCGACAGCCTTGAATCTGGAAAAAAGCATGAGCGACAGCGCGAACGACACGTTTTTCAGTATCCGCGAACAGCTTCGTAGCCTCGACGAGGAAGGCGCGCTGGCGCTGGCCTCGGACCTGATCGATCGGCATTGCGGCGAACTCGATGCCGAGTATCTCAAGAAGGCGATCGTCGCAACCGGGAACGAACCGCAGGAACTGATGCGCCATTATGCGGTGCTGGGCAGCCCCACCGCGCAACTGGTGTTCGGCATCTCGCTGCTCCATGGGCACTTCATGGAGCCGGATGTCCCCCAGGGTCTTTTCTGGCTACGCCGCGCCCACAACAACGGGAATCACAAAGCGAGCATCATGCTGTGCGCCGCCTATCTCGAAGGTAAGGCAGTGCGGCGCGATGCGCACAAGGCGGTCGCTTATATCCTTGGCGCCGCGGAGGCCGGGGAGGCCGCCGCCCAGTACGTGTACGCCAATCTCCTGATCGACGGGGATGGCGTCGCGCAGGATGAAGAGCAGGGCATTTTCTGGCTGCGCCGCGCCGCCGAGCGTGGCTACGACAGGGCGCTAACCATGCTCGATGAAAACGACATCCCCTTGAGCGAGGAATAGAAGGGTAACTGCCCGCCTATTTTTCCTGCAGCAGGACCGCCACGTCGCGCGAGTAGCCGGGCGCGGTCAGCGTCAATGGTCCCGCGATTCCGCCGACCGTCGTATAGCTGCCCTGGATGCTGCCCTTGACCTGGCGCGATTCATAGACCATGCCGTCGAAGGCAAGCGTCAACAGCGGCCGCTGGAAGGTGCCCGAGACAGTAATCGGAATCGCGGCCGCGCTACCTTCCTGCATGGTGCCGCTGCCGCTTACCTGGCCATTGGCGCCCTCCACCAGCCTGAAATCCAGGCGCAGGGCGTTCGGTACGGTGGAAATCCCTTGCCAGTCCCCCGCGACCGATTGCAGCGTGGCTTGCAGCGACTTGTTGATGTCCTGTTCGCTGGGCCAGCCGCCATCGCTGCCGCCGCCGCAGGAGGTGTTCATCAGGGCAATCAAGAGCCCGGCTAGTATCGACATTCTGCGCATGGCAGTGCCTCTTTGGTTAGTTGATTTTTCTTAAACGGGCACCCACCCCCGCCACCCTACTTCTGAGGTAGGGTCGCTCCTACACCGCCAACGCCGCGGTGCATGCGCAAACAGCGCCCAGATGCGAATCCTAAGCTGGTCTCGAGAGCCGGACGGTGCTGCCTGTCCGGCTAAACGGCGCACGACGCCGCCGACCGAGCCGATCATCTGGAGAGAGCAATCATGGCGCAATACAATTTCACGGTCAACCTGGACGATCTCGCCTTCATCCTCAGGCAGATCAAGATTGCGGAGCTGAGCACCAATCCCGATACGGGCGCGATCGAAGGCTTGCCGGACCTGGTGGGCAGCCCGCTGCTGCCGTTTGGCCTGCGCACGGTCGATGGCAGCTGGAACAATCTGCTGCCGGGCATGCAGAACGTGGGAGCGGCCGACAACATCATGCCGCGCCTGGTGGACGGCGTGTACGTCGATGCCGAGGGGCGGCCCGTGAATTTCTTCTTTCCGGGCGACCCCGGCAGCGCCGGCAGCAGTTATGCCCAGACCGCCCTCGGCAACATGGTGTTCGACTCGCGCCCGCGCACCATCAGCAACCTGATCGTCGACCAGACGGCCAACAATCCGGCGGCGCAGCAGGCGGCCGAGGACCGCGCGGCGCTCAGCACCTATCCCGGCCAGGATGCGATCGATGTGTCGCAGAACGGCAGCCTGTTCATCCCCAACCTGTCGCCCGACATCGGTCTGTCGGCGCCGTTCAACGGCATGATGGCGCTGTTCGGCCAGTTCTTCGACCATGGCCTGGACCTGCTGACCAAGGGCGGCGGCACCGTATTCGTGCCCCTGAAACCGGACGACCCGCTGTATGTCGAGGGCAGCAGCACCAATTTCATGGTGCTCTCGCGCGCCATGAATGTGCGCGCGCCCGGCCCGGATGGCGTGATGGACACCGAGGACGACGACCTCCACGGCCACATCAACACCACCACGCCCTTCATCGACCAGAACCAGACCTATACCTCGCATCCCTCGCACCAGGTCTTCCTGCGCGAATACGAGATGGCCGACGGCAGGCCGGTGTCGACCGGCCACCTGCTCGGCGGCGCGCACGGCATCGGCAACTGGGGCGAAGTGAAAGCCCAGGCCGCGCAGATGCTCGGCATCCAGCTGGTCGACAAGGACGTGTTCGACGTGCCGCTGCTGGCGACCGACCGCTACGGCGCTTTCCTGCGCGGCCCGAACGGCTTCGTGCAGATCGTCACCGCGTCCGGCCTGGTCGAGGGCGACCCCAGCGCCAACGGCGGGCTTGGCGTGCTGCTGCCGCCCAACACGCTGCGCACCGGCCACGCCTTCCTCGACGACATCGCGCACAGCGCCGCGCCCGGCACCTGGGACCACGACCGCAATCCGGGCACGCCCCAGATCGACCTGGTCGCCGATGCCGACAGCACCACCGGCAGCGTGCCGAACCCCGATTTCGATCCGACCCAGCCGATCACGGCGAACAACCCGATGTTCATGCCGCAGCCGGCCGGCACCTACGACAACGAACTGCTGGACCGCCACTTCATCACCGGCGACGGGCGCGGCAACGAGAACATCGGCCTGACCTCGATCCACGCCATCTTCCACGCCGAACACGACCGCCTGGTCGATCAATACAAGGAGACCCTGCTGGCCAGCGGCGACGTCGCCGTCCTCAACGAGTGGCTGAGGGTGAATGTCGACGCCATCCCGACCACGGCTGCCGGCATCGCCGCGCTGGAATGGAACGGCGAACGCCTGTTCCAGGCCGGGCGCTTCGCCAACGAGATGGAATACCAGCACCTGGTGTTCGAGGAATTCGCGCGCGCCGTGCAGCCTAGCGTCGACCCCTTCGTCTTTTCGCATTCGCCCGACATCGATCCCTCGATCTTCGAGGAATTCGCCAACGTGGTGTACCGCTTCGGCCATTCGATGCTGACCGAGGAAGTGGCGCGGCTGGACGAGAACCTGGTCAGCAGCGACATCGGCCTGATCCAGGCCTTCCTGAATCCGGTCGAATTCAACCAGGACGGCGCCACCAGCCATGCGGAGGCGATCGGCGCGATCGTGCGCGGCATGTCGCGCCAGGTCGGCAACGAGATCGACGAATTCGTCACCGAGGCGCTGCGCAACAACCTGGTCGGCCTGCCGCTCGACCTGGCCACGCTGAACATGGCGCGCGCACGGGAAACCGGCGCGCCCACCTTCAACGAAGCGCGCGCGGTGTTCTACGAAATGACCGGCGACTCCCAGCTCGAGCCCTACACCAGCTGGACCGACCTGGCGCCGCACCTGAAAAACCCGATGTCGATCATTAACTTCATCGCCGCCTACGGCCTGCACGACAGCATCACCAGCGAAACTACCCTGGCCGGCAAGCGCCAGGCCGCCACCGTGATGGTGATGGGCGATATCGACCTGGGCGACGGCATCATCCAGGCCCCGGCCGACCGGCTCGATTTCCTGACCAGCCGCGGCGCCTGGAACGCGGCCAATTCGGGCCTGGACGACATCGATTTCTGGATCGGCGGCCTGGCCGAAGCGAAGCTCGAATTCGGCGGCATGCTGGGGCCGACTTTTAATTTCGTGTTCGAAGCGCAGATGGAAAACCTGCAGAACGGCGACCGCTTCTATTACCTGAGCCGCACCCAGGGCCTGAACATGCTCAACGAGCTGGAAGCCAATTCGTTCTCGGCGCTGGCCATGCGCAACAGCGACCTCGGCGCCGATGGCAACCATACCCACCTGCCGGGGATGCTGTTCACCTCGGCCAGCTATGTGCTGGAAATGAACCAGCAAAACCAGCAGACCGGGCTCGGTGCGAACGGGAATGCCGACCCCACCCGCGGCAACGCCATCCTCGACCTGATCAGCCCACTGGTGACGCGGGTCGCGCCCGGCGCCGACGGCAATGGCGGCAGCCTGATTTATGCCTACGACGGCCCGGACCACGTGGTACTGGGCGGCAGCGCCGGCAACGATACCCTCAAGGGCGGGCGCGGCATGGACACGCTGTGGGGCGACGGCGGCAACGACCGCCTCGACGGCGGCGACGAGGCCGACAAGGTGCATGGCGGCGACGGCGACGACATCATCACCGACCACGGCACCCCGGCCGGCGCCGCCGACTTCCTGTTCGGCGACGAAGGCAATGACGTCATCAGCAATGGCGCCGGCAACGACATCGTGTTCGGCGGCGGCGGCCAGGACTTCTTCATCGCCGGCCCCGATTTCACCGAAATCTTCGCCGGCCGCGGGGATGACTTCCTCCTGGGCGGCAACGGCAGCGACGTCCTGATGGGCAACGAGGGCAGCGACTGGCTCGAGGGCGGCGAAGGCTTCGACAACGTCTCCGGCGACAACTCCGAGCTCTTCTTCAACAGCGACGTCATCGGTCACGACGTCCTCAACGGCCAGGGCAACGACAGCGACTACGACGGTGAATCCGGCGACGACATCATGGTGCAGGGCCCCGGCATCCAGCGCAGCAACGGGATGGAAGGCTTCGACTGGGCGATCCACAAGGGCGACCCGGTGGCCGCCAATTCCGACCTCGGCATTCCCCTGTTCGGCCAGCAGGAGCAGTTCATCCTGCGCGACCGTTTCGACCTGGTCGAGGGCCTGTCGGGCTGGCGCCTGGACGACACGCTGATCGGCACCAACAACCCGACCGGACAGATCGACCTGGCCGGCGACGAAGTCGAGGACGGCCCGCCCGACCTCAGCAGCGCCCTGCTGCAAAAGAACGTCGGCCTGATCAACGGCCTGCAGGCCCTGCTCGGCCAGGCCCCGGCGCTCGACCCGGAAGCGGTGGTGTTCGACCCGTCGGGCGGCGCCGACATCCTGATCGGCGGTGCGGGCAGCGACACCATCATGGGCAAGGCCGGCAACGACCTGATCGACGGCGATGCCTGGCTCAACGTGCGCATCAGCGTGCGCGACCGGCTCAACCCGAACCTCGAGATCCGCAGCGTCGACAGCATGAACGAGATCAAGGCCGAGATGCTGGCCGGGACCATCAATCCGGGCCAGCTGCGCATCGTGCGCGAGATCATCACCAACTCGGCCGCGCAGGGTGACGTCGATACGGCCCAGTACCGGGACGTGCGGTCCAGTTACGACGTCACCCGCAATCTCGACGGCACCTGGACCGTCGACCACGTGCGCGGTATCGCCCTCACCGGCGGCGCGCGCGAGGTCGACGGCACCGACCGCCTGCGCAACGTCGAGCAGCTGCAGTTCGCCGACGGCGAAATCGTCAACCTGACCGGCGTGCCGACCATCGACGACACCACGCCGACCGAGGGCCAGGTGCTGATCGCCTCGCCCGGCACCATCGTCGCCTTCAGTGGCGTGCCGGCCGACGCCGTCTCCTTCCAGTGGCAGCGCAGCAGCGGAACCGGCTTCGTCAACATTGCCGGGGCGGTGGGCGCCAGCTTCGTGCCCGGCCAATCGGAGGTCGGCACCCAGCTGCGCGTGATCGCCACCTTCAACGACCAGTTCGGCGCACCGCGCGCCATCGTGTCGACGCCGACCCAGCGCATCGGCGACCTGATGACCGGAGACGCGGGCGACAATACCCTGGTCGGCACCGCCTGGAACGACGAACTGCGCGGCGGGGACGGCAACGACCTGCTCGACGGCGGCCTCGGGGCGGATTTGCTGGTAGGCGGCGCCGGCAACGATACCTATCTCATCACCGACGAATTCGGCAGCATCGTCGAGGAGGCCGGCGGCGGCATCGACACCATCCGCACCGCGATCGAGAGCTATGTGCTCGGCGCCGAACTGGAAAACCTGGCCTTTACCGGCAGCGGCAATTTCGTCGGCATCGGCAACGAGCTCGACAACATCATCAGCGGCGGCGCCGGCAACGACCTGCTGGTCGGCGGCGACGGCAACGACCGGATGGTGGGCAACGGCGGCGACGACACCTACCTGGTCTTCGACAGCGGCGACAGCGTGATCGAGGCGGCCGGTGGCGGCATCGACCTGGTGCAAGCCAGCGCCGACAGCTTCACGCTCGGCGCCGAAGTCGAAAACATGGTGTATGTCGGCTTCGGCGCCTTTACCGGCACCGGCAATGCCGGCGCCAACAGCCTCACCGGGGGCGTTGGCGACGACAGCCTCGACGGCCAGGGCGGCAACGACCACCTGCTGGGCGACGCCGGCGACGACACCCTGCGCGGCGGTCTCGGCGACGACACGGTCGAAGGCGGCGAGGGCGACGACCTGATCGACGGCGGCCTCGGCGCCGACACCATGATCGGCGGCCAGGGCGACGATACCTTCGTGGTCGACAACCTGGGCGACAT
This sequence comes from Telluria sp. LT2P34, assembly GCF_059685915.1. Taxonomy (NCBI): domain Bacteria; kingdom Pseudomonadati; phylum Pseudomonadota; class Betaproteobacteria; order Burkholderiales; family Oxalobacteraceae; genus Telluria; species Telluria sp. LT2P34. The sequence continues at coordinate 84,623 of NZ_JCASIN010000010.1, forward strand.
CGTCACCGAGCTGGCCAACGAAGGCGTCGACAGCGTACGCACCTCGCTCGCCAGCTATACGCTGGGCGACTACCTGCAAAACCTGGTCTACACCGGCAGCGCCGCCTTTACCGGCACCGGCAACGAGCGCAGCAACGAGATCACCGGCGGCAGCGGCGCCGACACCCTCGACGGCGGCACCGGGGTCGACGTCATGACGGGGGGCCTGGGCAACGATACCTATATCGTCGACGAGGCGCTCGATGCGGTCAACGAGCTGGCCGGGCAGGGCACCGACTCGGTGCGCACCAGCCTGCAGAACTACACGCTGTTCGACAATGTCGAAAACCTCACCTTCACCGGCACCGGCATGTTCGTCGGTAACGGCAACGCCCTGGCCAACACCATCACCGGCGGCGCCCAGGGCGACGTGCTCGACGGCGGCGCCGGGATCGACACCCTGGCCGGCGGGCTGGGCGACGACATCTATACGGTCGACGCCACGGCCGACGTGGTGGTCGAGGCCGAGGGCGCCGGGATAGACCTGGTCCAGGCCGCGGCGGCCAGCTATACGCTCGGCGCCAACGTCGACCACCTGCGCTTCACCGGCACCGGCAATTTCGTCGGCCTCGGGAATGCATTGGCCAACACCATCGAGGGCGGCGCCGGCAACGATTTCCTGAACGGTTTCGGCGGCATCGATACCCTCGTCGGCGGCGCCGGCAACGACATCTACACCGTCGACAACAGCGCCGAAGTCGTCGTCGAGGCGGTGGGCGCCGGCGTCGACGAGGTGCGCAGCACTGCGCTGGCCTATGCGCTGCAGGACAACGTCGAGCACCTGCGCTTTATGGGCAGCGGCAATTTCATCGGTGTCGGCAATGCCGCCGCCAACATCCTGACCGGCGGCGCCGGCAACGACACCCTCAACGGCCTGGGCGGCGCCGATACCCTGACCGGCGGCCTGGGCGACGATACCTACCACGCCGACGTTACCGGCGACACCGTCATCGAGGCGGCCGGCGCGGGCCTGGACACGGTGCAGTCGAGCGCGCGGGTCTACACGCTGGCGGCCAACGTCGAGAACCTGAATTTTACGGGCACCGGCAATTTCATCGGCACCGGCAATGCGCTGGCCAATGTGATCAACGGCGGCGCCGGCAACGACACCCTGAACGGGCTCGGTGGCGCCGACATCATGACCGGCGGCGCAGGCAACGACATCTACATGGTCGACACCGCGGCCGACGTGGTCGTCGAGGGGGCGGTCGGGGGCGGCCTGGACGAGGTGCGCAGCAGCGGCAACGCCTACATCCTGTCGGCCAACATCGAAAACCTGAGCTTCACCGGCACCGGCAATTTCAATGGCACCGGGAATGCGCTGTCGAACGGCCTGTACGGCGGCGCCGGCAACGATACGCTCGATGGCCAGGGTGGTTCCGACACCATGACCGGCGGCCTGGGTAACGACACTTACCTGGTCAACACCAGCGGCGACGCGACCATCGAAGCGGCAGGGGCGGGTACGGACCAGGTGCTGTCGACGGCGCTCTCGTACACGCTGTGGAACAACGTCGAGAACCTGACCTTCACCGGTACCGGCAACTTCACCGGCACCGGCAACGCACTGGCCAACGTGCTGACGGGCGGCGCTGGCAACGACACGCTGAACGGGCTCGATGGCGCCGATACCCTGAACGGGGGCGCCGGCAACGACACCCTCAACGGCGGGGCCGGCAACGACATTTTCGTGTTCGGCGCAAGCGGCTTCGGGGCCGACAACATCATCGGCTTCGACGCCGATGCGGCCGGCGGCCAGGACCTGCTCGACCTGTCCGGACTCGGAATCAACGAAGGCAATTTCGCGGCGCGGGTGCAAATCACGGATCTCGGCGCCAACCTGCGGGTGGTGGTCGACGGCAGCAGCAGCTTCGTGCTGCAGGGGGTGGGCGAACTGGCGCAGCTGACCACGGCCGACTTCGTGCTGGCCGGGACGGCGCCGGCCGAGACTGCGCAGACGAGCAACGATCCGGGCCTGTTCGCCTGAGGAGAAGGCCATGAAGAACTTGTGGAGCGAGCTGCGCCCGCTGCTGGGCACCATGGGGCTGTTTTCCCTGTGTATCAACCTGCTGTGCCTGGCCCCGGCGCTGTTCATGCTGCAGGTGTTCGACCGGGTGCTGACCACCTACAGCCGGGAGACGCTGGTGGTGCTGCTGGCCGGTACCGCGGTGGCGCTGCTGGTCATGCTGCTGCTCGACTATGTGCGCCAGCGCCTGCAGGCGGTGCTCGGCACCCTGGTCGACGAGCGCCTGGCGCCGCAGGTGGTGGCGACGCTGGTCGAGCGGGCCGCGCGCAGCCCGCAGGCCGGCGGCGTCGAGGGTATCCGCGATGTCGCCTCGCTGCGGAACGTGTTCGCCTCGAACGGCCTGACCGCCCTGTTCGATGCGCCCTGGGCGCCCATCTACCTGCTCGTGATCTGGTTCTTCCACCCGCTGCTGGGCGTTGGCGCGGCGCTGGCGCTGCTGCTGATGCTGGCCCTGGCCTGGCTCAACGACCGCCTCAGCCGGCGCGCGCTGGAAGGCTTGCAGGGCAGCGGCCGGCGCGCCGGGCGCTATGTCGAAAGCTCGCTGCGCAACGCCGAGGTGCTGCAGGCGCTTGGCATGACCGGCGCGCTGCTGGCGAGATGGCGCGCCCTCCAGGACGAGACCGCCGCGCTGTCGCTGAGCGCCGGGCGCAGCAGCACGCTGTTCGGCGCGCTGACGCGCTGCCTGCGCCAGGCGATCCAGGTCGCGCTGCTGGCGCTGGGCGCCTGGCTGGTGCTGACCGAGCAGGCCTCGGCCGGGGTCATGATCGCCACCACCGTCCTGCTCGGGCGCGCGCTGCAGCCGGTCGAGCAGCTGGTCGGCAGCTGGCGCATGCTGGCTGATGGGCGCGCCGCCTACCGCCGCCTGGCGCAGCTATCGGCTGGCGTCGAGGAGCGCGCCGCCCAGCTGGCGCTGCCCTGCCCGCAGGGCCGGTTTGAGGTCGACAACCTGTCCTACCGGGCGCCGGGCTCGAACCAGCCGATCCTGTTCCACGTCGCTTTCGGCCTGGCGGCCGGCGAGTCGCTGGCGATCCTGGGACCCAGCGCGGCAGGCAAGTCGACGCTGGCGCGCCTGCTGGTAGGCATCTGGGCGCCCTCGACCGGCAGCGTGCGCCTGGACGGCGCCGACCTCGCCACCTGGGCGCGGTCCGACCTGGGGCCCCATATCGGCTACGTGCCGCAGGACGTCGAGCTGTTCGACGCCACGGTGGCCGAAAACATCGCGCGCCTGGGACAGGTGAGTTCGGATGCGGTGGTGGCGGCGGCCGTGCGCGCCAACGCCCACGAGATGATCCTGTCCCTGCCGCAGGGCTACGACACGCAGGTGGGCGAACACGGCCTGCGCCTGTCGCCCGGCCAGCGCCAGCGCATCGCCCTGGCGCGCGCCCTGTACGGCAACCCGCGCCTGGTGGTGCTGGACGAGCCGAACTCGAACCTCGACGGCGTGGGCGAGGTGGCGCTGGCGCAGGCCGTCAACGGCTTGCACGAGGACGGTGTCACGACGGTCATCATCACCCACCGGCCCTCGCTGATCGCCCATGTCGACAGGATCCTGGTGCTGGAAGCGGGCCGCGTGAAACGCTTCGGTCCCGCCGCCGACGTCATGAAGGAAATGCGGCGCCAGGCCCAGCCAGGCGCCCTGCGCGCCGTCGAATCCGCCTGAATGCAGAAGGAGCGAACATGAACGTCTCGATCAAGGAATCGATCAACGAATCGGTCAAAGAAGCGACTTCCTGCGCCGACCAGGGCCGGCGCCTGTCCCGGATCGGCCTGTGCATCGTGGCCGGGGCGGTGGCGCCGATCGCCGCCTGGCTGGCGCTGGCGCCGCTGTCGATGGCAGTGGTGGCGCCGGCTTATGTGAAGGTCGACCTGAACCGGCGCCCGGTGCAGCACTTGGAGGGCGGGATCGTGCGCGCGGTGCTGGTGCGCGACGGCCAGAGCGTCAAGGCGGGCCAGCCGGTGCTGGAACTGGGCGACGTCGGCGTCGACGCCGACCGCAACCGCCTGGCCTTTCGCGCGATGGCCGAGCGGGCCGGCATCGCCCGTCTCGAGAGCGAGCAGGTGCGCGCGGCCGGCATGCAATTCCCGCCGGAGCTGCTGGCGGCCGGAGCGCAGGACGCGCGCGTGCGCCAGGCCATGGACAAGGAGCGCGCGCTGTTCGAGACGCGCCGCCAGTCGCTGGGGAGCGAGGTGGCGCTGCTGCGCACCCAGCGCCAGCGCATCGAGGAGGAAGCGCTGGCCTTGCAGGCGCAGATCGGGCAGCTCGAGCACTCGCTCGGCCTGCAGCGCAAGGACCTCGCCATGAACCAGGGCCTGCAGCGCGACAGCTTCATTTCGGCGGCGCGCGTGTCGCAGCAGGAAGCATTGGTGTCCGACTACGCCGCCAAGCTGGAAGAGCGCCGCTCGGAACTGGCGCGGGTCGGCGGGCGCACTGCCGACATCGACCTGAAAATCCGCGCGCTGCAAAACGAATATGTGCAGGCCGCCACCGATGGGTTGCGCCAGGCCGGCGCGCGCCTGTCGGAAGTCGAGCAGGAGATGCGCAAGACCCAGGACGCAGCCAGCCGCCAGATCGTCACGGCGCCAGCCGCCGGCGCCATCATCGACCTGAAGTTCACCTCGCCCGGCGCGGTGGTGCGCCCGGGCGATCCGATCGCCGAGATCGTGCCGGAGGACGCCGGTTTGATGCTCGAAGCCCGCATCCGCCCCGAGGAGATTAACAACGTCTACCTGGACCAGCTCGCGCGCATCAAGTTCAGCGCGCTGCGCTACCGTAACAGTGCCGTGCACGGCAAGGTCACTTATATTTCGGCCGACCGGCTGGTGGACAAGGGCACCGGGCAGCCCTATTTCAATGTGCTGATCGCCGCCGATGCCGCGTCGGTGAAAGCGGCCGGAGACCTGAAGCTGCTGGCGGGGATGCCGGCCGAGGTCTACATCGAAGGCACCAAGCAGACGCCGCTGGAATACCTGATGGAGCCGGTGACCACGGGCATACGCCGCGCCGGGCGCCAGCTATAGATTTATGGTGGTGGGCTTGCCGTTTCCGGTACCGCCGGAAACGGCTTTTTTACGTGCGAGGGGATCAGGCCACGATGTCGAAGCGCAGCATCATGGCATGGTCTTCGTGGGTGAGGTTATGGCAGTGCATGACGTACTTGCCGACATAGTCGCGAAAGCGCACGAAGATGCGCACCACTTCCTCGTGCCGCACCACGGCCACATCCTTGCGGCCCTGTTCATGCGGTGGCGGCGGCACACCGTTGCGCGACAGGATGCGAAATTCCTCGAGGTGCATGTGTACCGGATGATGCCATTCGCCGCTGCCGCGCAGCACCCAGATTTCGGCGCTGCCCTTTTTCACGGTGGCGGCCGGCTGGTCGATGTCGAACAGCTTGCCGTTGACGGTCCAGGCGCCGTTGATGCGGTCGAAGCGCCACTCGCGGGTGCGCACCACTTCCGCCAGGTTAATCGGTGGCAGCTCGCGCAGCATGGCCGGCACGCGGCTGGCGTCGGGCAGGGGCGGCTCGTCGTCGATGTCGAAGCGCAGCACCTGGCTGCCGGCCGCCAGCAGGCGCCCGGTCGGTTCGCGGCCCTCGAGCTGTTCGAGCTTGTTGACCAGATACAGCTTGCTGCCGAACGGGTAAGCCGCAAAATCGATCACGAGGTCGGCACGTTCCGCCGGCGCGATCCGGATCTTGCTCATGGTGAGCGGCTTGGGCAGCAGGTTGCCGTCGTTCGCGATATACGTAAACGCCTGGTCGAGGCTGCCGTGCACCAGGTAGAACTCGTAGAAGCGGGCCAGGCTCGCATTGAGCAGCCGAAAGCGGTATTTGCGGCGCTCGACCTTGAAGTATGGCTGGACCTTGCCGTTGACGCAGGTCTTGTCGCCCAGCAGGCCGTCGTTATCGAACTGGTCGAAGGCGACATAGCCGCCCGAGTCGAACTGGCGGTCCTGGATGGCGAGCGGGATGTCGTACTTGCCGACCCCGCTCGGCAGGCGCAGCGCCTTTGGATTCGAGTCGTTCTCATTGCCCGAGTCGAGCTCGTCGAACAGCAAATAAAACCCGGCCAGGCCCCTGTAGACGTTTTGCGCAGTGAAATCGAGCCGGTGGTCGTGGTACCACAAGGTGCCCAGGGCTTCGCGCGGGTCGCCCCGGGTTGCCGGGTACTGGTCGACTCCGGCATACACGTTCGGATACAGGTGGTCCTTGTATTTGCCGGGCGCGGTCAGGGTCGGGCCGGCCTTGGACAGGCTGTAGTAGTCGCCGGGAAAACCGTCGCTTTCAGAACCGCAGTGGGCATTATGCAGATGCGTCGAGATTTCCGGCATGCCGTAACCGACGTGGTTGGCCGGCAGCTCGTTGAAAATGCGCACCACGATCGGCTCATGGTAGCGCGCCACGATAGTCGGGCCGGGCAGCATGCCGTCATAGCCCCACACCGTCTGGGTCGGCAGTTCGGGGTGGAAGGAATGCTGCAGCGGTTTGACCCGCAGTTCGTAAAATTTTTTCGGGACGAAGTCAGTGCTCCTCTGATGCGCGGCGCGGCCGGCTTCCTGGCCACTCGGCAAACGGGTAGCGGGCGGCATCAGCGCCGCCGCCTGGGCTTTCGGCATATACACCGGGAGTGGCACCAGGAAGGGTGTGGTCGGCGGGCTCTTGAGGACTGTTCCGGCTGCGACAGGAAGGCTTGCAGTCCCCAGGACGACGCCCGCTCCCAATGCCGCCCCGCCGGCGATTACTTCCCTGCGGCCAGGATCGGCCAGGCCATCTGTTTCATCAGGCAACATGCGCTTCTCCTTATCGATCCATCCAGCCTAGCCGGGTAGCGGAAGGACGGGTCGCGCCGCGCCTGTCGTGCTGCCGAAGTAGGGATTACCCTACCGCCAAAGTAGGGACGACCCGCTACGCAGGCCGCTCAGCAGAACAGGCCGACTTCGTCCAGGCGCGGGGCTTCCGGCGCCATCCTTCGGGCCGGCAGCGACCTTGGCGGCGCGCTGGCCGTACCAGGACCTTCGATCAGGCCGATTTCCAGGGCCATCACGACCAGCTCGGCAGCGCTGCGCAAACCGAGTTTGCGCATCAGGCTGGCGCGGTGCTTTTCGACCGTCTTGGTGCTAATGCAGAGATAATCGGCGGCGGCGCGATTGGTATTGCCCTCGGCAATAAGTTTGAGAATGCTGCGTTCGCGTCCAGTCAGGTCTTTCCAGGTCGACATCGAGGGCGAATAATTGCCGGCATTCATTCCGGTCGCCATCGCGGTGGATAATTCGCTGCTGATGTATTTCTTTCCTCGGATAACACTATTTAATGCCAATTCGAATTCTGCGAGCGACGCGCCTTTCAATAGATAAGCATCGGCGCCGATTTGAAAGGCTTCGCGCACGAATTCCTCGTTGCGCGACAAGGTCAAGAGCACCACGTGCACATGCGGCAGGCGCCGCCGAATCTCGACCGTCGCGTCAAGGCCGCTCATTCCCGGCATCGACACGTCCATCAACACCAGCTCCGGCTGCAGGGCGGCAGCGGCGCGGATGGCTTGCTTGCCGTCGGAGACGGCGTCCGCCACTTCAAACCCCTGCATTCCCGCTACCAGCGAACGCAAGGCTTCACGTACCAAATTATGTTCTTCAACAATCAAGACGCGTATTGTCATGAGCCCTCCATGTTAATGAATCGGTGCTATTTATATATGGATAACTGGAACTTTATATGGAAGAGGCTGATTTGCGGTGAGCAAATATGGTATTTCTGCATTAATGTTGACGCCGTTCAAAATGATCCGAGCGTAAATTGAATAGTAGAAATGTATTGCCAGGGCTTAATTAATCATGCTGGTCGAGCATCCATTGTTTCAAACCATCGACCCATTCCCGGGCCGGCAGATTCAGGCGCCCCCGGATCTCGCCTGCGCGTTCGTACAGGGTCGAGAAATCCAGTTGCGGCGCGCGTTTGAAGGCGATCACGACGATGTTGGCGTCGTGGACTTCGGGCAGCCAGACCACGGCGTCGAAGACTGCCGTCATCGCTGCCAAATTCTTGTCGTAGTTGCCGATTTCGCCGAACACGTTGGCGGTCATGATGCCGCCAGGGCTCAGGCAATCGTGGCAGCCCTGGTAGAACTCCGGCGTGTCGAGCACCGGTCCGCGCGCCTGTTCGTCGTACAGGTCCACTTGCAGCACGTCGGCATGGCCGTGATGACGCGGGTCCAGCACATAGTCGAGCGCGTTCATTTCGCGCACATCGAGCCGCTCGTCGTTCGGCGGCAGTTCGAACAGGGCGCGGCAAATGGCGATCACGTTGGGATTGAGTTCGACCGCGGTCACCAGGGCGCCGGGCATGCGGCGGTAGCAGAACTTGGTCAGCGCCGCGCTGCCCAGGCCCAGCTGCACGATGCGGCGCGGGGCGGGCAGGAACAGCAGCCAGGCCATCATCATCTGCACATACTCGAGTTCGATCGCATCCGGGCGCGACAGGCGCATGGCGCCCTGTTCCCAGGACGTTCCCAGGTGCAGCGAACGCACGCCGTCGAATTCGGTGACGGTGGCGGGCGGGTGGCCCGGCTGGGCGAAGCGGGGATCGTGCGGAGCTTGACTGGACATGGTGCGGCAGGGCGGCGATGGAAGCCGATCTTACCAGAGCGGTGTCAGGTTACAGCCGGCTTCAGGACGCCGGCAGGATCAGCGTCACCGCCAGCCCGCCGCCCTCGCGGTTCGACAGCAGGATGCGCCCGCCGTGGGCTTCGGCGATTTCGCGCGCCAGCGCCAGCCCGAGGCCGGTGCCGCTGCGCTTGGTCGAATAGAAGGGCACCAGCGCATTGGTCAGCACCGCTTCGCTCATGCCGCTGCCGCGATCGATCACTTCGATGCGCAGCAGGTCGTGCACGCGGCGTACGCGCAGTTCGACGGCATCGGGGCTGGATCCGGATTCATGGGCGTTCTTCAGCAGGTTCAAGAGCGCCTGCTCGAGCTGCGCCGGGTCGATCATCGCCGGTTCAGCCGGCACCTCTGCGCCCAGGCGGAACCTCACTTGTGACGATAGGCGTTCGACAAACGGCGCCCAGGCGCAGGCTTGCAGGCGCGGCGTGGGCAGCTTGGCGAAGCGCGCGTAACCGAGGATGAAGCTTTCCAGGTGGCGCGTTCGCTCGCCGATGGTTTCCAGGATCTGCGGCAGGCGCTCGGTCTGATTACGCCGCACCAGCTCGGCGCCTGAGTGGGCCAGCGAAGTGATCGGCGCCAGCGAATTGTTCAGTTCATGGCTGATCACGCGGATCACCTTTTTCCAGGTCTGCACTTCCTGGCGCCGCAGCTCGGCCGTCAGGTGGCGCAGCAGAAGCAGTTCATGGCGCCGTCCGTTCAGGCTGAAATGGCTGCGCGCCAGGTGGTAGACCTGTTCGTCCTCGCCTTCGCCGGCCGTGAACAGGCCGTCGCCGCCGCGCTCGAGCGCTTCGCCCAGGGCCGGGGAGGCCTGCGCCAGCAAATCGCGCAGGCTGTGGCCTTCGAGCTTGCGGCCCTCGGCCAGCAGCTGGCGCGCGGCCAGGTTGGCATACACGATGGTGCCGGCGCGCTGCGGCGCATCGGCTACCAGCAGCATTGCCACCGGAGTGTTCTGCACCATCGTGTCGAGCAGCAGTTCGCGCTGCACCAGGTCGCGCCGCTGTTCGCGCAGCACCTGGCCGAGCGCATTGTGGGCTTTGACCAGGTCGGCCAGCTCGTCGTTTTGCGGCCAGTGCAGGCTGAAGGAAAAATCGCCGTCGCGGTAGCTGCTGACCGTGCCTTCGAGCGCGCGAAACAGCGACAGGATCGGCTGCACCTGCGAGCGCACCGTGATGATCGCGATCGGGATCACGCAGGCCAGGCACAGGCCCGCGCTAAGTGCCGCCTGGCCGGGCAGGAAATGCTCGAGGGTGAGGGCGATGCCGATGCCGACCGTGAGCAGGGTGCCGACCAGGGCGGAAAAGCGGGTGACCAGGGAGAGGCGCATGGAGTATTCAGGCGCGATTCAGGCACGCCCGATACCGAGGCGCTCCATGCGGCGGTACAGGGCCTGGCGCGACAGGCCCAGTTCGGCGGCGGCCTGCGACACCACGCCGCCGGCGCGCGCCAGGGCGGCGGCGATGGCCTCGCGGTCCGGCTCGGCATCCAGCGCCTGGGGCTGGAAGGCGGCGGCCGGCAGGCCGAGGTCCGGGGCGCGAATGGTGTCGCCTTGCGCCAGCAGGTTGGCGCGCGCCATCACGTTTTTCAGTTCGCGCACGTTGCCGGGCCAGCCGTGCGCCAGCAGGCTGCGCTCGGCGGACGGGTCGAAACGTTTTCCGCGCGCCAGGAAGCTGGCGGCCAGCGGCAGGATGTCGAGCGGGCGCGCATGCAGTGGCGGCAGGCGCAGTTCGATCACGTTCAAGCGATAAAACAGGTCTTCGCGAAAGCTGCCGGCGCGGATCATCGCTGCCAGGTCGGCATTCGTGGCGCTGATCACGCGCACCTTCACTTGCCGCTCGCGGTTCGAGCCGAGCCGCTCGAAGCGGCCGGTCTCGAGTACGCGCAGCAGTTTCATCTGGCCGGCGGGCGGCAGGTTGCCGATCTCATCCAAAAACAGGGTGCCGCCGTCGGCCGCCTCGAACTTGCCTTCGCGCGCGCGGGTCGCGCCCGTATAGGCGCCCGCCTCGGCCCCGAACAGCTCCGCTTCGATCAGTTCCGAGGGCAGGGCGCCGCAGTTGAGCACCACGAAGGGGCCGTTCGCCACCTGGGAATTGGCCTGGATGATTTCGGCGATGCGTTCCTTGCCGGTGCCGTTCGGGCCCGTGATCAGCACCGGGACATCGGCGCGCGCCACCTGGCAGGCCAGCTGCAGTACCCGTTCCGTGGCCGGATCGGCCCAGACCAGGCCGCGCAGGTCGTACTGCGTTTCCAGCTCGCGCCGTTCGCGCCGCTCGCGTCCGACACGTTGCAGCAGCGCGCGGTTGGCCTGGCCCAGCTCCACCAGGTTGGTGACGGTCGCCAGCAGGCGCTCGTCGTTCCAGGGCTTGGGCAGGTAGTCGGCGGCGCCCGCCTTGATCAGGTCGACCGCCGCATCGAGGTGGGTCCAGGCCGTGAGCAGAATCACCGGCAGATCCGGGTACAAGGCCCGGATCTGGCGGAACAAGGCCACGCCTTCCTCGCCGGACGTGGTGTCCGCCGTGAAGTTCATGTCCTGGATCACCAGGTCGACGCTGTCGCGCGCCAGCACGGCCAGCCCTTCTTCCGGCGAGGCCGCGTGCAGCGCTCCGATGTCGTGCAGCGAGAACAGCACGTCGAGGGCGATGCCGACGGCGGCGTTGTCGTCAATGATGAGTACAGTAGGCATGGGCGTCAGGATAGCACTGCTTAATTTCCATCAGGCACTTCTGGTCGCCAGCGCCGGCGAAGTACTGGCCGCGCGCCAGGCCGGTCCGTACACCGCGATCACGCCGAGCAGCCAGAACACGACGGCGCCGGCGCCCAGGTAGCCAAGCGGCAGGCGCGTCATCTCGAGTTTGCTCACCAGGAGCTGGTTCAGCGCCACCCCGAGCAGCATCCCGCCCGCCACGCCAGTGCTGGTGATGATCAGGTTTTCAGTGATGAAGTAGCGCAGGATATCGATCCGGCGCGCACCGAGGGCGCGGCGTACGCCGATCTGCTTGCGCCGCTGCGTGATCCACAGGCTGGCCATGCCGACAATGCCGCAGCAGGTGACCAGCAGCAGCAATACGCTGACCGTCACCAGCATCCATTGCACCGTCACGCTGCCGCGGTAGCGGGTGCTGCGGTCCTTGTCGGTCGCGGTCAGTTCCAGGATCAGCGGCAGGGGCGAGGACTTGCGCAGCGCGGCTTCGGCTTCCTTCATCACGCGCTCGCGCTGGCCGGGTTCGGCGCGCACGGCGTACAGCGTACCGCGGCCGCCGCCATACAGGCGCTGCGGAATGATCACCGAATGCATGGCGCGTTCCCGGAACTCGGCGTGGGCGCTGATCAGGTTCTCGACCACGCCGATGATGCGGGTCGGCCTGGCGTCGGCGCCGGTGCCGAAATACATGGTCTTGCCGATCGCGCTGGCGCCCGGCCACAGTTTTTCGGCGAGCGGCCGGGTGATGATCACGCCCGGCGGGTAGATGCTCTCCTTGGCCTCGTTGACGTCGATCAGTTCCGGCGCCAGGAAGTCGCGCCCTTCGACCAGCTTCAGGCCGAGCGTGTTGATCAGCGAGTCGCCCGACAGGTAGACCGAGCCGACCGTGCTTTCCTTGGCCTGGCGCGGATCGAGCGCCAGCGAGGTGTTGCTGCCGCTGCCGGACATCGGCATCTGGCTGACCTGGGCCGCGGCGGCGACCCCGCCGACGGCGCGCAGCACTTCGGTCTGGCGCCGGATATCGGCGAGCTGCTGTTCCGGGGTCTCGTTTCCGAGGCTGCGCACCTCGATGTGGAAGACCGCGTGCTCGTCGGCCATGCCCGAAGGACGGGCGGTCAGGCCGCGCCGCTCGTTCACGATGTGCAGCGCATTGGCCAGGATGGCCAGGCTGAGCGCGACCTGCAGCGCCACCAGGATCGGGCCGGTCTTGTTGCGCAGGAGTGCCGCAAAAATGGGACGGATTTCCATGACTGTTTTCCTTGTTGGGCTTATTGGGCTTATTGTGATTTCAGCTGGATCGCCGGCGTGACCTGGCAGGCGCGCCAGGTCGGCAGCAGGCCGGCCAGCATGGCGGCGCTCACCGAGATCACGAAGGTCAGGCCCAGCATCTCCCAATCCATCGTGGCCAGATTGGCCATCGCCTTGCTGGTCATGCCGATCAGCTGCAATGCGCCCAGGGCCAGCAGCAGGCCGAGCACGCCGCCGGCCAGGCCCACCACCACGGTCTCGGTCAGGAACTGGCGGAAGATGTCGGAACGCGAAGCGCCGAGCGCACGCCGCACGCCGATCTCGGAAGCGCGCACCGAGAACTTGGCCAGCAGCAGGCCGACCGTGTTGACCAGGCACAGCACCAGGAAGCCGAAGGCAAGCCAGGCCTGCAGCTTGCTGTCCTTGCCGACCACACCCGTGTATTCCATCCAGCCCCGGACGTCGTACAGGTGAGTTGGCGTAGCGCGCTTCAGGCGCCCCAGCTTGCGCTGTTCGGCGGCATAGTTCTGGAGCCAGGACTCGACTTCGCCGCGGTCGCTGCTGGACGCCGTTTCGATCCAGGCCGTGACCCAGGTGCAGTCCGAGGTGAGGCGCGCGGCGAAGCCCGGACCGATGTCCTGGGCGCAGCTCATGCCGCCGTTGTGCTGGGTCTCGTGGCGCACCGCGGTGGAGAGCGGAATGAAGAATTCCTCGCCGGTGGCGTAGGGCGAACCGCCCTGCAGCAGGTAGACGCGCGGCAGCATGCGCCATTTTTCGGTGACGCCGACCACGGTGAACGGGAAGCCCATCAATTTCAGGCGCTGGCCGACCGGGTTGACGTTGCCGAACAGCTTGTCGGCCATCGGGCGGCTCAGCACCACCACGTCGGCGCCGCGCGCTTCGTCGGCCGCGCTCCAGGCCTGGCCGTAGGCGAAGGGCACGTCGAACATCGCGAAGAAGTCGCGTGTCGGGGCCAGGCCGCCCATCGTGAAGGGCGGCAGCTCGCGCCGCGGCGGCTCGACCGGGGAGGCGACGCCGTACAGGGCGGTGCGGCGCACGCCCAGGCCGCTCTTGACGACGTTCATCGCATCCTGGTAGCTGATCTGGATGTCGTCGGGTTTTTCGCCCGCCGTGTAGCCGTCGAGCGAACCGGGGTCGATCAAGGGCACGAACAGGCGCGCGCTTTTTTGCGGGATCGGGTCGTTCGACATCATGTGCAGGATGGTCAGCGTCGACACGCTGGCCGCCACGCCGATGGCCAGGGTGATCACCATCAGCGCGGTCAGCGCGGGATTGCGGCGCAGGCTGCGCACGCCGAGTTTCAGGTAGTAAGCGAACATGCCGGCTCCTCAGGCGGTGGCGGGGCTGGCCGCCGCGCCTGTCGTGTCGACCAGGGTCGGGCCCTTGCGCACCAGGTCCGACACCTGGCCGTCGATGATGTGCACGTTGCGGTGGGTGCGCACGGCCAGTTCCGGGTCGTGCGTGACCATCAGGATCGTGGTGCCGGCCGCATTGATTTCTTCCAGCAGGTCCATCACGCCGCGCGCCATCTGGGTATCGAGGTTACCTGTCGGCTCGTCGGCCAGCAGCAGTTTCGGCGAACCGGCCAGCGCGCGCGCGATCGCCACGCGCTGCTGCTGGCCGCCCGACAGCTCGGCCGGGAAATGCTTCATGCGCGAGGACAGCCCGACTTTCGCCAGCGCGTCCTCGATGCGTTCCTTGCGCTCGGCCGCGTTGAAGCCGCGGTAGCGCAGCGGCACGTCGACGTTGTCGAACAGGTTCAGGTCGGGGATCAGGTTAAAACCCTGGAAAATGAAACCGAGTTTTTCGTTGCGCAGGCGCGAGCGCGCGTCGTCGTTCATGCCCTTCACGTTGACGCCGTCGAGCACGTACTCGCCGCTGGTGAATTCTTCGAGCAGGCCGGCGATGTTCAGGAAGCTGGTCTTGCCCGAACCCGAGGGACCGGTGACGGTGACGAATTCGCCCTTGTTGACCTGGATCTCGAAGCCGCGCAGCGCGTGGGTCTCGATCATGTGGGTGCGGTACACCTTGGAGAGCTTGGTCATGCGCAGCATGGGATGTCCTTTCAGGATGGTTTTTATGAAGGGTTGACTTAATTAATGGAGACGCGTGCGGCGTTCTCGAAGGTGTCGGTGCCGGCGACGACGACCTTGTCTCCGGGTTTCAAGCCGTCGACGATTTCGACCGAGGACAGGCTGGTGGCGCCGAGCCGGATCGGGGTGCGAATCGCCACGCCGTTCTCGACGCGGTAAGCAAAGCGCCCGCCTTCGCTTTCCACAAAAGGACCACGGGGCACCATCACGACGTTCGGCTTTTCCTCGATCAGCAAACGCGCCGTGACGCGCTGGCTCTGGCGCAGACCCTTCGGCTGGGCGCCGTCGAAACGTACGCGCGCCAGCACCTGGTTTTTGACCACTTCCGGCGACAGGGCGACCAGCTTGCCGGTGGCGGTACCCGTGGGCAGGGCGATTTCCGCCGTCATGCCGATCCCCATGTCGGAGACATAGGTTTCCGGGACTTCGACTTCGACTTCCAGGCGCGACAGGTCGACCAGGGTCATCAGGGGGGCATTGGCCGCCACCACCATCCGGTTCTGGACGTTCAGGGTGCCGATGAAGCCGTCGACCGGGGCGCGCACGGTCAGTTCGTCGACGCGGCGCTGGGCATTCGCCATCGACAGGCGCGCCCGTTCCAGTTCATTGCTCTTGGTGCGAATCGCCAGGGCCACGTCGTCGCCCTCCAGGTTCGCGGCCTGGGCCGCGTGTTTGGCGCGGATGCCGGCCGAGTTCAGGGCGTCCTTGGCCTTCTGGTAATCGATCTTGGCGATCACGCCGACTTGCGCCACGCTCTCGTAGCGCTCGAGCGTGCGCTGGGCCGACAGGCGGTCGATCTCGGCGACATCCGCTTCGCGCTGGGCCAGCAGCTTCTGTTTGCGCGACAGGATCTGCTGGCGCGCGACTTCGGCTTTTAATTGCTCCCAGGTCGACTGTTCGCGTTTCAGGGCGTCGGACAGGTCCGGGGACTCGAGCACGGCCAGCACGTCGCCGCGCTTGACGGTGTCGCCGGCGGCCACTTTCAGGTTGACCGTGGCGGGGGCGGTCGAAAACAGGGTCGGGCTAACGGCGGCGACCACGCGTCCATTCACGGAAGCGTCGCGCACCAGCGTGCCGCGGACCACGTCGGCGATGCGCAGGCGGCTGGCGTTGACGGAGTGTTCGCTGTCGCCCCAGGCGGACAGGAGCAGGGCCGCGCCGGCAGCGATGGCGACGGCGCCGCCGATCCAGAGCGAGCGGCGTTTCAGTTTGCTGTTGGGCGCCGCAGTCAGGACGGCGTCTTGTTCGGAGGTATCGCGGATCATGGGTGTCCAGTAACAACAGTGAATACTGTCGTTATTGCACGATCCGTGCCAGGTGCTAAGTGCTTGATTTGCTTGGGCGGACGGGGTGTCCGGGGTGTCCGGATGGGGTGGGGCGTACGTACGCGGACAGGACCACAGGTGCGGACAGGGTGGGGCTGTTGCCTGTCGCGTTATCGGGTTGCATGATCCGCGTGGGCTCTCGAGCCCACGCGGATTCAACACACCGATAACAGACAGGCAACAGCCCCACGACCCTTCACCTACCTGCGCGGCAGCGGCTTCCCATTCGCGATCACCTCACGGCAATCGCCCTGCATGCGCGCATCGTCGTAGTCTGTCCAGCCATAACTGTCCACATAACGCTTGTGCGGCGCCAGCTGCGCGCTGGCGATACTGCGGTGTAAATTTTCGCCCGGGTAGCGGATGTCGCCCAGGTCGACCAGGGTATGGAACACGTTTTCGGTGGACAGGCGCGCCGCGCGGTGGGCGCGCAGTTGCGCCACCTTGTCCGGGAAGCGCGCGCCGTAGGCGTCCGAATACCAGGCAAAGGCGGGCACGTGGAATTCGTGCTGGTTGTTGTGGCCATGGAACACCTGGCGGCAGGCGCCGTCGTACAGGGTCTGGCCATGGTCGGCCACATACATCAGCGCCGCCGCCCGCGCGCCCTGCTTGAGTTGCCCGACCAGCCCGGCCAGGAACCAGTCCATGTACAGGATCGAGTTGTCGTAGCTGTTGTTGAGCTGCGCTTCGATCGCGCCGTCCGTCAGCACCGGTTTCGCCACGCCTTTCAAGGAAGGCTTCCACTGGTCGAAGCGGGGCGGGTAGCGCTGTGCGTAATTCCAGTGGCTGCCGAGCGTGTGCAGCACGATCAGCTTTTTCGGCGCCGGGTCCAGCAGCGCGCGGCTGAAGGGCTTGAACAGCACTTCGTCGTAGTTGGAATTGTCCGTAAAACCGCCCAGGTTCAGGAATTCGACCGCGTCCGCTTCCTTGGCGAACACGGACACGGGGGTATCGAATTTGCCGAACGAGATCTGGTTCGACAGCCAGAAGGTTTTGTAGCCGGCCTCCTTGAAAGCGCTGAGGAAGGATTTTTCCGTGAAGCCGTCTTTCAGACTTTGCATCGCGGGCTTGCGCGAAATGATGACCGGCACCGACAGGCGCGTCGCCGACACCGAGGTAATCAGGTCCTGGAGCGACACCAGGTTGGGTTCCTGCGCCAGCAGGGGATTGGTCTGGCGCGCATAACCGTTGATGCTCCAGCGGTCGAAGCGGGCCGATTCGCCCAGCACCAGCACGATCACGTCCGGCGCCCGGGCCGGGTCGCCCTGGCTGGCGCCGAAGCGAAAGCTGCTGCTGCGCTGGTGCAAGTCGGCGAGATAGACGCGTTCCTTGTAGAAGTCGAGGCCGCGCACGGCCACGCCGAAGGGCCAGGAGCGGGCAAACGCCTTGATGTCGAAGGGGGGCTGCGCCCAGCGCGGCAGGGGCGGCAGCGTGTTTGCGGCCGCCGGCCTGGCGGCCTCCAGGCGCATCGCGTCACGCTTGGGTGCGGGCCCGGCCTTGACGCCGTAGGCGAACAGCGCGGCAGCCGCCAGCAGGCAGCCGAGCACCAGCCAGCGCGAGCGGTCGTTCCAGTCGAGGTCCCGGGTGGCGAGGGCGGCCCGGTAACTGCCGGCCCACCAGGCGACCATGGCGACGATCACCGCCAGCATCAGCCAGGCCCTGGCGCCGAGGTATTCCAGCGCTTCGAGCGGACTGGTTTCGGCCATGATGCCGAGGTGATGGGTCGAGATGCCCTGGCCGTAATAGGTATACAGGTAGAGCTCGGCCGGGAGTGCCAGGAAGGCCGGCAGCAGCAGCCAGTGAAAATACGCTGGCCGCTTGAACAGGGCCCAGGCGCCGATCCAGGCGAAGACGGCCATGCCGGCCAGCTGGCTCGGGTCGGCGACGGGCAGCTTGATTACCAGCGGGAACAGGGGCGCCAGGGACAAGGCCAGGTAAGTGAGCACCAGCGTCAGGTTGGCGGGGCGCAGCAAGAATCGCATCGGGGAGAGAGGAGGGCAGAGGCAAGGCGGCCATTATCCGGCCTTTATCGGCGCGAAAGCTATTCCCGTCATGCAATAGCGCAGCAGGCAAGCTTGTCGACTGTGTCACGCCTGCCACAGGCGGGCGCCTCCTCGACGGGCTCGCTGCCCGGAAAATCAGCAAATCGGTTGACCGCAATTTGCGAGGAGTCTATACTCGCGAGTTCTCGATTTACTTTGCACATCGCTGACGCATTCGCAGCCGCTCCTTCGGTGAGTGGCTTTCGTCGCCTCTGCCGTCAATTGTCGGGACTAGGTTTCAGTCCCCGGACTCCATGTTCGGGTTATCAACTGTAGTACTTTGTTGGATTAGGAACGATGCCAACCATCAATCAACTGATTCGCAAGCCGCGCGTTGCCGCGGTTGTGAAGAGCAAGTCGCCGGCACTTGAAAACTGCCCGCAAAAGCGCGGTGTCTGCACCCGTGTGTACACCACGACCCCGAAGAAGCCGAACTCGGCTCTGCGTAAGGTCGCCAAAGTTCGCCTGACCAACGGTTTCGAAGTCATTTCGTACATCGGCGGTGAGGGCCACAACCTGCAAGAGCACAGCGTTGTCCTGCTGCGCGGCGGTCGTGTCAAGGACTTGCCAGGTGTGCGTTACCACATGGTTCGCGGTGCACTCGATACCCAGGGCGTCAAGGACCGTAAGCAGGCTCGCTCGAAGTACGGCGCCAAGCGTGCCAAGGCGAAGAAGTAATAGCCTGAGAAGTCATTCTGCGGTCTCGGTCATACCGGGGTCACATTTAAAAGTTAAGTTGAACCGGCCGGAAGGTCGAGTAAGTGAGTGGTCATGATGGCCCTCGCGAGTGCTGATTCGGCACTCAACTGAAGATAGGAAGGAATTGATATGCCACGTCGTCGTGAAGTACCCAAGCGCGAGATCCTGCCAGATCCAAAATTCGGCAATACGGATGTCGCCAAGTTCGTCAACGTTCTGATGTTGTCCGGCAAGAAGTCGGTCGCTGAAAACATCATCTACGGTGCGTTTGAACATATCCAGCAAAAATCGGGCAAGGACCCGCTGGAAGTGTTCGCAGCCGCGATCAACAACGCCAAGCCAATGGTCGAGGTTAAGTCCCGCCGTGTTGGCGGCGCCAACTACCAGGTGCCAGTGGAAGTTCGTCCGGTTCGTCGTATGGCGCTGTCCATGCGTTGGTTGCGCGAAGCCGCAAACAAGCGCAGCGAAAAATCCATGCCACAACGCCTCGGCGGTGAACTGTTGGAAGCCGCAGAAATGCGCGGCGGCGCCATGAAGCGTCGTGACGAAGTGCACCGTATGGCCGAAGCGAACAAGGCGTTCTCGCACTTCCGCTTCTAAGCACACAGTAGTAGCTGTTGTTCAGGCCGGGCACATTTTGATACCAAGATGCCGCCCGGTTTTGTCCATTCAAAGATTTAGGAAAAATTATGGCACGCAAGACCCCCATTGAGCGCTACCGCAACATCGGTATCTCCGCTCACATCGATGCTGGTAAGACCACCACCACCGAACGCGTCCTGTTCTACACGGGCGTGAACCACAAGATCGGTGAGGTGCACGATGGCGCCGCAACGATGGACTGGATGGAGCAGGAGCAGGAACGCGGCATTACCATTACCTCGGCAGCGACGACCTGCTTCTGGAAGGGTATGGCCAACAATTTCGAGCCGCACCACATCAACATCATCGACACCCCGGGCCACGTCGACTTCACGATTGAAGTCGAGCGCTCGATGCGCGTGCTCGACGGCGCCTGCATGGTTTACTGTGCAGTCGGCGGCGTGCAGCCACAGTCGGAAACCGTGTGGCGCCAGGCTAACAAGTACAAAGTGCCACGCCTGGCCTTCGTCAACAAGATGGACCGTACCGGTGCGAACTTCTTCAAGGTCTACGACCAGATGCGCGCGCGCCTGAAGGCCAACCCGATTCCGCTGCAGATCCCGATCGGCGCCGAAGAGAACTTCCTCGGCGTGGTCGACCTCGTCAAGATGAAGGCAGTCTACTGGGACGACGCGTCGCAGGGCATGAAGTTCGACTACCGCGAGATCCCGGCCGAACTGGTCGATCAAGCCAACGAATGGCGTGAAAAGCTCGTCGAGACCGCTGCTGAAGCGACCGAAGAGCTCATGAACAAGTACCTGGAAGAAGGCGACCTCTCGGAAGAAGAGATCAAGGCCGCCCTGCGCCAGCGTACCATCGCGTCGGAAATCGTCCCGATGATGTGCGGCACCGCGTTCAAGAACAAGGGCGTTCAAGCCATGCTCGACGGCGTGATCGAATACCTGCCGTCGCCAGTCGACATCCCGCCAGTCGGCGGTACCGACGAGGACGACCAGCCGGTCACCCGCCGCGCAGCCGACGACGAGAAATTCTCGGCGCTGGCATTCAAGATCATGACCGACCCGTTCGTCGGCCAGCTGATCTTCTTCCGCGTCTACTCGGGCACGATCAAGTCGGGCGACACCGTCTACAATCCGGTCAAGAACAAGAAAGAGCGTCTTGGCCGTATTCTGCAGATGCACGCGAACCAGCGTGAAGAGATCAAGGAAGTCCACGCCGGCGACATCGCCGCCGCGGTCGGCCTGAAAGATGCGACCACGGGCGAAACCCTGTGCGATCCAGCGTCGATCATCACCCTGGAAAAGATGGTCTTCCCTGAGCCGGTCATTCAGCAGGCTGTCGAGCCGAAGACCAAGGCCGACCAGGAAAAGATGGGCCTGGCCCTGAACCGCCTGGCACAGGAAGATCCGTCGTTCCGCGTGCGTACCGACGAAGAGTCGGGCCAGACCATCATCGGTGGTATGGGCGAGCTGCACCTGGAAATTATCGTCGACCGCATGAAGCGCGAATTCAGCGTCGAAGCGACCGTCGGCAAGCCACAGGTTGCCTACCGCGAGACCATCCGCAAGACCGTCACCGACGTCGAAGGCAAGTTCGTCAAGCAGTCGGGTGGTCGCGGTCAGTACGGCCACGCCGTCCTGACGATCGAGCCGCAAGAGCCGG
Source organism: Telluria sp. LT2P34 (assembly GCF_059685915.1). Taxonomy (NCBI): domain Bacteria; kingdom Pseudomonadati; phylum Pseudomonadota; class Betaproteobacteria; order Burkholderiales; family Oxalobacteraceae; genus Telluria; species Telluria sp. LT2P34. The sequence goes on from NZ_JCASIN010000010.1 coordinate 105,737, forward strand.
GCAAGGGCTTCGAGTTCGTCGACGCCATCAAGGGCGGTGTGATTCCTCGCGAATACATCCCTGCAGTCGAAAAAGGTGTGCGCGAGACCCTGACGTCGGGCGTGCTGGCCGGTTACCCGGTCGTCGACGTGAAAGTCACCGTCACCTTCGGTTCGTACCACGACGTCGACTCGAACGAGAACGCGTTCCGTATGGCCGGTTCGATGGCATTCAAGGACGGCTGCCGCAAAGCATCGCCAGTCATCCTCGAGCCAATGATGTCGGTCGAAGTGGAAACGCCGGAAGACTACGCCGGTAACGTGATGGGCGACCTGTCGTCCCGCCGCGGTATGGTGCAGGGCATGGACGAAATCCCGGGCGGCGGCGGCAAGATCATCAAAGCCGAAGTGCCACTGTCGGAAATGTTTGGTTACTCGACCTCGCTGCGTTCGGCGACCCAGGGCCGTGCAACCTACACGATGGAATTCAAGCACTACTCGGAAGCGCCTAAGCACGTGATCGACGCGATCGTCACCGCTAAGTCGAAGTAATCAGTAATTCAGCCCTGGCGGTGACGTCACTGCCGGGGCAAACAATAAAACACAATAAGTCGTTCTTTTAAAGGAAGATCAAAATGGCAAAAGGTAAATTCGAGCGGACCAAGCCGCACGTCAACGTCGGCACCATCGGACACGTTGACCACGGCAAGACCACGCTGACCGCAGCAATCGCAACCGTCCTGTCGAAGAAATTCGGCGGCGAAGCGAAGGCCTACGACCAGATCGACGCAGCACCGGAAGAAAAAGCACGCGGCATCACCATCAACACCGCACACGTCGAGTACGAGACCGAGAACCGTCACTACGCACACGTTGACTGCCCAGGCCACGCCGACTACATCAAGAACATGATTACCGGTGCCGCGCAGATGGACGGCGCGATCCTGGTGTGCTCGGCCGCCGACGGCCCAATGCCACAGACCCGCGAGCACATCCTGCTGGCGCGTCAGGTCGGCGTTCCGTACATCATCGTGTTCCTGAACAAGTGCGACCTGGTCGACGACGCAGAGCTGCTGGAACTGGTCGAAATGGAAGTGCGCGAGTTGCTGTCGAAGTACGAGTTCCCAGGCGACGACCTGCCAATCATCAAGGGTTCGGCACGTATGGCCCTCGAAGGCAAGCCGGGCGAAATGGGCGAAGACTGCATCATCGCTCTGGCCCACGCACTCGACACCTACATCCCGACGCCAGAGCGCGCTGTTGACGGCGCCTTCCTGATGCCAGTCGAGGACGTGTTCTCGATCTCGGGTCGCGGCACCGTCGTCACCGGTCGTGTCGAGCGCGGTATCGTCAAGGTCGGCGAAGAAATCGAAATCGTCGGCATCATCGACACCGTCAAGACCATCTGCACCGGCGTGGAAATGTTCCGCAAGCTGCTGGAC
>NZ_JCASIN010000011.1:0-72475 GCF_059685915.1 Telluria sp. LT2P34
TGAAATCCCAATGGGCCGGCCAGGTACTGCTCAACAACGGCTAGCTTGAACTGCTCCGAGTACTTCGACATGAAAAAACCCCAATAAGTTGGTGTCCAACTTATTGGGGTCAGTTCACTTGCGCGCGGCGGGTTTCGCTTGCATCGCCGCTCGCGCAGCGAAGGAAAAAAATTACTTCTTTTCTTCAGGAGCGGCTTCAGCAGCTGCATCCGACACGGCGCCGCGTGGGATCGACGAGGTCACGATGGTCAGGTTCTGGCCATGGGTCAGCGCGGTCACGCCTTCTGGCATGGTGATGTCGTTGACGTGGATCGACTGGCCGGCTTCCAGGTTGGCCAGGTCGACTTCGATGAACTCAGGCAGCTTGCCTGGCAGGCAGGACACGTCCAGCTCGTTCAGCACGTGCGAGATGACGGCTGCGCTCAGCTTGACGGCTGGCGAGGTCTCGGCGTTGATGAAGTGCAGGGCGACCTTGGTGTGGATCGGCTGCGATGCATCGACGCGCTGGAAGTCAGCGTGCAGGACCAGTTGCTTGTATGCGTGCATCTGGAAGTCGCGCAGCAGGACTTGCTGGGTCGCGCCTTCGATTTCGAGGTCGAGCACGGAACCGTGGAATGCTTCTTTCTTGAGCGCGTGCCACAGGGCGTTGCCGTCCAGGGCAATCAGGACCGGGGCTGCGGCGCCACCGTAGATGATGCCTGGGGTCTGGCCAGCCTTGCGCAGGCGGCGGCTCGCTCCGGTGCCCTGCAGGGTGCGGTTGAATGCAACTACTTTCATGTGAAACTCCATAAGTTTGGGATCGCATGCAGGAATACCCTGCCCGATTTCCCGGTTTTGCCCGCCCCCGCGACCAGGGGCTGGCGTGGCTGAGCGCCTAGCTGCGCACTCAAGAAAATCCGAATTCTTTGACGTTACAACGGCGCGCCGGGCTCATAGCCGGGCGCGCCGCATTTCAGGAGCGTCGCTCTTAGTCGACGAACAGCGACATGACCGAGTCGCCTTTCACAATCCGCTTGAACGTTTCGGCCAGCAACGGCGCGCAGGTCAGCTGGCGGATCTTGCTGCAGGCCTTGCCGGCGTCGCTCAGCGGGATGGTGTCGGTGACGACCAGTTCATCCAGTGGCGATGCGGCGATGCGCTCGATGGCGGGACCCGACAGGACCGGGTGCGTGCAATAGGCGACGACTTTTTTGGCGCCGCGCTCTTTCAGCACTTCGGCGGCCTTGCACAGCGTGCCGGCGGTGTCGACCATGTCGTCCATAATGACGCAGTTGCGGCCTTCGACTTCACCGATGATGTTCATGACTTCCGACACGTTCGCCTTCGGGCGGCGCTTGTCGATGATTGCCAGGTCGCAGCCGAGGCGCTTGGCCAGCGCACGGGCACGCACCACGCCGCCGACGTCGGGCGACACGACCAGCAGGTCGTCGTAGTTGCGCTTTTGCAGGTCGCCCAGCAGCAGCGGCGAGGCGTAGATGTTGTCGACCGGGATATCGAAGAAGCCCTGGATCTGGTCGGCGTGCAGGTCCATGATCAGGACGCGCTCGACGCCGGCTTCTTCCAGCATGTTGGCCACGACCTTGGCCGAGATGGCGACGCGGGCCGAACGCGGGCGGCGGTCCTGGCGGGCGTAACCAAAGTAAGGGATGGCGGCGGTGATGCGGCCGGCCGATGCGCGCTTGAGGGCGTCGACCATCAGCATGATTTCCATCAGGCTGTCGTTGGTGGGAGCGCAGGTCGATTGCAGTACGAAGACGTCCTTGCCACGAACGTTCTCGTTAATTTCGACCATGACTTCGCCATCGGAGAACTTCGAGACCACGGCTTTACCGAGGGGAATACCGAGGCTTTTTGCGACCCCTTCTGCGAGCGCCGGATTAGCGTTGCCGGTAAAAACCATCAGGTTTTCGTAAGCCATGGGAGTTCCAGGAGGTGATGTTGATTCTTGAAAAACAATCAGCCGGATATACCGGCTGATTATGCGCTTAAAGACAGGCCGCGGGAGCGGTACCGCCTGATTCATCCGCTGGACACATACGCATCGACAGGCCGGACAAAACGAATGGCAGGGGAACAAGGATTCGAACCTTGGTATGCTGGAATCAAAATCCAGTGCCTTAACCAGCTTGGCGATTCCCCTACGCAACTTACAGCATGCCGCAACATCTAACTGAACATCAAACCCTGCGACAGGCAAAATTTTATTCTACAACTCGCTGTTTTGCAAGAGCGATTTTATCGGGTGTCGCCTCAGCGACCGGGCTTTCCACGCTCGCCAGGCAGGAGGAACTCCCTCCACCACGCGATCCGCTTCGGCCTCTCCCGGCAGCGCGCAAAACACGCAAGCACCAGAACCAGTCATCCTCGCCGCACCGAACTGCCCCAGCCACTCGACCGCCAGACCTACCTGCGGGAATAATCGGGACGCCACTGCCTGCAAATCATTCTTCCCAAACTCACTTAACAAATGTGCTTCAGGACAGTCCGCTATTCTAACGGGCTTCGTGTCGCGCGTCAAATCCTCAGCAGTAAAAATCGCCGGCGTCGGCACGGATACGCCCGGCTCGATCACGACATACCAGCAATCGGGACCGGCGATCGGCTGCATCGCCTCGCCCACACCTTCGACGAAGGCGGTCTCGCCAAATATGAAAAACGGGATGTCGGCGCCCAGCGGCAGGCCGATCTCCATCAGCTCCGCATCAGTAAAACCGGCCTGCCACAAGTGGTTTGCCGCCATCAAGGCGGTGGCGGCATCCGACGACCCTCCCCCCAGGCCGCCGCCCATCGGCAGGATCTTTTCAACGGCAACGTCGATCCCGGGCGCGGCGCGGCCGTGGCGACATTGAAACGCCGCGGCCAGGCGGTGCAGCGCACGCACGATCAGGTCGCTCTCTTCCGGCACGCCCGCCAGCTCGGTCGTACGCCGGATGCGGCCATCGCCGCGCAGGTCGAAATGCAGGACGTCGCCGCGGTCGACCAGCTGGAACACGCTTTGCAGCAGGTGGTAGCCATTGGGCCGGCGACCGACGACGTGCAGGAACAGGTTCAGTTTGGCCGGGGCCGGGCAATTGTGCAGCGAGCCTATTGTGCTTACCATGCTCACGACTGGTTGAGCGCGATGCGGATCGCCAGTTCCTCGGAGGTGGCGGTGGCGCTGCGGTCGGCGTGAATGACGCTCGGCATCGGGATCGCGCCCTTCTGCCAAGAAACAAAACGCAGGCGCCAGCCGTCGCTCGTGACGACTTCGTTGTTAGCCGGCGAGACGGCGACGCGCTTGCCGGAGGCGTCGGTGGCATAGCCCTGCAGCCAGTCGCGCAGGCCGGAGACCGGCAGCGACCAGCCCAGGGTCTGCGCCGTCAGCGTGTCGATGTCTTTCGCGCTGCGCGGCGGCTGGTTGGCCTGGGTCAGCGTGGCCTGCGCGGGCGTCACGTTCAGCAGCGCCACGGTCTGGCCGGTGGGGCCAAGCAGGGTGACGTCGATCCGGCCCGGCTGCTGCGACCACTCGAAGTTGCCGGTCACGGAACCGGGTTGGCCGTCCTTCTGGTAGTTCACCGACAGGCGGCCGGCAAGCTCGATGGTGTCGCGGTAGGCGCCGACCGTGGCGGTCGACTGGGGAGTGGTGGCGCAGCCGGCAAGCACGGCGGCGATGGCGAACAGGGACAGGCGGCGAAGAATGGGCATTGGTCAGTAAGTAAATTGAACGAACGCCATTATTTCACAGCGACTGGCCCAGGCGCGCGAGCGTGCTGCGCAGCGTGCCGTTCTGCGGGTCCCGGGCGCGCGCTTCGCGCCACAGGCTGCGGGCGTCGTCCTGTTTGCCCTTCTGCCACAGCACTTCGCCCAGGTGCACGGCGATTTCCGGATCGCGGCGCAGGCCATAGGCGCGGCGCAGGTGCCCTTCGGCGGCATCGAGGTTGCCGAGGCGGTACTCGACCCAGCCCATGCTGTCCATGATGAACGGGTCCTGGGGCGCCATCGCCAGCGCCTTTTCGACCAGGGCGCGCGCCTCGTCCAGGCGCAGGTTGCGCTCGGCCAGCGAATAGCCGAGGGCATTGTAGGCATGGTGGTTGTCCGGCGCCAGGCGCATCACTTCGCGCAGCGTCGCTTCCATGACCTCGAGGTGGCCGGTCTTTTCGGCCAGCAGCGCAAAATCGTAGAGCAGGTCGGGATTGGCCGGGAAGCGCTTGGCCGCCGCCTGCATCAACGCGAAGGCTTGTTCGGCCTGGCCGGCCTCGCGCAGCACCTGCGCTTCGGCCGCGGCCACCTGGGCCTGTGCCGCCGGGTCGGCCGGTTTCAAGGAGGCAAGCAGGCGCCGCGCGGCCGGCAGGTCGCCGCCCTTGCCAAGCAGCTGGGCGCGCCGCAACTGCACGCCCAGGACCGTTTTTTCGTCGCCGTCGGGCAGCTTGTCGAGCCAGTCGACGGCCGCTTTCAGGTCGCCGCGTTCCTCGGCCAGCTGCGACAGGATCAGCAATGCTTTGGACGGGTCACGCTCGTCGTTCGGATTGCGCCCCAGAACTTCCACGAAGCGCGTGAAATAGCGTTCGGCGCCACTCGGGTCGTTCATCTGGGTCGACAGCACGCCGAGCGCGTAGAGCGTGGTGACGTTGTCCGGCTGCTGCTTCTCCAGCAGCAGGAATTCGGTACGGGCTTCCTCGAAGCGCTTGTCGTTGACCAGCATGCGCGCATGGGCGGCGCGCACTTCGCGGGCGTTCGGATTGGCGGCGATGAAGCTTGTCAAGATGGTGCGCACCTGCGCGTCGTTGTCGCTGGCCTGGGCCAGCGTCAGCACGGCGATCTCGGAATTGGGCGCCAGCGCCAGCGCGGCCCGGGCTTCGCGCACGGCGCCGGCCTTGTCGCCCTGTGCGATCAGGCCCTGGGCCAGCACCACATGGCCCTCGACCGTGTTGCGGTAGGGCGCCACCAGGCGCGCCAGCATGGCGCTGGCCGCCTCCTTGTCCTTGGCGCGCGACAGCAATTGCTGCACCTGGTAGAGCACGATGCCGCGGGCGCCGGGCGGCGTGCCTTCGAGACGCTTGCGGAAGATGGCTTCCGCATCGGAGATATTGTCCGACAGGATCACCATCCCCAGATAGTACTGGGTGGCTTCGTCGGATTGCGGGTCGAGCTGGCGCCACTGGCGCACGGCGGCCAGCGTATCTTCGGGCTGGCGCGCGGCCAGCGCCATTTCGGCGGCGCGCCGCGCCAGGCGCGGATCGCGCGTCTGCTGCGCCAGGCTGAGCATGGTGAGATACGGGCCCTGCCAGTCGCCATTCCGGAACCCGAACTCGGCGCGCAGCAACTGGTTCAGCAGGGCGCCGGTCAATTCGACTTTCGGCAAGCGCGCCTGTTCCGCTTCCATGCTTGCCTTCTGGGCAGCCAGGGCTGCCGCCTCGGCAGCCTCGGGCGAGACGGCCGGTGCTTCGATCACGGCCGCCTGCGCCGCCGTTTTGCCTTCGGACTGCGGTTGCGGCGCCACAGCACATGCCGACAGCAAGCCGGAGAGCGTTACAATGACGAAAGCGTTTTTCAAGGCAAGTCCATGTGTCGAGTGATGTTCGATTCTACGCCGGAGTCGAAAAGCGCGTGCGGCCCCGCCCACCGAATTTACAAGAATTTTGTCAGATCTTCATGCCTGAACTCCCCGAAGTAGAAGTTACCCGGCGCGGAGTTGCTCCGCACCTGGAAGGCCGCACCGTCGAAGAGCTCGTGTTTCGCCGCGAGGGCCTGCGCTGGCCTTTCCCCGCGCACATCGCCGGGCTGCTGGTCGGACACACGATCCTGCACGTCAGGCGGCGCGGCAAATACCTCCTGATCGGTTTCGAGTCCGGCACCCTGATCGTCCACCTCGGCATGTCGGGCCACCTGCGCGTCCTGGCGCCGGGCGCCGAGCTGAAAAAACATGACCATTTCGACCTGGTGGTGATCGACAACAGCGTACGTCCGGGCTTGCGTCAAATACTGCGCCTGCACGACCCGCGCCGCTTTGGCGCCGTACTCTGGCATCCCCATGACGATGGCGAACTCGACCAGCACGTGCTGCTGCGCGGCCTCGGCGTCGAGCCGCTGGAAGACGGCTTCTCGGCCGAGTTGCTGTACCAGGCGACGCGCAAGCGCAGCGCCCCGATCAAGCAGGTGTTGCTGTCGGGCGATATCGTGGTCGGCGTCGGCAACATCTACGCCTGCGAAAGCCTGTTCCATGCCGGCATCAGCCCGAAGACGGCCGCCTCGCGCATCGGCCGCGCGCGCTACGAAAAGCTGGCCGCGGCGATCCGTACGGTATTGGCCGACGCCATCGTGCAGGGCGGCAGCACACTCCGTGACTTTATTGCCGTAAATGGCCAATCTGGATATTTCCAGCAAACATATTTCGTCTATGATCGTGCTGGAGTGCCTTGCCGCAACTGTGGCGCGCCGGTGCGCCAGATCAAGCAGGGGCAGCGGTCGACGTTTTATTGCGCCACCTGCCAGCGCTAGCAACACTTTGAAGAGCGGACAAATGCAAGACATCGAAGAATACGGCGCCTGGCGCGCCGCGATCGCAAAGGCACTGGAAGACTACCGCACGGCGCTGGCCGCCTGCGAGCTGTCGGACCCGGGGACGCAGCAGCGTACCGCGCAAGCGGCGGCGCGCCTGCGCGACGACCGGCTTTCCATCGCCTTTGTCGCCGAATTTTCGCGCGGCAAGTCCGAGCTGATCAACGCGATCTTCTTCGCCGACTACGGCCAGCGCATCCTGCCCTCCTCGGCCGGCCGCACCACGATGTGCCCGACCGAGCTGCTGTACGACGCCGCCTGGGAGCCCTGCATCCGCCTGCTGCCGATCGAGACCCGCGAGCGGCATCTGTCGACCAGCGATTTTCGCGACGACCCGGCCAGCTGGACCGTGCTGCCGCTGGATCTGGACGCACCCGAACGCATGACCGAAACCTTCCGCCAGGTCAGCATGTCGCGCCGCGTGAGCCTGGACGAAGCGCAGCGCTACGGCCTGTACGACCCGGACGACCCGGAGCTGGCGGACGCCGTCGGCGCGGACGGCCTGGTCGAGATCTCGCAGTGGCGCCATGCCATCATCAACCTGCCCCATCCGCTCCTGAAGCAGGGCCTGGTGATCCTCGACACGCCGGGCCTGAATGCGATCGGCACCGAGCCGGAACTGACCCTGAACCTGATCCCGAACGCGCACGCGGTGCTGTTCGTGCTCGCCGCCGATACCGGCGTCACGCGCAGCGACATCGAGGTCTGGCGCACGCACATCGGCGCCGGCCCGGGGCGCATCGTCGTGCTCAACAAGATCGATGCGATGTGGGACACCCTGCGCTCGGACGCCGAGAACGACGCCGAGATCGCGCGCCAGCAGCATGGCGTGGCGCAGCAGCTTGGATTATCGCCAGACCAGGTCTATCCGGTGTCGGCGCACAAGGCGCTGGTCGGGCGCATCCAGGGCGACATGGCCCTGTTCGAACGCAGCCGCCTCGGCGCCCTGGAAGCGGCGCTGATGCATGGCCTGATCCCGCAAAAGCGCGCCATCCTCGGCAAGCAGCTGGGCGAGGACCTGGCCGCCATCGAGACGGCGCGCAACGCGGCGCTGGCTTCGCGTTCGCGCAACCTGGTCGAGCAGCTGCAGGAACTGAAAAGCCTGCGCGGCAAGAACCAGACCGTGCTGGCGCACATGATGCGCCGCATCGAGGCCGAACGGAAGGATTTCGACGCCGGCCTGCTGCGACTGCAGGAGGCGCGCACGCGCTTCGCCACCTTGTCAGGCAACCTGTATTCGACGCTCGGCACGGACGCCGTCGGCCGCCAGGCCGATGCGGTGCGGGTGGCGATGCAAGGGGTGCGCTTCGCGACCGGCATGCGGGTCCCGGTGCGCACCTTTTTCGAGGGCGCGCGCGCCAGCCTCGACGCCGCCGCCAACCAGGTCGCCGAAATCGGCGCGATGACGGACGCGATGATGCGCGGCTTCGCCACCGAGCACGGCTTGACGATGTCGCCGTCGATGCCGCTGTCGCTCACCCGCTACCGCGCGGAGATCGACGCCGTCGAGGCGCTGTACGCGCGCCAGTTCGGCACGGCCACCCTCCTGATGACCAGCCGCGCCACCCTGCTCGAGCGCTTCTTCGATTCGATCGCGTCGAACGTGCGGCGCACCTTCCGCGCGGCCAACGCCGATGTCGAAGCCTGGCTGAAGGTGATCATGGCGCCGCTGGAGTCGCAGATCCGCCAGCACAAGGAGCAGTTGCGCCACCGCCTGGCCTCGATCCAGCGCATCCACGACGCCACCGACTCCCTCGAGCACAAGATCGAGGCTTTTGAAGCGAACCAGGGCGTGCTCGAATTGCAGCGCATGCAGTTGACGGCGCTTGCGGACGTGGTCGGCGTCCTGCTGGCGCAGGCGCCGCTGCGGGAGGCGGCTTGAAGCGCCTGACCGAATTCGGCCTGGCCGACTTCGACGACCCCACCTTCTCGCAGGCCGTCATCGACTGGCAGCGCGCCCACGGCCGCCATACCCTGCCCTGGCAAAACACGCGCGACGCCTACCGCGTGTGGCTGTCCGAGATCATGCTGCAGCAGACGCAGGTGGCCGCAGTGCTGGGCTATTACGCACGCTTCCTGGGGCGCTTCCCGACCGTGCAGGACCTGGCCGGCGCGCCGATCGACGACGTGATGGCCCACTGGAGCGGCCTCGGTTACTACACGCGCGCGCGCAACCTGCATGCCTGCGCAATCCGGGTAGTACGCGACTACGGCGGCGTGTTCCCGGCCGACCCGCAGCTATTGGCCGACCTGCCCGGCATCGGCCGCTCGACGGCGGCCGCGATCACGGCCTTCTCGAACGGCACCCGCGCCGCCATCCTCGACGGCAACGTCAAGCGCGTGTTCGCGCGGGTGTTCGGGGTCGAGGGCTTCCCCGGCGAAAAACGGATCGAGGACGGCATGTGGCGCCGCGCCGACGCGCTGCTGCCCCAGGTTGGCATCGAGCGCTACACGCAGGGCTTGATGGACCTCGGTGCGACGCTGTGCACCCGTTCGCGGCCGGACTGCCCGCGCTGCCCGCTGCAGGACCGCTGCGTGGCCTACGCCACCGGACGCACGGCCGAGCTGCCGGTGCGCAAGCCGAAAAAAACCTCGCCGGAAAAGCGCGCGCACATGCTGGTCGTGCTCCACGCCGGCCAGGTGCTGCTCGAGCAGCGCCCGGGCAGCGGCATCTGGGGCGGCCTGCTGTCGCTGCCCGAAGTCGACGGGCACGTCGGTATCGAGACGCCGGATGACGCCGGGCTGGCGCTGGCAGCCGCCCTGCCCCGTTTCGGCGAGGTCGAGGAAGTGCAGGCGCTGCTGCCGCTGGTGCACGTGTTCACGCACTACAAGCTGCATATCTACCCGCACAAGGTGACGCTGGCCGGGCGTGGGACGCCGCCGCCGGGGCATGTGTGGGTGCCGATGGCTGCGATTGGCGACGCGGCGCTACCGGCGCCGGTCAAGAAGCTGTTGCTGGACCTAACTCGGCCGAGTTTGTTTTCGTAGGGTGAGCTCCGCCCACGCGGCCCGGCCACACCCTACAATTCATCCAGCGAAAAAATCCTTCGGTGCTCGCGAATCGCATACCGATCCGTCATCCCCGCAATATAGTCCGCAATCTTGCGCGCCTGCCTGTGGGTGTCGCCCGGAACGATCTGGTAATCCGGCGGCAGCAGCACCGGGTCGGTCATGAAGGCGTCGAACAGCTCGCGCACGATGCGGCTGGCTTTCACGCGCATGCGGTTGACCTGGAAGTGGCGGTACAGGTTCGCGTACAGGAAGCGTTTCAGGGCCGTGGTCTCGGTGCGCATCTGGTCCGAGAAGCGGATCAGGGGCGGCGCGGCGCGCACGTCGTCGATGCCCCGCGGCGCGGCCTCGAGCAGCAGCGCGGCCGAGGTCTCGACCAGGTCGGCCGTCATCGCCGTGATCATCAGGCGGATCGTCTCGTAGAGCGCGCGCCGGCCCGGCAGGCCCGGATACTGCGCTTCCACGGCGTGGCGGTGGCGCGCGAACAGCGCCACTTCCATCATCTGTTCCATGCCAAGCAGGCCCGAACGCAGGCCGTCGTCGATGTCGTGGTTGTTGTACGCGATCTCGTCGGCCAGGTTGGTCAGCTGCGCTTCCAGGCTGGGCTGGGTCTTGTCGAGGAAGCGCTGGCCCAGTTCGCCCAGGGTGCGCGCATTGTTGAACGAGCAGTGCTTGAGGATGCCCTCGCGCGTCTCGAAAGTCAGGTTCAGGCCGTCGAAGGCGCCGTAGTGCTCTTCCAGGTGGTCCACCACGCGCAGGCTCTGCAGGTTGTGCTCGAAGCCGCCGTGGTCCTTCATGCATTCGTTGAGCACGTCCTGGCCGACGTGGCCGAAGGGCGTGTGGCCGAGGTCGTGCGCGAGCGCGGTGGCCTCGACCAGGTCTTCGTTCAGGCGCAGGTTGCGCGCCAGCGTGCGCCCGATCTGCGCGACCTCGATCGAATGCGTCAGGCGCGTGCGGAACAGATCGCCCTCGTGGTTCAGGAAGACCTGGGTCTTGTATTCGAGGCGGCGAAAGGCGGTGGAGTGGATGATGCGGTCACGGTCGCGCTGGAACTCGCTGCGCGAGCCGGGCGCCGGCTCGGCGAAGACACGTCCGCGCGATGTTGCCGAGTGCGCCGCGTACGGGGCCAGGTTGCAGTCGAAATCGATCATGTGGAAGCCCTCAGGGTGGCTTGCAGCAGCGCCAGCGGTACGCCCGTGATGTTCGGGCTGCCCAGGGGTTTGAGCAGGATGAACTTGATCGCCCCGCCCTCGTTCTTCTTGTCGACTTCCATCAGCTCGATCCAGCGTGCCTCGCCCAGGTCAGGGGCGCGCGTCGGCAGCCCGGCGGCGGCAACCAGGGCCCGGATGCGCTCGACCGTATCGGCGTCGATAAAACCCATGCGCTGCGACAGGTCGGCCGCCATTACCATGCCGCAGCCGACCGCTTCGCCATGCAGCCAGGCGCCGTAGCCCAGGCCGGCCTCGATCGCGTGGCCAAAAGTATGGCCGAAATTGAGTACCGCGCGCAGGCCACCTTCGCGCTCGTCCTTGCGCACGACTTCCGCCTTGATCTCGCAGGAGCGCGCGATCGCATGCGACAGCGCGGCCGGGTCGCGCGCCATGAGCCGCGCGATATTCGCCTCGGTCCAGTCGAAGAATTCGGCATCGAGGATGGCGCCATGCTTGATCACTTCGGCCATGCCGGCGGAGAGCTCGCGCTCCGGCAGCGTGGCCAGGGTGCCGGTGTCGGCCAGTACCGCGCGTGGCTGGTAGAAGGCGCCGATCATGTTCTTGCCAAGCGGGTGGTTGATGCCGGTCTTGCCACCCACCGACGAGTCGACCTGCGCCAGCAGGGTGGTCGGGACCTGCACGAAGGGCACGCCGCGCATGTAGCTGGCCGCGGCAAAGCCGGTCAGGTCGCCGATCACGCCGCCGCCGAGCGCCACCAGGGTGGTGCTGCGGTCGCATTTGTTGGCCAGCAGCGCATCGAACACGGCCATCAACGAGCCCCAATGCTTGTGTTCTTCGCCGTCCGGCAGGACGATCTCGAGCACCTCGCGCCCGGCCGCCCGCAGCGGCGCCGCCACCTTGTCCAGGTAGAGCGGCGCCACGGTCGTGTTGGTTACGATGGCGACCCGGGTGCCGCCGATGTGGCGCGCCAGCAGCGCGCTGTCATCGAGCACGCCGGGGCCGATGGCGATGGGGTAGCTGCGCTCGCCCAGTTCGACATTGAGGTTGATGGTTGCCTGTCCGTTCATCGATGCCGCCCTTGCACGCCGGACGCGGCCCGTTTCGAGCGCGTCCAGCTGGTCCAAAATTGTCTGAACCATCGATTGTACGTTAGGTCGCCCGGTATCGATGACGAGGTCGGCGATCTCGCGATACAGCGGCTCGCGCTCGGCCATGAGTTGTTCGAGCTTGGCGCGTGGATCGGCCGTTTGCAGCAGCGGGCGGTTCTTGTCGTGCGAGGTGCGCTGCAGGATGCTGCCGATGCTGGCGCGCAGGTAGACCACGGTGCCGCGTTCGGCCAGGTAGGCGCGGTTGGCGGCGTCGAGCACGGCGCCGCCGCCGGTGGCCAGCACGATGCCGCGCTGGCTGGTGAGGTCGCGGATCATGTCCGCTTCGCGCCGGCGAAAACTCGCCTCTCCCTCGATCTCGAAGATCCAGGGAATGGTGGCGCCGGTGCGCGATTCGATCGCATGGTCGGAATCGACGAAGCGCTTGCCCAACCGGCGCGCGAGCTGGCGTCCGATGGTGGTCTTGCCAGACCCCATCAGTCCGACCAGGAAGATGTTGCTTTGTTTTTCCTCGGGCACGATATCGACTTCGCTTCAAAAAAAAACGGCCAGTGCAAGCCTGGCCGTTGGTTACGGGATGAACCGCCTGCAGTCGTCCGTTATGGGCAGCTGAACGCCAGTTTAAACGGAATCGTCGTCACGACTCCACTTGGCGAGGTAACCGTCACGTTAAATGTTGCCGTGACTGGCGCCGTGCACGTCTTTCCTGACGGATTGGAGATCGAGAAAGTATGCGACGAACCCTGGGGATTTGCGACATTTGTGCCCGTGATGTCGTCACGGTCGGCATTGTGAGGGTAGATATTCGGCACGGTCGCCGGCACCGCCGCGCCAGCCGAGCCGTTGACCATGTTCGTCACCTCGACCTTGGTACCGACAGGCATTGGATTCAAATTGATATCGTTCAGCTGCAATACGAAGACCTTGGCGTCGGTGGCGCCCACGGTGCCGAGGTCGGTCGTGCCGGAAAGCGCCGTCGAGCCCCCATCGAGGAACACCTTCGACGCCGTACTGCCGCTGAAGAACAAGGCGATTTTGCCGAAAATTGTATTGGTGCCGTCGGTACTGCTTGCGCAGATCGTCGACAGGCCGACACGGCTGCTATCGTCGCTGACACCGGCACTGCTGCCGGTATTGCACGGCGTTGACGGCTGATTCTTGGTTGGGAAGCGCGGCGCCTGGGTGCGGAAGTCGACCGTGCAGCCGCCGTTGACCGTGTTGCAGCCGCCCTTGTCGGACGAACCGACCGAGCCCATGTTGGTCTGGAAGACGACCGGGGTACCGTCCGGCACCGGGTTGCCGAAACTGTCGGCGATCAAGACCTGGATGCCGGTGGCCGGTTCGGTCGGCGAGCTGTCGCGTGTCAGGCCTTCGAGGTTGTACTTGCCGGCGCTGAGCGAAAAGGCGCGCTGGACCGGCAGCCCGGTGGTCACAACGATCGAGTCGGACGTGGTCGAGATGTTCGGCTGGGTCGCCGTAGCGGTGTTCGGCAGCGTGGCGAAGACGCGGAACGAGGTCGGCACGTTGCCCGAATTGACGGTGGTGATCACTTCGCCTTTCTCGTCGGTGCTGTCGCTTGATTTGTTCAGCGTGACCAGCGTCGGCGCCGACACCGTGAAGTTGACGAGGCGGCGCGGCAGCGGCTGGCCGAAGGTATCGAATACGCGGAATTTCAGGGTGGCCGTTTCGGTGCGGTTGATACCGCCCTGCCCCTGGATGACGATCGACTTGTCGCTTGGCGCGGCCGAGACGAACTGTACCGACGAAGCCGTTGGCGGCGCGATCTTGATCGGCAGGCTGCCCGGGACCGAGACGCCGTCGGAGGTGACGGTGATGACGTCGTCGTTGGCGCAGCCGAGGTCGCGGTAGACGGTCTTGGCGAAACCGGCACTGGTGGCCACAGTGGCCGCCATCGTGGCCTTGCCCGCAGCCAGGCAGGCCGAGCTGAAGTTGACGTTGACCTGCTGGGCCGTGTAGCGCGTGCCGCCGGCCACCAGCTCGACCGACAGGTCGGTCGAATCGTAGGCGGCGATGCTGGTCTTGCTCGCGGTGATCGCACCGAAGGTCAGCGTCGTGGCGCCGACCATGAAATTGCTGTCGCTGGTGATCGTGGAGCCGGCGACGCTGCTGGTGACGGTCAGCTTGGCCGCGCCGCCGGCCGCCAGGGTTGCCGAGCGCAAGGTGACGCTGGCCACGCCGTTGGCATCGGTCAGCGCGGTGCCCGCCGACGGCGAAAACACGGCCAGCGTGGCGTCGGTGGCGAAGGTAACGAGGGCGTTCGGCACCGGCTTGCCGGCGGCGTCCTTGACCACCGCCCGTACGGTCAACGGGGTGGCGCCGGTCAGCGAATTACTGGCCACGCCACCACTCGACAGGGTGCTCAGGGTGACCGTCGGAGTAGCCGGGGCAACTGGGGTGGTCGGCGTTGTCGGGGTCGTCGGCGTCGTGCCGCCGACGTCGGTGCGGGGCCCAACCGCCCCCGGATCGCCGCCACCGCCACCACAGGCGGAAAGGACCGCCGCGGCGATCAGGGTCAGGGCCGAAGTGCGTACAGTGCGTGTCGAATAATGCAGCATGATGGTTCCAGTTCTTATTGATTATTTGGTTTGGCGGTCTATGCGCACCGCATGGATTGCGGTCCCTGAAACGACACAGCGACCCGCCTTGCGGCGCGTCGCTGTCGGGACTATGTCGAATGTATTCGTCGGGGACGTCGGTCAGCGCGCGCCGGCCACGCGGTCGGCCACGATCTTCGGGGTGATGAAGACCAGCAGTTCGGTCTTCGCGCTTTCGCGCCCCTGGGTCTTGAACAGATAGCCGACCAGCGGGATATCGCCGAGCAAGGGCACCTTCGATTCGTTGCTGCGCTCGGTCTGCTGGTAGATACCGCCCAGTACCACCGTGCCGCCGTTTTCGACCATCACCTTGGTCTTGACGTGCTGGGTGTTGATCGCAAAGCCGGCGCGCGTCTCCTCGCCCTTCGAATCCTTGCTGACGTCCACTTCCAGCACGACGTTGCCGTCGGGCGTGATCTGCGGCGTCACTTCGAGGCGCAGGTTGGCCTTCTTGAATTCGATCGAGGTCGCGCCGCTCGACGATGCCACCTGGTAGGGCAGTTCGATACCCTGCTCGATCACGGCCACCATCTTGTCTTCGGTGACCACGCGCGGGCTGGAGATGATCTTGCCCTTGCCGTCGGCTTCGAGCGCCGACAGTTCCAGGTTCAGGAAGCGGTTGTCGGCCGACGAGAACAGGGAGAAGGCGATGCTCGCCGGCGACAGGCCGCCGATCAGGGCCGCCGGCAGGTTCACCATGGTGGTGTCGCTGAAGGTGCCGCCTTCGGCCTGGCCGGTCGCCTGGGCGACGTTGTTGATGTTGCCGCCGACCGCGGCGCGGTTGTTGCCGCCGATGCCGTAGCCGGCATCGCCGCCGCGCAGGCCGCGCATGTCGTTGAAGCCGATCTTCGCACCCAGGTTGCGCGAGAAGCCGTCGTTCGCTTCGACCAGGCGCGCTTCGATCAGCACCTGCTTCGAGGCCACGTCGGTCTTCTGGATCAGCATGCGGATGTCTTCGATCTTCGACGCGATGTCGGTCACAAACAGCTGGTTCGTGCGGGCGTCGATGATGGCGCTGCCGCGCTTGGAAAGCACGCGGTTGCGGTTGTCGCCGGCAGCGGCGCCACCTGCGTCCAGGCCGAACACGTTGCGGAAGGACTCGGCCTTCTGGTAGTTCAGCTGGAAGATTTCCGAGCGCATCGGCTCGAGTTCGGAAATCTGCGCGCGCTGCTCGAGTTCCAGCTTTTCCTTCGACAGCAGCTCTTCTTTCGGCGCGATCCAGATCACGGTGCCGTTCTTGCGCATGTCCAGGCCTTTCGACTGCAGGATGACGTCGAGCGCCTGGTCCCACGGCACGTCTTTCAGGCGCAGCGTCAGGCTGCCGGCGACCGAATCGCTGGCGATGATGTTCAGGCCCGAGATGTCGGCCACCGCCTGCAGCGCGGCGCGCACTTCGATGTTCTGGAAGTCGAAACTGATTTTCTCGCCGCGGAAGCCCTGCGTGCCCTGGACCAGCTTGTTCGGGTCTTCCTTGACCGGGCGCACGGCGACGATCAGCTGGGTGTCGCTCTGGAACACCGACTGCTCCCAGCGGCCTTGCGCTTCGATGATCATGCGGGTGTGGGCGCCGTTCGCATTGGTCGTCACGCGCGTCACCGGGGTGCCGAAATCGGTCACGTCGAGACGGCGGCGCAGCGTTTCCGGCAGGCCGGTATTGAAGAAGTCGACCTGCACCTTGTTGCCGAGCTGGCGCACGTCGACCGCGACGCCGCTGTTCGGCAGGTCGACCACGACGCGGCCTTCGCCTTCGCTGCCGCGGCGGAAGTCGAGGTTGCGCAGTTGCTGACGCGCGCCGGAAGCGACGGGCGCCGCGGCCGAGGAAGCAGCGGCAGCGGAAGGCAAGGCCTGGGCGCCGGCGCCCTGCACGGTCACCACCACCGACTTGCCGTCGATCGCGGTTGAATACGCAACCGGGCGCTTCAGGTTCATCACGAGGCGGGTGCGCTCGCCTGCCTGCACCACGTTCACGCCGCGCACTTCGCCGAGGTTGATCTCCTGGCTGCTCTTGCCGGTGGCGTTGACGGTGGCGCCGAAGTCGAGCGCGATGCGCGCCGGATTGGTGATGGCGAAGCTGAGCGGCGCCTTGACGGGCGCAATCTTCATGGCGATGTTGACCACCACGTTGGCGCCCTGCTGGTTGGCCGTGATCGATTCGATCGCGTTGTCCTGTAACTGAGCCTGGGCCTGGGCCGGGACCTGAGCCTGGGCCTGGGCCGTGCCGGCACCGAGCGCAAATACCAGCGCCACGCACTTCATTGCAAATCGGGTCATTTCGCGATCTCCTTACTTTCCTGCAATTCCAGCTTCGATATCCGCTCGACCCAATCGCCGCCTGCGTCCTGTACCATTTCCCGGATTTCAACCGCGCCCGGGGTCACACGCCGCACCTGGCCGAAGTTCTGGCCCAGCCGCTGTCCCGCCCGTATCCGGTAGACGCTGCGATCGATCTGCACGAGGGCGAAACCGATTCCATCCTTCTGCATCATGCCCACCATCCGCATCGTGTCGAGCGGGTAGTTTTCCAGCGCTTCACGCGGGCGCTCCAGGTCCGGCTGCTGCGCGCTCGGCGCCTGCGGCATCGCGCCCGGCCCGGCCAGCTTGCCCGGATTGAACGGATCGACCGCCTCGCCCTGGTTGTAGGCGAAGGGCACGAATTCCTTCGGCGCCGGCAGCGGTTTCACGGCCGGTTTGGTCTGCGCCTTCGTTTCTTCCATCCAGGTGCGCACTTCGCGCACGTCGCTGTCGCCGCAGCCGGCCAGCAGCAGGGTCGCCAGCAGGCCGAAGGCGCAATGTAAGGTCTTCATGGCGTGGCCTCCGTGGCTTGCTTGCTTTTCTTCGCCTTCAGGCGCGCCGCTTTCTGGGTCGACAGTTCGTCGGCGTCGAGGTAGCGGAAGGTCTTGGCGATGGCGTCCAGGGTCAGCTTGCCGTCCTTGTCCATTTTCAGGTGCATGTTGTTGAGCGTGACGATGCGCGGCAGGTGGGCCATGTCGGCCGCGAACGCGCCCAGGTCATGGTAGCTGCCGCTGATCTTGATGGCGATCGGCAGCTCGGCGTAGTAGTCGCGCACGATGATCTGGTCGGGACGGAACAGCTCGAACTGCAGGCCCCGGCCGACGCCGGCCTGGTTGATGTCCGACAGCAGCGCGGCCATCTCGGCCTTGCTCGGCAACTGCTTCTCCAGGCGCTCGACCGACTGGTCGACCTGCACCTTTTGCGCCTGCAGCGCTTCCAGGTTGACGGTCTGGGTGATCTTGCTGCGGTACTCGTCGCGCAGCGTCGTTTCCTGCACGGCGAGCGCCTCGCGGGTTTCGAACTGGCCGCTCCAGTACAGGAAGTAGCCGAGCACGACGACCGCGGCCAGCACGCCGGCCGCGCACAGCAGGCGCGGCGCCAGCGGCCACAGGCCCGGAGGGCGGCCTTGCAGATTCTGGAATTGCGCCGACAGCTCGGCGCCCAGTTGTTTCAGGTCGATGTTCATGGCTTGCTGCCTTCAGGGGCGCCGGTGGCCAGGGCGCCCGGTTTCGATTCCGTGTCGTCCTCTTCGCGGGCACGCTTGATCGCCACGGCCAGGGTGAACTCGACCGCCTTGCGCACGATCTTGTCCTGGGTGATGACGGCCGCTTTCACCTCGGTCAGTTCCGGGCGCTCGAGCCAGGGCGAATTGTTCGACAGGTTGCGCAGCAGCTCGGCTACCCGTTCCTGCGACTGGGCGTAGCCGTTCAGGACCACGCGCTGGCCATCCTGGTCGAAGCCTTTCAGGTAGACGCCGTTCGGCGCCTGGCGCACCAGTTCGTCGAACAGGTAGACCGGCTGGTTGCGGTCGCCCTGCAGGTCCTCGACGGCCTGCTGGCGCGATTTCAGGGCATTGATCTCTTCCTTCAGGGTCGCGATGTCCTTGATCTTCTTGTCGAGCTGCGCGTTCTCCATCTGGAGGACGTTGTTGCGTTCTTCCTGGATCGCGATGCGGCTGGCGTTCCAGCCGCCGACCAGCAGCACCACGGCCGCGCCGAGCAGGCCGCCGAGCACCAGCATGGCGATGAACGCCTTCTGCTTTTGTTTACGTTTCGCTTCCCGGTGCGGGAGCAGGTTAATCCGGATCATCAGCCAAACCTCCGCAAGCCCAGGCCGCAGGCGACCAGGTAGGACGGGCCCTCGAGGCGCAGCTGCGATTCGCGCAGTCCGGGGGCGAGCAACATGCCGTCGAAGGGCGTCGCGCTTCCTGTCGGGATGCGGGTGCGCCCGCCGACCAGTTCGGCCAGGCCAGGCAACTGGGCGCTGCCGCCGGCAAGCCAGATCTGGTCGATACGGGTGTACGGGGTCGAGGTGAAGAAGAACTGGATCGCGCGCGTCACTTCCATCGCGGCGTTTTCCAGGAAGGGCGTGAGCAGGTCAGGGCGAAAATTCTCCGGCAAGTCGCCCGACTTCTTGCGTGCTTCCGCATCCTCGTAGGACATGCCGTAGGCGCGCACGATTTCCTGGGTCAGCGCGTTGCCGCCGAAAGGCTGCTCGCGCTCGTAGATGGTGTCGCCGTTCTGCAGCATCGATACGTGGGTCATGCCGCCGCCGATCTGGAACAGGGCGACGATTTTTTCAGGGTCGGCCGGCGCCGCGCGCATCAGTGCGGCGCGCGCGGCATACGATTCGATGTCCATCACGGTGGCGGTGATACCGGCGGCTTCGGCGATGGCGACGCGGTCCTCGACCTTTTCGCGGCGCGCGGCGGCCAGCATCACTTCCATGTCGTCCGGCGAGTTGGCGGCCGGGCCGACCACGTCGAAGTCGAGGCTGACCTCATCGAGCGCGAACGGGATGTACTGGCTGGCTTCGGATTCGACCTGCACTTCGAGCTGGTCTTCGGCCATGCCGGCCGGCAGGATGATCTTCTTGGTGATGACGGCAGCCGGCGGCATGCCGAGGGCGACCATGCGGGCACGGGTCCCGCTTTTCTTCCAGATGCGGCGCACCGCGTCGGCGACCTGGTCGAAGTTTTCGATATTGCCGTCGACAACGGCGCCGCGCGGCAGCGCTTCGAAGGCATGGCACTCGAGCCTCAGCACGCCCTTGCCGGCATCGGCCAGCTCGACCAGGCGCAAGCCTGACGTGCTGATATCGAGACCGGCAAGCGGCGGACTCGACTTTCCGAACAAGGAACCTAGATTGATCACGAGCGTACTCCCTCAGCTGCTGTCTGCCTGGCAGACCAATGTTTCAACGCCCGCACGGGGAAAAGTCTTGTTGAGATTCAGTAACTTGGTGCATGTTTATGAGGCACTGCGGTAAATCGTAGCCAGAATAATGCGTGGCGACAAGATATTTCTACACTGGAACATTACAATCCGGCCGGGATGCCACACTCTGATATTTCATTGGTAATACCCCTTGTCAGCCGTACCACAAAGCCGCCCTGCCGCCGAGTCCGCGCCGCGGCGCGAAGCCCTGACTTATAATGAAACGGATCAACTAACGAATCCAGCATGAAATCCTCCCAAGCAAAGAACTCCGCGGCGCCGAACAAATACAGCCCGAAACGCCTGATCCTGCTGGCCCTGGCCGGCCTGACCGGCCTGGCCCTGACCGGCGTGCTGGTCGTCGTGTTCGCGCTGGCCATGGCCTACCCGAACCTGCCGGCGCTCGACACGATTACCGACTACCGTCCGAAGATGCCGCTGCGTATCTTCACGGCCGATAACGTCCTCATCGGCGAGTTCGGCGAGGAGCGCAGGACGCTGGTGCGTTTCAAGGAAATCCCCGACGTGATGAAGAAGGCGGTGCTGTCGATCGAAGACGACCGCTTCTACCAGCACGGCGGCGTCGATTACTGGGGCGTGCTGCGCGCCATGCTGCACAACGCCACCAGCGGCTCGCGCCAGGGCGCATCCACCATCACCCAGCAGGTGGCGCGCAACTTCTTCCTGTCGAGCGAGCAGACCCTGAAACGCAAGGCCTATGAGGCGCTGCTGGCCTGGAAGATCGAAAAGAACCTGACCAAGGACCAGATCCTCGAGGTCTACATGAACCAGATCTATCTGGGCCAGCGCGCCTTCGGCTTCCAGTCCGCGGCCCAGATCTATTTCGGCAAGGACCTGCGCGACATCACCGTGGCCGAAGCGGCCATGCTGGCCGGCCTGCCGAAAGCGCCGTCGGCCTACAACCCGGTGGTCAACCCGACGCGCGCACGCACGCGCCAGCAGTACATCCTGACGCGCATGCATTCGCTGGGCTACATCACCGACGCCCAGTTCAAGACCGCGCGCGACGAAGAACTGACCATCAAGACCGACAGCACCGCCTTCGGCGTGCACGCCGAATACGTGGCCGAAATGGCGCGCCAGCTGGTCTACGAGCAGTTCAAGGAAGACACCTATACGCGCGGCCTGAACGTGTTTACCACCATCACCAAGGCCGACCAGGACGCGGCCTACCTCGCGGTGCGCCGGGGCGTGATGGATTACGAACGCCGCCACCCCTACCGCGGCCCGGAGTCCTACATCGACATCCCGAAGGACAAGACCGAAGCCGATGAGGCGATCGAGGCGGAACTGGCCGAGAAACCCGACAGCGACGACATCGTCGCCGCCGTCGTGCTGGCTGCCGCGCCGACCGGCGTGACCGCCGTGCTGGCCTCGGGCGAGGAAATCAGGATCAGCGGTCCCGGCCTGTCCTTCGCATCGAACTGGCTGCAGGCCAAGGCCGCGCCGAACCGGCGCATCCGCCGCGGCGCGCTGATCCGCGTCATGCGGGGCGAGGATGCCAACTGGAAGATTACGCAGATGCCGCTGGTCGAATCGGCCTTCGTTTCGGCCAGCACCGAGGACGGCGCGATCAAGGCGCTGGTCGGCGGCTTCGACTACAACCGCAACAAGTTCAACCACGTGACCCAGGCCTGGCGCCAGCCGGGCTCCGCGTTCAAGCCCTTCATTTATTCGGCCTCGCTCGAGCGCGGCCTGTCGCCGGCCACCCTGGTCAACGACGCGCCGCTGCGCTTCGACGCCGGCCAGACCGGCGGCCAGGCCTGGGAGCCGAAGAACTACGACGGCAAGTTCGAAGGCCCGATGACGATGCGGCGCGGACTGACCAAGTCGAAGAACATGGTCTCGATCCGCATCCTGGACCGCATCGGCGCGCGCTACGGCCAGGAATACGCGACCCGCTTCGGCTTCGACGCCGAACGCAATCCGCCCTACCTGACCCTGGCCCTGGGCGCCGGCTCGACGACGCCGCTGCAGATGGCGGGCGCCTATGCCGTGTTCGCCAACGGCGGCTACCGCGTCAGCCCTTACCTGATCTCGAAGGTGACCGACAGCGCCGGCAAGGTCTTGTCGGAAGCGCGGCCGGAACGCGCCGGCGTCGAAGCCAACCGCGTGATCGACGCGCGCAATGCCTACCTGATGGACAGCATGATGCGGGACGTGGCGCGCTACGGCACCGCGGCCAAGGCGCAGCAAGCCCTCAAGCGGACGGACATCGCCGGCAAGACCGGCACCACCAACGATTCGATCGACGCCTGGTTCGCGGGCTACCAGCCGAAACTGGTCGGCATCGCCTGGATGGGTTACGACCAGCCCAAGAACCTGGGCAACAAGGAAACCGGTGGCGGCCTGGCGCTGCCGATCTGGATCGGCTACATGCAGACGGTGCTGAAAACCATGCCGGTCGAGGAACGCCCGGTGCCGGGCGGCCTGATCATGGTGAATGGCGAGTATTACTACGCCGAGAATCCGCCGGGGACCGGCGTGACCTCGCTCGATGTCGGCACCACGCCGGCGCCTGTGCAGCAGAAGGCGCAGGACGCGGTGAGGAACGAGCTGTTCTAAGCCAAGCTACCTAGCCCAGCCGGACTGGCGCCCCACCCTGCTGGGTCGCCACGTCCGACAGCGCGGCGAAAAATTCCGAATCGTCGCGCGTATTGCGCCACTCGTCGCCCACGCGCTTGTAGTGGAAGCCGCCGGAACGCGCCGCCATCCACATTTCCTGCAGCGGCGCCTGGCTGTTGACGATGATCTTCGAGCCGTTGTCGATGAATTCGATCTCCAGCACGTTGCCGTTGCGCTTGCATTCGACGTCGACCACGTCCTTGTCGTTGAGGTCGTCGAAGCAGGCTTCGATGCGGTTCAGGGTCGATTCGGCCAGGTCCAAAAATTCGGTTTCGGTCATGCTACACTCCAAGGTCTTGATCAAACCCTGATTCTAATCGTGAAGTCACCTGACGCGCTCCTATTTGCCGCCGTGTTCGCCGCCAGCATCCTCGCCGGCTGCGGCCAGACCGGCCCGCTCTACATGCCGCAGCCCCCGGCCAAGCCGGCCGCGCCGAATCCAGTACCGGCGCCGGCGAGCGTGACCCCGGCCACCGCAACTACCCCAGCCTCCTCCCAATAAGATCCATGTCCCACTTTTCGTACCGAGACGGCGTGCTGCACGCCGAGCGCACCCCCTTGTCCAGGATTGCCGAAACCTTCGGCACGCCGGCCTATGTGTATTCGAAAGCGGCGCTGCTGGAGAACTTCGCGGCCTACAGCGACGCCTGCGCCGGCCGTGACGCCCTCGTTTGCTATGCGATGAAGGCGAATTCGAACCTGGCGATTCTCGACCTGCTGGCGCGCCAGGGGGCGGGTTTCGACATCGTCTCGGGCGGCGAGCTGCTGCGCGTGATCGCGGCCGGCGGCGACCCGAGCAAGGTGATCTTCTCGGGCGTCGGCAAGACCGTGCTTGAAATGCGCCTGGCGCTGGAAAAGAACATCCTCTGCTTCAATGTCGAGTCGATTCCCGAGCTGCACCGCCTGAACGAAGTCGCCGGCAGCATGGGCAGGCGCGCGCCGGTATCGCTGCGCGTGAACCCGAACGTGGACGCCAAGACCCATCCGTATATCGCGACCGGCCTGAAGGCGAATAAATTCGGCGTCGCTTTCGACGAGGCCTTGGCAACCTACCGCAGCGCCGCCGCCCTGCCGCACCTGGACGTGGTCGGCATCGACTGCCACATCGGCTCGCAGCTGCTGGACGACGCGCCACTTTTGGAGGCGCTCGACAAGCTGATCGAACTGATCGACACGCTGGATGACGAAGGCATCCACATCCACCACCTCGACATCGGCGGCGGCCTGGGCGTGGATTACGGTGCGGCCGGCGACAAGCCGCCGGTGCCGGTGGGCGACTACCTTGGCCGCCTGTTCACGCGCATCGACGCCTGGCGCGCCGGGCGCCACGACGGCCGCGCCGTGAAAGTGATCTTCGAGCCGGGCCGCTCGATCGTCGCCAGCACCGGCGTGCTGCTGACCACGGTCGAATTCCTGAAGCCGGGCGCGGAAAAGAACTTCTGCATCATCGACGCTGCCATGAACGACATGATGCGCCCGACCCTGTACGGCGCCTGGATGGACATGAAGGCGGTGGCGCCGCGCGACGGCGCCGTCCTCGATCTCTACGACGTGGTCGGCCCGGTCTGCGAATCGGGCGACTGGCTGGCGCGCGAGCGCAAACTCGCCGTCGAGCCGGGCGACCTGCTGGCGATGATGAGCGCCGGCGCCTATGGCATGACGATGGCCTCGAACTACAACACGCGCGGGCGCGCCGCCGAAATCATGGTCGACGGCGACCAGGTGCACCTGGTGCGCCAGCGCGAGAATCCGGCGGATTTGTTCGCGCTGGAATCGATGATCAAATAAACGCTGTCTCCGGGACGTAAAAAGCTGCGCCATCTTTCGAGGGCGCGGCTTTTGTTTTTACGGCTGCGGCTTAATTGCTCAGCAAGACCTGGGCGATGATGCCGGTGGCAATCGCCGCCAACACATAGTCGTTGCCGGTGCTGACCCAATGATGGCCCCGCGGCGGCGCGCTCAGGCGGCGTTCGCGCCAGTCGCTGACGATGTAGCGGTTACTCCGGTATTCCTGGCTCAGGCGCTGGCCGCGGCGCAGGTCGTGGCGGGGACCGCCACCGCGATAATCGTCGCGACGGAAGTTCTGCGCATTGTAGTAGCGGCCATTGCGGTCGTTGCGGTCGTAACGGTCGTTGCGGCCGTCGTTGCGATCGTTGCGGTCGTTGTTGTAGCGGCCGCCGTCATACCGTCCGTCGCGCTGCTCGGCCCGGCCGTTGCGGTCGTTGTCGTAACGATCGTAACCCTGCTCGCCTCGTTGGGCGTAAGCGCTGCCGCTGGCAGCCATGGTCAAAGCAATCAGCGCCGATGCGATCATAGTGGTTTTCATTGTGCTTCCTTTCGGTGTCACGGTGGGCTTGCGAATGAACCCATTACACCGCGTATCGACCCCGTCAGGTGAGCCAGACCGGTAAGGAACGCTACCAAACGTTTCAGACCGTAAATACACACCGGCGATGCAGAACCTGGTATCAGCCGCGCTTCTTGCCCCGCGCAGCGACGAGACCGGCCAGGCCAAGACCGAGCAGGGCCAGCGCACCTGGCTCGGGCACGTCCTGGGGTGCGCCGTTGTCGGCGAAGGTGCGGAAGGTCAGGTCATAATTCGAAATGCTTCCACCCTGGAAAAGGGACGTGCCGTTGGCGTAGGTCGACGTCGAGAACGACGCAAACACATTGTTCGTCGATCCCAGCACCAGGTAATACTGGGTATTTGCCTGCACGGCGGCCGGCGTCCAGAAGATATCGACAAAACCAAAATAATTGCCGGCAATCGCGGTGGAACCCGAGGCGACCAGGCCCGACAGGCCGGAGCCGCCATAGGAACTGTAGACCGACATCGTCAGGGTCGCGGGGTCGGTACGGCCGCCCTCGGAGCCCACCAGGTAGATGCCGGCGCCGGAAATGTTGGCATTCGTTTGTTGGAAGGATTGCCCGCACCAGTCGGTCATCGTGACTGCACAGAACGCTCCGACTGGCACAGGATGGTTCTGGTCCAGGATCGGTGCGGCCATCGCCGGCAGGTGCAAGGCGACTGCGGCAAGTACGGATGCGGATAACTTGACTATTTTGTTCATGTCTCTTCCCGATTAATTTGATGTTGGAAGAGACATAGCATGTTTCGTGCCAGAAAATTTCCTTGTTTCAATACAACGACTTGTGGTTGTACGCGCTTGCCGCGCGGGCTGGTCTGTAAGCTTTTCCGACATTCACGCGCGCGCCGGCGCCTTTGACTTGACCCGGCTCCAGTACACCCGCACCAGCAACAGCGCCGCCACGATCGCCGCGAACAGCATCGGCTGCACCAGGTTGTTCTTGGCCGACTTCATCCACCAGAAATGCAGCACCGCCAAGGGCGCGACCAGGTAGATCAGGCGGTGCAGCCATTGCCAGCGCTTGCCGCCCAGGCGCTTGATCATGCCGTTGGTGCTCGTTACCGCCAGCGGAACGAGCAGCACGAATGCGGTGAAGCCGACCAGGATGAAGGGCCGCTTGACGACGTCGCGCAGCATGGCCGCGACGTCAAAAAAATGGTCGAACCAGAGGAAGGCGATGAAATGCAGCAGCGCATAGAAAAAGGTGAACAGCCCCAGCATGCGGCGCAGCTTGACGAGCCAGTTCCAGCCGCTCAGGCGGCGCAGGGGCGTGATTGCCAGCGTGATGCAGAGCAGGTATAAAGCCCAGTCGCCGGTTTCGTGGGTGATGTACTCGAGCGGATCGACCGGAACCTGGCGCAGCACCAGCTGCAGCCCCCACAGGAAGGGCAGCAGCGCCGCGAGGAACACGGCGCCCTTGATGAGAGTGAGCTGTTTTGGCGGGGGATTGAACGCCATCGTTTAAAAGTATTTTTTCAGGTCCATACCGGCGTACATCGAGGCAACCTCGGGATAGCCGTTGAACATGAGGGTGTCGCGCTTTTTCTTGAAGAAGCCGTCCTCCCCGATGCGGCGTTCGGTCGCCTGCGACCAGCGCGGGTGGTCGACCCGCGGATTCACGTTCGAATAAAAACCGTATTCCGACGGCGCCGACACGTTCCAGGCGGTGCGCGGCTGGCGGCTGGTTAGGCGGATGCGCACGATCGACTTGGCCGACTTGAAACCGTACTTCCAGGGCACCACCAGGCGCACCGGCGCCCCGTTCTGGTTCGGCAGCACCTGGCCGTACATGCCGACCGTCAGGAGCGCCAGCGGATGCATCGCTTCGTCGAGGCGCAGGCCTTCCACGTAGGGCCAGTCGAGCACGTCGGCGCGCAGGCCCGGCATCTGCTTCGGATCGGCCAGGGTGGTGAATTCGACAAATTTGGCGTTGCCGTTCGGTTCGACCTGCTTGAGCAGGTTCGACAGCGAGTAACCGACCCAGGGAATGACCATCGACCAGCCTTCCACGCAGCGCAGGCGGTAGACGCGCTCTTCCAGGGGCGCGACCTTGGTCAGGGTGTCGATATCGAAGCGCAGCGGCTTTTTCACTTCGCCGTCGACCAGCACCGTCCAGGGACGCGTCTTGAGAGTGTGCGCGTTCTCGGCCGGGTCGCTCTTATCCAGCCCGAACTCATAGAAATTGTTGTAGGTGCTCGCATCCTTGAAGGGGGTGCGGGGCTCGGTGGTGGACAAGCCAGGGTTGGCGCGCGCGGCGAGTTTCTGGGCCGCTGGCTGCTGGGCAAAAGCCTCGCGGTTCGCCATCTCCCACAGCGCACCGCCGACGACCGCGCCGGCGGCCATCTTCTGGATGAACTTGCGCCGCTCTTCGTAGACTTCGCGCGGCGTAATTTCGGAGGCGAGCGGCGGATTCGATCCGTCGCGGTTTGGTTTGATCAGCATCAGAGAACTCCAGGAGTGAAGTCCTACGATACACGATTTCGTCAAATTACCTTGCCGCTTATCGTCGTTCCCGCCTTAAGCCGCCCTTAACGGGCCGGGGCGACCCGCCATACCGTGTTGGCCAGGTCGTCCGCCACGATGAGTGCGCCGCGCGGATCGACCGTCACGCCCACCGGCCGGCCACGGGTTTTGCCTTCGCCGTCGCGAAAGCCGGTCACGAAGTCGACCGGTGCGCCCGACGGACGGCCGTTGGCGAAGGGTACGAAGATCACCTTGTAGCCCACCGGGTTGGCCCGGTTCCAGCTGCCGTGCTCGCCGACAAAAGCGCCCTGGGCAAACTGCGCGCCCATGGTCGGCCGGGAAAAGTCCAGGCCCAGCGCGGCAACGTGCGAGCCCAGGCTGTAATCGGGCTTGATGGAGGCGGCGACCTTTTTCGGGTCTTGCGGCATCACGCGATGATCGACGTTCTGGCCCCAGTAGCTGTAGGGCCAGCCATAGAAGCCGCCTTCGCGCACCGAGGTCAGGTAGTCGGGCACCAGGTCCGGGCCCAGTTCGTCACGCTCGTTCACGACCGACCACAACTGTCCGGTCTCGGGGTGCATCGCCAGGGCCGTTGGGTTGCGCAGGCCCGTTGCGAAGGGCTTGTAGGCGCCGCTCTGGACGTCGATCTGCCACACCAGGGCGCGGTCCACCTCGGCCTCCATGCCGCGCTCGGTGATGTTGCTGTTCGAGCCGATGCCGACATAGACGTGGCGCCCATCCGGGCTGATCGTCATTGCCTTGGTCCAGTGGTGATTGATCTCGGACGGCAGCTTGGCGATGCTTTTCGGCGCGCCGGCGGCTTTGGTCATGCCCGGCTGGTAGGCGAAGCTGACCAGTTCATCCTGGTTGGCGACGTACAGCGTGTTGTTGGCGAACGCCAGGCCATACGGGGCGTTCAGGTTTTCCGCAAACACGGTTTTCAGCTCGTAGACACCGTCGCCGTCGGCATCGCGCAGCAAGGTGAGGCGATTGCCGCCCTTGACCTTGGTATTGCCTTGCGCCTTGATGTAGCCCGCGATCACGTCCTTGGGTTTCAGCTTGGCCGCGTTGCCGCCCCGCCCTTCCGCCACCAGGATGTCGCCATTCGGCAGCACCAGCATCTGGCGTGGAATCTTCAGGTCGGTCGCGATCGCCGTGATGGTGTAACCCTGGGGGACGGTCGGCTTCTGGCTGCCCCACAACTCGGGCTCGGCGATCTTCATGCTTGGGAACAGGCCGCGTTCGGGCGCGGGCAGTTTGGGATCGGCCCCGTAGGCCTGGGTAGTGACTCCCTCGTTGGTACACGCGCCCAGCAGCAGCGCCGTGCCGATCAGTGTCAGCGAGTTCATGCGGTTCATCGTGCACCTCCCGAACGATGGTTCAGGCCAACCCAGGCCGCGGCCAGGGCCAGCAGGCTGACGATGATCGACAGCACCAGGCCGGAGGGCATGACGGCCCAGGCATCCTTGGCATGTTCGAATGCGTTGACGAGGCCGAGCACGAAGGTGGCCAGCAGCAACAGGAAATAGGTCAGCGGATGGCCCGACTTGCGTGGGGCACGGATCAGGTTGACCAGCGCAAACAGCAGGGCGAGGCCGCAGAAGAGCAAGCCGCCGACGATCAGCCAGGACGCAAAATTGCTCCACTGGATCTGATGCTGCCGGTAATAGGCGGCATCGCTGAGCATTGCGCCGATAAAGAGCGGGACGGTTCCGCCCAGCAGAATGGCGTGCAGCGGGCCGGGCGGGCTGCGATAAGCAGGATTGCCCGTAATGGAAGATGACATTGAAACGTCCTTGATGATGGTTGTGTTAATCGAATCATATCGATTTCATCAAGGACCTGTCGCAGGCCTGATTCCGGGAAGCTAGTTCCCGGTCAGGCAGCTGCTTACAATTCGCCGTAGGAGTGCAGGCCCGACAGGAACATGTTGACGCCGATGAAGGCGAACGTCGTCACCAGCAAGCCCACCACCGCCCACCAGGCCGCCACGCGTCCACGCAGGCCGTTGATCAGGCGCAGGTGCAGCCAGGCGGCGTAGTTCAGCCAGACGATCAGCGCCCAGGTTTCCTTCGGGTCCCAGGACCAGTAGCCGCCCCAGGCTTCGGCCGCCCACAGGGCGCCCAGGATGGTGGCGACCGTGAAGAAGGCGAAACCGACCGAAATCGACTTGTACATCAGGTCGTCCAGCACTTCCAGGCTCGGGATGCGGTCGGCTAGGATGCCGTGCGACTTCAGCAGGTAGGCGGTGGCGACCATGGCGGCCAGCGCAAAGGTGCCGTAGCCGATGAAATTGGCGGGCACGTGGATTTTCATCCACCAGCTTTGCAGGGCCGGCACCAGCGGCTGGATGGCGGCGGCATCGCGCGAGACCGTGTACCAGAGCAAAAAGGCGACGGCCGCCGCAATGATCAGGAGGACGAAAGCGCCCAGCTGGCGCGTCCGGTAATGCTGTTCGTAATACAGGTAGAACAGCGCCGTGATCAGCGCGAACAGGATGAACACTTCGTACAGGTTCGACACCGGGATGTGGCCGATGTCCGGCCCGATCAGGTAGGACTCGAACCAGCGCACCATCATGCCGGTAAAGCCGATCACCACGGCGGCCCAGCACATGCGCGAGCCGATGGCGCTGCCGGCATCCGAGCGGGCCAGCAGGCCGATCCAGTAGAACACGGTGGCGAACACGAACAGCGCGCTCATCCAGAGGATGGCCGACTGGCTCGACAGCATGTATTTCAGCAGGAACTTTTGCTCGGCCGCCGGGAGCGATCCGCCATACAGCGAAATGGCCCACAGCGACAGCAGGGCCACCAGCGGAATCAGCCAGCGTACCGGCTTCCAGTGCCAGCCGAGGGCGGCGAAGGTCGGCGCGGTCAGCAGCAGGATGACGCGCTCGTAGCCGTCCATATTGGCCGCATAGCGGTTCAGCGCGAACAGGGCCGCGCCCATCAGCGCTGCGGCGAACAGCCAGTCGATGGCGTTCAGGCGGCGGAAATAACCGGGCGTCTCTTTATAGGTGATGCCCGGCGTCGTGACGCCAGGGTTCGGTCGGGATGCTTCCATACTTGTCTCCATTACCTGATTTTTACGGCGTTTGCTCTCGGCAGCGACTGCCAAGCTTACGCCGTTTGCGGCAGCTTCGCTGCCAGCTCGGCGAACTCTTTTTCGAAGTCCAGTGTCTTGCGCTGGGTGCTCATCGCCATCAGCGCGTGGGCGCCGCCATCGGCGTCGCGTATCCACACCCACAGGCGCCGTTCACGGATATAAAACATCGCGAAGATGCCGGCCACCAGCAGCGTGCAGCCGAGGTAGACGATCTTCTTGCCCGGCGAGCGCGTCACCTGCAGCACCGAGGCCTTGACTTCGTTGAACTCTTCGAGCTGCAGGTAGACCGGGGCGCCGTAGAAGAAACTGTCCGACAGGGCATTGGTGGCCAGCTGCAGGAAGCGTGCGTGGGTGTCGCTGCCCTCGACCGGCGCCTCGCCGTCGCGCGCGCGCGCGGCTTGCCACAGTTCCAGCAGGACGCCGTTGAGCATCTTGATGAAGACGCTGGCCGCCTTTTCCTGCTCGGCCGCGGGAATGCGTTCCAGGAAGCGGGCCACCGCGACGAAACCGCCCGGGGTGCCGTCGCCGGCGAACATGCCGATCGTGCGTTCCGCAGACTCGCGCAATTGCTCGCTGAAACCGGGCTGGGCGGCCTGGCCGGGAGACACGGCGCGGGCGGCGTAGCGGCGCGCCGCCTCCGCGCGCAGGGCCGGATCGGCCAGCGCCGCGCGCAGGCGCATCCATTCGCGCACGCCGTACTTGTCGTCGGCGGGAATGCGCAGGAAGCGGAAGCCCTCGTTCGGGTTGTCGCGCACGCCGGCCAGGTACACCTGGGCGCCGTCGAGCGTGACCGGCTGCATGTAGTTCATGAATTCGCGCGCCTGGCCGGTCTGGTCGCGCAGCTTGTATTGCACGCTCGGTCCGACGTTTTTCAAGTCCTTGGTGGCGTCGGCCTTCGCGGCCGAGCCGGAGGCCTTGCCGAGCGTGGCGGCGAACTGCTCGTTCAGCGACTGTCCCTTGGTCACCGCGCGCGGGTCGTTGACGGCGGTATTTTCGACGTTGAACGGACGGAAACCGGTCCATTCGACCGCGAAGCTGGTGCCTCCCGCCTTCAGTTCGGTGGCGCCATTGACTTCGCCCGCGATCTGGAAAGCGTCATCGATCTTGCCCGCCATCGGGAAGCCGGTGAGTTTCAGCTTGGTGCCGCCGTCTTCAAAGCTCGACTGGTAGACGGCCACGCCCTTGTAGATCAGCGGCTCGTTGACCTTGATCGTGGCCGGGAAGGTTTTGCCCTCCGCGCGGTCGTGCACCAGGACGTCGCTGGCGAACAGCTTGGGCATGCCGGTCGAGTAGAAATCGATGTGGAATTTTTTCAGTTCGATCGCGAACGGCAGTTCCTGCAGCAGCGAGCCGCCGCCTTGGGCGATGGTGGCGGTCTGCCCGGTCTGTCCTTCGGCCAGCAGGATATTGCCGCGGTAGGTCGGATTCGACACGCCCAGCCGGTGCTGGCTCGGCACGTCGGCGATCAGGCCGGCGCCGTGGTAGGGGGTTTTGCCGAGGAACCATTGTTGAGCGCGGATGGGCAGTTCCGAATCGAGCATGCCGCCCAGCAGGATCACGATGATGGCCGTGTGCGCGAAGATATAGCCGAACTTGTTGCCCGCGCCCTGCTTCGCCGCCACCAGGATGCTGCCTTCCTTCTCGACGATCTTGACCTTGTAGCCGGCGTGGCCGAGGCGCAGCGCGGTCTGCTGCGCCAGTGCCGTGCGCGCCAGCGGCGCCGTCCATTCGCTTTTATGGTGGAAATTGCGCAGGGATTCTTCGCGCACGTTGTCGCGCCAGCTGCGCATGTCGCGCACCATTTTCGGCGCGTTGCGGATCACACACAGGCTGGTCGACACGATCAGGGTCAGCAGGATGGCGAGGAACCACCAGCTCGTATAGACGTTGTAGACGCCGAATGCGCGGAAGACTTCATACCAGAAGGGGCCGAACTGGTTGACGTAGTTCGGCATGATGCTGTTCTGCGTGACGACCGTACCGATGATGGCGGCCGTCGACAGCAGCACCAGCAGGCTGATGGCAAAGCGCATCGACGACACCAGCTCGACAGCTTCGGCCAGCCAGCGGCGGCGCGTGTTCAATTCAATTCCGGTAGTGCTCATTTCTTGGGGCAACTTCCTCGTGCGGCGGGTGGAGACCGCAAGCTTGCAGCAAAAAGGGCGCCAGCTCGCGCTGCCGCCCTTTTCTCACTGATGACTCAAATCCTTAGCGGAGGCCGGCGATGTAGTCTGCCACTGCCTTCATTTCGGCGTCCGACATGCGCTGGGCCAGCACCGTCATTTGCGCACTGTTGTTGCGCGCGCCGGTGCGGAAGGCCACCAGCTGCGCCACAGTATAGTCCTGCTGCTGGCCGGCGAGGCGCGGATACTGGATCGGCATGCCGCCGCCGTTGGCGCCGTGGCAGCTGGCGCAGGCTGCAACGCCCTTGTCGGCGATGCCGCCGCGGTAGATCTTGCGGCCCAGTTCGACCGTATCCTTGTTCTTCGCGGCGCCCGGCTTGGCCCTCTGCATCGCGAGGTAGGCGGCGACGTTGCGCTTTTCCTCGTCGGTGAGCATCTTGGAATACGTGGTCATGATCGGATTCACACGCTGCGGCGTGGTGAAGTCGACCAGTTGCTTGTGGGTGTAGGCTTCGATCTGGTTCGACAGCTTGGGGTTCGCCGCGATGGTCGAGTTGCCGTTGGCGCCGTGGCACGACAGGCAGGCCGGCAGGCCGCGTGCGGTATCGCCGCTGTCGTACAGGGTGGCGCCCTTGGCAGGGTCGGGTTTGGCTGCACGGGCTACTTCTGCCGCGCCGGCCGCATTCACAAACGCGCCGAACCCCAGGCTTGCAACCAATAACGATTTCACGAAGACCGCGCTAGCGGACGGTACAGACACACGATTCATTCGAGCACCCTGAAAAGTCGACAACAAATTATTGTAAATACAGCAGCTTACCGGCGTCAAAGACCACACGCCTACATTCGAGAACCCCTTATTGTACAATAGCTTTGTTTCTCTATTGCTTCATTTCATTGCATTTCTCACCTCTCTCCCATGTCCAAACTCTGGCAAGCCCGCTTCTTCACGACCGTCAACCAACTGCGCGATCTCCCCGACACCGATGTGCCCGAGATTGCCTTTGCCGGCCGTTCCAACGCGGGCAAGTCGACCGCGATCAATATCCTGACCAACCAGAAGGGCCTGGCGTTCGCCTCGAAGACCCCTGGCCGCACCCAGCACATCAATTACTTCTCGATCGGCGGCGCCCACGTCGGCCAGCACCGCAAGGACCCGACCATCGTCGATGAAATCCGCTGCATGCTGGTCGACTTGCCGGGTTACGGCTACGCCGAAGTGTCGGGCACCGCGAAACTGCACTGGCAAAAGCTGCTGGGCGACTATGTGCAGCGCCGCGAGCAATTGGCCGCGCTGGTGCTGATCATGGATTCGCGCCGCCCGTTCACCGACCTCGACGTGCAGATGCTCGAATGGTTCGCCCCGACCGGCAAACCAATCCACTGCATCCTGACCAAGGCCGACAAGCTGAACCGCAACGAGCAGGCCAACGTGCTGCGTGAAGCCAAGGGCGTGCTGGAAAGCTATGTCGACGAGGACGGCGAAGGCTTCCCGTTCACGGTGCAGCTGTTCTCGGCCCTGAAGCGCATTGGCCTCGAGGAAGCCGACGCCAAGATCCAGGAGCTGGTCGGACTCGACCGCGAAATCGAATACGAGGACGAGGCGGGTGACGATGCCGTCGAAGACGACGCTGCCGATGCAGAAGCCAAGCCCGACGATTCCATCTGAAGAAAGTGCCTCGATGAGCTCGATTACCTCCGCCATGTACCCTGCCGCCCGCCCGCGCCGCATGCGCCGCGACCCGTTTTCGCGCGCCCTGATGCGCGAAAACACTGTCACCGCATCGGACCTGATCTACCCGGTCTTCATCCTCGACGGCGAGAACCAGCGCCAGCAGGTGGCCTCGATGCCGGGCGTGGAACGGATGTCGGTCGACGTGCTCATTGGCGTGGCCGAGGAGTGCGTGGCGCTGGGCATTCCGGTGATGGCGCTGTTCCCGGTGATCGACGCTTCCCTGAAGACCTATGACGGCGTGGAGGCGACCAATCCCGACGGCCTGGTGCCGCGCGCAGTGAAGGCGCTGAAAAGCCGCTTCCCGCAGCTGGGCCTGCTCACCGACATCGCGCTCGACCCGTACACGACGCACGGCCAGGATGGCCTGCCCGACGAGACCGGCTATATCGTCAACGACAAGACCATCGAGATGCTGGTGCGCCAGGCGCTGACCCATGCCGAAGCCGGCGTCGACATCGTCGCGCCCTCGGACATGATGGACGGGCGCATCGGCGTGATCCGCAATGCTCTGGAAGCGGGCGGCTTTGTCCACACGCGCATCATGGCCTACTCGGCCAAATATGCTTCCAGCTTCTATGGCCCCTTCCGCGACGCCGTCGGCTCCAGTGCCAATCTCGGCAAGGCCGACAAGAACACCTACCAGATGGACCCGGCCAACAGCGACGAAGCGCTGCGCGAAGTGGCGCTCGATATCGGCGAAGGCGCCGACATGGTGATGGTCAAGCCCGGTATGCCCTACCTGGACGTGGTGCGCCGCGTGAAAGACGAATTCAAGGTGCCGACCTTCGCTTACCAGGTCAGCGGCGAATACGCGATGATCAAGGCCGCCGCCCAGAACGGCTGGCTGGACCACGACAAGGTGATGATGGAAGCGATGATGGCCTTCAAACGGGCCGGCGCCGATGGGGTGCTGACTTATTTTGCGCTGGATATTGCACGCAAGCTGAAGGCGGGCGGGTAAGGCTTAGCGCTGCGTTGGACATAAAAAACCGTGCCAAAGCACGGTTTTTTTACGCATGTGAATTTATCGGACCGGCGGCCGGTACTCCGGGAACATTTCCTTCATCAAAAACGCTTGCAACTCCGCCGTATCCTGTACC
This sequence comes from Telluria sp. LT2P34, assembly GCF_059685915.1. Taxonomy (NCBI): domain Bacteria; kingdom Pseudomonadati; phylum Pseudomonadota; class Betaproteobacteria; order Burkholderiales; family Oxalobacteraceae; genus Telluria; species Telluria sp. LT2P34. The sequence continues at coordinate 35,212 of NZ_JCASIN010000011.1, forward strand.
CGCGCGCTCATCTTCACGACGCGGCCCATGCGATCCGATTCCCAGTCGAAGTCGCCCTTCTTTTCGCGGCGGATCAGTTCGATCATCTTCTTGACCACGGCCGTCTCGACATCCGGTTCGCTGCCCTGCTCCACCGTCACCGCTGTCAGCCAGCGGCGCTTGAAGTTCGGGTTCCAGCCGCGGAATTTCAGGTCCATGCTGTGGAAGGTCTTGTTCGAGATCGAAAAGACGCCGCCGCTTTCGTTGGCATCGTCGCGGCCACGGTTATTGATGGCGGCGATGTTGGCCAGCGCGTTGCGGCTGCCGCGTGCGGCTTCGCTTTCCTCGGTGGTCGTGCTGGGGTCGGTCGCGCCACGGGCCTGGCGCCGCTTGGCGAGGTATTCCGACATGTCCATCTCGGGCGTGATTTCCTCGCGCTTTTCCGGTATGGGGGTCGGTTCCGCCTTGGCGACTTCGACCGGCTTTTCCTCGGGGATGGTGATGGTGTCGGGCAGGCGCTCGACGCGCTGGCGCGGCGGCGGCGTTTTGCTGGGCTCGGTAGGTTTGCGCACTGCCGATTTTTGCGGCGGCGGGGGCGCTGGCTTGGCGAGCGGGGCAACGTAGACGATTTCCTCGCCGGCCGGGGCCGAGGCCTTTTTCTCGGGCCGGTCCGGCTCGTAGAAATACAGGCCGACCAGCAGCAGGTGCAACGCTATCGTGACGGCCAGGCCGGTACGGCTGGCGCGCCGCTCGCCATACTGCGGCACGATGCGATCGGGCAGGGTTTGCCCGCAATGCGCGCAGACATCGCTCTCGATCGTGCAGGTATGGGGGGCGTCACGCAAGTTCAATAGCACTTCCTGAGAAACAGAACCAAGTCGGCGAAGGGCGGCCAGTGCGGAAGTCTACCCGGTTTGGGTGCTTCCCGCACGGCCTGCCCTGCCCTAGCTTACAGTCCTGCCAACTTGACAGTTGTTACAACTTGTATCAGGCGGCGCGCGATGGATGGTGCTTCACCGGCGCGTGCTGCTCGGGCGCGCTGTGAGCGGTCTCGGCCGCGGCCACGTCGTCGTCCGTCATCGGCCCGGTGCCGCTGTACTTGTCGAGGTAGAGATAAATCACCGGCGTGATGTAGAGCGTGATCACCTGCGAGAAGATCAGGCCGCCCACCACGGCCAGGCCCAGCGGCTGGCGCAGCTCGGCGCCGGCGCCGATGCCGAGCGCGATCGGCAGCGCGCCCATCATCGCCGCCAGGGTCGTCATCAGGATCGGGCGGAAGCGCAGGATGCAGGCCTCGCGGATCGCTTCCTCGGGCTTCATGCCGGCGTTCCTCTGGGCGTCGAGCGCGAAGTCGATCATCATGATCGCGTTCTTCTTCACGATACCGATCAGCATCAGGATGCCGATCATCGCGATCAGGGTCAGGTCCATGTCGAACAGCCACAAGGTCAGGAGCGCTCCTACCGCCGCCGACGGCAGGCCGGCGAGGATGGTCAGCGGGTGAATATAACTCTCGTAGAGCACGCCGAGCAGCACGTAGATGACCAGGATGGCGGTGATGATCAGGATCAGCTGGCTCGACTGGGTATCCTGGAACACCGCCGCGTCGCCGCCGTACTGGGTGATGACCGAAGCGGGCAGCTTCATGTCGCGGCCCATCTCGGTGATCGCTTCGGTGGCGTCGCCCAGCGGCACGTCCGGCGCCAGGTTGAACGACAGGGTAATTGCCTGGAGTTGCCCCTGGTGGTTGATGGCGATCGGGCCCACCGTGCGGCGTACGCTGGCAAAGCTCGACAGCTTGACCAGCTCGCCGGATTTGGCGCGCACCGAGACCTTGGCCAGCGCATCGTCGTAATAGCGGTCGGCTTCGGCCGCTTCGAGGATCACGTAATAGCTGGCCGCGCTCGAATAGATGGTCGAGACCTGGCGCTCGCCAAAGGCGGCGTACAGCACGGTGCGCACGGCGGCCATGTCGACGCCGAGCAGGGCCGCCTTGTCGCGGTCGATGTCGAGGGTGGCCTGCAAACCGCGGTTCTGCGAGTCGCTGGTGACGTCGCGGAAAATCGGGTTGGCGCGCATGCGCTCGAGGAACTGGTCGGCCCAGCCGCCGATTTCTCCGCCCGAGACGCTCTGCAGCGTGTACTGGTAACGGCTCTTGCTCTGGCGGCCGCCCAGCTGCAGGTTCTGCACCGGCGACATGTACACCTGCACGCCGGCGATGTTGCGCGTGGCCTTGCGCAATTCGTCCAGCACCGCCGGCATGGCCGGGCGTTCCGAACGCGGCACCAGCACCAGGAACATGCGGCCGGTATTGCCGCCGCCGGTGAACGAGGTGACGTCCTGCACGTGTTTGTTGGTCTGGATGGCGTCCACCACCTTGCCTTGCAGTTCCATCAGCTTGGCCGACGACGTGTCTTCGGCCGCCTCGACGGTGATGCGCAGCTGGCCCAGGTCTTCCTCGGGGAAGAAGCCCTTAGGCATGGTCGAATACAGGATGACGGTCAGCACCAGGGTGCCCACGGCCAACATCAGCACCAGGAAGCGGTGCCGCAGCGCACGGTCGAGCGAACGCTCGTAGCCGTTGCGCACGCTCATGAACATGGCTTCGAAGCGGCGGCCGATCCAGGACATTTCATGCGGCTCGATGTGGCCGCCGCCCTTGATCAGGCGCGAGCACAGCATCGGCACCAGGGTCAGCGAGACCACCGCCGACACCAGCACCGCCAGGCCGACCACGACCGCGAATTCACGGAACAGCAGGCCGATCACGCCCGGCATGAAGAAGATCGGGATGAACACGGCCACCAGCGAAATCGAGATCGAAATGATGGTAAAACCCATCTCACGCGAGCCGACCAGGGCTGCATGGAAGGGTTTTTTCCCCATTTCCATGTGGCGCACGATATTTTCCAGCACCACGATGGCATCGTCGACCACCAGGCCGACCGCCAGCGTAATGCCGAGCAGGGAGATATTGTCGAGGCTATAGCCGAAGGCGTAGAGCAAGGAGAGCGCGCCCAGCAGCGAAATCGGCACGGTAACGGCCGGAATCAGGGTGGCGGTCAAGCGGTGCAGGAACAGGAAGATCACCAGGATGACGAGGATGACGGTGCCGGCCAGGGTCAGGTTGACGTCGTGGATGGCTTCGCGGATCGAGATCGAGCGGTCGTTGACCAGGTGGATCTTGATCGAGGCAGGCAATTGCTGCTCGAATTTCGGCATCAGCGCGCGCACCGAGTCGACCACCTGCACCGTGTTCGCGTTCGGCTGGCGCTGCACCATCAGCACGATCGAGCGCTCGCCGTTCAGGCTGCCCGCCGCTTTTACGGACTGGTAACTGTCTTCGACGTTCGCCACGTCCTGCAGGCGTACCGGCAAGCCGTCGCGGGTGGCGACGATCAGCTTGGCGAAATCAGCGGCGCGCATCAGCTGGCCGCCGCCCTGGATGGTCAGTGTCTGGGCCGGACCGTCGAGCACGCCCAGGGGCGCGTTCGAGTTGGCGGCGCGCAGGGAGGCGGCCAACTCGTCCATCGAAATGTTACGTGCGTTCATCAGGTCGGAGCGGGCGCGCACGCGCACCGCAAAGCGCTTGCCGCCATTCACCGTGACCTGGGCGATGCCCGGCAGGGTCGAGATCGCGGGCGAGACCATGTTCTCGGCGTAATCGTTGAGCTCCGACAGGTTCATCGACGGCGAGGTCATGTGCATGAACAGGATCGGCGAGTCGGCCGGATTGACCTTGCGGTAGGACGGCAGGTCCGTCATTTCCTGCGGCAACTGGCGCTGCGCGGCCAGCAGCGCCGCCTGCACGTCCACGGCAGCCTTGTCGACGTCAATCTCGTTGGCGAATTCCAGAGTCAGGTTGGTATTGCCCTGGGTACTGGTCGAGGTGATCAGCTTGATGCCGGCGATGGTGGAAAACTGCTTTTCCAGGGGCAAGGCGACCGAGGACGCCATGGTTTCCGGGCTGGCCCCGGGCAAGTTGGCGCCGACGTTGATGACCGGGGTGTTATAGCTGGGGAGCGCCGCGACCGGGATATGCATGTAAGCCAGCACGCCGACCAGCACCAGGCTGATCGACAGCAGCACCACCATCACGGGGCGGCGGATACACAGTTCGGACAAATTCATGCGGCTTTATCCTTTCCTGCAGGCGCCGGCGCGCCTTGTGGCTTGGCGCCTGCGAGACGGACCTTGCCGCCCGGACGCAGGTTCTGCTTGCCTTCGGTAATCACCCGCTCGGTGCCGGTCAGGCCGGTGACCGCCGCGTTCAGGCCGAATCCGTGCTGGCGTTCGATCGGCACCATGCGCGCAGTGCCGCCGGCGTCGACGACGTAGACGAAGGTGCCCTGTGCGTTGATGATAATCGCATTTTGCGGGATCACGACGGCGTCCTTGAGCGTGCGCACGGTCACGCGGGTGTTCACGTATTGTCCTGGCCACAGCAAACCGTCGCCGTTGCCGAATTGCGCCTTGACGCGGATGGTGCCGCTGGTGGCGTCGACGGTGTTGTCGACAAACGACAGTTCGCCCGTGATCGGCTTGGCATCGGCCACGCCGGTGCTCGCTTCGACGCTGACCTTGCCCGCCCTTTGCGCCGCCAGCAGCGAGCCGAGGCTCGATTCCGGCAGCGTGAAGGCGACGTCGATCGGGTCGAGCTGGGTGACGGTGGTCAATGAGGTGGCCGGCTGCACCAGCGAACCCGGATAGACATTGATGGCGCCGACGCGGCCGGCCATCGGCGCGCGGATCGACGAATAGCTGGCGCTGACCTGGCTGGCGCGCACCGCGGCCGCGTTGGCGGCCAGGGCGGCGCGCGCGCCTTCGACCTGGCTGCGCAGCGTGTCGACGGCGCTCTGGGCGAGAAATTTCTGTGCAACCAGTTCCTGGCTGCGTTTGTACTGGCGCTCGAGGTCGGCCAGGGTGGCGCGGCCGCGCTGGACTTCGGCCTGGGCCTGGGCCACGCTGGCCTGGTCGCTGCGGTCGTCGAGCGAGAACATCAACTGGCCGGCTTTGACGAACTGGCCTTCCTTGATGTGCACCTGGCGGATCGTGCTGGTCGTCTGCGAACGCAAGTCGACCGTGCGCTGCGGCGTGACGGTGCCGTTGGCCGCGACGTCGACACCGACGTCCTGGCGCTGCGGCGCGACCACATTGACGGTGGTCGGCGGCATGCCGCCCTTGCCCCCGGGTCCGCCCTTCCCGCCCTCGCCCTCGGCCTGGGCGCCCCGGTTCATGTACCAGACGCCTGCCCCGGCGACGGCGACGACAACGGCGATAGTTGCTAGCGTATTCTTTTTCATCCAAGTCCCTTACCGCGCGTACCGGCGGCTTTATCAATCAATAAATACTTTGCGAATCTGCGATGCTACCAATTTAATATGACGCGCGTATGCACAGCGCTTATTTTCCCGGGTAGTACTCCGGCAGCATCAGCGTCACTTCCAGGCCGCCTTCGGCCAGGTTGGCCAGCGTGATGCTGCCGCCGTGCTGTTCGGCGATGTTGCGGGCGATCGTCAGGCCCAGCCCGGTGCCGCCCGATTCGCGCGAGCGCGAGGTTTCGACGCGGTAGAACGGGTCGAACACGCGCTGCATTTCCGCCTGCGGAATGCCGGGGCCGGCATCGCGCACGCGGATGCGCGCCGCACCCTTGACCCGGTCGACGACGACCTGCGCCTTGTGGCCGTATTTCACGGCATTGTCGATCAGGTTGCCCAGGCAGCGGCGCAGGTCGAGCGGGCGGCCCAGCAGCGCCATGTTCGAGCGCCCGGCCAGCGTGACCGGCTGGTTGGCGTCGGCGGCGTCGTCGACGCTGGCGTCGAGCAGCGAATCGAGGTCGAGCATCTGCATGCTCTCGGTGGTGTCCATGCTGCGCGCCAGGTCGAGCCCTTCGCGCACCATCGCCTGCATCGCCGACAGGTCGCCGATCAGGCGTTCCTGCAATTCGTGGTCCGACACTTTTTCCAGGCGCAGGCGCATCCGCGTCAGCGGCGTCTGCAGGTCGTGGGTGATCGCCGCCAGCATTTGCGTGCGCTGGAAGATGTACTGGCGGATGCGCGCCTGCATCGCATTGAAGGCGGCGCTGGCCTGGCGGATCTCGCTGGCGCCGGTCAGGTCGAGCGGCGCGCGGTTGATGTCGTTGCCGAGGTCCTGCGCGGCTTGCGCCAGCTGTTTCAGCGGACGCGTGGTCATGCGCGCAACCACGTAGGCGAGGGCCGCGATGCTGAGGAAGAACAGGGCGAGCACGGCCCGGTAGTCGGTCTCGGCCGCCACCAGGGTACGCGGCGGCAGCACGGCCAGGTGCAGCTGTTCGCCGTCGCGCAGGCGCACGTTGAGGCTTTCGCAGGCGCCGCGCCATTCGGTGCTCAGCAGGCCGTACAGGATCGGCATGCGCGGCGGTTGGGCGCAGGCCGCAGGCGCGCCGGCCGCGGCGCTGATCTGGTAGTGACTGCCGAGCCGCTCGGACAGGGTCTTCACAAAAGTGGAAGGCTGCGGCGCCAGCGCATACGGCTGGCCGACTTCCAGCTGCAGGCCGGGCCGGTTGGCGACGGCGAGGTAGGCGCGCCGTGTCGAGGACGGCACGATTTCGGTCGCCATGATCAGGGTTTCGGCGCGTTCGATCAGGGTCTGGTCGCGCGCGCGCTCGAGCACGCGCTGGCGCTCGACATCGGCCAGCCACTGGGTCAGCGCGGCCGACACCAGGATCCCCAGCAGCAAAGTGAGGAAGACGCGGCCGGTCATCGAGCCGATAAACGCTTTCACGCGGTCGGCTCCACGGTCACCTGGCCGGCCAGCACATAGCCGCCGTTGCGCACGGTTTTGATGATTTGCGGCATGCGCGCGTCTTCGCCCAGCTTCTGGCGCAGGCGGCTGATCTGGATGTCGATCGAGCGATCGAAGGGATCGGCGTCACGGCCCTGGGTGAGGTTGAGCAGCTGGTCGCGGTTGAGTACGCGGTTCGGGTGCTCGAGGAAGACGCGCAGCAGGCGGAACTCGGCGCCCGAGAGCATGATGACTAGGCCGTCGGGGTTGACCAGGTGGCGCGCGGTGAGGTCGAGCGTCCAGTTCGAAAAGCGCATCTGCTGCACGTTCTCGGCCGGCGCGTTGGAGGGCATCGCATGCGAACGGCGCAGCACGCTGCGGATGCGCGCCAGCAGTTCGCGCGGCTCGAAGGGCTTCGGCAGGTAGTCGTCGGCGCCCATTTCCAGGCCCAGGATGCGGTCGAGCGGCTCGTTGCGGGCGGTCAGCATGATCACCGGCAGGCTGGAGGTGGCGCGCAGCTTGCGGCACAGCGTCAGGCCATCGTCGCCCGGCAGGTTCAGGTCGAGCACGATCAGGTCGGGGCGCGATTCGTCGAGGATCTTCCACATCGCGACGCCGTCGCCGGCGGCCAGCGCGCGGTAACCATTCGACTCGAGGTAATCTGCGAGCAGCTGGCGGATGTCGCGGTCGTCGTCGACGATGAGAATAGTAGAAGGATTGTCCATGGCCGCAATTATCCCTGCTTACCCGGGGCGCGCGCAGTGTTTTTGTATCGGACTGTATATGGATTTAAGAAGGAAACATATTGATACAAAGTGCGCGGGACAGGACATGCTGGGCTTACACTTGTTGGTCATGATGAGTCCTGTGCAGCGAGCGGTTCAGCTGGACACCCCGACCCACTCTCACACCAAAGGAAACACATGAACACCCTTCGCAAGAATGTCCTGATCGCCCTGGCCGCCATCGGCTTCGCCGGCGCCGCCGTCGCCCAGACCGCCGCGGTGCAGCCGGCCGAAGGCCGCCACGCGAATGCCATGAGCGTCGAGCAGCGCGCCGCCCACAAGGCCGAGCGCCAGGCGAAAATGGCCGAGCGCCAGGCCCAGCGCGCCGCCAAGCTGCGTGCCGAACTGAAGCTCACGGCCCAGCAGGAACCGGCCTTCGCCGCCTTCCTCGCCGCCGGCAAGCCGGTCCAGCGTCCACTGGCCCGGGTCGGCGGCGAGCGTGCCAGGATCGCCGCCCTGCCGGCGCCGCAGCGCATGGAGCTGCGCCTCGAGCGCCAGAAGCAGCGCATCGCGCGCATGGAAGCACGCCTGGCGGCGCTGAACAGCTTCTACGCCGTGCTGAGCCCGGAACAGCGGCAGGTCATGGACAGCAAGAAGATGCGCATGGGCGGCAAGCACGGCCGGCATCATGGCCGCCACGGCGGGCGCGGCGCGGCGATGCAGAGCTGAATCATTTGGCTGATTGAACAAAAATGGGATGCCTCGGCATCCCATTTTTGTAGCGCGACACTGGCTTAATTCACCTTCTGCAGCGAGCCGAGGAACTTGCTCGCGTTCTGGTAGCCGATCACCCTGCTGTCGGCGATCTCGGCGCCATTCCGGTCGAAGAAAATGATGCCCGGCGGCCCGAACAAGCCGAAACGCTTGAGCATGGCTTTGTCGTGGACGTCATTGGCGGTCACGTCCACCTGGAGCAGCACGGTATTGGCGAGCTTGGCCTGCACGGCCGGGTCGACGAAGGTCAGCTTTTCCATCTCCTTGCACGACACGCACCAGTCGGCATAGAAGTCGAGCATCGCCGGGTTGCCGCGGTTCGCGGCCAGCGCCGCGTCGAGGTCGGCCACGGTTTTCACGCGCTTGAACTCGAGCGCATGGCGCGGGGCGCCGCTCAGGTGCGCCAGCGGCGCCAGGGCATCGCGCCCGCCGCTGGCCACGCCCACCAGCTGCATCGCGCCGAGGATGCCGAATGCGGCGCCCAGGGCGAGACCCGCCCAGTGCCCGCGCCGGCTCAGCAGCCAGGCGCCATACCCGAGCAGCAGCGCGGCCCACAGCAGCATCTGCAGCGCCGCCGGCAACACCGGCGACACCAGCCACAGGGCCATCGCCAGCATCAGCACGCCGAAGAAGCGTTTGACCGATTCCATCCAGGCGCCGGCGCGCGGCAGCAAGGAGCCGGCCGAAACGCCGACCAGCAGCAGCGGAATGCTCATCCCGACCGCCATCGAAAACAGGGCGGCGCCGCCGATAAAGACGTCGCGCGTCTGGCTGATGTAGACCAGGGCGCCGGCCAGCGGCGCGGCGACGCAGGGCCCGACGATCAGGGCCGAGATCGCGCCCATGGCGAACACGCCCGCCAGCTTGCCCGACGCCTGGCGGCTCGATGCACCGGCCAGTTTGGTTTGCAAGGCGCCCGGCACTTGCAGCTCGTAGAAGCCGAACATCGACATCGCCATCGCCACGATCAGCAAGGCAAAGGTGCCCAGCACCCAGGGGTTTTGCAGGGCCGCGGCCAGGCCTTCGCCAATCAGGCCGGCGGCAACCCCGAGCGTGGTGTAGACGATGGCCATGCCCAGCGAATAGGTGATCGAGAGCAGCAGGCCGCGCGAACGCTTCACTTTGCCGCCTTCGCCCACGATGATCGAAGACAGGATCGGCACCATCGGCAGCACGCAGGGCGTGAACGCGAGCCCCAGCCCGAGCAGCGCGAACGCAGGCACGATGGCGAGCAGGCGGCCGCCCTGCAGGATGGCGTCGATGCCTGCCATCTCGGACGGCGCCTGGGCAGCGCTCGTCGTCGCCGACGTCTTTGGACCTTCTTGTGCGGGCGCTGGAGCTGCACCGAAAGGCGTGCCGCTCAGGCCGGCAGTGCCGCCCTCGCTGGCGGGACTGGACGATAGCGGCGCCGGCGGGTTTGCGTTGGCGCCGATCGGCAGGCTGGTCTGGTTTGCGGCGCCGCCGGCGGCCAGTTGCAGGCTCGCTTCCTGCGGTGGGTAGCACAGGCCGGCGTCGGCGCAGCCCTGGCTGGTCGCAATCAAGGTGAACGCCCCGCTGCCCTCGACCGGAATGCGGATCGTTACCGAAGTTTTATACGTTTCGACGTCTTTTTGGAAGGTCTCGTCGTATTTCACCTTGCCCGGCGGGATCTGCGGTACGCCCAGTTTCACGCCGGTGGCAGTGAACGCAAAGCGCTCGCGGTACATGTAGTAGCCGTCGGCAATGGCATAGGTGACCACAGCCATCTTCTCGCCTTCCATGCGCGCGGAGACGCGGAAAGCGATCGACGGATCGAGGAACTCCTGGGCGGCGTGGGCGGGCGCAGCCTGCAGCACGCCGAGGGCCAGCATGAGCAGGCAGGCGATGCGGAAGCGGCAGGCGATGGCGGACAGAATGCGGGACATAACTTCCTTCGAGTGAACGAGAGCGGCGGCGTGCAGGCAGCATAGTACACCGCCGCGAATCGTTGCACAGGGGGAAGCGGGGGGCTAGACGAACATGCCGCCAGAAGCTTCGACACGCTGGGCGTTGATCCAGCCGCTGCCGGGATCGAGCAGGCTGGCGATGGCGCCGCCGACATCGTCCGGCCGCCCCGCGCGTCCGAGCGCCGTCTGGGCAGCGACAAAGGCGTTCAGCTGTGCGTTATCGCGCACGGCGCCGCCGCCGAAATCGGTCTCGATCGCGCCGGGAGCCAGCGTGTTGACGCTGATCCCGCGCTCGCCCAGCTCCTTGGCCAGGTAGCGGGTCAGCACTTCGACCCCGCCCTTCATCGCAGCGTACGCCGAGTAGCCCGGCAGCGCGAAACGGGTCAGCCCCGAGGACAGGTTGACGATGCGGCCGCCGTCGGCGATCAGGGGCTCGAGCGCCTGGGTCAGGAAGAACGGCCCCTTCAGGTGAATATCGAAGAGTTGCGTGAACTGCTCCTGGCTGACCTCGCGAAACGGTGCATGGATGCCGATCCCCGCATTGTTGACCAGGAAGTCGAAGCGTGCGCGCTGCCAGCGATCAGCGAGCAAGGCGCTTACCGCGCGCGCGAACGCCGGGAACGATGGTGCGTTGCCGACGTCCAGCCGCAAAACGGCGGCGCGCCGGCCGGCCGTCTCGATCTGGGCGGCCACGTCCAGGGCTTCGGCCTCGCGGCTGTGGTAAGTCAGGATGATGTCGACACCGCGCGCGGCCAGCGTCAATGCGGTATTGCGGCCGAGGCCGCGGCTGCCGCCGGTTATGAGGGCGATGGGAGTGTGCATGAAAGGCTCCTGGATGGATGGGACTGCAAGGCAAGCCAGTGTATTTGTATTCGCGCTGGAGACAAACCAGCATTCTGTGAATACACTGTTCACACCAACTAAACAGATCACGATAATGCTGAACCCGGATTCCTTGCAAATTTTTCTGCGCGTGGCGGAACTGGCCAGCTTTACCCGCGCGGCCGACAGCCTTGGCCTGTCGAAAGGCGCCATTTCCTCCGCTGTCCGCGACCTGGAGGCAGCGCTCGGCACGCGCCTCCTGCAACGCACCACGCGCAAGGTGCAGATGACCCAGGATGGCCTGGCCTTCTACGAACGCAGCCGCGACATGCTCGACGAGCTCGACGAGCTGGAAACCATGTTCCAGGCCGACGCCGACCTGGCGGGCAGGCTGCGGGTCGACCTGCCGCAGGCGGTCGCCCGCACGATCGTGATTCCGCAGCTGCCCGCATTGTTGGACGCCTATCCGGGCCTGCAGATCGAACTAAGCAGCACCGACCGCCGCGTCGATCTGGTGGCCGAGGGCTTCGACTGCATCATGCGGGTCGGCGAATTGAACGACTCGACGCTGGTGGCGCGTCGCCTGGGCCAGTTCAGAATGGTCAATTGCGCCAGTCCCGCCTATCTGGCGCGCCGCGGAACCCCGCGCACGCTGGCCGACCTGGCCGGGCATGTCCTGGTCGACTACGCCTCCAGCCTGGGTCCGCGCACGGCACTTTTCGAGTACGTCGACGAGGGCCGGCGCGTCAGCGTGCCGGTGGCGGCGTCGGTCGCGGTCAATAACAGCGATGCCTACCAGGCAAGCTGCCTGGCCGGCCTGGGAATCATCCAGGTACCTGAAACGGGGGTACGCGAATTGATCGCCCAGGGGCGGCTGCAGACCCTGCTGCCCGAGCATCGCGCCGCAGCGATGCCGGTAACCCTGCTGTACGCGAGCCGGCGCCACCTCAGCCGGCGCGCCCAGCACGTGATGACCTGGCTGGCCGAGCTGATGCGCCCGCATGTGGAGAGTCCACCCGGCACCGGCGCATGATGGGGCGCGCACGGCGCCAACAAGCGAAAAAAAACCAGGCACAAGGCCTGGTTTTTTCATGTCGCACGGACTGATTACTCAGCCGTAGGCGCTTCTTCCATGTCGCTGACTTCCGGACGGTCCATCAGTTCGACATACGCCATCGGCGCATTGTCGCCGACGCGGAAACCCATTTTCAGGATGCGCAGGTAGCCGCCGTTACGGTTGGCGTAACGTGGGCCGAGTTCGGCGAACAGCTTCAGGACCATTTCGCGGTCGCGCAGGCGGGCGAATGCCAGGCGCTTGTTGGCCAGCGTGTCGGTCTTGCCCAGGGTCAGGATCGGCTCGATGACGCGACGCAGTTCCTTGGCTTTTGGCACGGTGGTCTTGATGGCTTCATGACGCAGCAGGGAAACGGTCATGTTGCGCAGCATGGCGAGGCGGTGGGACGAAGTACGGTTCAGCTTGCGAAGGCCGTGACGGTGACGCATGGTAATTCCTTTCGAGGTTTTTAAATCCAGCTCTTCGATCGTTCATGCATGGCGCATGACCGCGGGCCGGTTCTTATGGTTTAAAACTGCCCGGACAACATTGCCCAGGCAGGTAGTGCTTTTACTTTTCTAGGCCGGCTGGTGGCCAGTTCTCGAGTTTCATGCCCAGGGTCAAGCCACGCGAAGCCAGGACTTCCTTGATTTCGTTGAGCGACTTGCGGCCCAGGTTTGGCGTCTTGAGCAGTTCGTTTTCCGAACGCTGGATCAGGTCGCCAATATAGTAAATGTTCTCTGCCTTCAGGCAGTTTGCCGAACGCACCGTCAGTTCCAGGTCGTCGACCGGACGCAGCAGGATCGGATCGACCAGCGGAGCGCGCGATGGCGCTTCGGCGGCGGCTTCCGTGCCTTCCAGGGCGGCGAACACGTTCAGCTGGTCAACCAGCACGCGGGCCGACTGGCGAATCGCCTCTTCCGGGGTGATGACGCCGTTGGTCTCGATGTTGATGATCAGCTTGTCGAGGTCGGTACGCTGTTCGACGCGCGCCGATTCCACCGCGTACGACACGCGGCGCACTGGCGAGAACGAAGCGTCCAGGATGATGCGGCCGATCGTCTTGTTGGTGTCTTCCGACAGGCGACGGACATTGCCCGGCACGTAACCACGGCCCTTCTCGACCTTGATCTGCATGTCCAGCTTGCCACCGGCGGTCAGGTGAGCGATCACGTGATCCGGGTTGATCAGTTCCACGTCATGCGGCAGGTCGATGTCCGAAGCCAGGACGGCGCCTTCGCCTTCCTTTTTCAGGGTCAGCGTCACGGAGTCACGGTTGTGCACCTTGAACACGACACCCTTCAGGTTCAGCAGCAGGTCGACGACGTCTTCCTGCACGCCGTCGAGCGACGAATACTCGTGCACGACGCCGGCGATGGTGACTTCGGTCGGCGCGTAGCCGATCATCGACGACAGCAGCACGCGGCGCAGCGCGTTACCCAGCGTGTGGCCGTAGCCGCGTTCGAACGGCTCCATCACGACTTTGGCATGACCGGGGCCGAGCGCTTCGACGTCGATGATACGTGGCTTCAACAAACTATTTTGCATGAAATATCCTTTTCAATACCCTCGGCTCGTTACACCGATAAGGCTGATGGCTTTGAATTATCTGAAGTGCAAACGCCCGCTCGGAGGGGAGCGGGCGCAATGTCCGACTAACGATTAACGCGAGTACAGTTCGACGATCAGTGCTTCGTTGACGTCAGCGGCGATCTCGTTACGCTCCGGGAACGAACGGAAGGTGCCTTCCATCTTCTTGGCATCGACCGAGACCCAGCTTGGCATGCCGACTTGTTCAGCCAGCGACAGCGCTTCGACGATACGCACTTGCTTCTTCGCCTTTTCGCGAACGGCGATGACGTCGCCGGTCTTGACAGCGTAGGAAGCGATGTTGACGACGTTACCGTTGACCGTGAAAGCCTTGTGGCTGACCAGCTGGCGCGCTTCGGCGCGGGTCGAGCCGAAGCCCATGCGGTAGGTGACGTTGTCCAGGCGCGATTCCAGCAGCTTGAGCAGGGTCTCGCCGGTGTTGCCCTTGCGGCGCGACGCTTCTGCGAAGTAGCGGCGGAACTGGCGCTCGAGGATGCCGTACATGCGCTTGACCTTCTGCTTTTCACGCAGCTGGTTGCCGTAGTCCGAGGTGCGGGCACCCGACTTGACACCGTGCTGGCCTGGCTTGACGTCCAGTTTGCACTTCGAGTCGAGCGAACGGCGTGCGCTCTTGAGGAACAGGTCAGTGCCTTCACGGCGCGACAGTTTTGCTTTTGGTCCGATATAACGTGCCACGTTGAATCCTTTGATGTATTAATCACGCCCCAGAGGCATCATCGCTGATGCGGCAGGCGCTAGTCCGACCCATGAATGAGCGGACGTGGCTAAAAAAATGACGCCCGGGGCAAGTGCGTAAGCACTGCGCAAGGCGACAACAGCCGGGCAGTATACCCGAATTCGGGCAACTGCACCGGCGTTTACTACTGCGACCCATACCAAAAACAACTGGGCAGCAAAGCCGCCCGGCTGGATTTAGATACGACGACGCTTTGGTGGACGGCAGCCGTTGTGCGGCACTGGCGTCACGTCCTGGATTTCGGTGATCTTGATACCCAGGTTGTTCAGTGCGCGGACAGCCGATTCACGGCCTGGGCCTGGGCCCTTGATACGCACTTCCAGGTTCTTCACGCCACTTTCCTGTGCGACCTTGCCGGCTGCTTCAGCAGCGACCTGAGCCGCGAACGGGGTCGACTTGCGCGAGCCTTTGAAACCGGCGCCGCCCGACGTCGCCCACGACAGGGCATTGCCCTGACGGTCGGTGATCGTGATGATGGTGTTGTTGAACGAAGCGTGGACGTGGGCGATGCCCTCAGCCACGTTCTTTTTCACTTTTTTACGTACGCGTGCTGCTGCTGCGCTGCTTTGTTGCTTGGCCATGGTCGGTTCCTAGATTATTTCTTCAACGATTGAGCGGCCTTGCGCGGACCTTTGCGGGTACGTGCATTGGTGCGGGTACGCTGACCGCGCACTGGCAGACCCTTACGGTGACGCATGCCGCGGTAGCAGCCCAGATCCATCAGACGCTTGATGTTCATGGACAGTTCGCGGCGCAGATCGCCTTCCACGACAAACTTCGCGACTTCGTCACGCAGCTTCTCGAGTTCGTTATCGTCGAGGTCCTTGACCTTCTTGTTGGTCGCGATACCGGTCGAATCGCAGATCTTCTGCGAGCGCGGGCGGCCAACACCGTAAATCGCCGTGAGGCCGATAACAGTGTGCTGATGATTTGGGATGTTAACCCCTGCAATACGTGCCATTCGTTATTCCTCTTAACCTTGACGCTGCTTGTGACGCGGCTCGACGCAGATCACACGGACCACGCCCTTGCGCTTGATGATCTTGCAGTTGCGGCAGATCCGCTTGACTGAAGCATTAACTTTCATTTTGTACTCTCTTCCTGGTGAGGTTACTTGATATTTTTACTTGGTGCGGAATACGATGCGCGCCCGGGACAAGTCGTACGGGGTCAATTCCACCGTCACCTTGTCGCCCGGGAGGATGCGGATATAGTTCATCCGCATTTTACCCGAGATATGCCCCAGGACCACATGCCCGTTTTCCAGCTTTACGCGAAATGTCGCATTTGGGAGATTCTCGAGAATCTCGCCCTGCATTTGGATGACGTCGTCTTTTGCCATTCGGTCTATGCGCTCCCCGCTTATCGCGTCGGAATTCCGCCCTTGAAGTTCGCCTTCCGCAGCAGTGATTCATATTGCTGCGACATGACGTAGTTCTGCACTTGTGCCATGAAGTCCATCGTGACAACCACGATGATCAGGAGGGAGGTGCCGCCGAAATAGAAAGGAACTTTCCAGTACGACTGCAGGAACTCCGGAACCAGGCACACGAGGGTGATATACACCGCACCAGCGAGGGTAAGACGCATCAGGATCTTGTCGATATAGCGAGCGGTCTGGTCACCAGGGCGGATGCCCGGAACAAACGCGCCGCTTTTCTTCAAGTTATCCGCCGTTTCCTTGCTGTTAAAGACCAGCGCGGTATAGAAGAAGCAGAAGAAGATGATCGCCGAGGCATACACCAACGCATAGATCGGCTCACCGGTCGACAGCGAAGCAGCGAGGTCTTTCAGGAACCCGATGAACGGGCTGCTGGTGTCCTTGCCGCGGGTGTACCAGTCGACGATCGTCGCAGGGAACAGGATGATCGAGGACGCGAAAATCGGCGGGATCACGCCGGCCATGTTCAGCTTCAGGGGCAGGTGGCTGGTTTGGCCACCGTACACCTTGTTGCCGACCTGGCGCTTAGCGTAATTCACGAGAATCTTGCGCTGCCCACGCTCCACGAACACCACCGCATACGTCGTAAGCGCCACCAGGATCACGATAATGATCGCGGCAATGCTGCTGATCGAACCGTTTGAGACCAGGGTGAACAAGCCACCCAGTGCCGACGGCAGACCGGCTGCGATACCGGCGAAAATAATGATCGAAATGCCGTTGCCCAGGCCACGTTCGGTAATCTGCTCGCCCAGCCACATGAGGAACATGGTGCCGGTCAACAGGGTCACGACCGTGACGAAGCGGAAGCCGAGACCCGGGTCGAGCACGAGGCCCGGCTGGGTTTCGAGCGCGGCGGCAATGCCGAACGCCTGGAACAGTGCCAGCACGACCGTGAAATACCGGGTGTACTGGGTGATCTTGCGGCGCCCTGCTTCGCCTTCCTTTTTCAGCGCTTCCAGCTGCGGCGAGACGATCGACCCCAGCTGCATGATGATCGAAGCCGAAATGTAAGGCATGATCCCGAGTGCGAACACGGTAAAGCGTTCAAGCGCGCCGCCCGAGAACATGTTGAACATGCCGAGGACGCCGCTGGCGTTCTGCTTGAACAGCGATGCCAGCGCAACCGGGTCGATCCCGGGAACCGGGACGTGGGCACCGAGGCGGTACACGACCAACGCGCCAAGCAAAAACCACAGCCGACTCCAGGGGAAGCCGGCAGCGGCGCTTTTACCAAGTTGTGAATTAGTCGCCAATTTGTGCTCCGATCAGGGACAGTCGCTTTAAGCGACCGAACCGCCAGCTGCTTCGATGGCCGCTTTCGCGCCCGCCGTTGCCTTCAGGCCCTTGAGGTTCACCGCGCGGGTGATCTCGCCCGACAGGATGACGCGCACATCGCGCGCCAGCACTGGCAGGATGCCTGCTTGCTTGAGCACCAGGATGTCGACATCGCCGACCGCCAGGTTGTTCAGGTCCGACAGGCGAATTTCCGCCTTGAAGGTAGCGTTGAGCGACTTGAAGCCGCGCTTCGGCAGACGACGCTGCAGAGGCATCTGACCGCCTTCGAAGCCGACCTTGTGGAAACCGCCCGAACGCGACTTCTGACCCTTGTGACCGCGACCGGCAGTCTTGCCGATGCCTGAGCCGATGCCCCGGCCGACGCGACGCTTGTAGTGCTTGGCGCCGTCAGCGGGTTGAATGGTATTCAATTCCATTGTTTTCTCCGTTACGCAAGCCCGAGGGCTTACGCGACTACTTTAACGAGGTACGAGACTTTGTTGATCATGCCACGCACCGATGGGGTGTCCTGCAACTCGGAAACCGAGTTGACGCGGCGCAGACCCAGGCCGCGCACGGTGGCGCGGTGATCCTGACGGGTGCCGATCAGGCCCTTGACGAGCTTGACTTTGACAGTGTTTGCCATGTTTTTTCCCCTTAACCCAGGATGTCTTCAACCGACTTGCCGCGCTTGGCGGCGATGTCGGAAGCAGTGCTCATTTTCGACAGGCCGTCGAGCGTGGCGCGAACCAGGTTGTACGGGTTCGACGAACCGGTCGATTTAGCGACCACGTCCGTCACGCCCATCACCTCGAAGATAGCGCGCATTGCGCCACCTGCGATCACGCCGGTACCCGGCTTGGCTGGCGACATCATGACGCGCGAGGCGCCGTGACGACCAGTAACGGTGTGGTGCAGGGTGCCGTTCTTGAGAGGAACCTTGATCAGGTTGCGACGGGCTTCTTCCATTGCCTTCTGCACACCAACCGGAACTTCCTTCGACTTGCCCTTGCCCATACCGATGCGGCCATCGCCGTCACCGACCACGGTCAGCGCTGCAAAACCCATGATACGACCACCCTTGACCACTTTGGTCACGCGGTTGATCGCGATCATTTTTTCGCGCATGCCATCATCCGGCTTGTCGCTTGCCATTTTCGCTTGCATTTTTGCCATGACAATTATCCTTAGAACTTCAGACCGGCTTCACGCGCGGCTTCAGCCAGCGCCTTGACACGGCCGTGGTAACGGAAACCGGAGCGGTCGAACGCGACTTCGGTGATCCCTGCTTGCAGTGCTTTCTCTGCGACGCGCTTGCCAACCAGGGCAGCGGCAGCGGCGTTGCCGCCCTTGCCAGTCTGGCCTGCCAGTTCAGCGCGCACATCTGCTTCCAGCGTCGAAGCCGAAACCAGGACCTTCGCATCCGGGCTGATCAGGTTCGCATAGATGTGCAGGTTGGTGCGGTGAACCGACAAGCGGTTCACGCCCAGCTGCGCAATCTTGATGCGGGTTTGGCGTCCGCGGCGTAGACGCGATTCTTTCTTGTCCATCGTCAGCTCCGATTATTTCTTCTTGGTTTCTTTAAGCTTGACCACTTCGTCCGAATAACGGACGCCCTTGCCCTTGTAAGGCTCAGGGGAGCGGTAAGCGCGCACTTCGGCAGCAACCTGGCCGACCTTTTGACGATCGATACCCTTGATCAGGATCTCGGTCGGGGTCGGGGTGGTTGCAGTGATGCCTTCAGGCATCGCGTGCAGCACCGGGTGCGAGAAGCCCAGGGACAGGTTCAGGGCGTTGCCCTGCACTGCTGCCTTGTAGCCCACGCCGACCAGGTTCAGCTTCTTTTCGAAGCCCTTGGTCACGCCGGTCACCATGTTGTTGACCAGGGCGCGCAGCGTGCCCGACATGGCGTTCGATTCGCGGGAATCGTCTGCCACGGCGAACGTCAGCGTGCCGTCGTTGTTTTCTACTTTGACCTGGCCGGTCAACGGCTGGGTCAGGGTGCCCAATGGGCCTTTTACCGTGATCGCTGCTGCAGTGATCGCCACTTCGGCGCCAGCTGGAACTGCGATTGGCATCTTAGCTACTCGAGACATTGTCTACTCCTTAAGCTACGTAGCAGATAACTTCGCCGCCGACGCCAGTGGCGCGGGCTTTGCGGTCAGTCATCACGCCTTGCGGGGTCGAGACAATCGCCACGCCCAGGCCGTTCATGACGGTCGGGATCTCGTCTTTGCCTTTGTAGACACGCAGGCCAGGACGGGAAACGCGCTCGATGCGCTCGATGACCGGACGGCCGGTGTAATACTTCAAACCGATTTTCAGTTCCGACTTGCCACCTTCGGTGGTCACGGCGAAATCCTCAATGTAACCCTCGTCCTTCAGGACGTTGGCAATGGCAACCTTGACTTTCGACGACGGCATTGCGACCGTGGTCTTTTGGACAGTTTGTGCGTTGCGAATGCGGGTCAGCATATCGGCGATAGGATCGCTCATACTCATTGCATATTCTCCTATTACCAGCTGGCTTTGGTCATACCCGGGATTTCGCCTTTCATGGCGAATTCACGGAGTTTGGTACGGGCAAGGCCGAATTTACGGAACGTGCCACGTGGGCGGCCGGTGATGGCGCAGCGGTTACGCTGGCGAGTCGGTGCCGAGTTACGTGGCAGCGCCTGCAGTGCAAGGCGGGCCATGTAACGCTCTTCTTCCGTTTTCGACTGGTCGTCGATGATCGCTTTGAAAGCTGCACGCTTTGCGGCGAATTTCTCCACCAGGTCTGCACGCTTCTGTTCGCGGTTAATCAGTGCAAGTTTTGCCATTGCTCTTAGTTCCTGAACGGGAATTTGAAGGCGGCGAGCAGCGCTTTGGCTTCATCGTCGGTCTTAGCGGTGGTCGTGATCGAGATGTTCATGCCACGCAGCGCGTCGATCTTGTCGTAATCGATTTCAGGGAAAATGATCTGTTCCTTGACACCGATGTTGTAGTTGCCACGACCATCGAACGAGCGGCCATTGACACCGCGGAAGTCACGCACGCGCGGCAGGGCCACGGTGATGAAACGGTCCAGGAACTCGTACATACGGTTGCCACGCAGGGTGACCATCGTACCGATCGGGTAGCCTTCGCGGATCTTGAAACCGGCGATTGCCTTGCGCGACTTGGTGGTCACTGGCTTCTGGCCGGCGATCTTGGTCAGGTCGCTGACGGCGTGCTCGAGCACTTTCTTGTCGGCGATCGCTTCACCCACACCCATGTTCAGGGTGATCTTGGTTACGCGTGGCACTTCCATCACCGACTTGTAGCCGAATTTCTCGGTCAGGTCAGCGACGACTTTATCTTTGTAAAACTGTTGTAGACGGGCCATGATCTTAAACCTTCACTTCTTCGCCGGAAGACTTGTAGACGCGGACTTTCTTGCCGTCCTGGTCTTTGAAGCCTACGCGGTCAGCCTTGCCGGTCGCAGCGTTGAACAGCGCGACGTTGGAGACGTGAATCGGCATCGTCTTGTCGACGATACCACCTTGGACGCCGGTCATCGGGTTTGGCTTGACAGCCTTCTTGGCCACGTTGACGCCATCGACGATGACGTGCTCGGCGTCCACGCGACGCGAAACGACGCCCCGCTTGCCTTTGTCTTTACCGGCCAAAACGATGACTTCGTCGTTTTTACGAATCTTATCCATTGTGATTCCTTACAGTACTTCAGGTGCCAGGGACACGATCTTCATGAACTTTTCAGTGCGCAGTTCGCGGGTCACTGGTCCGAAGATACGGGTGCCGATCGGTTCCAGCTTGGCGTTGAGCAGAACTGCGGCATTGCCGTCGAACTTCACCAGGGAGCCGTCTTGGCGGCGCACACCTTTAGCGGTACGCACAACCACAGCGTTATAAATTTCACCTTTTTTGACACGGCCACGTGGCGCAGCAACCTTGATGGTTACCTTGATGATGTCGCCAATGCCTGCATAACGGCGCTTGGAGCCGCCCAACACCTTGATGCACAAAACTTCTTTTGCACCAGTGTTGTCGGCCACTTCGAGCCGGCTTTCAGTTTGAATCATAGTATTTTCTTTCCCAACTTAAGCCGAAGAAATCCCACGGTGAACCGTAGGCCTGCGGTCAGTCTTGGTCCCGCCGTAAGGCCCCTGCTGGAGCACCACGATTGGGTGATTGGACTTTCCAAATTGCTTCGTACAGGCCGCAGTTACCGAGGAAGACAAACTGCGGCAACACATGAACGAAGCCCGCTAGTATCGCAGATACCAGCGGGCCACGCAAGACAAATTTTTAGTGCTTACAGTACTTGTGCGACTTGCACAACACGGGTCACAGTCCAAGCTTTCGTCTTCGAGATCGGACGACCTTCCGCGATCTCGACCGTGTCGCCGGTCTTGGCCTGGTTGGTCTCATCGTGTGCGTGATACTTGTTCGAGCGCACGATGATTTTGCCGTACAGCGGGTGCTTCACGTGACGTTCGATCAGTACGGTCACCGTCTTGTCCATTTTGTCGGACACGACCTTGCCGACCAGCGTACGCTTGAGCGCCGTTTTAGTGGTGTCGTTCATTTGGCTTCCTTCTGGTTCATCACAGTCTTCACACGCGCGATATCGCGACGTACTTTCTTGAGCTGCGCGGTGTTGCCCAGCTGCTGGGTAGCGATCTGCATGCGCAGGCCAAACTGGGCCTTGAGCAGCTCGCTGAGCTCCTTTTGCAGCGCTTCCTGGTCCTTGCCGCGGAGTTCCGTTGCTTTCATATTCAACTCCTGTTATTGGCCGACCTGGCGCACGACGAACGTGGTAGCCAGTGGCAGTTTGGCAGCGGCCAGGCGGAATGCTTCGCGCGCCAGTGTTTCGTCGACGCCGTCCATCTCGTACAGGACTTTGCCTGGCTGGATTTCAGCGACGTAGTATTCCGGATTACCCTTACCGTTACCCATACGGACTTCGGCCGGCTTGTTCGAAATCGGCTTGTCCGGGAAGATACGGATCCAGATACGGCCGCCACGCTTGATGTGACGGGTCATGGCGCGACGTGCAGCTTCGATCTGACGTGCGGTGATACGGCCGCGGGCAACTGCCTTCAGACCGAATTCGCCGAACGAGACCGCGGTGCCGCGGGTGTGCGAAATGCCGGTGTTACGGCCTTTCTGCTCTTTACGATACTTCCTGCGCGATGGTTGCAGCATGCTTATTCTCCTGCTTTCTCAGCTGGTTCAGCAGCAGCGGCCGGGGCCGCAGCGGCGGTCGGCAGCTTGACGGCTGGACGCGCGCGCACGGTTGGGGCTGCAGCTGGACGGGCGCCGCCTGCTGGACGTGGGCCACTACGCGATGGCTTGCCGTCGTCGCGACGTGGGCCGCGTGGCTTCTTGTCGTCCGGTGGGGTGTCGATGACTGGCGCTTCGCCGGTGACCGAACGGTCGCCCTTGTAGACCCAGACCTTGACGCCGATGATGCCGTACGTGGTCGATGCTTCGCTGGTGCCGTAGTCGATATCGGCGCGCAGGGTGTGCAGAGGCACACGGCCTTCACGGTACCATTCGGTACGTGCGATTTCGATGCCGTTCAGACGGCCCGACGACATGATCTTGATACCGACCGCGCCCAGGCGCATGGCGTTCTGCATCGCGCGCTTCATTGCGCGGCGGAACATGATGCGCTTTTCGAGCTGCTGCGAAATCGAATCGGCGATCAGCTGCGAGTCGATTTCCGGCTTGCGGATTTCTTCGATATTGACGTGCACGGGCACGCCCATGATCTTCGCCAGCGACGTCTTCAGCACTTCGATGTCTTCGCCTTTTTTACCGATCACGACGCCAGGACGCGACGAGTAGATGGTGAAGCGCGCGTTCTTGGCTGGACGCTCGATGACGATGCGGCCGACCGAAGCGTTCTTCAGCTTCTTTTTCAGGAAAGCGCGGGCTGCCAGGTCTTCGTTCAGCATTGCAGCGAAGTTACCGTTGCCGGCATACCAGCGTGACGCCCAGTTACGGGTGACGGACAGGCGGAAGCCTGTTGGGTGAATCTTCTGTCCCATCGTGACTCCTTAGTTTCCGACAGTCACGTAGATGTGACAGGATTGTTTAGAAATGCGATCGCCGCGGCCCTTGGCACGTGCCGTGAAGCGCTTCAGGATCGGACCTTTTTCGACGTAGATCTGAACGATCTTCAGCTCGTCGATGTCAGCACCTTCATTGTGTTCCGCGTTGGCGATGGCCGACTCGAGAACCTTCTTGATGATGGTGGCACCTTTCTTCGGGCTGAACTGCAGAATGTTGAGTGCTGCATCAACCTTCTTGCCGCGGATCAGGTCCGCGACGAGGCGGCCCTTTTGTTCCGACAGGCGCACGCCTTTGAGGATAGCTTTAGTTTCCATTATTTTTTCGCCTTCTTGTCAGCGGCGTGGCCCTTGAACGTACGGGTCAGCGCGAATTCGCCGAGCTTGTGGCCAACCATGTTCTCGGAGACGTACACCGGCACGTGCAGCTTGCCGTTGTGAACTGCAATCGTCAGACCGATGAAGTCAGGCGTGATCGTCGAGCGGCGCGACCAGGTTTTTACCGGCTTTTTGTCTTTGTTCGCTTGCGCGGCTTCGACTTTTTTCACCAGGTGGGCATCAACGAACGGCCCTTTTTTCAATGAACGAGTCATGTTTTATCCCTTATTTCTTGCCGCGGCGCGAGACGATCATCGAAGAAGTACGCTTGTTCGAGCGCGTCTTCTTACCCTTCGTCTGTTGGCCCCAAGGCGACACTGGATGGCGACCAGCTGCGGTTTTACCTTCACCACCACCGTGCGGGTGATCGACCGGGTTCATGACCACACCGCGAACGGTAGGACGAACACCGCGCCAGCGCATCGCGCCAGCTTTACCGATCTTGCGCAGGCTGTGTTCGGCATTGCCGACTTCGCCAACGGTAGCGCGGCACTCGATGTGCACGCGACGGACTTCACCCGAACGCAGGCGGACCTGGGCGTAGGTGCCTTCGCGGGCCATCAGGACGACGCCGGCGCCGGCGGTACGGGCCATCTGGGCACCCTTACCTGGCAGCATTTCGACGCAGTTCATCACGGTACCGACCGGGATGTTACGGATCGGCAGGCAGTTACCCGACTTGATCGGCGCTTCCGAGCCGTTCATGACGCTGTCGCCGACAGCCATGCCCTTGGTGGCGATGACATACTGACGCTCGCCGTCCGCGTAGCACAGCAGTGCAATGTGCGCGGTACGGTTCGGGTCGTATTCGATACGCTCGACCTTGGCAGGAATGCCGTCCTTCTGGCGCTTGAAGTCGACCAGACGGTAGTGTTGCTTGTGACCACCGCCCATGTGACGGGTAGTGATGTGACCGTTGTTGTTACGGCCAGCAGTCTTCGATTTCTTCTCAACCAGTGCTGCGAACGGACGACCCTTGAACAGGCCTTCGGTCACAACTTTCACCATGCCGCGGCGGCCTGGGGAGGTTGGCTTCATCTTAACGAGTGCCATTATTTAGCCTCCTCGACAAAATTGATTTCCTGGCCTGGCTTCAGGCACACGAAAGCACGCTTGGTGTGGTTGCGACGACCGTTGAAACGGCCCGAACGCTTTTGTTTGCCTTCGCGGTTCACGGTTTGCACCGATTCCACTTCGACCTTGAACAGCAGCTCGACGGCAGCCTTGATTTCCGGCTTGGTCGCGTCTGGCAAGACCTTGAAGACGATCTGCTCGTTCTTTTCCGCGACGAAGGTAGCTTTCTCGGAAATGACCGGAGCCATCAGCACCTTCATCAGGCGCTCTTCGCTAAATTTGATTGCGGTGCTCATGCGTACATCTCCTCGATCTTGGCCAGTGCAGCTTTGGTGACCAGGACTTTCTTGTAGAACACCAGCGACATCGGGTCGGCTGCTTTCGGCTCGACAACCAGCACGTGCGGCAGGTTACGCGATGCCAGCAGCAGGTTCTCGTCGATGGTGTCGGTGATCACCAGGACCGATTCCAGGCCCATGCCCTGCAGCTTTTGCGACAGCAGCTTGGTCTTCGGGGCATCGATCGACAGGTTCTCGATGACAACCAGGCGGCCTTCACGGGCCAGCTGCGAGAAGATCGAGCAGATACCTGCACGGAACATCTTCTTGTTCACTTTGTGGGTGAAGTTCTCGTCAGGCGAGTTCGGGAAGATACGACCACCGCCGCGCCACAGTGGCGACGACGACATACCAGCACGAGCGCGGCCGGTACCTTTTTGGCGCCATGGCTTCTTCGTGGTGTGGTGGACTTCTTCACGGTCTTTCTGCTTGCGGTTGCCGCTACGTGCGTTGGCAGCGTAGGCGACGACGACCTGGTGAATCAGTGCTTCGTTGTATTCGCGACCGAACACTTCGTCGGCTGCTGCAACGCCGGCGCCGGCTTGACCTTGCTCATTCAGGAGCTGAAGTTCCATAATTAAGCTCCTTTCTGTGCTTTGGTTTTGACGGCTGGCTTGACGATCACTTGACCGTTTTTCGCGCCAGGAACTGCACCCTTGACGAGCAGCAGTTGACGCTCAGCGTCGATGCGGGCGATTTCCAGGTTCTGGGTGGTGACGGTGACGTCGCCCATGTGACCGGTCATGCGCTTGCCTGGGAACACGCGGCCTGGATCCTGCGCCATACCGATGGAGCCTGGAACGTTGTGCGAACGCGAGTTACCGTGGGTTGCACGGCCCGATGCGAAGTTGTGACGCTTGATGGTGCCGGCGAAGCCTTTACCGATCGAGGTGCCTTGCACGTCGATCTTCTGGCCCACTTCGAACAGCGCGACGGTGACGTTGTCGCCCGTCTTGAATTCGGCGGCCTTGGCAGCGTCGACGCGGAATTCGCGCAGCATGGTGCCAGCTTCGACACCCGCTTTAGCGTGGTGACCCGCAACTGCCATGGTCACGCGGGAAGCGCGACGTTGACCGAATGCGACCTGGACTGCGGCGTAGCCGTCAGTTTCAGGAGTTTTGATTTGTGCGACACGGTTGTTCGATACGTCGAGCACGGTAACTGGGATCGAGTCCCCTTCATCCGTGAAGATGCGCATCATGCCAACCTTGCGACCGAGAAGGCCCAAGCTCATTTTTTCTCCATTCCCACCTACGATTGGGCGGGGGTAGTTGAACTACTAAAACGTACGGACCATAAAACGACGAGTCCATACCGAAGCCGGCTAGTATAGCGTGCAAAAGGGCTTGACGCAACAAGAGATTCAGGGGTATGTCGAACCCTGTTGCGCGTTTTTCGCAGGAGCGTGGAGAGAAAGGAATCTGGCCTGCTGGCCAGCGCAGAAAAAGCGCCGTAGCGCTTTTTCTCTGCAGCATCTCGGGGACGCTGCGCATGTGTTGAAGTGTTCTGGTGGGCGGTGCAGGATTCGAACCTGCGACCCCTTGGATGTCGACCAAGTATTCTAACCAACTGAACTAACCGCCCGGGGAGCCGCATTATGCCAAGGCTTGGCGAAGTTTGCAATAGCTGAGTCGTGCTCTTCCATCTAAGCCTGCCGTAAGCCCCACTGTGTAGAATTCGTCAATTAGCGCTATATTCACGCTTGCGCCCGCGCGCCGGGGCCTTGCCCCGCAAGCGGTTCATCCCCCATTCATAGGAGCTGTAATGGCAATCAGTCTGCAAAAAGGTGGCAACGTCAACCTCAGCAAGGAAGCACCGAACCTCACCAAGGTCATCGTCGGCCTCGGCTGGGACCCGCGCTCGACCGACGGCGCCGCCTTCGACCTCGACGGTTCCGCCTTCATGCTCAAGTCCGACGGCAAGGTGCGCGCCGATACCGACTTCATCTTCTATAACAACCTGAAGTCGAGCGACGGCTCGGTCGTCCACAATGGCGACAACACCACCGGCCAGGGCGAAGGCGACGACGAAACGGTGACCATCGACCTGGCGCGCGTGCCGGCCGACGTCGACAAGCTCTCGTTCTGCGTCACCATTCACGATGCCGAGAGCCGCCGCCAGAACTTCGGCATGGTCGGCAAGGCCTTCATCCGCTGCCTGAACGCCAACGGCAACGCCGAGCTGGCCCGCTACGACCTGTCCGAAGACAGCTCCACTGAAACCGCGATGATCTTCGGCGAACTGTACCGTGCAGGCGGCGACTGGAAGTTCCGCGCCGTCGGCCAGGGCTACAATGGCGGCCTCGGCCCCCTGGCCCGTTCGTTCGGCGTCAACGCTTAAGGTTCTGCGGCCGCGGGGCCTTGCAGCCCCCGCTCCCCGCCCCGCTGGCCACGGGGCTGCTCTTTCCCCAAGCAACAACAGAAGGTTTTATGCGCGTCTGGTTCAATCGCACCTTCTCGTCCGTGTATGCCGCGATCGACCTGATCCGCGAAGCCGACACCGACGGGCGGTTCCACATCATCCACAGCAATCCGAATGCGCGCACCCCTGCCGCCCGCCTTGCCCACGAATTTCACACGGAACCCACCGGGCTCGAAGGGCCGCAATATGTCGAGTGGTGCCTCGACTTCTGCCGCGCCCAGCGGGTCGATATTTTCGTGCCTGGCCGCGAAGCGACGCTGCTGGCCGGCGTCCACGCACGCTTCGAGGCGATCGGCACCCGTGTGCTGAGCACGGCCCCGGAAGAGTCACTGCTGTTCATTCACGACAAGGCGCGTTTTTATGCCGAGACCGTGCTGCCGAGCGCACCGGTGGCCGAGTTCCGCCGTTTCGAAGACGCCGCCGGTTTCGAGGAAGCCTACGACGTCCTGCGCCGCCGCCACGCCAAACTGTGCGTGAAACCCTCGCACTCGATCTATGGCCTCGGCTTTGCCGTGCTCGACGAAGAACGCAACGCGGCCCAGCTCTTGATGTCGGGCGCTGAATACCACGTCTCGCTGGCCGACTTCCGCCGCGGCCTGGCCGAGATGGGCAGTTTCCGCACCATGCTGCTGATGGAATACCTGGACGGGCGCGAATACAGTGTCGACTGCGTGGGCGACTCCGGGCGCCTGGTAGCGGCGGTGGTGCGCCGCAAATCGGGCCAGTCCGGCGCCGGCCAGCGCATCGACCAGCGCGCCGACATCCTCGACGCCACCGCCCAGCTATGCAGCACGCATGGACTGAACGGCATTTTCAACGTCCAGTTCAAGGAAGCAAGCGGCAACGGGGGCGTCCGCCGACCACGCCTGCTCGAGATCAACCCGCGCATGTCGGGCGGGATCGGCATGGCCTGCATCGCCGGCCCGAATTTGCCGTATATCGCGCTGCGCGGCTTCGCCGAGGGCTTCGACGGCCTTCAGATCGCCCCGGTACGCAACGACATGCGCGTCGGCGAACAGGCGCACGCCGTGGAGCTCACGTGAACGACCGCAGCAGCACCCCGCCGCTGCATCTCTCCCAGCAGCTGCCCACGGGCCTGCTGGAAATCGAACTGCATCAGGGCGCCGACGAACTCGACGCCCTGCTCGGCTTCGCCGCGCGCGCGAACGCGAAACGTGGCTTCCTGTTCGTCAGCAAGGTGCTGGGCAAGCACTGGCCGGTGCGCCCGCAGCATATGCTGGACGTGCATGCGCGCCTGGCTGCGAGCGTGCCGGCGGCCGCAGGGCCCGTGGTCTTCATTGCCATGGCCGAAACGGCGGTCGGCCTGGGCCAGGGCGTGTTCGAGGCCTGGCTGCGCGCCAATCCGGGCCGTGAAGCCCTGTTCCTGCAGACCACGCGCTACCGCGTCGGCGCCGGGCCCATCATCGAGTTCGAAGAAGCGCACAGCCACGCGCCGCGCCAGTTCCTGCACCTGCCCGCCGGCGCAACTGACCATGCGCTGCTCCTGGGCGCGCGCACCATCGTGCTGGTCGACGACGAAGCCAGCACCGGCAACACCTTCCTGAACCTGACCCAGGCCTGCCTGCGCCTGAACCCGGGCCTGGCACGCGTGCACCTGGCGGTGCTCGCCAACTTCATGGGACCGGCGGCAACCGATGGCCTGAGCGCGCGCTTTGGCTTGCCGACGACGATGGGCGCGCTGCTGGCCGGGCAATACCGTTTCCAGGCTGCCGACTGCCCGGTCGACGCCGCCCCGGCCCAGTGCTACGACGCCCATGCCGAACGCGGCGCCAGCACGGCGTTCGGCCGCCTGGGTCTGTCCCGCGCCTTGCGTGCGCCCGAGGCCCTGGCCCAGGCGCTGGCGGCCGGGATCACTGCGCAGCAGAAGGTGCTGGTGCTCGGCACCGGCGAATTCATGCACGCCTCGACGCTGCTCGGCGCCGCCCTCGAGCGGCGCGGCCTGGACGTGGTCGTGCAATCGACCACGCGCTCGCCCATCCTGGTCTGGGGCGCGGTGTCGCATGCCCTCACCTTCCCCGACAATTACGGCGAAGGCATCCCGAACTTCCTGTACAACGTCCTCCCCGGCCAGTACGACCATGTGCTGGTCTGCCACGAGACGCCTGCCCATGAACCCTTGCGTGCGTTCGCGCGCGCCCTGGAAGCGCGCCTGTTCCACTTTCATACCGAGGACCACGTTGAAGAAGTTCCTGTTCGCTGACCTGGACGACACCCTGTTCCAGACGCTTGAAAAATGCGCCACCCGCGACGCCCTCGAACCGGCGGCGTATTACAGCAATGGCAGCATCTGCTCGTACACGACGCCGGCCCAGCGCGCCTTCTTCGCCTTCGCCAGCGAGGGCATGACCGTGATCCCGACCACGGCGCGCAGCATCGATGCCTTCAACCGCGTCGAGCTGGGTTTTTCCAGCTATGTGCTGCTCAACTTCGGCGGCGTGATCCTGCAGCCCGGCGGCGCCATCGACCGCGAATGGCAGGGCCGCATGCATGCTCTGATGACGGCCGCCCTGCCCGGCCTGCAGCAGTTATCGACCCGCATCGACGACTGGGCCGGCAGCACCGGCTACGGCGGGCGCGCGCGCCTGGTCGAAGACGCGGGCACCCCCTTCTTCATCGTCGTCAAAGACCCGGACAAGGTGCACCAGAACCTGGAGCGGGTCGAGCGCGAAGTGGTGCTGCCCTGGATCGCTAGCGAAGGCCAGGATTACTGCGTGCACCGCAACGGCAACAACCTGGCGATCCTGCCGAAAAGCCTGGACAAGGCGAATGCCGTGGCCTACGTGCTCGAGCGCCTGCGCCGCGAGCACGGTGACATTGTCAGCTTCGGCATGGGCGACAGCCGCTCGGATGCGCGCTTCATGGCCGACTGCGACTACGCGATCGTCCCGCGCCGCACCCAGCTCGCCAAACTGACGCTGGAGGCGCTGTGAATTTCTCCGGCAGTTATCGCAGCGCCGACGTCACCTTCCTGCTCAAGCCGCTGCCGCTGACGGCGCTCGTGGCCGACCTTGTCGATATCGACAGGAAGGAAGCGCTGATCCAGTCCGGCCAGCGCCATTACAGCGAGCTGCTGTCTCCCGAACGCCTGCCCTCCGAGCGCTACCTGGCCGTCTTCGACGAAGCCTGCCGCGCAAACGGCGGACGCATGGCGGGCGACTGCGTGCACCTGGCCGAGCTCATCGCAGCCGGGCGCGACGGCGCGGTAACGCTGGTGTCGCTGGCGCGCGGCGGCACCCCCGTCGGCGTGGTGCTGGGGCGCCTGCTGGAACGCGTGCACGGCCTGGCCGCCACCCACTATTCGGTGTCGATCCTGCGCGACCGCGGCATCGACACCAACGCCCTGCGCTTCATCCTGGCGCAAGGCCACGCGGCCGGCTCGATCGTGTTCGTCGACGGCTGGACCGGCAAGGGCGTCATCGCACGCGAGCTGGCGGCCTCGATCGACCGCTTCAACCGCGAGCATGAAGTCACCATCGATGGCGGCCTGCACGTGCTGTCGGATCTGGCCGGCGCGGCCAGCGTCGCCGCCTCCTGCGACGACTACTTGATCCCGTCGAGCATTTTGAATGCGACGGTGTCGGGCCTGGTCAGCCGCTCGGTCGTGAACGAGTCGATCGGTCCGGACGACTTCCACGGCTGCGTCATGTACGAGGCCTTCGCCCCCTACGACCGCTCGCAGGCCTTTGTCGACGAGCTGGAACGCCTGGCGCTGGCGCACACCTACACGGCCGCCCCGCTGGCCACCGACACCCGGGCAGCCGCCGCACGCACGCGCGCCTACCTCGAAGACGCCATGCGCCGCTACGGCGTCACGGACGTCAACCTCATCAAACCGGGCATCGGCGAAGCGACCCGGGTACTGCTGCGGAGGGTGCCGCGCCTGCTGGTGCTGCGCGAAGCCTACGGGCCGGCGACGGCGCACCTGCGCCTGCTCGCCGAAGAAAAACAGGTGCCCGTCGAGATCGACGCGGCGCTGCCTTACCAAGCTGTTTCCCTGATCAGGAGTGCATCGGATGCTTAAATCGATGGGCGCGTCGCTGTACGTGCCTTCCAATCACAAAGACCTCCTCGAGATCGCGGACGGCGACAAGCTGCCGCAGGCGCGCTCGCTGATCTTCTGCACGGAGGATTCGGTTTCCGACCGCGACCTCGGGTTTGCCTTGTTCAACCTGTCGATGGTGCTGCAGAACATGCGCGCTGAGGTTCAGGCCGAGCGTTTCGTGCGCGTGCGCAATCCCGAGGTGCTGGCGCGCGTGCTGGCCATGCCCGGCGTGCATAAGCTGACCGGCTTCGTCATCCCGAAGGCGAGCCGCCACAATTTCGAATCCTATTACCGCCAGGTGCGCGACACCGACCACGTGCTGATGCCGACGCTGGAAACGGCCGATGTCTTCAGCGAACGCGAAATGGAAGCCTTCCGAGACCTGCTGCAGGCGCCCGGCGTGCGCAGCCGCGTGCTGGCGCTGCGCATCGGCGGCAACGACCTGCTGGCCCTCCTGGGCCTGCGCCGCCCGCGCAACATGACGATCTACCGCACCCCGCTCGGGCCGGTGATCGCGCGCCTGGTGACGATCTTCCGCCCCTACGGCTTCCTGCTCACGGCGCCTGTGTTCGAGCACCTCGACCTGGCTGACTTGCTGGACCAGGAAGTGCAGGAAGATATCGCCTACGGCATGGTCGGCAAGACCGCGATCCACCCGAGCCAGATCACGCCGATCGAGCAGCATTACAAAGTCAAGCCGCAGGACCTGGCCGCCGCCTACGCCATCCTCGACGAGAACAGCCCGGCCGTCTTCCGGATGCACGATTCGATGTGCGAGGTGGCGACCCACCGCGCCTGGGCCGAACGCACCGTCGCGCAATCGCGTCTGTTCGGCGCGCACCATCCGGCAACCATCACTGAAAGGGAAAGCACATGAATACATTTTCACGCGGCCAGAAGGGCAAGCTGGCGGACCTGGGCGTCGGCAGCAGCTTCCCGGTCGAAGTCGATATCAACGCCGCCGGCTTCTCGGCCGACGTCTCGTGCTTCGGCCTGGACGCCAACGACAAGCTCTCGGACGACCGCTACATGGTGTTTTATAACCAGCTGGCCAGCCCGGAAAGCGCGATGCGCCTGCAGCTGAGCGCCGGCAAGGCGCGCTTCGACATCAATCTCGATGCGCTGCCCGGCTCGATCGCCAAGCTGGTGTTCGTGGCTGCCATCGACGGCGCGCAAACCATGCGTGCGCTCGGCGCCAGCAGTTTGAGCTTGGGGAGCGTCCTGCGCTTTCCATGGTCGGGCGCCGATTTCGGCGACGAGAAGGCGGTGATCGTGGCCGAAATTTACCGGCGCGACGGGCAATGGCGCTTCGGCGCGGTGGGCCAGGGCTTTAATGGCGGCTTGTCCGCGCTGCTGCAGCATTTCGGGGGCACCGAGGCGGCGCCTCCG
This sequence comes from Telluria sp. LT2P34, assembly GCF_059685915.1. Lineage (NCBI taxonomy): Bacteria > Pseudomonadati > Pseudomonadota > Betaproteobacteria > Burkholderiales > Oxalobacteraceae > Telluria > Telluria sp. LT2P34. The sequence continues at coordinate 68,041 of NZ_JCASIN010000011.1, forward strand.
TCGTCGAAGGCGCCAGCGGCCGCTCCTGCTGCCGCTCCTGCTGCAACTCCTGCTGCCGCTCCGCGGGTGTCTCTCTCAAAAGTCACGCTGGAAAAGCGCGGCGACAAGGTCTCGCTCGACAAGCGCGGCAGCGCCGGCTTCGGCCGCATCCACGTCAACCTGAACTGGAACCAGTCCGGCAACGTGGCGCCGGCCCCGGCGCCGGTCGCGCCAAAGAGCGGCCTGCTGGGCCGCCTGAGCGACGCCCTGGGCAGCGCCACGGCCGGTGGACGCAAACGTTCCGGCGGCATCGATCTCGATCTGGGCTGCATGTTCGAGCTTAGCGACGGCCGCAAGGGCCTGGTACAGGCGCTCGGCAACGCCTGGGGCGACTACAACGGCGCGCCCTTCATCAAGCTCGACGCCGACGACCGCACCGGCTCGGTCAGCGGCGGCGAAAACCTGTGGATCAACGGCGACCAGTTCGCCCAGATCCGGCGCGCGATCATCTTCTCGTTCATCTACGAAGGCGTCCCGAACTGGTCGGCCACCGATGCCGTGGTGACGGTCGCGGTGCCGAACCAGGCGCCGATCGAGGTGCGCCTCGACCAGGGCGGCAGCCAGATGATGTGCGCGATCGCCATGATCGAGAACCAGAACGGCCAGCTCTCGGTGACGAAAATGGTCGAGTATTTCGAGCAGCAGGGCCGCACCAGCGCGCACGAGCTGATGGACCGGCGTTTCGGGTTTGGCTTGCGCTGGAAGACGGGCTCGAAAGACTGAAACGGCCTTGAAAGATGGCGGCGCCCCTGATCAGTGCCCGGATGGGCGCTACGCCTGATCAGTTTGGGCGCTGGTGGAAAAGCCTCGCGCGTTGTCCTGCAGCTTCTTGCGCAGCTTTGCGGCGGGCTCGGCATAGACGAATCCGAACGACACGCAGCCATCACGACCTTTGACGGCGTGATGCAGGCGATGGGCCTGGTAGACGCGCTTGAGGTAGCCTTTACGCGGCACATACTTGAACGGCCAACGCTGATGCACCAGACCATCATGCATGAAGAAATACAACACGCCGTAGAGCGTAATACCCAGGGCAATCCACCATAATGGCCAAAACCAGTTGCCTGCGAAGTACAGTGCGATGGAGAATGCGGCGAAAACAATGGCATACAAATCGTTTTTCTCCAACGCCGACTCATGCGGTTCGTGGTGGGACTTATGCCAGCCCCAACCCCAGCCATGCATGATGTGCTGATGCGACCAGGCGGCAAACCATTCCATGAAGGCGACGGCCCCCACCACGAGCATCACGCGGATGAGGTAATACAAAAAGCTATCCATTCTTGACCTTGGGATATTCCGGTTTGATTGTCGACCGACGTTGCGCCGGCAGTTTCCACCACGGCACCCATGGCGCATCGTGGTGCTCATAATGGTAGCCGAAATGAAAACAAGTCAGCAGGGATGTGAAATGCGAAAGGTCGTTGCTGCGTGCGCAGTGCCGATCGCCGAACGGTATGTCATCGACGCGGTGCGGACGATAAGTGCCGAAATAGAATAGCTGCACGGACGACAGCAGCGCTGGCAAAGCCCAGAACACCAGCATGGTCGGGAAGCGCTCGCGCAGGATGATCAAGTAGATGACGACGGCGACGGTCAGTGCGCCAAACTCACGCCAGCCAAAATAGTGGCGGAAGAATTTAAGATACCACGGCCAGAAGCTCCTGGAATGTTCGATATCGAAATCAGGATCATCAGCCGTGCCGGCATGGCGATGGTGGGCATGATGGTTTTCGTAGAGCTTGTTATACGAAAAGCCCGCGTAGATGAAGACGCAGAAGCACCCAATAGCGCGGTTCAACCACGGATGACGCGGCGCCAGCGAGCCGTGCATCGTGTCATGGGCGATAATGAACAGGCCGACGCTCAGCCAGCACTGCAGCGCAATGACGACAGGCGCCGCCAGCCAAAGCCATGGCGCCGTCCAGTCGACCAGGAAAATCGCGCTGACATGGACAGTCAGCCATGTGGCGACAACCAGCCCAGCAAGCACAAGCCCGACCGCTGTAGTAGCGCTGCTGACGCGGCTATCGGCCGTCGATGTCGCCATGTTGGATATCCCTAGGAACGCAGCCGTAACTGGACACCAGCAAAGCCAGCGTCGTACCTACGATGGCCACAGGCGGTAGCCAGCGCGTGAAACCATGTTTAGTTCCTGCGGACGAATGTTAACATAGATACGTGTTTGCACTGGTGGGGCCGGCTCGGCGGATCCAAGCGCCGCCTTGTCGGAACGCCGGTACTATTGCGGCAATCAGGACGCCTGCATGGAGCCTGCCGACTTTGGGACCCGGAGAGTCAAGGGTCACGGAGAGCCAAGGGCGGGGGATGTCAGACCGGACCCTGCTCCGGTCACCTCATGGGAACGGTATTGAAATAGTGTTGCAGCACCAGGAGCATCGCTACCGCGCACAGGGCGCCGGCAGAAAAATTAAAGACCTTTACGATTCTGCGGGCGCCCTGCCGCTCCGGCCAAGTGGCACTGACGAACAAGATCAGAAAATGGAGCCCCATTGCGACTGCGAAGAGTTTCACTGGCAGGGGTTTGGCGGTGACAAATCCGAACCCGGCAAACGTCAAGACCAGCAGAAGCAGCAGGTAAGAATAAAAAGTCGACCAGATCGTTTTCATTGACATCCTCTATTAAAACTCGTTAATGACCGCCGGTCGCCTCAGGCAGGTGTGCGAGCGCTGCGATGAGGATTTCGGGACGGTCGAGGTACAGGAACAGGTAGCGCACGCCCGTGCGCTCGAGGCCGTGGTGCGTGATCGTGCAGCCGGCCTCCTGGTGCAGGCGCAGCACCATGTTCGGCTTGTCGAAGGGCGTGATGTTGACGGCTTCCTGGTCGCGGAAAGGATGCGAGCGGCGCCATTCGGCGACCGGCTGGCGCAGGGATTGTGCGTCCTCGATCGCGCCCAGCGGAATGCGTGCGCTGGCGCGGGCGCCAACCTGCAGGTCGAGGTGGGTCGCGTCCAGGACGTGGTGGCCGCCGCGCACCAGCCAGCGGTCGCCCAGCAGCCATACGAGGCTGTACAGGCTGCCTGCGGCGAGCAGCAGGTGGACCTTGCGCATGAGGACGGGATCGTCGATCAGGAGCGGCATGATCGCAGCGCCCAGCGGCAATTCCACCAGCACGGAAAACAGGCCGAAGGCGATCGCGGTCGAATAGGCGCCGCGCTCGTGGCAGGTGAGCGCCATACCGGCTGGGCGTGCCGGCCGCGGCTGGCGGCGCAGCCAGCAGAAGAAGCCGCGCCAGATCGCCCGTTCCAGGCGCCCCAGGCCGATCAGGCCGGGAGGCAGGCAGGCTGGCAGCCAGGAACCCAGGCCGGCCCCTTGCCGGCGCAGGGCACGCAGGCGGGCGGCGACATCGGGAATCGATGCCAGGTCTTTTGCTACCAGCAGCGCCAGGGGCAATGCGAGCCCCAGCGCCTTGAGAGGTGCGCGCCATGCCTCAGGCGTGAAGATCAGCAGCATCGTCAGCGTCATGAACAGCGCCCAGGCATAGCCCAGCACGGTGATCCAGCTGGTATCGTTCAGCTGCCCTGCATACTGCTTCACCAGTCCCCGTGCCGCTGCCATCCTGCCCCCATCCGTCGCGTTATCAAAAGATCACGACCTCAATCTTAGCATGATTGGCGGTAGGCAACACGCAGCAAAACGCCTGCAAAAATGCATCAGGGCCGGGAGAGTTCGCCAATTGGCGACCCTTCCCGGCCCTGATTGTTTCACTGGCCCGCGGACTGCTCCGCGTGGACCGAAAACGGATTTACTGCAGCTTGATTTCGACGTCGACGCCAGCTGGCAGGTCCAGCTTCATCAGTGCGTCAACGGTCTTGTCGGTAGGATCGACGATGTCCATCAGGCGCTGGTGCGTACGGATCTCGAACTGGTCGCGCGAGGTCTTGTTGACGTGCGGCGAACGCAGGATGTCGAAACGCTGGATGCGGGTCGGCAGTGGGACCGGGCCCTTGACCACAGCGCCGGTGCGCTTGGCGGTGTCGACGATTTCCAGTGCGGACTGGTCGATCAGCTTGTAGTCAAACGCTTTCAGGCGGATGCGGATTTTCTGGTTTGCGGACATGCGATTTCCTTAGAAAAGAGCGAACCGGTTTTATAGGCCGGCAATGATTTGTCATGTACTACGGTGCTGCAAAGGAGCGAGAGTATAACACCGTTCCCACTCGAACAGAGGGGGCAGAAATGAAATTCCGCCCCCTCTTGTTGTGCCGGCAGGACGAACCCACCGGAAAATCAAACGCTAATTAAGCGATGATCTTGGCAACCACGCCGGCGCCGACGGTACGGCCGCCTTCGCGGATAGCGAAGCGCAGGCCTTCTTCCATCGCGATCGGGTTGATCAGCTTGACGGTGATCGACACGTTATCGCCTGGCATG
>NZ_JCASIN010000012.1:0-56953 GCF_059685915.1 Telluria sp. LT2P34
GGTGGTGCGCAGCAAGGAGCAGAACAACAGCATCTCGCTCGACCGCTACGAATACATGCGCGCGCTGGGCAATACGACGCGTCCGGTCGACGACACCATCCTGGTGCGCGACATCGGCTCGCCGGAACTGCCACCATTGACGAATGGCCAGCCGCCTGCGGGCGGGACCCTGGCCACGGTGCCGCCGCCGGCGCCGGTGACCGTTCGTCCCGGTGCTGCCACCGGTGTTCCTACCGCTCCCGGCAATGTGACGCGTCGCAGCCCGGGCGGGGTAGCGCCGAGCCCGGCGCAGGTGTCGCCGTCGGTTCCCGAGTATCGTCCGGTGACGCCACCAAACCGGAAGTGATGAAGCATGACTAATTTGTTGCCTTATGCCTTCGCCCGCGACCACGGCGTGCTGGCGCGCAGCGGCGACGCTGCCGGCCAGAGCGTCGAGGTGCTGATTTCCAGCGCCACGCCGCCGGCCGCCATTGCCGAGGTGTCGCGCCGCTTCGGCCGCATCCTGCTGCGCCGCCTCGACCGCGGCGAGCTCGATGACGCCATCGCCGCCGCCTATGCCTCGGCCGGAGGCGACGCCAACCAGGTCGCCGACGAATTCGACGCCGACCTCGACCTGACGCGCCTGCTGCAGGACGTGCCGGCCATCGAAGACCTGCTCGAATCCTCCGACGACGCGCCGGTGATCCGCATGATCAATGCGCTCCTGACCCAGTCGCTGCGCGAAGGGGCGTCGGATATCCACATCGAACCATTCGAACAGACGTCGGTCGTACGTTTTCGCATCGACGGCACGCTGCGCGACATCGTGCGTCCACGCAAGGGCATCCACGCGTCGCTCATCTCGCGTATCAAGATCATGTCGCAGCTCGACATCGCCGAAAAACGCCTGCCGCAGGATGGCCGCATTACCCTGCGCATCGGCGGCAAACCGGTCGACGTGCGCGTCTCGACCCTGCCGACCGGCCACGGCGAACGCGCCGTGCTGCGCCTGCTCGACAAGGAAGCGGGCCGGCTCGATTTGAGCCACCTCGGCATGGCGCCGGACCTGCTGCCCCAGTTCGACAAGCTGATCAACCAGCCGCACGGCATCGTGCTCGTCACCGGTCCGACCGGCTCGGGTAAGACCACGACCCTGTACGCCGCGCTGTCGCGCCTGAACGCCTCGACCACCAACATCATGACGGTCGAAGACCCGATCGAGTACGACTTGAACGGTGTCGGCCAGACCCAGGTCAACGCCCGCATCGACATGACTTTCGCCAAGGCCCTGCGCGCAATCCTGCGCCAAGACCCGGACGTGATCATGATCGGCGAGATCCGCGACCTGGAAACGGCGCAGATCGCGGTCCAGGCCTCGCTCACCGGCCACCTGGTGCTCGCTACCCTGCACACCAACGACGCTGCCGCCGCCGTGACGCGCCTGCTGGACATGGGCATCGAACCCTTCCTGCTATCGTCGTCCTTGCTGGGCGTGATGGCCCAGCGCCTGGTGCGCAAACTCTGCCCGCAGTGCAAGAAGAGCGACGGCGCGGTCTGGCATGCGGTCGGCTGCGAACGCTGCGGCCACACCGGCTACCAGGGCCGGGTCGGCGTCTACGAGCTGCTCGAAACCACCGAGGCGATCCGCGCCCAGATCCACAACCAGGCATCCGAAGCGGACATCCGCGGCGCGGCCCAAAAGAGCGGCATGCGCACCATGCGGGAAGACGGCGAACGCTGGCTGCAAGAAGGCATTACGACGCAGGCGGAGTTGCTGCGCGTAACTAAAGACTGAGCAAGGATTAATGAATGGGAATTACTCAGTGAGGATCAATTAAGTGCCGGCATTTCGTTACGAAGCAGTCGATATCGGCGGCGCCACGCGCAAGGGCGTCGTCAACGCCGACAGCCCGCGCGCCGCGCGCGCCGATCTGCGCGTGCAGGGCCTGACGCCGCTGAACGTGGAAGCGATCGCGGCCCAGGTCGACGCCAGCGGTGCTACCCGTTCGCGCGGCTTCGGCGAGCGCCTCTCGACGGTCGAGCTGGCGCTGTTCACGCGCCAGCTGGCCAGCCTGCTGGAGGCCGGACTGCCGCTGGAGCAGGCGTTTACCGCCCTGCTGGAGCAGGCCGAACGGCCCTATGTGCGCGACCTGATCGCCTCGATCCGCTCCGAAGTCATCGGCGGCATTTCGTTCTCGGACGCCTTGTCGCACCACCCGCGCGACTTCGACCAGATCTACCGCGGCCTGGTGTCGTCGGGCGAACAGATCGGCCAGATCGCGCGCGTGCTGTCGCGCCTGGCCGATTACATCGAGCGCCGCAACGCGCTGGTGCAGAAAGTGCGCCTGGCCTTTACTTACCCGGCGATCGTCACCGTGGTGGCGTTTGCGATCGTGATTTTCCTGCTCACCTACGTGGTGCCGCAGATCGTTTCGGTGTTTGCCAATACCAAACAGAAGCTGCCCCTGCTGACCGTCATGATGCTGGCGGTATCGAATTTCATGCGCGACTACGGCATCGTTTTGGGTATTGCCCTGGTGTGCGCCTGGTTCGCATGGCGTCGTGCTTTACAAAACCCGGTGCTGAAACGGCGCTGGCATACCTGGCTGCTGACGGCCCCGATCTACGGCAAGTTCGAGCGCAGCCTGAACACGGCGCGTTTCGCCAGCACCCTGGCCATCACCACCGGCTCGGGCGTGCCGATCCTGCGCGCCCTCGACACCAGCCGCGACACCCTGTCGAACGTCGCCATGCGCGAACTGGTCGAACAGGCCACCGGCAGCGTGCGCGAAGGCGTCAGCCTGGCGCGGGCGCTGTCGGCGCAAAAACTCTTCCCGCCGATGCTGGTGCACATGATCCGCGCCGGCGAAATCACCGGCGAACTGCCGGCCATGCTCGAGCGCGCCGCCAACTCCCAGCAGGCCGACCTGGAACGGCGCACGCTGACCATCGCCGGCCTGCTCGAGCCGGTGCTGATCCTGGCGATGGGCATGGTGGTGCTGTTGATCGTGCTGGCGGTGCTGATGCCGATCATTGAAATCAACCAGCTCGTGCAATAACAAGGACATCAATGAAGCGCCTGCCTCTCCTGTTCACCCTGCTGTCCCTGGTCTTCCTGGCGGTCTCGGCCACCTATTGGGGCATGCAGTTGTACAAGCCCCAGCAACGGCCGATCACGACGGTGCAAACGACCTCATTGCCCGAGCCCTCGCCGGACGCGGCCGCGACCCTGTTCGGCGGCCAGGCCGTGATGAATGTCGTCAGCAATTACCAGTTGACCGGCATCGTCTCGGCCGGGCGCGACAGCGTGGCGATCCTGACGGCCGACGGCCAGCCGCCCAAGGCCTTGAAAGTGGGGCGCGAACTGGCGCCGGGCGTCAGCGTCAGCGAAGTGCACCGCAATTACATCATGCTGTCCGAAGGCGGCGTCATGAAGCGGGTCGATCTCGTGGCCGACAGCCGGCCCGCGATCCCGCTGTCGGGCGCGGTGCCGATGGGGCAGCCGGTTGCTCCCGGTGCGATGCCGACGATGGAACCGCAAACCTCGCCAGGCGCGGTGCAAGCGCCGCCGCCGGGTGAAGTCAATCCGGTGATCCCGCAGGGTCAGGAGCCGCCCCAGGAAGGCCCGCCGGCCGACATCAGCCCGCCGCCGCCGCCCCCACCACCGCCGAGCCAGCCGCAAATGCCACCGCCGACCCGCTCGATCGGCAGCCCGGTCAGCAGCCAGCCGGTATCGCAATAAGCTAGCGCCGAAGCGCCGTGAACGCGGCAAATTCGTAGGACCGGAATCCCACCAGCAAGGTCATGCCCTCGCGCTCGTCCGCGGGCAGGCGCCGGTCATGCCGATGCAGCCGCGTCAGCTCCCCCGCCAGCTGATGGATCTTCTGGGCCAGCTCGGCGCTGCTGGCCGCCGACAGCCGCGCCGGCAGGCACATCAAGGTCTCGCCGGCGCCATCGAAACGCCCCGCGAAATAATCCGGCACGATGTGCTCGCGAAAATAATGCTGCACCGGTCCGTCCGGCAGCCAGTGGAAGGCGTTCGACACGCGCAGCGCATAGCGGTTCAGCGGCCGCAGTTCGATCAGTCCCAGCCGGTCGAGCTCGAGCAGGCAAGCGATGCATTCCGGTTCGGTCAGGCGATAGGTCTCGAGGATCTGCTCGAAGCTCCAGTAGCCCAGGCAGCAGATCGCCACCAGCAGCAAGCGCGGCTTGGCCACCAGCGACGTTTCCTGGCGCAGTGTCAGGGCGTCGGTCTGCGGCCGGGCATCGGCGGCGCGGCGCAATACATCCTCGAAGGCAATCCCGGCAGCCTGGCAGATCTGCGCCAGGCGCGACAGCGGCATGTCCTTCTGGCCGAACAGGCGCTTGACGCTCGACTCGCTCATGTCTATGCGTTCGGCCAGGGTTTTATAGGTAATGTTGGCCGCGCGTAGTTCGGCGCGCAGCACGTCGACGATCAGCTCGGGAGAGCTCATGGGGTTCCTGTCATGAAGCGATGGCAAGGGGCAAGGGGCGGCGACCAATGTACAGGCGAATGGTCAAAGCGGCAAGACGTCGGTCGCCTGCTGCCCAAGCCGGTGCGCCATACGGGCTTGATTTAAACGAGCTCATCTTCAAAAAACTTCCATTAGATTCAAAGAGTTCGGAACTGGCGAACTGACCTGGCCTGTTGCTTCACAGCCGGGTTACCTGTAGGCATATCGCGTGGACAAGGAGATGGTCATGACAAACAATCAGATTCAAACGCCTGAATCGCTTCCCATTGGCGCGGCCAGGCAAGAGGCTGTGCAGGAAGTCCTGCAGGCCGCGGTGCGGCCCTTGTTCGGGGCGGCCTCGCCGCAGCCTGAACTGAACGGGGCCGGCTTCATCTACCGGCATGACTGGGGCCTGCGCCGCGGCGAGTGGATTCTCCAGCTCAACTGGGGCGAGATCACTCCCCGTTCCCAGGTGTTCGTCTCGATCGGCGAGGGCGCCGCGGGCGGGCCCGACGCCGGCAAGCGCGTCGGGGCGGCGCGCTACACGGTGCACAACGTGGCGCCGCGTGCCGGCGGCGTCGATGTCTGGATCAACATCGAATCAGAAACCGATCTCCCGCTCTATGCCGACTACCTGGTGGTCAACCCGGGCGGCGTCGGCGGCCGGACCGTCCAGGTCACTGTGCAACGCCACAGCACGGTGAGCCTGAGCGATGCCGAGGCGGACCAGATCCTGCGCGACATGGGCACCATCCTGCAGAGCGACGAATCGCCCGCGGACGTCGCCACCCCGGTCCAGTTCGTGCGCAATGGCGCGGTCCAGCTGCTGCCTCCAGACATTCCGGCGGCGATCCAGACCGAAGCCCACCTCACCGCACTCCTGGATGCCGGCGCCGGGGTCAAGATCGTCCAGGCGATTCGCTGGTGCGGCGGGCCCGGCGGCTCGATCATCGGCTGCGCCCCGGTCGGCAGCCCGACGGTCAACCTGGCGGCCGTGCGCTTCACGCCCAACCAGGAAGGCATCCTGTGGGCGCACGAATACGGCCACAACGCCGGCATCGGCCACCGCACGGATGACCCGCGCGCCCTCATGTACCCGAGCATCGCCCCCGACCACAACGTCGTCAACGCCGCCGAATCGGCGCTGTTCCTGAGCGGCCCGGCCGCCGTTGCCGGCGCCGTGATGCCGCAATCCTGTGCGCTGGGAGTCGATGTGGAAGCGCCGCAGGATGTGCGCGAGTTCGTCTCTCGGCACTGGATCCAGGGGGTTCCCTACGGGGCCGCATCGCGCTATACAGAGGAGGACGCCAGGCTGCTGATCGAATGGCTGGTGAATGCGCCGGAACAGCACGAAGAATTCCTGCCGGAGATCGTGACCACGCTCTGCTTCATCGGCAGCGAGATCGCCGTCCAGCCGCTGCTCGACTTCGTGCACAGCGTGCGCGCCAGCCGGGCCGTGTTCAATGCCAAGCACGCCGCCCTGATCCATCTCGGCGACCTGGCCAACAAGACCGGCAGCCAGGCGGCGCTGGCCTTCCTGACGAGCGTCGCCAGCGGCAAGCAGGACGCGACCAGCATGGCCATCCCACGCGAGGCGGTGGCCGCCGCCGAGGCAGCGGTGGCCGGCGTCGAGGCGCCGCCTCTCGAGGTGCTGGCGGCCGAACTGGCCGTGTCCGCGACCTTCGGCCTGGCGCTGGCGGCGACGCCCGAAGCCGAGCAGACCCTGATGCGCCTGACGGATGCGCCGGATGCCTTTGCCGCGGTCAATCAGGCGGCAGGCGAAGCGGTGCAGCTGGCGCGCAAGGTGCGCGCCCAGGGCCAGCAGGCGTATTATGGGAGCAAGTGCGAAGGAGGGCGGCAAGCCTGAGCCCTGACCATCGTCCAGTCAGCAGGACCGTGGCGCCGCCGCTTCCCGTGTTCGACGCTCAGTCGTCCTCGGGAACCAGCGGCGCCTTTTTCAACTGCTGCCTGGCAGCCTGCCGCTCGCTCGACAGCGGCTTGGCGTGCGCCCCGGCCGAGCGTGCCTTGGCCAGGGCCGCGACCGGATTGCGCGGTTTGCTCAGTTGCTGGACCGGTTGGGCACGCAGCATCATTTTTTGCCGCGTGGCGAGTGCCTTGTTCGCCATGTACTCTCTCCTTTACAGCACGTAGCGCGACAGGTCTTCGTTGGCCGACAGCACGTCGAGCCGCTCGTTGACATAGCCCGCGTCGATCGTCACCTGTTTTTCCTGCGTGTCGCTGGCGTGGAATGAAATTTCCTCGAGCAGCTTTTCCATAACCGTGTACAGGCGCCGCGCACCGATGTTTTCGGTACGCTCGTTGACCGAGAACGCGATCTCGGCCAGGCGGTGGATGCCGTCCTCGGAAAACGACATGTGCACGCCTTCGGTCGCCAGCAGCGCCTCGTATTGCGTGGTGAGACAGGCGTCGGTGCTGGTCAGGATGCGCTTGAAATCGTCGATCGACAGTGACTCGAGTTCGACCCGGATCGGGAAGCGTCCCTGCAGCTCGGGAATCAGGTCCGAGGGCTTGGCCAGGTGAAAAGCGCCCGAGGCGATGAACAGGATGTGGTCGGTCTTGATCATGCCGTACTTGGTGTTGACAGTGGTTCCCTCGACCAGCGGCAGCAGGTCGCGCTGCACGCCGGCGCGCGAGACGTCGGCGCCGCCGTGCTCCGAGCGCGTTGCGATCTTGTCGATCTCGTCCAGGAACACGATGCCGTTGTTCTCGACGTTGTGGATCGCCTTCTGCTTCATTTCGTCTTCGTTGATCAGGCGCCCGGCTTCTTCGTCGACCAGCACCTTCATCGCCTCCTTGATCTTCATCTTGCGCGGCTTCTTGCGCGCCGCGCCGACGCCGGCGAACATCGACTTGATCTGTTCCGTCATTTCTTCCATGCCCGGCGGCGCCATGATTTCCATCTGCGGCGCCGCGTCGGCCACGTCGATTTCGACTTCGCGCTCGTCGAGCGAACCCTCGCGCAGGCGCTTGCGGAAAGTCTGGCGCGTGGTGTCGCCGTCTTTCGCCTCGGGCGCGGCGCTGACGTTGAAGCCGAAGTCGCGTGCCGGCGGCACCAGGATGTCGATGATGCGGTCTTCGGCGGCGTCTTCGGCGCGCTGGCGCACCTTCTTCATTTCGCTGGCGCGGGTCTGCTTGATGCCGATGTCGATCAGGTCGCGGATGATGGTGTCGACGTCGCGCCCGACATAGCCGACTTCGGTAAATTTGGTCGCTTCGATCTTGATGAAGGGCGCGTCCGCCAGGCGCGCCAGGCGGCGCGCGATCTCGGTCTTGCCGACGCCGGTCGGGCCGATCATCAGGATGTTTTTCGGGGTGATCTCGTGGCGCAGCGGCTCGGCCACCTGCTGGCGGCGCCAGCGGTTGCGCAGGGCGATGGCGACGGCGCGCTTGGCCTTGCCCTGGCCGACGACGTGCTTGTCCAGTTCCGAGACGATTTCCAGTGGGGTCATGTTCATGGTGGGGGCGCCAGTCATTCCAGTGTTTCGATGATGTGGGACAGGTTCGTATAGATGCACAGCTCGCCGGCGATGGTCAGCGCCTTCTTGACCACCTCGCCGGGCGACAGGTCGGTATTTTCCTGCAGCGCCTTGGCCGCCGACTGGGCATAGATGCCGCCCGAGCCGATGGCGCCGATGCCGTCCTCGGGTTCGAGCACGTCGCCGTTGCCGGTGATGATCAGGGTAACTTCGCGGTCGGCCACCAGCAGCATTGCTTCGAGCTTGCTCAGCATGCGGTCGGTGCGCCAGTCCTTGGCCAGTTCGACCGACGAGCGCAGCAGGTTGCCCTGGTGCTTTTCCAGTTTCGCCTCGAAACGGTCGAGCAGGGTAAAGGCGTCGGCGGTGGCGCCGGCAAAGCCGCACAGGACCTTGCCCTGATACAGCCTGCGCACCTTGCGCGCCGAGCCCTTCATGACCACGTTGCCGAGGGTGACCTGGCCATCGCCGCCGAGGGCGACCTGGGCGCCGCGGCGCACGCTCACAATGGTGGTGCCGTGAAATTGTTCCATTTTTGCCTCATGATGAATTTGCTTTGCTTAGCCCTGCGCAAGTGGGGATGTTGCATAAAATTGCAAGCCAGGATGAGTCGCCAGGGCCAAGAGATCCGCAGGGACGGCTTAATATTTGTGCGCGTACAGGCGCGCGCAGTCCGGATAATTCAGCAGGCGCAGCAGGGCCGCCACCAGGTGGTTCAGTTCGCGCAGTTCGACCTGGCGCTCGCCTGCCGCCAGCCGGCACAGGCTGGCCTGCAGGGCGTTCGCCGCGCCGAAGCCGATGCGGACCAGGCGCGTGCAATCGAGCACGAGCGGCTGGAAGGGATCGGCATCGGCATAGGCCTCGAGTGCGGCCAGCAGCGCTTTGATGTCGCCGTCAATGACGGGCGGCAGCAGGAAACGCTGTTCCGCGGCCGCGCCGGACGCCGCCGTGCTCGCGGGCAGCCTGGACGCGGCCGGGTTCGGCGCAGCACCCGCCTCGAACGAGGGCGGCGACACCTCGAAGGTGACGCAGTAATCCATTGCCGTTTCCTCGAAGTCCTTTTCGCGGCCAAGGCTTTGCAGCAGTTCGAGCAGCAGCAGCCAAGGCGCTTCGCCACCGCCGCGTTCGCCGATTGCCAGCATCGGACGCAGGACCCGGATCAGGGCATCGGCCCCCGCCAGCGCGACCTCGCGCCCGGCTGCGCGCAAACCCTGCAAGGCATCGAGCAGGGCGGCGCAGCCGGCGGCGTCGGCAGCGGCGACGCCGCTGAAATCGAGCCGCAGCGGCGCGCCCGCGGTGGCCAGCAGCCCTTGCAGGCGTGGCGCCATGGCGGCGTCGAGCGTGCCCGCGAAACGTGCGCTCGACGCCACACCGGCCCAGGGGGCGCCGGGCGAGTCCTCGGGCACGCGCCGGATATAGGCCGGCGGCGAGGTTTCGAACAGGCTGGCGTAGTCGATCGCGACGTTCTCGAAATCGGCTTCGCGCCCCTGCGCCTGGTACAGGTCGAACAGCATCCACCAGGGTTGGCGCTCGCCATGGCCAAGTTCGCTCAAGCTGCCCAGCAATAGCTGCTCGGCGAGGTCCGCTTGCCCATTGGCATAGAGGATGGCGCTTTCCTCGACACAGGGCGCGCTGGCCGGAGCGGCGGCGGCATCGGGCAGGTCGGCCAGGGTAAGGAGTTCGGACGGCGCGCCGCCGGCATCGCCGCCTGGCACTGCCGCCGGCGCCGTGGCCGCAGCCGGCGCGCGGCGTGCATTGCCCCAGGCGGCCTCGGTGTCGGCGAACATGTCGGTCGTCATTTCGAGTTCGATCGCGTCGATCTTGGCGGCGGTGGCGCGGGCGATGCCGCGCTGGCGTTCGCGCTCGGATTCGCTGAAGGAAGGCGACCCGCCCGGCGAGGTTTCCTCGGGACGCACCGATGCCGCCGGCCTGCTTGCCGGCATCTCAGTCTTTTTTTTCAAAAAGGAGAAGAAACCCACGTCGTTCCCGTTTGTCCTTGACTGCTCGGTGTGAGCGCTCATCCATGACCTTAGCATGGAGGCGTCCAGGGCGTCCCGCGCGCACGTGCGCCTGCGCAAACGCCGTTCAGACCGTACTAGTGTATCTCATGGGAAAGTTTATGAGGGCATGCACGTCTGCCGTACGCGGCAAACTGCCGTCTGAAAATGCAAAAAGCATGCGCCGGGCGCATGCTTTTCAGAGGCCGGAGCCCAAGGCCGTAGGCCGCAACCGGACAGCTTAGTCGCCGTACAGCTTTTGCTTCAGTTCGCGGCGCTGCTGGGCTTCAAGCGACAGCGTGGCGGTTGGACGTGCGATCAGGCGCGGGATGCCGATCGGCTCGCCGGTTTCTTCGCACCAGCCATAGTCGCCGCCGTCGATCGAGGCGATCGACTGCTGCACTTTCTTGAGCAGCTTGCGTTCACGGTCGCGGGTACGCAGTTCGAGGGCATGTTCTTCCTCGATGGTGGCGCGGTCGGCCGGGTCCGGGACGAGGACGGTCTCGCGCAGGTGTTCCGTGGTCTCGCCGGCATTTTTCAGCAGTTCCTTCTCGAGCTGCTGCAGGCGGTCCTTGAAGAACGCGAGCTGGGCCGGGTTCATGTAGTCCTCGTCGCCCATCGCCCGAATTTCATCTTCCGTCAAAAGTCGGGTTTCGGCCGTGGCGGCATTCGATTTCGTTGTTTTGGTCATGACTTCACTTACCTTCGATACGACAGAGGTTTTCATTTTATCAGCTAGCTCAGCCGTAGCACCCTTGCTCAAGTGCACGTCCTCGCTGCTGCCATGACGGCCCGTGCATGCGCGCCTGCCGTCTTCGCTGCGGTCCATCCTTAGTACCCGTTACATCGCTTGCGGTATGCAACCTGTACTGCTAAACCGGGATAGTTTATACCAAACATTGTTCCAGTCCGCTGATAAATACGTCTTTTGGTAAATTTTTACCAATAAAGACCATTTTGCTGCCACGCGCTTCGCCGTCCTCCCATTTGGCGCCGAGATCGCTGCCCATGATCTGGTGCACGCCCTGGAATACGACCTTGCGCTCGGCGCCCTGCATCGACAGTACGCCCTTGTAGCGCAGCATGCTGGGGCCGAAGACCTGCACCATGCTGCCGAGGAACTGGTCGAGGCGTTGCGGATCGAAGGCGCGCTCGCTCTTGAACACAAAGGCGGCGATGTCGTCGCTGTGGTGCGCGCGGTGGTGGTCATGGTGATGGTCGGCGCCATGGCCGCAGGCGGCGTCATGGACATGGCCGTGATCGTGCTGCTCGTTGGTGTCGGCGCGCAGGAAGTCGGGGTCGAGTTCGAGCTTGTCGTTCAGGTTGAATCCGCGCAGGTCGAGCACTTCGGCGATCGGGGCACGGCCGAAATCCGAGCTCGAGATCGGCGCACGCGGGTTGATGCGCTTCAGGCGCGCTTTCAGCTCCTCGACTTCGGCAGCGTCGGCCAGGTCCAGCTTCGAGAGCAGGATCTTGTCGGCAAAGCCGACCTGGCGCTGGGCTTCCTCGTGGCGATCGAGCTGGTCCATCGCATGGCGGGCATCGACCACCGTCACGACGGCGTCGAGCATGTAATGGGCGCCGACGCCTTCGTCGACGAAGAAAGTCTGGGCGACCGGACCGGGGTTGGCCAGGCCGGTCGTTTCGATGACGACGCGGTCGAACGCGATCTCGCCGGCCTCGCGCTTGTGCGCGAGAGTCGTCAAGGCCACGATCAGGTCGCCGCGCACGGTGCAGCAGATGCAGCCATTGTTCATCTCGACGATCTGCTCGCTGCTGTCCTGGACCAGGATTTCATTGTCGATGTTTTCCTGGCCGAACTCGTTCTCGATGACGGCGATGCGCAGGCCATGCTCCTCGCGCAGGATGCGATTGAGGAGGGTGGTCTTGCCGGCGCCGAGAAAGCCGGTCAGGATCGTCGTCGGGACGGCAGGCAATGGGAGAGAAGACATGGTGTCGGATCGGCCTGGTTGGACAAGTGAATTGAAGATTATGCCGTAATTTGCAATCTGCCACCATCAACCGCTGCAAGGTTTGCGCCAGCTCAGGCGAGCGTTTGCTTACTTCGCTTTCGCTCGTGGATGAGCTCGGTCATATACGGCGGCCAGGTGCTGGAAGTCGAGCGCGGTGTACACCTGGGTCGAGGTAATGCTGGCGTGGCCCAGCAGTTCCTGCACGGCGCGCAGGTCGCCCGACGATTGCAGCAGGTGCGAGGCAAACGAGTGGCGCAGTACATGCGGATGGACGTGGGTCGGCGAGCCGGCGCGGATCGCATGCTGCTTCAGGCGCTGCTGCACCACGCGCGGCGTGATGCGGGTGCCGCGGTTCGACACGAACAGGGCGGGGCTGGCGTCGAGCGCCGGCGGGCGCACCGCCAGCCAGGCAGCGAGCGCCTCGCGCGCCGGGCCGCCGACCGGTACCCGGCGCATCTTGCCGCCCTTGCCCGTGACCACCACTTCGCCGGCGGCCGCATCGAACCAGCCGAGCGACGACGCACCATCGCCGCTCGTATAGGCCAGGTCGAGCCCGGCCAGTTCGGACACCCGCAGTCCGCTCGAATACAGCAGTTCGAACATCGCGCGGTTGCACAGTTCGGCGGGTTCCGGGTGGCCCTGGCGGTTCGCCTCGAGCAGCTGGACGGCGGCGTCCACGGCCAGTGCCTTGGGCAGCGTCTTCGGCCGGCGCGGGGCGCGTACGCCCTCGACCGGATTCGCCGCCAGGCTCACCTGGCGCGACAGCCAGGCATAGAAGCCGCGCCAGCCCGACAGTTTGCGCGCGATCGTACGCGGTTCCTGACCGCCGGCATGCAGGCGCGCGGCGAAGCGGCGCATGTCGGCGTGTGTCAGGGCCGGCCAGTCGTCGTGGCCTGCCAGAGCGGCAAGTTCCAGCAGGTCACGGCGGTAGGCCGCGACCGTGTGGCCGGACAGTTGGCGCTGGGTGGCCAGTTCGCGCAGGTAGCGCCCGGCCCAATCCTCGCGCGCCGTTTCCATTCTTTAGCCGCGCAGCGGGGACAGGGCGGCGCTGGCGCTCTGGCCCATCTGGGCCAGGAAATCGGTGGCCATGATCGCGCTGAACCGCTCTGGCTCGTGAGAGCCGAGCACGAGCAGGCCAAAGGTCTTGCCGGCGCTGCTCAAGGGCAGCAGCACGATCGAGCGCACGCTGTCGCCGTCTTCGAGCCAGTGCACCGCCTCGAAATCCTTGTTCGGGCCGCAGTAAGGCGCGCGCAGGCTGGACGCGAACATGCGCGCGTCCTCGCTCACGCCGGCGGTGAACGGGGCGTCCGCATGTTCGGGGGCAAGGTCCCACAGGCGCAGCGCGGCCTGCGGCACGCCGAAATGCTCAATCAGGCCACCGAGCACGCCGTCAACCAGCTCGGTCGCCGTGGCGCCGCCACCACCCGAGGTCAGCAGCGTCAGGTGCCAGGCGTGGAAGCGCTGGAGCAGGAGGGTGTTCTCGGCCGCCACCCGCATCAGGTCGGACAGGCGCAGTTCCAGCGCGAGGTACTTGGCGCGCATGACTTCCATCTGGCGCTCTTGCAGCGACACCGTTTTCCCCGTTAGCGGGCTCGACAGCTTTACCTCGCCCAACAGGCCGGCATGTTCTTGGAAAAATTGCGGATTGTCTGCCAGAAATTGTGCAACGGCGGCGGAGTCGAGGGTGGTGTTCATTGATTAGCTTGCGAGGAATTGGGTGTGCGCAATTCTACCCGAGAGGGAAGGGAGGACGGATAGAAAAAGGGCGCCCGCAGGCGCCCTTGTTGCTGTCGTGCCAGTCCGGCGCACAAGTGCCGGACTGAACGCGCCGCTTAGAAGCGGTGACGCACGCCGATCTGGACTGCACGGCCATCTTCGCCCGCCGAAGGGGTGAAGCCGCCCGGCGCACCGGCGATGCCTGGCGAGTACTGTGCCTGGCCTTCGTTCTTGATCTTCGAGGCGGCGATGTACACGTCGGTACGCTTCGACAGGAAGTGATCGTATGCAACTGCCAGCATCGAAGCATTGCTGTTCGTTACCGTCAGGTCGTTCTGGTAAGCGTAGGAGCCCATCAGGCGGCCGCTGCCGAGTTTGTAGTGCGCGCCGACCTGGTAGCTGTTCGCATCGGTCAGGGTGTTGGTGCGCATGATGCCCTCGAAGGTATTGCGGGCGGCGGTACGAATCGGCGCCGGCGCGGCGGCCAGTGCTGGTGCGATGCGGGTATCCCAGGCAGCCAGGTAATCGGCGATCAGGACCGAGTTCGTGTTGCGCTGGTCGTGGTAACCGGCGAAGAACTTGAACTGGTTCAGGGTGTAGGAACCACCGACGGTACGGGTGCGCAGGCTCGAACGGCCCTGTTGGTCGTAGCCCTGGTTGTAGCCGATGCCGACGTCGAAGCCGTTGGCCTTGTAGGTGCCGGCGATGCCCTGGAACTTGCTGTAACGGCCGAGGTAGCCCGAACCTTGCTTACCGTACATCAGCGAGCCGCCAAAGCCCGATGGATGGGCGATGCGGTACTGGACCGATTCCTGCGAGCGGATGTCCGCGCCCAGTGCCGTGAAGCCGGCGGTGCCGCCGGTGACGTGGCCCCAGGTGCCGACCATGCCCGATTCAAACGTATCGGCGGCGGCAAACACTTCGTAGCCAGGGGTGTACATGCGGCCAATCAGCACGGCGCCGACAGGGGTGATCAGGCCGACCATCGCGGTGCGGTCAAACAGCGCGCGCTCCTGGTTGACTGCCGGTGCGCCCGGCGTGTACAGCGCTGCGCGCAGGCCTGGCGCAATCGCCGGGCTGAACACGTTCAGTGCGTTCAGGCCGCGCTCGAGGTACAGGCCGCGGTTGTCGTTGACCAGGGTTGGCTGCTGGGTGCCGGTATCGAGTTCGATACGGGCTTCCACGTTGAAGATCGCCTTGAAACCGTTGCCGATGTCTTCGGTGCCCTTGAATCCCAGACGCGAACCGTCAGCGCCGCCGCTGACGATCTTGGTCGGACCGCCTTTTTGCCACAGGACGCCGGCGTCGGCGATGCCGTAGATCTGGACACTGGTCTCGGCAGCAGCCGGGATTGCGAAGCAGGCGGCGATCAAGCCGGCGATCAAACATTTGTTCATTGCATCTCCACTATTAATAATCTTCGGATGGGTGTTCCGTATTGCCAATATGCCATTGGCGCGGATCACTGTATACATGACAGCCGTTGCGGCGCTGCCTTTCGTTGCATTAAAACAACGCCTGGGGCGTTCGAAGGGGCAGGCACCAGCGATGGTGCCTGCCCCTTCTTTTACTGTGTCAGCGGTTCACGCCCGCATCAGCTCAAAACGAGTGATTGACGCCCAGGTCGTAGTAATTGACGCTGTTTTGCGCTTTGCGGCGCGATGCGTCGATGTACAGATAGGTGCGCTTCGACAGGCTGTATTCATAGCCCAGCGACATCTGCCTGGTCTTGACCTGGCCATCGGGATCCTTCTGGCCATAGCCGGCGAGCACTTTGCCAGGACCCAGCGCGTAGTTTGCGCCCAGCACCCAGGCCTTGGTCTTCGGGTTCGCGAACACCGTGTTTTCCTGGTCCTGGCGGGTGACGGTACCCATCAGCTTCAGTTCAGGGGTGACCATGAACGAGGCGCCGACCGACATGACCTTGGTTTCGACCGCATTGCGCTCGTAACCGAGCATCAGGGCGGCAGGACCGTTGTTGTAGGTGGCCGAGACCGAGAACGGGTTCGAGGTGGCTTCCGCGCCCGCCGGGTACTGCGGCGCCGCCGCGGTGCCGCGGCCGATGAGCGAACCGCCGTTATTTTCCTTAGTGGAAATTGCCGCGTTCAGCTGGAAGCCGCCGACGACCGGGCTGTTGTACCAGAAGGCGTTGGCCCAACGGTTGTTGCCGGTGCCTGCAGGGTCGAGCGGCTGCGCATTGTAGCCGGCGACGGAGAGGTCGGTATAGAAACCGCCCGCAGTCGGAACCGCATGCCACGGATCGAAGGCGCCGATGGTTTCCCAGTACGGGGTCAGGCCGCGGCCGATGCGCACCATGCCGAAATCACCCTGCAGGCCGACGCGGCTTTGGCCCTGGAACAGCGGACGGTTGGTGCGCTCGAGGGTGCCGGTGTCTGGCTCGTAACGGATTTCGAGGTGGAACAGGGCTTTCAGGCCATTGCCCAGTTCTTCAGTACCTTTGAAGCCCAGCGTGTTGGACGCGCGCTTGCCGATGCTCAGGGTTTGGCCGCTTTGCTTGACGAGGCCTGCATCCACCGTGCCGTAGATCTGAACGGCGGTCTGTGCATGGGCGGCCCCGGCGAAGGCGCCGAGAAGAGCCACTGCCATCAAGGATGTTTTCATTGATTTGTTTCCTTAGAAGAAGAGTCGGGAATCCAAAGAGCATTAAATCTTGTTATTCGTGGAACACTCGTTGAGTGAACCTTAATTGTTTAATGCGTCAAGATTGCCGGATTTGTTAATTATGAAGGGGCGAGTTGGTGGAAAGCCAATTTAACCAAGGGTGCTGTTGTATTTTTGAAACGCAGAGTTCGCTCTAGCGCCATGAGCGCGCTTGATGCCTGCCGCGATGGCGGGTTCCGCACTAATAAGGTGCGCTTGTTCGATATCAATCATCGGGCTGTTCGGGACATGCGGGGGCAGGGGCTGGCTTAGACTTTTCCTGAACCGATGGGTGTGGGCGCACATCGGAGTGTCAGTTCCACAGCCGATCCGCCCGCGTCACGCTCCCACTAATTGACAAAGACCGACCGATGGCAAATCGTGAAGAACTGGCGATCATTCGCAGCGCCCGCAGCGGCCGCCCCGAGGCGCAGCTCGAGCTTGGCAAGCGCTATCTGTTCGGCAGCGCCGGCCTGCCGCGCAGCCTGCCGACCGCACTGCATTGGCTCGACCGCGCCGCGCGCCAGGGCTGCGCCGAGTCGTGCGAACTGATCGGCAGCCATATCCCCTTCGACCTGGCGCGCACCCATGCCACGCCGCTGATACCGTGGTACGAACTCGCCTACGACAATGGCAACGCGCGCGCCGGCCTGGTACTGGCCCAGTTGCTGCTCGAGGACTGCGCCGCCGGCGCCGATCCCGGCGCCACGCAGGCCAGGGCCATGCAGGCCCTGGAAGACGCGGCGCGGGCCGGCTTCCCGGAAGCACAGTGGCTGCTGGCACGGCGGGCCGAATGGAGCGCCGCCCGTCCGGCCGCGGCCAGCGCGGCGCCGGCACGCGCGGGCGCAGGTGCGAACGCAAGTAAAAGTGCAGATGGAAAAAACACCGCCGGAGGCCAGCGCGCCGCCAGTTCCGGCCATGCGGCCGGCCAGCCGATCGAACGCCGCGTTGCCGGCATGGCGGCGCTGCCTCCGGCTGCCGGAGCAAGGCCCGTGCTGCGCCGCGCCGCTGACTACGGCCTGGCCGAAGCGCAGCTCGCCCTGCTCGAGCAGAGCTGGACGAGCGGCGCATGGCGCGACTACCTCGCGCGTGCGCTGCCGCTGGCGCGCACGCTGGTTCAGAATGCAGGCAGCAAGCGCGGGCAACGTCTTGCACCGGGCGAGGTGACCCTGTTGTCGCGCACCGCGCGCCTGCTGGCGCAGGGCGAGGGAGAGGCATGCGGCGTGGGCGGCGACGAGTTGCACACTTTCTGGGAACTGGCAGGGAGCGAACACGACCGGCATGCGCAACTGGCCATGGGCCTCTGGTATGCACGCATGCAGGCCGACGGCACCCGCATCACCAGCGGCAGCGGCGCGGCCAATTTCAAGAAAGCGATCCGCTGGCTGCTGCTGGCCGGCGAGCAGGGACTGGCGGCGGCCTGGTATGCACTGTCGCGCATCTATTTGAAGCCCGAGTTCTCGCAGCGCAACGTCGCCGATGCGCAGCGTTACCTCGAGCGTGCGGCGGAAATGGGTTACGAAGCTGCCCAGCTCGAGTGCGGCAGCAATGCCTGGCGTGCGCGCCGCGAAAACGAAAGCAACGATGTGCGCGCGGTGTTCTGGCTGCAGCAGGCGGCGGCCCAGGGCAATGCCGAGGCGCTGGCGGCCCTCCAGAAAATCGCCCCGCGTCCGGCTGACGCGGCCCATCTCGAAACCGGCGCGCTGCTCGATTGCGTGGGCGACCTGAGCGCCTATCCCCTGCTGGCGGCGCGCCTCGAACTGGCAGCGTTGTTCGGTCTGACCCGTGCGGAAACCCTGTTGCTCGACGTGCCGGCCGCTGACCAGGGCCATTGCCTCGTGATCGACATCCGCGCCAGCTACGGGCGCAGCAAGCGCCGCCTGGTCATGGTCGATACGGTGCAGGAGCGCCAGGCGCTGGACCGCATCGTGCACTTGTTCGATGGAGTCGATTGCGGTCCGGGCGGGCCCGAAGGCAATTATCGCCAGCGACTCTACCGCATGCGCACGCTGGTGAGCGCAGCCACGCACGCGCGCGCGAACGTGGAAGCGGAGAGCTCCAGGCAGGCCATGCCGGTGCCGCCGACTCCGCAGCGCGCGGGCAGCGCATACTGGATTGCCGCCTGAGGGCAGGCCGTCCTAGCCAGCGATCTCGATCTCACCTTCGAACACGGTGACGGCCGGGCCGCTCAGGTAGACCGGTTCGCCTTCGCCGGCCCAGGCGATCGAGAGTTCGCCGCCACGCGCCGACACCCGTACCGGCGAATCGAGCAGCCTGCGGCGAATGCCGGCGACGACGGCGGCGCAGGCGCCGGTGCCGCAAGCCAGGGTTTCTCCGGCGCCGCGCTCGTACACGCGCAACTTCACGTGATTGCGCTCCACTACCTGCATGAAGCCGGCGTTGACACGCTTCGGGAAGCGCAGGTGCTGCTCGACCTGCGGGCCAATCTCGGCGACCGGGGCGGTATCGACGTCGTCGACGACTTGCACCGCATGCGGATTGCCCATCGATACCACCGAGACCAGCACCGTGGTTTCCAGCACGCCCTGGTACACGGGCAGCGGCCAAACGGTATCGCGTCCTTCGACGCAGCCTTCGAGGCCGTTGGCGTCGAAGGGCACTGCTTCGGGCGCGAGCACGGGCGCGCCCATGTCGACCGTCACGCTGCCGTCGTCTTCCAGGCGCGGCGCGATGATGCCCGACATCGTCTGCACGCGAATGCTGCGTTCGCCGCTCAAACCCTTGTCGCTTACAAAACGGGCAAAGGCGCGTGCACCGTTGCCGCACTGCTCGACTTCGCCGCCGTCACTATTGAATATGCGGTAGCGAAAATCGCAGCCTGGCAAGGTCGGCCGTTCGACGACCAGGATCTGGTCGGCGCCAATGCCGAAGCGGCGGTCCGCCAGACGCTGCCACCCTGGCGCAT
Source organism: Telluria sp. LT2P34 (assembly GCF_059685915.1). Taxonomy (NCBI): domain Bacteria; kingdom Pseudomonadati; phylum Pseudomonadota; class Betaproteobacteria; order Burkholderiales; family Oxalobacteraceae; genus Telluria; species Telluria sp. LT2P34. Next base: position 19,222 of record NZ_JCASIN010000012.1, read on the forward strand.
CGAGCTCGACCTGCTGGTTGATGGCGTCGAGCACGATGAAATCGTTGCCGGCGCCCTGCATCTTGGTGAACTTCAGTTTCATGCTCGGCGTCCTCTAGCGTTATTCATACAGGGAAGGCTCGCCCGGCGGGCGCGTCTTGAACCGTTTATGGGTCCAGAAATACTCGGCCGGCGCCTCACGCACGCGCTCTTCGATGAAAGCGTTCATGCGGCGCGTCGCCGCCAGCATGTCGTCGCCCGGATAATTTTCCCAGGCCGGATAAAAGCGTACGCGCCAACCCTGGTAATTCGGCATGAAGGTCGCCACCACCGGGATCACCTTGGCGCCGGTGCTGCCGGCGATCCGGCCCAGTGCCGTCAGGGTAGCGGCGGGCACGCCGAAAAAGGGGACGAACTCGGCATCCTTGTCGCCGAAATCCATGTCCGGCAGCATGAAATAAGGCAGGCCGTCGCGCAGCGCGCGCAGGATCGGCTTGATGCCTTCCTTGCGCGTCACCAGCCGCACCTGGCCGTAGCGTTCGCGGCCATGGCGCAGCAGCTTGTCGAACGCGGCGTTCTTTTGCGGCACGTACATGCTGCATACGGGAATGACACGGGCGGCAACGCCGGCCACGTCCAGGCACACAAAATGGGGGCAGAGCAGGATCGTCGGCCCGGCTTCCATCGCCGCCTGCGGCACGCCCCCCTCGATATGGATAAGTTTGCGCACGCGCGCTTCGGGCGCCCACCACAGGATCGCGCGCTCGAAAATGCTGCGCGAATAACTGCGGAAGTGCTGACGGGCGATAGCGGCGCGCTCCGATTCCGACAATTCGGGCATACACAGGCGCAGATTGGTCAGCGCGATATGGCGCCGCTTGCCCAGCACCAGGAACAGCAGGCTGCCGACGGCCTCGCCAAAACGCCCGAGCACCGGCAGCGGCAGCCAGTGCAGCAGCCACAGGAAGGCGATCAAAACCCTCATGCCACGGCCTCGGCTTGCGGCGCGGCCACTCCATCGGGTTGTTTGTAACGGTTATAGCTCCAGAAATACTGGGCCGGGCAGCGTGCGATGAGTTGCTCCATGGCGCGGTTGATGCTTGTTGCCTGGGCCGCCGCGTCACCCGACAACTCCCCGTCGAAAGGCACGAAGCGCACCGTGTAGCCCCGCCCCTGCGGCAGGCGCTCGGCGTACACCAGCAGGATCTCGGCGCGCCCGAGCTGGGCCAGCTTGGCCGGCAGCGTCATGGTATAGGCGTTGCGTCCGAAAAACGGCGCCCACACGCCTTCGCCTTCCTGCGGCACCTGGTCCGGCAGCACGCCGACCAGGCCGCCGCTTTTCAGGGTCTTGGCAAGAATGCGCACGCCCGCCAGGTTGGCCGGCGCCAGGTGCAGGTTGTGGCGGGCCCGCGCGCCTTCGACCAGCGGCTTCAAGGCGCTTTTTTTCGGCGGGCGGTACATGACGGTGAGCGCGGTACGCAGCGCAATCTGCTGCGCAGTCATCTCGAAACAGCCCAGGTGCGGCGTCAGGAACACGATGCCGCGGCCGGTGTCGAGCACGCGCTGGACCAGATCCCAGTTTTCCACGGTGGCGTGGCGTGCGACACGCTCGGGCTTGCCGCACCAGACAAAGGCCAGCTCGACGATCGCCTTGCCGGCTTCGGCGACGGCGGCCTTGCGGTGATGGCTGAAACCGGCCTGCGCCAGATTGGCGTCGAGGCGGCTGCGGTAGGAAGGAGAGAGGAGGTAGACCAGCCAGCCCAGCGCGGTGCCGAGCGCGTGCAGCATGCGTAGTGGAAAAACGGACAGGACTCTGAATAATATAACTAGCATGCGATTGATCAGGGTTGAGGAGGAAGTGGCCTCCTGCGCGAAAAATTTCTTAAAGGAGCGTAAAATACCACTTAATGCAGGATCCGCCGAGTTAATAGACAACTTGCGAAGCGGAATATAAATGTCGCTAAAGCGTCGCAGGCACGGGTTGCTGCGGCAGTTTTTGAACAGTAACTGGAGCCTTCATGTCCAACGAGTATCTCTTCACTTCCGAATCCGTCTCGGAAGGCCACCCCGACAAAGTCGCCGACCAGATTTCGGACGCCATTCTCGACGCCATCTTCGAGCAGGATCCACGCGCCCGCGTTGCCGCTGAAACGCTGTGCAACACCGGCCTCGTGGTCCTCGCCGGTGAAATCACCACCCACGCCAACGTCGATTATATCGGCGTGGCCCGCGAGACCATCAAGCGCATCGGTTACGACAACACCGAGTTCGGCATCGACTACAAGGGCTGCGCCGTGATGGTCTGCTACGACAAGCAGTCGCCGGACATCGCCCAGGGTGTCGACGAAGGCGCCGGACTCGACCTCGACCAGGGCGCCGGCGACCAGGGCCTGATGTTCGGCTACGCCTGCGACGAGACCGCCGAGCTGATGCCGGCCGCCATCCACTACGCACACCGCCTGGTCGAGCGCCAGTCGCAGCTGCGCAAGGACGGGCGCCTGCCGTGGCTGCGTCCGGACGCAAAAAGCCAGGTCACGCTGCGCTATGTCGACGGCCGCCCGGTCGCGGTCGACACGGTCGTGCTCTCGACCCAGCACCATCCGGACGTCACCCACTCGCAGATCGAGGAAGCGGTGATCGAGGAAATCATCAAGCCGGTGCTGCCGCGCGAGTGGCTGCAGGGAACGCGCTACCTGGTCAACCCGACCGGCCGCTTCGTCATCGGCGGCCCCCAGGGCGACTGCGGCCTGACCGGGCGCAAGATCATCGTCGACACCTACGGCGGCGCAGCCCCGCACGGCGGCGGCGCTTTCTCGGGCAAGGATCCCTCGAAAGTGGACCGCTCGGCGGCCTACGCCGCGCGCTATGTCGCCAAGAACATCGTCGCCGCCGGCCTGGCGCGCCAGTGCCAGGTGCAGGTGAGCTACGCGATCGGCGTGGCGCGTCCGATCAACATTACGGTGTATACCGAAGGCACCGGCGTCATCCCCGACCACAAGATTGCCCAGCTGGTGATGGAACACTTCGACCTGCGCCCGAAAGGCATCGTCCAGATGCTCGACCTGCTGCGCCCGATCTACGCCAAGACGGCCGCCTACGGCCACTTCGGCCGCGAAGAGCCGGAATTCACCTGGGAGCGCACCGACAAGGCGGCGCTGCTGCGCGCGGAAGCCGGGCTGGCATAAAGTCGGTCCATAACAGCCCGGTCCCCACTACGGACAGCATCCGTACCGGGGGCCGGGCTTTGTACCATCCCCGCCCGTTCCAGGCATTTCCCACCTCTGATCCCCAATAATCTCGACTGTTTTCAGCAGGGTCGCGCGTTGTAGCGCATAATTCCCTCCGGGCATTTTCAATTCCGTAATTAATTCCTTTTGTACAACACCACTTTTTCCCGTTCTGGCACCTTCTCCGTCAGCCGCTCTGATCCTTCCTCGACTTCCAACAATGGAAACGTTCCCGTGCGTATAAGAAAGGACACCATGTCTCAGCCCATCCTCACCATCGCCGTTGCTTGCGAGATGGATGTCATTGCTTCACGCCGGCGTGCGCGCGAAATCGCGGCCCATTGCGGCTTCAGCCAGCACGACCAGGCGCGTATCGCGACAGTCGTGTCTGAACTTGCGCGCAACGTGTTCAGCTTTGCGGGCGAAGGCAAGGTGGGCTTTTCATTGGCTGGCGAGGCCGGACGGGAAAAAACCCTGGTCATCGTGGTCGAGGATGAAGGGCCGGGCATCGATGGCCTCGAGCTGCTGCTGGCCGGAGAGGAACGCGCCCAGCGTCCGGGCGGCAGCGGCTTGCTGGCGGCGCGCCGTTTCATGGACGAGTGCGATATTGTCACCGGCAAAAGCGGCACCCGGATCGTGCTGGAAAAAATGCTGCCGGCCGGCGCGCGCGCCATGTCGCCGGCGGAGATCGCCGTCGCGGTTGCGGGCGTATCGATGCCCAGCAATGTGGCTTTGTCCGAAGCGAACCAGCAAAACCGTGAGCTGACCGACGCCCTGGCGGCGCTGCAGGAACGCCAGGACGAACTGGTCGCCGTCTCGGAGCGCCTCGAGCAGACCAACGAACGGGTCGAGGAACTCAATCGCCTGCTCAACGAAAAAGCAGCGTCCTTGCAGTCGGCCGACCGCCAGAAGAACGAATTCCTGTCGATGCTCAGCCATGAGCTGCGCGGTCCGCTGTCGGCGGCGGCGATGGCAGCGCACCTGCTGAAGAAGAGCCCGGACGCCGTGGCCCAGACCGCCAGCTTGAGCGACCTGATTACCCGTCAGGTCAGCCACATGAACCGCCTGGTGGAAGACTTGCTCGACGTCTCGCGCATCAGCCGCGGCCTGATTTCAATCGTCAAGGCCGAGGTCGACATGCGCGAGGTGGTCGGCGCCGCCGTCGAGCAGCTGACGCCGGCGGCCGAAGGCAAGGGGCAAACGGTCGACGTGCTGCTGCCGGCCGGCCCGTGCCCGGTCGAAGGCGATGCGATCCGCCTGGTGCAAGTCGTCGGCAACTTGCTCGGCAATGCGATCCGGTATACGGGGTCAGGCGGGCAGATCACGCTGGCACTGGAAGCGCGCGACGGCGCGGCCATGCTGCGGGTGGCCGACAATGGCCAAGGTATTGCTGCCGAACTCTTGCCACACCTCTTCGATTTGTACGTGCAGGCGGAAACCTCGTCGGAACGCCAGAACGGCGGACTCGGCCTGGGCCTGGCGCTGGTGAAAAGCCTGGTCGAACTGCATGGCGGTACGGTCTCGGCGAGCAGCGCGGGCCTGGGCCTGGGCAGCAGTTTCGAGATCCGCCTGCCGCTGGCGCAATCCGGCGCCGCCGCGCCGCTCGCCGGCAGGGTTGCGCTGGCTTGAGAACAAGGCGCGCCCCTGCGGCCGCCTTTGCCAAGACGTGTTAAACTATGTCGTTCCGAGGAGCGTTGCGACGAAAGATTCCTTTCGCCAGGCTCGGATCATCAACACTGCGCTCACGTTACTTTTTTCTAACTGAAAGGAGGGCGTGATGAGCGCCGTTTTGAAAACTACCCAAGACTTCCATATTGCCGACATCTCCCTGGCCGCCTGGGGCGAGAAGGAAATCCGCATTGCCGAAACCGAGATGCCGGGCCTGATGGCCATCCAGGAAGAATTCGCCGCTGCCCAGCCCCTTAAGGGCGCGCGCATCACCGGCTCGCTGCACATGACCATCCAGACCGCCGTGCTGATCCGCACGCTGGAAGCCCTCGGCGCGCAAGTGCGCTGGGCCTCGTGCAACATCTATTCGACCCAGGACCACGCCGCCGCCGCCATCGCCGCAGTCGGCACGCCGGTGTTCGCCGTCAAGGGCGAAACCCTGGACGAGTACTGGGAATACACGCACCGCATCTTCGAGTGGCCGAATGACGCCGCCGGCAATGCCGTGTACTCGAACATGATCCTCGACGACGGCGGCGACGCCACCTTGCTGCTGCACCTGGGCGCGCGCGCCGAGACCGATATCTCGGTGCTGGCCAAGCCGGGTTCGGAAGAGGAAATCTGCCTGTTCAATGCGATCAAGGGCCGTATCGCCAGGGACCCGCACTGGTATTCGAAGCGCCTGCCGCAGATCCTCGGCGTGACCGAGGAAACCACTACCGGCGTGCACCGCCTGTACCAGATGCACCAGGAAGGCAAGCTGGCCTTCCCGGCGATCAACGTCAACGATTCCGTCACCAAGTCGAAGTTCGACAACCTGTACGGCTGCCGCGAGTCGCTGGTCGACGGTATCAAGCGCGCTACCGACGTCATGATTGCCGGCAAGGTTGCCGTCATCGCCGGCTATGGCGACGTCGGCAAAGGTTCGGCCCAGGCCATGCGCGCCCTGTCGGCGCAAGTGTGGGTCACCGAAATCGACCCGATCTGCGCACTGCAGGCGGCGATGGAAGGCTACCGCGTCGTGACGATGGACTACGCGGCCGAACACGGCGACATCTTTGTCACCTGTACCGGCAACTATCACATCCTCACCGAAGCCCACATGCTGCGCATGAAGGACCAGGCGATTGTCTGCAACATCGGTCACTTCGACAACGAAATCGATGTCGCCGCACTCAAGAAATACGAGTGGGAAAACATCAAGCCGCAGGTCGACCACGTCATCTTCCCGGATGGCAAGCGGATCATCCTGCTGGCCGAAGGCCGCCTGGTGAACCTGGGCTGCGGCACGGGCCACCCGTCCTATGTGATGAGCTCGTCGTTCGCGAACCAGACTATCGCCCAGATCGAACTGTTCGCCAACACGGACCAGTACCCGGTCGGCGTCTACACGCTGCCGAAGCACCTCGACGAGAAGGTCGCGCGCCTGCAGCTGAAAAAGCTCAACGCCCAGCTGACCGAACTGACCGAAGAGCAGGCCGCGTATATTTCGGTAAAGAAGGAAGGCCCTTACAAGCCCGAGCATTACCGTTATTAACAGTCAGTAATCACTAGCAGTACCAGCCCCGGACCCGGTCCGGGGCGTTTCTCGCAAGCTTGCTCCCAACAACAAAAAACGCACCACGAAAGCTGAACATGCGCCTGCTCCTTACCTGGCTGATCAACGCCGCCGCCCTGATGGCCCTGCCTTACCTGATGAATTCCGTCGCCGTGACCAACGTCGGCACCGCGCTGATTGCCGCGCTCGTGCTGGGCCTGGTCAACACCCTGATCCGGCCGCTGCTGGTGCTGTTGACCTTGCCCGTCACGGTGCTGTCGCTTGGGCTGTTTATTCTGGTGATCAATGCGATCCTGTTCTGGCTCGTGTCGACCCTGATCGATGGCTTCGAAGTGGCGGGATTCTGGTCGGCCTTCCTGGCGGCGATCCTGTACAGCGTCATTTCGTGGGCGCTTTCCTCCCTGCTCTTGAGTAATAAAGATGGAAACGCATAATTTCAGCATCGAGTTTTTCCCGCCCAAGACACCCGAGGGCGTCGACAAACTGCGCGTCGCACGCCGCAAGCTCGCCGAACTGAACCCGAAGTATTTTTCGGTGACCTTCGGCGCGGGCGGTTCCACCCAGCAGGGCACGCTCGACACGGTGCTCGACATCATGGCCGACGGCCAGCCGGGGGCGCCGCACTTGTCCTGCGTGGGCGCGACGCGCCCGTCGATCCGGGCGCTGCTGCAGGAATTCCAGTCGCACGGCATCCGCCGGCTGGTGGCGCTGCGGGGTGACTTGCCCAGCGGTTATGGTGGCGCCGGCGAGCTGCGCTACGCCAATGAACTGGTCGAGTTCATCCGCGCCGAGACCGGCGACTGGTTTCATATCGAAGTGGCGGCCTATCCGGAAATGCATCCGCAGGCACGTTCGCCCCAGGACGACTTGATCAATTTCGAGCGCAAGATCAAGGCCGGGGCGAATGCCGCCATCACCCAGTATTTTTATAATGCGGACGCCTATTTCCAGTTCGTCGAGCATGCGCAGCAGCTGGGTATCGACGTGCCGATCGTGCCCGGCATCATGCCGATCACGAACTACACGCAGCTGATGCGTTTTTCCGACATGTGCGGCGCCGAAATTCCGCGCTGGGTGCGCCTGAAACTGGCCAGCTTCGGCGACGACAGCGCCTCGATCAAGGCCTTCGGACTCGATGTGGTCACCGGCCTGTGCGAACGCCTGCTCGCCGGCGGGGCCCCGGGCCTGCACTTCTACAGCATGAACCAGGCGGTCGCGACCACGGCGATCTGGACGCGCCTGACGGGCCAGGCCACGCCACACGGTTAAACGCCCGGCAGGCATGACGATCCCGGCCACGCGCAAGCGTTTGCCGGGATTTTTTTGTTTACTCCACGCTTGTTTCCTCGGTGACGATCAGGTCGAGCGGCAAGTCATGCTCGTCGGCTTCGAACTCGGCCGCCTGGCAGGCATAGGCGATGCCCAGCGTGGCCGGCTTGATGCCGCCGGCCAGCGTGCGGTCATAAAACCCGCCACCATAGCCGAGCCGGTAACCACCCTCGTTAAAGCCGAGGCAGGGCACCAGCAGGGCCGGCGGACGCGCCACCGTGCGCAGTTGCGCCGGCACCGCGATCCCCATCGGGTCGACGGCCATGGCTTCGCCCGGGGTCCATTCGGCGAACACCAGCGGCGCATGCCGTTCGACCACCACCGGCAGCGCCAGCGCGGCGCCCTCCTGCGCAAGTGCGCGGTAGGTGTCCATCAGATCCGGCTCGCCGGGCAGCGGCCAGTAAACGGCCAGCAGGGGCGGGCGGGCACGGCGCCACCAGCCCAGCACCTGGGCGCCGATACGGCCGTCGCGCCCGGCTTTGCCGGCATCGTCGAGGCTGGCGCGGCCTGCCTTCAAACGCTTGCGCAGGGCGGCCTTGGCCGCTGCGGCGCCTCCCTTGTCGATGGAGGGCTGCGCCGGAGCGGCTGCGGTTTGTTGCATTTCCGCGTCGCCCGCCGCAGATGCCTGTGCAGCATTGCCGTGCGCCATGCCCTCCTGTGCGATGCTGGACATGACGCTCTTTGGCGCCACGCTCGCGTCCGCTTGCGGTGGCGTGATCGATGCGCGTGGTATTCTTGTTTTGCCGGTCATGATTCGAATGAAGGATAGAAAAGCTGTGTTGTTGCTTCCAATGAAACTGATCGCCGGCGCAGTCCTGGCCGCTGCCGGTGCCTGCGCCCTGGCCCAGGCACCCGCCGTGCCCGCCGCCCCGGCGCTCCCCGCCGCGCCTGCGGCTGCACCTGCCACCGCACCTGCCGCCGCACCCGCTGCTGCATCTGCCGCCACTTCCTCGCGCGCCGACGACGACACCTTCCTGCTGCTGCGCGAAGCGGCGCGCCAGAACGATGGCGCCCGCGCCAACGCGCTCGCCGCGCGCCTGCCCAACTACGTGCTGCCAGCCTATGTCGACTATTATCGTCTCAAACCACGCCTGCGCGAGACACCGTACGAGGAAATCCGCGGCGTGCTGCGGCGCCACGAGGGCAGTGCCGTCGCCGACCGGCTGCGCACCGAGTGGCTTCTGGAACTCGGCCGCCAGCGCGACTGGGCGAATTTTGAACGCGAACTGGCGGCAGCCGGGCAGAGCAGCGAGCTGCAGGTGCGTTGCTATGCGCTCCTGATGCGCGCCGGGCGTGGCGAAGCGGTCGTCGCCGAAGCGCGCCCGCTGCTGGTCAATCCCGCGGCCTATGGCGAAGCCTGCGCCGCCCTGATGGCGCAGCTGGCCCAATCGAACCAGCTGGGCACCGACGAATTGCTGGCGCAACTGCGCTTGTCCGGAGAGATGGGGGCGACCGGCCCGTCGCGCCGGATCGCCCAGCTGCTCGGCGCCTCCGACATCCGCGCGGCCCAGGCGGTCGACACGCCGGCCGTGGCGATGGCGCGCGGCATCGGCGAATCGCGCGCCGAACACGAAATCTACCTGGTGGCCCTGGGCCGCATGGCGCGCACCAGCCTGAAGCTGGCCACCATCGCGCTCAACAAGAACAGCGACAAGCTGACGCCTGAAGAGCGCGCGGTCGGCTGGGCCAACGTGGCTCTGGCGGCCTCGATCGTGCTCGCGCCCGAGGCCCATGATTACTGGAAGCGTGCCGATGGCGCGCCGCTGACCAATTTCCAGCGCGAATGGAAAACCCGCATGGCGCTGCGCCGCGGCGACTGGCGCACGGTCGCCGCCACCATCGGCACGATGCCGGCGCCGCTGCGCGACGAGTCGGGCTGGGTCTACTGGCTCGGACGTGCCCATGCGGCCGAAGGGCGGCGCGCGGAGGCCGAGGCCCTGTACCGCCGCGTCGCCACCCAGAACCATTTCTATGGCCAGCTGGCGATGGAAGAACTGGGCGAACTGGTGACGATTCCGCCGAGCGCCGCGCCCGTGCTGCCCTCCGAGGTAGACGCGGTAGCCAACCTGCCGGCGATGCGCCAGGCCATGCACTTCTACCGCCTGCGCCTGCGCGCCGAGGGCAACCGCGAATGGAACTGGGCCCTGCGCTCGCTGTCCGAGCGCCAGCTGCTGGCCGCCGCCGAATATGCACGCCGGAACGACCTGCTCGACCGCATGGTCGAAACCTCGCTGCGCACCCGTAGCGAACTCGATTACAACCAGCGCTTCCCGGCGCCGCACAACGAGATCCTGCAGCCGACCGCGACGAGCCTGGCGCTCGATGCGGCCTGGGTGTATGGCCTGATCCGCCAGGAATCGCGTTTTATCACCGATGCCCGCTCGGGCGTCGGCGCATCCGGCCTGATGCAGGTGATGCCAGCCACCGGCAAATGGGTGGCCGGAAAGATCGGCCTGACGGACTTCGTGCAAGGCATGCTGAACGATCTGCGCACCAACATCACCCTCGGCGCCAACTACATGAACATGGTGCTGGAAAATAACGGCGGCTCGCAGGTGCTGGCCACCGCTGCCTATAACGCCGGCCCTTCGCGCTCGCGCAGCTGGCGCGGCCTGCTCGAGGCGCCGATGGAGGGCGCCGTCTTCGTCGAATCGATTCCGTATTCCGAGACCCGAACCTACGTGCGCAACGTGATGTCCAACGCCACGAACTACGCGGCCCTGTTCGAGCGGCGCCCGCAGTCGCTCAAGGCGCGCCTCGGCACGATTACCCCACGCACGGGAGGCATCAGCCTTCCTTGACTTCTCAACCTGAAAATAAGGACCCCATGCGCGACCCGAAGGTAGTGATTTTTGGCGGTTCCGGTTTCATCGGCAGTCATCTGGCGGCGCTGCTGGCGCAAGAAAACATCCCGACGCTGGTGCCGACGCGCCATCCCGAGCGTGTTCGCCACCTGAGCACGCTGCCCGGCGTCGATGTGGTCGAGGCCAACATCCACGACGACGCCGTCCTGCGCACGCTGCTGGCCGGCCGGACGGCGGCGATCAACCTGGTCGGCATCCTGCATTCCAGCCGCGCCCAGCCCTACGGCCCCGAGTTCCGGCGCGCCCACGTCGACCTGCCGCGCCGCATCGTCGAGGCCTGCGCGGCTGCCGGCGTGCCGCGCTACCTACACATGAGTTCCCTCGGCGCGCGGACGGACGGCCCGTCGATGTACTCGCGCTCGAAAGCCGATGGCGAGCTGGCCGCGCGCAGCCGTCCGGAAGTGTCCAGCACGATCTTCCGTCCCTCGGTCGTGTTCGGTCCCGGCGACAGTTTTCTTACCATGTTCGCCAAGTTGCAACGCCACTTGCCGGTCGTGCCGCTGGCGGGCGCCGCGGCCCGCTTCCAGCCCGTCTATGTGGGCGATGTTGCCAAGGCCTTTTTGCACGCGCTGCGCGACCCGCAGACCGCCAACCATGTGGTCGAACTGGGCGGGCCGACGGTCTACACGCTGGCCGAGCTGGTGCGCCTGGCCGGGCGCTATGCCGGTTGCGAGCGCCGCGTCATCGCACTGCCGGACGGCGTTGCGCGGCTGCAGGCGCGCATGTTCGAGCTGCTGCCGGGCGACCCGATCATCTCGCGCGACAACCTCGACTCGATGAAGGCGGATAATGTGCTCGATCCGGCCGCCGCCGACTTGACAGCGGCGTCGCTGGGAATCAAGCTCACTCCGCTCGAAGCGGTAGCGCCCCATTACCTGGCGCCTGGCGAACCGCTAGACCACCTGCGCACCCGAGCCGGCCGATAAACGCAACCAGGAACGACATGCAGACCACGGAACTCGACCCGGCCCTCTCGAACACCTTCAGCCAGGCGCGCTCGCCCGGCCTCACGCTCGTCATCGGCAACAAGAACATCTCGTCCTGGTCGATGCGGCCCTGGGTGGCGGCGGTCGCGTTCAACATCCCGTTTACCGAAGTGCGCCTGCTGCTCGACCAGCCCGACACGGCCGCGAAGATCGCGGCCTACTCGCATGCCGGCCGGGTGCCGGTGCTGCTGGCGGGCGAAATGACGATCTGGGACAGCCTGGCGATCTGCGAATACCTGGCCGAGCAGTTCCCGGACAAGCACCTGTGGCCGCAGGACGTGGCGGCGCGCGCACTGGCGCGCTCGATTACCGCCGAGATGCATTCCGGTTTCAGCGCGCTGCGCAATGACATGTCGATGAATATCCAGGCGCGCCTGCCGGGGCGCGGGCGCACGCCCGGCGCCCAGGCAGACATCGGCCGCATCAGCGAAATCTGGGAAGACTGCCTGGCCCGCTTCGGCCACCGCGGCTTCCTGTTCGGCGAGTTCTCGATCGCCGACGCCTTCTACGCGCCGGTAGTGATGCGTTTCATGACCTATGGCGTGACCCTGGCGCCGGCCTTGCAGGCGTATTGCGAGCGCATGCTGGCGCATCCGGCCGTGGCGCGCTGGGTCGCCGAGGCGATGCTGGAAACCGACGCCACTCCGCTGCACGACGCCGACCTGCCGCGTGATTGACTGAGGTCGTGGCGATGAAGACCTATGTCGTCGGCGGCGCCGTGCGCGACGAGCTGCTCGGGCTGGCTGTGCAGGACCGCGACCACGTCGTCGTCGGCGCCACCCCCGAGGACATGCTGGCGGCCGGCTTTCGCCCGGTCGGCAAGGATTTCCCCGTCTTCCTGCATCCCGAAACCCAGGAGGAATACGCGCTGGCGCGCACCGAACGCAAGACCGCGCCCGGCTACCACGGCTTCGTTTTCCACACGTCTCCCGACGTCACCCTGGAGAGCGACCTGGTGCGGCGCGATCTCACCATCAACGCCATGGCCCGCGCCGAAGACGGCAGCATCGTCGACCCCTACGGCGGCCAGCGCGATTTGCAGGCGCGCCTGTTTCGCCACGTATCGAATGCCTTTGCCGAAGACCCGGTGCGCATCCTGCGCCTGGCCCGCTTCGCCGCGCGCTTTCCGGATTTTACGGTGGCCGAGGAGACGCTGGCGCTGATGCGGCAGATGGTGACCGAGGGCGAAGTCGATGCCCTGGTGCCCGAGCGCGTCTGGCAGGAACTGTCGCGCGGGCTGATGGAAGCGCGCCCCTCGCGCATGCTGGCGGTGCTGCGCGACTGCGGCGCCCTGGCGCGCATCCTGCCCGAACTCGATGCGTTGTGGGGCGTGCCGCAGCCGCCGCTGCACCATCCGGAAGTCGACACCGGGGTCCACATGATGCTGGTGATCGACGTCGCCGCCGAACGCGGGCACACGCTGGCGGTACGCTTCGCCGCCCTCATGCACGACCTCGGCAAGGGCATCACGCCTCCCGATCAATGGCCGTCGCACCATGGCCACGAAGGCATGGGCACCAGCTTGATCGCTGCCGTGTGCAAGCGTCTGAAAGTGCCGAACGACTGCCGCGACCTGGCCATCATGACGGCGCGCGAGCACGGCAACATCAGCCGTGCCGAGATCCTGCGCGCCAACACCATCGTCACCCTGTTCGAGCGCTGCGACGCCTTTCGCAAACCCGAGCGCTTCGCCGACATGTTGCAGGCCGCCGAATGCGACGCGCGCGGCCGCGGCCACGAAACCCACGAAATGCGCACGCGCCCCTATCCTCAAGGCCCCTACCTGCTGGGCGCCCTGGCCGCCGCCCGCGCCGTCAACGCCGGCGAAGTCGCCGCCCGCCATGCCGAGCACAAGGAGAAAATTCCCGAAGCCGTGCACCGCGAGCGCGTGAATGCCGTCTCGCGCTGGATCTACAGCGCCGGGGGCGCCGCAACCCCGCCGTAAACGCGTCGGGTACACTCCCGAGTCCACGCGTTCGTGCTGGACGCGACCATCCATTGTTCGTATAGTCGAGCGATTCAATTACCCGAGGGCGCCCCATGTACGCAGTCGACGTCAAGCCCGGCTGGCGTGCCGTGCCCTTCGGTATCTACGGCGTGACGCTCGCCTTTGTGCTGGCGTCGAGCGCGGCGCGGATAGTCGCCATGTTCGGCCCGAACGCTTGGCGCGCCCTGTTCCTGCTGATGTGCATCGCGATGGCGGCCTTGCCCTGGCTGGTGCTCAGCCGCGCAGGAAGGCACCAGGTCGGCCTGCAGCGCCCGCGCCAGCTTCGCTGGCTGCCGCTCGGCCTCGTGCTGGGCCTGCTGGCCGCCACTGCCTGCTTCTGGTTAAATTTTGGCCTGTATGGCGCCGGTCCCGACCACCCTTTCGTCAGCGTCGCCCGCAGCTTCCGCCAGCAGCCGACGCCAGGCTTCAGCCTGCTCCAGCTGCACCTGATGTTCACCATCGTCGCCATCCTGTTCAGCCCGGTCGGCGAAGAGATTTTTTTCCGCGGCTTCCTGCAACGAGTCCTCGAAGACCGCCACGGCCGCAGCCGCGCCACCGTCATGCAAGCGGCCCTGTTCGCGCTGGTGCACCTGTGCCACCACGGCATCCTGGTCACCAGCGCCGGCATCGTCGTGCAGCCGGTATCGGCCGCGCTGTGGGTGGCGCAGATGTTCCTGCTGTCGCTGATATTCGCCTGGCTGCGCCGCCGCGGCGATTCGATCCTGCCGGCCATCGCTGCCCATGCCGCCTTCAACCTGGCGATGAATCACTGGATTTTCACGAAACTCTGGAGTTAATTGTTACAAGACGTACGCCGTGCGCGAAGGGCGGGGCGGTTTTGCTATGCTCCCTGAATGAGTAGATTGTCACGACAGACGGACTGGTTGTTTGCGGCCTTCATGCGCCGCCTGGAAACGATGCACCCCCAACGGCGCCTGCGCATCGGCGCCATTGCGGCGCTGGCGCTGGTGGGTTTTCTCGCTTTCCTGTACACCCGCACCACCGGCGTCGATGTCGACACCCGCAACCGCGTGATGCTCGACCTGCAGGAACTGCGCCAGCTCGACGCCGAATGGGACGCCAACCTGCTGCGCGCCCACATCGGCAGCGGCGCGGCCGATGCTAGGCTGGCCACCACGCTCCCCCAGATCAACGAACTGACCGCCAACATCGGCGAGGCGCTGCCGCCCAAGCATGGACGCGGCGCGCAACGGGCGCATGCGGCGCTGACCGAGTCGCTGCGCATCAAGGCCGGCCTGGTGGCGCGCTTTCGCACCCTGAACCCGCCGCTGCGCTCGGCGCTGGTGTCGCTGCCGCCGGCGCTGGCCGACCTCAAGACGGAACTCGGCGGCATCGAAGGCGCGCTCGCGCCCGGCCACCTGGTGCTGCGCCTCGACGCCGTGCTCAACGACCTGCTGGCCGATACCCTGCGCTACAACCTGATGCCCACGCCCGCGCTGGCGCGCCGCATCGAAGGCAACCTGGCGCAGGTGGAAGGGCAGAAGGGGCGCTTTTCGCTGGCCGTGGCCGAGCAGATGGCCGCCATCGCCCGCGACACGCGCATCATCCTCGCCAACCGGCCGCTGGAAAACGAGGTCGAGGCACGCATCGCCGCGCTCGGCACCGGCGAGTCGATGGCGCGCCTTGCGCGCGAACTCGACCGCGCTTTCCAGTCCGAAGTGCTCGAACGCCAGCGCTACCGCGGCTTCCTGTTCGCCTATTCGATCCTGCTGCTGGGTTTGCTGGCCTATGCCGGCTGGCGCCTGCGCCGCAGCTATCGCATCATCAACGACGTCAACCATCGACTGCAGGGGGCCAACGACACGCTCGAACAGCGCGTGGCCGAGCGCACCGCCGAACTCGAGGCGCAGTCGGCCAAGCTGGCGCGCCTGGCCCAGCACGACAGCCTGACCGGCCTGGTCAACTACGGCCAGCTGACCCGTTTGCTGGAGCTGGCGCTGGTACGCGCGGTGCGGCGCGACAGCGTGGTGGTCGCCATGTTCATCGACCTCGACGGTTTCAAGGGCGTGAACGACACCTGGGGCCATGCCACCGGCGACCTGGTGCTGCAGCTGGTCGCCCGCCGCGTCCAGAAAGTGCTGCGCGCCGAAGACGTGCTGGCGCGCCTGGGCGGCGACGAGTTCGTGGTCGTGCTGGAGGGCGTCGGCTCGCCCGAAGGGGCGCTGCGCATCGCGCGCCTGGTGCTCGACCAGATCGAAGGCATCCTTGAAGCCGACGGCAATCCGGTCTCGATCTCGGCCAGCATCGGCATCGCCGCCGCACGCGGGCGCGCCGCCGCCGATGCCGGCGCCGCAGCCCTGCTGGCCGACGCCGACCAGGTCATGTATGCGGCCAAGCAGGCAGGCAAGGGCACCTTCGTGATCAGCCCGAAGGCGCAGTGGAAGACCGAGGCGCCGCCGCAACCAGCCTGAGGCCAGTTTGTCGCGCGCGGCCTGCCGCCTGCGTTTGCGCTACAATCCGGCTTATGGTGCAGTGCACAAAAACGGAAGCGTAGCATGGCTGACAAGCCCTTGAACAAATCCCCTGACGAAGCGCGTGGCAGCGCGATCATGCACTGGCTCGCCCGCCTGTCCGGTACGGCCGGCAGGCCGGCGGTCCATGTCAAGGCCCTGGGCAAGCGCGACCGCCGTCGCATGCTGCGTCATTTCCTGGCGCTGGACGACGCCGACCGCCTGCTGCGTTTCGGCACCGTGCTGCCCGACGAGCAGGTCCATGCGTATGTCGCGAAGATCGATTTCTCGCGCGACATCGTGTTCGGCGTGATGAGCCGGGTATTCCAGCTGGTCGGCGTCGGCCACCTGGCCTTTGCCGACAAAAAGAGCGTGGCCGAGTTCGGCGTCTCAGTCTCGAAGTCGGCGCGCGGGCAGGGCGTGGGCTCGCGCCTGTTCGAGCGCGCGGCCATCCATTGCCGCAATGCCGATATCGACACCCTCTACATGCAATGCCTGTCGACCAACCGCACCATGATGCACATTGCCAAAAAAGCGGGCATGCAAATAAAACGCGAATACGGCGAAGCCGACGCCTACCTGCACCTGCCGCCGCCCAGCCCGGGGAGCGTGATGCGCGAGGCGGTGGAGGAGCAGTTCGCCCTGATCGATTACACGGTGAAAGCGAATGCGCGCGCGGCCGTAAAGTGGTTCACGCCGAAAAAACGCGAATAATCACCGCGTCGCCGCTTCCCCGATCGGCAAGGCCGTCGTTTCCTTGATCCGCTGCAGCGCAAAGCTCGATTTCACGTCCAGCACCGACGGGTGGCGCAGCAGCGTCGCCATCATGAAGCGCGAAAAGTGGTCCATGTCTTCCACGTGCACGCGCAGCAGGAAATCCATCTCCCCGGTCATCGCATAGCAGGCCACCACTTCCGGCCAGGCCGCCACCGCCTGGGCAAATTCAAAACGCGGCGACGTCGCCGGTACGCGCGAGTTGGCCGGACCCTCGCTGTGCTTTTCCAGGCGCACGTTGACATAGGCCAGCAGCCCGAGGCCGATCTTGTCCGGGTCGACCAGCGCCACGTACTGGCGGATCACGCCGGCTTCTTCCAGGCGCTTGATGCGGCGCAGGCAGGGAGAAGGCGACAGGTTCACGCGCTCGGCCACGTCCTGGTTCGACAGGCGCCCGTCGGCCTGCAGGATCTCGAGGATCTTGCGGTCGGTCTTATCCAATTCTATTTTTGACATAAATTTTCCATCGCCTCAGCAGAACCGCAATTTTATTGCGCAACTGACTCGGCGTGGGGAATTGATTGGTATTTAATGCCGGTCCCACAAGACTATACTGATGCCGATAACGGAGGAGACTTTCTCCGGGTGGCGCACCCAACAATAACGATGCCGCCAAGCGAACCTAACGGAGACAAACCCCCATGAACGCACCCCTGGACCGTTCCCAGCTGCAGCCGCAGCCGCCGGAGCAAACGCCTCAGCACGAGATCACGCTCGACGACAAATGGACGCTGGAACGCGGCCGCGCCTTCATGACCGGCACCCAGGCGCTGATCCGCCTGCCGATGCTGCAGCGTGAACGCGACGTCAAAGCCGGCCTGAATACCGCCGGCTACATCACCGGCTACCGCGGCTCCCCGGTCACCTCGGTCGACCAGACCGCGATGAAGGCGAAGAAGCACCTCGAAGCCCACCACGTCAAGTTCCACCCGGGCATGAACGAAGACCTGGCCGCAACCGCCGTCTGGGGCACCCAGCAAACCAACCTGTACAAGGACGCCAACTACGATGGCGTGTTTGCCATGTGGTACGGCAAGGGTCCGGGCGTGGACCGCTGCGGCGACGTTTTCAAACACGGTAACAACGCCGGTTCCGCCAAACATGGTGGCGTGCTGGTGCTGGCCGGCGACGACCATGCCGCCAAATCCTCGTCCACCGCGCACCAGTCCGACCACATCCTGACTCACTGCGGCATTCCGGTGCTGTATCCGTCGTCGGTGCAGGAATACATCGATTTCGGCTTGCACGCCTGGGCCATGAGCCGCTACACGGGCCTGTGGGTGTCGATGAAATGCGTGACCGACATCATCGAATCCGGCGCCGTGGTCGACCTCGACCCGGACCGCGTGCAGATCGTCACGCCGACGGATCTGGAGCTGCCTGAAGGCGGCCTCAACATCCGCTGGCCGGACGCCGTCCTGGACCAGGAAGTCCGGATGAGCAATTACAAGTGGTACGCGGCGCTGGCCTATGCCCGCGCCAACAAGCTCAACAAGATCATCTGGGACGGTCCGCAAGCCAAAATCGGCATCATCACCGCCGGCAAAAGCTATGTCGACACGCGCCAGGCGCTGGCCGACCTCGGCATCGACGAAGACGCGGCGCGCGACATCGGCCTGCGCCTGTACAAGGTCGGCATGACCTGGCCGCTCGAATCCGAGGGCGTGCACGAGTTCGCGCGCGGCCTCGACGAGATCCTGGTGGTCGAAGAAAAGCGCCAAGTGATGGAATACGCGCTGAAAGAAGCGCTGTACAACCTGCCCGACGCCGAGCGTCCGCGCGTGGTCGGCAAGTTCGACGACACCGGCGAGTGGAGCAACAAGAACCGCAGCGGCCACGGCGACTGGCTGCTGCCGGCCACCTACGAGCTGAACCCGGCGCAGATCGCCCGCGCCATCGCCTCGCGCATTTCGCATTACTGCGCCGGCCACCCGGTCGAGCAGCGCGTGAAGGAACGCATCGCCTTCCTGGAAGCGAAAGAGCTGGTCCTGCGCAACATCCCGGCCAAAGCGAATCCGGAAACCGACCGCATCCCGTATTTTTGCTCGGGCTGCCCGCACAACAGCTCGACCAAGGTGCCGGAAGGCTCGCGCGCCATGGCCGGCATCGGCTGCCACTACATGGTGTTGTGGATGGACCGCGAAACCTCGACCTTTACGCACATGGGCGCGGAAGGCACGACCTGGATCGGCCAGTCTCCGTTCACCAGCGAAAAGCACGTCTTTGTGAACCTGGGCGACGGCACCTATTACCACTCGGGCATCCTGGCGATCCGCGCCGCCTGCGCGGCCAAGGTGAACATCACCTATAAAATCCTGTACAACGACGCGGTCGCCATGACCGGCGGCCAGAACGTCGACGGCCCGCTCGATCCGGGCATGATCACGCGCCAGATCGCGGCCGAGGGCGTGAAACCGATCATTGTCGTCACCGACGAGCCGGAAAAATACCCGAGCGACTATGCCTGGGCCGAAGGCGTCACCGTGCGCCACCGTTCCGAACTGATGGACGTGCAGCGCGAACTGCGCGAAATGCCGGGCGTCTCTGCCGTGATCTACGACCAGACCTGTGCGTCGGAAAAGCGCCGCCGCAGGAAGAAGGGCGAATTCCCCGACCCGGCCAAGCGCGCCGTCATCAACGAAGCCGTCTGCGAAGCCTGCGGCGACTGCTCGGTGCAATCGAACTGCCTCTCGGTCGAGCCGCTGGAAACGGAACTGGGCCGCAAGCGCCAGATCAACCAGTCCTCGTGCAACAAGGATTTCTCCTGCGTCTCCGGCTTCTGCCCGAGTTTCGTCACCGTCGAAGGCGGCGCCCTGAAAAAGCCGAAGAAGGTCACGACCGGCACTGACAGCGCACCGCCTGTGCTGCCTGAACCGACCGTGCCGCAAGTCGATGCGCCCTTCGGCATCCTGGTGGCCGGCGTCGGCGGCACCGGCGTCGTCACCGTCGGCCAGATCCTGGCGATGGCGGCCCACGTCGAAGGCAAGGGCGCGATCGTGCTCGACCAGAGCGGCCTGGCCCAGAAGGGCGGCCCGGTGATGTCGCACGTGCGCCTGGCGCCGCAGCAATCGGACCTGCACTCGACCCGCGTCGGCACCGGCAGCGCCGATTTGGTCATCGGCTGCGACCAGATCGTCACCGCCAGCCGCGACGCGCTCTCGCGCATGGGTGAGGGCCGCACCTGGGCCGCCGTCAACAACACCGGTTCCACCACGGCGGCCTTCGTGAAGAACCCGGAGTGGCAATTCCCGGCCGAAGGCTCGAAAGCGGCGATTGTGCTCGCTTGCGGCGAAAACAACGTCGAATTCGTCGATGCCGGCCAGATGGCCACCGCGCTGATGGGCGACTCGATCGCGACCAACATGTTCATGCTCGGCTTCGCCTTCCAGAAGGGCCGCGTTCCCTTGCTGGAAGCATCGATCATGCGCGCCATCGAACTCAATGCCGTGTCCGTGCCGTTCAACAAGGCCGCCTTCAACTGGGGCCGCACCGCCGCCCACGACCTGGCCTCGGTGAAAAAGGTCACGACCCCGGCCAAGGTGATGGAGTTCAAGCGTACCCAGTCGCTGGACGACCTGGTCAAGCGCCGCATGGAACTGCTCACCGCTTACCAGAATGCCGGCTATGCCGCGCAGTACCGGGCTTTCGTCGACCAGGTACGCGCCGAGGAAGCCAAGCTTGGCAAGGGCACGCGCCTGTCGGAAGCCGTGGCACGCTATTTCTACAAGCTGATGGCCTACAAGGACGAGTACGAAGTGGCGCGCCTGCACACCGATCCCGCCTTCCGGGAAAAGATCGCCGGCATGTTCGAGGGCGACTACAGCATCAAGTTCCATCTGGCGCCGCCGATCGTGGCCAAGCACGACAAGGAAGGCCGCGCCATGAAAAAGGAATACGGCGCGTGGATGATGAGCGCCTTCGGCGTGCTGGCCAAGCTGAAGGGCTTGCGCGGCACCCCGTTCGACGTGTTCGGCTACACCGCCGAGCGCAAGATGGAGCGCGCGCTCATCGCCCAGTACCGCGAGACGGTGCTGGGACTGCTGCCGAAGCTGACGCTTGAAAACCTGGCGCAGGCCGTGGCGATTGCCAGCATTCCGGAAGACATCCGCGGTTACGGGCACATCAAGGAACGCTACCTGAAGACGGCGAAAGCCAAGGAAGCTCAACTGTTGTCGGCCTTCCACAATCCGCAGGGAATGACGCACGCAGCCTGATGATGCAGGGTGCATAAGTCAGGACGCCAGGTTCGGCCCCCAAGCCGGTCCTGGCGTTTTTGCTTGACCGTACTTAAACTTTATTACGAAAAATATCGGCGTGCAGCCTTCTCAAACGGGCGAGCTTGTCATACTCTTTTCTGACAAATTTGTCTGGATAAATTTCTATTATGAAATCGTACATGACCCCATTCGGCCGCACGACCCCTTCGCTACGCCTGGTCGCGTCCACCCTTGCCGCCGCATTCCTGCTTGCCGCCTGCGGCGGCGGTGGCGGCAGCGCCGGCGAGACGTCGGCAGCGCCGGCACCGCCACCTCCGCTGTCGACGACGGGCGAGCCGGACATCGCGACCCTTGGTGATGCGTTCTCCACCTACTGGAACCTGTGCGCCAAGCCGCGTACCGGCATCGATCCGTACACGGGCAAGCCTTATCCGGACAAGCAGGGCACCCTGAAGGACGAGCTGACCTTCCTGCGCGCCTGGTCGCACCAGTACTACCTCTGGTACAACGAAATCCCGGGCGATATCAAAATGGCCGATTTCACCGACCCGATCGCGTATTTCGAGAAGCTGAAGACGCCTGCGCTGACGGCGGCCGGCACACCGAAGGACAAGTACCACTTCACCTACTCGACCGAAGAGTGGGACAAGCTGAGCAAGTCTGGCATCGAGCTCGGCTACGGCATCAACTGGTCCAGCGCCGGCCCGACCGCGCCCCGCAACTGGGTGGTCGCAACCGTGGAGGCGGGTTCGCCCGCCGCGCTGGCCGGCCTGCGCCGCGGCGACCAGCTGGTGAACATCGACGGCGTCGACTTCATCAATGCCACCGACCGCGCCCTGGTCGACCGCATCAACGCCGGCCTGTTCCCGGAAAACCCGGGCGAATCGCATACCTTCATCGTGCGCCGCGGCGGCGTGGACCAGCCTGCCATCACGATGCAGGCCCAGGACGTGACGGCGCTGTCGGTAAAACTCGTCAAGACCATCGATACCGCGGCCGGCAAGACCGGTTACATCTCCTTCGACAACCATAACGCGGTCGCCGAGCGCCAGCTGGTCGACGCCTTCACGACCCTGCGCGACCAGGGCGCGACAGACCTGGTGCTCGACCTGCGCTACAACGGCGGCGGCCTGCTGCACCTGGCCGCCGAGCTGGGCTACATGATCGCCGGCCCGGCGTCGACGGGCAAGGTCTTCGAGCGCCTGCAGTACAACAACAAGATCAAGGTCGACCCGGCCGACACGATCCTGTTCCCGTCGACCGCGGTCGGTTTTGCCGCCGGCGCCGGCACGGTCGCCCGCGGCACGCCGCTGCCGACCCTGAACCTGAAACGCGTGACCATCCTGACCACGCCGGGCACCTGCTCGGCGAGCGAATCGGTGATCAATGGGCTGCGCGGCATCGACGTCGAAGTCAATATCGTCGGCGCCCAGACTTGCGGCAAGCCCTACGGCTTCACGCCGGTGCCGAACTGCGGCACGACCTATTTCTCGATCGAGTTCGGCGGCGTCAACGCCAAGGGCATCGGCGACTTCTCGAACGGCTTCGCGCCGACCTGCCCGGTGGCAGACGACTTTACGCGCGAACAGGGCGACCCGCAGGAAGCCCTGCTGGCCACCGCCCTGGCCTTGCGCCAGACCGGCGTCTGTCCGCCCTCGGGCCGTTCTTCGGTCGCTGCGATGGCGGCGCTGCGCACGCAAGTGCGTCCGGATGTTTCGCAGATCAAGATCTACAACAAGGCAAGGTAAGCGTTTTATCCTTGCCGCGGCGACGCCACCTTCGGGTGGCGTTTTTATTTCCTGCGCCGGCAGCGCCGCCCGACTATAATTTTCGGCTTGCCTCTTCCACTTGCCGGAGCTTCATCGATGATTCGTTCTGCGTTACTGCTTGCGCTGCTCGCCGCCCTGCCTGTTACCCCCGCCTTGGCCGCGGTTCCCGACCTCAGCACCGTCTCCGAGCGCTCCGGCTTCCAGGCCACCGGCCGCTACGACGAAGTCGTCAAGCTGTGCGCAGCCTTCGAAAAGGCCTACCCGAAGGCGGTCAAGTGCATCGAATTCGGCCGCACCCCGGAAGACCGCCCGATGCTGGCGCTGGTCGCCACCCACGCCAGGGCGTTTACGCCGCAGGCGGCCGCCAAAGCCGGGCTGCCGGTGACGCTGATCCAGGGCGGCATCCACGCCGGCGAGATCGACGGCAAGGACGCCGGCTTCCTGGCGCTGCGCGAGGTGCTCGAAGGGCGCCTGGCCAAGGGTGCGCTGGACAAGCAGGTGCTGCTGTTCGTCCCGGTCTTCAACGTCGACGGCCACGAGCGCTTCCAGAAATGGAACCGCCCGAACCAGCGCGGCCCGGTCGAAATGGGCTGGCGCACCACCGCCCAGAACTTCAACTTGAACCGCGACTACGTGAAAGCCGACTCGCCCGAGATGCAGGCCATGCTGGCCCTGGTGAACCGCTGGGACCCGCTGACCTACGTCGACCTGCACGTGACGAACGGCGCCAAGTTCCAGCACGATATCTCGATCCAGGTCGAACCCGTGTATTCGGCCGACCCGGAACTGCGCAAGGTGGGCCTGGCGCTGCGCACCAACGTCATTGCCGACATCACCAAACTGGGCTCCTCGCCGCAGTCCTACTACATGTCCTTCGATAAGACCGACGATCCGCAATCGGGTTTTGTCGACAGCGTGTCCGATCCGCGCTTCTCGACCGGCTACTTCCCGCTGCGTAACCGCATCGCGGTCCTGGTCGAGACCCACTCGTGGAAGGACTACCCGACCCGCGTGCGGATCACCCACAACACGGTGATTTCGATGCTGGAGCAGGTCGCGAAGAACGGCAAGGCCTGGCAGCAGGCGGCGTTTGCCGCCGACGCACGCGCCGCGACCCTGGCCGGCACCCCGGTGGCGCTGACCTATAAAACCACCGACAAGACGCAAATGGTCGATTTCAATGGGTATGCCTACACGCGCACTCCGTCCGAAGTGTCGGGCATCCTGATGACGCGCTACGACGAAACCAAACCGCAGGTCTGGCGCGTGCCGCTGCGCGAAGACGTGGTCGCCGATCTCGAGGTCGCCGCACCGCGCGCCGGCTATATCGTCCCGGCCGCGCATGCGGCGATGGTCGCCACCAGGCTGACCCGGCACGGCATTGTCTTCCGCAAGCTGGACAAGGAGTTACAGCGCGCGAATGTCGAGACCTTCCGCGCCGACAAAACCACCTTCGGCGCCAAGTCCTTCGAATCGCACCAGCGCCTGACGGTGGAAGGCAGCTGGAAGCTTGAAGCGCGCAATGTCGGCCGCGGCGCGCTGTTCGTGCCGATCGCCCAGCCGAAGGCGCGCCTGGTGATGGCAATGTTCGAACCGCAGGCGCCGGACTCGCTGCTGGCCTGGGGCATGTTCAACAATGCCTTCGAGCCCAAGGAATACATGGAGGAGTATGTCGCCGAAGACGTCGCGCGCGCGCAGATGGCGGCCGACCCGGCGCTCGCCGCCGAGTTCAAGCGGCGTGTCGAGAGCGATCCGGTCTTTGCCAAGAACGCCCACGCCCGCCTCGAGTTCTTCGCCCGCCGCCATTCATCGTGGGACGAGCGCTTGAATTTGTACCCGGTGCTGCGCGCGAACGTGGCGCCTTGATGGTGGTGTGCGGCGTGGGCGGAGCGGTTCGCCGCCCGGCCCACCCTACAAAACCGGAGTCAGCGGAGGGGGGCGTAGGGTGGGCTCTGCCCACGCGGTACGGAGCATGTGAGCAACTTACTTCGCCGCCCCGGTCACCGGCAGCGACGTCAACAACACCGTCGTCACGCCCGCATTCGCCCCCGGAATCAGCTGATACAGCCGGTCATATTCATTATCCGCCACATCCGCCCCCGGCTGCCCACCGAACAGCCGCACCAGTTCCGGCAGCGTGTTCGAGTGGCCAACGACCAGCACCGGGCCCGTCAAGGTTTTCACCTTCGCCACCAGCGCCTGCGGCGTCTTCGGATCGTACAGCTCCACCGTCAGCCCGTTCTGCTGCGCCAGCGGCTGTGCCGTCTGGCGCGTGCGATTCGTCGGGGTGCTGAAAATATGGGCAACACCCACTTTGCCCAGCATCGCCGCGATAGTTTGCGCGCGCTGCCGGCCCTGCGGCGCCAGCTCCGGGTCCTTGCCCTCGAGCGCCTTTTCGCCGTGGCGCACGAGGTAGATCATCGACGGTTCGGCAAGCGCGGAGATGGGCGTCAGCATGGTCAGGACGAGGGCGGTGACGGCGGACAGGCGGGCAAACAAAGACATGGTATTCCTCTCATCGAAGGTGTGACAGACAGCGTGCTACAAGTCGAGCGACAAGGTATCACACCCGACAATACTGAGGTATAAGCTCAGCCATGGATAAAGATTCGCCCACAATCGTTTTACGTACCGACCGCCTGCAGCTGCGCCACATGAGCGCCGCCGACGCCCCCTTCATGCTCGGCCTGCTGAACGAACCGTCCTGGATACGCTTCATCGGCGACCGCAATGTCCGGACGATCGAGGCCGCGCGCGACTACATCCTCGCCGGCCCGGTCGACATGGTGCGCCGCCTCGGCTACGGCTTTTATGTGGTCGAGTTAAAAGAGACCGGCTGCCCGGTCGGCGTCTGCGGCCTGGCCAAGCGCGATTTTCTCGAGGATGTCGACATCGGCTACGCCTTCCCGCCGCAACACTGGGGGCAGGGCTATGCCCATGAAGCGGCCAGTGCGACCCTGGCGCATGCGAAAAACGATATCGGTTTGACGCGCATCGTCGCCACCGTCCGGCCGGACAATGGGGCGTCGATCCGGCTGCTGGAAAAGCTCGGCTTGCGTTTTGAGTGCAGCCTGCAGCGTGCAGACGATATGCCCGAGCTGCACCTGTACGGCATGGCGCTCGCCTGAGCGCGTCCCGCAACGAGATTACAACTGCGTCAACGAAATCGTATTTGCCGCCGGCGTCGAACACGGCTCCTCGTCAAACGCAATATCCCCCAGCGGATTGGCCACGCCATCCGTCTTCAGGTCCATGAACCCGAACAGGTTGCGGTCCTGCAGGTGCGAAGGCACCACCGTCGACAGCGACGAATAGATGTTGTCGACGCGCCCCGGATGCGTCTTTTCCCAGCCGCGCAGCATGGCCTTGATCTGCTTCCTCTGCAGGTTTTCCTGAGAGCCGCACAGGTCGCAAGGGATGATCGGAAAGCCCTTGACCTGCGCGTAGCGCTCGGTGTCGGCTTCCTTTACGTAGGCCAGCGGGCGGATCACCATGTGCTTGCCGTCGTCCGACACCAGTTTCGCCGGCATGCCCTTCAGTTTTCCGCCGAAGAACATGTTCAGGAAGAAGGTTTCGAGGATGTCGTCGCGGTGGTGGCCGAGGGCGACCTTGTTGCAGCCGAGTTCGTCGGCGACACGGTACAGGATGCCGCGGCGCAGGCGCGAGCACAGCGAGCAGGTGGTTTTGCCTTCCGGGATCAGGCGCTTGACGATGCTGTAGGTGTCCTGGTTTTCGATGTGGTAATCCACACCGAGCTTGTCCAGGTAGGCCGGCAGGATCTCAGCCGGGAAGTTCGGCTGCTTCTGGTCGAGATTCACGGCGACGATGTCGAAGTGGATCGGCGCGCGTTCGCGCAGAGTCAGCAGGAGGTCGAGCAGGGCGTAGCTGTCCTTGCCGCCGGACAGGCAGACCATCACCTTGTCGCCGTCCTCGATCATGTTGAAATCGCCGATCGCCTGGCCGACCAGGCGGCACAGGCGTTTATGCAGCTTGTTGTTTTCGTGCGCGATCTTTTCCATCGTCCTGGTGTCCGCCCCGGGAGCGGATACTGCGTTCATCACTGCGGCATTCATGCTTCTTCCTTGATCTGGAACACTTCGACACCGACGCCTTCGCAGTCGGGATACACGTCCGGCTTCATCGTCGAAACGCGCGCGGCGCGCACGCGCGGGTGGGCCAGCATGGCGCGCACCATGTCGTCGCACAGGGTTTCCTGCAGGTGAACGTGGCCGGCGGCCATGCGGCGCGCGATGGTTTCGCGCATGAAATCGTAGTCGACGACTTCGGCCAGCTGGTCGTCCTTCGGGGTCGATTCGGCCAGCGGAATGTACAGGTCGACGTTGATCAGCACGCGCTGTTCGCCCTTCTTTTCAAAGTCGTGCACGCCGATGTTGATCATCACTTCGTAATTGCGCAGGAACAGCCGGCGGCAATCGCGCAAGCTCGGGTGGGTCAGGGCGGACAGCATAGGAAGCCTTAATAAGTTACACAGCTAAATTATTTGGTAATAAACATCACGTCGCGCGCCAGCGGCACCAGGTGCTGGCCGCCATCGACCACCAGCGTCGTGCCGGTGAGCGCGCGCGCCGAGGCAGCGTAAACGACGGCCTCGGCAATATCCTGCGGGGTCGAGGAACGTTTCAAGGGCGTCTGCTGGTGCGCCTGGCTGAAACCTTCCTCGCTCTGGTCGCCCGACACCAGCGTGATGCCGGGCGCGATACCGACAACGCGCAGCTGCGGCGCCAGCGCCTGCGCCAGCATCGTGGTAGCCGTGTCCAGCGCCGCCTTCGACAGGGTGTACGACAAAAAATCCGGGTTCAGATTGTACAGTTTCTGGTCGAGCAGGTTGATGACCACCGCCTGTTCGCCGGCCGGCGTCGCCGCGTGCAGCGCTTGCGCCAGCAGCAGGGGCGCGGCCAGGTTGGCGCTCATGTGGGCGGCCAGCAGGCCTGGCGAAAAATCGGTGGCGCTGTCGTATTCGAACAACGAAGCATTGTTGACGATGCAGCTGAGCCTGCCGAGTGCCTCGGCGGCGCGGCCGGGCAGGGCACGCACGGCGGGCTCGTCCGTCAGGTCGCATTCCAGGGCCACGGCGCGCCGGCCAAGGGCGATGATGGCGTCGCGGGTCTCGCAGGCTTCGCGCTCGGAATGGCGGTAATGCACGGCCACGTCCCAGCCGGCGCCGGCCAGGCCGAGGGCAATCGCGCGGCCGATGCGGCGGCCGGCGCCGGTCACCAGCGCGACCCGTGGCTTGAATGTCGACGTGCTGTGCGTCATAGGATGTGCCCGTTGGCTGAAATTGTTGATCGGTGCCGATCTGGCTACAATGCCGGGATGCCTCTACCCCTTCCCGACAGCGACGCCCTGGACGCGTCCCACGCCCTGCAAGGCCAACTCGCCAGTGTTATTCAAGAAAGCGGCGGTGCGATCCCGTTTTCGCGTTTCATGGAGCTGGCGCTGTACGCGCCACGCCTGGGCTATTACAGCGGCGGCGCGGCCAAGCTGGGCGCCAGCGGCGACTTCATCACCGCGCCCGAGATCACGCCCCTGTTCGGGGAAGCGCTGGCACGCGCGGCAGCCGCTATTATCGCCCAAAGCGCGCCCAACATCATCGAATTCGGCGCCGGCACCGGCAAGCTGGCGCGCGACCTGCTGACGGCCTTGGCAGGCGACGGCGTCCACGTCGAGCGCTACACCATCATCGAACTGTCGGGCGAGCTGCGTGCGCGCCAGCAGGAAGCACTGGCCGATTTTCCGATGCTTGAGTGGATCGACGGCTTTCCCGAGCGCTTTTCCGGCGTGGTGCTGGCCAACGAAGTACTCGACGCCATGCCGGTCGAGCTGGTGATCAAGACCGCACAAGGCTGGCGGCGCCAGATGGTGACGATCGAAGACGGCCGCTTCGCCTATGTGCAGCAGGAACTCGACGCGCTGCTCGCCGCCCAGCTGGCGCGCCAGGTGCCGGACGCTGACAGCCTGGCCGAGGGCTATCTCACCGAGCTGCACCCGGTTGCCTGCGGCTTCATGGCCTCGCTGGCGAGCATGTTCGCCGGGGAAAAGGGCGCGGCGATCCTGTTCGACTACGGTTTTCCGGCCCACGAATACTATGTCGACGCCCGCGTCGGCGGCACCCTGATGTGCCATTACCGCCACCATTCGCACCCGGATCCCTTCTTCCTGCCCGGTTTGCAGGACATCACGGCCCACGTCGACTTCACCGCCATGGCGCTCGCGGCCCAGGATGCCGGGCTCGAGGTGCTGGGCTACATGAACCAGGCGGGCTTCCTGCTGGCCTGCGGCATCGGTGACCTGCTGCTGCGCACGGATCCCAACGATGTCGTCCGTTATTTGCCACAGTCGAAAGCCGTGCAAAAACTCGTTTCGCCGGCCGAAATGGGGGAATTATTCAAGGTTCTCGTCGTGGGCAACGGGGTCGAGCTGCCTGCGGCCTTCGTACGGGCGGATCGCAGCGGGCGCCTCTAGCAAGACGGCATCTTGCGTCCAGGCTACAAACCCGGCTATGCTGTACCGTGGCCCATCCGTGCGCCATCGCGATCGTCTATCATCCCGACCAGGACACGCGTGCGCCGCGCCGTACAACCGCTCCCAGCCATGGCCAAGATCCACACACATTATGACAACCTGAAAGTGGCGCGCGGCGCGCCGCATGAAGTCATTCGTGCGGCCTACAAGGCGCTGAGCCAGAAATACCATCCCGACAAGAATCCGGGCGACGAAAAGGCCGCCCGCATCATGGCCATCGTCAACACGGCGTACAACAGCCTTTCCGATCCGCAGCGCCGCAAGGAGCATGACGAATGGATTGCGGCCGAGGAATGGGAAGTCGAGTGGCTGGAAAGTACCGGTGACGACCACGGCCGGCCGCGTGGCGAAGCCGGCTGGGAAGCCCCGGCACGTCTGCCGCACAAGCGCCGCCGCCTGTGGCGCGACAACCGCTGGTGGTTCGGCATTGCCGCCGGCCTGACGCTCGGCGTGGCCGCCAGCCTGCTGCTGATCCAGAAGCCGCGCCTGTTGCCGACTGCGCTCGCCTTTGACGGCAAGCCGGCAGTGGTCGAGACCGCCGGAGCGGCGCCGGCCCCGGTTCCGGCCCCGGCCGTGGGCAGCGAACCCGACGTCTGGACCAGCGCCGGCGCCGAAAAAACCCCGCCATCGCCCTTGAAAGCCCTGGCCGTGACGCAATTGGTGGTGCCGCGCCGCCAGCCCAGCTGCGACACCGACCTGATGACGCGGGTGGCGCCGAATGGCGAAGCCTGGCCGGCCGAGTCCGGCTATATTCCGGGCTACCCCCGCGGCAACAGCGGCAACGAGATGACGGTCGTCGTCGACAACAGCGCCAACGCCAGCCCCGTGTTCGTCAAGATCCACGACCTCGAGCGCGGTTCGAACGTGCGCCATGCCTATGTGCTGGCCAACGGCACCCTGACGATCGACGAGCTGGCCGCCGGCAAGTACGAAGTGCGCTACCAGAACGTCGTCACCGGCGCCGCCCGCTCCGAATGCGCCGGCAGCGAGAAACTGCGCCGCGCCGAAGCGAGCCCGGGCTTCGGCTGATTTGCCATGAACGACCTGGACGGCCTCAGCGCCCTGCTTATCGAGCCCCATTCGGGCATGCGCGCCAACATCCACAGCATGCTGACCATGTGCGGCCTGACCCGCATCGAACATGCCAGCAGCGCCAACCAGGCAGTCAAACAGTTGTCGGTGCGGTCGTTCGACCTGGTGCTGTGCGAATACGATCTGGAGGGCGGCCAGGATGGCCAGCAACTGCTCGAAGACCTGCGCCACCACAAACTGATTTCGCTGGCCACCATGTTCTTCATGGTCACGGCCGAGGGCGACTACGGCAAGGTCGTCAGCGCCGCCGAGCTGGCACCGACCGACTACATCCTGAAACCGTTCACGGCCGACCGCCTGCTCGAGCGCATCGCCCGCGCCGTCGACAAACGCAACGTGTTCCTGCCGGTGTACCGCCTGATGGAAGCCGGCGCCCAGCACGAGGCGATCGAAGCCTGCATCGAGGGCGAGGCGGCGCATCCGCGCCATGCCATCGATTTCCTGCGCCTGCGCGCCGAACTGCACCTGTTCATCGGCGAAGCGCAACTGGCCGAGCCGATCTACCGGCGCCTGGCGGAAAACCAGGCCATCGCCTGGGCGCGGCTGGGGCTGGCCAAGACCCTGTTCCTGCGCGAGCAGTACCAGGATGCCGGCGCGCTGCTGACCGAACTGGTCCAGGCCAACAACAACTTCGTCGACGCCTACGACTGGCTGGCGCGCATCCACAGCGCCCTGGGCGAGGCGGACCAGTGCCAGGCGGTGCTGGCGCGCGCGGTGGCGGTGTCGCCGCATGCGGTGCGGCGCCTGCGCACCCTGGGCGAAACGGCCTTCGAGGCGGGCGACGACGACACCGCCGAAAAAGTCCTGAAGCAGGTGGTGGCGAAAGCGAAATATTCGGAATTTCGCGACCCCGAAGACCACGTCAAGCTGGTGCGCACGCTGGTGCGCAAGGGCGATCCGGTGGCCGCTGCCGCCACCATCCGCGACCTCGAACGCTCGATGGGCGGCCGCGGCCATGCCGACGCCTGCAGCGCCATGTCCTCGGCCCTGCTGCACGAATACACCGGCAACGACGAACGCCTGATGGAATCCTTGACGGCGGCGCTTGCCGCCAGCCGCGACTGCGCCAGCCTGTCCCCTGGCCTGAAGCTGGAACTGGCGCGCAGCTGCTTCGCGCATGACATGGAAGAGGGCGCCGCCGACCTCGTGCGCGACGTGATGCGCAATGCCGCCGACGCCAGCGTCATGGACCGCGCGATGAGCGTCATGGCGCAGGCCGGGCATGCCGAACTGGGCACGCAAATCGCCCAGGAAGCGCGCCAGCACGTGGTCGATCTGGTCGCAAATGGCGCCGAACGGGCCAGGAGCGGCGACCACCTCGGCGCCGTCACCCTGATGGGAGAGGCGGTGCTGGCCATGCCGGGCAATCCGCAGGTGGCCTTCAACGCCGCGCTGGCGCTGCTGCGCTGCCTGGAGCACACGGGCTGGGACGACAAGCTCGCCCAGCAGGCGCTGGCGCAGCTGGGCGCGGTGCGCCGGCTCGATCCACGCAACCCGAAACTGGCGGCGCTCACGGCCCTGCACGCGGCGGTTCTGAAAAAATACAACAAGGGCGCACGCGCCAGGAAAGCCGGGTAATCCACGATGTCGGAAACAAACTCATTTGGCACCTTCGCTGCGCCGGACGAAGGCGCCACCCGCCGCGTGCGCGCCGGCCTGATGCAAAAAGTGAATGGCGACGCCGAGATGTTCGCCCTGGGAGGTTCGATCGCGCGCGTGATCGAACTGGCCGATTCGGACGAACCCGGCCCGCACGACCTCGCGTATTTCGTCCTGTCCGACCCCGCGCTGACCCAGCGCATCCTGCGCCTGTCGAACACGGTGCGCTACCGGACCGTGGCCGGCACCGTCGTCACCACCGTCTCGCGCGCCATCGCCCTGCTGGGCTTCGACAACGTGAAAACCACCGCGCTGGCGATGCTGCTGGTCGATACCCTGGACAACGGCGCCCAGGCCGGCAGCGTGCGCGTCGAACTCGAAGCGGCGCTGTGCGCCAGCCTGGTCGGACGCGAAATGGCGCGCCTGTCGTTCTACCAGGGCGCCGAGGAAGCGGCGATCGGGGCCCTGTTCAAGAACCTGGGCGCGGTGCTGGTGGCCTCGCACGAGCACGAGCGCTACCGCGAAATCCGCCAGCTCGTCGGCAGCGGCAAGCAGACCCCGGCGCAGGCCTCGCAAATGATCCTCGGCTGCAGCTACGACACCCTGGCCGCGGCGGTGCTGGCCGAATGGAAAATCCCGGACGTCATCGTGCGCGCCCAGGCCGCCCTGCCGCCGGGCACCCTGAAAGTGGCCGGCGGCCGCGGCGAGTGGATGCGCCAGGTGGCCTCGTTCGGGATCGACGTCGCGCGCATCCTGGCGAAACCCGGTGACCCGGCCGACAGCATCGAAGCGCGCGCGCTCCTGACCCGCTACGGCGCCGCTTTCGAGCTCGACGCCGCCGGCCTGGAACGCATTTTTACGAGCGTCGCCGAGGGCATGGCGGCGCTGATGGAAAGCATGCACCTGCAGCCGATGCCGAAAGCGGAGCTGGAAGCAGGCGATGGCCTGCCCGACGTGCTGCTGCTGGCCACCCTCGGTGGCGCCGACGAGGAAGAGGGCGCCTGGCCGAGCGGCAAGCCGAAGAATGCGCGCGAATTGCTGCTCGCCGGGGTGCAGGACGTGACGCAATTGCGCGCGGCCGGCCAGGCGCGCGTGAATGACGTCATCCTGGCCGTGCTCGAAACGCTGTACAAGGCGCTCGGATTTCGCTTCGCCACCGTCTGCCTGAAGGATGCGCGCCAGGGACAGTACCGCGCCCGGGTGTCGTTCGGCGAAGACCAGGCGCAGGTCCAGGCTAGTTTCCTGTTTCCGGCCCCGGCTGCTGCGCCGGCCACCTCCACTGCTTCACCCAGCCGCGACCTGTTCCTGCTGGCGATGGAGAACGACGCCGACTTGATGATTTCCGACGCCGCCAGCCCGAAGATCCGCGAACTGCTGCCATCCTGGCACCGCGCCCTGCTGCCGGACGCGAAGAGTTTCATCGTGCTGCCGCTCGTGGTCGGCAAGGCGCAGCTGGGCTTTTTCTATGCCGACCGCGCCGTGACCGCGCCCGAAGGCGTGCCGGCCGATGAAACGGCGATGATCCGCGCCCTCAAGCGTCAGGTACTGGCTGCACTTGCAGCCGGATAAATTCGCGGAATTCCTGGGCCGGCATCGGCTTTGAAAACAGGAAGCCCTGGGCTTCGTCGCCGTGCTTCTCGCGTAAAAAGCCCCACTGCGCCTGGGTCTCGACACCTTCGGCCACCACCGTCAGGCCCAGCGAATGGGCCAGGCCGATGGTGGCGGCGACGATCACCGCGTCGTTCGGATTGTGCTCGATGTCCTGCACGAAGCCGCGGTCGATCTTGATGCGGTCGATCGCGAACAGTTTCAGGTAGGCCAGCGACGAGTAGCCGGTGCCGAAGTCGTCGATCGCCAGTTTGAAACCGCGCGTGCGCAGCTGGCGCAGCAGCAGGCGCGTGTTTTCCGGGTCGCGCATGGCGGCCGACTCGGTGATTTCCAGTTCCATCAGCGACGGGTCGATGCCGTGGAAGGCCACCAGTTCGTCGAGCCGCGCCAGCAGCGTCCCGCCCGAAAACTGGCGCGCCGACAGGTTGACGGCCAGGCGCAGCTCCGGCAGGCCCTCGCGCCGCCACTGTGCCAGCAGCGCCATGGTCTGGCCCAGCACCCAGTCGCCGAGCGGCACGATCATGCCGCT
The DNA here is from genome assembly GCF_059685915.1 of Telluria sp. LT2P34. Lineage (NCBI taxonomy): Bacteria > Pseudomonadati > Pseudomonadota > Betaproteobacteria > Burkholderiales > Oxalobacteraceae > Telluria > Telluria sp. LT2P34. Next base: position 53,422 of record NZ_JCASIN010000012.1, read on the forward strand.
TTCCTCGGCCACCGGAATGAAGCGGCTCGGTTCGACGATGCCCAGTTCCGCGTCGTTCCAGCGCAGCAGCACCTCGGCGCCGATCACGCAGCCGGTGTCGAGCGACACCTGCGCCTGCAGGTAGAGCTGGAAATCCTCGGCCTGGAGCGCCCCCCACATGCGGTTTTCCAGCAGCAGGTGCTCGTGGGTGGCGGCGTTCATCTCCGGTGAGAAGAACTGGAAGTTGCCGCGCCCCTCGCGCTTGGCCGCGTACATCGCCATGTCGGCGTGGCGGATCAGGGTTTCGGCGTCTTCGCCATCGTTCGGGAACAGCGCCACGCCGACGCTGCAGCCGCTGTGGGCGGTAGAGCCATTCAACTGGTAGGGCAGCGACAAGGACTCGACCACGCGCACGGCGACCCCGGTCACGCTGTCGGGCGTCAGCGGGCCGGCCAGCACGATGATGAATTCGTCGCCGCCCAGGCGCGCCAGCGTGTCGACTTCGCGCAGCAGGTCTTTCATGCGCTCGGCCGCACCCACCAGCAGCTTGTCGCCGGCTGCATGGCCGAGCGAATCGTTGATCTTCTTAAAATGGTCGAGGTCGATGAACAGCACCGCGACCGGTTCGTTGTGACGGCGCGCCAGGGCCAGCTGCTGTTCGAGGCGCACGTTCAGCGCAAACCGGTTTTCCAGCCCGGTAAGCGGATCGTGGTGGGCCAGCCGGTGGATCCGTTGCTGTGCCCGCTGCTGCTCGGTCAGGTCACGCAGGATGCAGACGAAAAACACCTCGCGTCCGAGGTCGACCGGCGCGACCGAGATCGAGAGGGGAAAGGCGGTGCCGCTGGCATTGAAGCCTTCGAGCACGGCTTCCTCGGGTGGCGCGCTCGACAGGCGCCCGAGCTGGGCATTGGCGTCGATGTGGGCGCCGGCCGGCACCAGCGTGCCGAAGGGCAGGCCGATCAGGTGCTCCGGCGTGTAGCCGAACAGTTCGGCGGTGGCGGCATTCGCGGATACCACCAGCCCGCGTGCGTCGACCGAGACGATGGCGTCGGCCGCGTTGTCGAGGATCGCCGCCAGCCGTGCTTCGCGGTCGCGCAAACGCGCGGTGCGGTCGGCCACCAGCTTTTCGATCACGTCGCGTTCGCCGCTGATGAGCAGCAGCAGCGCGCCCAGCAGGCCGGTGAGCAGCAGGCCGCCCGACAGCACGGCCCAGCTGGCCGTGCCGGTTTCCGCATCCAGATAGGCGGCGGTCGGGCGAAAGCTGACCAGATAGCTGCGCCCGGCAAACCCCAGCGGCACCTGGTAATCGTCGCGCTTGCCCTGCCGGGCGCCTAGCGTGCCGGTCACCGGCAACGCGGCGCCGCCCGTGACGTCGACCAGGACGGCATCGAAACCGTTGAAGCCGGCGCGCCGGATCGCCTGTTGCAGGAGCCGGCGCGCGTCGAGCACGAACACGATCACGCCGGCCGGTGGACCGGCGTCGTCGCCGACCGCGCGCATCAGGCTGATGCCCGGTGAGCCGTTGACCTGGAGCGTGAACGGCTCCGAAGCGAAGGGACGGCGCGAGGCCAGCGCGCGCGCCGCCATCGCCGCCCGCCCGGGTGCGGACAGGAAATCGAGTCCGCGGATCTGGTTGTTGAGAAGAGGCCAGGCGTACAGCACCGGCAGGTAGCGTTCGCGCTGTCCGGCTTCCACCAGGCGCCGGCCGTCCAGGTCGCGAATGCCGGGAAACGCCGGGTCCAGCGTGCGCCGCACCCAGTCCTCGAAGCCGGCGCGCTCGGCTCCCATCACCGGCACCGCCCAGTTCATCGCTTCGATCTCGGGGCGGCCGTCGGCATAACCGCCGGCGATGCGCAGGAACTTGTCGCGCGCCAGGATGTGCTCGGTCTCGGCGAGGGTGCTGGCGAAGGTGCCGACGAAACGCACGTGCTCGTTGAACTCGGCCTGCAGCAGGTCGGCCGTCTGCTGCGCCTTCAGGCGGTAGGGCTGCAAGTGCTGTTCGTGCTCCCAGCCGAGCGCCACCCGGTAGATGACAACCACGGCAGTGGTGGTGATCAGGAGCGGCAGCGCCACCAGCGACGCGCGCCGCCGCCACAGCCGGCGCGGCGAACCGCAGATGATCCAGCACAGCGGCGCGGCCAGCAGCACGCCGAGCGTATCGCCGGCCCACCAGGCAAACCAGAAGCGCAGCCGGTCGACCTCGTCGAAGGCGTGCAGCTCGTAGAGGACCGGCACCGAGACAGTGGCGCTGATCAGGCAGATCAGGGGCGTGAGCAGCAAAAAGGCCATCACGTCGTGACCGGAGTCGATGGCGGGACGCATGTGGCGCCGGAACAGGCGTGCGCCGAGTCCGGTCTGGAGCAGGGCGCCCAGGCCGCTGGTCAGGCTGGCCAACACGGCGCCGACGCTCGAGAGCGCGGGGTTGCTCAGGTGGAGAGGTAGCACCGCCAGCGCGGCGCCAAGGGCGACGGCGGGCAGCACCCGCATGCCGCCCGCGGTGGCCAGGGCCAGGGCCACGCCGGCCGGCGGGAACAGCGGCAGCGCATACCCGGCAGGCAGCGCCAGCACATTGTTCAGCAAGTGCACGGCAAAATAGACCGCGACGATCGACAGGGAGGCGATGGCGATCTGCGGCCAGCTCCAGCGGGGATAGTGAGTCGCCTTGCTGTCCATGGTTTCCGTATTTACATCCGTGGTGCATACAGTACAGCAGCGCGGGGCAGCGTAGCACACCGCTATGCGAAAAAAGAACCCTTGCAGATTCGTCCTGCGTACGGTTACAATCACGCCCCGAAGCAACGCTGCTATTTACGCCAGGTCAGTAGTAATGGTGGAAATAGTTGACAGCATGTTGAGCTTGCTTCATACTCTGCGGTTCTTCGCGGTGGGGTGGCCGAGTGGTTAAAGGCAGCAGACTGTAAATCTGCCCTCTTAGAGTACGCTGGTTCGAATCCAGCCCCCACCACCAAAATGAAGAGTCGTGAAGACGAATTGAAGTTGTACCTCGCGGGTGTAGCTCAATGGTAGAGCAGAAGCCTTCCAAGCTTACGACGAGGGTTCGATTCCCTTCACCCGCTCCAGTAAATTGTGTCGCATGTTGTGCGGCGCAAACATCAGCCCTTTTAGCTCAGTGGTAGAGCACTCCCTTGGTAAGGGAGAGGCCACGTGTTCAATCCACGTAAAGGGCACCAGAATTTAGAGCGGCAGTCGTAGCACTCGCCCGTCAGGCGTGCCTGTAATTCTCAAAAATCGTTAGGAGTCTCAAATGGCAAAAGGTAAATTCGAGCGGACCAAGCCGCACGTCAACGTCGGCACCATCGGTCACGTTGACCACGGCAAAACCACCCTGACGGCTGCTATCGCAACCGTTCTGTCGAAGAAATTCGGCGGTGAAGCCAAGGCGTACGACCAGATCGACGCGGCTCCGGAAGAGAAGGCACGCGGCATCACCATCAACACCGCACACGTCGAGTACGAGACCGAGAACCGTCACTACGCACACGTTGACTGCCCAGGCCACGCCGACTACATCAAGAACATGATTACCGGTGCC
>NZ_JCASIN010000013.1:0-52568 GCF_059685915.1 Telluria sp. LT2P34
CGCTATCGGTGCAGCGATGCGCAAGCTGGCGCACCTGTGCTTTGGTGTCCTCCACACGGGCAAGCCCTACGATCCAAAATTTGCGATGTAGGGCTTGACGATGAAGACGGTATCTACCGGTCCGTTTTTCACGTCGGCGAGTATGTCGCATCATGCGCAGGCCGTATCCAATTGCCGCGCCGTCCGCGGACGCGGCAGCGTCCACTCCGCGCAGACCCAGCGCTCGAAGTCCTGCGGCGCCATCGGGCGGCCGTACAGGAAACCCTGCACCTGGTCGCAGCCGGCGCCGCGCAGGAACTGCGCCTCTTCCGCCGTCTCCACGCCTTCGGCCACCACCACCTGCCCCAGGTCGTGCGAGAGCTGGATCATGGTCGCCACCAGCACGCGTTTGCGCTTGTCCAGGTGGATGTCGCGGATAAAACTCTGGTCGATCTTGACCACTTTCGCCGGCATGCTTTGCAGGTAGGCCAGGCTGCTGTAGCCGGTCCCGAAATCGTCGATCGCCAGCTCCACCCCGCCCGCGGCCAGGCCGGCCAGGGTCAGGCCGGCGAGCTGGCGGTTGCTCATCAGGGCGCTTTCGGTAATCTCGATGGCGAGCGCCGTGGCGGGCAAGCCGTGCTCGCGCAGGCGTGCCAGCACCCAGCTGCAGAAATCCGGTTCCAGCAGGTTTACCGCCGACACGTTCACCGCCACCTGCTGCGCCAGCCCGGCGCGGTGCCAGCTGGCGAGCTGGCGCAAGGCGCGCTCGATCACCCAGCGTGTCGTCGCGCGGGCCAGCGAAGTCTGTTCGATGACCGGGAAGAATTCGCCCGGCGAGACGTCGCCCAGCGCCGGATGGCGCCAGCGCAGCAGCGCCTCGGTGCCGACGCAGCGCCCGGTGGCCAGTTCGACCTTCGGCTGGTAGACCAGGCGCAGCTGGCTGTCGTCCTCGAGCGCGGGGCCGAACTCGTTCACCAGCCTGAAGCGCCGCATGAAGGCCGCGTTCTGCTCGGCCGAAAAGACGCGCACCCGCTGGGCGCCTTCGGCCGCATCGTGCGCCGCGCTGTACAGGTCGCGCAGCAGGCCGGACGGCGCGGTATGGCCGATTTCCAGCCCCGCCACGCCGATGCTGGCGGTGGTGACGAAGCGCGAGCTCATGGTTGCCGCGCGCAGCTCGAGCCAGGCGCCGAGCCAGGCGCAAAAGCGCTCGACCTCTGCCCCCGGCTCGGCCAGGAAGGCGAACTGGGTCACGCCGACGTGGTACAGGCGGCGCGCCGGTCCCAGCGCCGCGCGCAGCATGCGCGCCGCTTCGCAGACGATTTCATCGAGCCCGGCGGCGCCCATCGCGCGCGCCGCATTGCTCAGCTGCTCGATTGTCGCCAGGTTCACCAGCGCGGCCAGGCGCGCCTCTCCTGCCGGACGATCGATCGCCAGGTCGGCCAGGTCGTCGAAAAACTGGGTGCGGTTCGGCATGCCGCTGACCGGGTCGATGCGGCCGAGCGCGTGCTGCAGTTCGATCTGCGCCATCACCATCGCGGCCAGGTCGGCCAGGCCGGCGCGCTCGGTCTCGCTGAAGCCGCGCGGCTCCAGGCCCAGCACGCACATCGCCCCCAGGCAGTAACCGTCGCGCGTGGTGAGCGGCGCGCCGGCGTAGAAGCGCACGCCGCTGGCGGCCAGGTGGCTGTCGCGGTAGCGCGGGTCGGCCTGCAGGTCGAGGATCACCAGCATGCTGGCGGTGTCGGCCACCTGGGCGCAAGGCGCCTGTTCGCGCGGGATCGCGCAATGCGCGACGCCGACGCGCGACTTGAACCACTGGCGGTTGCTGTCGGTCAGCGAAACCGCCGCGATCGGCAGCGTGAACAGCTGGGCCGCCATGCGGGTGATCCGGTCGAAGGCCTCGTTCGGCGGCGTGTCGAGCAGGTCGAGTTTGCGCAAGGCGTCGAGACGGACTGCTTCCAGCGGGGCCGGCGAGGGGTGACTCATGGTGTCCTTGTGACTGCCGGCGGGGCGCCGATCGCTGGATGATGAAAATGATGAGCAGACCATTTTGATCATCAAATTTCACTGAGTCAACAAAATTTCCAGGGAATGTCACAAATTAATGTCGAATTGTGAACAGATCAGCACGCCGGCAGCGTGTGATTCGTCAAATCCGGCAGTTCGGCCCTGCCTGGTTCAGGCGCCGCCGGCTTGCTGCCGGCGCACCAGGGCGAGCACGGTGGCGCGGATGGTTTTCAGCACGGTGTCGGCCTTGAACGGCTTGACGATGAAGCCATGTACGCCGCGCGCCATGGCCGCTTCGATGGTGGGGGCGTCGAAGGTACTGGAGACCATGAAGACCAGGGTTTTCGGCAGCGCTTCACGCAGCTGCTCGACGACGCCGCTGCCGTCCTCCACCTGGTCGCGCGCGATGCAGATGATCTGCGGCTGGAATTTCATGGCCAGCACCAGCGCCCCTTGCGCGGTATGGGTCTGGCCGACGACCTCGTAGCCGCCCTCCTGCAGCACCGTATTCAACAGGCCGCGCGATACTGCGTTCGAATCGACTAACACTGCCTTGAGCATGGCATGGTCCTTCTGATGGTGATGTTCATGGCGAATTTCATGACGCTTCGTAGGCCAGCATTTTCCAGCTCACGCCCAGGCGCACATCGGTTTTCAGTTCGACGAGCTGGCGCGACAGGTAGAGGATATCGCGCTCGGCGCGCAAACGCTCGCCCAGCGGCGTCTTTAGAATGCCGGCGCCGGCCATGACGGCGTCCAGGTTGCCGTAGGCGGTCAGCAGGCGCGCGGCCGTCTTCATGCCGATCTTCGACACGCCCGGCACGCCGTCGGTGGCGTCGCCCATCAGCGCCAGCAGGTCGTGCAGCAGCTCGGGCGCGACGCCGAACTTGTTGCGCACCCAGGCGTCGTCATGCCACTCGTTCTTGAAATGGTCCCATACCAGGGCGCCATGGGCGATCAGCACGTGCAGGTCCTTGTCGGTGGTGGCGACGATCGCCTCGCCCCGGTTCTCCTGCAGCCAGCGCATGACGCAGGTGGCGAGCACGTCGTCGGCCTCGACGCCCGGCGCCACGATCACGGGCACGCCGGCGCCCTCCAGGCGCGCCTGGAACTCCGGCAGCGCCTCGCGCAGGCAGGAGGGCATCGGCGCGCGGTGCTCGCGGTAGCGCGGGTAGAGGGCGTGGCGCCAGGTCTCGCCGCCGTGGTCGAACGCGGCCAGCACGTGGGTCGGCGCGTGCGCCTCGAGCAGGTTGCGAAACGACGAGAAGGCGTGGCGCAGCGCGATCGTCGCCTTCAAATCGGAGTCGGGCTCCGGGCTGGCTTCGTAGACCCGGCGCACGATGTTCAGGCCGTCGATCGCGAGCAGCTTGGCCATGCCGTCTTACCTGGCGAAGTCGTATTTGCCGCCGCGCTCCAGGGCACGCAGGTAGGCCGGCCGTGCATGGATGCGCTCCAGGTACCCCGACAAGTTCGGGTACTGCGCGCCGAGGCCCGCGCGCGAGGCGGCCGCTTCCAGCGGGAAGCTCATCTGGATGTCGGCGGCAGTGAATTCGCTGCCGGCGAACCAGGCGCGCGTTGCCAGTTCGGCTTCCAGAAAGTCGAGCTGGTTGCGGATGTTGGGATTGATGAAGGTGTCCTTGACCTTGCGCGCGATGCCACGGGCGATCGGTTTCGCGAAAAACGGCAGCGGGCCATGCTCGATGCGGTCGAACACCAGCTTCATCAGCAAAGGCGGCATGGCCGAGCCTTCGGCAAAGTGCAGGAAGAAGCTGTACCGGCGTTTTTCCGGCGTGGCGGCCGGCGGCGCCATGCGCCCCTCGCCATAGGCTTCGATCAGGTATTCGATGATCGCGCCGGATTCGGCGACGGTGACATCGCCATCCGTGATCACGGGCGACTTGCCGAGCGGGTGCACGGCCTTCAGTTCGGGCGGCGCCAGCATCGTTTTCGGGTCGCGCTGGTATTTTTTGATCTCGTATTCCAGGCCCAGCTCTTCGAGCAGCCAGAGGATGCGCTGCGAGCGCGAATTGTTCAGGTGATGGACGGTGATCATGGGAGAGCGAGCCTGGTGCGAAGGAGCGTTAGCTTAGCATGGCGGATCACATCGTACGTCAGCGCACCGAGCCGCCGGGTGGCCCCATCTATGATGCAAGCATGGGCAGGATTCACATCGGTATCTCCGGCTGGCGCTATGTTCCCTGGCGCGGCGTCTTCTATCCGCGCGGGCTGGCGCAGGCGCGCGAGCTCGACTACGCCTCGCGCCAGTTGCCGACGATCGAGATCAACGGCTCCTTCTATTCGCTGCAGCGCCCCGAGAGCTATGCCGGCTGGTACCGCGCCACGCCCCCTGGCTTCGTGTTCGCGGTCAAGGGCAACCGCTTCATCACCCACATGCTCAAGCTGAATGAAATCGAAAGCCCGCTGGCGAACGTGATGGCGTCCGGCGTGTTCGAGCTGCGCGACAAGCTCGGCCCCTTCCTGTGGCAGTTCCCCGAAATGGTGCGCTTCGATCCCGAGCGCTTCGAGCGTTTCTTCGCCCTGCTGCCCCAGGACACGGAGAGCGCGCTGGCGCTGGCCTCGCGCCACCAGCCGCGCATGGAAGGCAGGGTCTCGCTCGCGATCGACGCACAGCGGCCGATGCGCCACGCCGTCGAAATTCGCCACGAAAGCTTTCGCGACGCACGCTTCATCGCCCTGCTGCGCAGGTACAACATCGCGCTGGTGGCGGCCGACACCGCGGGCCGCTGGCCGTATATCGAGGACGTGACGGCCGACTTCGTCTACATTCGCCTGCACGGGGACAAGGAGCTGTATGCCAGCGGCTACGATGACGAGGCGATCGCGCTGTGGGCGGCGCGGATCCGGGCCTGGAGCGCCGGCGGCGACGTGTACTGCTACTTCGATAACGACATCAAGGTGCATGCGCCCTACGATGCGCAGCGCCTGATCGCGGCCCTGGGCGCGGACCCGGGCCTGGACGTGGCCGGGCTGGCGCCGCCCTAGTCGATCACCATCCTGGTCAGCTCCGCGGAGCCGTTCCAGTCCGGCGCATACGTCCCTTCCTGGACATGGCGATGGAAGGTGGAGTGCGGCCAGTCCCGGACCCGCTCGACATGCCGGTGCTTGACCGGATCGTAATGGATGTAGTCCAGGTGCCGTTCAAAGTCGCCCTCGTCGCGCAGCTGGTGCTCCCAGAACTGGCGCTGCCAGAGATTGGCTTCGCGCCGATGACGGCTGGACGGATCCACGAAGGCGGTTTGCTGCAAGCGCCGCCCGACATCGCGCGACACATACTGTTTCAGCACCAGCCAGCGCGTGGCGTAATCGACATCGCCTTCGGGCAGCGTCCAGATGCAGTGCATGTGATCGGGCAGCAGGACCCAGGCATCGACGATGAAGGGCCGGGTGTCGCGGACAAACTGGATGGCCTGGGCCAGGCTGGCCCGGATGGCCGGGTTGCAGAAGATGGGCCGGCGCTGGTGGGCGACGATCGTGAAAAAATAGGTATTCCCAGCGGGAGATGGGCGATAGCGCGACATAGTCTTGCATCGTAATGCGGCCACATGCGCTGGCGGATGTGTTAAGTCAATTGTGACGCAGACGATACGAAATCGCGGCCAGGCATGCGGTTTGCATGGGGTGATACCCCGTGCGCACACGTGCCCACCCTACTTATCGCTGCTTACCTTTTCTCGTGGAGCTTGATTACGCGGTGTTTCGCGCCTGCCGGCGGGGTGGGTTCCGCGGGCGTTTCGCAGGTGTTGCAGGTCTTGCAGCCGCCGCCGCAGCTGGCGCCGGTGTCGAGCCAGCGCACCAGGGTCGAGTCGGCGCCGCCGCGCGAGAGGCGGTTGACGATGCGCAGGCGCCAGGCGGCGGGCAGGTATTTGGCGCCGACGTAGGCAGCCGCCAGCACCACGGCCAGGGCGACGGCGAGTTCCTGCCACATGCTTCAGCCCCCGCCCAGCGCCAGGGCGACGCGGTAGGTGATGAAGGAGGCGGCGTAGGCCAGCGCGAACATGTAGCCGGCCATCATCCACGCGTACTTGGCGCTGCCGGTTTCGCGGCGCACCACGGACAGGGTGGCGATGCACTGCGGTGCGTACACATACCAGGCCAGCAGCGACAAGGCGGTGGCAAGCGGCCAGGACGTGGCGATCAGCGGGGCCAGGGAATTGGCGACGTCATCGCCCGAGGCGGACAGCGCATACACGGTGCCGAGGGCGCCGACCGCCACTTCGCGCGCCGCCATGCCCGGCACCAGCGCGATGCAGATCTGCCAGCCGAAGCCGATCGGCTCGAAGATGAAGGCGAGCGCGCGGCCCAGCATGCCGGCGACGCTGTAGTAGATCGGCGGCTGGGTGGCGCCTTCCGGTGCGCCCGGGAAGCTCGACAGGAACCAGAGCAGCACCATCAGCGTCAGGATCAGGGTGCCGACGCGCGTCAGGAAGATCTTGGCGCGCTCCCACAGGCCCATGGCCAGCGTCGGCAGGTGCGGCCAGTGGTAGGCGGGCAGTTCCAGCAGCAGCGGATGCTGCTTGCCGCCGCTGCGCCGCTTCATGAACCAGGCCACCGCCATCGCGCTGACGATGCCCATCGCATACAGCACGAACAGCACCAGGCCCTGCAAGTTGAAAATGCCGATCTCGCGCTCGGGAATGAAGGCGGCGATGATCAGCGCGTACACCGGCAGGCGCGCCGAGCAGGTCATCAGGGGCGCGATCATGATCGTCACCAGGCGGTCGCGCGGGTTCTGGATGGTGCGCGCGGCCATTACGCCGGGAATCGCGCAGGCGAACGAGGACAGCAGCGGAATGAAGGCGCGTCCCGACAGCCCGACGCCGCCCATCATGCGGTCGAGCAGGAAGGCGGCGCGCGGCAGGTAGCCGATGTCTTCCAGGATCAGGATGAAGAAGAACAGGATCAGAATCTGCGGCAGGAATACCAGCACGCCGCCGACGCCGGCGATGATGCCGTCGACGATCAGGCTGCGCAGCGGGCCCTCGGGCATGGCGCCGCCGATCCAGCTGCCGACGCCTTCCACGCTGCCGGTGATCAGCTCCATCGGCGCTTCGGCCCAGCTGAAGACGGCCTGGAAGATCACGAACATCAGCGCGGCCAGCAGCACCGGCCCGATCACCGGGTGCAGCACCACGTTGTCGATCTTTTCCGAGAAATTGCCGGTGTCGTGGGCAGTGCTGACGCAGGCGTCTAGGATGCGGCGCACTTCGCGCTGGGTCTGTTCGACCGGCACCGCGTCGATGCTGGACAAGGGTTGCGGCTGGACCCCGCCGTCCAGGTCCATGCGGTCGAGCGCGGCCAGCAGCGCGGCCTCGCCGCCGGCCTGGATGGCGACGGTTTCCACTACCGGCATGCCGAGTTCGCGCGCCAGCTTGGCGGTGTCGATCTCGATGCCGCGCTTCTGGGCGACGTCGACCATGTTCAGGGCCAGCACCATCGGCAGCCCGAGGCGCTGGATTTCCAGCACCAGGCGCAGGTTCAGGCGCAGATTGGTGGCGTTGACGACGCAGACGATGGCGTCCGGCGCCGCTTCGCCGGCGCGCAGGCCGGCCACCACGTCGCGCGTGATGGCTTCGTCCGGGGTCTGGGCCGACAGGCTGTAGGCGCCCGGCAGGTCGAGCACGCGCAGCGCACGTCCGGCCGGCGAGGTGAAGCTGCCCTCCTTGCGTTCGATGGTGACGCCGGCGTAGTTGGCGACCTTCTGGCGCGCGCCGGTGAGGCGATTGAAGAGCGCCGTCTTGCCGCAGTTCGGATTACCCAATAATGCGATCAGGGGCGACCGCGCCGCCACCTGTTGTTCCATGACACCCATCGATTATTCCGGCTGGATGGAGATGAGGGCCGCCTCGAACTTGCGCAGCGCAAAAGTCGACTCGCCGACCTTGACCGCGACCGGCCCGCCCGGCAGGCCGCGCTTGAGCATGCGGATGCGTTCGCCCGGAACGAAGCCGAGTTCCATCAACCGGCGCGGCACGTCGACCCCATCCTGCGCGGTGGGCGCGAGGTGGATCACGGTGGCACTCTGCCCGACCTTCAGGGTATCGAGTGTGGTCAAAGTTGGGGCTAGGGTCATGGCGACGGTCCGGTGATGTAGCGCTGATGTAGCGCTGATGAGACAACTACGGACATCATAAACCTAAATGCGAATAATTTCTATTTGCAGGAAGATACCACGACAAAATCGCTTGCGTTCATCGAAAAGTTTCCGCAGAATAGAACACGAATGAGAACGATTCTCAATATTAATGCGTCATTATTTTAGTGACAATCCAGGGAACTACTTCAATGATCGTCTGTGTTTGCAACAACATCTCCGACCGTGAAATCCGCCAGGCCGTCGACCTCGGCATCACCTCGATCGCCGCGCTGCGCGCCGAGCTGGGCCTGGGTACCGACTGCGGCACCTGCGTCAGCTACGCACGCGAAGTGCTGCACGAAGCGCTCGACAGCAAGACCGTCGTGACCGAACTGCGCTTCCGCGCATCGCAGCCAGCCTGATTCATTTCCGCGAGCGCCGCTTTCTGCCGCGCGCCTCGCTGCCCTGCGCTATGATTGTGCTTATTACACATACATAATCAAGGCACATCATGAAGGGCGATCCCAACGTCATCCGGCTGCTCAACGCGCAGCTGACCAACGAACTCACCGCGGTCAACCAGTATTTCCTGCACGCGCGCATGTACCGCCACTGGGGCTTCTTCAAGCTCGGCAAGAAGGAATACGACGAATCGATCGGCGAAATGAAGCACGCCGACAAGCTGATCGACCGCATCCTGATGCTCGACGGCTTGCCGAATTTGCAGGCCCTGCACAAGCTCCTGATCGGCGAAAACACCGAGGAAATGCTGGCCGCCGACCTGAAGCTCGAACGCGCCGCCCAGTTCACCGTCAAGGAAGGCATCGCCGCCTGCGAAGCGGCCGCCGACTATGTCTCGCGCGACCTGCTGCTGTTCATCCTGGAAGACACCGAAGAACATATCGAGTGGCTGGAAACCCAGCTCGACCTGATCATCAAGGTCGGCATCCAGAATTACCTGCAGAGCCAGATGGTGGAGTAATGGCCGTCCACGGCCATTACTCGTAGGGTGGGCGGGGGATTTTAGTCCGGGGGACTAAAATCCCGCTCACGCGTTCAAATCACGTTTGAAAAGCCTGAGCAGTAGATCTTGTGCTGCCTGAACGCGTGAGCGGCGAACCGCGGGGCCGCCCAGGCCCACCCTACGGCCCCACCTGGTTGACCCAAATAGGGGCCGACCACAACACCTTGCCGTCGTCCTGGGTCACCTTCGCATAGTAAAAATGCGCGCCCGGCGCCGGCGTGAAGCTGATGTTCGCTTCGCTCGCCATCTGCGTCACATTCCCGCCCCTTCCGGGCACGCCTTCCATGATCGCCACCGAGGCCGCCTGCCTGCCGCCGCTGCTGGCGTAGTTCGCCACCAGCGTGACCGGCCCGGTATTCTCAAAGCGCTCGCCCATCATGCGGCCGTTCGCCGTCAGTATCAGTTGCGAACCCTTGTCCATGGTGGCGAACACACGCCGCGCCCGCAAGGCGTCGATGAAGCTGGCGCGATTCAAGGGCAGGCCGTTCGGAATCAGGACGCCGGTGCGGTTGGTGTAGGCCGTGCCCCAGTTGGCGCAGTGGTTGTCCTGGTTGGTGCTGAAGGCCACGTGGAAGCCGGCCTCCAGCACCTTGTTGCAGGCCATCTCGAAATTGCTGCGCCGGGTTTCGCCTTCCTTGTCGTTGCTTGAGAACGCGGTGCTGTTGACCACTTCGCACAGCGCCATCGCCTCGTCGCCATCTTTGGTGTAGCCAAGCGCCGTTCCCTGCACGCTGAACTGGCCGTTCATCGAGGGATGGTTGAACTGCCCGACCCAGCCGCGCTCGCGCATCAGGGTATAGAGCGCCGCATAATCGCTGCGCGGCGTTTCCAGGTCGGCCAGCAGCTCGCCTTTCGCGTTCTTTTCCCACCCCAGCAACTGTTCGCTATTGAAGATGTTGATATGGCCGCCCTTGTTGATGACGCCCCACTCCATGCCGTACAGCGCCAGGAAATCCGGGTGCGCCGCACTGAAACTGGCCGCGGCGTCGAGTCCCTTGCGGTACAGCGCCTTCGCGGTGGCCGGGTCGGCTTCCACCTGGGTGCTGTCGGAGCCGTCGAACATGTGGTTGTGCTCGGACGTGACGAGAACATCGAGACCGTGCCGGCGTGCATAGGCAAAAGCGGCGTCCGGTCCGTATTTCGCGCTCAAGGGTTCCTTGGCGCCCTTGCAGTCGGACAGTTCGGCGCCGCCGTCGCTGTGGTTGGTCTGGCTGTGCAGGTTGCCGAAGTAGACGGTGTAGGGCAGCGTGCCGGTGCCTGGCGCCGCCGCCAGCGGGCCGCGTGCGACCGGGAGCGGCGCGAACGGCGGCAAGGTCGGAGCCCGCGGCGGGCCGATTTCGATCTGCCAGGCCTGCTCGTGCACATCCTGGGAAGGCGCGCTGGACGCCGCATCGCGCGAGCCGGCGCGCAGGCGCACTTGGTAGATGCCGGCGGCGAGTTTGCCCGCATCCTGTCCCGACCAGGGCACCGCGACCGACACCGGCCCTTGCGGCATCGGCGTGCTGCCCTGCCAGCGGCGCACGACCAGCCCGCGCGGGTGGATCAGGTCGAGCTGCCAGTCGACGACCTGCGGCGTGCGCGCATTCGGGAAATCGAAAGCGAGGGTGAAAGTACGCGCCTCAGACATGCCGGGACGGGCGGCCCGGTAAGGCGCGTCGAGGGTGGCTTCGAATTCGCTGTGTTCGTCCGGACTGGCGCGGGTATTGGCAGCGCCGGAGGTGCAGCAGCACAGCAGCAAAATGCGCAACAACAGCGCGCGGCGGCAAGGGGGGCGGAGTGAGGTTTTCATGATGCAATTGTTGCAATTGCATCAGCAGTTCAACTTGCGCTAGCGCCCTGTTGAGTTGTCAATATCTATATATTTTTTGACAAAAGGACAAGCACCGCGATCCAGGCCGGCAGCATCAGAAATGGTATTGCGCGCGCAGCATCGGCGTGCTGGCGCGCTGGCCGCGCCCGCCCGTGGTGGCGCGGGTATTGCCGAACTTGTTGTTCCAGAACTGGTATTCGAGACCGACGCGCAAGCGGTTCTTCGGCTGCCCGACGTGGGCCCCGACGTCGTACATCAGGGCCATGTCGATATTCGTTTCCGGGCCGGTCTCCTGGCCGACTTCGTCCCGGCCCTTGGCGCCAATGAAATTGCCATAGCCTTCAAAGGAAAGCCGCTCCATCACCGGAATGGCCCAGCTGACGGAGAGCATCGCGTGGGTGTCGTAGGTGTAGCGGCCGCTGACACTGGAAATCGGTGGGAAGGCGCCGCTCGGCGCATTGCTTTCGCGTAGCAGCAGCAGGCTGGTATTCAGGAAGCCTTTCGGCACATCCCACATCAGGGTGGGACCGGCAACCAGCATGCGCTTGCGCGAGTTGTAGCCGACGTCGTTTTTCGTGTTCCAGTCGAAGCCGAGCGTCGCGCCCACGCCTTTTACCGGGCCGAAGCGCATTTCCCTGCCACGCAGCGCGCCGATGTCAAACGTGTGGCGGAAGACGACATAGGCTTCCTGCGCCCCTTCCGACTGGGTGGTCGAGGCCGGGTCGCTCTCGTCCGACTGCAGCAGGTCGACATTGAAGTAATTGCTGCCGTACTTGTAGCCGCTGGCATGGGTCAGCGCAAGGATGTGTTTTCGGATGTGCCCGGGATTGAAGGGCTCGGCGAAACGGGTGCCATAGCGCCAGCTGATGGCGGTATCGCTCCAGTCCGCGGCCTGGGCGGCCTGGGTGGCGCAGGACAGCAGGAGGGTGGCGCAGGCCGCCAGCGTGATCGTCGTCGTCATGGCATGGTTTTCGATTGGCTTGCTTCGCGTTCCGCCGGCATGGCCGGTCCTTGCCGGGGCGCGACCTGCAGCAGGACGTGATGGGCGGCGCCATCGTCGACCAGTTGCACGGTGTTGCCGGCAACAATTTGTCCATCGACCTGCAAGGCGCCCGACTCGGCGGCGCGCACTTCGATGGCGTACTGCGTGCTGCGGTAACGGTAGTGCAGGCGGAAACCCGGCCAGCCCTGCGGCAAGCGCGGCGCCAGCACCAGTTGCTCTCCACTGCGCTTGAAACCGAGCAGCGATTCGAGGATCAGCCGCAGCATCGGACCGGCCGGACCAGTGTAGCAGCCGCCACCCGCGCGCCCGCTTGCGGGCCCGTCGAACAAGGCGCTTTCAGCCAGTTGCCAGGCGCGCTCGCCCTGCTCGATGCCGGCCAGGGCCATGGCGGCCCAGAGCGCGGCCTCCGGCGCCTGGCCGCTCCCCGCGTTCCCATCGGCGGCAGCCAGTGCGCGGTGGGCGCGTTCATCGCCGGCCGCGCCCGAGAGCACGGCCCAGGCCTGCACGGCAAGCTCGGGCGCCGCCTGCTCGTCCTGGCGGGCGCGCCCGGCGCCGGGGCTGCTTCGGTAGCCGGCGCCATCCCAGGCGTGGTCGTCGATCCGGGCGGCGAGCGCCAGCGCGCCGGCGCGGCACGTCGTGGCGAAACCGTAATCGGCGCGCAAGGCGGCGACGTCGGCAAAGCGGCGCAGCACCTCGACCATGAAAAAGCCCAGCCAGACGCTCTCGGCGCCGTCGGCCAGCGGCAGGCCGTGTTCGCCGAAGCGCATGGCGTGGCGAATCGCCCGCACGCAGTGCTCGTACAAGTCGCCGTGGCCGTGGAGGACTGCTCGGCGCCCGCCGTCGTCCCCGGACGCGAGCGCTCGTTCTTCGAGCCAGGGGATCGATTCGCCAAGCACGCCGGTGTCGCCGGTGGCGGCAAGGTAATGCCAGGTCGCCAGGGGCAGCCACAGCAAATCGCTGGACGAGCGCATGCGTACGCTCTGCGGCGGCGGATAGCCGGGACTACCGGACCCCTCGTCGACGAACTGGCGCGCCGCGCACAGCAGCAGGTGTGCGCGTAGCAGTTGCGGGCGGGCGTGCACGACGGCCATCGCGTCCTGCAGGTGCTCGCGGAAGCACCAGGGCGCGTGCGGATCGAGGCCGGCGCCGCGCGCCCACATGCCGCGCGCGATTGCCGCGTACGGCAGCCAGCCGTTGACAAGCACATCGAGCATCGGGTCGGGCGTCTCGATCCGCAGCCCGCCCAGGGTGTCGTTCCACCAGGCGCGCACCTGCGCCAGCGCGGCCGCCGCATCAGCGTGATCCCGGACGATGGCCGCGATATCAAGGCCCTGCTGCGCCCCGAACATGAACACGATTTCCTTCTCCTCGCCCGGCGCCAGTTTGCATGATGCCTGCAGCGCCGCGCAGGGATCGAAGCCGGCGCCCAGGCTGCCCGCCAGATGCGAGCGGCACAGGGCCTGCGGGGCGCCGAGGCGCCCGTTGTGGCCGATGAATTCGAGGCGGTCGCAGGTGAAGGCCGCATCCCCGGCGTCCACATGGAAGAAGCCGACGCTGTCCGCCGCATTGGCGTGCCAGGGATTGCGGGCCAGGAGCGCGCCGCTGGCCGCATCCCGTTCGGTGACCACGTGCAGCGCCGACTGCGTGCGCTGCCGGGCCTCGCCCAGCACCCATTCGACATACCCGGTCACGGACAACCGGCGTAGCGCCGGGCCCTCGTTGCGCAGCTTGAGCACCGTGTACTTTACCGGGGCGTCGAGTGCGACGAAACTCGTCATCTCGGAGCGGATCGCGTGCGCGCTGTGCTCGAACACGCTGTAGCCGAAGCCATGGCGCGTCAGGTAAGCGCCGCCGGACGGCGTCGGCAGCGGTGTCGGCGACCAGATCACGCCGCTCGCTTCGTCGCGCAGGTAAAAGGCTTCACCGTCGCCGGCCCCGCCATCCTCGGCCGGCGCCGTCAGGTAATGCGCCTGCGCGCTCCAGCTGGCCGCCGCACCGCTGGCGGCGACGACGGCGCCCAACGCCGGATTGGCCAGCACGTGCGGCCGGAACGCCGGCGTGGCGCGGCCCGGCGCCGTGCGCACCAGGTATTCGCTGCCGTCGCTGCTGAAGCCGTCGCCGCTCTCGCCTGGCGGCTCGTCCACGGCCGGGAAAGCTGCCGCCTGGAGCGCACTCGCCAGCTGCGGCATCGGCGCCGTGGCGGCCGGCCGCGACGCCGCCGCGCGCCGTAGCTGTTCCGGCAAGCCGCCGCGCCGATCCAGCAACACGACGCGCGCCGCCGCCTGCATCAGCACACGCTCTTCTTCCGGCATGCCGTCGAAGGCAAAGGCGAAGATGCCGCCCGGGCCGTCGCCGGTATGGTCGTGCGCGCCGTCCGCGACCAGGCGCACGACCTGGCGCCGCACTGCGTCCGCATACCAGAGCACCAGGTCGACCGCCAGGCCCTTGCGGCGCCAGTACGCGTGCGCCTGCACCAGCTGGCGCACCAGTCCCAGGTTGGCGCTGTCGCGCACATGCACCAGCACGATCGGCAAGTCGCCCGAGATCCCGTAGGGCCACAGCTGCGCACGTCCCAGGCGGTTGCGCGCGATGACGGCGGGCTCGGCGCGCAGCGCGCGGTTCGGAAAGAGCACGGCGCCGGCCAGGCGCGCGTAGGCGACGGCATCGATCTCGGCGATGTCGAGCTGGCGCAGCAGCGCCTGCGATCCGGTCCAGGCCAGCTCGAAGGCGCTGTCGACGCCGCGCCCGTCGCGGTATTTGTCGACCAGGCGCAGCGCTTCATCGCGCGTGGGGGCCAGGCCGAGAACCAGATCGACCGTGACTTCCTCGCCAGCGGCCAGCGTCACGACGCGGCGGATCGCCAGCGCCGGTGCACGCCCTTCGGGTTCGGTCTCGAAGGAAGCCGGGTCGCCAGCTTCAGGACTGAGGGCCAGCAGGGTCAGCAGCCAGGGAGAACCCGTCTGCGGCGCCGTCGCGTGCGGTGTGTGCGGCCGGTGCGTGCACAGGATCGCGCCCTGTCCGGCCAGGATCTCGCTCTGCAGCGGCAGCGCGGCATGGCCCTCCTGCGCCAGCACCGGTTCGGCATGGCTCATTAGCTCGATGCGGCGCGCGCCGGCGCCGAGGTTGCGGATGCGCATGCGGCGCAGCTCGACGTCGTCGTCCAGCGCGACCACGATGTCGGTCTCCAGTTCGATGCCATGATCGACCCGGCGGAATTCGGCGCGGCCTTCGGGGAACACGGCCTTGTACTGCTCGGGCGTGGCGTAGGTCGGCAGGAAGCCTGGGGACCACACGGCCCCGCTGTCGAGGTCGCGCAGGGTGCAGGACAGCCCGGGGTTGGCGGCGCCCGCGGCTTCACTCCAGCGGGTCAGCGCCAGGTCATGCCAGCGGCTGTAGCCGGCGCCGTCGCTCGTGACCATGACGTGGTAGCGGCCATTCGACAGCAGTTGTACTTCATGCGGGACGCCGGGGCCGTCGATCGACCGCTGCAGGTCCGGCCCTGGCGCCTGCGCCGCGGACGGTCCGGGCGCCTGGAGACTGGCGACATCGAACGCGCCCGACTTCGGCACGCGCTCGTACAGCAGCGGCAGCGCGGCGGCGAGCTGCGCGTCGGCGGCGAAGCGCTCCTGCATCGGCCCGCCATGCAGCAATTGCGACAGCGCCAGCAGGCCCATGCCCTGGTGGTGCGCCATGAACGAGCGCACGACCGCGTGCGTCTGGTTGCGCGGCAGCCGCGCGCGGGTATAGTCGACCGCTTCATAAAAGCCGTACTGGCCGATCCAGCCGAGGCCCGCCATGCGCTCCAGGTTGGCGCAGGCCGCGGCCGGCGCCACCGTCAGCGCCAGCATCGCCGCGTAGGGCGCGATCACGAGGTCTTCGGCGCCGCCCGGCTTGAGAGCGTCGGCCACGCCGCTGCCCGGGACGCCGAAGGCTCGGTAGCCATAGTTCATCGCCGCGTCGAAGGTGTTGAAGCCGGATTCGGACATGCCCCAGGGGACGCCGTGGCGGCCGGCATGGCCGGCCTGCACGCGCACCAGCGCCTGGCAGGTCTTCTCGAACAGGGTGCCGCGATAACCCGGCATCACCAGCTGCGGGGCCAGGTAGTCCGCCATCGACCCGCTGCCCGATAACAGCAGCTGCTCGCCATCGATATACGCCAGCGGGCGCTTCAAGGCGAACCAGTGCGATTGCGGCAGCTGGCCGCGGGCGATGCCGATGAAGCTGGCCAGGCGCGACTCGGAAGCCAGCAGCTCGCAACTGGCGGGGTCGCGTTCGTCGGTGCTGGCGTTATAGCCGCTGGCAAGCAGGCCGGTGCCGCTGTCGTAGAGAAAGCCGAAATCCATGTCGGCGAAGGCGCGTGCCTGCCCTGCCAGTTCGCCGATCGCGTCCAGGCGCGCGCGCGCCGCCGCGGCGCCCTGTGCCACCATCGCCGCCAGAGCATCATCGGCAACGGGGACCATGGCATAAGCGGCCAGCTCGCGCAGGGTCGGGATGCGCGTCAGGCTGGCCTCGAACACGTATTCCTGCGCCGCCTCCATCCAGGGGACCAGCGCCAGCAGGTCGGCGCGGGCGGCGTGGCAGTCGGCCTCGAAGCGCGCGCTCCATTCGCGCAGGAGCGCGGGCGCATCGTCAGGCACGGCGTCGCCGATGGCGCTGGCCGCCCCGGCGGCGCTGCCCAGGAGATCGAGCAGGTCGGGCAAGGTGCCGGCCTTGCGGGCCGCCCCCGGCTGCAGCAGGCCGCGGCAACGGGCGATGGCCTCGCCCAGCGCCGGCGGAATCAATCCGGGCGCTTCCTGCGCATGGTCTTCCACTACCTGCAGCGTGGCGCGCATGCCGGCCAGCGCATGGCTGCGGCCGACCGGAACATCGGCCAGCGCCTCCAGGCCGGCGGCCAGCGTCAGCAGGTGGGCGGCCAGGTTGCCGCTGTCGACGGTCGACACCATCATCGGCTGCAGCGGCGCCAGCGTCTGGGTGTCGTACCAGTGGCAGAAATGGCCGCGATGGCGTGCGAGCAGCGCCATGCTGTCGAAGGCGGCGCGCACGCGCGCCAGCACCTCGGCCTGGGGAATGAAGCCGAAGTCCCAGGCCGCCAGGTTGGCCAGCAGGCCGATGCCGATGTCGGTCGGCGAGCTGCGGTGGGTGGGGCGCGGATGCGGATGCTCCTGCATGCTGTCGGGCGGCAGCCAGTTGTCGGCGGGCCCGATAAAGGTCTCGAAAAAATGCCAGTGGCGGCGTGCGAGGCTGGACAGGAACAGGGCTTGGGCGTCGGCCAGTGCCGGCGCCGCGCTCGCTGCGCTGGCCCCGGGCTGGCTGACCCACCAGGCCAGCACCGGCGACAGGAACCACAGCAGCAGCAGCGGCGCCGCCGCGAACAGCGCCAGCGGATGCAGGAAAGTCAGCAGCACCGCGACGCAGGCCGGCAGCAGCACGGCAAACCACATGTTGCGCAGGTTCAGCTCGATGTCGCGCAGGGGGCGCGCCGGGCCGGGTGCGCGCACCTGCAGCAGGTGGCGGCGCGAGACCAGCATGCGCCAGCTGCTGCGCGCGATCGCTGCGACGCCGACCCAGGCCTCATGCGGCAGCACCGCGACCTGCATCCCGGCGCGGCGCAGGGCCAGGCGTGCATCCTGGCCCCAGTTGGCCAGGTGCTGGCGCCACAGCGTGTCGCGCGGCCGGTCGGCCAGCTTCAGAAGCATCTCGATAAAGGCCGGCAGGAAGAACACCGACAAGGCCGCCGCGCTCCAGAACGCTGGCGAGGCCAGCCAGCCCCAGCACAGCACCAGCATGCCGGTCAGGGTGGGCGCGACCAGGCTGCGGCGCAGGCTGTCGAGCAGCTTCCAGCGCGCCAGCGGCGGCAGCGGATTGGCGGTGCGGGTGCCGGTGGGGGCTTCGACACGGGTGCGCAGCCAGCCCGCCAGCTGCCAGTCGCCGCGCATGCGGCGCTGGCGGCGCGCCACGTCGTCGTCGTACCGGTTCGGACAGGGCTGGTAGAGCTGGACGTCGCCCAGCAGGCCGCCGCGCAGGTAGCAGCCTGCAAGCAGCTCGTGCGACAGCGCCGCGTGCTCGGGCAGGCCGGCCAGCACGCGCACGCAGGCGTCTACTTCGTAGATGCCCTGGCCGCCGGTTGCGCCCTCGCCGAACAGGTCTTGCCAGACATCCGGCAGCGGGTCCGGGCTGAGGTCGATGCCGGGCTCGCCGCTGCACAGGCGTGCATACCGCGAGCTTGCGCCCAGCGGCAGCGAGGCCGTCACGCGCGGCTGCAGGAAGCCGTGCCCGGCGACCACGCGCAGGCCGTCGGCGCTGAGCGCCGGCCGGTTCAAGGGGTGCGCCATGGCCGCGATCATCTGGGCGGCGGCGCCCTGAAGCAGCTGGGTGTCGGCGTCGAGCGCAATCACGTAGCGTATCTTGGCCAGGCTGTCGAAGCGCCCTTCGGCCAGCATGAAGCAGGCGCGCGCGCCGCCGCGCAAAAAGGCGTTCAGGTCGGCCAGCGCGCCCTGCCGGCGCGCACGGCCGATCCAGGCGCGTTCGCTGGTGCTCCAGGTGCGGCGCCGCTGCAGCAGCAGGAACGGCGCCGCGGCGCCCTGGGCGTAGCGGGCGCTGTAGCGGGCATTGAGCGCGCCGACGGCGCTGCATGCGGCGTCCAGCAGCTCGGCGTCGAGGGGCACGGTTTCGCTGGCGGCGTCGGTAAAATCGCCGAGCAGGCAAAAGCGCAGCTGGGGGTCGCGGTTGGCGAGATAGTGCAGCTCGAGCCGGCGGCACAGGCTGGCCACCTCCGCGCGGCTGCCCAGGACCGCGGGCACGACCACCAGCGTTTGCGCCCCGGGCGGAATGCCGGCGCTGAAATCCATGCGCGGCAGCAGGCGCGGCGCCACCAGGCGTGCGGTCATCAGGTCGATCAGGGCCAGCGCCAGCTGGCTGGCGCCGCAGGCGGCCAGCAGGCCAAGGCAGACCAGCAAGGCCGGCGAGGCGCCGCCGCGCCAGGCGTGCACCACCAGCGCTGCGACGAACAGCAGCGTGAAGGTGGCGGCAGCGCCCAGGTAAGCCTGCAGCGGGCGGCGCCTGGCGCCAGCGGCCAGCGCCGCCAGCGCGCCGGGGCGCTGTCCCAGTATCGCGCGCAAAGCCGGCTCCCCATCGGCGACGAGGCAATGGCCGACGTGGCGGGTGCGCAGATCTTGCCCGCGCGCGGCCAGCGCCAGCGCTTCGGCCACGACCTGCAGCTCGTGCTGGCCGCGCTGGCCGTGCTGGCTAGCCTGGCGCGCCAGGCGCTCCACGGCCTGGCGATACTGGCCGCGCGTGGCCGCATCCATCTGCGGGTAGACGCCGGCCGGGTCGGTGCGCAGCGCCGCTTCGACCGCGCTTGCCGACTCGAGGAAGGCCTGCCAGTCGATCGTGCCGGCCAGGCGCAGGCTGGCCAGGCTGTGAACAAGCGCTACCGCGTCCGACGCCTCGTCGCGCGTGTCCGCTTCCAGCTGCTGCGCCAGCGTGAGGCCGTCGTCGCGCAGACGCGTGCCGAGCCAGTCCAGCACCCCGGCCAGGGCACCGTCGCGGCCCTCCAGGCGGCGCGCCAGTTCGGCGACAAAGGCCGTCCCCATCGGCGATGCCGAGCGCGCCATGTCGGCCATCAGGAGGACCAGGTCGCCCGGACGCGCATCGGCCGTCGTTTCCATGCGTGCGGCCCAGTCGCGGGCCAGCGCGCGCTGCCGGTGGGTGTTTTCGAGACGCGCGGCGAGGCCGCACAGCTTTTCGATCAGCGCCAGGCGCAGCACCAGAGGAAAGGCCCGCAGTTCGGCCAGCGCCAGCGGTGCGCCCGCCTGGCAGGCGGCGATCGAACGGCACAGGCCAGCGTACTCGAGGCGGCCGTCGCCATGGGCCAGCGCTTCCAGCGCCAGCTGGTCGATGCGCTGGTGCTCGCCCGTGCGCGGCAAGTGCCGGCGCACGAAGCGGACCTGCTCGTCGATCAGGTAAGCGTGGTCCAGCAGGGGCTGCGCGGTCGAGGACAGGCCCTGGGCCGTACGCGCATTCGCGATCACCGCGGCGATGCCTGCGGCGGCGTGGTCCAGGCGCGCCAGCAGGTCGCTGCCGCCGGGCGCGTGGATGGGGGAATCCCCCGCCTGCAGCACGCCGGGCAGGGTGTGCGATTGATCGGTCAACAGGAGCCTCGATGATGAGCGTGCAGGCAAGCCGATGCGCGGCCAGGGCGAGCATCGCTGCACACGCCTTTTGCCATGCTAAGACCTCATCAAAAACGAGACGGTGCGATAGCGAACAGTGCGCGAACACTGCGTCCTCACCGCGATCAGAACAGCGCCAGTCCTCCCGCCAGGTGGCGCACGGTCGGGTGGCCCAGCGCCTGCGCCAGCTGCGCCGCCCTGGCGCTGCGGTTGCCGCTGCGGCAGAAAAACACCAGCGGCCGCGTTTGCGCGCGCAGCCAGTCGGCATGCCCGGCCAGGCGCGACAGCGGCAGGTTGCAGGAAGAACGTCCATGCAGCTCGGGTGTGCCGGCCGCGTGTTCGCAGGCTTCGCGCACGTCGATCAGGATCGCGCCCGGGTGCTGCGCCAGGAATCGGGCCAGCCCGCGCGCATCGATGGCGATGCAGGGAGCGTTACCGGAACCAAGGGCAGGATCGACCGGCGGCAATCCCAGGTCCGGCGCCGGCGGCCCCGCCGTTAGGGCGCGGCCGCAATGGGCGATGCGCGCGCAGGCCTGCTCGATGAAGGCGTCGTCGATCAGCGCACCAAACGACATGCGTACCGCATTCGCGCAGCGCGCATCCGGCAAACCCATCGCCTGCAGCACATGGCTGGGCGCGGCTTTGGCGGCGGCACAGGCCGAACCCGCGCTGACGCGCACGCCGGCGGCGTCGAACAGGTCGAGCAGCGTCTTGCCCGATACGCCAGGGACCGAAAAATTGAGCGTGGTCGGCAGCGCGTGGGCGAAGGGCATGTTGAATTCGACGCCGGGGAATGCGTCGCGCAGCGCGGCGGCGAGCCGGTCGCGCGCGGCGGCCAGCTGTGCAGGCGAACAAAAGGTGCCGCCCTCTTCCAGCGCGCGCAGCACCGCGCCGAGCGCGGCGATTCCCGCCATGTTCTCGGTGCCGGAGCGCTGTCCCGATTCCTGCCCGCCGCCGCAGATCAGCGCCGTGTAGGGAGCGCCTTCGCGCACGTAGAGCATGCCGATGCCTTTCGGCGCGTACAGCTTGTGGCCCGAAAAGGGTGCGTAGTCGATGCGCGTGCGGTTCAAGGCCAGCGGCAGCTTGCCGAGCGCCTGCACGCAGTCGACCATCCACAGCGCCGTGCTCCTGGATTCCTCCAGCACGGCGGCGATAGCGTCGATGTCGGACACCACGCCGTTCTCGTTATTCGCCGCCATCGTGCACAGGAAGGCGGTTTCTGGCGCCAGTTCGCGCAGCAGGTCGAGACGATGGCGTCCCTCGCCGTCCACCGGCAGCGGCCGCAGTGTCAGGCCGGTGCCGAGCACGCGGTTCCAGTGCGCCAGGCTTTCCGGCACCGCCTTGTGCTCGGTCGCGCCATAGACCAGCAAGTCGCCGCAGGGCAGGCCGGCAGCGCGCCGCTCGCGCACGGCGCACAGCGCCGACAGCACCGCTGTCTGGATGCCTTCGGTGGCGCCGCTGGTGAACATCAGGCGCCCGCTGTCGGCGCCGAGCACGCGCCGGGCGCAGGCGCGCGTATCGTCGAGCAGCTGGCGCGCGCGCAGGCCGGCGGCGTGGCTGCTGCTCGGGTTGCCGAAGGTGCCGGCCAGCGCCGCCAGGGCGGCGTCGAGCGCCGCCGGCAGCACGGGCGAACTCGCATTTGCGTCGAGGTAGATTTCACTGTACATAACTGAACTTAAAAAGCGTGCAAAAAGTGTAAACACGAAACCAGATCGTGTTATTGTTAAGCAATATCTTATATAGTCAGGGCGGAAAGCGCGTTTCGATTTTTACTAAAATTCGCCTAGGTTTAGCATGAATGTTCTGTTAGTGACCTATAATTAAAATGAATTCACTAGACAAATTTGATTGTGCCATTCTCGCCGCTTTGCAAGCCGACGCGACCCTGTCCATTTCCGGCCTCAGCGATAAGGTCGGCCTGTCCAGCACCCCCTGCTGGAAGCGCGTCAAGCGCCTTGAGGAAGACGGTTACATCGAAAGCCGCGTCACCATCATCAACCGCCAGAAGGTCGGCTTGCCGGTCACCGTTTTCGTGAGCGTGCGCACCAGCGAGCACGATGAAAAATGGCTGGAGCGGTTTGCTGCCGCCGTCGTCGCCCTGCCCGAAGTACTCGAATTCCACCGCATGAGCGGCGACATCGACTACCTGCTGAAAGTGGCGACCACCGACATCGCCGGCTACGACCGCTTCTACAAAAAGCTGATCAAGACGGCGCAACTCTCCGGCGTGTCCTCGGCCTTTTCGATGGAGCAGATCAAGTGCACGACTGCCCTGCCGCTGGAACTCATCGCCCACGGTTTGCCTGCCTGAGCCCTCCTCCACTGTCGCGCTGATTCGTGCGATGATTCCGTTGGAAACATAAACGGAGACAGGCTGATGCCATCGAAAATGAAGATTGCGCCGCTGGCGCTGGCCGCGCTGCTGTGCGCGCTAAGTACGTCCCACGCCGCCTCGGCGCAGGAACAGCTCGTGAAAATCGGCGTGACCGGCCCCCTCTCGGGCGCCAACGCGTTCGCCGGCAAGGACAATGAAAACGGCGTGCGCCTCGCCGTCGAAGAACTCAACACCCAGAAGATCAAAGTCGCGGGCAAGACGCTGCGCTTCGAGCTGCAGTCGGAAGACGACGCAGGCGACCCCAAGCAAGGCGTGACGGTGGCCCAGAAGCTGGCCGACGGCGGCGTCAAGTTCGTGCTCGGCCCCTATAACTCGGGCGTCGCGATTCCCGCCTCGCGCGTCTACAACGACGCCGGCGCCCTGATGTCCACGGTCGGCACCAATCCGAAGATCACGCAAAGCGGCTACAAGGGCGTGTTCCGGATCGTCGCCAGCGACGCCCAGGTCGGCGGCTCGATGGCGAACTACGCCGCGCGCGAACTGAAGCTCAAGAACGTCGGCATCATCGACGACCGCACCGCCTTCGGCACCGGCATCGCGACCGAATTCAAGCGCCAGGCGCAGGCGGCCGGCATGAAGGTCGCCGCCCACGAATTCACCAACGACAAGGCGAGCGACTTCGCCGCCATTCTGACCTCGCTGCGCGCGAAGAAGGTCGATGCCGTCTTCTTCGGCGGCTACGCGCCGCAGGCGGCGCCGATGGCGCGCCAGATGAAGGCGCTCGGCCTGAACGTGCCGCTGCTGGGCGGCGACACCCTGTGCAGCCCCGAGATGGCGAAACTCGGCGGCCCGGCCGTCGGCGAAAACGTGCGCTGCGCCCAGGCCGGCGCGATCATCGCCAGGCAGGCCGGCGGCCCCGCTTTTTTAGCAAAATACAAGCAGCGCTTCAAGCGCGAGCCGGACGTCTACGCGCCTTCGTTCTACGACCAGACGATGTTCATCGCCCACGCCATGAAGACGGCCAACAGCCTGGCCCCGGCCGCTGTGGCGCAACAGCTGCGCACCCTGAGCCATGCGGGCGTGGTCGGCAACTACGGCTACGACGACAAGGGCAACCTCAAGAAGACCGCCGTCACCGTCTACACCTTCAAGGGCGGCGCGCTGGCGCCACTGGCCAGCTATTAAGGAATCACCGACATGCATCCGTTTTTCAAACTCGGCGCCCTTGCTGCCGCAACCCTGATCGCCTGCGCGCCGGCCCTCGCTGCGGAGCAGGCCGGCACCGCAGTCAGCCAAGGCGTCGCCACGAAGTCGGCCAACAAGCCGGCGAACAAGCCGCTGAACGCCCTGGCCGACGAGTACTACGACGCGCTGGCCCGCTTCGACCCGGTCTCGAGCAGCGAGAGCGGCGACAGCCGTTTCATCGACCAGATCGGCATGTCGATCGCACCAAAAGAACGTGCTGCACAGTTTGCACGTTATAAAACCTTCCAGAAGCGCCTGCGCGCCATCCAGCGCGACGGCCTGAACATGCGCGACCAGACCAGCTACGACATCCTCGACTACGAACTGACGACTGCCCTGCGTTTCGAGCCTTTCCCGGAACACCTGCTGCCGCTGAACCAGATGGACAACCTGCCGGTGACGCTGGCGAACTACGCCAGCGGCCAGGGCGCGCAGCCGCTGACAAGCGTCAAGGACTACCGCGCCTATGCCAAGCGCCTGGCGCAGCTCGGGCCCTGGATCGACCAGGCGATCGCGAACATGCGCGAAGGAATCAAGCGCGGCATCGTGCAGCCGAAGTCGGTCATGACGTCCGCCCTGCCCCAGTTCAAGCAATTGGTGGCCCCATCTGCCGAGGCGAGCATCTACTACACGCCGGTGAAGAGTTTTCCGGCGAAGTTCTCCGACGCCGACAAGCGCGCCCTGACCAGGCTGTATGCGGACGTCGTCAAAGGCAAACTCAATCCGGCATTGGCCCGCCTGGCAACTTTCATGGAAAAGGAATACTTGCCGGCCACCCGCACCAGCGCCGGCTGGAACGCGCTGCCGAACGGCGCCGACTGGTACCTGGCGCGCGTCGCTAGCCAGACCACCACCGACTTGAAGCCGGAAGCCATCCACCAGATCGGCCTGAAGGAAGTGGCGCGCATCCAGGGCGAATTCGGCCGCATCGGCCCGAAGATGGGCTATACGGGACCTGCCTCCGGACTGCCGGCCTGGGTCGCGCAGCAGGCCAGGTTCAAGCCTTTCACAACCGAGCAGGAAGTGATCGAGGTGTACCGCAAGCTCGATGCGCAGCTGCGCACCAAGCTGCCGGCGATGTTCAACCTCAAGCCGAAGGCGCCGCTCGACCTGCGCCTCGAGCCGGAACTGAGCCGCGCCACGGCGTCCGACCACTACACCCCGCCGGCGGTCGATGGCAGCCGTCCGGGCGTGTTCTGGTCGGTCGTAAACGATCCGCGCCAGTACGGCAGCACCGGCATGGTGACTTTGTACCTGCACGAAGGTGCGCCGGGACACCACTTCCATATCGCACTGGTGCAGGAACTCGGTTTGCCGAACTTCCGCAAATTCGGCGGCAACAATGCCTTTACCGAAGGCTGGGCGCTGTACGCAGAAACCCTGGGCAAGGACATGGGCCTGTTCGACAAGCCGGAAGATTATTTCGGCCACCTGAACGACGAAATGCTGCGCGCCGCACGCCTCGTGGTCGACACCGGCCTGCACACCAAGGGCTGGTCGCGCGAGCAGGCGATCACCTATTTTTCCGAGACGCTGGGTTACAGCGAAGCGGAGTCGCGCGCGCAGATCGAGCGCTACATGGTGTGGCCGGGCCAGGCGCTGGGCTATAAAATCGGTTCCCTGAAAATCATGGAACTGCGCCGCAGGGCGGAAGCTGCGCTGGGACCGAAGTTCAAGCTGCCGGCCTTCCACGACATCGTGCTGGGTGAAGGGACGCTGCCGCTGTCGCTGCTGGAGGCGAAGGTGGATCGCTGGATTGCGGCGTCGAAGTGATTTTTTGAATCCGATTGGCAAGTTCCGCCGTATATGAATAGGTAAGTCACCTACAACCATAAAGGAACTGCCATGCGCACACTGAAATCTACTTTGATCCTTGCCACCATGTTCGCCGCCGCCAGCGCATTCGCTCACGCGGATGTCATGGTTGGCGGCAAGAGCATGCTTCCAACCAAGGACATCGTCGACAACGCCGTCAATTCCGCTGACCACACGACGCTCGTCGCCGCAGTCAAGGCGGCTGGCCTGGTCGACACCCTGAAGGGCAAGGGACCATTCACGGTGTTCGCGCCGACCAATGCCGCTTTCGGAAAACTGCCAGCCGGGACCGTGGAGACGCTGGTGAAGCCGGAGAACAAGGCCACCCTGACCAAGATCCTGACCTACCACGTCGTCCCGGGCAAGTACGACTTCATGGCACTGAGCGCGGCCATCAAGAAGCAGAACGGCACGGCGACCCTGGCCACTGCCAGCGGCGGCCAGTTGAAATTCATGATGAACGGGATGCACAACATTACCGTCGTCGATGAAAAAGGCGGCACGGCGAATATCAGCACCTATGACGTCTACCAGTCGAATGGCGTGATCAATGTGCTCGATACCGTCTTGATGCCGAAGTAAGACCGCTGTCGTATCAACTCAGCCTGGAGCCACGCGGCTCCAGGCGATCTGCCTGCCTTACTTCTCCGGCGTAATCCGCCACACCACGCCACCACCGTCATCCACCACCAGCAGCGCCCCATCCGCCGCCACTTCCACCGCGGCCGGACGACCCCAGACATCGCGGTCGCTCAGCACCATGCCGGTCATGAAGTCCTGGTACTGCCCGGTCGGCACGCCCTTCTTCATCATTACGCGCACGAGCTTGTAGCCGGTGCGGGTAGCGCGGTTCCAGGAGCCGTGCAGGGCCACGAAAATATCGCCCTCGTAGGCTTTCGGGAAGGCGTGCTTCGCGCCTTTGGGCGCCTGGTACACGACCATGCCCAGCGGCGCCGAGTGCGACTGGATCAGGGTGTCGGGGACGATGACCTTGTTCTTCAGGTCGGGGCGGATGCCCTTCAGGCGCGGGTCTTCGTTGGCGCCGATGTAGTACCACGGCCAGCCGTAAAAGCCATCTTTCTTGACGCGCGTGACGTAGTCGGGCGCCAGGTTGTCGCCCAGTTCGTCGCGCTCGTTGACACTGCAGAACAGGTCGCCCGTACTCGGGTGCACCAGCATGCCGACGCAGTTGCGCAGGCCGTTGGCGAAGGGCCGGCGGTTGCGCCCGTCCGCATCGAAGGCCAGCACGGCGGCGCGCTCGGTCTCTTCGCCCCAGGCGGCGCCGACACCGTATTTCGCTTCCCACTGTGCCAGGGGCTGGGGCGGCGTCGCGCCGATTTTCGAAGCGTAGTTGGTGGCCGAGCCGACCGACAGGTACAGGGTCTTGCCGTCGTTCGAGAAGGCGATCGTGCGCGTGACGTGGCCGCCGCTGGTGTCGCTGATTTTTTCGATGACGACTTCCGGCTCGCCTTTCGCGGCCAGGTCGCCGGCGCTGTACGGGAAGCGCACCACGGAGTTCACGTTGGCCACGTAGAGGTGGGTCGGTTTGGCGGCCGATGGCCACAGGGCCATGCCGTAGGGACGCGACAGGCCGCTGGCAAAAACGCTGACGGCGCCGGCCTTGTCGCCACCGTTCGACTTCAGGATCGTGATCTGGCCCTTGGCGGCTTCCGACAGGAAGATGTCGCCGTTCGGCGCACGGAGGGGCAGGCGTGGTTTGCCCAGGCCGTCGGCGTAGATGCCGACTTTAAAACCTTTCGGGACGGCGGGCATGGCGCCGTCGGGACGGGCGGCCAGCTTGGGGCCGTTGCCGGCGCTTTCGGTGCCGAAGGGGGCGACCAGGTCGGCCGCTTTGATGTGGTGCAGGTCGCCGGGCTTGTCCACCGTCCAGGCGGCGCTGTCGGCAGCCGTGGTTTTCGTGGCGGCTACGGCGGCGGGTGCGGCGGCCTTGCCGCTTTGCGCGGCCAGGTAGTCGATCACGGCGGCGCGGCGCGAGGCATCGGGCACGCCGATCGGCATCGCGGTGCCGGGGACGTTCTTGTTCGGGTCGCGCAGGAAGAGGTCGAGCTCTTCGCGGGTCCAGGTTTTGCCGGCGGCGCCGGCTTTGGTCATGGCATCGGTGTAGTTGAAGCCGGGGACGCCGGCGGCTTTGCGATTGAGGACGTTGTAGAGGCCAGGG
The DNA here is from genome assembly GCF_059685915.1 of Telluria sp. LT2P34. Lineage (NCBI taxonomy): Bacteria > Pseudomonadati > Pseudomonadota > Betaproteobacteria > Burkholderiales > Oxalobacteraceae > Telluria > Telluria sp. LT2P34. The sequence continues at coordinate 27,660 of NZ_JCASIN010000013.1, forward strand.
CCGGCGCGCGAGGAAGTTTTTGCGTCGACGGTGTGACAGCTGGCGCAATTTTGTTCGAAGAAGGTCTGGCCGACGGATTGGGCGGCGGCGGGGGCGATGGCGGCCAGCGTGAGGCAGGCGGCAAGGGACGCTCGGGCTGTCTTGTGTTTGTTATTCATGCTTGGTGGGGGCTGTTGCCTGTTCTGGTATTGGGGCGCTGGGTCCGCGTGGGCGGAGCCCACCCTACGAGGTGCGCCGCGTGTCCCGTAGGGTGGACTCCCGAGTCCACGCGGTCAACCGGTCGCCGGTTATTGAATCATGAAGACGGGATAGCGGCGCCATTCCGGTTCGCGGTACTTCGCGCAGTTGGCGAAGATGAAGTCGAGTACCGCTTCCTGGTTCGACAGCAGCGCCGGATTGACCTTCTTCCACGCGTCAAACTGCGCTGCCAGTTCCGGCTCCTCACCCAGCAGTTTCTCGGCCTCGTCCTCGAACACGTAATCCGAATACGCTTCCTTTTTCTCCAGCACGCTGTTGAAAAAGCCCCAGCGGAAGAAACTGTCGTGGGCGAGCGGCTCCAGGGTTTCGACGACGTAGCGGGCGCGGTCCTGGTCGAGCGGGACGATGACGTCGCCGGAGCGCAGCAGCACCGATCCCTGGCGTTTTTCCAGCTGCACGTCGTCGTGGAACATGTGGCCCTCGTAGGCGTTCGGACGCGAGGCGACCGACACCACGTGGTAATAGGCCACGTCCTGCATGCGGTCCTCCAGCACGCTCTCCATTTCCACGCCATTGAGTTGCAGGCGCTCGAGCGCTTCGACCCAGGCCTGGGGAATCACGTAGGCCTTCGGCGCGCTGACCGTCACATCGGCGTTAAAACGGTTGTAGTAGGCGATGTCGCGCTCCCAAGGGCTCGAGCGGTCGTAGTACAGGCGCGTGTAGTCGCCCAGTGCGCTCGGCTTGTACTTCGCCTCGTAACCCTTGAAGCGGAAGGTCGACGTATTCTGCTCGTCCATGACCCAGTGGATCGGCCACTCGGCGCGGGTACGGCCCAGCGCTTTCGCCGCGCGGCGCAGCTCCCGGATCTGCACCCCGTGCTTTACCGTGAAATCGAGCGCGGTTTCCACCAGGGCGCGCATCGACTCGTAACGGTCCTTGAAGGGTTTCAGCATGTGCGTCTCGGGCATGAAGCCGATCGTGTGGTGCAGGGCCGCGTAGCCGGTCGAGAAGCGCGCCGTCTCCAGGAATTCGGCGATGCCGTGGTCCGGGCTGTCCTTGACGGGATTCACGTAGGGACAGGTCGGCCAGCCGCGCGCTTCCATGTCGGCGTACATCGCGGGCAGCATGGTGCCGGTCAGGAAGGTCCCCAGCTCTCCGCCCAGCTTGTCCGCCTGGGTGTGGATCAGGGTCATCGTGTACGAATAGTCGGCGCCGTTCGAGGTATGGGTGTCGACCATCACGTCCGGATCCCAGCTGGTGAACAGCCGGTTGAATACCTGGGCGGTGAGGGTGTCGCACTTGACGAAGTCGCGGTTCAGGTCGAGGTGGCGGCTGTTGCCGCGAAAGCCGAACTGCTCCGGGCCGTCCTGGTTCACGCGCGAGGTATTCGCGCGGTTGATGCTGCCGTCGACGTTGTACAGCGGGACGAACAGGAACACGGTCTCTCCCAGTGCCGCCAGGCGCTCGGGCTGGAGGCAGAAGTCGCGCACCAGCGCCATGCAGGCGTCGACGCCTTCCGGTTCGCCCGGGTGGATGCCGTTGTTGTTGAAGAAGACCGGACGCCCGGCTGCCTTGATGGCCTCGATGTCGAAGACGCCATCCGCGCTGACCACGCCGGCGTGGATCGGCAGGCCCGCATCCGACATGCCGACCATACCGAACCACAGCACGGCCGGATATTCACTGGCGAGGTCTTCATACCAGGCGATGCAGTCGGCATGCGTGGTGGTCTGGTTCTGGTTGCCCTGTTCGTAGGGCGTCTTCAATTGGTTCGACATGGTCTGGAGAGGAAGGTGGAGGCAAGCCGCTACGATACAGCAGTTATATCGGAGAGTGGCAGCGTGATCGTCACCGTGGTGCCGCGCTGCGGGGCCGAGCGCACGGCGATCGTGCCGTGCAGCGCGTACACGCGCTCGCGCATGCCGATGATGCCGATGCCCTCGGAATTGTGGGTGGGATCGAAGCCGCCGCCGTTGTCCTCGACTTCGATGCGCAGCAGCGCGTTGGCCGCGTCCAGCACCAGCGTCACTTCGGCCGCGGTGGCGCCCGCGTGCTTCATGATGTTCGACAGCGCTTCCTGCACGATGCGGTAGGCGGAAATGGCCAGTTCATTCCCGAGCCGCGAGAAATCGCCCTCGGAGTGAAAGGCGAAGCGGCAGCCCGAGCCGCTGTCGTAGTGGCGCAGCATTTCCTCCACCGCCCCGTGCAGGCCCAGCATGTCGAGCACTTCCGGGCGCAGGCGGCGTACCAGGCGCCGGCCGTTGGCATACAGGTCGAGCGCCAGCTTGGTGATGGCGCCGGCCTTGGCGCGGATCTCGTCGACTTCCGGGGCCGGCGCTGCCCTGGAGGCCAGCATGCCGATGCTTTGCGCCTCGAGCCGCACCGCGATCAGCGAGGCATTAAGTTCGTCGTGGATCTCGATGGCGATGCTTTTGCGCTCGTCCTCGATGATGCTGTTCACCTTCTGGATCAGTTTGCGCTTGTCGGCGTCGGCCCGCAGCGCTTCGTTGCGCGACGCGACCAGGTCGCGCGTGCGTTCGGCCACCTTGTTTTCCAGGTCTTGCGTGGACTGGTCGAGGGCCACCGACATCTCGCCGATAGAGGCCTGCAGCTCCCCTATTTCGCCGCCGGTGGTCACCGGCAGTTCGACCCGGTACTGGCCGCCGCGGATCGAGCGCAGCGCGCCGATCGCTTCCTTCAAAGGCAGGGTCAGCGAACGCGCCAGCACCCAGGCCAGCACGCCGCTGGCCAGCAGCGCCAGCGCGGCCATCGCCAGCTCGATCCGAAAGCGCCCGGCCTGCTTGGCCAGCATGTTCGAGGGCGACATCGTCACCCGCACCGCGCCGACGATCTCGGTGGTCAGTGTCGGCGGGCGGGCGTCGCTCGAGGCCGATACGTGCGGCGTGCCGTTATCCGAAAACAGGTTGATCCAGACTACCTGCTTGCGGATCGGCGCTTCGTAGAAATGCGGCTCGGCGTCCGGGGCCAGGGTCGAGGTGACGCGTACCGCCGTCTTGCCCTCGGCGTCGACGATGTCGACCTGGCGGATGCTTTTGTCCGACTGGACCAGGCCATTGATGGTCAGGCGCAGGTCGGTGAGGTTGCCGGAGATGACGTTGTATTCGCTGGTCTCGGCCAGCGCCCGCGCCAGGATGCGGCCACGTTCGCTGAGTTCCTCGGCGACCTGGGCCCGGTGCGCGTACCACGAGTACCAGACGAAGGCGGTGAACAGGAAAACCACCGGCAGCATGGTAATGAAGGCCATGCGCAGGCCGATGCTCCAGCTGCGCCAGAACTGGAGTTGAAACTTCATGGCCGCGGACGGGCGAAGCGGCGCGCCTCGTCGCTCACGGCGATGTCGAGCGAGCGCGCCACGCCTTCGTTGATGGCGCTGCGGAAGTAACGCGGGAACTGCGGCGGCGGCAGGTCGCCGCTGGCGGCGAACGCGGCGGCCATTTCCGCGACCTGGGCGTTGATGTCTTCGATCTCGGAATAGGTGGTGGCCAGCGCGCCGACCTTCACCATGTCGCTCGAAAAGCCGATCACGCCCTGCTTGCGGCGGTAGGTCGAGAGCAGGATGTTGCGGATGTTTTCCGGGTTGTAGACGGCGCTGTCGGGCAGCGCCAGCAGCACTTCGCTGTATGCGACACGCGCCAGCAGGTCGTTCATGTCCGCGCCGGGGGCCGCTTGCAGGATCTCGGCCTGGCCGAGCAGGTCCGGTTGCAGCTGCGGGAGCAAGAACGCCGTCTCCGGCCCGAGGATGGCGGCGGCGCGCACCGGCCGCCGGTACAGCAGCGCGGCCAGGCGCAGCTGGTCGGCGGGGGCCGGCTCGGCATACACGGCCGTCATGGCTTTTGCGCGCGCGGGCGGCAGCGTCCCTTGCACCGCGCGCCACACCTGGCTCGAGGTGAACGCGGCGATGACGACGCAATCGCAGCGGCGCCGCGCCACGTCGCGCAGGGCGGCCGGCCCGATCGCGATATACACCATGCGCCGGCGCTGGGCCAGCTCGGTGCGAAAGCCGGCGAAGACCGGCACCAGGCGTTTATACAGGTCTTCGGCGATGCGGCTGGTGACGGTGCTGTTGTCGCCGGTGACGATCTGGAAGCGGTAGCCGGACGCAGTCGAAGCCGATGCAGCATGCGCGGGCAGCGCCAGGACCAGGGCCAGCGCGGCCGCCAGAGCGCGCATCGTCGTCAGGGCGCGGCCCACCACGGTCTTAGGGCTCGATCAGGCCGTACTTCACGGCCAGCTTGGTGATGTGGGCCTGGCGGTCCACGCCCAGCTTTTCCTTGATCGACTGGCTGGTATTGCTGATGGTCTTGGTGGACAGGTTCAGCTTCTCGGCGATTTCGGCATTCGTCAGGCCCTCGGCCATCAGCCGGAAGATCTCCAGTCCGCGCTCGTCCAGCTGCGATTGCGGCGACACGTCGCCCCTCACCGCGATGCTGGCCAGCCGCTCGGCGATCTGCGGCGGGAAGTACAGTTTGCCGCCCTGCGCCTGGCGCACCGCCGCGGCCAGGTCGGCCGGATCGCAGTCCTTGGTCACGAAGGCGTGGGCGCCGATGCGGTAGGTTTCCTTGATCAGGCTGTCCTGGTCGAACTGGCTCAGGAAAACGACTTTTGCCTGCGGATCGGCGCGCAGGATGTTCTGGGCCGCATCGAGCCCGGTGAGTTCGGTGCCGAAGCGGATGTCGAGCACGACGACGTCCGGTTTCAGCTCGGCGTACAGCGCGACCGCTTCGTCCGGGGTGCGCGCCTGGCCCACCACGTCCAGGCCCTCGGCGGCCAGCGACATCGCGAACCCCGTCATCACGATCGGGTGGTCGTCGGCCAGCATGACGCGGATTGTTTTCTGGTTTGCCATTCGGGTCTCCGTTGCCAAGCTCTGGTAGCCACGCCTGCCAGGGGACAGAAGGTGGATCGGGTGTCCCGCGATTATTCCATACAAAGTCCCGTATGCACAATTACCAAGAAATTGCTTTACCTGTTGCTATGTGATGGCATATATTATTTCTACGTCAAAGAAATACGGCACGCTTCCGGCTAGTAAAGCTGGTTCCAACCAAGGAGATCGCCATGCACTTCGCTCATCTGGATCACGGCCACGGCAATAAAGCGGGCAGGTTCGCCATCGTCGCCGGGCTGCACGCCCTGGTCGCGGTCGGCGTCATCAACATGATGAACAGCAAGGACATCTCGATGCCGAGCCTGCCCGACGACCTCACCGTCTTCATGACGCCCAAGCCGGTGGAACCTCCCAAGCCGCCGATCGAGCCGCCCACCGATCTGCCGAAGCTGGCGCAGCCGAAGATCCTGGTGCCCACCATCGAAATCGACCTGCCGCCGCCGCTGGTCGACAATCCCTTGCAGACGACGACCCAGCCGCCGCCGATCCCGGAACCGGCGCAGCCCTACCAGACGGAGAAGCCGGTGGAAGCCGTCACCAAGCCCTCGACCAACAGCGGCGCCATGCGCAGTGCCGTCCTGGCCGACGCCAGCGGCTGCACCAAGCCCGATTACCCGGTCAATGCCGCGCGCAACGGCGACACCGGCACCGTCATCCTGGCGCTGCTGGTCGGCACCGATGGCCGCGTGAGCGACTCGCGCGTGCAGAAGTCGAGCGGCTCGCGCGACCTCGACCGGGCCGCCGTCAATGCCTTGAGCCTGTGCCAGTTCAAGCCGGCGATGAACAACGGCGTACCGGAAGCCGGCTGGGCGCAGATCGCCTATGTGTGGTCGCTCGACTGATCTATCAAAGCGCGCCGTTTTGCCCGCCAACCCTCAGCCTGGCGGGCTTTTTTTATGCCTGACAAGGACACAAGTTCATGTTCCCTGATTCCACGACACCCGCTCCCGGCGGCCTGGCCGGCCTCGCCCTCAGCCTGGTAATCATCGCAGCGCTGGGCTGGGCCGCGCTGCGGTCGACCCAGCCGCCCCTGCCTCCTGCGGCGCCGCGCGACGCGCCGGCGACCCAGTTTTCGGCGGCGCGCGCGGAGCCTCACTTGCAGGCATTGGCAAGCACGCCGCGCCCGATCGCCAGCCAGGCCAACCGCGCGGCGCGCGACTACCTGGTGCAGCAATTGCAGGCGCTCGGCCTGGCGCCGCAGGTGCAGCGTGCGGTCGTACTGAAGAACACCGTCGACTACAACGCCAATTACACCTCGACGATGGCCGTGGTGCACAACGTGCTGGTGCGCCTGCCTGGAACCGGGCCCGGTTCCTTGCGCCGTTCCGCCTTGCTGCTGGCCGCGCATTACGACAGCGATGCAGCCAGCGTGCGCGCGGCCGGCGGCGCAGCGCCGGCAGCCGCCCTGCTCGAAACACTGCGCGCCCTGGGCGCCAACGCGCCGCTGGCCAACGACGTGCTGGTGCTGTTCGCCGACGGCGAGCGCGTGGGCAGCCTCGGCATGCAGGCATTCGTGGAACAGCACCCGTGGGCGCGCGAAGTCGGCCTTGCGCTGCGCTTCGACGGGGCCGGCAGCGGCGGGCCGCTGCAACTGGTCAATACGCATGGCGCGAACGGCGCCGCCATCGACGGCTGGCTGCGCGCCGTGCCGGACGTGCGCGGCTCTTCCCTGATCCGTGACATTGACCAGTTGATCCCACGCGCGCTGCGCCCGGGCGCGCTGGCCGGCCTCGGGGCGCCGGTACTGCAGTTCGCGAACCGCGGCCGGCCTGTCGACCGCGACGGGGTGCTTGACACCCCAGGGCGGCTCGAGCGCCCCACGCTGCAGCACATGGGCAGCGCGATGCTGCGCCTGACGCGTCACTTCGGCGCACGGCAACTCGATCCGCAGCTGGCAAGCGGACGCGCCTATTTTGCTCTGCCTCTCGTCGGCACAGTGCACTACGGCGCCGACCTGGCCTGGGTGTTGACGAGTCTCGCCTGCCTGCTGCTGGCGGGCGCGGCGTGGCTCGCGGTGCAAGGCGCCGGGGTGCGCTACCTGGCGCTGCTGCAGGCCGGTTTTATCCTGCCCTCGATTGCGGTTGCACTCGGCATCCTCGCCTGGCAGTTGTGGATGCAAGTCCCGGCCCTGCACCGCGCCTGGAATCCGGAGGCCCCAGGCCACGCGCAGACCGCCCTGCTCTACCTGGGCGGCGTAGCTGCGCTATGCGCCGGGCTGTTCATCCTCGCCTTGCGCGCCCTGCAGCGGCTGACCGGCACGGCTGCGGCAATGCTGGTGGGCCTAGCCTGCTTCTGCCTGGTATTGATTCTCGTGAGCTGGCTGGCCCCGGGCGCCAGCTACGTCGTCGCCTGGCCGCTGCTCGCGGCACTGGCCTCGTTCATCGCCCTGCACACGCGCCGCGTCGCCGCCTGGCCGGCCTCCGCCAGGCTGGCGCTGCTGCTGGGCGGGGTGCTGCCGGCCGTGGTGCTGGTGCTGCCGGCGCTGCGCGACACCTTCCTGGTGCTGTCTCCCGGACGCATGAACCTGCCGGTAGCGATGCTGGTGCTGGCGCTGGTGGCGTCGATGCTGCTGCTGGCGCACGCGCGGTGCTATGTCGCCCGCATCCTGCTGCTGGCGGGGCTGGGCGGACTGGCGCTGGCGGGCGGCGCCGACGAATTCACGGAAGCGCCACCCGCTCGCGCCAATGGCCTGGTGTATTACAAGGACATGCCGAGCTGGAACGCCTACTGGCTGCACCCGGATGCGCCGCTCGGTCCCTGGGAGCGCCGCCTGTTTTCCAACCTGAAGCAGCCGCATATTTTTGTCAACGTGTTCGGCTGGGAGAGCCCGCGGCTGTGGTATGCCTGGGCGCCGCGCGACGGCCTCGAATTTCCGTTTGTGCGCGTTCTGCGCAACGGCAAGGCGCCGAACCGGTATGCCGACTTCACGCTGGTGTCGAAGAACCGCGCGCCCGAGATCCGCCTGCAGGTGGAGCATGCGCGGCCGACCCGGGTCACCCTCAACGGACGCACCTTGCTGGATGTGGAAGCGAAGTCGCTGACGGTCATGCTGTACGGGATGGAGGACGAGCTGCTGCATTTTCGGGTCGACGTGCTGTCCGATCCGATCTTCAGCATCAGGATCGAGGAGATTTTGCCGGGGCTGCCGCAGCGGCTGCTGCATACGCTGCCGGCGCGGCCGGTACCGGTGCCCTTGAGTGGAAAATCGGTGGCGTCGGATACCTTGTGGTTTTATTAGCGTAACGCGTGGAGTCATTGAGGCCGGGGGCCTCGACGACGAGTCCACCCCGCACGTAAGCGCTTGCAATACAATATGGCGAACGCATGCTTGCGTTCCCATTCACCCGTTCACCCATTTTGCAGCAGGATTCCATGCACAAGACCGTCTCCGCCGTCGTCCTCACCGCCCTCGCCAGCAGCCTGGCGCTTTGCTATCCCGCCCACGCCGCCAAGGCGCCAGCCGCTGTCGTCAAGGAGGCACCGCTGCGCGGCCACATGGCCTTCCTGGCCTCGGACGCCCTGGAAGGGCGCGGCACCGGCCAGCGCGGCGGCGAGCTGACCGTGACTTACCTGGAAACCCAGGCGCTGGCCGCGGGCCTGAAGCCGGCCAACGGCAACAGCTTCCGCCAGGAGGTGAAGATCGCCGGTGTGCGCGCGCTGCCCCAGCAGAGCAATGTGGCCCTGGTCGCCGGCGGCAAGGCGCTGCCGATGAACTTCGGCGCGGACTGGGTGTGGGGACCGGGCGACGCCAAGCCCGAGGCCAGGATGGATGCGGAGCTGGTCTTTGTCGGCTACGGCATCAGCGCCGCCGAAGAAGGCTGGGACGATTTCAAGGGCCTGGACGCCAAGGGCAAAGTGCTGGTCATGCTGGTCAACGACCCGGCGCCGACCGCCGCCGAGCCGAAGCGCTTCAACGGCGCCGGCCTGACCTACTACGGCCGCTGGACCTATAAATTCGAAGAAGCGGCGCGCCAGGGCGCGGCCGGCGTCCTCCTGATCCACACCGATGCATCGGCCTCTTACGGCTGGAGCGTGGTGCAGAACAGCTGGGCCTCCGCCGAGCGCTTCCAGCTCGCCGACAAGGGCCTGGGCAGCCCGATGCAGGGTTGGCTGACCGACGCCGCCGCCCGCAAGCTGTTCACCGCCGCCGGCCAGGACCTCGATAAACTGCGCGCGGCCGCCGAAGACAAGGCCTTCAAGCCGGTCACCCTCAACGCGCGCGTCAAAGGCGAGGCGAAAGCCGCGGTGCGCACCCTGAACGAATACAACGTGGCCGGCATCGTGCCCGGCACCGACCCCAAGCTGAAGGACGAAGTCGTCATCTACAGCGCCCACTGGGACCACATGGGCAAGCAGGGCACCGAAGGCGACACCATCTTCAACGGCGCAGTCGACAACGCCTCCGGCACCGCGGGCCTCCTGGCGATGGCGCAGGAAGCCTCGCGCAACCCGGCCAAGCGCACGCAGATGTTCCTGTGGGTGGCTGCGGAAGAACAGGGCCTGCTGGGCAGCGCGGCCTATGCGGCAAAACCGCTGTGGCCAGCGGCCAAAACCGCCGCCAACCTGAACCTCGACAGCCTGAATTTCGTTGGCGCGGCCAAGGACATCGGCGTGCAGGGCAGCGAGCGCACCGACTTGGGGGCGATGGCGGCCGTCACCGCGAAAGCGATGGGCCTGGTCGTGGCCGAAGCCAAGCCGGACCTCTCGGGCGGCTACTTCCGCAGCGACCATTTTAGTTTTGCGAAAGCCGGCATCCCGGCCTTCTCGGTCGGCGGCGGGCGCACCTGGACCAAGGACAAGGAAGCCAACGACGCCAAGGCCGCCGCCTACCGCGCGCGCTACCACCAGCAGAACGACGAATACGACCCAAGCTGGGATCTGGCCGGCATGGTGCAGCAGGCCCAGTTCACGCTGAACCTCGGCCGCATGATCGCGGATTCGCCGAAGATGCCGACGTGGAAAGCCGGCGACGCCTTCGGCAAGATCCGCGCCGCCGCCAGGTAATTTAGCGCTGCAATCAAAAACGCCCGGACCGAGAAATCGGCCGGGCGTTTTTTACGACTTTTTCGATGAAATACTATTTCATGCAAATGCTAAGCATGAAATTTCCTTTCACTGAATAATCCCGCATGCCATCCGCGCTCCGCCTCCGCCGAGCGGCGCCGGATGATCCGCATGATTATCCCCACCCGCATGCACCATCAAGGCCTTGCCCTTCACGTTCGCCAGCTTCAGGCGCGGCGCCAGTACCGGATTGTTCGCCGCCCCGGACGACTCCACATACAGCGCCGGCAAGTCGCCGATGTGCCCATCGCCCCACGGCAAGCCATGCTTCTTGGCCTTGGTCGTATCCAGATGCCCGCCCGCCGCGCCAGCCGGCACCGTCTTGCCATCTTTCTCGTTATTGCCGCAGCTGCCGTTCTCGTGCACGTGGAAGCCATGCACGCCCGCCGGCAGTCCGGTCAGCGCCGGCGTAAACACCAGCCCGTATTTCGTTTCGGTGATCGTGACGGTACCGCTGGAGGCGCCGACACCCTTCTCCGATACCATATTGATCGTCGCTCGCATCTCGACCGCGTGCACACTCGCCGCCGCATATGTCGAACACAGCAGCGCTGCGCAAATCCATTGAGCTTTCATCCTGTTCCCCTTCAGTCGTCCGGTTATTAAAACGAGAAAATCTGCATGGATCAGTGTAGTCGAAGCCAAAGGATGAGGGAGTTCGCCTCGTTTTATGTGCGTTCAGCGATCTCCGCCACTGGTTTTACCGGTAAACAAAAACCAGTGGATCGCGTCCTCCGCAATATCCGGCGGAATTTCGTGCCCGCCCTGAAATTCCCGATACAGCAGCGGATACGCTGCCGCCTGCAGTTGACGCGCGATCGCCCGCCCGCACCCATCGATCGGCAGCACGCGGTCGGAGTCGCCGTGTGAAACGAAGACTTCCGGAATACCCTGCTGCTCGATCGGCCCGATAATCCCGGGCGAAAACGCCAGCACATGGGTAAACACGTTTCCGTTGGCCAGCCCCAGCGTCAGCGCATAGGAAGCGCCGTCCGAAAAGCCGCCAACGCCAAGATGATCGGTATCGACCGCATAGTGGGTGAACACGTGTTCCAGCGTACGGTCGACAAGCGCGAGGTCCGGCCCGTAGGTGCGTTCGGCGATGATGTCCCAGGTCGGCGCATGCGATGCCGGCGCCACCAGGATCAGTCCGGCATGATCGGCCAGGTGCAGCAAGATGCGCAAGCCGTCATGCGCGTGCCCGCCCGCACCGTGCAGCAGCACGACCAGCGGCATCGGCTGGTCCGGGCGGTAGTGCGGGGGCACGTAGATATAACTGTCGCGCCGGCTGCCGAGTTCGAGTTTTTGCAGGCCGACAGGGGCCGGCGCTGGTGGACCCGTCCCAGCCGCAGGCACTTTCACACTCAGATGACCACGCTCGTTCATGCTGCCCTCTCGTCACGCTCGAGGAGCAGTGTAAAACCCGATCAGGGGTGCATGGCGCGAGATTCGCCTGGGCTTCCCGCCGTGGCCCGGTCGAGCAAAATCATTTCAATTCCAGCTGCCAGTATCCGACATCGATCCAGCGCCCGAATTTCAGCCCCACTTCGCTGAAATGCGCCACCTTGCGAAACCCCAGCCGTTCATGCAGGCGCACGCTGACTTCGTTCGGCTGCGCAATGCCGCCGATGACCATGTGTAATTCACGCTTGCCTAACTCCGTCAGCAAGGCTTCATACAGTGCGCGGCCCGCGCCCTTCCCGGCATGAGCTGGATCGAGGTAGATCGAGCTTTCGACCGCATAACGGTAGGCGGCGCGGGCCCGCCATTTGGTGGCGTAGGCATAGCCAATCAACGCCTCGCCCTCGACCATCACCAGCCATGGCAGCTTTGCAGAGACTACGTCGAAGATACGTTCCTGCATCTCCGCAGCCGATACTGGCTCTTCTTCAAATGAAATGGTGGTGGTGGCCACGTAATGGTTATAGATCGTGCAGATCCGGTCGGCATCGGCAGGGCATGCAGGGCGAATGATTCGTGTCATGGACGGGCCGCTGGAATATTCATTGAGCAACTACTCAAATAGTAGCCTGCATTCCTTCGCGCGGCCATGCCAAAAAAAAACGGCACCCGAAGGTGCCGTTCTTGTTCAGCGTAGAGCTAGCGATTACTCGCCATCCCCATGATGCTCGGCCGGAGCCGTTGCATTCTGCTGGTCTTCCATCGCCTGCAGTTCGGCAGCCATGTTGGCCTTCTCTTGCTGCAGCAGTGCCTGGCGCTCTTCCGCCTCCCACACTTCCTTCTCCTTGCGGGCGCGGTGGAATGCCAGACCCGTACCGCCAGGAATCAGGCGGCCGACGATGACGTTTTCCTTCAGGCCGCGCAGGCCGTCGCGCTTGCCCATGATCGCGGCTTCGGTCAGCACGCGGGTGGTTTCCTGGAACGATGCAGCCGAGATGAACGAATCGGTCGACAGCGATGCCTTGGTAATACCCAGCAGCACGTTTTCGTAGGTTGCCTGCAGTTTGCCTGCCGCTTCCATGCGATCGTTTTCTTCCAGCAGCTCCGAACGCTCCACCTGCTCGCCGATGATGTAGTCGGTGTCGCCGGCTTCGACGATGGCCACGCGGCGCAGCATCTGACGAACAATCACTTCGATGTGCTTGTCGTTGATCTTCACGCCCTGCAGACGGTAGACGTCCTGCACTTCGTCGACGATGTAACGGGCCAGCGCTTCGATACCCAGCAGGCGCAGGATGTCTTGCGGATCGGCCGGGCCGTCGACGATCATCTCGCCCTTGTTCACGACTTGACCATCGTGGACCAGCACTTGCTTGTCCTTGGTGATCAGGAACTCGTGCTTGTTGCCGTCCATGTCCGTGATTTCCAGACGCTGCTTGCCTTTGGTTTCCTTACCGAAGGCGACGGTACCGGTGACTTCCGCCAGCATGCCGGCGTCTTTCGGCGAACGTGCTTCGAACAGCTCGGCAACCCGTGGCAGACCACCGGTAATGTCGCGCGTCTTCTGCGATTCGGTCGGGATACGTGCCAGCACTTCACCCACCGAGACCGACTGACCGTCCTTCACCATGATCAGCGAGCCGATCTGGAAACCGATCGTCACGGCGTGTTCGGTGCCGGCAATCTTGACTTCCTGGTTCTCTTCGTTCAGCAGTTTCACCTGCGGACGCACGACTTTACCTGCCGAACCACGACGCTTCGGATCGATGGCGACCAGGGTCGACAGACCGGTGACTTCATCAACCTGACGCGCGACGGTGACGCCCTCTTCCACGTTCTCGAAGCGGATCACACCGGCGTACTCGGTAATGATCGGACGCGTCAGCGGATCCCAGGTTGCCAGCGCGAGACCAGCCTTGACGGTCATGCCGTCCTTGACATTCAGGGTCGCGCCGTACGGCACCTTGTGACGCTCGCGCTCGCGGCCATGGTCGTCCGTAATCAGGACTTCGCCCGAACGCGAGATGACGATCTGCGCGCCCTTGCCGTTGGTCACGTAACGCATGGTGGCCGTGAAGCGCACCGTGCCGTTCGACTTCGCTTCCACCGACGATGCCACTGCCGCACGCGACGCCGCACCACCGATGTGGAAGGTACGCATGGTTAGCTGGGTACCCGGCTCACCGATCGACTGTGCTGCAATGACACCGACTGCTTCGCCGCTGTTGACCATCGAGCCGCGGCCCAGGTCGCGGCCGTAGCAAGCTGCGCACAGGCCATAACGGGTGTCGCAGTTCAGCGGAGTGCGGACCTTGACTTCGTCGATGCCGAGGCGCTCGATGTCTTCGACCATGTCTTCGTCCAGCAGCGTGCCGGCCGCGTACACGGTTTCCTGGGTTTCAGGGTTGATGACATCCTGGCCGGTCACGCGGCCGAGGATACGGTCGCGCAGGGCTTCGATGACTTCACCACCTTCGACCATCGCCTTCATGTGCGTGCCGTTGCTGGTGCCGCAATCGTCCTCGATCACCACCAGGTCCTGGGTCACGTCGACCAGGCGGCGGGTCAGGTAACCCGAGTTTGCCGTCTTCAGCGCGGTGTCGGCCAGACCCTTGCGGGCGCCGTGCGTCGAGATGAAGTACTGCAACACGTTCAGGCCTTCGCGGAAGTTCGCGGTAATCGGCGTTTCGATAATCGAACCGTCCGGCTTGGCCATCAGGCCTCGCATACCCGCCAACTGGCGAATCTGGGCTGCCGAACCGCGCGCGCCCGAGTCGGCCATCATGTAAATCGCGTTGAACGATTCCTGGGTGCCGACGGTGCCGTCACGACGGGTGACCGGCTCGACTTTCAGCTGGTCCATCATCGCCTTGCCGACTTCATCGGAGGTCTTGCCCCAGATGTCGACGACCTTGTTGTAACGCTCGCCGGCGGTGACCAGACCCGAGCTGTACTGCTGCTCGATCTGCTTCACTTCCGCTTCGGCCGAGGCGATCATGCCCTTCTTGACGTCCGGGATCATCATGTCGTCGACGGCGATCGAGATACCGGCGCGCGTTGCCAGGCGGAAGCCCGACTGCATCAGCTTGTCGGCAAACACGACGGTCGCACGCAGGCCGCACTTGCGGAACGACGTGTTGATCAGCTTCGAGATTTCCTTCTTCTTCAGCGCGCGGTTCAGCACGGAGAATGGCAGGCCCTTCGGCAGGATCTCGGACAGGATGGCGCGGCCAACCGTGGTCTCGTAACGGGTGACGGTGCGCTCGAACTCGTCGCTGTCGGCCACGCGTGGGAATTCCACGATACGCACGGTGATGCGGGTCGCCAGTTCCACTTCCTTGTTGTCGTACGCGCGCAGCACTTCCGACACGTCCGGGAAGAGCATGCCCTCGCCCTTGGCGTTGATCGCCTCGCGCGTTGCGTAGTACAGACCCAGCACGATATCCTGGGACGGCACGATCGACGGCTCGCCGTTCGACGGGAACAGGATGTTGTTCGACGCCAGCATCAGGGTACGCGCTTCCATCTGCGCTTCGATCGACAGCGGCACGTGCACAGCCATCTGGTCACCGTCGAAGTCGGCGTTGAAGGCCGCGCAGACGAGTGGGTGCAGCTGGATGGCCTTGCCTTCGATCAGGACCGGCTCGAAGGCCTGGATACCGAGACGGTGCAGGGTTGGTGCACGGTTCAGCATCACCGGGTGTTCCTTGATGACATCTTCGAGGATGTCCCAGACCACCGGTTCCTGGATTTCGACCAGTTTTTTCGCTGCCTTGATGGTCGTTGCCAGACCCATCAGTTCCAGTTTGTTGAAGATGAAGGGCTTGAACAGTTCCAGGGCCATCAGCTTCGGCAGGCCGCACTGGTGCAGTTTCAGCTGCGGACCGACCACGATGACCGAACGGCCTGAGTAGTCGACGCGTTTACCCAGCAGGTTCTGACGGAAACGGCCGCCCTTACCCTTGATCATTTCAGCCAGCGACTTCAGCGGACGCTTGTTGGCGCCGGTCATCGCTTTACCGCGACGGCCGTTGTCCAGTAGCGAGTCGACCGCTTCCTGCAGCATGCGCTTTTCGTTACGCGTAATAATTTCTGGAGCGCGCAGTTCCATCAGGCGCTTCAGGCGGTTATTCCGGTTGATGACGCGGCGATACAGGTCGTTCAGGTCGGAGGTCGCGAAACGGCCACCATCCAGCGGGACGAGCGGACGCAGCTCCGGCGGCAGGACCGGGAGCACTTCCATGATCATCCAGTCCGGCTTGATGCCCGAACGCTGGAATGCCTCGAGCACTTTCAGGCGCTTGGCGTATTTCTTGATCTTCGCTTCGGACTTCGATTCCTTCAGCTCCACGCGCAGGGCTTCGGCATCGCGGTGGATGTCGATCGAGCGCAGCAGTTCACGGATGCCTTCGGCGCCCATGTAGGCGGTGAAGTCGTCGCCGTACTCTTCGTACTTGGCGGCGTAATCATCTTCCGACATGATCTGGCACTTCTTCAGCGGGGTCATGCCAGGATCGGTCACGACATACGCTTCGAAGTACAACACGCGTTCGATGTCCCGCAGCGTCATGTCCAGGACCATGCCCAGGCGCGACGGCAGCGACTTCAGGAACCAGATGTGCGCGGTTGGCGAGGCCAGTTCGATGTGGCCCATGCGCTCACGGCGCACCTTGGCCAGCGTGACTTCGACGCCGCACTTCTCGCAGATCACGCCACGGTGCTTCAGGCGCTTGTATTTGCCGCACAGGCATTCGTAATCCTTGATCGGGCCAAAGATCTTGGCGCAGAACAGGCCATCACGCTCAGGCTTGAAGGTGCGGTAGTTGATGGTCTCGGGCTTCTTGACTTCACCGAACGACCACGAACGAATTTTTTCGGGCGACGCCAGGCCAATCTTGATGGCGTCGAAAGTTTCATTTTGCTGTACTTGCTTGAATAGATCGAGCAGTGCTTTCATGTATCACTCCAGAGGTGACTAAATTTCATTTCGGAATGCGGAGCATTCCAAACCAAGCGGAGGTTTTAAGGAGGGCGGAACACCGGGGCAGGATAGCCTGCCCCTCCCCCCGTTCCCCTTCTTAGTTACGCTCGAGGTCGATATCGATACCCAGCGAGCGGATTTCCTTTACCAGCACGTTGAACGATTCAGGCATGCCGGCGTCGATCACGTGGTCACCTTTGACCAGGTTCTCGTACACCTTGGTACGGCCATTCACGTCGTCCGACTTCACAGTCAGCATTTCCTGCAGCACGTACGATGCGCCGTAGGCTTCCAGTGCCCACACTTCCATCTCACCGAAGCGCTGGCCACCGAACTGGGCTTTACCGCCCAGCGGCTGCTGCGTCACCAGCGAGTACGGACCGGTCGAACGCGCGTGCATCTTGTCGTCCACCAGGTGGTGCAGCTTCAGCATGTGCATGTAGCCAACCGTCACCTTGCGCTCGAATGCTTCGCCGGTGCGGCCGTCGTACATCGTGACCTGGTTCTTCGACGGCGTCATGCCGAGGTGCTTGGCAATGTCGTCCGGGTAAGCCAGATCCAGCATGCGCAGGATTTCCGACTCGTGGGCGCCATCGAAGACCGGGGTCGCGAACGGCACACCTTTTTTCAGGTTGCCGGCCAGGCCCATGATCTCTTCGTCATTGAAGCTGTCGAGGTCTTCCTTCTTGCCGGTCTCGTTATAGACCTGGCCCAGGAAACCACGGACTTCTTCGACTGCTGCCTGCTTCTGCAGCATTTCGCCGATACGCAGGCCCAGGCCCTTTGCCGCCCAACCGAGGTGGGTTTCCAGGATCTGACCGACGTTCATTCGCGAAGGGACGCCCAGCGGGTTCAGCACGACGTCGGCAGGAGTGCCGTCCGCCATGAACGGCATGTCTTCCACCGGCACGATGCGCGACACCACACCCTTGTTACCGTGGCGACCCGCCATCTTGTCGCCCGACTGCAGGCGGCGCTTGACGGCCAGGTAGACCTTGACCATCTTTTGCACGCCAGGCTGCAGCTCGTCGCCTTGCGTCAGCTTCTTGCGCTTCTCTTCGAAGGCCAGGTCGTACTGGTGACGCTTTTCGTTGATCGATTCCTTGATCGCTTCCAGTGCGTTGGCGGCCTCATCATCAGCCGGACGGATGTCGAACCAGTGGAACTTGTCCAGGTCCGCCAGGTATTCCGCCGTAATCTCCGCACCCTTGGCCAGCTTCTTCGGGCCGCCGTTGACGACCTTGCCAATCAGCATACGCTCCAGACGCTGGAAGGCGTCGCCCTCCACGATACGCATCTGGTCGTTCAAGTCCAGGCGGAAACGCTTCAGCTCATCGTCGATGATCTGCTGGGCGCGCTTGTCGCGGACGATGCCTTCGCGGGTAAACACCTGGACGTCAATGACGGTGCCGACCATGCCCGAAGGCACGCGCAGCGAGGTGTCTTTCACGTCCGACGCTTTTTCGCCGAAGATCGCGCGCAGCAGCTTCTCTTCCGGCGTCAGCTGGGTCTCGCCCTTTGGCGTGACCTTACCGACCAGCACGTCGCCGGCGGTGACTTCGGCGCCGATGTAGACGATGCCCGATTCATCCAGGCGCGCCAGCTGGTTTTCAGCCAGGTTCGAGATGTCGCGGGTGATTTCTTCCGCGCCGAGCTTGGTGTCGCGAGCGACCACCGACAGCTCTTCGATGTGGATCGAGGTGTAACGGTCGTCCTTGACGACGTTTTCCGAGATCAGGATCGAGTCCTCGAAGTTCAGACCATTCCATGGCATGAACGCGACCAGCATGTTCTGGCCCAGAGCCAGCTCGCCCAGGTCGGTCGATGCACCGTCGGCAATCACGTCGCCACGGGCAACTCGGTCGCCGACCTGCACGATCGGACGCTGGTTGATGTTGGTGTTCTGGTTCGAACGGGTGTACTTGATCAGGTTGTAGATGTCGACACCGACTTCGCCCGCAGTGGCTTCGTCGTCGTTGACGCGAATCACCACACGGCCGGCATCGATGTAGTCGACCACGCCGCCACGGATGGCTTGCACGGTGGTGCCCGAGTCGACCGCGACGGTGCGCTCGATACCGGTACCGACCAGCGCCTTTTCAGGACGCAGGCAGGGAACGGCCTGGCGCTGCATGTTCGCGCCCATCAGTGCACGGTTCGCGTCATCGTGCTCGAGGAACGGAATCAGCGAGGCTGCGACCGACACGATCTGGCCAGGCGCCACGTCCATGTACTGGATGCGCTCTGGCGAGACCAGGATGGTTTCGCCGGCTTCACGTGCGGACACCAGTTCGTCGTCCAGCTGGCCTTCGGCGTTGATGGTCGCATTCGCCTGGGCGATGATATAGCGGCCTTCTTCGATGGCGGACAGGTAGTCGATCTTGTCGGTGACCTTGGAGCCTTCGACCTTGCGGTACGGGGTTTCCAGGAAGCCGTATTCGTTCAGGCGGGCGTACAGTGCCAGCGAGTTGATCAGGCCGATGTTCGGGCCTTCAGGCGTCTCGATCGGGCACACGCGGCCGTAGTGGGTCGGGTGCACGTCGCGCACCTCGAAGCCCGCACGTTCGCGCGTCAAACCGCCAGGTCCGAGGGCGGAAACGCGACGCTTGTGCGTGATTTCCGACAGCGGGTTGGTCTGGTCCATGAACTGCGACAGCTGCGACGAACCGAAGAATTCGCGGATCGCGGCCGAGATCGGCTTGCTGTTGATCAGGTCGTGCGGCATCAGGTTGTCCGCTTCGGCCTGGCCGAGGCGTTCCTTGACGGCGCGCTCGACACGCACGAGGCCGGCGCGGAACTGGTTTTCGGCCAGTTCGCCCACGCAACGTACGCGGCGGTTACCCAGGTGATCGATATCGTCGACTTCGCCGCGGCCATTGCGCAGCTCGACGAGGATCTTGATCACGGCCAGGATGTCGTCGTTCGACAGCGTCATCGCGCCGACGAGTTCGTCGCGACCGATACGGCGGTTGAACTTCATGCGGCCGACGGCCGACAGGTCGTAGCGCTCAGGGCTGTAGAACAGGCCGTTGAACAGGGCTTCGACTGACTCTTCGGTTGGCGGCTCGCCAGGACGCATCATGCGGTAGATCGCCACGCGCGCGGCCATCTGGTCGGCGGTGTCGTCGGTGCGCAGGGTCTGCGAAATGTAGCCGCCCTGGTCCAGGTCGTTCGTGTACAGGGTCTGGATCGTGTCGACGTCGGCGTCGCGCAGCTTGCCCAGCAGTTCGTCGGTCAGCTCGTCGTTGGCGGACGCGATGATTTCGCCGGTATCGGCATCGACGATGTTGCGGGCCAGGATACGGCCGATCAGGTAGTCTTCAGGAACCGAGATGGCCTTGATGCCGGCCGCTTCGATGTCGCGCACATGCTTGGCATTGATGCGCTTGTCCTTGGTGACCAGGGTCTTGCCCGACTTCGGATCGACGATGTCGAAGCGCGCAACTTCGCCGCGCAGTCGCTCGGACACGAATTCGATTTCCCCGCCTTCGGAGCGCAGGGTGAAATTGTCGAACACAAAGAAGTTCGCCAGGATCTGTTCCGGCGTCATGCCAATGGCTTTGAGCAGGATCGTTACCGGCATCTTGCGGCGGCGGTCGACGCGGAAGAACAGGATGTCTTTCGGGTCGAACTCGAAGTCCAGCCACGAGCCGCGGTAAGGAATGATACGTGCCGAGAAGAGCAGCTTGCCCGACGAGTGCGTCTTGCCGCGGTCGTGCTCGAAGAACACGCCCGGCGAGCGGTGCAGCTGCGAGACGATGACGCGCTCGGTGCCGTTGATGACGAACGAACCATTGGCGGTCATGAGCGGCAATTCGCCCATGTACACTTCCTGCTCCTTCATTTCCTTGACGACCGGCTTGGTCGGCGATTCCTTGTCCAGGATCACCAGGCGCACTTTGGCGCGCAGTGGGGAGGCAAAGGTCAGGCCGCGCTGCTGGCATTCCTTGACGTCGAAGGCAGGGTCGCCCAGCACGTAGGACAGGAATTCGAGACGGGCGAAGCCGTTATGCGACACGATCGGGAAGATCGAGCTGAAAGCCGACTGCAGGCCTTCATTCTTGCGGCCGGACGGCACGCCGTCCGCTTGCAGGAAATTCTCGTAGGATTCAAGCTGGGTAGCCAGAAGGTATGGAACGTTGTGAACGTTGGCGCGCTTCGCGAAAGACTTGCGAATGCGTTTCTTCTCAGTAAATGAGTAGTGCATGGACACTCCGTGAGTGACAGAAAGGATGAGAATTCAGGGATTGCCAGTGGTGGAGCGACCACATACAAGGCCTCAAGTCTCTTACTGTTCCGCCAGATGAAAAGGAAGAGCTACTGCTTGTGCTACGATTGCTACAGTGTTGCAGTACTGCATCAATGTTGCGTATGCCGCAGGGACGACAAAAGAGCCAAAGCCGCAGCACCGCCTTCCGACGGGGCTTGCAAGCTTTGACTCCGGCTCTGGGCGCCTTGCGACACCCATTGCTTTTTATTACTTCAGTTCTGCCTTGGCGCCTGCATCTTCCAGCTTCTTCTTGGCGGCTTCAGCGTCAGCTTTAGGCATGGATTCCTTGACGGTCTTTGGTGCACCGTCAACCACGTCCTTGGCTTCTTTCAGGCCCAGACCGGTGATTTCACGGACGGCTTTGATGACGCCGACCTTGTTCGCGCCGATTTCGGTCAGCACGACGTTGAATTCGGTCTGCTCTTCGACTGCTGCAGCAGCAGCGCCGCCGCCGGCTGCAGGAGCCGACATTGCAGCTGCCGACACGCCAAACTTCTCTTCGAATGCCTTGACCAGGTCGTTCAGGTCCATGACGGACATTTCGCTCACTGCGTTCAGGATATCGTCTTTGCTAATTGCCATTTGAAACTCCAGATGTATGTTGTTTGTAGTACAGATTAGTTACTTGAGAAAAAAAGGCTGCGCTTACGCTGCAGCGGTTTCTTCGGCTGCAGGAGCAGCTTCCGAACCTTCGCCTTTTTTCGCTGCCAGGGCAGCCAAGCCACGTGCAAAGCCCGACACCGGAGCCAGCATCACGCCCAACAGCTGCGCAATGAGGATTTCACGGGATGGGATGCTTGCCAACGCGGTAACAGCTGCGAGATCGAGCTGCTTGCCTGCGTAGTTACCGGCTTTCACGACCAGCTTGTCGTTGGTTTTCGCAAAGTCAGCGATGACTTTAGCGGCAGCAACGGCATCGTCCGAGATCGAATAGATCAGCGGACCGGTCATGGAATCAGCCAGCGAGGCAAACTGCGTGCCTTCGACAGAGCGACGTGCCAGCGTGTTCTTCAGAACACGGAGGTACACGCCCTGCGCGCGCGCGGTTGCACGGAGTTTCGTCAAGTGACTAACCTGGATGCCACGGTACTCGGCCACGACGATCGTTTGCGCGGTAGCTACTTTTGCGCTAACTTCTTCGACGACGGCCTTTTTGTCATTCAGATTAAGACCCACGGTCATCTCCTTAAATAATGCGAACAAAAGCGTTCGCATCGGTTCGAACACGGCGTCCGAAGTTAAGAAGTCAAACTAACGCGGATGAGTTCACGCAGCATGGACTACAAAACTTGTTCGGGTACACCATCTGCGTTGGGTGATGTATTAACCAGTTGCCCAACCACTGCGTCCGGCCCAACGGTCTTTGATTGCCTGCCGGGGTTAGTACAACCCCGACAGCCCAAAGATGCGCCCCGCTGGTGTTTTGCGAGGACTTGATTCTAATTAAAACTTAAGCGGCGATCGAAGCCTGGTCGACACGCACGCCAGCGCCCATGGTCGACGAGATCGCGACCTTGCGCAGGTACACGCCCTTCGAGGTGGCCGGCTTGGCCTTCGTCAGTGCGTCGATCAGGGCAGCCAGGTTGGCCTTCAGGTCGGCGTCAGCGAACGACTTGCGGCCGATCGTTGCGTGGATGATGCCGCCCTTGTCGGTACGGTACTGGACCTGACCGGCTTTGGCGTTCTTCACCGCGGTAGCGACGTCAGGGGTGACGGTGCCGACCTTCGGGTTAGGCATCAGGCCGCGTGGGCCCAGGATCTGGCCCAGGGTACCGACGATACGCATGGTGTCTGGCGAAGCGATGACGACGTCGAACGGCATGTTGCCGGCTTTAACCATCTCAGCCAGGTCTTCCATACCGACGATGTCGGCGCCGGCTGCTTTGGCAGCCTCGGCCTTGTCACCGGAAGCGAACACGGCGACACGGACGGTCTTGCCGGTGCCTGCTGGCAGCACGACCGAACCACGAACGACCTGGTCCGACTTCTTTGGATCCACGCCCAGTTGAACGGCGACGTCGATCGACTCGTTGAACTTGGCGGTTGCGAATTCCTTGACCAGCGACAGTGCATTGTCGAAGGCGTAGACCTTGTTACGGTCGACTTTCGCTTTCATTTCTTTAACGCGCTTGGACAGCTTAGCCATTACAGACCCTCCACCGTGATGCCCATCGAACGTGCCGAACCGGCGATGATACGCACTGCGGCGTCCATGTCGGCTGCGGTCAGGTCCGGCTGCTTGGTTTTTGCGATTTCTTCAGCCTGCGCACGGGTCAGCGAGCCAACCTTGTCGGTATGTGGCTTCGGCGAACCTTTGGTGATGCCGGCGGCTTTCTTGATCAGGTAAGTTGCCGGTGGGGTCTTCATCACGAAAGTGAAAGACTTGTCGGCAAATGCGGTGATCACGACCGGGATTGGCATGCCAGGCTCGAGACCCTGGGTCTGGGCGTTGAACGCCTTGCAGAATTCCATGATGTTCAAGCCGCGCTGGCCCAGTGCTGGACCGATCGGTGGGGATGGGTTTGCTTTACCAGCTGCTACTTGCAGCTTGATAAAACCAATAATCTTCTTTGCCATGGATAACTCCTGAGTTGGCTTTGAGTAGTAGCGCCCCACCGCTGTTACCAGCTTGGCGGGGCTCCTCTTACCGGATTCCGCCTTGCTGCTGCGACGCTCCGATTATTGCGTTTAAACTTTTTCGACTTGCCCGAACTCCAGTTCCACCGGAGTTGCGCGGCCGAAGATGGTGACAGTCACACGCACCTTCGATTTTTCGTAATTCACTTCCTCGACGTTGCCGTTGAAGTCGGTGAACGGGCCTTCCTTGATCCGGACCTGCTCGCCCACTTCGTACAGCACTTTCGGCCGTGGCTTTTCGACGCCTTCCTGGACCTGCTGCATGATCTTGTCGATCTCGCGCGCTGGAATCGGGGTTGGCTTGTTCGATTTGCCGCCAATGAAGCCGGTAACCTTGCTCGTGTTCTTCACCAGGTGCCAGGTCTCGTCGGTCATTTCCATCTCGACCAGCACGTAACCAGGGAAGAAGCGGCGCTCGGTGACCGTCTTGCTGCCGTTCTTGACTTCCACGACTTCTTCGGTCGGGACCAGGATCTGGCCGAACTGCTCGCTCATGCCGGCGCGCTCGATGCGCTCGGTCAGGGCGCGCATGACGCTCTTTTCCATGCCGGAGTAGACGTGAACGACGTACCAGCGCTTGTTGCTGACCGGAACGCTCACCGGCGCAGCTTGCGCTTCGGCTTCCGGCGCTGGAGCGCCTTCCGGCAGATCGCCGGCTGCATTGTCTTGCACGTTATCGCTCATTATTATTTCCACCCCAGGACCAGGTCGTACAGCAGGAAAGCCAACAGCTGATCCGTACCCCACAGGAAGATCGCCATCACGACGACGAAAGCGAACACGATCGCAGTGATCGAGGTGGCTTCCTTGCGGGTCGGCCAGACGACTTTCTTGGTTTCGCGAACGGACTCTTTGGCGAAGTTCAGGAAGTCACGGCCGGAGGTGGACGTCCACAAAAGCAGGACAGCAAAAACTAAACCAGCCAAAAGGGCGCCGCCGGCGACCAAGGCTGGTTTGTTTTGGCCTTTCAGGTAAAAGAACCCGACTACGCCTGCAATCGCGGCAACCACCGCCAGGACCACCTTAAACTTGTCATTCGAGGTGCTAACGGTTTGCACGGATTGATTAGACATTCTTCTTTACTTTCGGTGCTGCGCACCAGAATTCGGTGGCAGGGGCGGAGGGAATCGAACCCGCGACCTTCGGTTTTGGAGACCGACGCTCTGCCAATTGAGCTACACCCCTACGAAGACTTCAGCTGAATCGCGCATTCTACAGCATGCAAGCGCACGATGCAGAATGTTTTTTGAGGGAGGGGGATCGACTCCCCTCCCTCAAAGGCCTTGCTTTGCTACTTACTACAGACTACTTAATGCTTAGGCAATGATTTTTGCAACCACGCCGGCGCCGACGGTACGGCCGCCTTCGCGGATAGCGAAGCGCAGGCCTTCTTCCATCGCGATCGGGTTGATCAGCTTGACGGTGATCGACACGTTATCGCCTGGCATG
>NZ_JCASIN010000014.1:0-27461 GCF_059685915.1 Telluria sp. LT2P34
GAAATCCCAATGGGCCGGCCAGGTACTGCTCAACAACGGCTAGCTTGAACTGCTCCGAGTACTTCGACATGAAAAAACCCCAATAAGTTGGTGTCCAACTTATTGGGGTCAGTTCAATTGCTTCGGTTTTTTTATGCCCGTGCCTTATACCCCGTAACGCGCGCGATACGCGGCCACCGCATCCTTGTGCTGTCCCAGCTCGGCCCCCGCTTGCTCCCCTGACAGGTAAGCGAACAGGTCCTCCAGGTTGGCGATCGAAATCACCGGGATGCCGAATTCCTCGGCCACCGCCTGCACCGCCGATCCCTCCGACAGAGCGCCCTCCTTGCCCGAGCGCTCCATGCGGTCGAGTGCGATCAACACGGCCGCCGGTTCGGCGCCGGCAGCGCGGATCATGGCCACCGATTCGCGTACCGAGGTGCCGGCCGAGATGACGTCGTCGACGATGACGACTTTGCCCTTCAAGCCCGCGCCGACGATGGTGCCGCCCTCGCCGTGGTCCTTGGCTTCCTTGCGGTTGTAGGCGTAGGAGGTATTGCGGCCCTTGCCGGCCAGCGCGACGGCGGTGGCGCTGGCCAGGGTGATGCCTTTATAGGCGGGGCCGAACAGCATGTCGAAGTCGACGCCGGAGTCGAGCAGGGTCTGGGCATAGAACTGGGCCAGCTGGCCGAGCGTGGCGCCGTCGTGGAACAGGCCGGCGTTGAAGAAATACGGCGACTGGCGGCCCGCCTTGGTGGTGAACTCGCCGAACTTGAGCACTCCCGTCGAGACCGAAAAAGCGATAAACTGTTGGCGCAAATTGTTCACGATGACCCCAAAATAAAAAAGTGGCTGTATTTTAATCCCTCCGGCTCCACCCTCTTCTTACACCCCCATGCCACGAATTATTTCCGCCAACCTGAACGGCGTCCGTTCCGCCCACAAAAAAGGCTTTTTCAACTGGCTTGCCAGCGCCGATGCCGACTTCATCTGCGTCCAGGAACTGAAAGCCCAGGAAGCCGACATGACCGAGGAGCTGCTGCGTCCGCACGGTTACCACGGCCATTTTCACTATGCCGAAAAGAAGGGGTATTCGGGCACCGGCGTGTATAGCCGCTGCGCGCCCGACACGCAGCGCATCGGCTTCGGCTGCCCCGAGTTCGACGCCGAAGGCCGCTACACCCGCTGCGATTTCGGCAACCTGACGGTGATTTCGCTGTACGCCCCATCCGGATCGTCCTCGCCCGAGCGCCAGCTGGCCAAGTTCCGTTTCATGGAAGCCTTCCTGCCGCACCTCGAGCAGCTGAAGGCCGAGGGCCGCGAAGTGGTCATCTGCGGCGACTGGAATATCGCGCACAAGGAACTCGACCTGAAAAACTGGAAGAGCAACCAGAAGAATTCGGGCTTCCTGCCCGAAGAGCGCGCGTGGATGACGCGCATTTTCGACGAGCTGGGACTGGTGGACGTGCACCGCGTGGTGGCGCCGGAAGCCCCCGACTACACCTGGTGGAGCAACCGCGGCCAGTCATGGGCGAAGAACGTCGGCTGGCGCATCGATTATCACGTGGCCACGCCTGGCATCGCGGCCAAGGCGCATGCGGTGTCGGTCTACAAGGACGAGCGGTTTTCGGACCACGCGCCACTGATCATCGATTACCACCTGTAGGCATTTACACAGGCCATTCCAGCATGCGTTCGCTGGTAAACGTGCGCGCCTCGCCCGTCAACGGATCGTCGAAACTGATCGAGCGCGCCAGCAGTTGCAGGGGCGCCGAGAAATCGTCGCCCTTGCAGGGCAGCGCCACCGGGTAGAAAGCGTCGTTCAGGATCGGCGCGCCGAGCGAGGCCAGGTGCAGGCGCAGCTGGTGCTTGCGGCCGGTATGCGGGTGCAGGCGGTAGCGCACGATGTCGCCGCGGCGCTCGAGTTCTTCGATGCGCGTCTCCGAATTCGGCTCGCCCTCAACTTCGCGCATCACGAAGAACTTGTCGCCGTCGACCATCCGGCTGCGATAGGTGAACGGCAGGCTGCGCCCTGGAATCGGGCCGGCCAGCGCCTCATAGGTCTTGCGTACCACGCGCTTCTGGAACATCGACTGGTAGCGGCCGCGCGTCTCCAGCTTGTGCGAAAAGATCACCACGCCCGCCGTTTCGCGGTCGAGGCGGTGGATCGGCGTCAGGTGCGGCAATGCGAACTGCGCTTTCAGGCGCACCAGCAGCGTCTCGTGCAGGAAGCGCCCGGTCGGGATCATCGGCAGGAAATGCGGCTTGTCGACCACCAGCAGGTGTTCGTCCTGGAACAGGACCTGCTCCTTGAACGGGATCGGGGTCTCTCCCTCGTCGAGCTCGCGGTAATACCAGATGCGCATGCCCTTGCGGACATGGCTGCCGGCCTGCAGCGGCTGGCCAAGCGCATCGACCACTTCGCCCCGCTCCAGGCGCCCGGCCCAGGATGCCGGTGCGACGTCGGGGAAGCGTTCGGCCAGAAAGCGCAGCATGCCGCCGGGCAGGGTCTCCGTCACCCACAGGTAGCTGGGCGCAACCCCGCGCCGCACCGGCAGCGGCACGTGGGCATTGGCTTCGGCCTGGCGGCCCATGCGGCCTCGCTTACTTCAGCGCGACGTTGGTGCGATAGGCCGGCAGGCGGTTGACCGTGGTGCCCTTGCTGCGCGCGTACAGCGGCAGCAGCACGTTCATGTGCTTTTCCATGTCCCGGATGCGGGTCTCTCCGCCCGGATGGGTCGACATGAATTCGGGTGGCGCACTCTTGTTCAGCATCCCCATCTTGCGCCACAGCGCGATGCCCGCACGCGGGTCGTAGCCCGCGCGGGCGGCGATATCGAGGCCCACCAGGTCCGACTCGCGTTCTTCGTCGCGTGAAAACTTCAGGACGACGCCCTGGCCGATCATGCCGGTGACGGTGTTGGTGATGCTCGGGTCGATGCCGAAGACGGCCGAGGCGAGGCCGCCAACGATGCGTGATCCGGCCGACACGACGCCGGTCTTGGCCATGCGCTCGCGGCCATGCTCGCGCAATGCGTGGGCGATTTCGTGGCCCATGATGGCGGCCATTTCGTCGTCGGTGAGCTTCAACTGATTGATGATCCCGGTGAAAAAGCCGATCCGGCCGCCTGGCATGCAAAAGGCGTTCACCTGTGGATTGTCGATCAGGTTGACCTGCCAGTTCCAGTTCCTGGCGGACGCGTTCCAGCGCGGCGTGTGCGGAATCAGGCGCTGGGCGACGCCGCGCAGACGCTTGAGCTGGGGGTCGGAAGCCGCTACCAGTACGCCCTTCTGCTGCGCCTGCGACATCATCTGTTGATACTGCTGGGCCGCGGCCTCGTTGAGCTGCGCTTCCGGGACGAGCACGCGCGTGCGCGACAGCGGCTCAACGGCGATGCCGTCCTGGACGACCTGCCCTTTCTGGGCCTGGGCCGTGCCAAAGGTCGAGAGCAGCGCGATACAGAAGGCGAGATGTTTGAGTTTTTTCATGTTGGATACCAAAGTGCTGTTTTATCAACAGCATGGTCGCAGAAAAGGGCGCTTGGGGTACGCACGATAAGGGGCGTCATCAACCCGAGCTGCGCTTCGCTTTTTTACGCAGCCTGAACACCGCCAGGCTCCCGCGCAGATTCGGCAGGAAGCTCACCGGCTTGCCGTCCGCCAGCGCCACGCAGTCCAGCACTTCCAGCCCGCACTCCTCGGCCAGTTCCTTGAAGTCGACGATGGTTGCATAGCGCACGTTCGGGGTGTCGTACCACTGGTAGGGCAGTGTGCGCGAGACCGGCATGCGGCCCTTGAGCAGCGCGACCCGGTGCGGCCAGTAGGCGAAATTCGGGAACGAGACGATCGCCTCGCTGCCGACGCGCACGATGTCGCGCAATCGGGCTTCCACGTGCAGCATCATCTGCAGCGACGACAGGCACAGCACCGTGTCGAAGGAATTGTCGCCGAACAGGCCGAGGCCCTGCTCCATGTCGTGCTGGATGACGCTGATGCCGCGCCGCGTGCTTTCCAGTACCTTGTCGTCGGCGATCTCGATGCCGTAGCCGGTGCAGGCCTTGCCCTTTTCCAGGTAGCGCAGCATGGCGCCGTCGCCGCAGCCCACGTCCAGCACGTGCGAGCGCTCGCCGACCCAGTGGGCGATGAAAGCCAGGTCGGGCCGCAGCGTGCTCAGGTCTTCGAAATTCATGCCCCCTCCCCTGCCGCGGCTTCTTCCCAGATGCGGTCGTAATAGGCCCGCACCACGCCCATGTAGCGCGCGTCTTCGAGCAGGAAGGCATCGTGCCCGTGCGGCGCGTCGATCTCGGCGTAGGTGACGCGGCGCCGGTTCGAAATCAGCGCTTCGACGATCTCGCGGCTGCGCTCCGGCGAAAAGCGCCAGTCGGTGGTGAAGGAAGCGATCAGGAACTGGGCCCGGGTGGCGGCCAGCGCACGGGTCAGGTCGCCGCCGTGCTCGCGCGCCGGGTCGAAATAGTCGAGCGCCTTGGTGATCAGCAGGTAGGTGTTGGCATCGAAGTACTCCGAGAACTTGTCGCCCTGGTAGCGCAGGTAGGATTCGATCTCGAAGTCGACGCCGAAGTCGAATTTGTACTCGGAACGGCCGGCGCCCCGGGACTCGGCCGCGTTGCGCAGCTTGCGTCCGAATTTCTCGGCCATGTCGTCGTTCGACAGGTAAGTAATGTGGCCGACCATGCGCGCCACTTTCAGGCCGTTCTTCGGCACCACCTTGTGCTCGTAGAAATCGCCGCCGTGGTAGTCGGGGTCGGTCAGGATGGCCTGGCGCGCGACGTCGTTGAAGGCGATGTTCTGGGCCGACAGTTTTGGTGTGGAGGCGATCACGATGCAGTGGCGCAGCCGCTCTGGAAACATGATGCTCCAGGAAAGCGCCTGCATGCCGCCGAGCGAGCCGCCCATCACGGCGGCGAATTGTTCGATGCCGAGACGGTCGGCCAGGCGCGCCTGCGCCGCCACCCAGTCTTCCACCGTCAGCAGCGGGAAGGCGGCGCCATAGGGTTTGCCGGTGGCGGGATTGACATGCATCGGGCCGGTCGAACCGAAGCAGGAACCGAGGTTGTTGACGCCGATGACAAAGAAGCGGTCGGTGTCGAGCGGCTTGCCCGGCCCGACCATGTTGTCCCACCAGCCGGCGCTTTTCGGCTCGTCCGCATAGGTGCCCGCCACATGGTGTGAGGCGTTCAGGGCGTGGCAGACCAGCACCGCGTTCGAGCGCGCGGCGTTCAGGGTGCCGTAGGTTTCGTACATGAGCGTGTAGTCGCCGATGTGCGCGCCGCTTTGCAGGCGCAGCGGCTCGGCGAACTGCATCGTGGAGGGTGAGACGGTTCCGATGGATCCCATGAGGCTTTATTTTTGCTTTTACACGTACTAGTTGAGCTGCAGCTGTTCGACCGCTTCGGCGATGTCGTCCGGCTCCATCGAGCGCATGACGCGCCGCATTCGGGGGGCGATCTGGGTCAGGTCGGCATTCAGGATTTCCTGCTTCACCGACAGCAGCTGCGCCGGATGCATCGAAAACTCGCGCAGGCCCATGCCCAGCAGCAGGCGCGTGAGGCGGGTGTCGCCCGCCATTTCACCGCAGACGGCGACATCGATGCCGGCCTTTTGCCCGGCGGCGATCGTCATGCCGATCAGCTGCAGGATGGCCGGGTGCAGCGGGTCGTACAGGTGCGCCACTTCATAGTCGACGCGGTCGATCGCCAGCGTGTATTGAATCAGGTCGTTGGTGCCGATCGACAGGAAGTTCATGCGGCGCACGAACATCGGCAGCGACAGCGCCGCGGCCGGGATCTCGATCATGGCGCCCACTTCCACTGCCGGATCGTACTTGATGTTCTGTTCGCGCAGCTGCGCCTTGGCCTGCTCGAGCATGCTCAAGGTCTGGTCGATCTCGAAGGCATGCGCCAGCATCGGGATCAGGATGCGCACCTTGCCGTAGCTGGAGGCGCGCAGGATCGCGCGCAGCTGGGTCAGGAACAGCTGCGGCTCGGCCAGGCAGTAGCGGATCGCGCGCAGGCCGAGCGCGGGGTTCAGGGCCGTGTGTTCGGTCGGGTCGAGCGGCTTGTCGGCGCCCACATCCAGGGTGCGGATCGTCACCGGGCGGCCCTTCATCGCCACCACGGCGCGCCGGTACTGCTCGAACTGCTCGTCCTCGTCGGGGATGCGCAGGCCCTGGGCGCCGCGTCCCATGAACAAGAACTCCGAGCGGAACAGGCCGACGCCGGTGGCGCCGGCGTCCAGCGCATGCGGGCAGTCGTCGGGCAGCTCGATGTTGGCCATCAGCCGGATCGCGGTGCCGTCTTTGGTGACGGCCGGCGTTTTTTTCAGTTTCTGCAGGCGCTTCCTGGCCTTGACCAGGGCCAGCTGGCGCGCGCGGTACTGATCCAGCACCAGCGGGCTGGGATTGCAGATCACCACGCCGGCGTCGCCGTCGACGATCAGCCAGTCGTCCTGCTCGATCAGGCGCGAGGCCTGGCTCATGCCGACCGCGGCCGGGATGTCGAGCGAGCGCGCCACGATCGCCGTGTGCGAATTCTGGCCGCCGACGTCGGTGACGAAACCGGTGAAGGAACGCGATTCGCCGCCGCGGTCGCGGAAGGCCAGCATGTCGGCCGGCGAGATGTCGTGCGCGACCACGATCATCTGCGGCTGGTAGCCTTCGTCGCCGGCCAGCACCGGCGGCACCGACAGGGCGGTGCCCATCAGGACTTTCAGCACGCGCTCGGCCACCTGCTGGATGTCGTGCTTGCGCTCGCGCAGGTAGGGGTCTTCGATTTCGTCGAACTGGCTCGACAGCTCATCGATCTGGGTCACCAGCGCCCACTCGGCGTTGTAGTGGCGGCTACGGATGATGTCGAGCGGCGCCTCGGAGATCATCGGGTCCGACAGGATCAGGGCGTGCACGTCGATGAAGGCGCCCAGTTCGGTCGGCGCGTCCTTCGGCAGGTCGGTCCACAGCTCCTGCAGGTTGCGGTGCACTTCGGCGATCGCGTCCTGCAGGCGCCTGACTTCGGCTTCGAGCTGCTCCACCGGCACCAGGTAGTGCTTGACGTCCAGCGCCGCAGGCGTGAGCAGGTGCGCCCGGCCGATCGCGATCCCGCGCGACACCGGGATGCCATGGAGCGTGAACGAAGCCATCGACGGTCCCGAACGGTAGCGGCCGGATTCCGGCATTACTCGCCTTCGCCGAACTTATCGTTGACGAGGCCGGTGAGCGCGTCGATGGCATCGCCCTCGTCCGGACCGTCCGCTTCCAGCGTGACTTTTGCCCCTTTGCCGGCAGCGAGCATCATCACGCCCATGATCGACTTGGCGTTGATGCGACGGCCATTGCGGGTGAGCCAGACGTCGCTCTTGTACCTGGCGGCCATCTGGGTGAGTTTGGCCGACGCCCTGGCGTGCAGGCCCAGCTTGTTGATGATCTCAAGTTCTTGTTGAATCATGTTCTCGTTTTCTTTTCTTAGACCCGAATCCGGTTGTCGACCCGCACGGCGCCGTTCTGAGCGCCGGCCAGCGCCATTTCCACCACCACGTCGAGGGTATCGCGGCGATAGGTAATCGCACGCAGCAGCATCGGCAGGCTGATCCCGGCAATCACCTCCACCCGGCCGGCCAGGGCCAGCGAATTGCAGCAATTGGCCGGCGTGCCGCCCTTGATGTCGGTGATGACGAGCACGCCATCGCCTTCGTCCAGGCGCAGGATCGCGTCGCGCGCGCGCAGGTTGACGGCCTGCGTGTCCTCGTCGGCGGCGACGTCGATCGCCTCGAAGAGTTCGGTCGGCCCGCGAAACACGTGCGCGACCGCCGCAATGAATGCCTGACCCAGTGGTGCGTGGGTGAGGAGCAGGATACCTACCATGTGCTGTCTTTCGGGTTACTTGTTCGTTGACTTCTGACTCAGCTTTTTGTCGCTTGCTCGACCGCATCGATGAACATCGCGGCCACGTCGAAACCGGTCTGGTCGGTGATTTCCTGGAAACAGGTCGGGCTGGTGACGTTGACTTCCGTGAGGAAATCGCCAATCACATCCAATCCTACCAGCAACAGGCCACGCTCGGCCAGCAATGGGCCAAGGGCCTCGGCGATCTCGCGGTCGCGCGCGGTGATCGGCTGGGCCACGCCGAGGCCGCCGGCGGCCAGGTTGCCGCGGACTTCGGTGCCTTGCGGGATGCGCGCCAGCGTGAACGGCACCGGTTTTCCGCCGATGACGAGGATGCGCTTGTCGCCCTTGACGATCTCGGGGATGTACTTCTGCACCATGATCGTGCGCTTGCCGTAGTCGCTCAGCGTTTCGATGATCGCGCCCAGGTTCAGCGCATCCTGCCGGACCCGGAAGATGCCGGTGCCGCCCATGCCGTCGAGCGGCTTGAAAATCACGTCGCCATGTTCGGCGTGGAAGGCGCGCAAGCGTCCTTCCGACGAGGTGACCAGGGTCGGCGAGGTAAACTGGCTGAACTGGCCGATCGCCAGCTTTTCATTGTGGTCGCGAATCGCCGAGGGGCGGTTGAATACCTGCGCGCCCTGGCGCTCGGCCAATTCCAGCAGATAGGTGCCGTACACGTATTCCATGTCGAAGGGCGGGTCCTTGCGCTCGATGATGGCGTCGAACTCGCCCAGGGGCGTGTCGATCGCGGCATCCGCGCGGTACCACGGGTCCTGCTCGCCCGTCAGGTGGATGCGCGCCACCTCGGCGCTGACGACACCATTTTCCAGGGCCATGTGGCGCTGCTCGAAGGCATAGATGGCATGGCCGCGCCGCGCCGCCTCGCGCATCATGGCAAAAGTCGAGTCCTTGTAGATCTTGAAACCGGCGAGCGGATCGGCGAGGAAGGCGATTTTCATGGTGGGTCCAGTGGATGAATGCCCTCGATTTTAGCCGGAATCCCGAACCGGCGCGGCTGGGGCCCTCAAGCCCATGCTGGGCTGGATTAATTCCACGGAGCATAAGATGCTCGGAAGCAAATTGGCCTGGATCGAACCGAGGCATGAGGGTGCGCAAATGTGCGCGTTGCCAGGCGCGCGACCATGGTGGCATGGACGCTCAACTCGATGAACAGGCGGAACAGGACCGCATCGCCCGTGTGTACCGCGGCTGGCACGGCGGCGCGGCGCTGGCGCGATATGCCTGGCACCGGCCCGACATCGTGGTGCAGGACGCGATGTACACCCGCGTCCTGTCGCGCATGCTTGCCGCCACCGTCGGGACCGACCTCGGCCGCTTATCCGTGATCGATGTCGGTTGCGGCACCGGCGGCTTCCTGCGCCAGCTCATCGACTGGGGCGCCATGCCCGCCCAGCTCACCGGCACCGAACTCCAGCAAGACCGTCTCGACCTGGCCGCCCCGCGCACCGCGTCCGGCGTACGCTGGCACTGCGGCGCGCTGTCCGCCCTGCCGGCCGCCAGCGCCGACCTGGTCAGCGCGCAGACTGTGCTGTCCTCGGTCCTCGACCCCGATATCCGCCAACGCCTGGCGGCCGACATGTGGCGCGTGCTGAAACCCGGCGGTTGGTGCCTGGTGTTCGACTTCCGCTACAACAACCCGCGCAACCCGCATGTGCGCAAGCTCACGCACGCCGAACTCGACAGTTTCTGGCCCGGCCAGCGCCAGCAATACCAGACCCTGCTGCTGGCCCCGCCTATCGGCCGCGCCCTGGCCGCACTGCCGGCGCTGGTGAGCGAGCTGCTTGCGGCCCTGGCGCCGCCGCTGCGCTCGCATTTCATCTACATGGTGCAGAAGGAGCGCTGAGCCCGATCGCATGCGTACGATGGCCTGGAGTCGGGACTCCACCCTGCGCACTAGTGCAGCGCCGTGTGCTGATATTGGTGCCGGTGCTGGAAACTGCGCGCCAGGAAGCGCCCGATGCGCTCTTCGTATTCGCGCGGCGCGAAGCCGTGCAGGTCGACATGGGCGGCACCCTGCACTTCCCACAACACCTTCGGTTCCGGTGCGGCAGCAAAAATGCGCCGGGTTTCCACGATCGTCGTATGGCTGTCCTGGTCGCCTGAGGCCACCAGCACCGGGATGCGCAGGCGCGCCATCGCGTCGATCGGGCGCAGCTGGGCGGGCTGGATGTTCAGGCGCAGCGGCAACTGCCACAGCAGCAGCTTCGACAGCGGCGTGGCCAGGATTCCGGCGCGCATACGGAGGCGGTCCTCGACGGCTTCCTCGATGCTCGGATACATCGATTCGAGCACGAGCGCATCGACTTGCGCGCAGCTCGCGCACAGCATGAACGATGCCGCGCCGAGCGACACGCCGATCACGCCCAGCGGCTCTCCAGGCGCCTGCCCGCGCAGCCAGGCCAGCGCCGCCCGTACGCCGTCGGCTTCCCTCAGGCCAAAGGTGACCGTCGGCGCATTGCTTGCACCCTGGCCAGGGAGGTCGATCAGCAAGACGGCGTAACCGGACGCCGCCAGAAAGCGGGCGCGGCCCAGCATCTGGCGGCGGTCGGCGCGGATGCCGTGCAGGAGCAGGATGGCGCCCTTGCCGGCGCCGGGCACGAACCAGCCGTGCACGGTGCGCTTGACGCCACGATCATCGGGAAGGGGAAGGGAAACGCTCTGTACGCGCACATCGCCAGGCACGGGAACCACACGCGGCGTGCTCGACACCAGCCAGGTCCCTGCTGCCCACGACATGCCGGCGCCCAGCAGCACCAGCACCAGCGCAACAATCGACAGGCGGCCGCGGTGGCGCCTGACACCACCGGCCCCATGCACGGCCATCAATACACTTCGGGATTCGGATCCGTGCGTTCCAGCTCGAGCGAAGCCGCCAGCAGGCCCAGGCGCGCCACGACGCCATACACGTAGAACCGGTTCGGCGCCGCCGTACCCGGCTTGGCGCGCAGGTCCGGCATCGCGTGCTGCTGGGCAAACGCGAGCGGCACGTACTGCGATCCCGGCGCGTTCAGGTTCTGGTCGATGCCGCGCTCGGCGTGCACGCGATAAAAGCCGCCGACCACGTAGCGGTCGATCATGTACACGACCGGCTCGGCCACCGCGTCGTCGATGTTCTCGAAAGTCGGCACGCCTTCCTGCACGATGAGGTCGGTCACCGCAAGGCCATCCTTGACGACCGACATCTTTTCGCGCTGCCTGAGGCTCAGGTCGCGCACTTCGCTGGCGTCCTTGATGGTCATGATGCCCATGCCGTAGGTGCCGGCGTCGGGCTTTACGATCACGAAGGGTTTTTGTTCCTTCATGCCGTATTCCTTGTACTTCTTCTTGATCTTCGAGAGCAGCGCCGACACCGCGTCGGCCAGCGCCTCGGTGCCCTGGTCGTGCGCCAGGTCGACCTCGCTTACCTTGGCGTACAGCGGATTGACCATCCACGGATCGATGTCGATGAGTTTGCCGAACTTCTTGGCCACCTCATCAAAAGC
The DNA here is from genome assembly GCF_059685915.1 of Telluria sp. LT2P34. NCBI lineage: Bacteria > Pseudomonadati > Pseudomonadota > Betaproteobacteria > Burkholderiales > Oxalobacteraceae > Telluria > Telluria sp. LT2P34. Next base: position 11,380 of record NZ_JCASIN010000014.1, read on the forward strand.
CTTGAAGTGGTTGCTCTTGCGGCGCACCGCCCAGCCGGCGTGCACCGGCGGCAGCAGCGACTGCTCGTGGATGTTTTCCAGGATCGAGGGAATGCCGCTCGACAGGTCGTTGTTCAGCAGGATCGTGCACGGGTCGAAATCGGCCAGGCCGAGGCGCCGTCCGTTCGGCGAGCGCACCAGCGGCTCGACCACCAGCATGTTCCCGTCCGGTAAGGCGAGGGGCGTCGGCTGGGTCACTTCCGGCGACAGCGAACCGAGGCGCACGTGCAGGCCGGTCTGGCGGAAGATCTGCATCAGGCGTGCAACGTTTTGCAGGTAGTGCGGGTTGCGCGTTTGCGTTTCCGGGATCAGGAGCAGGTTGCGCGCGTCCGGGCAGTACTTGTCGATCGCCGCCATTGCCGCCTGCACGGTCAGCGGCAGCATCTCGGTGGCGAGGTTGTTGAAGCCGCCCGGGAACAGGTTGGTGTCGACCGGCGCCAGCTTGTAGCCGGCGTTGCGCAGGTCGACCGAGCAATAGAAGGGCGGCGTGTGCTCCTGCCACTCGAGGCGGAACCAGCGCTCGATGGCCGGCGTGGCGTCGAGAATTTTCTTTTCTAAATCAAGCAGCGGGCCGGTCAGGGCGGTAGCGAGGTGCGGAACCATGGAGTGGACGTCCTTATCAGGCCCTTGAAACGGGCTTCTTGGCAATGAGTGCCCTTATCTTGGGGCAATGACACTATTTTAAAGCCTCGATGCATAAAAAAGGCGCCCCGCAGGGCGCCCTTTCCGTCCCGACCAGCGGATATCACGAATGGTACGCCTTTTCGCCGTGGCTGGTAAGGTCCAGGCCCTCGCGTTCCTGCTCTTCCGGCACGCGCAGGCCGATGGTGATGTCCACCAGCTTGAAGGCGAGGTAGGCGACGATCGCCGACCAGAGGATGGTCACGCCCACCGCCTGGGCCTGCACCCAGACCTGGTGGCCGATCGAATACACGTCGGCCGACGGCTTGTTGGTGACATAGTCCCAGATCCCCTGCCCGCCCAGCTGGGGCGAAGCGAACACGCCCGTCAGCAGCGCACCGACGATGCCGCCGACACCGTGCACGCCGAACACGTCGAGCGAATCGTCGACGCGCAGCATGCGCTTGAGGCCATTCACGCCCCACAGGCAGACGATGCCGCCAACCAGGCCGATGACGAGCGCGCCCATCGGACCGACGAAACCGCAGGCCGGGGTAATGGCGACCAGGCCCGACACGGCGCCCGAGACCGCGCCCAGCATCGACGGCTTGCCCTTGGTCAGCCATTCACCCAGGGTCCAGGCCACCGTCGAGGCGGCGGTAGCGAGCAGCGTGTTGATGAAAGCGAGCGCGGCGATGTCACCCGCTTCCAGTGCCGAGCCGGCATTGAAACCGAACCAGCCGACCCACAGCAGGGAAGCGCCGATCATGGTCATGGTCAGCGAATGCGGCGCCATCGACTCGCGGCCATAGCCGGTGCGCTTGCCGATCACATAGGCGCCGACCAGGGCGGCAACTGCCGCATTGATGTGCACCACGGTGCCGCCGGCGAAATCGAGCGCGCCTTTTTGCCATAGCCAGCCTGCGTCCGCCGTGACCGATGCCAGGGTGGCGGCATCCTTTATCGCATCCGGGCCGGCCCAGAACCAGACCATGTGCGCCACCGGAATATAGGCGAAGGTGAACCACAGCACGACGAACAGCAGCACCGCGGCAAAGCGCGCGCGCTCGGCAAACGCGCCGACGATCAGGCCGCAGGTAATGGCGGCGAATGTGCCCTGGAAAGCCACGAAGATGAATTCCGGGATCATCGTCTCCTTGCTGAAGGTGGCGGCCATGCTGAACACGCCGGCGGCCGGATCGTAGATGCCGTTCAAAAAGGCGCGGTCGAAACCGCCGATGAAGGGGCTGCCGCCAGTAAATGCCAGCGAATAGCCGTACAGGCACCAGAGCACGATGACGACGGAGAAGATCATGAAGATCTGCAGCAGCACCGACAGCATGTTCTTGGCGCGCACCAGGCCGCCGTAGAACAGTGCCAGGCCCGGGATCGACATCATGATCACGAGTAAGGTGGCGACGAACATCCAGGCAGTGTCGCCCTTGTTGATGGCGGGGGCGGCCAGGGCCGGCAGGGACAGGCCCAGCGCCAGCATGGCGCCCAGGATTTTGATGATGGTTCGGTTCATTCTGCTCCCCTTACAATGCGTCGTTGCCGGTTTCGCCGGTACGGATACGGATGACCTGGCCGAGGTCGGAGACGAAGATCTTGCCGTCGCCGATCTTGCCGGTGCGGGCAGCGCCCTGGACGGCGTCGATCACCTGGTCGACGACGGCATCGTCCACCGCCGCTTCGATCTTGATCTTGGGAAGGAAGTCGACCACGTACTCGGCTCCGCGATAGAGCTCGGTATGGCCCTTCTGGCGGCCGAAGCCCTTGACTTCGGTCACCGTCATGCCGTGCACGTTAATGTCCGACAGGGCCTCGCGCACTTCGTCGAGCTTGAAGGGCTTGATGATGGCGGTAATCAGTTTCATCGCATTTCCCCTTTCAGAAAGTTTTCGATACGGACAGCACGGCGGCCGACTTGCCCAGGTTGCGGCCCTGAGGGCTCAGGTAGCTGTCGGTGTCGGCCTTGATCCAGGCCAGGGATACGCTGGCAAAGCCCAGGTCCTTGGTCAGCCCGACCTTGTAGTCGTTGTACGAAAGACCGCCATTGTTTTTCACGCGCTGGCGGCCGACGTGCAGGTTCAGCACCAGGCCTTCCATGACGGGCAGGTTCGCGCCCAGGTCGAGATAGCCGCTTTGCTTGCTGTCGGGCGTGCCGAACAGGTTGGTGGTGGCGTGCGAATACTTCAGGTAGGCCGGGCCGACGCCGATCTGCCCGTACAGTTCGAAGGTGTTCGCGTCGGGGTTCAGGTCGTTCGACGGATACCAGTAATACAGGCCGCCGACGTCGTAGCTGATCATCTCGGAAAGCTGGCCGCGCTTGCCCGCGTAGAGGTCGACTTCCACATTGCCGTCGCCGCCCAGGTCCTTGGTCCACTTAATCGTCGACAACCAGGTCCCGGCATAGAAACCACTGGGGCTGTGGGTGTAGTCGGCGCCGCCCTGCAGCGCCGGGTCGAAGCGGGTCTGGGACAGGCCGCGGTAGCGGTATTCGCTGCTCAGGGCCGCGTTATAGGTAAAAGCGTGCTCCGGCGTTTCCTGCGCGGCTGCCATGCCGCAGCCCATCATGGCCAGTGCGAAAGCCGCCGTCTTGTATGCTCCCTTGCTTGCTGGTTTGCTCTTCATGCTGAAATCCCCTTGAAATGGAACAGATGGACGGATGGTTTACAATCTTGTTTCACCTTCTATTAGCAGAATGCGTGCCAGCGCCCGATGTGGCCAAAATCACGCCGCATGTGCTTGATTTTTCGCCCATCCGCCCCATTTCTGGTTCCAGCAACCATAAATACGTGCGTGCCGGCCCGGTGGCGCGTCACGACGCACCAAACCTGCTCGCGACGCACCGTCTTGGTGCGCAGGCCGGCATTACCAGGATGAACCGCTATGAACAATTTTTTCAATGACTTGCAGGGCAAAATCAACCAGGCGATCGACAGCTCGCCGGCCAAGGACATCGAGCGCAATGTCAAGGCGATGATGACCCAGGGCTTTTCCAAGCTCGACCTGGTGACCCGCGAGGAATTCGACATTCAGGCCCAGGTGCTGGCAAAGACGCGCGCGAAACTCGAAGCGCTCGAGCTGCGCGTGGCCGAACTGGAAGCGAGGCTGACGGGTTCGGCGCCCTTGTCAGGCGCAACGGTCTTCACAGGGTCGTCCGGCTCGACGGCTTTTACGGGATCGACAGCATCGACGGGATCCACCGGCTCGACCGCGTTCACGGGTTCGACCGGTTCGACAGACACGGCGCCGACAATCTGATCCCCGGCGTTCATGTGACCTGAATCGGGAGGCGGCGCCGTGAATGCCAACGACAAATTGCTCGGCACGCCACTCCCGCCCCAGCAAGTCTCGCTCGACGTGCTGCTCGAAAAATACGCGAAAGGCGGCGAGACTTCGATTGCCGAAGTGCGCCGGCGCGTGGCGCAGGCGCTGGCCGCGCTCGAGCCGCATGCACGCCGCGAGGAGTTCGCCGCGCGTTTCCTGTGGGCCCAGGAACAGGGTTTCATTCCCGGCGGGCGCATCAATTCAGCCGCCGGCCTGGATCTCAAGGCCACCCTCATCAATTGTTTCGTGCAGCCGGTCGGCGACTCGGTCACCGGCGTCGAGGATGGCTTGCCCGGCATCTACACGGCTTTGTCGGAAGCGGCCGAAACGATGCGCCGCGGCGGCGGCGTCGGCTATGATTTCTCCGCCATCCGCCCCTTCGGGGCCGTGGTGCACGGCACCCGCTCGCGCGCTTCGGGCCCGGTGTCCTATATGGAACTGTTCGACGCCTCGTGCAAGACGGTAGAGTCGGCCGGCGCCCGCCGCGGCGCCCAGATGGGCGTGCTGCGTATCGACCACCCCGACATCGAACGCTTCATCGCCGCCAAGGACCAGGGCGGCCTGTCGAATTTCAATATCTCGGTCGGCGTCAGCGACGCCTTCATGCAGGCGCTGGAAGCCGATGCGCCTTTCGACCTGGTGCACCGCGCCGCGCCCGGCGAAGAACAACTGGAAGCCGGCGCACATCAAGGAGCGGACGGCCTATGGGTGTACCGCAGCGTGTCCGCCCGTGCGCTGTGGGACCGCATCATGGCCTCGACCTACGACCATGCCGAGCCGGGCGTGCTCTTCATCGACCACATGAACGGCGAAAACAACCTCTGGTATTGCGAGCAGCTGCGTGCCACCAACCCCTGCGGCGAGCAGCCGCTGCCTGCTTACGGCTGCTGCGATCTCGGCTCGATCAACCTCACCGCCTTCGTCGACCAGCCCTTCAGCACGCAAGCGCGTTTCGATATGGAGCGCATGCGCGAGGTGGTGGCGGTCGCGGTGCGGATGCTCGACCTGGTGCTCGACGCTACCCAATGGCCGCTGCCGCAGCAGGCGGGGGAGGCGCGGGCCAAGCGCCGCGTCGGACTGGGCTTCCTGGGCCTGGGCAGCGCCCTCGTCATGCTCGGGCTGCGCTACGACGCCGAGGAAGGGCGGGCGCTGGCGGCGCGCATCGCCGAAACCCTGCGCGACGCCGCCTACGCCGCCTCGATCGAGCTGGCCCGTGAAAAAGGTCCCTTCCCCCTGTTCGACGCCACGCAGTACCTGGAAGGCCGTTTCGTGGCGCGCCTGCCGCAGGCGCTGCGCGAGGCGATCCGGGCGCATGGCATCCGCAATTCGCACCTGCTGTCGATCGCGCCGACCGGCACCATTTCCCTGGCCTTTGCCGACAATGCCTCGAACGGCATCGAACCGGCCTATTCCTGGACCTATCAGCGCAAGAAACGCATGCCGGACGATACGACGCGCGCCTACGAGGTCGAGGACCACGCCTGGCGCCTGTACCGCCGCCGGCATCCCGAAGCCCGCCCGGACGGGGACTTGCCGCCACCCTTCGTCACTGCCCTGCAGATGCAGGCGATGGACCACCTGCGCATGCTGGAGGCCGTCCAGCCCTTTGTCGATACGGCGATCTCGAAGACGGTCAATGTGCCGGCCGACTATCCCTACGACGATTTCCGCGGCCTGTACCTGGAAGCCTGGCGCGCCGGACTGAAGGGGTTGGCGACCTACCGGCCGAACACGCTGCTGGGCAGCGTGCTGGGCAGCGTAGGTGAAGAAAGCGCGCCGGACGAGGACCCGCTGCGCAAGCGTTTCGAAGGCCGCCCGCTCGGGGAACTCGAATCGGTGACCTCGAAGATCGAGTACGCGACCCAGGAGGGACGCCGCACCCTCTACCTGACGGTCAGCTTCATCCGCGTCGAAGGCGTGCACGAGGGCGTGCCAGTCACGATCGAGCGCCCCTTCGAGTTCTTCATGCCGGCCGGCCAGCGCACCGAGGGCCAGCAATGGATTACTTCGTCGATGCGGCTGCTGTCGATGCTGGCGCGGGCCGGCGGGCCGCTCGCCAAGGCCCTGGCCGACATGCGCGACGTGGTCTGGGAAAAGGGGCCGGTGCGCTGCGGCAGCCTGGTGCGCGAGGATGGCGTCCGGGTACCGGTCTTCCACGACTCGGAAGCGGCCGCCGTCGGCTTCATGCTGCAACGAATCCTCATCAACCGGGGTTTCCTGGATGCCCAGGGCAATGGCATGCCGGTGCCTGAACTGGCCAGGCAACTGGCGGCGCGGGCGGCAACGCAGGAGGCGCTGGAAGCGCTGGCGCCAGTCGAGGCCGCACCGCCCCAGGACCGGCAGCCGTCCGGCGTCGCCGCCTTGAAGTGCCCGGAATGCGGCGCGCGGGCGCTGCGCAAGGCCGAGGGCTGCACCCGCTGCGACAATTGCCAATATGTCGGCGAATGCGGCTGATGGGTCGATCCATAGTGCCCTTGCGGTGATAACATCGTGCAATCCGGCACTTAATACCCTGAAAGACCGCACATGAAGTCGCTTTATTCACACGCCACCCGCGGCGGGTCGCGCGCCCCGGCCTGGTCGTATCCGAAACAGTTGGCGGCGCTTTGCCTGGCCCTCGGAGGCCTGGCTTACCCTGCCCTGTCGATGGCACGCGATGGCGGACGCGCAGCCGAGGTACGGGTCGCCGTCGTCAACGTCGAGCGCCTGCTGATCGACTCGCCCAGCGCGCGCGCCGCGGCCGCCAGGATCGACAAGGAGTTCGCGCCGCGCCGCCTGCGGGTGCAAGCCCAGTTGCGCCAGTTGCGCGAGATGTCGGACAAATTCGCCAGGGACGCGTCGACCATGAACGACCGCGAGTATCTGATGCGCGAGCGTGCCGTCGGCGAACTCGAACGCGAGGTGCGGCGCACCCAGGCGCAGATGGCTGAAGACTTTGCCGAACGCAACGCAGCCGAACGCGATGTTCTCGTCAAGCGGATTCACAACATCGTCCTGGCACTGCCCAGCCAGCTGCGCGTCGACCTGGTACTGACGCGCACGATCTGGCATCGGCCTGCCACCGACGTGACCGACAAGGTCGCGGCGATGCTCGACAAGTAGGGTTTTTGCGAGATTTTACCCGGATGTTATTGCGCCTGGATTTTTATCCGGGTAATATTAACCGGTGCCCTCGATTTCGCGGGCGGCGCATAACACTTGAGAGGAAACCCCATGTTGCCGACCCATTGCATCGCCTTTGCCGGAACCGAACTGCTGGCCAAAGGTCTCTTGATCGACGTCGTCAAGGCTGCCAAGGCAGCGCTCGACGCAGGCAGCGACCGCTCGGTCGCGATTCTCGACCTCGAGACCAGCCGCCCGGTCGACATCAATTTCACGGGAACTGAAGAAGAGGTGCTGCAACGGCTGCCGCGCGCGCCGCTGCGCTCCGCCGGGCGCCCGAAGCTGGGCGTGGTTGCCCGTGAAGTGACCCTGCTGCCGCGCCATTGGGACTGGCTGGGCTCGCAGCCTGGCGGCGCCTCGGTGGCGCTGCGCAAACTGGTCGAACACGCTTCGCGCGATGCCCGCGGCGCCGACAGCCGGCGCGAAGCACGCGACTCGGCCTACCGCTTCATGCACGAACTGGCGGGAGACTTGCCCGGCTTCGAAGAAGCGTCGCGCGCCTTGTTCGCGAGCGATGCCCCGCGCCTGGCGGAACTGGTGGCGCCGTGGCCGCCCGCGGTCAGGGAGCACCTGCTGCAGCTGTCAGGGCCGGCGTTAATAGCGGAATCACCCGCCGCGCCATGAAAAAAGCCCCGGGTTCAAGTACTGAAACCGGGGCCTTGCCTGCGAGGCTTGCGCCGCCGTGTTACTTGGCGCCGCCCACGTCCTTCGCCGCCTTGGCGAAGTCACCCGCCGTCACGATCGAGATGTTGGCCGGCTTGATGAACTCGCGCATCGCGCCATTCACCTGCGCCAGCGTGAGTTTGCGTACCTGGCCTTCAACTTCGGCGTCGAAGCCCATGGTCCGGTCCACCGACAGGTACTCGGACAGGGCGCCGGCAAGCGCCTCGTCGGAGGTGCGCGATACTTCCTCGCCCTGCAGCCAGCCCTTTTTCGCTTCCAGCAGTTCCGCTTCCGTAAAGCCCTCGGTCACCGCGCGCTGGAGTTCCTCGCGCAGCACGGCTTCCACTTTCGCCGTGTTCTGGGGCGCGCTCATCGCATAAGCCAGCCAGGTTCCGGCCGGGTCATGCATCGGGATGTCCAGCTGCGAACCGACGCCGTAGGACAGGCCTTCCTTCTGGCGAATGCGGTCGGCCAGGCGCGAGCGCAGCGCGCCGCCGCCGAGCATATAGTTGGCCATCACCAGTGCCGGATAGGCTTTCGCGTCGTCCTTCAAAGGCAGCGGGTACACCGCCAGCAGCATGCTGCTGGCCTTGTCCGGCGTTTCAAGCGCCACTTTCTGGCCCGCGACGGTCTTGACCGCGGCCGGCACGCGCACATACTTCTGCTGTGCGTTCCAGTTGCCGTACAGGCGATCGACCTGGGCCTTGAGCGTGGCCGGATCGAAATCGCCCACTGCCGCGAAGGTGGCGTTGTTGGCGCCATAGAAGGCGGCGTGGAAGGCCTTGACCTCGTCCACGGTGGTGGCCTTCTGGGCCGCCAGTTGCTCCTGGAGCGTCAGCACGTGCTTGACGTGGCCGGCCGGAGTCGTGTCGAGCAGGCGGCGCAGCGCAACGCCGGCCTGCGGATTCGGCTCCGGAATCGCCTGCTCGGTCGCATTCACGTTCGCGCGCTGGAACTCGCCGAACTCGGCCGGCGCGAACGCCGGCTTCTTGAGCACCTCGGCAAGCAGGTCCATGACGGCCGGCAGGTTCTCGCGCGTGGTCGTCACCGACGCCGTCAGCGATTCCGCGCCACCGGTGATACGGGTCTGGGCCTTGAGCTTGTCGAACATGTCCTTCAGTTGCTGGCGCGATTTCTCCTGGGTGCCGTAGTTCAGCAAGCCTGCCGCGAAGTTGCCGGCGATCGCCTTGTTACGCAGGGCTTCTTCGCTACCGAAGCGCAGGCGAATCGTGGCGCTGACGAGCTGGCCCTTGGTTTTCTTCGGCAGCAGCGCCCCCTTCATGCCGTTGGCCAGCTTGAAGCGCTGGGTGCGCGCCTCGATGTTGGCAGGGCTCGGGTCGAACACCTCGCCCTGGGCCACCACGGCACGGCCCTTGTAGCCGTTGACGACGGCGGCGACATCGATCACGCCCGGCACCAGGGTGCGGTCGGCGGCATCGGTCGGGACGAACACGGCGAGGGTACGGTTGGACGCCTTGAGGTATTTCTCGGCGGCCGCCTGCACGGCCTTGGCGTCGATCTTCTCGACCTGGTCGCGGTTCACGAAGAACAGGCGCCAGTCACCCGCTGCCATGGCTTCGGTCAGGCCGATCGTCAGGCTGGCGCTGTCGTTCATGGCCAGTTCGATGTTCTTGGCGATGGCCTGGCGCGCGCGCGCCACCTCTTCTTCGGTGACGGGCTGGGATTTCAGTTCTTCCAGCACCTTCAGCATCGTGTCCTGCACGGGCGCCACGGGCTGGCCCTTGGGCACCACTGCGCCGAAGACGCGGTAGCCCGGCTCGAGGTTGCTCGCTGCCATGCCCATCACGCCGGTCGCCAGCTTGGTTTCCACCAGGGCCTTGTGCAGGCGGCCCGATGGCGGGTCGGTCAGCACGCGCGCCAGCACTTGCAGCGCGGCGGCATCCGGATGCCCGCTCGGCGCGATGTGGTAGCCGGCGCCGACGAACTGGGTGCCGCCGGAACGGCGCACCACGACCGAACGCTCGCCGTCCTGGGTGGGTTCCAGCGTATAGGTCGGCTGGATGGTGCGCGACGGTTTCGGGATCTTGCCGAACAGGGCGCCCACCTGGGCCAGCACCTTGGCTTCGTCGAAGCGGCCGGCGACGATCAATACCGCATTGTCCGGCTGGTAATACTGCTTGTAGAAAGCGCGCAGGCGCGGAATGTTCACTTGCTCGATGTCGGAGCGGGCGCCGATGGTCGACTTGCCGTAGTTGTGCCAGTCATAGGCGACGGCCTGCAGGCGCTGCAGCGTGACACGGATCGGGTTGCTCTCGCCGATCTCGAACTCGTTGCGCACGACCGTCATCTCGCCCTTGTTGGTCTTCGTGTTCCACAGGTCGTCCTGGGAAATCGGAGCATTGATCATGCGGTCCGCTTCGAGCGCCAGCATGGTACGCAGATTCGCTTCGTTCGCCGGGAAGGTCGCGTAGTAATTGGTGCGGTCGTAATAGGTGGTGCCGTTGAAATCGGCGCCGAGTCCGTTCAGCACTTCGACCGGGCTCTGCGTGCCTTTCTTGACGCCGAAGTTGGCGGTCGGCTTGAACAGCAGGTGTTCCAGCAGGTGCGCCATGCCGGTCTCGCCGTAGTTCTCGTGGCGCGAGCCGACCATGTAGACCATGTTCGTCGTCATCGTCGGCTTCGACGCGTCCGGGAACAGCAGCACGCGCAGGCCATTGGCCAGGCGGTATTCGGTAATACCTTCCACCGACGCTACCTTGGCCGGACCGTGCTGGACGCCGCTCTTGGCCTGGGCCTGGGCGGGCGCCGCCGCAGGAGCTGCAGCGAACACCGGCGACAGGATGCCGGCACTGACCATCAACGCAACGAGAAGTTTCACGTTTTATATCCCAATATAGTTATATGTAAAAAGAAAAACGGTACAGTCGTCCGTTTATTCACCATGCATTAAAAACCAGCACCCATCTGCATTACCGATTGGTGCGGTTTGTTGCAATCCCTAATTTGATATAGAACAATGAAGCTCTGCTTGCTTTAAGTCAATACCGAAACAAAATCTTCAAATGGAAACCAAATAACGACAATATAAATAATCGCGGTACCGGGCTGAAAACTCCCGCTCTGCGCACGATTGGCAGCGCTCAATGAGGTAATTGCAGGCCAGCGCACCATTTGGCTGTCCAGCAATCGTCAGGGATCCCATGAGTCTCGCCGTACTACGCAGTCGCGCCCTTGCCGGCATGGAAGCGCCCGCCGTCAGCGTCGAAGTGCATCTTGCGAATGGTTTGCCGAGCATGACGATCGTCGGCCTGCCGGACGCCGAAGTGCGCGAAGCCAAAGACCGGGTGCGGGCGGCGCTGCAGAACGTCGGCTTCGAGATCCCGTCGCGCCGCATCACCATCAACCTGGCCCCGGCGGATTTGCCGAAAGAGTCGGGACGCTTCGACCTGCCGATCGCGCTCGGCATCCTGGCGGCGTCCGGGCAGATTCCCTCGGACGAGCTGGACCGGTACGAGTTCGCCGGCGAACTATCCCTGTCCGGCCAGTTGCGTCCGGTTCGCGGGGCGCTGGCGATGACGTTTGCGATCTGGCGCAGCGGCGCGCAAGCTACTGAGGCGCGACGTGCCTTCATTCTCCCGAAAAGCAATGCCGACGAAGCAGCGCTGGTCGCCGATGCCTGCATCCATCCCGCGGAGACCCTGCTCGAGGTCTGCGCTCACTTCGCCGCGCTGAACGACGGCACCCGCCTGCCGCGCTATCGCAGCGAGCGGCCTCAGCTGGCGCCGCGCTATCCCGATTTTTCCGACGTCAAGGGACAGCGCCATACCAAGCGGGCGCTCGAGATTGCCGCTGCCGGCAGCCATTCGATCCTGCTGGTCGGCCCGCCCGGGGCCGGCAAAAGCATGCTGGCCTCGCGCTTTCCCGGTTTGCTGCCGCCCATGACCGACGAGGAAGCACTGGAAGCGGCGGCGGTGCAATCGCTGACCGGCAGTTTCTCGGCCGAGCGCTGGCGTTGCCGGCCATTTCGCAGTCCGCATCACACCAGCTCGGGCGTCGCACTGGTCGGCGGCGGCAGTGTGCCGCGTCCGGGCGAGGTGTCGCTCGCGCATTGCGGCGTGCTCTTCATGGACGAGCTTCCGGAGTTCGACCGCAAGGTGCTGGAGGTGCTGCGCCAGCCGCTCGAATCGGGCGTGGTCACGATTTCGCGGGCGGCGCAGCAGGCGGACTTTCCGGCGCGCTTCCAGCTGATCGCCGCGATGAATCCCTGCCCTTGCGGCTGGCAGGGACACCCTTCCGGCAAATGCCGCTGCACCAACGAGAGCGCGCAACGCTATCGCGACCGCATTTCCGGTCCCCTGCTGGACCGCATCGACATGCAGATTGGCGTGAGCGCCATGTCGCCTGGCGCCATGGGTGCCCAGGCCGACGGCGAAAGCAGCGAAGCGATTGCATGCCGGGTTGCGACGGCCCATGCGCTGCAGCTGGCGAGACAGGGCAAGCCCAATGCGCGCCTGAACACGCACGAGATCGACCGCCTGTGCGTCCCGGACGCTGCCGGGGACCAGGTCCTGCGCTCGGCAATGGCCATGATGCACTGGTCGGCCCGGGCTTATCACCGCGTACTGAAGGTCGCGCGCACGATCGCCGACCTGTCGAATACGCCCCGGATCGACGCCGCGCACATGGCCGAAGCGGTGGCCTACCGGCGCGGACTGCAGGAGCGCTGAAGGCCGCGCCTGCGCCGGTAGCATCCGCGCACCTGCCCTGCTACCATCTGTGGATGTCAAAACAATTCCTTTCCGTACTCGTCATCGCAGCCAGCACGCTTCTTGCCGCCTGCAATCCCACCTACAACTGGCGCGAGTACAACAGCCCGGACGCACCGTTTAGCGTGATGTTCCCGGCCAAGCCGGCAAGCCACACCCGGGCGGTCGACCTGAATGGCATGCGCGTGGACATGACGATGACGGCCGCCCAGGTCGAAGGCGTGACCTTTGCCGTCGGCACCGGCACGGCGCCCGACCCGGCGCGCGCCCAGGCCGCGCTGGGCGACATGAAGACGGCGCTGCTGCGCAATCTCGGCGCCAGGGTGCGGCGCGAGAGCACGGCCGCAAGCAGCGCGGCCAGCACCGGCGGCGCGGCGCGGACACAGACGCAAGCCGGCATCGACCTCGAGGCCGTCGGCCAGTCGAATGGGCAGGCCATGCTGCTGCGCGGCCATTTTGTCGCGAAGGGCAATCGCTTCTACCAGGTCATCGTGATGGGGCCGGAACGCTCGGTGCCCAGCGAACAGGTCGACCAGTTCATCTCCTCCTTCAAGCCGCTGTGACCGCGAACTCCCCTGCCCTCGCGCTGACGGGTCTCCATAAACAGTTCGGCCGGCCCGCGGTCGATGGCCTCGACCTGACGGTGCGCCGCGGCGAGCTGTATGCGCTGCTGGGACCGAACGGCGCCGGCAAGACGACGACGCTGCGCATGGTGGCGGGCCTGCTCGCGCCGGATGCCGGCTGCATCGAGGTATTCGGGATCGACCTCGCGCTCGACGCGCCCGGCGCCAAGCGCCGGATGGCTTACCTCCCGGACGACCCGATGCTGTACGGGAAACTCAAGCCGACCGAATACCTCGAGTTCGTCGCCGGGTTATGGGGGATCGATGCCAGGGCGGCCGAGCCGCGCGCGCGCGCGCTGCTGGACTGGCTGGACCTCACCCAGCACGCCCATGAGCTGACCGAAGGTTTTTCGCGCGGCATGAAGCAGAAGCTGGCGCTGGCTGGCGCGCTGATCCACGAACCCGAGCTCCTGATCCTGGACGAACCCCTGACCGGGCTGGACGCAGGCGCCGCACGCCAGGTGAAGGACCTGCTGCTGTCGCATGTCGCGGGCGGGGGAACGGTGATCCTGACGACACATATCCTGGAGGTGGCCGAACGCCTAGCGCAGCGCATCGGCATCATCCAGCACGGGCGCCTGATTGCCGAGGGTACGCTCGACCAGTTGCGCGAGCAGGCGCCAGGCGCGACGCTCGAGGATCTGTTCCTGCAGTTGACGGGCAGGCCATGAACCCCCGGCCCGGCACGGCCTTGTGGCTGCTGGGCCATGAGCTGCGCCTGTTCTGGCGGGGCGCGCTCGCTTCCAGCGTGGATCGTGGCATGGGGCGGCGCGGCTGGGTCATCGTTGCGGGGGCACTTGCCTTCTGGGCCGTGCTGCATGCCGGCGTGTTCGCCGTACTGCGCGCAACTGGTGACTTCGGCTCGACCCTCGGCCCGCCGCCGCAGGCGTTCGTTGTCGCGGCCGCTGCGATATTGCTGGCAAGCTTCCTGTTCATGCTGTCGAGCGCGCTGAAGGCCAGCGTCGAAGTACTGTTCGACCGCGGCGACATGGATCTGCTGCTGTCCTCGCCGCTCTCCTCGCGCAGCATTTTCAGCGTCAAGCTGGCAGGCATCGTCGTCGGCGTCTCGGCCCTGTACCTGTTCTTCCTGGCGCCCTTCGCCCACGTCGGCGTGTTGCTGGGGCAGGTGCGCTGGCTGGCGCTCTACCCGGTGCTACTGGCAATGGCGGCGCTGGCCGCCTCGATGGCAATGCTGCTGACGCTGGCGCTGGTGCGCTGGCTCGGCGCCCGCCGCACGCGTGTGGTGGCCCAGGTGATCGGTGCCCTTGCAGGTGCGCTCTTGTTCCTGCTGTCGCAGGCGGGCAGTTTCATGTCGCGCGACGACGGCCTGGCTGCGCCATCCGCGCTCTCCGGGCTGATCGGTGCAGGCGGCGCGATCGAGGCGGGCAGCCTCCTATGGCTGCCGGCACGCGCTGCCCTCGGCGAACCAGTCGCAGTGGTGCTGGTTGCCATTGCCGGCGTGCTGGCGGCCTGGGGGACGGTCGGCCTGACCCATCGCTTCTTTGTCCACGGCTTGCAGCAGGCAGCGGGCAGCAGCCGGGCGGCCCTACGGCCCGCTGCGCTCGCCTATCGTTTCGACCGCAGCTTGTTTGAAACGGTGGTGGTCAAGGAGTGGCGGCTGATCTGGCGCGACCCGCACCTGATCTCGCAGGTATTGCTGCAGCTGCTGTACTTGCTGCCGCTGTGTTTCCTCATCTTTCGCAAGGACGCGCCGCAGCTTGCCGTGACTGGCGTGGGCTTGACGATGTTGTGTGGATCGCTGAGTTCGTCCCTGGCCTGGATTGTCCTGCTGGCCGAAGACGCGCCGGACCTGCTGCAGACCTCGCCGGCAAACACGGCCACCCTGCGCCGCGCAAAGCTGGCCTCCGCCGTGGCGCCGGTACTCTTGCTCGCGGCGATGCCCCTGGCCTGGCTGACGCTGCAGCGGCCACTGGCCGGCGCACTGGCGGCGATGACGCTCTGCGGCGCGGCCGCCAGCGGGGCTCTGATTACGCTGTGGACAGGCCGCTCGAGCACGCGTAGCGAATTCAAAAGCCGCGGCAAGCGCAATATCCTGACCAGCGTACTGGACGTGTGCTGCCTGCTGGGATGGGCCGCGCTTGCAGGACTACTGCTGCGCTCGCCAGGCACCATACCGGACGGTCTCGCCATGGTCGGCGCAGCTGCGGCTTGCGCCGTCGTGTTCGGGGTCCTGTGCACGGCCTGGATACTGCGAGAGCGTTCACGCTGACCGTCGCGCGCAGGATGACCGCAAGCACTCGGCGTGTTATCGTTTAGTCACGACGAAAACAGAATAGGACCGCACCATGTTAATCACCTTTAAAAGCAAATCCTATCCGGACGTGATGATGTATCAGGAGCACGCGAAGCGCATTTTAGAATTGCTCAACAAGGAGCCCGAGATGGGGGTCATCACCTCCGCCGAAGCCGCCCGCGCCGCAGAGTTGCTCGAACAGGAAATCGAAGAAAGCCGCAAGCACCCCTCCACCGACGAGGTCGAGCAGGACATCAAGGCCCACCAGGGCGATGACGACGATCCTGAGCACGAGCAGGCGCAGGTGGTAAGTTTCTCGACGCGCGCCTATCCGATGCTCGAGATGCTGCGTTCGGCACGCGATCACCAGACCGATATCCTCTGGGGCGTTTGACTCTTGTGTAGACGGGCTGGTAGGGTGGGCCGGGCGGCGAATCGCCCCCGAGCCCACGCTGTCTCATCGGTAAATCAGCCGGTACTTCAACCAAAACCACCAAACGAAAAAAAACCCCCACCTGCTCAGAAGCTGGTGGGGGTTGTTTTCTACTACGTATAACTAGCCTGACGATAACCTACTTTCACACTGGTTGCAGCACTATCATCGGCGCAAAGTCGTTTCACGGTCCTGTTCGGGATGGGAAGGGGTGGGACCGACTTGCT
>NZ_JCASIN010000015.1:0-23685 GCF_059685915.1 Telluria sp. LT2P34
AATACTTTTGTGAACATTTGATAATTTAAGTAATCAAGGACCGAAGTCCCTGGCACCTTCATCAAACGCCCACACTTATCGACTGTTAATTTTTAAAGAACTGTATTCGGTACTGCCCTGCTGTGTTCTGCGAATCGTTTTGTTCGTCAGCAGCAGAGAGATGAGATTATGCAGTGTTTCGCGATACTCGTCAACTCTTCTTTACTTCACCACGCTGCTCGTATTGCACTTTTGTTACGTCCAACACCTTGATTTCGTTGGATGTTTCGCAGTGCGACTGCAGCGGGAGGCGAATCATAGCAAAGCGCTCCGGCGCCCGCAAGTGCCGTTCGTGAATTTTTAAGCTGCCACTAAGTTTTAAGATTCGACATCGTCCGCAGCAAGAAGAGCGGCCACAGCGACGGCCGCTCCTGTCCGGTTCCCCAGGCATCAGAACTGGATAATTCCGCCGAGCGACACGCCGTTCATCTTGTCGCGGCCGCCGCCAAAACCTTTCGAACGCGTTTGTCCACCTTCGGCAACCAGGATAATTGCGCTGTTGAGGGAGTAATAGGCGCCCACAGTGACGTTCTGGTTCGACTCCAGGCCACCGGTGCCGAGGGTGTTGTCGTCGTTCTCGCTCCGGCCGTAGCTGAGGCCGACCTTGAGCTTTTCGCTTGCCTTATAGGTTCCCTGCGCGAGGAAGTGGGTGGTGCGCACCCGTCCCTGGTCGGCATCTGAAAGGATGCCCAGTCCCCTGCCCCGTTGGAAGTTGACAAGCAATCCGGCCGGGCCAGCCTGGTACAGCACACCGGCCTCGAAGCCGCGCAGCGTCAGCTGCGGCGTGCCTGGCAGCTCCGGCTCGAGACGCTGGCCCTTGGCGCCGATCCAGGCTTTCAGGTCGCCCTGCTTGAAGGTCAGCTGCGCCTGGTACTGCGGCGTCGAATCGGCCGAATAGGCTGAACCCGCAACGACCGGCGTGTCGCTTACCGGGCTCATCAAGGCGATATCGACGGTCAATCCTGTCCCCAGCGTTGGCGTGGTCCATGCTATCTGGCCATACTGGCCAAAGTAGGCGTACCCTGCGCCGATGTGGCCGAGCGCGACGCGGCCGCGCTGCGTCGCTTGTACCGGTGCGCCCACGCCCATCAGGGTCATGTCGTTGAGGATGGCGTTGGCCCCGAAAATGCCGTTGTCGCGACCGAGCTTGAACGTGCCGAGCCCGGCGTTGCCGAAGGTGAAGAAGGCCTGGCGCACGTCCACTTCGCTATTCTGCGAAATCGCGCTGTCGGTGGCGGTGTGGACGTAGATGCCGATCAGCGCCTTGATGTCGTAGCCACCCTGGGTCGAGGAGGCGGAGGTGACCAGCGCGCTCGGCAGCAGGCCATTGCCGACCGTGGTGCGGCTGTCCTTGCCGCCGCAGCCGAGGGCCTGGCCGCCCAAGGCCAGTCCGCCGACCGCGCCGCCCTCGCAATCGACGAAGGTATAGTAGGCGTTGACGTTGCCGCCCACCGCCACTGTCCACTCGCCTGCCTTGATATCGACAGCCAGTGCCGGCTGCATGCATGCCGCCAACGCGCCCAGTGCAAGAATCTTCTTCATCGCCATCTCCTTGTTCGGTCGTTATGGATGTGCGCATCGGTCGATGCTCTCCAAGGCGATGGCAAGACCCGTGCCCGGGCCTCACGGGGCAAAAGGTGCATTGCCGTGTTCGCTGTGCTGTGCCGTATCGGATCAGGTGATGAGTTATCTGTGCAGTTTTTGGACCGGTGGAGGGGTCGGGTATCAGGTGGCCGGCGTCGTGGCCGCCTGCGCCTCCTTGACCGGCAGCGCGGCCACCGCACCCGGGTACAGGCGCGCCAGCGTGGCAGTGACGACCGGCTCGACGATCGCAAACAGGCGCACGCTGGCGGCGGCCAGGTCGGGTGCGGCGCGCACTTCCTGCCACAACGCAGCCGTGCCGCCCTGCGCGGCGAGCGCCGCCTCGACCTCGGGCTGCCAGAAGGCCGGCGCCTCGCCCTCGACATAATTGCCGCGCCCGCGACCGAAGTGGGCGACGGCCAGGTAGCGCAGCACGGCGCCGACCAGCAGCGTGTGCAGGAAGGCATCGGCAAACTGCACCGTCGGCTTGTCGCGGTCGAGTCCCTGGTTGAACCCCCAGGCGGCGCCGGCCATCGTCAGCCCACCGACGATGGCGCCCAAGAGCGCGCCGGCGCCCATGGTGAGGCCGCCGGCGACGAGGTCCGCCGACAAGCCCGTGGCGGCGCCGGACACCACCGCACCGAGTAGGCCGGCCTGGGCCTTGTCGATCGGCGCTTTGATCGCAAAATTCTCGCGCACGCGCATGTTGATCGTGCTGGCCTGGCCGGGGTCGATCTTGTGCAGCCTGAGCATGCGGATCGTGGTCTTGTTGATTTCGCCGTTCAGGCGCTCGACCAGTGCGGCCATCGCCGCCTCCTGCCGCTTCTGCTCGTCCTTGCCGAGACCGACTGCCGCGAGCGCCGAGCGGAACATGCCGCGCACTTCTTCGGAGACGGGTTCGCTGTCGCGCGCGGCCGCCGCGACCTGCTCGGCCGTCATGCGCAGCGCGCTGGCGTAACGCTGGCGGTTGTTGGCTTCCCAGGCCGCGCGCAGGCGTGCATAGCCGGGCTGCTTGGCCGGGTCGATCAAGGGTGCGACTGCTTCGTAGAACACGTGCTCGTGCACCCAGCAGCGGGCAAAGGCGTCCAGCGCCAGCACCTCGCGCACAACCGGGAAGCGCGCCAGGTGTCCCTTCCACTCCTGTTGCTCGGCGCCCTCGGCGGCGCCGGGGCGCGGCGGTCCCATCTGGTTGAGGAGCACGACCACCGGCTTGCCCAGCCACTCGAGGATGTTCATCTCTGCCGGCAGGTAGCCGGCGTCGCCCGGCGCCTCCGAGGAATTGACCAGATAAAGGACGACATCGGCTTCGTCCTTGGCCGCGCGCAAAGCTTGTTGGCTGAGCCAAAACGGACGGTCGCGGTAGCGGTCGAACACTTCACGCAGGAACCAGCCGATCGGGTTGCCCGCCATCGCCAGGCGCTTGAGCAGGCGTACCGAGTCGCCAAAGCCGGGCGTGTCCCATAGCAGCAGGGTGTCGCCTTCAAGGCTGGTCTGCAGGGGATGCGCTTCGGCGAAGGTGGTCACGTGGGCGGCGTCGCGCACTTCGCCGACGTCGGCGCCGACGAGCGTGCGCGCGAGCGTGGTCTTGCCGTTGTTCGTGTGCGACACCAGGGCAAACTGGATTTTAACGGCCGGGCTGCTGATGTCATTGCTGATGTCATGGTTCATGGCGTCGCTCATCGCAGCTCCGGCAGGGCCAGGCCCGCGCCAAGCTCGATCGGCCGCCGGGCCGGATCGAGCAGGTTGACCACCGTGGCGGCGGTACCGTGGAAGCTGCAGAACTGACGCCACAGCGAAATGCGCTCGGTAATGCGTGCCTCCAGGCCGGCCTGGCCCGCGCCCCGCTCGACCAGGCTCGACTCGTCGAGCAGCACCGCCACGCCGCGCTTGCTGTGGCGGACAAGATGCTCGAGGAAGGCGCCGTGGTTTTCCTTTTCAGGCGTCGCGGACAGGCTGAACAGCGCTGCGGTCACGGTCACGCCGGCCTCGCTCAGGTCGGCGTCGGAGAGTGCCTCTTTCGGCTCTTCGCCGTAGGACACCGTGGGCCGCAGCAGCACGCGCGCCTGGGCCCCGAGCGCCATCGCCGCCACCTGCCACAAACCGCGGTCACGGGCTTCGTCGAGCGTAAAACTGTAGGGCAGCACGCGCAGCACCCCTGCCGTACCGGCGCCGATGCTATCGGCCAGCCTGCGGAAATACGGATGCTCGAGTTCGAGCGGAAACTGGCTCGCCAGACGCCGTGCGCGCCATGCGGCAAGGCCTGCCAGCACCACTCGCGGCAGCACGACCAGCAGCAGGATCGTCGCGCCATACAGGTGGACCCAGCGTTCGCCGCCGGAAACCGGAGTGCGGGCGCTGAAACGCAGGGCGTCGATCTCGGCCAGCGAGAAACCCTGCAGGGTGGGAATCAGGAACAACACCGGCGCGAACAGCCAGGACAGCAAGGAATGCACCTGGCCGGCGTCGAGGAAAGTACTCTCCCAGCCAGCCACATATTGGGTGAACAGCCCGCGCCAATACAGGGACAGTACCGCGCCCAGCGCAAAGGCGGCAGCCGCCAGGTGCACCGTGCGCGACAGGCGCGCGCGGGTCAGCGGCTCGCTCAGCACGGCCCATTCGTCCAGAAAGTTCGCCAGCCCGCGCGACAGGGCGCCGGGCAGCTTGCGCGGCAGCGCCGCCTTGCTGCTACTTAAGCGCTGGAGCAGTCCCGGCCCGGCCCAGCCGGTCTTGCGGCCGGGAACGATGGCCCAGGCCAGCAGGACAATGTAGACCAGCAGGTTCCAGCCGATGATGAACAGGAGCGGGGCCGACAGCAAGTCGACCCGGTGCGGATCGGCGATCCGGTCGAGCAGGAAGCCGGCTACCAGGGCCAGCAGCGGCAAGGCGATCCAGAAGCCGGGCGAGCCGAGGCCGCGTTTCTGGAAGGCAGCGAAGGCCGGAATGCGCTCGCCCAGGCGCTTGAGGACCTGGTCCGAGCGCTGCTGGAGGAAATGGTCCTGGGTGGCAGGGCTTTTACTGTCGGCCGCTTGCCAGGCTGCCAGCTCGCGTGCGCTGCGGCTCGCATACTTGCGGTCGTCCTCGCTCAGCACCTCGTGCGCCGTGTCGGCGCTTTCGATCGAACGTACCAGCACGACCCGTCGTGCAACCTGCTCATTCATGCTCGTCCCGTTTTTATTGGATTGGCAACATCGCAGCTGGATTGTGCCAGATTGGGGCGCGGCCTGACGCTGCTGTCCGTGCCATGCAAGGCGCACACGGTAACGGCCTCGTCCGACTGCCAACAGAACGACCACAAAACTGGCGCAATGTTCCCGCTGATCGACGTATTGCTGATGCCGCTCTGTACTGTGCCAAAGTGCGGTGCATGCAGCGTGGGCAGGTGTTCAAAAATATGGAAAACCGATCGACAATCAGCAAGTGGAAGGGTGTATTCTCTACAACAAACAGGATGTCCAAATACATATAACAGTCCATAAAGTGGCAGTCGGCAAGACCAGTCACGGGCCCAGGAGACAGCATGTCGAAGTTTGCCGTGGAACACGTCAAGCGCGTCCATTCGGTCGTCCACGACCGGATCGGCGCGGAGCGGGCCGGAAGTAACCGGATCACCCGGTCCTGGATCCGCTGTCTGAACGAATACCAGCTCGATCCGGCCAGTTGCGCCGATCCTGAAGTGGTGGCGCCGGTGGAATTGCAGGAGCGCCAGGAACGGCTGGCGGACGTGCAGGCTGTCGCCAAGGTCGAGATGGCGAACCTGTACCAGCAACTGGCCGGTTCGGGTTACGCGATCATGCTGACCGACAGCGAGGGCGTCCTCCTGAATTACTTCGGCGACCCCGGCTTTACCCATGCCGCGTCCAGGACCGGCCTGATGCAAGGCGCGGTATGGAGCGAGCGCGTGCAGGGCACCAACGGCATGGGCACCTGCCTGGTCGAACGGCGCCCGATTACCGTGCACCAGGACGAGCACTACCTGTCGCGCAACATCGGCCTGTCCTGCGCGGCGGCCCCGATCTTCGACCACGGGGGCGAACTCGTCGGCGTGCTCGACGCCTCCGGCGAATCGCGCCTGGCCCAGCAGCACACGCTGGCCCTGGTCAGCATGTCGGTGCAGATGATCGAGAACCGCGTCTTCCTGCACCAGTTCCGCCACGATTTCATCCTGCGTTTCCACAACCGGCCCGAGTTCGTCGGCACCCTGAGCGAAGGCGCGATTGCGCTCTCCGTGACCGGCACGGTGCTGGCCGCCAGCCGCGCCGCCCTGTCCCTGCTCGGCTACAGCAGCCCGCTCGACGTCGTCGGGCGCGATATTTGCGAGCTATTCAACCTCACCTTCTCCGGGCTGATCGACAGCAGCGTCAGGCGCGCCTTCCACCCGGTGCCGATCTTCGAAGTGCGCAGCAACGCGCGCTTTTTTGCCGTGGTCTACCAGCCGGTGGCATTAAGCAGTACGCGCCGTCCGCAGCGCAATGGCGCAGCGCTCCCCGAGCCCGAGCCCGAGCCCAGCACGGCGCTCGATGCGCTTCAGCTTGGCGACCCGGCGATGCGCGCCAATATCGAGACCGCGAAACGCGTCATCGAGCGCAATGTGGCCGTCGTGCTGCTGGGCGAAACCGGCACCGGCAAGGAGCGTTTCGCGCGGGCGATGCACCTGTCCGGCAGCCGCGCCAGCCGCCCTTTCGTCGCGATCAATTGCGCCTCGATTCCGGAATCCCTGGTCGAAAGCGAACTGTTCGGCTACCGGTCGGGCGCTTTCACCGGCGCCAGCAAGGAAGGACAGCGCGGCAAGCTGCTGCAAGCCAACGGCGGTACCCTGTTCCTCGACGAGATCGGCGACATGCCGGTCGCCCTCCAGGCGCGGCTCTTGCGTGTACTCGAGGAACGCGAGGTGGTGCCGCTCGGCGGCGAAGCACCGGTCAAGCTCGACATTCGCCTGATCAGCGCCACGCACTGCGACCTCGCCAAACAGATCGCAAGCGGCGCTTTCCGCGAGGATTTGTACTATCGGCTGCAAGGTGTCACCTTCACCCTGCCGCCGCTGCGCGAACGCCTCGATCGCTGCGCGCTGATGCGCCAGCTGGCATTCGAAGAAAGCGATACCGGCAGCCCGGTCGAGCTCGACGACAGCCTGGTCGCCCTGTTGGCGCAGCAACACTGGCCGGGCAACCTGCGCCAGCTGCGCCACCTGCTGCGCACCATGATCGCACTACGCGAATCGGACCGCCTCACCGTACACGACCTGCCGCCGGAATACCGGCAGCACCTGGCCGGCAACGGAACGATGCACGGGCCGGGAATGGTGGTTGGCGTGCCGACCGGCGCCGCCACCGCACAGGCCTGCGCCTCGGCGCCGATGGGCGGCGCGGCGCCGGAAGATGGCGAAGCGAATGGCAGGGTGGACGCCAAGGCGGACGCCAAGGCGGGGATTCGCCTGAATGCGTTCGAGTGTGCGGAACGTGAGGTGCTGTTGCAGGAGCTGAAACGCCACCAGTGGAACCTGAGCGGCGTTGCCCGCGAACTCAATATCAGCCGCAACACGCTGTACCGCAAGCTGCAACGCCTGAATATCGAGCATCCAGACAAATCCCTGTTCCACTGACCCATGAACGCCCCGACGCCGTTCCCGTCACCCGGCCCGCCGCAGTTCCCGCAGCAGGCGCCGGCGCCACCCTCCTCGCCCGCGCGCTACACGGCGATGGCCATTGCCCTGCATTGGCTCATCGCACTGCTGCTGCTCGGCCAGTTCGCCTTCGGTCTGGCGCTCGAGGACATCCCGCGCGGCACGCCCGAACGCGGCTATTACGTCAATTTGCACAAGAGCAGCGGCATTGTGATTGGCCTGCTGATCCTGCTGCGCCTGGGCTGGCGCATGGCGCACAAGCCGCCGCCCCTGCCGGCGTCGACACCGACCTGGCAGCGCCGCGCCGCCCGCGTCAGCCATATCGCCCTGTATGTGTGCATGCTGGCCCTGCCGCTGTCGGGCTATCTCGCATCGAACTTCAGCAAGCACGGCGTCAAGTTCTTCAATCTGGTCCGCTGGGCGCCCTGGGGACCGGACGATAAGGCCCTGTATGCCTTTTTCAATGGCGCGCACCACCTGTTCGCACTGCTGCTGGCGCTGCTGGTCGCCATACACGTGCTCGCGGTGGCCAAGCACATGCTGGTCGACCGCGACCGCCTGCTGCTGCGCATGTGGCCGCGCATGCCGATGAAGCCCGGCGCAGGCGATACCGACACCCCTTTCAATCCGCCTCTGGAGATCCGATGAGCATATTGTCAATTCGCCGCCTTGGCGCCGCCCTGGCGCTGGTTTGCCTGCCCCTTGCCACGCTGACGGCGAGCGCCCTTGCCGCGCCCATGGCCTATGTGCCGAACGAAGGCTCGGGCACGATTTCGGTGATCGACACGGCGAGCGACAAGGTAGTGGCGGAATTGCCCGGCGGGTCCAAGCCACGCGGCCTTGCGCTCGGACCGGACGGTCGCTGGTTGTATGTCAGCGACCAGCCGAACAACCGGCTGCAGCTGGTCGAAGCCGGCACGCGCCAACTTGGCCCCACCGTGGCCCTGGGCGAGTCGCCCGAAGGCGTTTCGATTTCCCCCGACGGACGCTGGGTGGTCGCTGCGGTCGAGGGCAAGAACGAGATCGCCGTGACCGATACCCGCAGCAATACACTGGCCTTTTCGATTCCGGTGCGCGGCAAGAATCCCGAGCATGCGGTGTTCAGCCCGAACGGACGCCTGCTGTTCGTCAGTGCCGAGGAAGGCGACGCCGTCGACATCATCGATTTCACGACCCGCAAGCAGCTAGCCCAGGTAGCGGTGGGCGCCCGCCCGCGCGGCATCGGCTTCCTGCCGGACGGCAGCCGCGCGTATGTCGCTGCCGAAAACGCCAACGAAGTTTTCGTCATCGATACCACCAGCTTTGCCGTCGTCGCGCGCATCAAGGCCGGGCTGCGTGCCAACGGCATTGCCGTGCATCCGAGCGGCAGCCATGTCTACGTTTCGAACGGCGGCGACGCCAATGTGTCGGTGATCGATACAAAAACCAATCAGGTGGTGGCGACGGTGCCGGTTGGCCAGCGTCCCTGGAACATGGCGCTGACGCCGGACGGCAAAAAACTGTACGTCGCCAATGGCCGCTCCCACAACGTCAGCGTGATCGACACCGCCAGCCGCACCAAGCTGCGCGACATCGCGGTCGGCAAGCTGCCCTGGGGCGTGGTGATCAGGTAGTTTTCAGCTGCCAGCGTCGGCGCTGCCGACATCGACGCTGACCACGCGGCGCTTGGCGGGCAAGGCCGGCAGCGCCAGCCCCTTCAACAGGTCGATCACCAGGCCGGCCGGATTGCAGCCGATCGACGCATGCAGTCCCGCATACGCTGCGGTCAGGCGCGGATTGACATCGAGCACGACGGCGCCATGGTCGGTGAGGATGATGTCCACGCCGACATAACCCCACAGGGTTGGCAGTGCGGCCGCCACCTGCTGCGCCAACCGCTCGAGCGCGCCGTCGGCGTCAAGCAGGCCGTTGACGGTGCTGCCCAGGAAATGGAAGCGGTTGTCATGCACCACCACCCACTCCTGGTTACGTGCCAGCAGGCACGCCGCGCCATCGCAACACAGCAGCGATAAGCTGCCCAGCTTGCCGGCGACAAACGGCTGCAGGATATAGCCTTGCACGGCGCTGGTGCGGATCCATGCGAGGGCGGCAGCGCGATTGCTGAATAAGCGGGTGTCGACACAGCCGGCGCCGTCATCGGGTTTCACGACCCATGCGCCCTCGCCCTCCGGCAGGCAGGCATGCGGCCGATAGGTAGGCACGGTCGGCACCCCGCCCTCGGCCAGCGCCCGCGCCACCTTGAACTTGCTTGCGGCGACCCGGACCGCACCCGGCGCGCTGCCCAGCAGGATGCGTTTGCCGCGCAGGATGTCGCGCGACAGGTTTTCCAGCAAGCCATCGGACTCCGGCGCCAGCGGCCACACCGCATCGGCCGTCTGCACACAGGCGGCAAAGCGTTCGGCGAAGGACAGGCCCGGAGGCGCGGCTCCCGTGCCGGGCGGGCGCAGCGTCGCCATCGTGCACACCTCGACATCCGGCACGGTGCCGAGGTCGGCAAGCAAGGCATCGATCAGCATTTCGCCCTGCTGCGTGAAAGCGCGCGGCAGCGCACGCGCCGTCTGTCCGCCTTCCATCACGTAATCGAAAGCAAACACTTTCAAGGGCGCCATCGTCTGCCTCCGGCCGGTTCGATGTCCAGGCATGCGCTGCGTTGACATTCACCGACAATCAAGCACGCGGTTCGGTGACCTTGATCAGGGTGAGCGTCTCGTCGATGACGGGCAGTGCCGCGCCTGGTGCAGCCTTGCCGGGCTGGCCTTCTGGAGGCGTTGCGGCCGCGCGTGCTACGAATGCCACGGACGGCGCTCCGTTCCCAGCCGCGTTCGCCAAGGTGGTGCTCACCCGGTACACCCCACCGGGCACCTGGTCGCTGAGAACGAAGGTATAGGTCTTGCGTAGATAGTTCTTGAAGCGCGCTTGCAGCGGGTCGTCCAGGTAAGGCTGGATCCGAATCGCCTTGGCCTCCAGCGCCTTGCCCCCGTAGCTGATGCGCTGTGGCGTCACCTGGGCGGCATTGGCCAGGGCCAGGCGGATGCGTTTGCGAAAATAGCCGACCGATCCGCCGGTCAGCCTTTTCATTTCGGCGATATCGCGCTCGAAAAAGCCGAGCAGCACCGGGTTGCCGTGCGCGTCGTCCACCTCCGGCAAGGCCTGTTTGTGCTTGCCGCTCAGGAAGCGCAGCGCAACATGTACCCGCCCCTTGTTGCGGGAAACGTCGAGCTGGACGCTGTCGGTAAAGGCGGGCTCGACATTGCTCTGCCTGCGAAATTCATACACCAGCGTGGCCGGCGCCTTCATGCGAGCAAGGTGATCGGTCTCGAACAACAGGACTTCGGCCGGCGAAACCGGTTGGGCGCCGGCAGGCCCGAGGATGAAAGAGGCGAGCACCGCCGCGCCAAGGCGGGAACCAAGGCATGCCGGCATGTTCATGGCTTCCTCGCCGGTGGGGGCGCCAGCGCCACGGCGGCTTGCGGTTCAAGCAGCGGGACCCCGTATTGGGTGAGGATGGCGCGAATCTTTCCTTCGTTTGCGGCGATCAAGCCGTCGATACGCTGGCGGAAGTCCTTGTCGGCATGGCGCACCGCCATCGCGATCTCGAAATCGAATTTGATTCCCGGCTGCGAGGCCAAGGGGACGGCCACGATCGGCGCCGTCCGTGTATTCCTGGCGAAATAACCCGCAATCGGGCCCCAGGCAAATGCCACGTCGATCTTGCCGCCCGCAAGGTCCTTCTCGATGATTTCACCTGGATACTGGTCGGCATCGCCGGTCTGGCTCTGGTACCACGCGACTTGCTCCATCAGGCCGTGCTGCAGCAGCCAGTCGGTGACGGGCGAACCCGCAAAGGCGCCGAAGCGCAATTTCTTGCGCTGTCCGGCATCCAGCGCCAGCAAGTCATCCAGGCTGCGCACCCGGTCCAGTCCCTTGCCCTTGACATAGGCCATGGCATAGGTGGAGCGGTAATACGGGCGCGTGGTCGCGGCCATGTCAAAACCCTTGGGAACACCAATGACGAGGTCGCATTTGAAACGATCGGAATCTTCTTCCTTGGCGCGCAAGGTATTGCGGATGAATCCCATCCGCTGCGGATACCAGGTGTACTCCAGCTTCCAGCCCAGTTCCTGCGCCAGCAGGGAGGCGATCTTGTTTTCGAAACCGGCCTGTGCACGGTTCGACAAGGGCAGGTTGTTCGGGTCTTCGCAGACCCGCAGCACCTTGTCCTGGCCGGGCGCGGGTGCCTCCTGGGCGCTTGCCGGACCGGCCAGCCCCGCCAGCGCACAGACGCCCCCTGCCAGCAATGTTCGCCAACGCATCTGCCGGCGCGCCCCCTGCCCTGGCCAGCGTTTCATTTGTTCATCTCCTGAAGCCGGCCAGGCTGGATGGCGCCATCCGAGCGTCCCTTCAGGTAGGCGTACAGGCTGTCGATGTTTTCGCTCACCATTTTGCTGGTATCGAAATTCGGCATGCCCTTCTCGATCCGCCCCTTCAGCACGGCGGCCTTGAATTCGTCCTTGCTGAGCACCTTCAGGCTGTCTACCAGCGAGGGTCCGACCATGCCTTCCTGCGCGGCGCCATGGCAACGCTCGCAGGCCATTGCGCGCCAGGTGCGCCAGCCGCTCAGGGTCTGCGCATCGACCTTGTTGCCTTCGACTACCTTGTAGGGGGCGTTATCGGCCGCGAGGGCAGGTGTGGACAACAGGCCGGGCAGCGCGGCCAGGGCCCAGCAAGCGGCCGCGGCCGCTGCGTTTTTCGTGAGTTTGTTCATGTTCATTCCCGGGAAACGAGGCGCGGTTGCCGGCGCTGCGACCGGCAACCGTTTTCAATACACAGCACGCCGGTCCGGCGGCCGCTTCACTTGTTGCGCATGGCCGTTGCCGCCCCGCCCGACACTGCCCGGTCCGGCAATGCGAATACGGTCAGCACGCCGCCAAGCTCGGTGTACTTGGCCAGGTCCTTGTAGCCGCCAACCGCGCCCAGGCCTTCGGTACCCTTGGTCAGCCCGGCCGCAAGACCGATGCCGGCCCAGCCGCCAATGCCGGACAACACGCCGACATATTGCTTGCCCTTGTATTCCCAGGTGTGGACGTTGCCAATGATGCCGGACGGCGTCTTGAACTTCCACAGCTCCTTGCCGTTGAGGTCGACGGCCTTGATGTGGCCTTCCAGGGTGCCGTAGAACACGACGTCGCCGGCGGTGGAGAGCGCCCCGCTCCAGACCGAAAACTTCTCGGGCTTGGACCAGACGATCTTGCCGGTGCCCGCATCCCAGGCGATGAAGTTGCCCAGGCCGCCATGGCTGCCCGGCGCCGCATACATCGAGAGCGTCGCGCCGACATACGGCTGGCCTGCCGTGTACTCGATCTGGTAGGGCTCGTAATCCATGCAGACATGGTTAGTAGGCACATAGAACAGGCCGGTCTTGCGGTTGAAGGTAGCCGGCTGCTGGTCCTTGGTGCCGAGCGCGGACGGGCAAATGCCCTTGGAATTGAAGTCGGGACCGTTCTTTTCGGTGCTGTACTTCGCAACGACTTGCGGCCGGCCGGTTTTCATGTCGACGTGGGTCGCCCAGTTCCCCTTCGGATCGTATTTTTCAGCGATCAGCAATTCGCCGCTGACGCGATCCATCGTGTAGGCGAAGCCGTTGCGGTCGAAGTGAACCAGCGCCTTGCGCGGCTGGCCCTTGACCTTGATGTCGGCCAGGATCATTTCGTTGACGCCGTCATAATCCCACTCGTCGTGCGGCGTCATCTGGTAGACCCATTTCGCCATTCCGGTGTCGAGGTCGCGTGCGAAGATGGTCATCGACCACTTGTTGTCGCCCGGGCGCTGGCGCGGGTTCCAGGTGCTGGGGTTGCCGGTGCCGTAGTACATCAGGTTGGTCGCCGGATCGTAGCTGTACCAGCCCCAGGTCGTGCCGCCGCCCAGCTTCCACTGGTCGCCCTTCCAGCTTTTCAGCGAGGAGTCCGCGCCGATCGGCGCCATGCGGCCGTCGGTCCAGGTCATGGTTTTTGCAGGATCGACCATGAGTTCGTTGTCGGGTCCCGTGCTGTAGGCTTTCCACAGCACCTTGCCGGTATTCATGTCATGCGCAGTGATACGACCCCGCACGCCGAATTCGCCGCCACTGATGCCGGTGATGATCTTGTCCTTGAAGACATGGGGCGTATTGGTGGTGGTTTCGCCGATCTTCGGATCGCCGACCTTGTTTTTCCAGAGCTCCTTGCCGGTCTTGGCGTCGAGCGCCACCAGCGTGGTATCGGCCTGCTGCAGGAAGATCTTGCCGTTGGCATAGGCAACGCCGCGGTTGACGGTGTCGCAGCACATGACCGGGATCACGGTCGGGTCCTGCTTCGGTTCGTACTTCCAGCGGATGCTCTGGTCTTCCAGTGCGATCGCGAACACCTTGTTCGGGAAAGGACTGTGGATGTACATGGTGTCGCCGATGACCAGCGGACCGCCTTCATGGCCGCGCAGCACGCCGGTCGAGAAGGTCCAGGCCACCTGCAAGTCCCTGGCGTTCTGCGCGTTGATCTGCTTGAGCTCGCTAAACCGGTGGTTGGCAAAGTCGCCGGACTGCATCGCCCAGTTCTTCGAGTCCTTGGTCAGCTTTGCGACATCCGAATCGGCAGCCATCGCCGGTCCGGCGGCCAGTGCCAGGCATGGCCACCAGCGGATGAGTCTCTTTGCGAATGACATGATGAAGTCTCCTATGGTTTTTATAGCGGTCCGACTGGATGGAGCTGGGGATCGCCCCAGGTTTACACAGCACTAAACGTGCCAATGCGGTGCCTATGCAGTGCCAGTGCGGCGCCACTGGACCGAGGGGAGCATGGCTGTGGCACCCTGTTCAGATTCGAGACAATGCCCGCCGGGGCTTGTGTCATCCATGACGCAACACCAGGCCCGGCAGTACATCACCGCTGCGGCACGTAACACGCCTTGTTGGCGTCCGCCTGGATCGTCTTGTACTTGCCAGCCATCTCCTTTACTTGCGGCGGATCGCGAAACACCGCGCCGCGCTCGCCGGCCATGGTCTGGTTGCGCAGCGAGGTCGACATGGCGAGATAGTCGTCGTGTGTCATGGCCTTGGCGATGTAATCGATGACGCAGGAGCACTTGTAAAGGTATTCACCCTTGCTTTCGTGTTTTTGCATGCACTCCAGCACGTACTCCACGCGGCTGCTGGTCGGGAAATCGTCGGCATGGGCCGCGGGCGCGGCGGCGCCCAGGATCGACAACAGCAGCAAGTGGGATCGCTTCATACTTTTCTCCGGTGTTCGGTCATTTGCTGCGGCATGGATGGACAGGCCCACCCATGCCGCAGCGGTCAAGCCTTCAGGCTTCCTGCAGCATCCCGCGGGCCTTGGCGACATGGGTCGAGATGGCATCCATCAAGGCCGGCGACAGCGCGTCGTAGGGTGGCAAGCCGAGCTCGGTCAGCCGCGCACGCACCTCGCCCATCCGGGAAGGAGGAAAGCCGGACTCGATGATCGAGGACACGAAGGCGGCGAATTCCGGCGGCGCCCAACCGCTCTCGCGCGACAGTTCCGTGTGTACGAAGTCGAGGCCATAGAAGGGGTGCGCGTTGTTTTCGATGCGCCCATACATGTGCACGCCGCAATCGCGGCAGGCATGGCGCTGGATCGTGGCGGAAGTGTCGGCAATGACGAGCTTGTCGGCATTGGCGGTCACCTCCACCTTGTCGCGTCCGACCACGGCCACCTGGGAAAACAGTGCCCCCGACGGCTTCCAGCATTTGGTGCAGCCGCACACGTGGTTGTGCGCGACCTGGCTCGTGATGTTTACTGTGACCGGATTGGTGGCGCACTGGCAGCTCAAGGTGCCGCCCGAAAAATTCGGTACGGCCGGCTTGATGCCCTGATCCACAGCGGGATGGATTTTTACGCCGCTGTTCATCATGTTGTCATTGCTCATGTTCAGTCTCCCTGGTTGATCTGAAAAATGCCGCCTCAGTACAGCACCACCGAGCGGATCGACTGCCCGCTCTTCATCAGCTCGAAGCCCTCGTTGATGCGCTCGAGCGGCAAGGTATGCGTGATCAGGTCGTCGATATTGATCTTGCCGTCCATGTACCAGTCGACGATCTTGGGCACGTCGGTGCGCCCGCGTGCGCCGCCGAAGGCGGAACCCTTCCACTGGCGGCCCGTCACCAGCTGGAAGGGCCGTGTGCTGATTTCCTGGCCCGCCGCCGCCACGCCGATGATGAAGGACTGGCCCCAGCCCTTGTGCGTGCACTCGAGCGCCTGGCGCATCACCTGTACATTGCCGACGCACTCGAAGGAAAAATCGGCGCCGCCGTCGGTCAGCTGCACGATGTGGTCGACGAGGTTGCCGACCTCGCTCGGGTTGATGAAATGGGTCATGCCGAACTTGCGCGCCATGGTCTCGCGCGCGGGGTTGAGGTCGACGCCGATGATCTTGTCGGCGCCCACCATGCGTGCGCCCTGGATCACGTTCAGGCCGATGCCGCCCAGGCCGAACACGACGACATTCGCTCCCGCCTCGACCTTGGCCGAAAACACCACGGCGCCAACGCCGGTGGTGACGCCGCAGCCGATATAGCAGGCCTTGTCGAAGGGTGCGTCGGCGCGGATTTTGGCCAGCGCGATTTCCGGCACCACGATGTAGTTGGAAAACGTCGAGGTGCCCATGTAGTGGAACAGCTGCTGGCCGTCGAGCGAAAACCGGGAGGTCGCGTCAGGCATCAGGCCGCGGCCCTGGGTGGAGCGGATCGACTGGCACAGGTTGGTCTTGCGCGACAGGCAGAATTTGCATTGGCGGCATTCCGGGGTGTACAGCGGAATCACGTGGTCGTCGCGCTTGACCGAAGTGACGCCGGGGCCGGTCTCGAGCACGACGCCGGCGCCTTCATGGCCGAGGATGGCGGGAAAAATGCCTTCCGGGTCGGCGCCGGACAGGGTGTAGTAATCGGTATGGCAAATACCGGTGGCCTTGATTTCCACCAGCACTTCGCCGGCGCGCGGGCCCTCGAGGTCGACTTCGGCGATGGACAAGTCCTGTCCGGCTTTCCAGGCAATGGCTGCTCTCGTTTTCATGTGGCCTTCCGTGTTGTAAAGGATTGCAGCTCAGCATCCTCGAACAGGCGCGAGCGGGTCAGGAAGCGTTGCCCGGTCCCGTTATCGAGCGAGAACATGCCGCCGTTACCCGGCACCACGTCGATGATGAGCTGGGTATGCTCCCAGTAAGCAAACTGTTCGGCCCCCATATAGAAGGGCGTGCCATCGAGGCTGCCGAGGCAGACGTCGGTGTCGCTGATGGCGAATTCGCCGGCCGGGTAGCACATCGGGGCGCTGCCGTCGCAGCAGCCGCCGGACTGAAAGAACATGAGCGGGCCGTGGCGCGCGCGCAGCTGGCCAATGAAGGCCAGGGCGGCGGCGGTGGCGCAGACCCGCTCGGGTGCGCCGTTCATCGGGCTGTCGGCCGGCATGGTCAGAAAAAGCCCATCGCTTTCGGGCTGTAGCTGACCAGCAGGTTCTTGGTCTGCTGGTAGTGGTCGAGCATCATCTTGTGGTTCTCGCGCCCGACCCCCGACTGCTTGTAGCCGCCGAACGCGGCGTGGGCCGGATACAGGTGGTAGCAGTTGGTCCAGACGCGCCCGGCCTGGATCGCGCGGCCGACGCGGAAGGCGCGCGAGGCGTCGCGCGTCCAGAGTCCGGCGCCGAGGCCATACAGGGTGTCGTTGGCGATGCGCAGGGCGTCGGCTTCGTCGGTGAAGGTGGTGACCGACACCACGGGCCCAAAGATTTCCTCCTGGAAGACGCGCATTTTATTGTCGCCCTTGAACACGGTCGGCTGCACGTAATAGCCGTCCTTCAAGTCGCCATCGAGGGACTGGCGCGCGCCGCCGGCCAGCACTTCGGCGCCCTCCTGGCGGCCGATGTCGAGATACGACAGGATTTTTTCCAGCTGCTCCTGCGAGGCCTGGGCGCCGAGCATGGTGCCCGAATCGAGTGGATTGCCCTGCCGGATGGCCGCCACCCGTGCCAGCGCACGCTCGATGAAGCGCTCGTAGATCGATTCCTGCACCAGCACCCGCGACGGACAGGTACAGACTTCACCCTGGTTCAGGGCGAACATCGCAAAACCTTCCAGGCATTTGTCGAAGAAGTCGTCGTCGGCGTCCATCACGTCGGCAAAGAAAATGTTCGGCGACTTGCCGCCCAGTTCCAGCGTGACGGGAATCAGGTTTTGCGCGGCGTAGCCGGCGATCAGGCGCCCGGTGCCGGTTTCGCCCGTGAAGGCGATCTTGGCGATGCGTTTGCTCGAGGCCAGCGGTTTGCCGGCTTCGAGCCCGAAGCCATTGACGATGTTGAGCACACCCGGCGGCAGCAGGTCGCCGATCAGTTCGATCAAGACCATGATCGAGGCCGGGGTCTGCTCCGCCGGTTTCAGCACCACGCAGTTGCCGGCGGCCAGCGCCGGGGCCAGCTTCCAGACCGCCATCAGGATCGGGAAATTCCACGGGATGATCTGGCCGACGACGCCCAGCGGCTCGTGGAAGTGGTAGGCATAGGTTTCGTGGTCGATCTGGGCGATGGAGCCTTCCTGGGCGCGGATGCAGCCGGCAAAATAACGGAAATGGTCGATCGCCAGCGGCAGGTCGGCGGCCGTGGTTTCGCGGATCGGCTTGCCGTTGTCGATGGTCTCGGCCGTGGCGAGCATGGCCAGGTTCTGCTCCATGCGGTCGGCGATGCGGTTCAGGATGCCCGCGCGCTCGGCCTGCGAGGTCTTGCCCCAGGCATCTTTGGCAGCGTGGGCGGCGTCGAGCGCCAGTTCGATGTCCTCGCTCGTCGAGCGCGCGATTTCGCAAAACGGCTGGCCGGTGATCGGGGTGATGTTCGGGAAATACTCGCCCCTGGTGGGGGCCACGAACTTGCCGCCGATGTAGTTGTCATAACGCTGCTTGAATGGATTGGCAACGCCCAGCTTGCTGATGTCTGCGAGATTCATGTCGTCCTCTTGTCAAAATGAGTAATTGGCCCCTGGGGTGAACAAGGCCTGGACCGCACTGCCGTGGCAGTTGTCCCGATCCTGGAACAGGTGTGCCGTTTTGCAGCGGCGCCCGCCCCGGACGCAGCGCCTGGCCCACCCCGTCCCCGTTCAATGCAAGCGCCGTGCCATCCGGTTACCATGGCAAAGATATTGCTTAATTAGCAGCTTGGGGCAGTGCCAGGCAGACGTCCCAACCCACACCGTTATCGGAGACATGCATGCAGCAACCATTTCCTTTCCGCCGCCGCGCCATTGCGGCGCTGTTCGCCAGCGGCGGCGCCGCCTTCGCAACGCACGGCACGGCAAGCGCCGCCGGCGAGCAGCAAGCCGCGCCGATGCCGATCGTCATCGTCACCGGCAGCCGCATCGAACAGGACAGCTTCGACTTCCCGGCCGCGGTCGACATCGTCGACGCGGCGCGCATCGGCGACACGCAGATGCGGGTGAACGCCTCCGAGGCGCTGGCGGCGGTGCCCGGCCTGGTCGTACACAATCGCGAGAACTACGCGCAGGACCTGCAGATCTCGTCACGCGGTTTTGGCGCGCGCTCGGCCTTTGGCGTGCGCGGGGTACGCCTGTTCGCCGACGGCATCCCGGCCTCCATGCCGGACGGCCAAGGCCAGGCCGCAACTTTTAATCTCGACCTGGCCGAACGCATCGAAGTGCTGCGCGGGCCGTTTTCCGCGCTCTACGGCAATCACTCGGGCGGCGTGATCCAGCTGTTCACCCGCGACGGCAGCGGCCGGCCGGCACTCGAGGGGACCGTGTCAGGCGGCAGCGACGGCATGCGCAAGATCGACGTGAATGCGCAGGGCGAGAGCGCCGGCGTCAGCTACCTGATCGACGCTTCGCGCTTCGATACCGACGGCTACCGCCACCACAGCGCGGCGCGGCGCGACCAGGCTTTTGCCAAGCTGAGCGTCAGGCCCAGCGACACCAGCCGCCTGACCCTGACCGCCAGCACGCTCACCCAGGACGACACGCAAGATCCGCTGGGCGTGACCTGGGCGACCTTCCAGCGCGACCCGCGCGCCGGCGAAATCGACCTCACCGACACGCAGTCGCCGCAGCGCACGCTGGCCGAGCGCTACAACACGAGGAAAAGCATCGAGCATCACCAGGCCGGCGCCACCTTCGAGCAGCGCTTCGGCCAGGATCGCCTGCGCCTCACGGCCTGGGCCGGCAACCGCCAGGTCATCCAGTACCAGTCGTTCTCGCGCGGCTTCCAGGCGCCGCCCACCCATTCGGGCGGCGTGGTCGATTTCGAGCGCGATTTTTACGGCGCCGACCTGCAGTGGCAGGCCGTACGCCAGGTGGCCGGCGGCAAACTGAGCACCACCGCGGGCCTCGAATACAGCCGTTCCGAAGACGACCGCCAGGGTTACGAGAACTTCATCGGCACGCAGTTCGGGGTCAAGGGAGCGCTGCGGCGCGACGAAACCAACCAGCTATCCAACCTCGACCCTTACCTGCAGACGCAATGGGAAGGCGGCCCCTGGGTGCTCGGCGCCGGTCTGCGCCGCAGCAGCCTGAAAGTGGAAGTGAGCGATCGCTTCGTCGCCAACGGCAATGGCAACGACAGCGGCGCCGTCGAGTACAGCAAGTGGACCCCGGTCGTTTCCGCGCTCTACAAGGTGTCGCCGCAGTTGAACGTGTATGCCAGCGCGGCGCGCGGCTTCGAGACGCCGACACTCAATGAACTGTTTTATTCGGCGGGCGGCACGGGATTCAATTTCCGGCTGCAGCCGGCGATCAGCCGCAACATCGAGCTCGGCGCCAAGGCGAAGTTCGGCGACAACACGCGCGTCGAGGCAGCATTGTTCCAGGTGCGTACCGACGACGAACTCGTGGTCGAGACCTCCGGCGGCGGACGCACCAGCTACCGCAACGCCAGCGAAACCATGCGCCGTGGCGCCGAAGTGTCGCTCGACAGCCAGCTCGGGGCCGGCTTCAGCACCCGCTGGGCGCTGACGCTGCTGCGCGCCACTTATGAAACGCCTTTCGGCAGCGTTGCCGCCGGCAGCCGGCTGCCCGGCGTGCCGCGCGCGAACCTGTTCGGCGAGCTGGTATGGCGGGACGCCGGGGGGCGCCTTGGCGCAGCGCTCGAGACGGTCGCCAGCAGCAA
The DNA here is from genome assembly GCF_059685915.1 of Telluria sp. LT2P34. Lineage (NCBI taxonomy): Bacteria > Pseudomonadati > Pseudomonadota > Betaproteobacteria > Burkholderiales > Oxalobacteraceae > Telluria > Telluria sp. LT2P34. The sequence goes on from NZ_JCASIN010000015.1 coordinate 20,400, forward strand.
GACCTATGTCGAAGATTCCAACACGGAACAGGCGGCGCCCGGTTATGTGGTCGTCAACGCGCGGGTGCAGGCACGGCAAACCGTGGACCGTTGGCGCTTCAGGCAGTTCGTGCGTCTAAACAATATCTTCGATCGCGATTATGTTGGCTCGGTCATCGTGGGCGACGCCAACCGGCGCTATTACGAAGCGGCGCCGGGACGCCAGTGGATGATCGGCGTCAGTGCGCAGTACACCTTCTGATGGTTCAGAAGGTGTAACGCAACCCGGCCACGATTGAACGCGGGGCGCCGGGTGCGATGAATCGGGCGTGGCCGGCGTCTGCAGCGCCTTCATGTGGTGTGAGCAGGCGGCCCTGCGGGAAGAGATCCGGCGCCACCGCGCCAAAGCTTTCGTAGCGCCGGTCGAACAGGTTGTTTATGCGTGCAAACAGTTCCCAGCCGGGCGCCGGCCGGTAGGTCGCGCGCAGGCTCGCCAGCACGTGTCCGCGCACCCGCCAGTCGGCACGCTCGGGTTCCTCCCCTACTGCTGCGTCTTCGACCAGGCCGTCTTCATTGCCCTGGGTGACCAGGCTGCTCGCCGCTTGCAGGTCGAGGCCGAGATCGGCGCGGGAACTCGCCTTCCAGTCCAGTGTCAGCTTGCCGCTGTGCCTGGGCAAACCGGCAAGCCGTGTGCCACGCCGCACCCGCACCGTACGGGCGCCGGTGAACAGCTGCTCGTCCGCATCGTACTGCGCATCGAGGTAGCTGTAGGCCAGCCGCAGATCGAGGCGCCCGAACTGCTGCGTGATGGTGGCATCCAGCCCCTGGTGGCGGGTGCGCGCGACATTCGCAAAATACCCTTGGCGCGACGGAGCGCTGAGGAACAGGATGTCGTCGCGGTTGCCGGTGCGATGCAGGGAGAGAACATAACGCCCGCTCTTGAATCCTCCGCGCACCCCTGCTTCCAGCGTGCGTGCAATCACTTGTTTTAGATAGGGATCCGCCTGCAAGCCAACCGGCAGGCGGCAGGGATTGTCCGGATCGGCGCAGCCCAGTTCGATGACGGTGGGCACCCGGTTACCCTGGGCGATGTTGGCAAACACGGTGGTCGCGCCATCCAAATGGTGGGTAAAGCCGAGCGAAGGGTTGAGGCGGGTGTAGGTAAAACTTTCGGCCGGTTGCAGGCCGCGCTCGTTGACCAGGGTATTGTCGACACGTGCGCGGTTCAGGCGTGCACTGGCAGTCAGCTGCGTCGAAGAGGACAGGGCGCGGCTGGCGGCAACATAGACGCCGAGGGCGCGCGAGCTGCCCGTGACGGAGGCGTCGGGCTCGCGTTCTTCGTCCGCGTCGGCGAGCACTTCGCGCGTGGGACTGATGAAGGCCGCCTGTTCGTACTGGGCATATTCCGACCTGCTGTAGTCGAAGCTGATACCGGCGTCGAAGCGGTCGTTGCCGCGCCGGGTGCTGAAGGCTGCGCCGAGCCCGCGGCCCTGCTGGCGGGTGCTGGTGGTGTTCAGGACGCCCGGATGCAGGGCTGCTCCCTCGGCGCGCGTAAAGCCGCATTCGGCGGCGTCGACTGCGCCGCCGTCCTCGTTGAAGCCGGCCTCGCAATTTTCGACGTAGTCGTCGTAGTCTTCGCTGATGTCGCCATTGACGGTATCGCGCCGGCTGTTGCGAAGGTAGGCGGTGGCCGTGACTTCGCTGTTCTGGCCCAGGCGGCGGGTCAGGTTCAGGGTGCCTTGGCCAAGCCGGTTGCGGGTAGTGTCGGGATGGGTATAGACGGCGTGCCGGTTCTCTTCGTACATGCGATCGGGCAGCAGGCCATTGCCGCGCAAGCGGCTGCGCCCCCCAAGCAAGGCGAGGCTCCAGTCGGTGTCGCCCTGCGAGCGGCCGATTTTCAGCAGCAGATTGCCGAGGCGTCCGTTGGAATGGTCGCGCCAGCCGGCGTCGTTGAACATGGTGGCGCCGATAAAGCTGTGCCAGCCGCCGTCGCCCTGCCAGCCATGGGCAAGGTCGGCTCGCCGGCGGCCGCGGTCGCTGAACGACAGGTTCGCCTCGCCGCCAGGATGGGTAATTCCCGAACGGGTCGTGAATGCAAGCGCGCCGCCCAGGGTATTCAACCCATACAGCGGATTGGCGCCGGGTACCAAGAGCAGGCTGCCGATCGCCGCTTCGGGCAGCATGTCCCAGTTCACGACGTCGCCAAATGCTTCGTTGACGCGCACGCCGTCGAGATACACGGAAATGCCCTGCGCGCTGCCCAGCACAGGCGAAGCGCGAAAGCCCCGAAAGGTGACATCGTTCTGGAACGGGCTGCCCGACACTTCGTTGACGCTGACGCCGGTCAGGTTGCGCGTCATGATTTCAGCAAAATTATCCCCGCCGGCCTGGCGCAGCGCTTTGCTCTTCACGAGCTGAACCGGATAGGGCAGCAGGTCGCGTTCGATTCCGAGACCTGGCAGTGGCGCCACGCCGATGACTTCAACGCGCGGGATATCGCTCTCGGGAAACTGCGGCTCAGCGTGGGCCCAAGGGACGAGCAGGACAGCCGCGACCAGACAGGCGATCCTGTTGCTGAAAGCAGCGAGGGGGTGCTGTGAGGTGTGGCATGGAGTGGAGCGCATCGTCCAGGCACGTGCAAGCGGCGTGCCATGGCTGGCGCAGGCGTGCGCAGGCCGGTCTGCGCAAAAATGGAACAGGTGTTGCGGGGTGACTGTCACGCCAGGTGAACAGTACCCTTCTCAGTGCCGCCCGCCCCGATGGCCCCAGCCGCCACGGTGCCCCCCGCCGCCATGACCGCGCCAGCCGTGTCCGTGATGCTTGCCGTGGTATCCGCCGTGGTGACGATGCTCATAAAAGCCAAAGTTCAGCGAAACAGGCGGGCCGGCGTAGTAGCCGTAAGGTCGATAGCCGTAGGCCGGGTACTCATACGTCGAGTAGCTGTAATTGGCGCCAGGATATCCGTAATAATACGGATCGTAGACGCAAGCGCCGAGCCCTCCGGCCAGTAACAATGCGACGACGACGCGCTTTGCCGAGCGTTTGCCTTGGGTGTTCATGCCTGCGCCCTCCACGACCTGCGACTGATTTCATTCTAGCCAGGAAAGCAGGTTTTGCAATGTCGATGCGACCGGAACAAACCACCGGACGAAAAAAAACCCGCCGAGCTAAGCTCAACGGGTTCTCTCTTTATAACTAGCCTGACGATAACCTACTTTCACACTGGTTGCAGCACTATCATCGGCGCAAAGTCGTTTCACGGTCCTGTTCGGGATGGGAAGGGGTGGGACCGACTTGCTATGGTCAT
>NZ_JCASIN010000016.1:0-22306 GCF_059685915.1 Telluria sp. LT2P34
GCTATCGGTGCAGCGATGCGCAAGCTGGCGCACCTGTGCTTTGGTGTCCTCCACACGGGCAAGCCCTACGATCCAAAATTTGCGATGTAGGGCTTGACGATGAAGACGGTATCTACGTTACGCAACTGCAATAGGCACGGGTTTGCGTAGGGTGGACTCCCGAGTCCACGCAGTACAACGTGTCCGGATCGCAATCAATGGATGATCTTGGCCAGGAACTCGCGCGCGCGCTCGGAGCGCGGCAGCGCGAAGAACTCGGCCTTCGGCGTGTCCTCGACAATCCGGCCGTGGTCCATGAAGACGATGCGGTCGGCAACCTTGCGCGCAAAGCCCATTTCATGGGTCACCACCATCATGGTCATGCCGTCCTGCGCGAGGCCGACCATCACCTCCAGCACTTCGCCGATCATTTCCGGGTCGAGGGCGGAGGTGGGTTCGTCGAACAGCATCGCCACCGGGTCCATCGACAGGGCGCGGGCAATCGCCACCCGCTGCTGCTGGCCGCCGGAGAGCTGGCTCGGGAATTTGTCCTGGTGTGCCAGCAGGCCGACCCGGTCGAGATAGCTCAGGCCGCGCGCGATGGCATCAAGCTTGCTGCGCCCAAGTACCTTCACCTGCGCCAGCACCAGGTTCTCGCGCACCGACAGGTGCGGGAACAATTCGAAGTTCTGGAACACCATGCCGATCTTCGCGCGCAGTTTCGGCAGGTCGGTCCGGCGGTCGGTGACCAGCACGCCGTCGACCCGGATCGCGCCCTGCTGCACCGGCTCGAGGCCGTTCACCGTCTTGATCAGGGTCGACTTGCCGGAGCCCGAGGGCCCGCACACCACCACCACGTCGCCGCGCGCCACTTGCGTGCTGCAGTCGGCAAGCACCTGGAAGTCGCCATACCATTTGCTGACCTTGTCGATTTCAATCATGTTTCGCCATTTTTGCCACACCTTTGAGCGTGCTTGACAGCACTAACAGCGCCTAGGATACTGCGGAACTTGCCAAGATACCCAGAGCGAACCCCGTCCGGGCCCTCGTTCGCCGCAGAAGCACCCAATCAGCCCCAGCCGGGGCGCCAGGCCGACCACTGGAAGCATATGACTGACAAACGAAACCGCCTCACTACTTACATCCTGATCGGCCTGGCCCTCGGCATCGTCACGGGCTACCTCGCGAATACCCAGCTCGCCAACCCGGCCGGTTTCGCGGACGCGATGTCGCTGGTGACGACGATGTTCCTGCGCCTGATTAAGATGATCATCGCGCCGCTCGTGTTCGCGACGCTGGTGGTGGGCATTGCCCGCATGGGCGACGCCAAGGAAGTCGGCCGCATCGGCGTCAAGGCGCTGGGCTGGTTCATCATCGCTTCGATCATTTCGCTGGCGCTGGGCCTGGTCCTGGTGAACATCTTCCGTCCGGGCGACGCCATGTTCGCCGCCGGCATGGCGCCGCCGGTCGGCACCGCCTCGGGCATCGCCACCACCAGCCTGACGCTGAAGGATTTCATTACCCACCTGATCCCGTCCTCGATCGCCGACGGCATGGCCAAGAATGAAATCCTGCAGATCGTCGTGTTCTCGCTGTTCTTCGGTACGGCCGCTGCCGCCGTCGGCGCGCGCGCCACGCCGATGATCGACGCCATCGACGGCGTCGCCCACGTCATGCTGAAGGTCACCGCCTACGTGATGAACTTCGCGCCGATCGCCGTGTTCGCGGCAGTGGCCGGGGTGATCGCCAAGAGCGGCCTGGGCGTGCTAGAGACCTACGGCATCTTCATGGCCCAGTTCTACTTCGGCATCGTGCTGCTGTGGGTGATCCTGATCCTGGTCGGCATGGCCTTCCTCGGGCCGCGCGTGCTGCGCCTGATCGGCCTGCTGAAAGAGCCGACCATCCTCGCCTTCACCTGCGCCTCGTCAGAAGCGGCCTACCCGAAAACCCTGGAAGGCCTGGAAAAGTTCGGCGTCAAGAACCGCCTGGCCTCGTTCGTGCTGCCGATCGGTTACTCGTTCAACCTCGACGGCTCGATGATGTACTGCACCTTCGCCACCGTCTTCATCGCCCAGGCCTACGGCATCGAGCTGGGACTGTCGACCCAGATCACGATGATGCTGGTGCTGATGCTGACTTCAAAAGGCATGGCCGGCGTGCCGCGCGCCTCCCTGGTCGTCATCGCTGCAACGCTCGCCCAGTTCAACATTCCGGAAGCCGGCCTGCTGCTGCTGCTGGCGATCGACCACTTCCTGGACATGGCGCGTTCGGCCACCAACGTCATCGGCAACGGCATCGCCACGGCGGTTGTCGCCAAGTGGGAAGGCGAACTCGAAGCCGAACCGGCGCCGGACAAGGACCTTGCCACCTCGCCACTGCGCTGAAGCGGGCGCTGGCCTGAAACATACGAAACACAGGGGCCTTCCAGCGATGGGAGGCCTTTTTTTTGATAACAAGACGGGAGACAACAACATGAAACAGCTGTATGCAGCAGGTTTGCTGGTAGTTCTGAGCGGCGCCAACGCCGCCACCGCCGCCACCCAGACGGTCGATTGCGGGCGCCTGCTCGATGTCAAGAGCGGCGCCTGGCGCGAGCGCGTCAGCATCGTGATCGAAAACGGCATCATCAAGTCGGTGGGGCCGATGACCCAAGCCACCGGCAACATCGACCTGTCCACCAAATCCTGCCTGCCGGGCCTGATCGACATGCACGTGCACCTCACCAGCGAAACCGCGCCGGTGGTGGAAGGCTACCGCGACCGCCTGACCGCCGACGCCGCCGACCTGGCTTTCCGCTCGATCAAATACGCGGAGCGTACGCTGATGGCGGGCTTCACCACGGTGCGCGACCTCGGCGCCCAGGATGGCCTGAACGTCTCGCTCAAGCGCGCGATCGCGGCCGGCTCCCTGCCCGGCCCGCGCATGTTCACCGCCGGGAAGTCGATCGCCACCACCGGCGGCCACGCCGACCCGACCAACAACCTGTCGCACTTCCTGAGCGAGAAAGTCGGCACGCCCGGACCGCAGGAAGGCGTGATCGACAGCCCGGAAGAAGGCCGCCAGGCCGTCCGTGCGCGCTACAAGGAAGGCGCCGACCTGATCAAGATTACCGCCACTGGCGGTGTGCTGAGCCAGGCGGCGAACGGCCAGAATTCGCAATACACCGAGGACGAACTGAAGGCCGTGGTCAGCACCGCCAAGGATTACGGCTTCCGCGTGGCCGCCCACGCCCACGGCGCCGAAGGCATGAAGCGCGCGCTGCGCGCCGGCGTCGACTCGATCGAGCACGGCACGCTGATGGACGACGAGACGATCGCCCTGTTCAAGAAGACCGGCCACTGGTACGTGCCGACCATCTCGGCCGGCCGCTATGTCGCCGACAAGGCGAAAGACCCGAACTACTATTCGGCGCTGGTACGCCCGAAAGCGGCCGCCATCGGCCCGCAGTTGCAGGCCACGTTTGCGCGCGCCCACAAGGCCGGCGTGAAGATCGCCTTCGGCACCGATGCCGGCGTGTTCCCGCACGGCGAGAACGCGAAAGAGTTCGGCTACATGGTGGAAGCCGGCATGTCGCCGATCGATGCGATCCGCGCCGCCACCATCCACGCCGCCAACCTGCTCGACCAGCCGCAGCGCCTGGGCATGATCGCGCCGGGCTTCGCAGCCGACATCGTCGCCGTCGACGGCGACCCGCTGCGCGACGTCAAGCTGCTGGAGCAGGTGAAATTCGTGATGAAGGACGGGGTGGTGTACAAGAAGCTGTAAGACGCAGCGGTCGGTGGCGCTGTTGCGTGTTCTGCTATTGGTCTGTTAAATCCGCGTGGGCTCGAGAGCCCACGCTGTAACCTCACTCCCCCTGCAACTCCAGCGGCGCCGACGCCACATCCTCATCGGGCCGCGCCAGCTGCCTCTCCCACATCTGCGCATACAGGCCGCGTGCCGCCAACAAGCTGCCGTGCGTGCCGCGCTCGACGATCTTTCCGTGATCGAGCACGATGATCTGCTGGGCGTCGGCAATCGTCGACAGGCGGTGCGCGATGACCAGCGTGGTCCGATTGCGAGCGATCTCCTTCAGCTGCGCCTGGATCGCCTGCTCCGCTTTCGAATCGAGGGCCGATGTCGCCTCGTCGAAAATCAGGATCGCCGGGTTTTTGAGCAAGGTACGCGCAATCGCGACCCGCTGCTTTTCGCCACCCGACAGTTTCAGCCCGCGCTCGCCCACCATCGTCGCGTACCCGTCCGGCAGGCTCACAATGAAGTCGTGGATCGAGGCCGCGCGCGCCGCCGCTTCGATATCGGCATGGCTGGCGCCCGGCTTGCCGTAGGCGATGTTGTATTCGATGGTGTCGTTGAACAGCACCGTATCCTGGGGCACGATGCCGATCGCGGCGCGCAAGGAGGCCTGGGTGACATTGCGGATGTCCTGGCCGTCGATGGAAATCGATCCCGCGTTGACGTCGTAGAAGCGGAACAGCAGCCGCGACAGGGTCGATTTGCCCGAGCCGCTGTGGCCCACCACGGCCGTGGTGGTGCCGGCGGCGATGGTGAAGTCGACGTCGAACAGGATCTGGCGCTTGGCTTCGTAGCTGAACTCGACGTGCGAAAATTCTACCTGCGCACCTTTTGCGCTAAGGGGCTGCGCGCCCGGCGAATCGGCCACTTCGCGGTTCTGGTCGAGCAGCGAAAACAGGCGTTCCATGTCGGCCAGGCTCTGCTTGATTTCGCGGTAGATCACGCCCAGGAAATTCAATGGGATATACAGCTGAATCATGAACGAGTTCACGAGCACCAGGTCGCCCAGGGTCATGCTGCCGGCAATCACGCCTTCGGTTGCGCGCCACAGGATCAGGGTAACGGCGGTGGCGATGATCAGCGACTGGCCCGTGTTCAGCACCGACAGCGAGGTCTGCGAACGCACCGCGGCGTTCTCGTAGCTTTGCAGGCCCTGGTCGTAGCGCTTGGCCTCGTAATCCTCGTTGCCGAAGTATTTGACGGTTTCGTAGTTGATCAGCGAGTCGATGGCCTTGGTATTGGCTTTCGAGTCGAGGTCGTTCATGGTGCGCCGGAAGTGGGTGCGCCATTCGGTGACGACGACGGTGAAGACGATGTAGGTAACCAGCGCCAGCGCCGTGATGATCGAGAACCACTTGTCGTACTTGACGACCAGGTAGCCGAGCACCAGCGTGATTTCGACCAGGGTCGGCAGCACGTTGAAGAGCGAATACGAAATCAGCGAATTCACGCCGCGCGTGCCGCGCTCGATATCGCGCGTCATGCCGCCGGTCTGGCGGTTCAGGTGAAAGCGCAGCGACAGCGCGTGCAGGTGGCGGAACACCTGCAAGGCAATCGTGCGTACCGCGCGCTGGGTCACGCGCGCGAACAAGAATTCGCGCAGCTCGGTAAACAGCGTGGTCGACAGGCGCAGCAGGCCGTAGGCGACCAGGGCGCCGATCGGCAGCACCAACAAGGCCTGGGGATTGGCCGGGTCGATCGCCAGCTGGTCGATCAGCTGTTTCAAGACCAGCGGCACGCCGACATTGGCCATCTTGGCGCCGATCAGGGCGCCGAGCGCGGCGATCACGCGCCATTTATAGACCCACAGATAGGGGAACAGCGTCTGCAGCGTCGCCCAGTCGCTGCGCTGCCTGCCTTTCACGTCAAGAGGCGGTGGGGATGAAGCGGAATGGCGTCGCATGGGCAGGGGTCCGGGATTTATGGTTCAATTCGGGTCGATTGTAGCTTTTCACGAGAATTCAAGATGACCACCCCCGAAAACACCTCCCCCGGCACTACCAACCCGAAGCCCAACTCCTTGCCGGAAGGGAAAATGCCGCAGCTGCGCGTGATGCCGGCGCCGCATGATGCCAATGTGTATGGCGACGTGTTCGGCGGCTGGATCATGGCCCAGGTCGACATCGCCGGCTCGCTGCCGGCTACCCGCCGCGCAAATGGCCGCGTGGCCACCATCGCCGTGAATTCCTTCCTGTTCAAGAACCCGGTGTTCGTGGGCGACCTGTTGTCCTTCTACGCCGACATCGTCAAGGTCGGCAATACCTCGGTCACCGTGTATGTCGAGGTCTATGCGGAACGCAACCGCCTGCAGACGGACATTGTGAAAGTCACCGAAGCGACGCTGACCTATGTCGCCACCGGTGACGACCGCAAACCGCGCCAGCTGCCGCCGCTCGAGTCGCTGATTTCGCACCAGCCGTAGGATGCAGGAGGCGCGTCGGAGTTTCCTGGTCGAGGCCGCGCGCGTCGCGGCCCTCGCCGGTGCCGGCGTAACCGGCAGCGCGGCTGCTGCCGGCCCTTTGTACCCGTTTTCGCTGGGCGTCGCCTCCGGCTCGCCCTTGCCCCATTCGGTCATCCTGTGGACGCGCATCCTGCCGGATCCCCTGAACGCGGCCTCGGTGTCGCCGCTGGCCCTGGCGGTGCGCTGGGAAGTGGCGGAAGACGCCGCTTTTCGCAAGGTGGTGGCGAAAGGCAGCGCGGTCGCCTCGCCGCTGCTGGCCCACAGCGTGCACGTCGACGCCAGCGGCCTGCGCCCGGATCGCCCCTACTGGTATCGCTTCATGCTGGGCGATGCGGTCAGCCCGGTCGGCCGCACCCGCACCGCGCCCGCACCGGATGCGATGCCGTCGAAGCTGAAATTGGTGGTCGCCTCCTGCCAGCACTGGGAGTTCGGCCACTACGCGGCGCACCGCCACATCGCGCAGGCCGAACCCGACCTGGTCGCCTTCCTGGGCGACTACATCTACGAGTGGGGTCCTTACCAGCTGCGCCACCCGGCACGCGCGATCCGCAGCGACGAATCGTTCACGCTGACACAGTACCGTGCCAGGTACGCGCAATACAAGAGCGACCCGGATTTGCAGAGCGCGCACCACGCGGCGCCCTGGATCGTGACCTGGGACGACCACGAAGTGGCCAACGACTACGCCGGCGACATCGACGAGCGTCTGTCGAATGACTTCGCCGCGCGCCGCGCCGCCGCCTACCAGGCGTTTTATGAACACATGCCGCTGCGCCTGCCAGTGCCGCAAGCCGGACGCTTCGGCGAGATGCGCATGTACCAGCGCCTCGACTGGGGACGCCTGGCGCGCTTCCACCTGCTCGACGACCGCCAGTACCGCTCAGCGCTACCCTGCTCGAAACCGGGGCGCGGCGGCTCGAACGTGGTGCTGGCGCGCGCCTGCGAAGCGCTGCGCGACCCGCGCCGCACGATGCTCGGCAGCGAACAGGAAGCCTGGCTGGCGCAGGGGCTGAACGCCTCGCGCGCGCGCTGGAACATCCTGGCACAGCAAACGCCGATGGCGCAGTCGAGCGGGGTGCCGGTGCGCCTGCCGGAGGATGGCCGCTTCTGGACCGATGGCTGGGATGGTTACCCGCTGGCGCGCCGGCGCCTGTTCGATACGCTGGTGAAAAGCGGCGCCGCCAATCCGCTGGTGCTGGCCGGCGACGTCCATTCCTTTTACGCGAGCGAGTTGCGCCGCGATTTTGGACGGCCGGCCTCAAACAGCAACCCGGTGATCGCGCCCGAATTCTGCGGCACCTCGATCACGTCGAGCTCGCGGCCGCAGTCGCGCACCCAGGAAAACATCGAGCGCAACCCGCACATGCTCTACGGGCGCAGCGACAAGCGCGGCTTCATGCTGCTGGACGTCACGCCGGAATCGGCGACGGCGCGCTTCATGGGCCTGGACGATGTGCGCGATGCCCGTTCAGGGCTGGCGGGGCTGGCCGCGTTTTCGGTCAGCGCCGGCACGCCACGGGTCGTGCGCGCGTAAGCGCGGTGCAGTGGATCAACCGGGCTGCTTTTCGTCCCGCAGCTCGCGCCGCAGGATCTTGCCGACATTCGTCTTCGGCAGCGACTCGCGGAATTCCACCAGGCGCGGGCGCTTGTAGTTGGTCAGCTCTTCCTTGCAGAAGTCGATCAGCGCCTGCGCGGTCAGGGATGGATCTTTCTTGACCACGTACAGCTTGACCGCCTCGCCCGAGTTCTTGTCCGGCACGCCGACGCAGGCCACTTCCAGCACGCCCGGGTGCGCGGCGACCACGTTCTCGACTTCGTTCGGGTAGACATTGAAACCCGAGACCAGGATCATGTCCTTCTTGCGGTCGACGATGCGGGTATAGCCCTGCTCGTTCATGATGCCGATGTCGCCGGTCTTCAGGAAGCCGTCGCGCGTCATGACTTTGGCGGTCTCGTCGTCGCGCTGCCAGTAGCCGGCCATGACTTGCGGGCCGCGCACGGCAATTTCCCCGGACGTGCCGAAGGGTACCGGCTGGTCCGCCTCGTCGAGGATCAGGATCTCGGTCGAGGGCAGCGGCAGGCCGATGGTGCCGGTGAAGTCGCTGATGTCGCAGCGGTTCGCCGTGACCACCGGCGAGGTTTCGGACAGGCCGTAGCCCTCGACGATCGGGGTGCCGGTGATTTTCAGCCACTTGTCGGCCACCGCCTTTTGCACGGCCATGCCGCCGCCAGGGCAGACCAGGTAGCCCGAATGGTCGAGTTTTGCAAAACCGGGCTGGTTGACCAGGCCGTTGTACAGGGTATTCACGGCCGGGAAGACGTTGATCCGGTACTTGCCCAGTTCCTTGATGAAGCCGTCCATGTCGCGCGGGTTCGGAATCAGGACGTTCATCGCGCCCATGCGCATGCCCAGCAAGGCGCAGACGGTCAGTGCATAGATGTGGTACAGGGGCAGCGCGCACATGAATTCGACCTGGCGCCCGGCCGGCGCATTGGCCAGCGACGGGCCGAACCAGGCTTCGTTCTGCAGCACGTTGGCCAGCACGTTCCGGTGCAGCAGCACCGCGCCTTTCGAGACGCCGGTGGTGCCGCCGGTGTACTGCAGGAAGGCGATGTCGTCATGGCCGAGCGTCACCGGCTTGAAGGTATGACCGGCGCCGTCGCGCAGTACTTTCTTGAACGACGTCGAACCGGGCAGCGACCAGCTCGGGACCATCTTCTTGACCTTGCGCACGACCAGGTTGACGATCGCGCCTTTGACGCTACCCAGCAAGTCGCCCATGCTGCCGACGATGACGTGCTTCACTCCCGTGTTGGCGATCACCTGCTGCACCGTGTGCGCAAAGTTTTCCAGCACCACCAGGGCCTCGGCGCCGGAGTCGATCAGCTGGTGCTGCAGTTCGCGCGGGGTGTACAGCGGGTTGACGTTGACGATGGTGTAGCCGCCGCGCAGGGCCGCGGCCATCGCCACCGGGTATTGCAGCACGTTCGGCAGCATGATCGCGACGCGCGCGCCCGGCTGCAGACCGCGGCTTTGCAGCCAGGCCGCCATCTGCTGCGACATGCGGTCGAGCTCGCCGTAGGTAATGCTCTTGTCCATGCAGGCAAAGGCACGTTGGCCGGCGTACTTGCGAAAGGATTCTTCCAGCAAATGGGTCAGGGAGCGGTACTGCGCCGGGTCGATGTCCGCCGGTACGCCAGCCTGGTACGACTTGAGCCAAAACTTGTCCATCAATGCCTCGCTTCTTCAAAACTATGCGGTCAATAAAATGCAAACCGCCCGGGATCCCGGGCGGTTGACTTACCTGACCCGAACGGTGGATCAGGCTGCTGCTTTATCCTGCTTTTGTTGCTGTGGTTCGTCGCGCAGCATGCGCCGCAGGATCTTGCCGACGTTGGTCTTCGGCAGCTCGTCGCGGAACTCGATGTACTTCGGTTTTTTATAGGCGGTGAACTGCCCCTTGCAGTATTCCATCAGCGCGCTTTCCGTCAGGTTCGGGTCCTTGCGCACCACGAATACCTTTACGGCTTCGCCCGAATGCTCGTCCGGCACGCCCACCACCGCGCATTCCAGCACGCCCGGGTGGAGCGCGATCACGCCTTCGAGTTCGTTCGGGTAGACGTTGAAGCCCGAGACCAGGATCATGTCTTTCTTGCGGTCGACGATTTTCACGAAACCGCGCTCGTCCATGATGCCGACGTCGCCCGACTTGAAGAAGCCGTCGGCCGTCATGACCTTGGCCGTTTCGTCGGGCCGGTTCCAGTAGCCCGCCATCACCTGCGGGCCGCGGATCGCGATCTCGCCCGGCTGGCCGTTCGGTACCGGATTGCCGTCGTCGTCGAGGATGGCGATGTCGGTCGAGGGCACCGGCAGGCCGATATTGCCGGTAAATTCTTTTTCGTCGGCGCGGTTGCAGGTGGCAACCGGCGCGGTTTCCGACAGGCCGTAGCCCTCGATGATGGCGCGCCCGGTGACCAGCTTCCACTTGTCGCTGACCGCCTTTTGCACGGCCATGCCGCCGCCGTTGGAAATCTTCAGGTTAGTAAAGTCGAGCTTGGCGAAGTCCGGGTGGTTGACCAGCGCGTTGTACAGCGTGTTCACGGCCGGCAGCATGGTGATCTGGTATTTGCCGATTTCCTTGATGAAGCCCGGGATGTCGCGCGGGTTCGGGATCAGGATGTTCAGGGCGCCGACGCGCATGCCCCACATGGCGCAGGCCGTCAGCGCAAAGATATGGTACAGCGGCAGCGCGCAGACGATGGTCGGGAAAGCGGCCACCGGCGGCTCGGCCATCGCCGGCTGCGACCAGGCTTCGGTCTGCAGCACGTTGGCGATCACGTTGCGGTGCGTGAGGGTCGCGCCCTTCGACACGCCCGTGGTGCCGCCCGTGTACTGCAGGAAAGCGATGTCGGAAGAGACGAGCGTAGCCGGGGTGAACGGCATCTTGCCGCCCTGCGTCAGCGCTTCCTTGAAGCGCACCATGTTCGGCAGGGCGAAGTCGGGCACCATCTTCTTCACATTGCGCACCACGAAGTTGACCAGCATGCCCTTGGCGCCGCCGAGCATCTCGCCCATGCTGGCCACGACGATGTGGCGCACCGGCGTGTTCTTCAGCACCTGCTCGAGCGTGTGCGCGAAGTTTTCGAGCACGATGATCGCTTCGCTGCCCGAATCCTTCAATTGATGTTCGAGTTCGCGTGGGGTGTACAGGGGATTGACGTTGACCACCGTGAAGCCGGCGCGCAGGATGGCGGCGATCGCGATCGGGTACTGCAGGACGTTCGGCATCATCACCGCCACGCGCGCGCCCTTGGCCATGCCGCGGCTTTGCAGCCAGCCTGCCAGCTTCTTCGAGTAGGCATCGAGTTCCGCATAGGTGAGGAACTTGTCCATGCACACGAAGGCGTTGTTCTGTGCGTACTTCTGGAACGACTCGTCCAGCATGTGCACGAGCGACGTGTACTGGTCAGGATTGATTTCGGCGGGTACGCCCGGCGGATACGACTTCAGCCAATTCTTGTCCATATAGTTATCCCTGTCTCCAATAGTATCGTTATATCCGGTCGCTTTTTCCTGCACCTCAGAAAAGCGACGGGCGTGCAGCATGCTTGTGCCTTTGCTATTGCTGATGCGATGCTATCGGGCAGCGCGCAGAGAAGCAAGCAATTTTGCCGCGATTGGAACAGGCACTCTACGGCAGAGCTCCGCTGCTGCGCTGCACCATGAAGGTGGCCGGCGGCGCGGCGACGTCGATCAGCTTGATGGCACGCTGGCGTTCGTCCTTGTCGAGCTTGGCCAGGGCGCCGACCTTGCGATAAAACGCGCCGAAATTTTTCTCGCCGCGCAGCATCGCGCGGAAGGCCGGCACGTAGTCGTTGTAGGTAGCGATCGAGGCCAGGTGGGCATTCGAGAGCGGCTCGGCGAAGAAGCGGTCGTAGCCCGCATAGCCACCCCAGTTGGCCTTGATCACCTGGTATTCGTCCTTCAGCGCCAGGAACAGGCGCGCCTTGCCGATGCGCTTGTCGTCGTCGGTCATGATGGAAGCATAGGTGCGTTCCAGCTCGCGCCGGTACTTCAGCAGCAGCGTCAGGAAATCCTTGCGCCGGACCGTGTAGCGCGTATAGGCATCGCGCATGGCCGGATTGCCGAAACGCTCGAGCCAGAGTTCGACGCCGGCCTCCTCGACCGCGCTGGCGAAGGATTCGTTGAAGCGCGAGTCGCCCTGGACATAGGTCACCTGGTGCGCCAGCTCGTGGAAGATCAGGCGGGCCAGTTCGGCATCGGGATAGTGGATGAAGGTCGAGATCAGCGGATCGCTGAACCAGCCGAGGGTCGAATAGGCGGAGACGCCGCCCACTTCGACGTCGCGGCCCTCGGCACGCAGCTCCCTGGCGTAGGCGTCGGCGTCGGCCTTGCTGTAATAGCCGCGGTAATTCACGCAGCCGGCCACCGGGAAGCACCATTGCAAGGGTTTGAGGGACAGTTCCGGCGTCGCCACCACGTTCCACAACACATATTTGCGCTTGAGGGAGGTGTAGTGGGTATAGCTGCCGTTGTCGGGCAGGCCCATCTGCTGGACGGCGAAGCGGCGGATCTGGCGGGCGGTCTCGAGACGGTGGCGCAGGGAGGTGTTGGTGGCCGGGTCGGCCAGCCAGTCATCGATGGGCCGGGAGTCGGCGAGGAGTTCGAGCTGGCCCTGGGCGGCCTGGCTGTAGTAATTCAGAGTAGAACAACTGGCAAGTAGTGAAACGGCGGTGGCAGCGGCGCCCATGGTGAGCGCGCGCCGGAACAGGCGGGGGAGTTTAGCGAATAGATTCTTCATGTCCGGGTTTGGGCGCGGCCTTTTCGACCTGCACCAGGATGTCGTAGAAAGTGGGCGCCCGACCCATGTCGGTCAGGCGCTGGCTGGTCACTTCATTGGCGTTCTTGCCGTCGCTGGACAGTTTTTTCCACCAGATCGACAGTCCCACCACGAGGCCCGGGCGCGCTTTTTCGGTAACGCGCGTCCGGGCGACAAACGAGCCGCGGTCATTGAAGATGCGTGCCATGTCACCGTGCTGGAGGCCGCGCGGAGCGGCGTCGTTCGGGTGGATGTCGAGGTGCGGCTCGCCCTCGGTTGCACGCAGGCTCTGTACATTGACAAAGGTTGAGTTAAGAAAGTTCCTTGCTGGCGGAGAAATCATTGCGAGAGGATATTTCTTTGCCAACGCAGGATTCGATGCCACCGATTCATACGGCGCGATATACGCCGGCAGCGGGTCGAGCCCGTCCGCCGCCATCGTGCTCGAATAAAACTCGCACTTGCCCGAGAGCGTCGGGAAGCCGCCTTCGGCGAACGGCGCGTCCGGCATGTTCAGCTTTTGCCAGCCCTTCTGTTTCAGCGATTCCCAGTCGAAGTGGATGGCGCGGCTGTGGGTCTTGTCGAAGGCCTGGGCGGCCAGGGCGTCGTCGCTTTCCTGGAAGCAGGGGTCATCAAAGCCCATGCGCGCGGCGAGCAGGCGGAAGATCTCGGTATTCGGCTTCGCTTCGCCCATCGGCGCGATCGCGGCATTGTTCGCCATCATGTACAGGTGGCCATAGGCCAGGTGCGCGTCCACGTGCTCGAGCTGGGTCGTGGCCGGCAGCAGGATGTCGGCGTAGTCGGCGCTGTCGGTCTGGAAGTGTTCCAGCACTACCGTAAACAGATCCTCGCGCTCGAAGGCCTGTTGTACCTTGCTCGAGTCCGGCGCAATGGCGAGCGGATTGGCGTTGTAGACAATGACGGCTTCGACCTTCGGGCCGAATTCGGGCGACGTGTCTTTCAACAGGTCGTCGCCGATGGTGGTCATGTTGATCGTGCGCGGCTTGCGTCCTGCCAGCAAGTCCGGCCGCTGCAGCGCGGCGCGGTTGGTGGGGAAAGAACCCGAGGTCGACAACTGGATGCCGCCGGCCGCATGGCGCCAGGCGCCGACCAGCGCCGGCAGGCAGCTCATGTTGCGCACGGCCATGCCGCCCCCGCGTGCGCGCTGCACGCCGTAGTTGCAGCGGATCGCGACCGGCTCGCCGCGTTGCGCCATGCCGCCGTACAGGCGTGCCAGATCGATCACTTCCTGCGCGCTGATACCGCAGGTCTCGGCGGTGCGCGCGGGCGTCCACTCGAGGGCGCGGCCTTTCAGCTCCTCGAAGCCGAGCGTGTAGCGGGCGATGTAGTCGTGGTCGAGCAAGTCTTCGGCAATCAGCACATGCATCAGGCCCAGTGCCAGCGCGGTGTCCGTGCCGGGAAGCAGCGCAATGTGCTGGTGGCATTTCTCGGCCGTCAGCGAGCGGTAGGGGTCGATCGCAATCAGGGTGGCGCCGCGGCGCTTGGCTTCCTGGGCCCGCATCCAGAAATGCAGGTTCGAGGCGATCGGGTTGCCGCCCCAGATGATGATCAGTTTCGCATCCTGGAACTGTTCCATGTCGGTGCCGATCGAAGCGCCGACCGTATACTTGTAGCCGGTGGCGCCGGCGGTGGCGCAGATGGTGCGGTCCAGCAGCGAGGCGCCCAGCTGGTTAAAGAAGCGCATCGACATCGCTTCGCCCTGCACCAGGCCCATCGTGCCGCAATAGCTGTAGGGCAGGATCGCCTGCGGATTGCGCGCTGCAATCGGCCGCAGGCGCGCGGCGATCTCGTCCAGGGCGGCGTCCCAGCTGATGCGCTCGAACTTTCCCTCTCCCTTCTTGCCGACGCGGCGCATCGGGTACAGCACCCGGTCCGGCGCATAGGTGCGCTCGACGTAGCGCGACACCTTGGTGCACAGCACACCGGCCGTGGTCGGATGCTCCGGATCGCCGCGCACCTCGGTTGCAACCCCGTCTTCGACAGTGATCAGCAAGGCACAGGTATCGGGGCAATCGTGGGGGCAGGCGGCGCGGACTTGGGTGGTGGACATCGGGATCAATTCTGGGAAAAAACGTCGATAAACCAATACTTTAGCTGATTCCGAAGCCAGTCGGGGCCGGTGCCCTTGGCGGGAATGGATTTCGCATGATGAGAAGGGCTACAATAGTCCATAACGCTTGCATACCTGTCCATGCCGCCTGGGAGAACAAGATGAGACTCGTTGAACCTATCCTCGCTTTTCAATCCGAACTGGAACAGATCCGGCGCGACCTGCACGCCCATCCCGAACTCTGCTACGAAGAACAGCGCACCGCCGACGTCGTCGCCGCGCGCCTGACCGAGTGGGGCATCCCGGTGGTGCGCGGCCTGGGCGTCACTGGCGTGGTCGGCATCATCAAGAACGGGACCTCCGACCGCGCCATCGGCCTGCGCGCCGACATGGATGCGCTGCCGATGCAGGAGCTCAACACATTTGACCATGCGTCGCGCCACCCCGGCAAGATGCATGCATGCGGTCACGACGGGCATACGGCGATGTTATTGGGCGCGGCCCACTATTTGTCGCGTCATCGCAACTTTGATGGCACCGTGTACCTGATTTTCCAACCCGCCGAGGAAGGCGGCGCCGGCGCCCGCAAGATGATCGAGGATGGCCTGTTCGAGCAATTCCCGATGGATGCCGTGTATGGCATGCACAACTGGCCGGGCCTGCCGGCGGGCAGCTTCGGCGTGATTCCGGGCCCGATGATGGCGTCCAGTAACGAGTTCCGCGTCGTCGTCAAAGGTAAGGGCGCGCATGCCGCCCAGCCGCACCGCGGCATCGATCCGGTGATGGTGGCGGTGCAGATCGCGCAGGCCTGGCAAACGATCATTTCGCGCGAAAAGAATCCACTGGAAACGGCGGTGCTGTCGATCACCCAGATCCATGCCGGCAGCGCCACGAATGTCATTCCCGACGAGGCCGTCATGATCGGCACCGTGCGCACCTTTTCGACCGAGGTGCTCGACCTGGTCGAGCGCCGCATGGAAGACATGGCGCGGGGTGTGGCGACGGCGTTCAACGCGGGCCTCGACTTCGGCTTCAAGCGCAATTACCCGCCGCTGATCAACCATCCCGCGCAGACCGCCTTTGCGGTCGAGGCCATGCGCGCAGTGGTGGGCGCGGCGAACGTGAACACGGCGGTCGAGCCGACCATGGGCGCGGAGGATTTCGCCTTCATGCTGCAGGCGAAACCCGGCTGCTATGCGTTCATCGGCAATGGCGACGGCGACCACCGCGCCGGCGGGCACGGCCTGGGACCATGCCAGCTGCATAACGGCAGTTACGATTTCAATGACCAGTTGCTGCCAATCGGTGCAAGTTACTGGGTCCGGCTGGTCGAGACAGGTTTGCCGGTGACATGAGGCGGCGTGCAGTGACAGCCGGGAATCGCCGATGGTTCCCTCATGCGATTTGAGTAAGAACACCGTGTTTTCGTTAGTAATAGTACAATAATTAATGGTTCCAGCATGGACTGGCGCCTTAATTGACGAAAGCAATCATGTTCTCACTACAAAAAACACTCGGGATCCTGCTCGGCGCGACGATCCTGACCGCCAACCCGGCCAGCGCCTTCCAGGCGGGTCCGATCGACTCGGCCTCGTTCGAATACGGCAGCGGCGCCAGGGTGCGCCTCGTGCGCGTGGCCGTGCAGTCCGATTGGGACCCAAGCTGGCGCTGGCTGGCCTCGAACGGGCGCCACCTGTCCGGCTACTGGGATGTGTCGGCGGCCTACTGGCGCGGCAGCGCCTACCGCGGCGTCAAGGGCGATCGCCAGCACATCGGCGTGATCGGCTTTACGCCGGTCCTGCGCTATGGCCGCGACGACAAGCTGGGCTGGTATGTCGAGGGCGGCATCGGCGCCAACCTGCTCTCCGAGCTGTACGATAACTACGACAATAAACTCTCTACCGCCTTCCAGTTCGGCGACCATGTCGGCATCGGCTATGTCACGCGCAACAAGTGGGATATCGGTTTGAAGTTCCAGCACTATTCGAACGCCAGCATCAAGCGGCCGAACAGCGGCGTCAACTTCGCGATCCTGAGCGCGCGCTACGATTTTTAAGGACGGCGCACGGGCTGCCAGCTTGAAATTGGCCTGCGCCGAATTATGTGACAATTCGATCAGGCGCGCGCATCCGTGCACGCCGGACCGGATGAGGGCCGATTGAACAGTTCCAGCGTCAAGACCTACCTTCCGTGGCTGGTGGCCACCGCCCTGTTCATGGAGCAGCTTGACGCGACGATCGTCAACACGGCCATCCCCAGCATCGCGGCCAGCCTCGGGGTTACGCCGCTGAGCCTGAAGTCGGTCGTCACCAGCTATATCCTCGGTCTGGCCGTCGGCATCCCGGTCAGCGGCTGGATGGCCGACCGTTACGGCACGCGCCGCGTGTTCCTGATCGCCATCGGCATCTTTACCCTGGCCTCGGTCCTGTGCGGCCTGGCGCCGAGCGCGGAAATGATGACGGCGGCGCGCCTGCTGCAAGGCCTCGGCGGCGCGATGATGATGCCGGTCGGCCGGCTGGCAATCGTGCGCACCTTCCCCAAAGCCGAACTGATGGGGGCGATGAACTTCGTCATCATCCCGGCCCTGATCGGTCCCCTGCTGGGGCCGACGGTCGGCGGCCTGATCGTGCACTGGACTTCCTGGCGTGCGATCTTCTTCATCAACATTCCCTTCGGCCTGATCGCGATGTATCTGGTCTGGCGCCACATGCCCGACTACCGCGGCGACGAGCGGCGCCCGCTCGACGTACTCGGCCTGATCCTGTTCAGTTCCGGTACCGCCATCCTGTCCTGGCTGCTGGAAGTGTTCGGCGAGCACACCTTGAACGGTACGACAATGGGCCTGCTGCTGGGCCTGTCGCTCGGCCTGCTGGCGGCCTACGTCTGGCACGCAGCGCGCACCCGCTTCCCGCTGCTTCGTCTGAGTCTGCTAAAAGTGCGGACTTTCCGCATTTCCGTTGTCGGCGGCTTCGTAACGCGCCTGGGCGTCGGCGGCCTGCCTTTCCTGCTGCCGCTGCTGTACCAGCTGGGCCTCGGGCTGCCGGCCTGGCAGTCTGGCCTGTTGATGATGCCGTCGGCGGCAGCGGCGATGGGCATGAAGCTGATTGCGCCGAAAGTGCTGGCGCGTTTCGGCTACCGCCAGGTGTTGGTGGTCAATACCCTGTGCATCGGGCTGACCATCGCGCTGTTCGGGCTGGTCGGGCGGGATACGCCGCTGGCCGCCATCGTCTGTATCAGCCTGCTGCTGGGTTTTTTCAATTCGCTGCAGTTTTCCAGCATGAATACCCTGGCCTATGCCGACATCGAATCGCAGGACTCGAGCATGGCAAGCACGATGTCGAGCTCGGTTCAGCAACTGTCGATGAGTTTTGGCCTGGCGACAGGTTCACTGGTGACGGCCTGGTTCCTCGGCCGCGTACCGCAGACGAATCAGGTGCTGGTGACCGAGGCCCTGCATTTCGGATTCTGGGCGCTGTCCATCATGACCTTGCTGTCGAGCGCGGTCTTCTGGCGCCTGCGCAAGCGCGACGGCGACAGCATCAGCCGCGGCCGCGCCACCGCCAGCCAGGCCGAGCCCGTGGCGCAATAGCGCCCCACGGGCTCCTCTCACGCGCTGGCGGCCTGGATAGTGTCGCCCGTCAGGCGCATCAGCAATTTCTCGCGGTTGTTCATCAGGAAGTCGACGAAGCTAGGCTCCTTAATTGCCAGGCGCACGATGCCCGGCAGCAGCGGATAGCAGAACACCGCCAGCTTGCGTACCGCCTCATCGTTGGACAGGGCCACGCGCGCCGTCGCCTCGCTGCCGCCCAACATCGGCATGAGCGAGGCGCGATGACGGCAAACGATGGCGTTGAACGGCGCTGCCAGCCGGTCGGACAGGCCGGCGGTGTCGAGCACTGCGTCCATATAGCTCTCCTTAGAAATGCATCCTGGAAATCATGCGCGCTGTCCGTAGCTGCGGGATGCGCTAGCGCAAGGCGCGACATCCACTTCAGGCGGACACACGGTCTCGCTTAGCTGCGAGTCCTGTCTCGATCTTTCCAAACCGTGGTTATGACACGACACTCAGCAGTCCGCCCGCGCCGCCAGCCCCGTGTGGAATTTCCAAAGGGAAAATACTTAAGGCTAAGCGTGCTAGCGAACAGAGTGTGAAATGCCAAAAGACAATAGTGAACTACGGAAGCCCGCTTGAGTCATGCGGCCTTCAATCGTTCTGCCCTGCCGCATAAACCCATGCGGGAAGCTCCGGAACGGCATTCACCACGAAAGCATCTTTTGAATATCCTGAAACGCTACACAAAATTACTCATCTGCTCCGCCGGCTTCCTCGGCGCTGCCCTGGTCTCCGGTTGCGGTGGCGGCGGCGACCAGAACCGCGATCCGATCCTGGGCGTTCCTGCTGCCCAGCTCGCCAGCATCGCCGTGACGCCGGCAGCGCCATCGGTGGCGATTGGCGCCACCCAGCAATTCGTCGCCACAGCCGTGTACACGGACGGCTCGGCGCGCGACGTCACACGTAACGCAGCCTGGACTTCGGCAACACCGGCTGTTGCCACGGTCAACGCATCGAGTGGCATCGCGGTCGGCGTCAATGCCGGCAGCTCGGCCATTACCGCCGCATTCGAAGGCAAGACCGGTTCGGCAACGTTGACGGTGCTGCCTGCCAAGCTGGTATCGATCGCCGTGACGCCCGCCAACCAGGTGCTCAACGTCGGCAACTCGCAGCAGTACCTCGCCATCGGTACCTTCGATAACAACAGCACGCGCGACATCACCGCGGTCTCCACCTTCGCGTCGGCTTCGCCCGCCGTGGCAACCATCGCAGCCAGCGGCGGCGTGGCACTGGCCAAAGCAGCCGGTGCCAGCGTCATCAGCGCTACCTCGGGCGGCCTGACAGGCAGTGCAACCCTGAACGTCCTGCCTGCGGCGTTCGTGTCGCTGGCGCTCACGCCAGCGGTCAGCACCTCCCCGGGCGGCGCGACGCGTCAGCTTGCGGCCTTGGCCACCTATTCCGATGGCGCAGTGCGCGACGTGACCGGCAGCACCTCGTTCGTGTCGGCGGCGCCGGCCTTCGTTTCGGTCGCTAACACCGGCCTGATGACCTTTGTTGCCACCGGTTCATCGACGATCACGGCGACCTTTGCCGGCAAGAGCGCACTGGCTACGGCTACCACCAGCCCTGCGACCCTGTCGAGCATTGCCGTCACCCCGGCCAACGCCACGATCGCCATCGGCGCCACGCAGCAGTTCGTTGCCGTCGGAACCTTCTCGGACAATTCGACCGCTGTCATCACCGCGACGGCCGCATGGACTTCGAGCAATACGACAGTCGCTACGGTACTCAATACCGGCGTTGCCACTGGCCTTTCCACTGGCTCGACGGTCATCACGGCCAGCTCGAACGGGAAGTCGGGCACCGCCAACCTGAGCGTGACTGCAACGCCGCCGCCACCTGTGGGCACCGCGATCAACTTGCGCAGCGCCGCCAGCTTTGCTGTACTGGCCGGCACCTCGCTGACAAACAACTCTGGCGGCACGACGTTGATTGCCGGCGATGTAGGTTCACCTTCGCAGACCACCGATCCGGTCCAGGCGCCGGGCTTCACCAACTATAAGTCGGGCGCCGTGCTGAACAACGCACTGGCCGACTTGCAGACCGCCATCACGGATGCCAGGAGCCGCAACTGCGACGTGACCTTCGCCGGCGACATCGACCTCGGCGGTCTGGTGCTGGCACCTGGCGTGTACTGCTACTCCGGCGCCATCAGTGTCACCGGCACGCTGGTCCTGAACGGCCCTGGCCTGTTCCTGTTCCGTACCGCACTGACGCTCAATACCACTGCCAACTCGATCATTGCATTGACCAACGGTGCGAGCGCCGACAACGTGACCTGGGTTCCCGTCGGTCCGACCACCCTGGGTGCCAACAGCGCCTTCAAGGGCTCGATCCTGGGACAGTCGGCCGCGATTACGGTCGGCGACAACACCACCCTGCTGAACGGACGCGTGCTGTCGGCTGCCGCCGTTACCCTGAGCAATAACCAGATCACCAAATAAAAGCACAATGATGAAAACTTCCAGCAAACTCGCCGCATTGATCGCAGCGGCCTGCATCACCATGGCCCCTGCCTACGCGGCCACGCCAGAAACGGCACAAGCCGATGCGGTGTTCGTCAACCCTGACTGGGCCAACAGTGCCTGGTACATGGGCGCCGGTATCGCCCACACACGCGCAAAGATCGATGACGTGCGCCTGATCCGCAGCCTGACGGCAAATGGCGCGAGCCTGAGCAGCTTTCGCAGCGACGAACGGGATCTCGGCTTCAAGCTGTTCGTGGGCAAGCAGCTGAACCAGTACTTCGCGGTCGAAGCCGGTTATTTCGACCTTGGCAAGTTCGATTTTGCCGCCACCACGTCGAACAACGGCGTGCTCCGGGGCGAAGCCGGGTTCCGCGGTGCGAATATTGATCTGCTTGGCCAACTGCCCGTCACCCAGCGCCTGTCGCTGCTTGGCCGCATCGGCGCGCAGTATGCCAAAGCAAGCACCCACTTCAGCGGCAATCGGCTCAACGCCGTCACCGACCCGAATCCGTCGGGCGGGGGGCGCACCAATGCCAAAGTTGGCGTCGGTGTGGAGTACAAGCTGACGGAAGCCTGGGCGCTGCGCGGGGAAGTGGAGCGCTATCGTGTCAATGACGCGGTAGGCAATCGCGGCGACGTCGACACAGCGTCGGTGAACCTCGTCTACAAGTTCGGCCGACCAGTCGCAAAAGCCTATGTTGCCCCGGTCTTCAGCGAGAGCGCACCGCAGGCAGAGCCAGTTGCCGTGGCGGTGACGCCGCCGGCGCCGGCCCCGGTGTCGGAAAAGGTATCGTTTGCCGCCGAAGCACTGTTCGATTTCAACAAGTCGATCGTCAAACCGGAAGGCAAAGCAGCGCTTGACGAATTGATGCTCAAGCTGCAAGGCATGAACACCGAAGTGATGATCGCCGTTGGCCACACTGACTCGATCGGTTCGAACGCCTACAACGACAAACTGTCGCTGCGCCGCTCGGACGCCGTCAAGGCTTACCTGGTGTCGAAGGGCCTGGACCAGGCGCGTTTGTACACCGAAGGCAAGGGCGAAAGTCAGCCGGTCGCTGACAACACGACCGACGAAGGCCGTGCCAAGAACCGCCGCGTGACGATCGAAGTCGTCGGCACCCGCACCGTTACCCAGTAATCTGCGAGCTCTTGGAAAACCGCCCGGCGCAAGCCGCGGCGGTTTTTTCACGTCTGCCGCGCGGAGCGACCGGGCTGAAACGCGATCGAGCGCTAACGGAACCGTTGTCCTCTGCCGTTGTCGAACGGAAGTCAGCCGCGGCCAGTGCGGGGCTTGCAACGAACACGCCAGAACTGGGGGGCACTTGTTGACCCGACGTCCGTTAATCGGGGGGACAGGAAGGCGACAAGTGCTCGCCCAGTCCGCGGTAAATCAGCCGGTACTTCAACCAAAACCACCAGACGAAAAAAAACCCCCACCTGCTCAAAAGCTGGTGGGGGTTCTTTTCTACTACGTATAACTAGCCTGACGATAACCTACTTTCACACTGGTTGCAGCACTATCATCGGCGCAAAGTCGTTTCACGGTCCTGTTCGGGATGGGAAGGGGTGGGACCGACT
>NZ_JCASIN010000017.1:0-1079 GCF_059685915.1 Telluria sp. LT2P34
CGGTCACGACACCGGTCGTGGCATTGATGGCGAAGCGGCCGCCGGCATCGTCGCTCAGGCTGTAGGTGACGACAGCGCCGGAGTCGGCATCGGTGGCAAAAGCGGTCACACCCACGAGGGCGCCAGTCGCTGCGTTTTCTGCCACGCTTCCGCCGGTCGCGCCATCGGTGTCGGACACGACACTGACCGCATTGTCGTTGAGGTTGGTGACGCCAATGGTGAACGTCTGGCTATTGGCGGAGCCGTCCGAACTGGAAGCCAGAACCGTGATGTTGTGGCTGGTCGCCGTCTCGTAGTCGAGCAGGGCTCCGTCGGCAACGGTAACGACGCCGGTCGTGCCATTGATGGCGAAACGGCCGCCGGCATCGTTGCTCAGGCTATAGGTAACGACAGCACCTGCGTCGGCATCGGTGGCAAAAGCGGTCACGCCGACGAGGGCGCCAGTCGCCGCGTTTTCTGCCACGCTTCCGCCGGTCGCGCCATCGGTGTCGGACACGACACTGACCGCATTGTCGTTGACGTTGGTGACACCGATCGTGAAGACCTGGCTGTTGCTCGAGCCGTCCGAGCTGCTCGCCAGGACCGTGATGGTGTGGCTGGTCGCCGTTTCGTAGTCGAGCAGCGTGCCGTTGGCAACGGTCACGACACCGGTCGTGGCATTGATGGCGAAGCGGCCGCCGGCATCGTTGCTCAGGGTATAGGTAACGACAGCACCGGAGTCGGCATCGGTGGCAAAAGCGGTCACGCCCACGACAGTACCCGCTGCCGCGTTTTCCGCTACGCTGTCGAGGCCTGCATTGCTATCGGTGATGCCGCTGACGGCATTGTCGTTGACGTTGGTGACACCGATCGTGAATACCTGGCTATTGCTCGAGCCGTCCGAACTGGAAGCCAGGACCGTGATGTTATGGCTGGTCGCCGTTTCGTAGTCGAGCAGCGTGCCGTCGGCAACGGTCACGACGCCGGTCGTGGCATTGATGGCGAAGCGGCCGCCGGCATCGTTGCTCAGGGTATAGGTAACGACAGCACCGGAGTCGGCATCGGTGGCAAAAGCGGTCACGCCCACGACAGTACCCGCT
>NZ_JCASIN010000017.1:1179-16102 GCF_059685915.1 Telluria sp. LT2P34
CGAGCCGTCCGAACTGGAAGCCAGGACCGTGATGTTATGGCTGGTCGCCGTTTCGTAGTCGAGCAGCGTGCCGTCGGCAACGGTCACGACGCCGGTCGTGGCATTGATGGCGAAGCGTCCGCCGGCATCGTTGCTCAGGGTATAGGTAACGACTGCACCGCTGTCGGCATCGGTGGCAAAAGCGGTCACGCCGACGAGGGCGCCAGTCGCCGCGTTTTCTGCCACGCTTCCGCCGGTCGCGCCATCGGTGTCGGACACGACACTGACCGCATTGTCGTTGACGTTAGTGACACTGATCGTGAAGACCTGGCTGTTGCTCGAGCCGTCCGAACTGGAAGCCAGGACCGTGATGGTGTGGCTGGTCGCCCTTTCGTGGTCGAGCAGCGTGCCGTCGGCAACGGTCACGACACCGGTCGTGCCATTGATGGCGAAGCGGCCACCGGCATCGTTGCTCAGGGTATAGGTAACGACAGCACCTGCGTCGGCATCGGTGGCAAAAGCGGTCACGCCGACGACGGTACCAACTGCCGCGTTTTCCGCTACGCTGTCGAGGCCTGCATTGCTATCAGTGACGGCGCTGACCGCATTGTCGTTGACGTTGGTGACACCGATCGTGAAGACCTGGCTGTTGCTCGAGCCGTCCGAGCTGCTCGCCAGGACCGTGATGTTATGGCTGGTCGCCGTTTCGTAGTCGAGCAGCGTTCCGTTGGCAACGGTCACGACACCGGTCGTGGCATTGATGGCGAAACGGCCGCCAGCGTCGTCGCTCAGGGTATAGCTAACGACCGCACCGCTGTCGGCATCAGTGGCGAAGGCGGTCAGGCCGACGACTGCGCCGGTCGCAGCATTCTCAGCGACACTATTGGTGCCAGCATCGTTGTCGGTGACGGCGCTGACGGCATTGTCGTTGACGTTGGTGACACCGATCGTGAAGACCTGGCTATTGCTCGAGCCGTCCGAACTGGAAGCCAGGACCGTGATGTTATGGCTGGTCGCCGTTTCGTAGTCGAGCAGCGTGCCGTCGGCAACCGTTACGACGCCGGTCGTGGCATTGATGGCGAAACGGCCGCCAGCGTCGTCGCTCAGGGTAAAGCTAACGACCGCACCGCTGTCGGCATCAGTGGCGAAGGCGGTCAGGCCGACGACTGCGCCGGTCGCAGCATTCTCAGCGACACTATTGGTGCCAGCATCGTTGTCGGTGACGGCGCTGACGGCATTGTCGTTGACGTTGGTAACGCCGATGGTGAAGGCCTGGCTGTTGGTGGAGCCATCCGAGCTGGTGGCCAGCACAATGATGTTGTGGCTGGTTGCGGTTTCGTAGTCGAGCACGGTACCATTTGCGACGGTCACGACACCGGTCGAGGCATCGATGGCGAAGCGCCCGCCGGCATCGTCGCTGAGGCTGTAGGTGACGACAGCACCGCTGTCGGCATCGGTGGCAAAAGCGGTCACGCCGACGAGGGTGCCGATCGCTGCGTTCTCAGCGATACTATTGGTTTCAGCGTTGCTGTCGCCGACAGCACTGACGACATTGTCATTCAAATTGGTGAGGCTGATGGTGAATGTCTGGCTGGTGGTAGGTGAACCGTCCGAGCTGCTCGCAAGAACCGTGAGGTTGTGGCTAGCAGCCGTTTCATAGTCCAGCAGCGCGCCATTGGCGGTGGTCACGACGCCTGTCGAGGCGTTGATGGCGAAGCGGCCGCCAGCGTCGTCACTCAGGCTGTAGGTGATGACAGCGCCGGTGTCGGCATCGCTGGCGAAGCCAGTCAGGCCCACCACCGTTCCAGCGATAGCATTTTCAGCTACGCTATTGGAGAACGCATTGCTGTCGGTGACGACGCTGACGGCGTTATCGTTCAGATTGGTAACCGTCACCGCGATCGCCTGTGTATCAGTGGCGACACCATCCGACACCTGGACGATGACGTCGTAGACATTATTTCCGCCTGCGTCGGTTGGCGCATCGAAATCTGGCGCCGATACGAACGACAGCGCACCGGTCTGGGCATTGATGCTGAACTTTGCTGCATCTGCGCCGCCCACGATCGTAAATGTCTGGGTCGCCCCGTGGTCAACATCGGTAGCCGTCACTACGCCAACCGAAGCGGCATTCTCAGCCACACTGATCGATGCAGCGGCGCCTCCACCATATGACGTAATGACCGGCGCATCATTGGTGCCGGTAATGGTCACTGACACCGTCTCGAGGGCCGTGCCGCCATTGCCATCGCTGACGGTGACGGTGAACTTTTCGACTTTCGTCTCGCCCGCTGCCAGGTATTCCACCGCGCTATCCGCAACAGTGTAGGTCCAGGTCAGCGCCCCTCCGGTGCCCGTACCGGTGGTATCGCGGGTAATAGTTGCATTCATCGTCCCTAACGCGGCCTCGACAGGTGCTGCAGATGCCGTGTGGCTGTCGGCTAGGTCGACATCCTTGAAGTTCAGGCTGCCACTGCTGGTCAGGGTGCCCGCTGAGGTGGTCTGTTCCGTTACAGAGCCGGTCGTTGTCGTAGTGTCCGTAGTGACGAACTGAGGACCGTCGTTGACGCCGGTAATATTGATCAGGTCTGTGTTCTGGATGCCAGCCAGGTCGAATACCAGGGAATGACTGACGGGAGTATCGGAATTGTCGTGATACGAGATACGACGCAAGATCGCCTCGACCTCGGCAGCTGCGGCCTGATTGGTAAACGAGATCACAAAGCTTGTCCCGCTACCGCCGGAAAAAGTCGCAATATTCTTGCCGCCAATAAAAATGGTATTGCCAGAGATGGTCACGCCATTGCCGGCAGTGACACGCACAACTTCGCTGGAAAACAATCCGGATACGGTCAGCGTCAGCCCTGCGAAATTCCCCGACGCCGACACCGTAGCGTCTGCTGCAAGGAAGATCGCGCTCCCCTGCTCGGTGTAATTCACACCCCCGTTCGATCCGGAAGTCAGGCGATTCAGATCGAAGATGATTTTGTTTGCACCCAGAATGCCTGCATAGACGGCTTGCCCGAACCTGGTCAGGGGCGCTGCTGCGCCTGGCGCGCCAGACCATGCGTCGAGTTCCCAGCGTCCGCCGTGCGCTGCGGCGCCTACCAGGCCGGTTGCAGCGGCAACTGGCGCATCAACCATGGCGCCGAGCATGTCAAGGAATTTCCTGCCGCGTTCGCCTTGGGCCGTGTCGCAACTCCACAAAAGCAGCTTGCCGCCGCCATGGAGCGCGTCGCCAATCACGCCAAGATCGGCAGCCGCTTCCTCGAGCGTGTCCAGCGACAGCGCTTCTGTCCAAAAACTGATCTCGCCAGGTTTGCCATGCGCGATGATATGCACCGCATCGAGGCCACTGCGGCCGCGGAGAGCGGCCGCCATCTCTGCAGTCGGGCGTTGCAGCGCTGGCAGCACGACCGCATCGACACCCGGGCTGATTGAGCCCAACAAGATGTTCAGGTCAGGGACGGTGCTGTCGATGAAGACGATTTCGCGCGACTGGATCATGATTTTTCCTAGTTGACTTGGAGGTATGGCGAAGGTGCGGTTGAAACCTGCCGCCCTGCGCTCGAATGGGTGCTTTTATGCGATTCGGCTGCCAGTCAGGCTAAATCAATGTCAATACGCGGCCTACTAGACTTTGGTACACCCACTACTTAAGTCTAGGTAAGCTTGTTGTTTTCACGCCGAGGCCCGGCGTCGGGCCGCCAAGGGGATTGCTGCAGTGGCGCGCGGCGGTACAGGAGGCACACAGGGGAGGCAGGCGAACGCCGCCGCCAGCTAGAGAACGGATACTTCGACGACGAGCAATGCCAGCTTGAGCCGATCGGCAATCCCGAGCTTGCGGAATATTTCGGTCAAATGCGCCTTGACGGTGCTTTCGGTGATAGTCAATTGCCGTGCGATCTGTTTATTCGATTCACCGTTTCCGATCAGCTCCGCAATCTCGCGCTCGCGGCGGGTGAGGTCGGACAAGCGTTCCATTGCGGCACGCCTGCCCTCGCTATCGGCACGGATGCGTGCGCCCAGCTCATCAAGCAGGCGGGGCGTGAGTGTCCTGCGAATCCACAGTTCACCTTTCTGGACAGCGGCGATGACCGAATTCAACCGTTCAGGGGAAATGTCGTTGCGGCAGCAGCCGCGCACCCCGATCCGGAACAAGCCCAGCTCCCTGATGTCGCATGGTTCCCCGGCGAGTGCGACGATTTTGGTTGGGGCGTGGAGTTTCCGCAGTCGCGCGGCACCCTTGGCGCCATCGAGATCCGGCAAATCCAGGTCCAGCACGAGCACGTCCGGCCTGGTACGCTCCATTTCCATTAAAAGCGTTGCCATGTCCCTGGCAGTGCCCACTATGGAAAAACCCTCGATCCCTTGCTGCCAGTTGTGCAGCAGTTCGGGTGATGGGCTGGCGAGTAGAATCATCGGCATGTCCTTTATCGTTCGCGAAGCGCCATTTCTTTGGTCTTGATAATCGGCTTGAGCAGATAATGCAGTACGGTTTTTTTGCCGGTCTTGATATCCACGGTTGCCACCATGCCTGGCAGGATCGCTAACGGCGTGGCTTGGCCGCCGGGCTTGAGCTGCCTGGTGCGAACCCGGATCTGGTAAAAGCTTTCCTGCCTTTCTCCCGGACGCTCCGGCATGAGCGTATCGGCGCTGATATGTTCGAGCGTCGCCGGCAGGCCTCCATAAATGGAAAAATCGTAGGCCGACAGCTTGACCATGGCTTCCTGGCCCGCGCGCAGGAATGCAATATCGGCCGGGCGCACACGCGCCTCGATTAACAAGGTGTCGTCCAGCGGCACGATTTCGAGCAGGTCCATTCCCGGCTGCACGACGCCCCCAACCGTATTGACCTTGATTTGCTTGACGGTTCCGGCCAGCGGTGCCCGCACGAGCGTGCGCTTGACCCGGTCCTCCAGCGCCGTATTGGCAGCACTGAGCGCATTTTGTTCGCCCCGAACCAGGTTCAGCTCCTTCATTGCATCAGCGCGAAAGCGTACGTGCAGTTCTTCCATTTTTTGCTGAACTTCCCGGTGTGCCGATTCCAGCCGGGGCAGTGCAAGACGAGTCGCTTCGAGTTCGCCACGCAAGTCGTTCACCTGGCGCTCCAGCCTCAACAAATCCACTTCGGACACCGCTCCTTGCTTTGCCATCGGCCGCATCAAGGCCAGTTCCTTGGCGATCAATTCGTGGCTTTGCCTTAGCTGTGCTTCGCGCGAGCGGTTTTCGGCAAATTCCCGGCTGCGCTGGTCCGCCTGCTGGCGCAATATCGACTGGTTTGCACGCAGCTCGCGCTGCCGGGTCGCATACAATGATTTTTCTTGCGCGACCAGCGCGGGCGCTTCCTGTTCCAGGTGGGCCGGGGGCACAAAAGCAGTATTTTCGGCTTCCGCCGCCAGCCGGGCGATCCGGGCACGCAGGGCCTGGTCCCTTGCCTGGCCTTCGCGCGACGATGCAGTAAAACGGGTATCGTCGATGCGCATCAGTGGCTGGTCCTTGTGCACGACTTGTCCCACTCTGACCATGATTTCGGAAACAATCCCGCCTTCCAGGTTTTGCACAACCTGCAGTTGGCTCGAGGGGATGACCTTTCCTTCCCCTACAGTGAATTCGTCGACAGTGGCCAGAGCAGCCCAGGCGATGGCCACAACACAGAACAGAAGCGTGAGCCACAGGATCCAGTGCGTGAAATAACGGGGCCCTTCCATCATCGCAGCGCTGCTTTCACGCATGAAGCCGGTATCGTCAACCGTCGGACGCAAGGCGTTCGCGGCGCGGCGCACCAGGCCTCGCAGAGGGAGCTTGCCAGATGAATTACTGGTGTGCGCCATTCAGCTTCCCTCTTGCGAGTGCTGCGAGAACAGGTTCTTTCGGGCCGTCAGCTACCACCCGTCCCTGGTCGAGCACAATCAGGCGGTCCACCAGGCTCAACAGCGATGCCCGGTGCGAGATCAGGATCAGCGTGCGGCCTTGGATCTGGGCGGAAATACGTGCCTTGAACTGTTCTTCGGATCGGTTGTCCATCGCGCTGCTCGGTTCATCAAGCAGCAACAGCGGGGGCACCAGGAGTTCCGCGCGTGCAATCGCGATTGCTTGCCGCTGCCCGCCGGATAATTTTTCGCCACGCTCGCCAACAGGCAGGTCCAGTCCCTGCGCCGAGCGATTCGTAAATTCCGTGACGCCGCCAATGTCGGCCGCGCGTAGTACCGCCGCATCGTCGGCATAGGGAGCACCGAGCACAATGTTGTCGCGTACG
This sequence comes from Telluria sp. LT2P34, assembly GCF_059685915.1. Lineage (NCBI taxonomy): Bacteria > Pseudomonadati > Pseudomonadota > Betaproteobacteria > Burkholderiales > Oxalobacteraceae > Telluria > Telluria sp. LT2P34. The sequence continues at coordinate 7,418 of NZ_JCASIN010000017.1, forward strand.
CTGCCATGAAATAGCATAATGTCCTGCGGTACATAGCCGATATCGCGACGCAGGGCAGCTGGGTCGATCTGACGCTGGTCAGTGCCATCGATGAGCACCGCCCCCTTGCTCGGCGGGTAAAGACCGAGCACCAGTTTTTCCACGGTCGTCTTGCCTGAGCCGACACGGCCGATGATCGCAACGCGCTCACCAGGCGCGATGCGAAAGCAGACGTCGCTGAGCGCTTCACTGGTCTGGTCGGGATAGGCAAAGCTGACGTTCTTGAATTCCACGCCGCCAAGCAAGGCCGGGCGGTGTACGAAGTCCTTGCCCGGTGGCCGCTCCACAGGCAGGTTCATCAGCCGGTCGATAGCCATCAACGCATCGCGCGACTGGTGGTAACGGGTCAATAGGCTTGCCACTTGCGAGAGCGGTGCCAGCACACGCCCGGTAAGAATGGAGCATGCGATCAGGCCGCCCATGGTGAGCTTGTCGTCGGCAATCAGGTACACGCCCATGATAATGACCGCGAGATAGGCCGCCTGTTGGGCAAATATGGAAAAGTTGACTGCACAGGCAGACAGAAAGCGCGATTTCAGCGCCAGCTTGCCGATTTGCCCGATCACTTGTTCCCATTTGCGTTGTACCGCACCTTGCGCGCCGATGACCTTGATGGTTTCAAGCCCTACAAGACTTTCGACAAGAGTCGCTTGCCGTTGAGCGGCAAGTGCGGAGCTTGTTTGCACCAGCCTGGCTAGCGGAGCTTGCAGCGCCAGACTGACACCAACGATGAGTGGTACTGCAACCAGGGGTATCCATCCGAGCGTGCCGCCAACCCAGAACATCGCGCCTATGAACAGGATAACGAAAGGCAGGTCTATCAGGGCCGTAATGGTAGCGGAGGTAATAAACTCGCGAAACGCTTCGAATTCCTGCAGATTGCTGGCAAAAGCGCCGACCGACGCGGGGCGAGCGCTCATCTGGATACCCAGTACTTTTTCAAAAATGTTCGCAGAAAGGACGACATCGAGCTTTTTCCCGGCAACGTCGATGAAGTAACCACGTAGTGCGCGAATGACCAGGTCGAAAAACATGACCAGTCCGACGCCAATCGATAAAGTCCATAGGGTTTCAATAGCGTGGTTCGGTACGACGCGGTCGTACACGTTCATCGAGAACAAGGGCATTACCAGGGCGAACAGATTGATCAGCAGCGAGGCCAGCAGCACTTCTGCATATATTGGCCACGACTGCACCGCGACTCCCCAAAACCAATGCACGCCTTTTGGAATGGCACTATCGTGGACCCTTGCATCGAAACGATGGGCCAGGCGCATGAAAATCACATGGCCGGCATATTGCCGTTCGAGTTCTACCAGCGCGATATCGCGCTGGATGGAAGCCGAGTCTGGGAGGAGGATTTGTGCTGTTTCACTCCCGATGGCTTGCACGATGCAGGCTTGTTTATCGTGCAGCAGTAATACGGCGGGAAGAGTGAGTTCCGATATTTTTCCCAGCGGCCGCTTGACCAGTTTCGCTGTAAATCCGGCACGGGATGCCGCGCGAAGGAAGAGATCAGGTGTCAGGCGGTAATCAGGCAGTGGCAAACCCGCAGTCAGGGTTTCGGCGGACATCGGCTTGTCGATAAGCCGGGTCATGTCGACGAGGCAGCTCAGCAAAGGATCATCGGTGCTGCCCCCTCTTGAAGGGAGGGTCCACTGATCATTACTTTGATCAAAAGCATCGATCGGCCGCATTAGCACCAAGTCCAAAGGTTGATGTAGCGCAATTCAAGAGATACGAGCACCAGCGATTCAAGCATCACGACCCACGCTCAAATCGAGTAACTATTAGTTGTCGTTTGACTTGCAATGTATCACTTTTTATGCACAGTAGTTAACCTCCAGTTAATTTTTCCTGGACTGATTAATTGTCGTTGTATAAATGAAACAGACATGCTGGTGGTCAACGGAGAGCTTCCGGACCGGCCTTTCTCACGCGTTCTGGCTTACCTGCGCCGGCAAAAGGACGAAAAAAAGCCTCGCATGCGAGGCTTTCACGTTTCTGGCTGATCCGCGCTGGAGGCGCGCGGTTAGACGTTGAACAGGAAGTTCAACACATCCCCATCCTTGACCACGTATTCCTTGCCCTCGGCGCGCATCTTGCCTGCTTCCTTGGCGCCGGCTTCGCCCTTCAGGGCGATGTAGTCGTCGTAGGAAATCGTCTGGGCGCGGATGAAGCCGCGTTCGAAGTCGGTGTGGATCACGCCGGCCGCCTGCGGGGCGGTGGCGCCGACCTTCACGGTCCAGGCGCGCACTTCCTTGACGCCGGCGGTGAAATAAGTCTGCAGGCCGAGCAGTTTGTAGGCGGCGCGCACCAGGCGGTCCAGGCCCGGCTCGTCCATGCCCATGTCGCCCAGGAAGGCGGCTTTGTCGGCGTCGTCGAGGTCGGCGATTTCGGACTCGATGGCGGCACTGATTGCCACGATCGGGGCGTTCTGCTTGTTGGCGAATTCGGTCAGCTGGTCCAGCAGCGGATTGTTCTTGAAACCGGTGTCGGACACGTTGGCCACGTACATCGCCGGCTTGGCCGTGATCAGGTGCAGTTCCTTGATCAACGCCATTTCGTCGGCGTCCAGGCCCATCGTGCGCACCGGCTGGCCTTCGTTCAGGTGCGGCATCAGGCGTTCGCAGATCGCCACCAGCTTGGCCGCGTCCTTGTCGCCCGAGCGCGCCTTTTTATTCTCGCGGTGGATCGCTTTTTCGACGGCGGTCATGTCGGCCAGCGCCAGCTCGGTCTGGATGACTTCGATGTCGTCGATCGGGTTGACCCGGCCGGACACGTGGATCACGTTGTCGTCTTCGAAGCAGCGCACCACATTGACGATGGCGTCGGTCTCGCGGATGTGCGACAGGAACTGGTTGCCCAGGCCCTCGCCCTTCGAGGCGCCCGCCACCAGGCCGGCGATGTCGACGAATTCGACGATGGCCGGCACCACGCGCTCAGGCTTGACGATGTCGGCCAGCGCCTGCATGCGCGGGTCCGGCACCTCGACCACGCCGACGTTCGGCTCGATCGTGCAGAACGGGTAGTTCTCGGCCGGGATGCCGGCTTTGGTTAGCGCATTGAACAGGGTGGACTTGCCGACGTTGGGCAGGCCGACGATGCCGCATTGGAGACTCATGGGAATTCTTTCGTTCGATGATGGTGGAGCCAGGAAAGCGCGGCCCGAAACCCCATATTGTAACCGGGGACGGCCAGGCATGCCGCAAAAACAGGCGTTTGCTTACCACCGTCGAGCGAATTATTCCTTGAAAATTTTAAGCAAGGTCACTGCCGGCGATGCGGCGCCGATCTTGCGGTTGCCCCGCGCGGCCTCGATCACTTCGACCAGCTCGTCGTACTTGTCCGCCTGGCGGTCGTCCAGATTGGTCATGTTCATGTTCCAGCGCGAGAAGGTGCGGAAGCTGGCCGGCTCGTTGTAGAGCACGCGCGAATTCTTGTGGCGGGGATCGGCTTCGATGATCTTGTACAGCTTTGCCAGAGTGGCCGCAGGCCCTTCCAGCACTTGCAGGAACCATCCGCCGTTGTAGAACAGGCTGCCCGTCACATCGATGCGTTCGTTATTTTCCCTGGCTTTGACGTGGATATCGCGCAGGTCGTCTGCGGACATCTTGCGTACTGCCTGGCTGACATAGACTAGTTGGTTGATTGACATTGCTGCAAATCCTCGCCGGACGATTGTTCAAAGGCGAAGTTATAGCATGGACTATTTGTTTCCTTAAGGAATTTATTTCGGTTGGCGTGACAAATCCGGGACAGTGTCGTCGGGCGCGCAAGTGCGGAAACCGGCGAAGATGTCGTCGCGTTCGGGCGTGTAGAAATTGCGGAAATGGGCCGAGTGCAAACGTGCCGGCGTCGCGAACGAGGCGCCGCGCAGGGTCTGGCGGCTGCCGAAATACGGCGCCGAATACTCGGCGTAACGGTCCGGCGCAAAGCCGGCATAGGGCAGGAAGGGCGACGCCGTCCATTCCCACAACTGGCCCCATGCGAAGCCGGGCTCGGACGCGGTGGCGGCGTATTCCCACTCCTCTTCCCGCGGCAGGCGTCGGCCGGCCCAGCTGCAATAGGCCTGCGCCTCGTGCAGGCTGAGGTGACGCACCGGTTCGGCCGGGTCGATCTCCACCAGGCTGCCGAAGCGCACCGTGTTCCAGCCATCGCCCGTCCCGGCGCGCTGCCAGTAGCGCGGCGCCGAGCGCCCTTCGCCGAGCAGCCATGCGCGTCCGGCCTCGCTCCAGAAGCCGGGGCATTGGTAGCCGCCGTCCTGCATGAAGTCGAGATAGGCGCCATTCGACACCAGAGCGGCGTCGATCGCGAACGGGGCGATATGGCAGGGCGCCGCCTGTTTTTCGTTATCGAACACGAAGCCGCCCGACTGGTCGCCGCCGCGCAGCAGCTCGCCGCCGGCAAACGCGATCTCGCCTGGCGCCGCGGCCTCGCCGCCAGGCGTTTGCGCACAGGACAGCGGCCACGCCGCGCCCAGCGTCTGCAAAGTGTGCAGCAGCGCTTCGCCATGCATGTCTTCGTGCGCCAGCACCAGGCGATACGGGTAGAGCGCAGCGTCGTCCGGGTGCGCCTGCGCCAGCCGGGCGCAGATCCCCTCCAGCACCTCGCGGCAATAGGTTTTCACGGCGCCGGGCGCAGGCAGGTCGAGCGCCCAGCGCGCGCCGTGGGCGATCCGGTTCGAATCGAACCAGTCGTCGGCCTGCGCCAGCAGCGAGGCGCCGCTGGCGTCGCCCGGCGCGCTGCTGGTTGCAGCGCGCAGCACGAACCATTCGGCGAACCAGGCGACATGTCCCAGTTCCCACAGCGGCAGGTTGAGGCTGGCAACGCGGGGGACGTGCGCCGCCTGGTCGTGGCCGGCCGCCGCCAGGGCCTCGAACAGGGCCAGCGTGTGGTGGCGCGCGTCCTGCAAGGCGAGGTGCAGCGCGGGGACGCCCATCCGGCGAAACGATGCTTGGTTTTCGGTCATGCGCCCATTGTACGGGCGATGCCATGCGCTCAGATCGCTCGCAGGCGCGACAAATCCGGCCGCTCGACAAATGCCGCCAGCTCGTCGCGCAGGCGACCTCCTTCTCCCATCGCCAGCTGCCAGCTGCGGATGCGCGCGTCGTGGTCGAGCCCGAAGTGCTTGAAGTCGCCGCGGTCGGGCAGCTTGTGGCGCGGCAGCGATTTCACGAAGTCGGGTGAAGGCGCGACGATCAGGACGTTGTCGAGCCAGCCGCGGTTCGGCCCCCGTGCGCAGCGGCGCCAGGGCATGGCCTTGTCCAGCCAGCCGGGCACGATGTGCTCGTTGAAATGCGGGTAGAGCACGATCGCGTCCGGCTCCTCGCGCTCCAGGCGTGCGTAGGGCAGCGCCAGGTGGTAGTCGATGATGCCGCCATCCCAGTAGTGCCCCTGGGGCGCGCCATCGATGCCGGTCACCGGCTGCATGATGAGCGGCAGCGTGCCGGAGGCCAGCAGGCTCGCTGCCAGGTTGGCGCGGCTGAGGGTGGCGAAATGGGTGTCGAAACCGTCGAAGGCCTCCCTCAGCCAGCCGGCTGGCGCGCGGCCGTCGGCGAGCACGACGCGCTCGAGCAGGCTGCCCAGACGCGCCCGCGAAGCAAAATTGGTGAGCGCGGCGGCGGCGAAACCGCGCATCTCGGCGCGGCGGTGGGTGGGCGCGTCCAGGGCGCCCTTGCCGCGCACGGCCAGCAGGTGCAGGCGGTGCTGCGGGTGGCTGAGGATGTCGTCCTCGTGGCCGCTGACGAATTCGTGCAGGAAGCCCTGCACCACGGTATTGATCTGCGCGGGGCTGGGCTTGGTGGTGGTGTAGCGCTGGCCGACGTACAGGGCGCCGAGGCGCCCGAAGGCGCGGACCGGGTCGCGCTGGCAGGCGGCGGCCATGCGCCAGGCGCCGATCGAGGAACCGATCAGGGTGCGCTCGCGCGGGTGGCTCGGAAGCCACTCGCCGAACAGGTATTGGTCGAGCTTCTGGAAGATCAGGCCCTTGGGACCGCCGGCGGCGGCGGGAACGACGGCGACATCCTGGGCGCGCAGGCCGTGGGCGCGGATCTGGGCCAGCGCGCGCGGGCCGGCGTGGAAGGTGAGAGCACTCATGCGTGGAATTATCGCAAGACAGAGGCGCCTTCGCCCGTCCTGCCTTGCGTTGGCAGAAAGAATTGCACCAGGTACTTTAATGCAGAGCAGAATTTGGGCTGGGCGATATCAATACGCGGCGCGGTTGCGCTTGTATTTTGACTCGGCCGTTTCTAAGCTGGGCTTCATCATCCGGAACTTCCTATCCCGACAGGAGAGTCATCATGAAGTCGCGCGCCGTGCTGTTGTGCTCGTCGTTTTGCTGGTTCCTGATGACGTTCCTGGCTGGCGCGCCGGCCCTGGCAGGCTCCCATCCGCCGGTCGGCGCCGGGCCAGCCTTCCAGACCCAGCCGGGCACCCGCGAGCTGCCGCCCCGCTACCCGCCGCCGCCAGGCCCGAATCCGATTGCGCGCCTGGCCTACTGGAACGAGCTCGCGCTGCGCGCCAACGCCGTCGACCATACCCCGGCAGTTGTCGGCAACGTGGCGCTCGGCGCCGAACAGCTGGGGCCGACCCGCACCAGCCGGGCGATGGCGATCATCCAGATTGCCGTGTATGACGCGGTCAATGCCATCCTCCGGCGCTATCCCGGCTATACCGGTCCACTGGCGGCGCTCGCGGACAGTTCGCAGGATGCCGCCATTGCCCAGGCAGCGCACGACACCCTGGTAGCGCTGTATCCGCGCCAGGCGGCGCGCTTCGATACCTGGCTGCGCGAGGATATCGCCCGCCTGCCGCGCGGCCGGGCCACCCTGAACGGCATCGATGTCGGGCGCCGCGCGGCTGCCGCGATCCTGGCGCTGCGCGCGAGCGACGGCCATTATGATGACGAGCCGGTCGTCGGCCAGGACTATCAGGTCAGCAATGCCCCCGGCGTGTGGCGGCCCGATCCGGTGAGCCGCAGCCCGATCGCGCTCGGCGCCTACTGGCAACGCCTGACGCCCTTCGTCCTGCCCTCGCTCGACGCTTTCCGAGCGCCGCCGCCACCGGCGCTGGCGAGCGACGCGTATGCGCGCGCCTTCAACGAGGTCAAGCAGCTCGGCGGCGACGGAGTGCGCACGCCGACCCGGCGCACGCGCGACCAGACCATTGCCGGTATCTATTGGGCTTACGACGGCACCGCCTGGATCGGCACGCCCGTGCGCCTGTACAACCAGGTTGCGGTGCAACTGGCCTTGCGGCGCAGCAGCGATGCGCTCGAACTGGCGCGCGCGCTGGCGCTGGTGAACGTGGCGATCGCCGACACGACGATGGCGGTCTGGCAGTCGAAATACGACTACGATTTCTGGCGCCCGGTCACGGCGATCCGCGAAGCCGGACCGGGCACCAGCCCGACCGGGCTCGGCGACGGCAATCCGCAGACCCTGGCCGACCCCGGCTGGACGCCGCTGGGCGCGCCGGCCAGCAACCTGTTCGGCCCGGATTTCACGCCGCCCTTCCCGTCCTATGTATCGGGTCATGCGGGCCTGGGCGGGGCCACCTTCCACATGCTGCGCCGGCTGTATGGCGACCAGCTGCCTTTCACCTTCGTGTCCGACGAATTCAATGGCATCACGCGCGACAACGATGGCCAGGTAAGGCCGCGCCTGCCGCGCAGCTACGCAAGCTTGTCGCAGGCCGAGGAAGAAAATGGGCAAAGCCGGATTTACCTGGGCGTGCACTGGCCCTTCGACAAGACCGCCGGAATTGCGCTGAGCCACCAGGTGGTCGACTACATCGTCAGGCGCGGCCTGGTGCGGCCGGGTACGGCCGCAGGTACAGGGGCCTACGGCGCGCGGTGAACGAGTGACGGCGGCGGTTCAGCCCGTATGCAGGCGCATCGTAGCCGTGTCGAACTTGCCTTCGACCGCCAGCGGGATGATGTGCAGCGCCTTGTCGATCGATTCTTCGATGAGGCTCTGTTCGTCCTTGCGCGGGCGGTGCAGGACGAAGTCGGCGACGCCCTGCTGCAGGTTCAGGCTGCGCGGGTGGCCGATGCCCAGGCGCAGGCGCCAGTATTCCTGGGTGCCGAGGGCTGCCGTGATGTCCTTCAGGCCGTTGTGGCCGCCCGAGGAGCCGCCCTTCTTCAGTTTCGCCACGCCCGGCATCAAATCGAGTTCGTCGTGCACGACCAGCACTTCGTCGGGATTGATTTTATAGAAGCGCGCCAGCGTTCCGACCGACTGGCCGGAGCGGTTCATGAAGGTGAGCGGCTCGAGCAGCCAAACCTCATTGCCGGCAATCGTGGTCTTGGCCGCCATCGCATTGAACCGCGACTCGCGCTGCAGGCGGCAGCCGGGGATATCGTTGGCGATCTTGTCGACCAGCCAGAAGCCGGCGTTATGGCGGGTTTGTTCGTATTCTGGGCCAGGGTTGCCGAGGCCGACGATGAGGCGGATGGACATAGCGGTCGCGTCAGGAAAAGGGGGATTATCGCCGAAATGGCGCGTAGGAATTAAAAAACCCGCCGGCTTTGAACTGACCCCCTAAAGTTGGACGGTTAAGTTTGCTAGGCGGCCAAGGGCTGGGTTCTGTATTGCACAGGACTCAGCCCTTTTAGTTTCATCTTGATGCGGTCGTGATTGTAGT
>NZ_JCASIN010000018.1:0-6178 GCF_059685915.1 Telluria sp. LT2P34
TTGTTGGCATTGCTGCCACCCTGATTTCTCAGGGGTCGCTCACTCGATACTGACCGTCATCCCATTGCTGAGACAACGCTTAATACTTTTGTGAACATTTGATAATTTAAGTAATCAGGAACCGAAGTCCCTGGCACCTTCATCAAACGCCCACACTTATCGACTGTTAATTTTTAAAGAACTGTATTCGGTGCTACTTGCCACTTGGAGACAAAGCGTTTTGTTTGTCAGCAGCAGAGAGATGAGATTATGCAGTGTTTCGCGATACTCGTCAACTCCGTTTTTTCCACTCCGGCGCTTGTTGCAGGCTAACTACTTGATTTCGTTAACCGTTTGAGACACAGCGCTGCAGCGGACGCGAATCATAACAAAGCGGTCAGCGGTCCGCAAGTACCGTACCGGCATTTTTTCGATCCTAGTTACGGCCATTCCATACGTTCGGAGACGTCGACGCCGACACCGCGATATCCGGCAAAGGCGCATGCCGCGTCGAAGATCGGTTCGCCGCTGACTTGCAGGTACTGGACGCGACCGTCCGGGAAGGTGCGGCTGTAACCGAAGTCCAGGAAGGGCTCGCGGTTCGCAATTTTGGCACTCAAGGCTGCCCGTTCAGCAACGTTCCATCCGGCGGCGGCCCATTCTTCGGCAGTCGCGTTTTCGTCGATTCCCATCATCTCCTGCACCGCCCCGGAGAACATGGTCACGTTGCCGGCGGCGTCCTGCTCCCAATACCAATCCGACGACAGCTCGGTAAAGCGCTGGAAACGCGCTTCGCTCTCGCGCAGCTCGGCAGTGCGCTCGAGTACCGCCTTCTCGAGCAATTGGTTATGGTCGTTCAGCTTGCGATACAGGAGGCGGACCTCGATCATATTGTGGATGCGGGTTTGCACCTCGACGATATCAAAAGGTTTGCTGACGAAATCCTTGGCGCCCGCCTGAAGCGCGCGCAGCTTGTGGGCCGGCTGGGCGGTCAGTACCAGCACCGGCAGGTAGCTCGCCACCTCGATCGTCTTGAGCGCTTCCATGACTTCGAAGCCATCCATCTCCGGCATCTGCAAATCGAGCAGGATCAGGTCGAATCGCATCGCCGCATGCAGTGCGAAGACCTCGCGCGGCTGCTGGGTGGTCGTGATATTCACGTAGCCTTCGTTACGCAACATCATTTCAAGCAGCATGACGTTCGCTTCCTGGTCGTCGACGATCAGGATTTGTGCGTTGAGTATTTCAGAGACTTCTAGCATGGCAGTTTCTCGGGTTCCTGGGGGGCGGGACTATTCAGTTCTACTGCGGGGCGCGCGCCGTGCTGTGCACCGTGCTGCAAAGCGACGTCGAGCGCTTCCATGAATTCGCGCACGCGGATCGGTTTGGTGAGGTAGCGGAAGAATCCGGCTTCGAGTCCTTTTTCGATATCGCGGGGGACGGCGTTGGCGGACAGGGCCAATACCGGGATGTGGGCCGTCAGTGGATCGTCCTGCAATACCTTGAGTGCGCCGAAGCCGCTCATCCCTGGCAGGTTGATGTCCATCAGGATGACATCCGGAACGTAGGTGCGCGCCAGTGCGATACCCTGGGGTGCATTGATGGCCGTGAGAAGCTTCAGGTCGCCGCGGCGCCCGATGAGTTGCTCGACCAGTGCCAGGTTCGCCGGATTGTCTTCGACATACAGCAGGGTCGGCTGTTGTCCGACTTCGGGCGCCTCAGACGGCCGCCGTTCCAGCGCAACTTCTTCAATGTTGTCGAGCACCGGCGCTACTGCCCCTGCGAACTCTACCCAGAACACCGTGCCGACGCCAACAGCGCTTTCGACGCCGATCTGCCCGCCCATCAGTTCGACGAGCTGCTTGGTGACGACCAGCCCGATACCGGTACCCTCTTCACCCCCGTCCTCCTGGCCAAGACGGTTAAATGGCTGGAACAGTTGTGCAAGCTGTTCTGCCGACAATCCGCTGCCAGTGTCCTTGACGCAGACGCGTACGCGATCCTTGTCGCCGGCGACGCACTGGACAATCACGCTGCCGCCACTGCCGTTGTATTTGATCGCGTTCGACAGGAGGTTGATCATCACCTGCTTGACGCGCGTGCGATCGGCATGGACGTACAGGGCGTTGTCAAAGCTCGGGAAGGTCATGGCGATGCCGCGCTTGGCCGCCTGCGGTTCGATCATTCCCTTGCAATCCTGGAGGACGTCGGTCATCGACATTGGTTCCTGGGACATCGTCACCTTGCCCGACTCGATCATGGCCAGGTCGAGGATCTCGTTGATCAGGCGCAGCAGATACCAGCCGCCTTTCAGGATCTGGTCGATCGAGCGCTGCTGGCGCGCGGGCGGCGGCGGCACTTCCGAGGCCATCAACTGGGCAAAGCCGAGCACCGCATTGAGCGGGGTGCGCAGCTCGTGGCTCATGCTCGACAGGAATTCCGACTTGGCGAGGTTGGCCTTCTCGGCCGCTTCGCGCGCGCCCTGCAGCTCGACGTTGCTCTTCTGTAGCGCATGCTCAAAATGCTTGCGCTCGGTAACGTCGCGGGCGGCGGCGAACACACCCTGCAGCTTGCGGTCGCGGTCGTGGAAGGTCGTGGCGTTAAAGGACACCACAGTTTCCGTGCCGTCGCGCGCCAGTGCGGTCAGTTCATAATTCGTGACTTTGCTTTCGCGCAGCACCCGGGTAATCGCTTCCTCGGCACGCTGCGGCTCGGTAAAGCAGCTGCGGAACGGCGCGCCGATCAACTCGTCGCGGCTACGGCCGGTCAACAGTTCCATCTGATGATTGACGTCGCTGATGGTGCCGCGCGGATCGGTCGTGATCAGGGGGTCGATATTCGACTCGATCAGCGAGCGCGTGTAGAACTGCTGGTCGCGCAGACGCTGGTCAAGCAACTCCTGCTCGGCTTCGACCTGCTTGCGTGCCGTGTTGTCGGTGCCGATCAGCAGGAAACCGATCAGCTTGCCATCCGGCCCGTGCAGTGCCGTGACCGAGACCAGGGCCGGAACCCGGGTGCCGTCCGCGCGGATATACGTCAGTTCATAAATGTCCTCGAGACCGCGCACCGCCTTGTAGACCAGCGCTTCGAAGCCCGGCAGGATGGTCGTATGAAATTCCCCGCTGAGCGCATCGGCGCGCACGATCAGTTCCTGTGCATCCGAGATGTCAGCCGGCGTGAGCTTGTCGACCACATCGGCTGCGCGATACCCCAGCATGCGTTCGGCGCCGACATTGAAAATCTGGACCACGCCCTGCGCATCGGTGGCGATACTGGAAAAATTAACGCTATTAAAAATGGCGTCCTGCAAAGCGCCCGCTTTCAGCAGCGGTGCTTGCTTGAATGCAGCCTCGCGATCGGCCTGCAGGCGTGCCTGGCGCTTCGCCAGCAACAGCAAGCCCACCAGGAAACAGAGCAGCAAGCCGATGCTGGTCAGGATGTGCACGGCGGCACGATTGCTGCCGTCTTCGTGCGCGAGTGCAATTGCGCCGACCAGCAGCAACACAAGCAAGGTGGCAGAAAAGCCGATGGATGTCAGCCTTGCGGCCGACGTATTTTTTATAGACAACATGACAGGATCCGATGACGGAAAAGTAAGCGCCGCACTGGCGCACATGATGACAGCGACATCGCGTCAGGAGCCTCGGTTCGGGAGCAGCTCGGCCGGCAGCTTGGGTTGTCTGTTTCGTACATCCGACAACAGCCGGCCGAATTCTTTTTTGACGACGCCGTAGCATTCGCACACATCCTGTTCGAGGCCGTGACGATCGAGTACCGTGATGTGGCCGCGGCGATAGCTGATATGGCCGCGCCCCTGCAGGCGCCCTGCCGCCTCGGTCACTCCTTCGCGGCGCACACCCAGCATGTTGGAGATCAGTTCCTGCGTCATGGTCAGTTCGTTCGACATCAAGCGGTCCAGTGTCAGCAAGAGCCAGCGGCACAGCTGTTGTTCGACCGAATGATGGCGGTTGCACACCGAGGTCTGCGACATGTGGGTCAACAAGGCCTGCGTGTAGCGCAGCAACAACCGCATTACCGGGCCGGCGCGGTCGAACTCTTCCATCAGGACGCGCACAGGCAAGCGATAACCGAAGCCGCCGGTCTGGACCACGGCCCGGCTCGGCGTGCTGCCGCCGCCCATGAAGAGCGACACTCCCAGCATGCCTTCGTTACCAACCCCGGCAATCTCGGATGAGCCACCGTTTTCCAACAGGTAGTGGAGCGAAATGATGGCCGTCGTCGGGAAAATGACATAGTCAAGGGTACCGCCAGATTCACACAGCACGTCGCCAAGGCGCAGCGGTATCGATTCAAGGTGAGGAGACAAGCGGTCAAACTCGTCGTCGAGCAGGGCTGCGAGGAGGTGATTTTGGTTTGGGTCTTGCGTGCGTAGCATCCAGAGATTTTCTTGCTGACCAGCGGTAAAAACGATGAGGCAGAGTAACACGTCTGATGCGCGCAACACTTTTTACGGTGGAAATAGCCAACAGCTGTTGTTATGCGCGCTAACGAACAGAAGCGTTGATATCAAAAGGTAATAGTTCGTCTTGAGAAGACGCAATCGTCTACCTGAGCTACGGCAATCGCGGCAAGCGTCTATACTGTCGACCCGTCTTACCAAGAGGTCAACGAGTCAGACGGGATCTTGCTTCACCTTCGTCACAATCGATATCAGTAACTACTTACCTAAAGAACAATAGCACTATGAAAACTTCCAAAAAACTCGCCGCACTGATCGCACTGGCCTGCGCAACCATGATGAGTGCCCAGGCACAGGACACCGCACAGACCGGTTCGCCATTCATCAACCCAGACTGGGCTAACAGCGCCTGGTACATGGGTGCCGGCATCGGCCAGTCGCGCGCCGACATCCCAAGCCGTCAGGTCCGCGGCCTGACCACGGGGACCCAAACGGTCACCGGCTTCTCCGAAGACACCCGTGACGTCGGCGGCAAGCTGTTCGTCGGCAAGCAACTGAGCCGTTACTTCGCAGTCGAAGCGTCGTATTTCGACCTGGGCTCGTTCAACTACCGCGCAACCACGACCGGCAACGGCGTCCTGGCTAGCGAAACCGAATACCGCGGCGGCGCCCTGGACCTGGTCGGTCAACTGCCGCTGACCCAGCGCCTGTCGCTGCTGGGCCGCGCTGGTCTGCAATACACGAAGGCAACCACCAGCTTCACCGGTAACCGCCTCAACGCGCTGGGCAACCCGAACCCGCCAAATGAAGGCCGTCGCGGCGCGAAGTTCGGCGTCGGTGCCGAATTCAAGCTGACCGAAGCCCTGGCCCTGCGCGCTGAAGTCGAGCGCCTGAAAGGCGTCAACGATGCTGCCGGCAACCGTGGCCAGATCGACTTTGCCACCCTGAGCCTGGTCTACAAGTTCGGCCGCCCAGCAGCAGTCGCCTACGTCGCACCAGTCGCCGCCGCACCAGTGGCCGCACCAGTAGAAGCGCCGGTAGCCGCACCAGTCGTAGCCGCACCGGCCCCAACGCCAACCTCGGAAAAAGTGTCGTTCGCCGCTGAAGCGCTGTTCGACTTCGACAAGTCGGTTGTCAAACCAGAAGGAAAAGCTGCGCTCGACGAAATGATGTCGAAACTGCAGGGAATGAACACCGAAGTGATGATCGCCGTTGGTCATACCGACTCCAAAGGCTCGAACGAGTACAACGACAAGCTGTCGCTGCGCCGCTCGAATGCAGTCAAGGCCTATCTGGTATCGAAAGGCCTGGACCCGGCCCGTCTGTACACCGAAGGCAAGGGCGAGACCCAGCCAGTTGCTGACAACGCGACCGACGAAGGCCGTGCCAAGAACCGCCGCGTGACGATCGAAGTCGTCGGCACCCGCACCGTCACCCAGTAATACTGCGAGCTCTTTGAAAACCGCCCGGCGCAAGCCGCGGCGGTTTTTTTACGTCTGCCTGGCGAAGCTACCGGCGCGGAGGGCGATCGAGCGCGGAAGGAACCGGGGGCAGGAGGGTAACAAGTGCTCGCCCAGTCCGCGGTAAATCAGCCGGTACTTCAACCAAAACCACCAGACGAAAAAAAACCCCCACCTGCTCAAAAGCTGGTGGGGGTTTTTCTCTACTACGTATAACTAGCCTGACGATAACCTACTTTCACACTGGTTGCAGCACTATCATCGGCGCAAAGTCGTTTCACGGTCCTGTTCGGGATGGGAAGGGGTGGGACCGACTTGC
>NZ_JCASIN010000019.1:0-2724 GCF_059685915.1 Telluria sp. LT2P34
ATATCCGCAGCTTCGGTGACTGGCTTAGCCCCGTTACATCTTCCGCGCAGGACGACTCGATCAGTGAGCTATTACGCTTTCTTTAAATGATGGCTGCTTCTAAGCCAACATCCTGACTGTTTTAGCCTTCCCACTTCGTTTTCCACTTAGCCAATCTTTGGGACCTTAGCTGGCGGTCTGGGTTGTTTCCCTCTTGACGCCGGACGTTAGCACCCGACGTCTGTCTCCCAAGCTCGCACTCATCGGTATTCGGAGTTTGCAATGGTTTGGTAAGTCGCAATGACCCCCTAGCCATAACAGTGCTCTACCCCCGATGGTGATACTTGAGGCACTACCTAAATAGTTTTCGGAGAGAACCAGCTATTTCCAAGTTTGTTTAGCCTTTCACCCCTACCCACAGCTCATCCCCTAATTTTTCAACATTAGTGGGTTCGGACCTCCAGGGCGTGTTACCGCACCTTCATCCTGGCCATGGGTAGATCACTTGGTTTCGGGTCTACACCCAGCGACTGTCGCCCTGTTCGGACTCGATTTCTCTACGGCTCCCCTATTCGGTTAACCTCGCCACTGAATGTAAGTCGCTGACCCATTATACAAAAGGTACGCCGTCACGGAACAAGTCCGCTCCGACTGTTTGTATGCACACGGTTTCAGGATCTATTTCACTCCCCTCCCGGGGTTCTTTTCGCCTTTCCCTCACGGTACTGGTTCACTATCGGTCGATTACGAGTATTTAGCCTTGGAGGATGGTCCCCCCATGTTCAGACAGGATTTCTCGTGTCCCGCCCTACTTGTCGTACGCTTAGTATCACCGGTCTGATTTCGTGTAAGGGGCTATCACCCTCTATGGCCAACATTTCCAGGTTGTTCCACTATCAGTCCGACTATCACGTACAGGCTCATCCCATTTCGCTCGCCACTACTTTGGGAATCTCGGTTGATTTCTTTTCCTGCAGCTACTTAGATGTTTCAGTTCGCCGCGTTCGCTTTGCATACCTATGTATTCAATATGCAATGACCTAAAAGGCCGGGTTTCCCCATTCGGAAATCTGCGGATCAAAGCGTGTTTGCTCGCTCCCCGCAGCTTATCGCAAGCTACTACGTCCTTCATCGCCTGTAATCGCCAAGGCATCCACCATGTGCACTTATTCGCTTGTCCCTATAACGTTAGCCACTGGCGACTAACCAGTGAGCGTTACAGTTCAAAGAGTACAGCCTGTTGCATGTTTGTTGACTTGTTACTACCCAGAGTACGCACTGTCGTGCGTACTCAATAAAACTTTACTTCTTCCAGATTGTTAAAGAACGAAACAGCATTGACCTCTAAAAGATCAAACCTAAACTCATCGCCAATGGCGCAGCTTACGTTTGTACTTTCAAAGTAGAGTGGTGGAGGATGACGGGATCGAACCGACGACCCCCTGCTTGCAAAGCAGGTGCTCTCCCAGCTGAGCTAATCCCCCAAGGAATACGATGATCACGATGACCGCGTTGGTAGGGCTGGTTGGACTCGAACCAACGACCCCCGCGTTATCAACACGGTGCTCTAACCAGCTGAGCTACAGCCCCGACTTGGACACTGCTACTGTTTCTTTCAATTTCAACAGTCGATAAGAGTGGACGCTCAATGATTGGGTTCTAACCCGGTGCTACTCTAGAAAGGAGGTGATCCAGCCGCACCTTCCGATACGGCTACCTTGTTACGACTTCACCCCAGTCACGAATCCTACCGTGGTAAGCGCCCTCCTTGCGGTTAAGCTACCTACTTCTGGTAAAACCCGCTCCCATGGTGTGACGGGCGGTGTGTACAAGACCCGGGAACGTATTCACCGCGACATGCTGATCCGCGATTACTAGCGATTCCAACTTCACGCAGTCGAGTTGCAGACTGCGATCCGGACTACGATACACTTTCTGGGATTAGCTCCCCCTCGCGGGTTGGCGGCCCTCTGTATGTACCATTGTATGACGTGTGAAGCCCTACCCATAAGGGCCATGAGGACTTGACGTCATCCCCACCTTCCTCCGGTTTGTCACCGGCAGTCTCATTAGAGTGCTCAACTAAATGTAGCAACTAATGACAAGGGTTGCGCTCGTTGCGGGACTTAACCCAACATCTCACGACACGAGCTGACGACAGCCATGCAGCACCTGTGTTCAGGTTCCCTTTCGGGCACATCCTGATCTCTCAAGACTTCCTGACATGTCAAGGGTAGGTAAGGTTTTTCGCGTTGCATCGAATTAATCCACATCATCCACCGCTTGTGCGGGTCCCCGTCAATTCCTTTGAGTTTTAATCTTGCGACCGTACTCCCCAGGCGGTCTACTTCACGCGTTAGCTGCGTTACCAAGTTAATTAAAACCCGACAACTAGTAGACATCGTTTAGGGCGTGGACTACCAGGGTATCTAATCCTGTTTGCTCCCCACGCTTTCGTGCATGAGCGTCAATCTTGACCCAGGGGGCTGCCTTCGCCATCGGTGTTCCTCCACATCTCTACGCATTTCACTGCTACACGTGGAATTCTACCCCCCTCTGCCAGATTCAAGCCTTGCAGTCTCCATCGCAATTCCCAGGTTGAGCCCGGGGCTTTCACGACAGACTTACAAAACCGCCTGCGCACGCTTTACGCCCAGTAATTCCGATTAACGCTTGCACCCTACGTATTACCGCGGCTGCTGGCACGTAGTTAGCCGGTGCTTATTCTTCAGGTACCGTCATTAG